>CANLEM010000002.1 GCA_947489685.1 uncultured Aquimarina sp. | reverse complement strand
TCATCTTTACCATCCCCATTATAATCTCCGGATACTACTCTATCTGTTATTTTGTTTACATCATATGAACCTTGTCTATCCAACCACCAGCCAGCACTCCATTGGTACTTAAATTTATTACCCTCTGACAACCAAACATGTAAATCCATATCTCCATTACCATTGTCATAAAATGAAGCAATATCATCTTTACCATCCCCATTATAATCTCCAGATACTACTCTCCCTTCTATCTTATTAATATCATAACCTCCTGTTGTTTCCTGCCACCATCCCGAATTTCCATGATAAACAAAATCTTGCGTCGAAGATGTCCACAAGCGCAAATCTGTGTTTCCAGCACCATTGTCATAAAAAGCAGCTATATCATCTTTACCATCTCCATCATAATCACCTGAAACAGTTTTATTCGTTATTTTTTCTGGATCGAATGATATCCAATAAGGATCTTTTGGGAAAATTTGGTCGCCAAAATAATACGTATTGTTATTAATAGCGTTATTATCGTCTATATCTTGAAACTCCCACGCAATAAAACGATTACCATTGTAGGTATTAGCAGACGATATTCCAAAGTTATCATTTAGATAAACATAATTTGTATAAATCTCATTGTTTACCATTGTTCCTGTTTGCACATTCTCATCTTGATATCCTAGAATGATTCCAAATTTGGAATTATTGATTTTATCATAAGCATTATCTGGAGGTATATTTGGATCGCTCTCATCAACTCCTTGTGGGTCAAGGCATAAAAAATCATTATTGTTGGGTTGATAAAACTCTTTATAGATAAAATTACTAGCTATTATATTGCTTTTTTGATATCCATGGTTCATTTGAATTCCACTTCCTAAAGGGTTATCTAGCGTATTACCTATAAACTTATTATTATCTGATCCGTGAGAAATATAGAATCCATGATGCCTATGGCTGCCACAATGATTATTCACTTTTTGACTATGGATATAATTGTATGCTATTTCATTATATTCACTTTTGTAGTTAGGATTTATTGTATACTCATTAGATAAGTATAAATCTTGACCGACATCTTTTCCGATCCATATTGCAGCTCCATCATTATGATTATCTAAAACATCCCCTATAAATTCGCAATATTTTACCGAAGAGTGATCCACGTTGTCCCATAAGAAACCATGTGTGACATTTTGAAAAGTAATGTTGGAGATATGAACATATTGTATATCTCTAAATTTTATGATATCAACAGCATTTCCTGATGGTCTTTTTATCACTACTCTATCTTCTTCAGAATATATTTTGATTGGGTAATCCGATGTCCCCGATTTTGTCCATGTAAAGCTTATCAAGTTGTTTGCTCCTAAGCTTATATCTCCCTCTTTTTTTAGTATTATATGGTATTCTTTATCTACCAGATCCGGAAGTAGATCATAAGCCCCTTTTAAGGTTTTTGTTACGGTGGGTTCTGACAATAATGATGTTGAATCATTTCCCAAAAGATCAGAAATATAAATCTTCTTGACCTGACCGTAAAAAAGAAAAGTATTCAAAAAGAAAAGTAGTAATATTCCTGTTTTTTTCATGTTTAGCGTTTTAAAATCATACCTTAGAGATCACTGCTCTAAATTTTCCATTACTATTTCTAGGAATATCTTTTAAGTAGTTAAACGTTACCGACACTTCTCCAACCTGACTACATAATCTCTTTTTCATTTCTAACTCCTGCTCTTTCGAAAAATCTTTTTCTACCACAATATTGATCGTATAATTTTCGATACTATTTTGAATCAATTGCGCAACCATCAACTTAGGGATATCTACAAATAAGCCATGAAAACGAACCATTTTACGACCATCCTTTGCCGTAATCACATCTTCCATTCGTCCTTCAATTTCATCTATAATTGGCATCGCCATACTAGATTTTGAAGTTTGGTTTTTTGACAACTTTACACGATCACCTATTCTATATCGTATCAAGGGTTGGTCAAAATTTAAGAATCCTGTAGCAATTACTTCTCCGCTTTCACCAAAGGGTACTTCATCCCCCAAATCATCAACAACTTCCATGACTCCTGTATCGGGACTAAATAGAAGTTCTCCTTCTTTGTTTTCTGAAATCAAACCGCAAGACTCTACTCCACTATAGGCATCATATACTTTACACCCATATACTCGTTCCATGGTGTCTCGCATTTCGCCTGTAAGTTTTTCACTAGAAGTAAGAATTGCTCTTATTTTAGGGGCTTGTAACCCTTTTTTCTCAATGAAATCTGCTAATAGATAATTACTCATTGCATAACCAACCATGTACTCTACTTTGTTTTTTACTATTCCATCTACATAATTTTGAGCAGTATCGGGAGATAGATGATATGCCGAAAAATATGTCTGTTTTTCGGTATAATTATATCGATAATAAGGTGGTTTGGCATTTGCATCTGGTAAAATTCTTCTTCCGCCTATCATTCCTCTTGCCATTTTGTGGTTTACACCTGCCCAATTACGTATACGCGCTTCGTAAGCCGCACTCCATATTTGATGAGCTTCATTGGTAAAAAACGCTTTAATAGGGGTTCCTGTGCTTCCGCTACTAGATAAGAATGCTCCTTTTTTTCTTTTGGTAGATAAAAGAGTTGTAGTCCCATATTTTCGCAATTTATCTTTTTCTAAATACGGTAACTTTTTAAGATCTTCTATTTCGAAAGAGTCGAAATCTTTTGCTTTAAAACCGTGTTTAGTATATAACTCCTTATAATAAGGAACGGTTTCATAAGCATGTTTTAATAGTTTTCTTAGCTGCTGGGTTTGGTAGTCTCTCCATTGATCTTTGGTAAAAGACTCCCTATCTCTAAACTCCTTAACATGCTGATTAAAAACGCCTCCTAATCTTCTATTTTTCCAATATAAACCATAAATGGAAATAATTGTGTTTTGAATAAAAACTGGACTTTTTTGATAGATTTTTTTTATCATAATTAGCTATTGAAAATGAATTTGTAGCGATAATTTTTAATCCTCGATAATTACTTTCTTAATCTGAATATTATTGCTTTGATGAATTTTTATAAAAACCATACTTCCATCTATGTTGGCCTTATCTAGCCTAAAATAGTTACCATCCCTTTTATAGTTTATACTTTTTCCATATATGTCATAAATTTCAATACTACTCGCGCTACTACGAGAATGTAAAAAGAAATCTCCCTTGTTTGGATTTGGAAACACTAAAGTTTCCATCATATTCTTAGCGCCAGTTAACAACTTATTAGTATCAGCTTTTACCGTCGGGGGATCCGTTTTTTCAAAAATCAAATAATCAGTATACTGCCAATTATTCCCTACTTTTATATTGCCTTCAAAAAAACTGTTGCTACTATTCAACCAATATAAATACAAATCACCCTGAGCATCTCTAACCAATAAATCAGTCTTGCCATCACTTGTCCAATCTCCTGGATAATAATTAGCGTATGACCAATCATTACCTACTTTTATATTGCCCTCAAAAAAGCTATTACTACTATTCAACCAATATAAATACAAATCACCCTGAGCATCTCTAACCAATAAATCAGTCTTGCCATCTCCCGTCCAGTCTCCTGGCAGATAATCGGTATATGGCCAATCATTACCTACTTTTACATTGCCCGTAAAAAAACTATTACTACTATTTAACCAATATAAATATAAATCACCTTGAGCATCCTTCACTAATAAATCAGTCTTGCCATCTCCTGTCCAGTCCCCTGGCAGATAATCGGTATATGACCAATCATTACCTACTTTTATATTGCCCTCAAAAAAGCTATTACTACTATTTAACCAATATAAATACAAATCACCTTGAGCATCCTTCACTAATAAATCAGTCTTGCCATCTCCTGTCCAGTCCCCTGGGAAATAATCAGAATATAACCAATCATTACCTACTTTTACATTGCCCTCAAAAAAACTATTACTAGCGTTCAACCAATACAAATATAAATCACCTTGAGCATCTCTAACCAATAAATCAGTCTTGTTGTCACCTGTCCAATTGTTGGCAAAATAATGAGTAAAATCCCAATCATTACCTACTTTACTTCCCCCGTTATTGTTAAAAAAACTATGATTAACGTCTCCAAAAGGATATAAATATAAATGTCCTTCTGCATCTCTAACCACAAAGTTTTTTTTCTGAAGTTCTGCGTCCAATTTTCTTGAAAAAAAGGTTGGTAAAAACTGTAACAAATCCTTAGACATATTAGGGTTATCAAAATCCCTATATTCTACCAAACTGTCACATTTTGCATACCAATTATCATAATATTTGTCTACATGATTTTTTACTTCGAAATCGGTTGAATATGCATTTATCATATTCCATAAAGAATTCCTGATATTTTCTATGTCGCTGTTATAGGTGCTCCAAAAAGTAAATCCACCTTCATATGCTGCTACAGAGTAAAAATATGGAGCATGCCCATCTCCTTGATTATCATCTTTAGATTTGTAATTTACTCTATGCCATCCATTAGATCCATCAAAATAATTGGTGAAAAGCGGAAATTTAGTATCTCCATTATACACATTATATGCAAATTGATTAGAGAATTTTTTCATTATCTCAATATCAGGGAAAGAAAGATCAACTGCTGATCTGTTTAGGTGTAAGCTTTCGAAAACATGTACCCATTTTCGGGCATGACTAAGATCAACTGTTGTTTGTTGATTTACATTCTCAACCAAGTCCAACGCACAACTAATTTCATTCTGATTCCCAGAATATTTATAATCATAATGATCTTTCCAGTATCCAGCATCCAAAACCAACCCATTGTTAGGAGTTTCAGATAATCGACTCTCTATCAAACTTGAGCTTTCCTGAATGAAATCTACAAATGAATCCTTTACAATAGTTGTTAAGCTTACTTCATTAGAATCCAACTTATTGCTTGCCAAAATATCTGAAACCCCGCCAATAATAGACATGATTTCTCCTCTTATGGCATTACAATGTTTTTTATTTTCGATAGTATTGATCCAGTTGCTATGGATAATTTTTTGAAGGAAATCGCGAATAGTAAAACAATTTGAGGAAGATTTGGGGTCACAACCCCATCCTTGTCCTTGGCTGGTGATATCCTCATTCAACCATCTGTTATAATGATCGACTACAATATTAATAATGCCTTCACTTAAAAGATTATTTATATTCGCTCCTCTCTCGTTCTCGGGCACCTGAGTTGCATATAATATAGCCCTTGAAATCATTTGTAAGAAATTGGCACTATTTAATAAATGTTCATGCTCAAAAGTAATCGTTCTTATTAAGGTTTCTCCATCATTAATTTGCTTATTATAATTCACCACCCACATTGGCCTCGCTTGCGAAAATAAAGAAGTACAATACACATCGGTTGCTTCATTTTCGCCAATTGAAGTAATAATCTTGTTTTCTGTTTTATATTGAATATGCTTAAAAGCCTCTAGATAAACGCCTATCAGCTCATCCATTAACTCATATTTCTTTTGGTGATGAGCATAGATAAGTAAGTTGAATGTTTCTAATTGAACATTATACAAGATCTCGGTGTTATTTACAGCTAGTTTTTGGTTAATATCATTTATAAACTTCTGTTTTTGATTATCCCAAATAGTTTGTATCTGGTTTTCTATCTCAACATAGTCCTGGGCAAAATTTACTTTTGAGGATAGGATAAAAATCAATATTAAAAAAAGCGTACTTGCCTTCATATATGTTTATTTTAGTTTTCGACTTTGTAAATCTTTAAAGAGTTTATTTCAAGAGAACTAGGATATATAAATGATTGACCTTCATAATTAGGATCTACTGAAAAACTTATTTTAGGATTTACCACATCTTGTAAATCATAATAATTAAACCACACGGATAATTCTTCTCCTTTGTAGCAAGCATTGAAAACATTGTTTTCTAAATCCATGTATATTGTAAGTTTTTCTTTATAAAAACCTGCAGGCCCTAATCCTCCTACTTGTTCACCATCGTAATACCCTCTTTTGATCCTGCATGCCTTATTAAACAAAGCAATGTTAATATTCGAGTTATCATGTGACGTATAAGATGAATTTCCATTCAAAAAAGAATATGGGCCACCTAAAAAAGAAATATCTATCTCGAATAATAGTTTTTCTTTTTCCCCAATGTCAAATTCTGATAGTTCTTTTGTTGCTCGAGATTTACTATGTGTATAACCCGCTTTCATATACAACTTATTATCAAAACTTATACTATCTGATATTTGTCTATCCAAAACCCAGTCTCCCTTATCCACAAAATGATCTTCATATAATAAGGTTTTATTTAAATCCGAGGATATTTCGCAAGGGCGTTTTTCTGCTATAATTTTAATTTTGTCCTCTAAAACCTGCCCTGAAGCATCTTTTACTTTAACTATAAACGTATATGTTCCTTCGTACTTAAATGAAAATTTTATCGATTTACCATTACCTCCTTCATAGATTCCAGGCATAAAGAAAACAAATCCTCTATCGGTTGCTTCTCTTTCTAGAAATTCCCACTCTACATCTATAAATTGATCATCAATGGGGATTTCGTTGAAATCATATGTATAAACTACCATTTCTTCTTCCACCAAAATCTCATTTTCCAGAATTTCCTCATTCTGATTCTCTATCTGATCATCACTTTTATCACACGAAACAATAAAAATTATAAATAAAAAGAATATGCTAATCCTCATGCTATATTGTATTTTCTAGTTTTCTACTTTGTATATTTTAAGGCTATTAATTATCGCTTGAGTATCATAATAGCATCCACTACAGTTATCAATATTTCCTTGATGTGCTGTAAAACTAATCGAATTGCCCTTTAATGCATCAATATCCTCTACTTCCATCAAGAAATATATATCTTCTTCCAGGTTACAAGTATTCAAATTTCCGGTACCTACATCTATATAAAGCTTAATTTTCTGCTGGTTCCAATTCCAGGAAAACCTGTCTACTGCATTATCATGATCCCAATTAATCGCTATTTTTTTGCCGAAGAGTTTAATTTCTATATTAGTGTTTTGTTCACAATCAGCAAAAGGAGAACTAATTGTATAACAAATAGGCGGCAACAATTCTTCTACGTCAATTTCAAAATAAAGCTTTGAAGTGTTTTGAATATTGAAGCCGTCTAAAGATAGGGTCGTTTCTGCTTTATTACTGTATCCAGAGTTAATAGTTAATTGGGAGTTTTCAAAACTTACAAATCCGACTGGACTATCACAACAGGGGTAGGGATCATCTGCAAAAAAACTCCAATTTCCTTGTTCGTTAAATTCGTCGTCTACTATTAATGACAAGGTCAATCCTTCAGGAATACTACAAGGAATGGGTATTACATTTATTTTTTTGGTATCTGATTTTGATATTCCTTCATAATCCGTAACTGTTAATTTTAGTATATACTCTCCTTCTGTTCTAGCATTAAAATATTGTTCAGGGTTTACGTTCGTATGTAACCATAAATCATAAGTTGTTTCTCCATCTGGTTTAGAAATTAACTCCCATTCATATTTTTCGATATTTTCATCAGTATCGATATTTAAAATGATTTTCTCAGTTTTAAATACCGTAACATCTTCTCCAGCATCGGCTACAAAAGTTTCCTTAATTTCATCCGATTCATCACTGGAACAACTATAGCATATTATCAATACTAATACAAAAAAATACTTTTTCATGGTTTTATGGACTGTATTTTTGATACTACTGTATTATATAGTGTCTTAATATCATGAAATGATACCTTGTAATAACAAAAAAAACATGTCCTAATTTTAGGGCTGCTACAAAAATCCTTTCCTAGTACGACATCAATTCCTTCAAAATCAATCCTCTAGTTTCCCCATCCCCATAAAGTTTGGTGTCAAAATCCAGTTCTTTTGTTTTTAACTCATTATAGGTATTAACGATTAAGGATTCGTTTGATCCCGCCAGAAAGTTTACACCAGTTTCTACCAACTCTGTCCATTCGGTTTCTTCTCTTGCCGTAATACAAGGTTTTTTAAAGAAATACGCTTCTTTTTGCACACCTCCACTATCTGTTATTACCATAGAACAATTGGCCAATAACCAAATCATCTCTAAATATCCAACAGGCGCAATAATCTCTATAGAAGGGCTTAATTCTATATTATATTTTTCCAAATACGATTTTGTTCTGGGATGTAACGGAAGTATTACTTTTTCTTGCGAAGCAATTTTGGATAATGCAGAGAATATAGCAGTCAACTTCTCTTTAGAATCTGTGTTTTCTGCTCTGTGAATTGTAGATAAAACAAATGTACCATCAGAAACTCCTTTTGGTTTCACTGATTTTTCTCTATATACATTTGCGGCATCCAACATAATATCACCAGTCCTAACCACTTTATATCCAATATTGGTACTACCTTCTTTTTCTAGATTAGTGATAGCTGTTGCGGTTGGACAAAATAGAATATCACTTATACGATCTGTAAGTATTCTATTGATTTCTTCTGGCATTTTATTGTTAAACGATCGTAAACCTGCTTCTACATGGGCTACTTTTACATGTAATTTCTTTGCTGCTAATGCTCCTGCAATTGTAGAATTGGTATCTCCATAAACTAATACCCAATCCGGTTTTTCATCTAGTATTACTTTTTCAATTTTTTCGAGCATTTGACCAGTCATAGCTCCATGAGTTAATGAATTTATTCCTAAATCATAATCGGGCTTAGGAATACTCATTTGATTAAAGAAAATATCACTCATATTTGCATCAAAATGCTGCCCAGTATGTATTATAATTTCAGAAACTTTATTGGCATCGGTTTCGTTATGTTCTTTTATGGCTTTACTAACCATTGCAGCCTTAACAAACTGAGGCCTTGCTCCGATTATTGTTATTATTTTCATTTAAAATCTGTGTTTCTTAGTTTAAGATTGAAGAGTAAAGATCAAATAATTTCTTTTCCTCTACAGTCCAATTATATTTTTCTTCAACGGCCTTTCTAGCACTTATACCCATTTCTTTTGCCATATCTGGATTTTCCTTTATGGTTTTTATTGCTGCTGCAACTTCTTCTGGGTTTTCGGGATCTACACAAATCCCACAATTGTATTGATCTGTTATTTCTTTCCAATACTCAAAATTAGACATGATCACCGGCAAAGAAGCCGACATATATTCGAATAGTTTATTGGGTTGTGAATTAACATGATTGGGATACGCCTGAAATAATACTAATCCTGCCATAGATTGCTCCATTACTTCTCTAAGCTTTTCTCTGCTTGAGAATCCATGATCTATTACGTTCTCCCATCCTTTTAATTGCATAGCTCGTTCTTTAAGCTCTGCATTAGGAAATTCTCCGCATATATTTAGTTTTGTATCCCCTTGCTCTAAAGCTTCGACCATCTCCATTATTCCTCGAATCTCTAAAATCCCTCCAACATAACAAACTTCATTTTTTTTCGCTGTATTCTCTATTTTTGCCGAGAGTTCATTCAGGATTGGAAAGTTATTAATGTTTAAGGTATCCGAGTTAATCTTTAAAAATCTTTTCCCAATATGAGGAGTAGCGGTAATTAATGCTGTAAACCTTCTTGCCCCAAAATTCTCAAACCTTTCTAAGACAAACTCCATTATTTTTCTCTTTAAACCCTTGTTTTTCTGCACAAAATACTGTCTGGGTAGATCTTCATGGATATCATATATTACTTTCTTTCCCTTCCATTTTAAAATCAATCCTGGTATAATTAGTTCAGGATCATGAAAATGATATATGTCTGCATTTAATTTTAAGGCTTTTCTTAAAACTTTATACGGTGTAATAAAAACTCTAATTAGTTTGTTTTTAGGTTTAGCAATACCATGGATTGATATTCCATCTACGTTTTCATCACCTTTTCCGTCGGCAACAATCAAATTTACATCATATCCTTTTTTCAACAATGAAAGACATTCTTTTCGAAAAATTCTTGTATCGCTTCGAGGGTGTGGTGATGTAAAATGACAAACTTTATTTTGTAGATTGTTCATAGCAAAAAATAACTGTTCTTTAAGTTAATGTATGTTTTGTGTTTCTTAATACAAACATGCTCATAATAAATAAAATCAATAATCCGTGGGTCAAGACAGATCCTGATAATGAAGCATTTGTAAATGTAAATATTAATAAAATAAACAGTCCGAAAAACTTTGGGCTTATTTTAAAAAAGTTCAGTAAACTAATATATATTGATACTATTATAATGTTTATAAATGCACCCAACACACCGGCATTTTTAAAACCATTTGCAATAATTCCTGTGTTAGCATTTACATGAGGTTTACTCAAATACTCTTTGCCAATGGTATGCGATGGTGTTAGTTCGTATGGGTATGATACCCACCTTGACATAAATGAATCGGACCAATATATTGGCTTATCATAAAAAAAATCATAAAAGCCAAAATCTAATAATGGGTTTAACATGAATATTCTATTCATAGTAATAGTCCATCCATAATCATAATTAAAAAAATAATCTAACCCCCAAGTCGTAATCGTAAGTAACACAAGAAGTTTGATTAACAAGTACGTTTTTTTTAGGTAATCATATTTGTAAAAAACCAAAACCGTGAAAGTTCCTAAAAATACTATCTTATGAGACCCACATAAATACAAAAACATTAATAGTACAAACCCTATTAATAGCGCAAATCTATTCTTATAAAAAAGGGAGAAAACCATAATTATCGGTAAAATAATTTTTCCATACCAAGAATACGTATATCCAGTGTACAAATTATTAATGTTGTCGGTAACTAGGGTTCTTGTCTTATATACGTCTATCAATAATAAATTCTTTAGGTTTATATACGGATAGTAGACATATAAAAATGGAATTAATCCAACAATAGTGATCGCAAGAAGAACCTTTGTGGTTTGATTTTTATCTAGAACGGGGTTTTCAAAGTTCCAGTTGATTAAAGAGAAAAAATAAATAAACCATAACAAAATATTAGTATACATAAATAAATCTATGGGAACTATGGCGTTGGAAGCATAAAACAATCCACCGGGTATCACAAAAAAAATCAATATCAAGTTTAAAATTGAATACAAAAATGTATTCATTCTTAACAAATTGACAACTATGATATTAAGTAACACTAATAAAAAAACGCATATAAATCTAATCGGTAAAAATTCGAAAACACTATTTGTATTATCAGCAAGAGCATTATATGAATCCCCATAGATAATATAGCTAAAATGAAGTATTGCAAATAAAACAACATATAGCAAAAGGCTTATTATAATCTTAAATTTATATGAGTTTATCTTTATCGTCATATTTGACCTAGTTTGGTTCTTTTTAAGTTAAAGAATAGGTATGTGAAAAACACAAAAAAAGAAACTCCGATATATCTATTAAGCATACTTTCGAACAAAAAGTTGATGATAATGAGCAATAAGAAAGAATGAATAATTATTTTTTCTTTATCTACTAAATTTTTGGTTTTATTGTAAAGTAAATAGAACAAATACAACAAAACGCCCAGCCCTAGCAAACCACATTCTAACACAATTTGAAAATATTGATTATGAGCATTCAAAACCTTATTATTATTCCTTTTAAATCCAATTTCATCATACATCTTATTTAGTTCTTCCTGTGCTTTCGGAATACCTAAACCAAATTGATGTTCTTTAATAACCTTTAAAGCACCTTCCCAGACGGATAATCTAGGCAGTTTCGGAAAATCAACAGAATTCTCGCCTTGTACTGTTGTTTCATAAAAGCTTTTGATGCTTATACTGATTCTAGGGTGATAAACTGCGCTGAGAATTACGATAAGCAAAAACCCAAAACCGTATATCGACCTTTTTTTTAAGGATTTAACCTTATATCTCAGCAGCAAAAAAAACAGGATAATTAAATTTAATATTCCGGCAAGACTAATCGTTTGCAGAACGCCAAGTATTAGAATTGATATAATGATTTTTTTTCCTTTAAAATCTTCCAAATAAAAAAGCAAAACTATCAATCCAAAAGTAAGGTATAAAGCAAAGTAAGATATTTGAATTAATAACGAAAAATGTGTTCCAAAAAAATAATTCCCTTCATATACCATAGACTTAAAGAACCCAAAACCACGACTTTCATTTAACAAAGGGTTAAAAACAATGTTTCCTGATTCAATAATCAATGAATTCTTAATAGCAAAGACTACACAAATGATGTAGGCAATCAAACAGCCATATACAAACGCTTTTAGAATTTTTTTATAATCGAATTTATACGATGTCGAAAACAAAAATGGAAAGATTAAAAGTGATGCTTTCTGTTCAAACCATTTAAACTCTATTTTGTCTGATAATAATGCAGAGATTCCCACATATAAAACATATAAAATCGGTAAAATCAATAACTCTTTTCTCCATTCTATATATACTTTCTTCTTTGCTATTTCTATAATTAGAACTAAAAGGCAAACAAAAATTAATATAGTCGAAGCTTTTTCATGAATTGGCATTAAAAAAGCAAAAAGAGCAAATAAACTATTTAATTCTATTTTTTTAAAAAAACTCATTTAAAGAATTATTATTAGTGTTTTTTTAACTAAAAAACTTATCCCTTATTTTAAAACCAAATTGAAATAGTTTTTCATTATTTGGATAATCCCGATAGGTTTTATTAGGCATATCAATAATTTTCTGAAACTCTTCAAATGAAACCCCAAGCTTTTTTGCCACATACTCCATATCTTCAATATGCGAGTTGTCTGGATATACTTCTTGCTTCATTTCTTCTAGAGCTTTTTCTCTGGTAATTTGTTTAGAAACGATCATACTGGATATATGTGCTCTACGCTTATCGTATCCAAACTTATGAGGTAGGTAATATGCCTGAAAAAACTTGGTAAAACGAGATTCGTGATGTTTTCCGCCGTAATATTGCCAATCCAACTCTTTCTTCATCATTTCGATGGCTTCATCTTTATCATAAGGCATCATATTCAAAGCCTTTACAATCTTCATTTTTCGGATAAAAGGAAAATATACATATCTTCTGAAAAAGGTAACATACGGATATTTTTTAAGCTTTCTCGCTCCAAAGGTTTTATGAATTGATTTCAAGCTTTTATAGTCCAGCGCATTGTAACCCCATGACTTTGGTAAAATAGATTCTGTTGCAAAATTTCCTCCACTAAAAACGTATTCAATATTGTTTTTAACAGCATAACCATATAATGCAGAAAATATGGCGTGATCTTGAGGCACATCTTGATTGGCAACATTAGCTTTAAAATACGCTAATTGTAAATCTTTCATTTCTTGCCAATCCACCACATGAGTATGTAAATCAAGACCTAGTTTTTTTACAATATTTTCTACATTTTTAACCGCTAATTCAGAGTTCCAACCACAATCAATATGGACTACTAAAGGTCTTAGACCTAATTGAACCACCCTATAGGCCAGATAAGAGCTATCAACACCACCACTCAATCCAATAATACAATCGTACTCTTTATTCTTTTGTGTGTTTTTTATTTTTTCGGCAATGGCTACAAGTTTTTGTTCGCCTTCCTTATTTGGAAACCACAAGCCATTTGCTCTTTCAATAGCCTCATTACAATGATTACAGTTTCCTACTTGATCAAAAACGATTTCAGGATCTGTGGTATCCATAATACATCGATTACAGATTTGATATTCTCTTTCTTTCATACGTCTTTAAATTGGTTTATATGGTCTTCTGTGGTATTATGAAATAGTTGTGTTTTCTCCAACAGGCTTTACAACAAGACCTTGATTCATTTTTATTTTCTTAGTTGTTAATGATTTCTTTTATTTCTGAAGGATCCGGATATGAAATTAAGACTCCTCTTTTCTTTCCTTGAAAGACAAATAAACTTCCGGCTGCGGCTGCAGATGCTTTTCCCTCATGAAACGCTTCTTTAAAATGCTTGAGTTCGCCTGCACCACCACATGCAACAACAGGTATAGAAACTGCTTCAGAAATATTTTTTATCATTTCAATATCATATCCATTCATCATTCCATCATTTTCAATAGCATTTAAAAACAACTCACCAGCTCCAAGTTTTTCCATTTCAATAGCATAACTTACCGGGTCCTTTTTTGTGCTTTTTTTCCCTCCATTTACATAAACCATTTGTTTTCCGAACAGGTTCTTTTTATAATCAATAGAAACTACTATGGTCGAACTACCAAAAACACTTGCGGCCTCGGTAATAAATTGTGGGTTATAAAATGCTGCCGAATTTATAGCTACTTTTTCTGCTCCAGAAGCTATAAGCCTTCTGATTTGGTCAATAGTTTTTATTCCTCCCCCATAACAGAATGGCATAAAACATTCAGTCGCTATATCTTGAATTAACTCATAGGGAGGTTCTTTTTTATCTTTTGTTGCATCGATATCGAGAAACACAAGTTCATCAACCTCCTTTTCATTAAATATTTTTACAGCATTAATGGGGTCTCCGATGTATGTCGAGTTTTTAAATTTAATTGTTTTTACCAGTCCATTATCTCGCAACAACAAACAGGGAATTATTCTTTTAAGTGCCATAATTAATATTCTCGGACAAAATTCTCTAATAGTTTCATGCCAAACTTATGGCTTTTCTCTGGGTGAAATTGTACCCCAATTATATTTTCTTTTTCCACAATAGAATCGAATCCAAAGCTATACGTTGTCTCGGCTAATCCAGAATCGTCATCCACATCCATATAAAATGAATGCACAAAGTAAAACTTAGGTTCATCATACATATCTTTAAATAATTTACTCTGTCTTTGTAGATTTGTATAATTCCATCCTATGTGAGGAACTTTAAACGTTTTATCTTTAAAATCAAATTTTTTCACCTCAGCATTAATCCATCCAAATCCTTTCAACTCTCCTTCTTCACTACCTTTACAAAGCAATTGAGATCCCAAGCATATTCCAAGAATTGGAATTTTTTCGACTAATACTTTTTCATTTAGAACGTCCCAAAGATCATATTTTTTAAGGCTCTTTACTCCCGAGTCATATGCTCCAACACCTGGTAAAATAACTTTGGTAGCTGACTTTATTTTATCAGGATCTGAGGTGATTTCAGATTTCGTTCCTATTTTCTTCAGCATATTTTGAATAGAGCCTAAATTCCCAACTTTATAATCTACTATTGTTATCATTTATTTATCTTTTATTTCCTTTTGCAAAAGAATATGACATATATATATTTAATATATATAATAGTGAGTATGATGTTACAAAAGAAATTAATGCAATTTTAATATCATTATAATAAATTCCTATAGTAAAAGAAATTACGGCAAAAGTAAGCAATCCTATTTGCCAAAACATATCATAATGTTGTTTTTCTGCAATATTAAACATATAACTTAAAGGACTTGCTGTAAATTTAAAAAAGAAAAGTATTGAAAATATCTGGGCAAATTCACCCGCCATAATCCATTCCTTACCAAATATAATTCCAAATATAAATGGAGATATGAAAAACAATAAAATCGTTGGAATAATAGAAAGCAAGACAAGGGTTTTAAATGTTTTCACAAAAATATCCTTGCAATTTCCATCTCTGGCATAATCTTCACTTGCTCTTTGTTTAAATACATCTAATACGGATCTTCCTAAAAGACTTATTGGGGCGTTTAGCACTCGTTCCATCAATGAGTAATTTCCTAAAATCCCACCACCAAAATATTTTCCAATTACAAATATTGGCAATTGATTTGAAACTACGTTAATGAACTCTGCTGGTAAGGTAAAATATGGAAATCTTTTATATCGTTTCATCAAAGCCAACATACCAGATTTAGTTATTTTGGAAAATACTGAATCCTTGTCTCGCTTAAACTTATAAATTAAGTAAAGAACAGAAAAAATCCTTCCTGAAATAAAACCTAATAATAAACCTATGGGGGTAAAGCCTAGGGCACCTGATCCTATTTGCACACCAGTCATTCCCGTTGTATTTATTACTTTACTGGCTGCCATTCTTTTATAAAGTGTTTTTCTATTAAACCAAAAGCTCATGGCATTAAAAACACCCATAAATAACACAGAAGCCGGAATAAAATATAACCAATTTGATAATGTGCGAGCATCTTCTTTGTTATCCGTTAAGAAACTTGACAACTCCAAATTGAAAAAGAATACCACTAGAAAAATTAAAGTACTAATTATGAAAGCAATCAGAATAGATAATACTGTTATATTAGCAGAGTCTTCATCTTTCTCTGGGATAATTATGGCTATATCATATTTTAACGAAACAATAACAGTGACAACTGCTGCAAGCGACATATATGTTGCTAATATTCCAAAATCATCTGGAGTATATAATCTTGTTAAAATAGGAGATAATGCCAAAGGGATTGCCTGCGCCATTGCAGTCCCAGTAACTAAGGTTATTATATTTCTAGAAAATTTACTTTTCATAGATATCCTTATATATATATTTTCCTAAATACGATGAAAATTCTTTCGCTGATTCTTTCTCTAAATGACTTCCGTCATACGAAATATAACTATCTTCTATATTGATCCATTTTCCTCCGCTATTCTCCACGTCTTCTTTTATTTCATTTTCTAGATATCCACTCAATTCATTTTCGAGAGCTTCCATTTCATTCGTAGTCGGTACTCTAAACGCATAGACCTTTATCCCTTTGCCTGTCCATGTTTTTATTTGTTTATACAAATTTTTCAAAATCTCATCCGAAACCTTATTCTCTTTAAAATCTTTAACATAAACTGGCAATGCTGCTTTTGGGTTAAACGGAATTTTTTTAGATTCCACCCACCCATCTTTTTTAAATCTTTCATAATATCCAGGTACAGTATCATTATAGTAAATAATATCTGTAGGTTTAATAGGATCGAAAAATGAAAAAAGAGGATTTACAAACCTTCGATTATAAATGTCTTTTAAATCTCTATTTTTTTCTTGCAAATAATGCTTGTTAGTTTGTGCTTTGGGAGTCAAAGAATAAGGGGTTAACCCCAAAACTATTATTTTAAGATTAGATTTTCCTTTTAACCTACTCTCAACTTCATTAAACATTACATCATTATGACCTCCTGAACTATAACCAAAATTTAAAACTTCTATACCATTTAATTCTTTAGAAACCGATTTAGGGTCAATTCCTCTATATACACGAGAATCACCCTCAAAAATTAAATCGTATCTTTTCCCAGAATGTACCTTGTCTGACCAAAATTTCTCCTTTTGAACTACTGAGCTTATGGGTTTTGGTCTAAACTTACCTATTAAAAAAACAAACATTAGTGACACTAACATCAATAAAAAAAAACGAGTTAAATATTGCTTTTTCATCTTTAAAATTGAAAATAAATAAACTCTTGTTCTGGTCCTCTGAAAAATACAATTGAGCAAATCATTAATGAATATTGCAATACTTCTATATGCTTCAGTTTATTAAATTTTTCTAACCAATTTATTTGTTTTTGTAAATAATAACCTCCTTCTATAACAAATGCAATTAATAAAAAAACGAAGGCATTAAGATTCTCTCTAATAAAGTTATAATTGAAATTTATATCAAACATTTGATTTATTATGGTCCCTATTTGTTCTATAGAACTTGACCTAAAAAACACCCACCCTATTAGAACATAAATAGTTACCAATATCCCGGCAATAAATTCATTTATTCTTATCTTTCTCTTGGCAAAAGATGAACCCAAGATTCTTTCCATACTTAACCCTAAAGCATGAAAACCTCCCCAAAGAATAAAGTTAATATTTGCGCCATGCCATAAACCTGATAATAACATAGTCATCCACATATTTATGTGTGATTTTAACTTTCCTTTCTTTGAACCTCCCAAAGGAATATAAACATAATCTCGAAACCAAGTAGAAAGTGAAATATGCCAACGGTTCCAAAAATCTTTTAATGATACTGCTAGATAAGGATGATTAAAATTCATCTTAAAGTGATACCCCATTAGCTTAGCCAAACCTCTAGCAATTTGAGAATAACCACTAAAATCAAAATAAATTTGAAACGCAAAGCATATCATTACAACCCACCAATATAAACCTGATTGGTTATTAACTCCAGCAAAAGCATTGTCGACAAAAACGCCAAGGTTATCAGCAATTACAGTTTTTTGAAAATACCCAATTATGATTAATTTAATCGCATTCCAAAATTCAAATGTTGAGATCTTTCTATTTTGATTAAGTTGCTCTAAAAAATCTTTGGCTCTTACAATTGGTCCTGCTACCAATTGAGGAAACATTATTAAGTATGCAAAAAAATGTAATACGTTATTAGTTGGCTTTAAGGTCTTCTTATATACATCTATTGTATAGCTCATTGATTGAAAAGTATAAAAACTTATACCTATAGGTAAAATATATGTGAATTCTGGGAGTCTCTCTTTAAGTTTAATTGAAATTGATACTAACTGGAAAATGTTTTCCAATTGTTCCGCTAAGAATACACTATACTTAAAAACACTTAAGCTAAGTAAATTAACTAGTAAAGAAAGTATTAAAAATAGTTTTGCCTGTTTTCTATTATTATTTATAAGTTTTGCAGCAAAAAAATCAATAAACCCACTAAAAACTATTAAAAATAAAAATCGCCAATCCCACCATCCATAAAATATGAATGAACTTGTCACAAGATATAGATACCTAATATTCTTTTTTTTCTTTAGTATTGGCCAAAAAAGAAAAAAGAATAAAATGAATACTAAAAACGGTAATGAATTAAATGACATTTATAAATTACTTTTTGGAATATTACGAAATGTCCTATACATTTTTTAAAAATCTATGATATTCTCCCTTAAGTCCAACGGGGGTTGAATTTCTAATATCATGGACGATTTTGATTGCAGTTCTTGCTGCATCCAAGCCATACCCTTTTCCGTTCAAAATATCCTTGTACACCATAGTATGCAAATCAGTAAATCCACCACTAAACTCAAGCTCTTCATCGTCAATGGTAATAGATCTAAAAGTTGTTTGCCCTTTTTCTTTTACTTCTTGAGGTAAATACGCTGCGTTAATTGATAAAAACCAACGAACGCGGGCGTTCTTAAACTCTAAATATCCAGCGGCTCTATCTTCTTCGTGCACATGAACCACATTTTCTTGAATATCTCCAAAAATCCATGATAACATATCATAAAAATGAACCCCAATGTTTGTTGCTATTCCACCAGATTTGCTTTTATCTCCTTTCCAGGATGTATGATACCAATTACCTCTCGAAGTCAAATAGGTTAAATCCACTTCAAACTTTGAATCTTTTTTTTGACTCGCAACCTTTTCTTTAAGAGCTATTATTGACGGATGAACTCTAAGTTGTAGAATGTTATATACTTTTTTACCTGTTTTCTCTTCTACTCTTTGTAGTTTATCTACATTCCAAGGGTTTAAAACAAGTGGTTTTTCGCATATTGCATCTGCACCACTACGAAGTGCAAATCGAATGTGAGCATCATGCAGATAATTCGGAGAACAAATACTTACATAATCCAAAAACACATCTTGCTCATATTTAAGTTTCTCTATGTGTCTATCAAATCTTTCGAACTCAACAAAAAAATCTGCTTTTGGGAAGTGAGAATCAATAATTCCTACACTATCATTCTTATCATATGCCGCCAAAAGTACATTATTCGTATCCTTAATGGCTTTCATGTGTCTTGGAGCAATGTAACCTGCTGCCCCTATAAGTGCAAAGTTCTTCATAATAGTTCTTTCAATTCTTGTGTTATGTATAGTATTTCCTCTTGGTTTAAATATGGATTCATCGGCAAACTCATAATCTCTTGAGAAACTCTCTCTGATATTGGAAAATCACCCTTAGTATGTTTCAAATATTTAAAACATTCCTGTAGATGAAGAGGTTTAGGGTAATGAACAGCCGTTGGTATTCCTTTTTCTTTTAAAGCTTTTTGAATTGTATCTCTATTCTTTACGCGAATAGAATATTGCGCCCAAACCGAAGTATTATATTCTTCTACGAATGGAATCGTAGTATGATCTGCAAGATATTCATCATACTTTTTTGCAACGCTTTGTCGTCTAGCAATATCTGTATTATAATGCTTCAGTTTTTCTATTAGGACTGCAGCCTGTAAGGTATCTAACCGCCCACCAATACCAATATATTTATGAATATATCGTTCGGTTTGACCATGCACTCGTATACTTTTTATTTTATCTGATAAAGCATCATCGTTTGTAAAAACAGCTCCACCATCCCCAAAACATCCTAATGGTTTGGCTGGAAAAAAAGAAGTACAACCAATCGTAGAAAGATTACAACTCTTCTTTCTTTTGTACGTGGCTCCAAAACTTTGAGCAGCATCTTCAATGACCGCCAAATCGTATTTCTTTGCTAAGATATTAACAGCGTCCATATCAGCAACCTGCCCATAAAGCGATACTGGCATTATTGCCTTTGTCTTTTCAGTAATTTTTTCCTCAATACGATTAACATCAATATTATACGTAGATTCGTCAATATCAACAAATACCGGAACGGCTCCCAAAAAAGCAATTGTTTCGGCAGAAGCAATAAAAGTAAAAGGCGATGTAATAATTTCATCACCTGGTTTAATATCTAATGCCATCATTGCTAAGATAAGCGCATCTGTTCCTGATGCACAGGTAATAGCATGTTTTGCACCTGTGTATTGTTGCAATTGCATTTCTAACTCCTGTACTTCTTTCCCCATAATAAATCTTGAGGAGGAAACTACATCGCTCATTGCTATATCAATAGCATCCTTATGTTCTAGATAAGCTTTGGTTAAATTAGCAAAATCTATTTTCATTATAACTATTTAATTCTTTTTACAGTATTTTCTTCTAAATTCAAGATATATTCTTGATTGCTTTCGGGGCATATCGCTTTTTGATTATCATCAAAATTTAAACGATGGCCAAATTCGCTCACCCAGCCTATTTGTTTGGCAGGATTTCCTACTATTAAGGCATAAGGTTTAATTTCTTTAGTAACCACAGCACCGGCCCCAATTAATGCATATTCTCCAATATTATTTCCACAAATTATTGTTGCATTAGCTCCAATAGATGCTCCTTTCTTTACTATTGTTAATTCATACTGCCCTCTTCTATTGACTGCGCTTCTAGGGTTAATCACATTTGTAAATACCATAGAGGGCCCTAAAAAGACATCATCTTCGCAAATCACTCCAGTATAAATAGAGACATTATTTTGAACCTTAACGTTTTTCCCTAGTTTTACTTCTGGCGAAACCACCACATTCTGTCCAATATTGCAAGATTCACCTATGTTACAATTGGACATTATATGCGAAAAATGCCATATTTTGGTATTCTTACCTATATTACAATTACTATCTATAACTGCTGTTTCATGAGCATAGTATTTTGTGTCACTCATATTCTAAAACCTATCCGTTATTAACTCCTTTTGAAAAAAACCTCTCACATTATAAACCTTTACATTTGAGCTCCAGGATTTTTTATCATTAATGTTTTTATTTTTTATAATCATTTATTAAATTATAAAGACTACTCTTCCATTCAAGTAGAGAAACAATGAAATTTTGTTTTGCCTTTAATTTATCTAATACACTATATTTTGGTCGTTGTGCAAAAGTAGGGTAATTATCGGTTTTTTCTAGTTTTATAACTTCTAGTTTTCCTGAAAGTCTTAAAATTTCCTTTGCAAAATCGTACCAAGTTGCTTCACCCTCATTACTATAGTGATAAATCCCGTAGTTATCTGTATTTATAGTAATCGAATGAAGAATAAATTTAGCTAGATCATTGGCGTTTGTAGGTGTTCCAGTTTCTGAAGTTACAATAGTAAGTTTTTCTTCGGTTTTGGATTTTTTTAAAATGGTTTTAAAGAAATTATGTCCAAATTCTGAATATAACCAAGAAGTCCTTAGTATAAAATATGTGTCCAGGGTTTCTTGTATGTATCTTTCTCCAGCCAATTTTGATGCGCCATAGACGTTTATTGGATTGGGTTTATCTTCCTCGGTATAAGGACTTCCTTTCTTTCCATCAAAAACATAATCGGTAGAAATATGAAATAGTGTAGTTTTATACTCTTTACAAATTTCTGCCAGATTTTTAACTCCTTGAGCGTTTATTAAAAAGGCCTTATCGGGTTCTTTCTCTGCCTGTTCAACATTAGTATATGCCGCGCAATTGATTACAAAATCAAATGATTTCTCCTTAAATAAGCTTTGTATTTGATTGCTATTAGTAATATCCAATGCAGTCGAATTCGCAAAATAAAAGTTCAATTCTGGGTAATCGCCTTTAATCTTAGCAATACATTGCCCTAGTTGGCCATTGGATCCTGTAACTAAAACTTCCTTCTTAGGAAATTCTCTATTCATTATTTTAACTCTTTAAGGTAAGGTAAAATGCTATCTTTCTCTGATAACAACATCTCTGAAGGGTCTAAATTCCAGTCAATATTAAGATCGGGGTCATTATATTTAACCCCCTGTTCAGAGGGTTTGTGATAATAATTATCACATTTATAGGCAAAAATAGCTGTTTCGCTTAATGTTATAAACCCATGGGCAAAGCCCCTGGGAACGAAAAGCTGAAAATTGTTTTGATCATTCAAAACAATTGAAAAATGTTTTCCATACGTTTTTGAACCAGGTCTTAAATCCACTGCCACATCCAGAACTTCTCCCAAAATCACTCTTACTAATTTTGCTTGAGCAAAATCTCCAGTTTGAAAATGCAAACCACGTAGAGTTCCTTTTGAAGAAATAGATTGATTATCCTGAATAAAATCTATTTGTAGTCCCGTTTTTTCCTTAAATAACTGGTGGTTAAAACTTTCGAAAAACGTTCCTCTTTGATCTTCAAAAATCTTAGGTTTAACGATAAAGCATCCCTCTACAAATGTTGGTTCGATTTCCATTCTTAATCTAATTGTAATAAATATTTGCCATAACCACTCTTTAATAACGGTTGCGCCAACTGAAGCAGCTGTTCTTTGCTAATAAAACCTTTTTTATATGCTATTTCTTCAATTGCTCCTATTTTAAGACCTTGTCGCTCTTCAATTACTTGCACAAATTGTGAGGCCTGCATTAACGAATTAAAAGTTCCTGTATCCAGCCACGCAGTTCCTTTGTCCAATATGCTTACTTGTAATTTGCCCATTTTTAGGTATGCATTATTAACATCAGTGATTTCGAGTTCTCCTCTATCACTTGGTTTGATGTTCTTTGCTATTTCTACAACCTCATTATCATAAAAATAAATACCTGGTACAGCATAGTTTGATTTAGGTTGTTTAGGTTTTTCTTCTATGGATATGACTTTTCCTTGATTATCAAAATCAACAACTCCATAACGCTCTGGATCTTGAACATGATACGCATATATAATTCCGCCATCCGGATCATTATTGCTTTCCAAAAGATGATCTAAACCAGAACCATAAAAAATGTTATCGCCTAACACCAATGCAACCTTGTCTTTGGCTATAAACTCTTCTCCAATAATAAACGCTTCAGCTAATCCATTAGGCTGATCTTGAACAGCATATTCAAACCTACATCCGTATTTTTTTCCATCACCTAATAATTTTTCAAAAAGAGGTAGGTCCTGTGGGGTAGAAATGATAAGAATCTCATGAATCCCCGCAGACATAAGCGTAGAAAGAGGGTAATATATCATAGGTTTATCATATACTGGCATTAATTGCTTACTTACCGCCAATGTTAGCGGATGTAATCTTGTACCAGACCCTCCTGCAAGTATAATTCCTTTCATCGCTCCTATTTGTTATATTTATTTATATACCACACTACTGTTTTCTCTATTCCGGATTCAAAATTTTCATCGGCTTTCCATCCCAGTTCATTCTCAATTTTAGAAGCATCTATAGCATACCTTAAATCATGACCAGGCCTATCTTTAACATAAGTGATAAGCTCTTTATATGATTTTTGATTTTTTCTTGGTAGTACAACATCCAGTAATTCACAAATCTTTGCGGCTATATAATTATTGTTTCTTTCATTTCTACCGCCAATATTATAGGTTTCACCCGAAAGTCCTTTATTGTATACAAGTTCAATCCCTTTACAGTGATCCAGAACATATAACCAATCTCTAATATTTTTACCATCTCCATAAATTGGTATATTCTCTTCGGCTATTGCTTTTCGGATTATTGTTGGGATTAGTTTTTCATCATGCTGTTTTGGGCCATAGTTATTCGAACAATTGGTGGTTACCACATCCATCCCATAGGTGTGAAAGTAACTTCTAACAACAAAATCGGATGAAGCTTTTGATGCGCTATAAGGACTATTAGGGGCATAAGGCGTAGTTTCTTTAAACAAACCCGTTTCTCCTAATGTGCCATACACCTCATCTGTCGAGATGTGATGAAAACGACAATCCTTGTATTCATTTTTATAATAATGTGGTGATTGCATCCAGTGATTTCTAGCAACATCAATTAATTGGAAGGTGCCAAAAACATTAGTTTTAATAAACTCATCTGGATTTTCGATAGAATTGTCTACATGGGATTCGGCAGCAAAGTGAATCACTCCTCTGAAATCATACTTTTTAAATAGAGATTCGATCATCGATCGATCACAAATATCTCCCTCTATAAACGTATAATTGCGGTGCTTTTCGACCTCTGTTAAGTTTTTCAGATCTCCTGCATATGTAAGCTTGTCAATATTAACTACGCGAATATCAACATTATTAGAAATAAAATAAGGTATAAAATTTGAACCAATAAATCCTGCTCCGCCAGTTATTAAAATGCTTTTCATAAACCTATTATATATAGACTTCTAGTAATTTTATGCACTCACCATCTAAATAATATTTAATAAGTAGATGTTTTATATCTTTTTATAATTTCTTATTATTCTTTCGCGTTTTATTGTACAAGATTCGACAGCGACTACTCCTCATTATTTACAAAATTAGTAACTGAGGTAGATAAATATCTTAAGAAATAAAATAATGATACTAATCCTATTAAAACCAACGGTATAATAAGTAGATTTCTATTTACTAGTTTCTTGCGTTTAGAAACAACATCATTATACTCTACAATTATAAATATCTCTTTATTTAATACCAAAAACCTTTCATGATCAGAAATCGTATTAATTAGTTCTTCTTTTCTTTTTAATAGCGAGGCAATAGTTGGTGTTTCTGATTCTGTAGCGAATATATATTTCTCCTCATTCGGATTAGGATTTTCACTTAAATTGGTCAAATAATCATTAACAAATTTTAGAGACACCTTACTTTGTTCTAAGTTATTTTTAGTTTGCTTTAATTGAAAACTTAACAAATCATTATAATATTTATTTGATTTTAGGACTTCCAAAATTTTATTAGTAATTGAGGCATTTTCCGGATTTTTCTTTTCAAACAGAACCGTTAACTTATGCTGTTTATAAAAGTTTCTATACTTTTTTTCTTTAAGCGAATTTTCATTATATCCCTCAATAAAAGATTCTTTATCTTGCAATCTATTCAATACATCATTAGGCTGAATAACAGGTTCTAGGATAATTTTTTTCACATTTTCGACCTGCTCAATTTTTAATCCTAGTTTATTAACGTAGTTTTCATCTTTGAAATTGGCTTCTAAATTATTGATATAATCATAAATATATTCTACCGAGTTATAATTTGGTTCAATTATAATTTCTTGAACAAAATTATTTTTTTTATCCATGTATTTGTCCGTAAAAAACCCTAGTGCGACACCAAGTATTCCAAGAACAAGAAACAAAACAAATTTTTTCTTATAGAACAAAACTGCATCTACAATTAACTTCAGGAATTTTCTAAAAAACTCCTTTATCCCTCCAAAAAGTTGCATCAAATCTATCTCTTCGTTTTTATTCTCTTGACTCATTCTTATCGTTCTTTAAATATTTGTTCTATTATTCTTTCGGTAATTAGATAGGTGGGTTTAACTCCAGTAGTACCTAATCCTCCTGATGCTAATGTGCTTCCTGTTTCTAATGGGTTATCAGATGCATAATACGCATATCGTACTTTTACCTTTGGACTTATGCTACCTCTTAGTCTTGAGGCTGATTGAATTGCCTTTTGATAATGTGCTCCTTCCATTTCTAAACCGATCACATTCCATGTAGAATCATGAAAAAACTTTAAGATATCTCTGTTTTGCAACGAGGTACCTAATACAGTTATCATTGCACCATCATAAATATCAATACCATGTCCTTCGAGATCTTTCTTTCTCAATTGATTTTTGAACGGGTAATTATCCGCAGTTCCTTCAAAGACATGGGCTGTAGGTATCATAATATCTCCTTTACCTCCTTCAAGAATTCCAGCTTTACCCATAATAGAGACCGACTTCACATTTATGAGCGTTTTCTGACCTTTTGTATTCACATAAGGTTTTAACAGCTCGTCCATAGTTTCATAGGCCTGTTCTCCAAAGGCATAATCCATTACAATTATAACAGGTTTATCATCATCTTCTCGGTCTGTAATCAGGCTTGCGTATTCGCCATCAGTATATTTTGAAGTATCGAATACTTGTACATTAATATTAGCACCACTTTGATCATCGATATACGTCATCCCTTTTTGCAATGCTAATTTTTCAACCTTTGCCCTAAGTTTGTCGTTTTTACTTTCACTTAGCGACTCATAGAGATCAAAAACACTTTTGTTTTTGAGCTCTGTTTTTAAAGCAATTGGTGCATATAGTGCATTCATTACACTGTGCATATTAGCACTAATGATATGAATCGGGCGCTCTAATAAAGCTAGTTCTTCTAGCTTCTTTTTGATGGTATCAGACCATATATCTCCGTGAATATGATGACCTAATCTTTCCCTTAGCACCGGACTAAAAGTTACTATCCGTTTTTTATCTTCAATAGACTCTTCTATAGCCAATTTACCCAGCCAATATATAATATGTAAAAATCGCTCTTTGTTCTCGAGGCATGAGAAGCTCTCATAAATAGATCGAACTTCTTCAAAAGTACGACCAAGAATATTGGCTGTATGAGTTAATGCTACTTCCCTTTCTGCTTTGGTAAGGTCTTCTTTTGACACTACTGCTTTCTCCAATTTTTCCCAATCTCGAGTAACATTACCTTCTTCATTGATCACTACACGATTCATGATTTTGTGTGATTCGATAAACAAAAAGGTAAGGTGTGTAAGAATATCATAAATTTCGGATCGACCTCGAGTAATCTCAATATTCATCTGCTCCTCATCAATGCGGTAGCAATTTCTTCTTCTTTTTGGTGGTACTATTGCTTTAAAATGTGAATTTTTGTAGCCCTCGTCGCTTGTCAAATTGATATAACGACACTCTTCAATACCAATTGGTAAACGATCGATAACGTAGAGTAATCCATTAAGTTCTACTTTTTCTTCGGCAACAGAACCGTAGATTTCGGGTCTAAGTGTAAGCAATGCTTCTCTTAAAGTTTCTCCCGAAACGCCCATAGGTTTATAAAAACCACGATTGAATAGATGACGCATGGTAATATACATACGCTCTATGGCACTCGAACTTTCTTGTGCTCTTGTTCTTCCTTGTGTTATAAAATCTGCCATATATTTTTCGGAACAAATATAGTTTATTTGTCTATTATAACAGAAAGGGCATCTGCAATATTTCTATCGTTAGAAAGTCTTGGTAGTTTATTTTGCCCTCCCAACTTACCGATAGATTTCATATAATTTTTAAAACCATTCTTTGGAACAGTCGTAATTTTTAATCTACTGAGTATCTTTCCATCTATTAAATCATCATAATAAGTGTTCTGATTACGTAGGGATTTGTCAATTGCAACAGCTAATTGTTCTAAATCATTTGGTAATTCGTTAAATTCGATAAACCACTCATGATAAGGCAACTCCCCTTCTTTTGGATTTACCTGCGGGGCTACTGTAAAATCATTAACTGTAACACCAACTGCATCTGCACCTTCTTTAAGCGCCTGATCAACTTCTTTACCAATTACGTGCTCACCAAAAGCCGAAATAAAGTGTTTAATTCTTCCGGATACTATAACTCTATATGGTGAGGTACTTGTAAACTGAATTGTATCTCCGATATTATACGCCCATAATCCAGCATTGGTAGAAACGAGCATTACATAATTTACGCCAGTTTCAACATCGCCAATGGTTAAACGTTCTCGGTTTTCATCAAAAAAAGTATCGGCTTTTACAAACTCGTAAAACATTCCTGAATCCAGCTGCAATAGCATTCCTTTTTCTTTCTGACTATCTTGAAAAGCAAAAAAGCCTTCAGACGCGGGATACAATTCGATACCCGCTACTTTTCTTCCTATCAATTTCTCAAATGTACTTTTGTAGGGTTCAAAATTTACACCTCCGTAGATAAATAGTTCAAATCCTTTAAATAATTCTCCTACAGTTTTATTTGTTTTTTGTTGAAGTCTTTCAAAATACATTTGCACCCACGGCGGAATACCGCTTATAATACTCATATTTTGATCTACAGTTTCTTCAACAATTGCATCTACTTTCTTTTCCCAATCCTCGATACAATTGGTTTCCCAACTTGGCATTCGATTTCGCTGAAGGTATTTCGGAACATAATGCGCTACAATTCCCGAAAGGCGACCCAATTTTATTCCATTCTTTTCACTCATCTCGGGGCTTCCTTGAAGAAATATCATCTTGCCATTAACAAAACTAGTTTTTCCTGTCTCTTCTATATAACACAAAATCGCATTACGTGCGGCTTTGATATGATTTGGCATAGATTCTTTGGTAAGAGGTATATATTTTGCACCACTTGTAGTCCCCGAGGTTTTAGCAAAATACAACGGTTTACCTGGCCATAATATATCCTTCTCTCCATCAACAACTCTATTTACATAAGGTTTCAATTCTTCATAATCACGAATGGGAACCTGTTTTGCAAAATCCGAAAAGCTGTTTATACCTTCAAAACTGTGATCTTTTCCAAACGCAGTCTGTTGGGCGGTAGTAATTAAATTTTCGAAAACTCGTTGCTGCGTATCTGTAGGGTCAGTGGCCCATTTATTAATTTTTTTACGAATTCGTTTCGCAAAAATTTTGGCTCCTAGTGCTTTTAAAGACATAGTTATTATTCAAAATCAATAAAGTTGGTTGGATCTGTAGGATACCCATCTCGCCACAATTCGAAATGAACATGCGGCCCAGTCGAAAGCTCACCTGTAGATCCTGCAGTAGCAATCACTTCTCCTGCTTTAACGCGTTCACCTTGTTGCTTCGTTAGTGAAGCGTTGTGTTTGTATACAGTAAGAAGATTATTGTCGTGTTTAAGTATAATGACATACCCCGTTTCGGCAGTCCACTCAGAAAAAATAACCGTCCCCGAAGCTGCTGCTTTTACTGGTGTGTCTTTGGGTACGGCAACATCAATCCCATAGTGTTTTTCATTTGTATTATATTCTGAAGTAATATTACCCTTTACCGGAGGGAATAATGAAAAATCCGAACTTGCTTTTTCACTTTCAAATAAGCTGTATTTGTCTTCTTTAGACACTTCTTCTCTAAGCTTCATGTCCTGATCAGAGGGGCTTAAATCTACTTCTTCAGGGTTTAATTTTTGAGATTGCACAGCCGAATCTATATCAAACTCTACTGTTTTTACATCTCCTGTTAATACTTTCTTTATCGAATTATAATACTCTTGATTTATACTAATCCGTGATTCTAAAGAATCGGTAGTCGCTACCAAACGTGTGGCTCTAAGGTTTAATGAGGTAGACGAATATCCCGGTATATATTCTCTAAGTGGAGTAAAAGCAATTAAAAACGTAGTTCCTGCAACCAAAACAATCGAAGTAATAGTTACCAGTACAAATACATTAAGCCTATTCAGTTTAAAAGAAATACGTTCTTCAAAAGTATCCTCATTAAGGATAACCAAGCGATACTTATTAAGTAGCTTTTTTGTAATTCTCTTTTGTTCTTTTTTCTTTTTAGCCATAAATGAAAAGCAAATATAAGCAATCTACTCGTATCAAAACACAACGTTTTTGACATATAAATCGTTTATGTATTTCCTTAATATAATCATAAAAAGAGTTCTTTTCTTTTTTTAACTCCCTCCTAAAATATTGAATAAAAGAAACGGTAAGATCATCTTGTATCGTTAAAGATTATTTAAATGGTGCGGATTTAATCATTTCTTGCTAACTTTGCAACCTAATAGTTAAGATCATGATAGTATCAAGTATATTTTTAGGAATGATTGGCCCATGGCAAATTGCTTTAATTGTAATAATTGTCTTGCTTTTATTTGGAGGAAAGAAAATCCCTGAATTAATGAGAGGTCTAGGAAGCGGTATCAAAGAATTTAAAGATGCTTCTAAAGAAGAAGAGGATCCAAAAATTGATGAGAAAAAATAATTTCTTATATCTAATGTATATAAAAAACCCAACTCCAATGAGTTGGGTTTTTTTATGCTAATCTATTAGTGAGAGTTGGATTCTTTTTCTATTTAGATCCACGTCGATCACAGTTACCATTAAGTGCTGGTGTAACTGGACCACCGCATTTACATCGCTAATGTACTCGTTGGCTAGTTTTGAAATGTGAATTAAGCCGCTCTCTTTAATTCCGATATCCACAAAACATCCAAAATTGGTAATATTATTTACAATACCTGGTAACTTCATCCCGCTTCTAACATCCTGAATGGTTTTTACATTTGGATCAAATTCAAAAACAGTTACTTTCTTTCTAGGGTCTACTCCGGGTTTCTCTAACTCTCTAACAATATCGGTCAATGTAGGAAGTCCAACCTCATCGGTAATGTAGTTTTGTAATTTGATTTTTGTGATAGCTTCTTTATTTCCTATAAGTTGGTCTAGAGGAACTCCTGCGTCTTTGGCCATTTTAGATACCAAAGTGTATCGTTCTGGATGCACTGCAGAATTATCAAGAGGATTTTTTGGGCTAGTAATCCTAAGAAAAGCAGCAGCTTGTTCAAAAGCTTTACCTCCTAGCCTTGGTACTTTTTTGAGTTCATTTCTAGACTGCAATGCTCCGTTCTCTGATCGATAGGCTACAATATTTTCTGCAAGTTTTTCGCCGATACCCGAAACGTAACTTAACAGAGGCACACTCGCAGTATTTACATTTATTCCAACACTATTTACACAACTCATCACTACAGTATCCAATTCATTTTTGAGTTTTGCTTGATCTACATCATGCTGGTATTGGCCAACTCCTATTGCTTTTGGATCAATCTTTACTAATTCTGCCAAAGGATCTGCCAAACGTCTTCCGATAGATACGGCTCCTCTAACAGTCACATCATAATTCGGGAACTCTGCCCGAGCAATCTTAGATGCCGAATATACCGAAGCTCCACTTTCATTAACCATAAATACCTGAATTGGATTATCAAAAGGTATTTTTTTGATAAATGCCTCTGTTTCTCTGGCGGCTGTACCGTTTCCGATCCCAATGGCTTCAATTTTATAAGCATTTACCAAAGATCTAATCTTTTTGATAGCTCCTGTTGTTTCTCGTTGTGGAGGGTGTGGGTAGATGTTTTCATTATGCAACAAATCACCTTGTTTATCCAGGCATACCACTTTACATCCGGATTTAAAACCAGGATCCAAGGCTAATATCCTCTTTTGACCCAAAGGAGATGCCAACAACAGTTGTTTCAAGTTTTGAGCAAATACTTTGATCGCATTATCATCGGCTTTTTCTTTGGATTGATTGAGTATTTCTGTAGAAATTGCCGGAGTTAATAATCTTTTATAGGCATCAGAAATTGCCAAAAACATATGATCTGTACATGCTTCTACATTAGTTCTAATCATTACATCATCAATAATATCCAATGCATCTCCTTCTGGAATCGTAATTTTTACTCTTACAATTTTTTCATTCTCTGCTCTTAAGATTGCCAATAAACGATGAGAAGGGCATTTATGCAAGGGTTCTTCCCAATCAAAATATTGTTGGTATTTCTGGGCATCATCATCATCCTTTTTGGTTTTGATTACTACAGAACGTATACTGGCTTTTCTTTGATATAATCTTCTAAGTCGATTTCGGATTTTTTCATCTTCATTAATCCATTCGGCAATAATATCTCTTGCCCCTTGTAGGGCTAATTCTTCTGTGGTTACTATCTCGTTAAGATACTGCGATGCTACAAAAAGAATCTCTTCTTCTTTTTGCTGCAAGATTATTTTGGCCAAGGGTTCAAGTCCTTGTTCTTTGGCAACACCTGCCTTGGTTTTGCGTTTTTTCTTATACGGCAAGTATAAATCCTCGACTTGAGTCAACGTTTCTGAACTTCGAATCTTTCGTTCCAAATCAGGTGTTAAAGCATCTTGTTCTTTAATAGCATTAATAACACTCTCTTTTCTTTTTTCTAAGGCTTCAAAGGCGGCTTTATACTTTACAATTTCACCAATGGCCACCTCATCCAAATCACCGGTCATCTCTTTACGATATCTGGCAATAAATGGTATCGTGGCCCCGTCATCCAACAACGCAACGGTTTTGGTAATCTGTTTTTCGGAAACAGGAATATGTTTAGCGATAAAAGAAACTGTATTCATATACTTGTTTTTAGAATCGCTAAATATATTACAAAATTCTAATTTGGATTTATATTTTTTACGTTATGCGTTTTAGAAATCAAAGTACCATCACTACCCATACCTTCAATAAAAAGAGTAATGTTTTCTAAACCAGTATTTGGTATAGTAAAAGTCGCAATTCCTTGTTGGTTAAAATCCAATTTGGGTTGCCAGTGAATTGCGCCATAACTCACAAAAAACGGGTCCAAATAATTAGAATACCCAGGGTTATAAAACTCTTTTACAGGCTCAAACCCTTTTGTAAACTCATACTCCGTATAGTTTCTATCTAATTCTCTAGTTCTGATTAAAGGAAATCTTCTGGTATATATTCGTATTGATCCTCCTCCTCCTCTTGAGCCTATTCCGTACCCTATATGATCGGTATAGATTTTATCTACATCGGCCAATCTTAAATCTGATAAAATACCTACATTTTCGCTATCCAATTGAAAATCATCCAAAAAAACAGAAACCGGTAACGGGCCAAAAGCCGATGCTTTACGAGATGTTATTCTCATGCTTATCGAATTATTTCGATCCGTAATGACATATTTACCAGTAAAAAATAAATAATCTACTACATTAAAAAATCTCTCTGCCAAATCAAGTGTAATCTCTTTTGCATTAAGGTCGTAGTATTTTGGTATTGGTATTCTACTTGTTTTCTTAATCTTTTTTTGATTGTTGCCTGTTACCTCTACAGCATCTAATACCTGAACATCTGTTAAGAAATCAAATGGAATCGCAGTCCTGTTTTGAATCTTATCAATATTCTCATTTCCTATCTCGGGGAATGTGTTTGCAAATGGTCTTTTAACCCTATCTGATTGCACCTGCAAGTACACCCCAGGTTTTTTAAAACCTCCCTTGGTCTTAACACCAGAGATCTTAACTTTCTCTCCTCGCTCTGGAAAGAAATTTGCAACCTCAAAACTCTTATCAGACGCCAATGCTATCAATTTAGCACTATTATTTGCGCTAGGATACAGATACACCTGTTCTATAATATCGCTATCTCTGTCTTGGATTTTTCCGGTAATCTTAAAACCTTGATTAAAATTATATAATGGTTTTGATGCTGCATTAAAAATATCTCGCCATTGGTATTTACTCCACCCTTGTGTAATTAATAACAGGTCCAAATCGTATTTCTTCTTTCTGTCTATATCCGTAAAATAGTGCTTTTCATTCTCTATAAAACCTTTTACATACGGTTTTAACAACATGGCCGATTGTATGTTATCGGTATGATTATAAGAAATTGTTTCTGAAGGCAGGGTAGAAACGCTTACATCATATGTCTTTCCTGCTTGATAAGGAATCTCTACAGCGACCGATAACGAATCCTTTGTGATCTTGGCTAATGTAACATCAATATTATCGACACCAGTATCCATTGGATTAAAAAGCAGCCTCTCTACTACCGGAGTATTATCCTTAAACAAAGTAAGTATATTCATCCCGGCATATAGATCGGATCGCTTTAATGAAATCTTCTTCTTTAATTCCTGACCCTTGAAATTTACCTTTATCCTCTTTGATAGATGATTCTTTCGGATTAATAGCGAGTATGACTCTTTTTGTAATGCTGCTAATGTAGCCGTATTTGTATTTAACTCAATTGCTACCTCATCCTCGATAAGGTTATTAATACTTATACTAATTCCTTTTCTGTCGATTCGAGGAAACGCTCCTGTAATCTCTTGACCATCTCTAAGTTTGATAATTGCTGTATATTTTTTCCCTGGTTGTGGTATTATATTAAACTTACCTAAGCCTAAAGTATTAGAACTAAAAGAGGTAATCTCATTACCCAACTCATCTTGTACTATCCCGCGCTCAAAAGCAACACCATACCCATCATTATTAATCAACTTAAAGCCTATCGTATTAAAGGTATTAGAAACTAGATGACCCCCTTCTGGCAATAATTGAAAATCATAAACCAAACTTTTTTGCGAGAGCTTTTCGGTTATTGAATCTTTAATGATTTTTATTCTTTTGGTATACGACTCATCTTCCTTAAAATTATTCATCCAATTGGTAGTAATTCGCATATAGTAATCACCACTTTGGAGGGTAGAATCTATCTTTATATTACCATGAACACTACCTTGATAACCCAAAAATTGACCGTCATACACCTCTTTTCCGGAGGTGTCAAAAAGCGCTACAGTAAAATTAGTAGAATTTACTGCAGCTAGATTATTTTGTCTATCATATACATAACCCTTAAACCAAATTTCTTCACCATTAATATAGGTGTCCTTATTTACATGCAAATACAAGGTTTCACGAGGTAGATTAAAATAATTCGCATTAGCGACTCCTGGAGAAATATCTGAATCGGTCTGCGCAAATGATAGTGACGGAAATAAAAATAAGATCAGAATTTTAGAAAGATGTTTCATAAGCGATGTGAATTAAAATTAGTTACTAAACAATAAAACCCCATTTAATGAACATGTATAATGCTCAAAAAAATGGGGCTATGTGATTAATTATTTAACAAAAATCATACCATTATCCTATTAATTTAGTAGGGAATATATTTTTGTCGTATTCTAGTTAGGATTTATATTTTTTATAGCATGTGTTTTTAAAATTAAACTTCCGTCACTACCCATTCCCTCAATAAAAAGAGTAATGTTTTCTAAACCTGTATTCGGAATCTTGATAGTCGCTACTCCTAGTTCGTTAAAATTCAATTTGGGTTGCCAATCAATGGCTCCATAACTCACAAAAAATGGATCTAGATAATTAGAATAGCCAGGATTATAAAACTCTTTTACGGGTTCGAATCCTTTTGTAAGTTCGTACTCCAGATAGTCCTTGTCCGAGGTTCGAGTTCTAACTAAAGGAAATCTTCTGGAATAAATTCGTATTGATCCCCCACGTCCACCTCTCGAACCTGCACCGTAACTACTTTTATCCATGTAAATCCTATCCACATCTTGTGTTCTATAATCCCATAAAATACTTAGATCAGATAACAGTATATCGTCTAGATATACCGCAACAGGCATTGGTTGCTCTACCACCTTGGCGGCAGATGTTTCCAATTGTCCCCCTCCCGAATTAAGCGAAGGAAGTCCAAGTGAAACTACACCAATTGGAACAATAGCTATATCTAAAGGATTCTGATTCAATACTCTAAATTTTCGTGTTGACGCGATATAATCCAATATCGAAAAATACTGTTCTGCTTTCTCTAAAGTTATCTTTTTTGAATTCAACTCATAGAATTTGGGTATTTTGATACGGCTTGTCTTTTCTAACTTTTTTTGACTGCTTCCCTTTAATTCAACCGCATCCAGCTCCTGTACATTTGTTAAGAAATCAAACGGAACGGTAGTCTCCTTTTGTTCTTTTTTAATATACCATTTTTCTCCTTCGGGAAATGTATTAAAAAAGGGTCTCTGTATCCTCTCCGATTGTACTTGCAAATACACACTAGATTTCTTAAAATCACCCTTTGCATTAACGCCAGATATTCTGAGCGTTTCTCCTTTTTGTGGGAAAAAGTTATCAATCTCAAAAGTGCTATTATGTACTTCAACTAGTTTTGCTTCATTATTAACAGTAGGGTATACATAAATCTGATCTACCTGTTTTCTTTTCTTATCTTGTATTTTGCCTGTAACATTAAAACCTTGATTAAAATTGTAACGAACATCAGAATCGCTTTTAAAGATGTTCTCCCATTTATACCTACTCCATCCTTGAGTGATCAGCAATAAATCCAAATCATAAATCTTATCTCGGTCCAAAGCTGTAAAATAATGTTTCTCATTTTCTATATAACCTTTTACATATGGTCGCAATAGTATAGCCGACCGTATATTATCAGGATGATTATAAGAAATCGTTTCTGATGGTAATGTTGATACACTTACATCATAGGTTTTACTTGCGTTGTAAGGGATCCTTATCGCAACAGATAGGGAGTCCTCTGCCGTCTTAACCAACTTAACCTTTATATCCTTTACATTTATATCAACAGGATTAAATAATAACCGCTCTACCAATGGATCATTACCCTTAAACAATGTTATGGTATTCATTCCAGCATACAAACCAGAACGCTTTATTAAAATAGTTTTCTTTAACTCATTAGCCCCAAAGCGTATTTTCATCTTCTTCGAGAGATGATTCTTCCTTACAACTAGTGTATAGTTGTCTTGTTGTAACTCTTTTATCGTAGCTGTATTTGTGTTGAACTGCATTGCTACCTGATCTGTAAGCAGGTTATTAAGGTTTACACTAATTCCCTTTTTTGCAATCTCAGGAAATTTCCCTTCAATTTCATTACCATTTTTGAGTTGGACCAAGGCCTTGTATTTTTTTCCCGGTAACGGAGTGATATTAAATTTACCCAAACCCAAAGTATTAGATGAAAAAGTAGTCACCTCTTTACCATCTTCATCCTGGATCACGCCCCGATCAAATGCAACCCCGTAACCTTGATTATTAATCAATTTAAAACCAATTGTGTTGAAAGTATTAGATACGACATGTCCTCCTTCTGGAAGCAATTGGAAATCATATTGCACATTTTTGTCGTTTGTTACTTCGGGAAGCACATCCTTGATAACGTGTATCTTTTTGGTATAGGACTCCTCCTCTATAAAATTATGCATCCAATGCGTCGAGGCTCTTACATAATAGGCCCCACTACTCCATGTAGAATCTACCTTGATACTGCCTTGAAAACTACCATTGCTACCCAGAAAAACTCCATCAAATACTTCGTTACCCTGTACATCAAATACCTCAATTTCAAAATTTGTTGATGTTATTGAAGGAAGATTGTTTTGACGATCGTATACATACCCCTTGAACCAGATTTCTTCACCTGTAACATAGGTACTTTTATTAGCATGAAGATATAATGTTTCTCTTGGGATCTTAAAATAAGAAGCATTTGCTTCTTCTATAGTAGTTGTAGTCTCCTGATCTTGAGCAAAGATAGGATAAGAAATAAAGAGCAAAACCAAAAATCGAAGTAAATGATTTGTCATAAAATTTGTGAATTAGTTAGTTGATTACCAAAAACACCTTATTGTGAACATTTTAAAAATACTCAAAAAACAAGGTGAAATCTCCCCATAATTTCACAAAAATTATACCGATTAAGCGTTTATTTAGTTAATTTTTTGCCAACACTCCTTAGTTAAACGTAATGGTTTTCATAATAGCCTCAAGCTCAAACATATTATCTCGTTTGTTCACCGAAGGAGCAAAAACAAAACCTTCTAAAACTAATAATCTATTATTTACTTCGTCTTCGATTACATAATTTACAAAAGGTCCAGCCATAAATCGGTCCTTGATTTCCCAAGTTCCTTTGGTTTCGTATGTAAATTTACTATCAAGTGTAGTCTCGTACAAATAAGGAGCATAAGCCGCCTCGGTAACAAAATGCCCTACTTCTTCAGTTGGGATTTTTGCTTTTCCGATAGAATCTCTCATTTTTATGATGCTTGCTACTGTATTAGAATCTTTGGACACAATGCCTACTGGAAGTTCATAAATCATTAGATTCATACTACCATGTTGGATATCTTTACGAATCCAAAAAAACTTATCTTCTTCTAAAGCAACACGATATGCACTAGGTATATTTAAATTAATTCCTAGTTTCTGAGATAGCTGCGGAATTTTTTCTAAAGACTTTTTTATGCGTTTCTGCTTTTCTCGAGTTTCTGCCAACTTATATTTTGAAACGATCGTTTCGTGATTATCGTGGATTAACGAAATAATAGCATCTTCGGTAGTCCCAGAGATTACAGCGCCAACCTGCGGTGTTGCATATTTGTTGGTTAGCATTTGTAGATTATTCTTCTCTCCCTTGCGTACATACAAGAACGTTCGATTTTTTCTTGCCAATCCAGAAAATGCTCTTTTCGGCATTTGACGCATAGAAAATAAAGGTTCTTCTTGTGGTAACCCTGGCACTTCGGCTCCAAAATATTTACGCACTGTATCTCCTACTCTTCCTTTCCATAGCTCATTATCCATCACTACAGAAAGCTCATTTATTTTACCTACCGAATGCGCCATAGCGCCTTTCGATTTTTTGTTTTTTTGTTTTTTTGGCTCGGTGCAGCTAACCACACAAAGCAAGCAAATAATTGCGAGAGATAATTTTTTCATAAGAGATACTGTTTGCGGTTATGACTTAGATAGTTTCAGTTTCATACCTGGTTTTATACCGCTACCGCTAATATCGTTCCAATTTTTAAGATTTTCGACAGATATGCCTTTAAATTTTTGTGAAATACTCCATAAGGTATCTCCTGATTTAACCGTATACATTTCTGAAGTATTGGTATGCGATGTGGATTTTGTAGCTATTTTGGTGGTAGGTTTCGATTTTTTGGGCACATTTACAACAGGCCTTCTTGGGTAAATAGTAAGTCTTTGACCAATTCTTAAATTATTACTTCGTAATCCATTCCATTTTTTGATTTGGCTTACTCTTACACCGTATCTTCTTGCAATTTTGCCCAAGTAATCACCACTACGTACGCGATATCTTATTCTATCATTTGCCTCAAAATACTTAGGTAATGGCTTTTCTCGTTTATCAAATTCTGCCTTGGCAAGTGTATAAATTTTGTCTTCATTAGCCACAAATGGCCCTATCTTATCCAATGGCAAACGCAATACATAATCTTCATCTTTGATATATGGAATAATATCCAGTTTATACGAAGGGTTAAGAAATTGTAATTCTTCAATATCAATATTCATGTACTCCGATACCTGATCGAGTGTGATCATTTGTTTTACTTTGATCGTATCGGTTTCGAAATAAGCAAACTCTGGTTTTTTAGGCTCAAAACCATGCTTATCTGCATATTCAAAAATATACATAGTGGCCAAAAAAGCCGGTAAATATCCCGCAGTCTCTCTAGGGAGATTGTGTCGTATGTTCCAATAATTTGTATATCCACCACTACGGCGAATTGCCTTACTTACATTACCTGGGCCAGAGTTGTATGATGCCAATGCCAAATCCCAATCACCAAATATCTTATATAATTTGGCTAAATATTTACAAGCCGCTTTTGTAGCCATAATAGGATCCATACGCTCATCGACATACGAGCTTACTTCTAGGCCAAACATTTTACCTGTACCAAACATAAATTGCCATAAGCCAGTAGCACCCACTCGTGATTTTGCTCTTGGTTTTAGTGCAGACTCCACAATGGCAAGATACTTTATCTCTAAGGGGATATTTTGATTATCTAATTCTTGTTCGAAAAGTGGAAAATAAAACTCACTAAGCGCCATTAATCGTCCCAGATGTTCATGGCGATTCTTTAGGTAATTTTTGATTACACTTTCTAAAGATGCATTGTACTCTACATTAAACGGAGTTCTGGCATTAAGCTCTGCCAGTCTTGCTTTTAAGGTATCGGTAGGTAGGTCTACATACTCCACAGGCTGATATTCTAGTTCTGTTACCGATTTATAGATGGTATCATAAAGACTAGAATTGTATAACTCTTGTTTCCACAGTGAATCTAGTTGGGCCATTTTGGGATGATCACCCGCCAAATATAGTACGCTATCCTTTACACTGGTAGATGTTACCGTAGTTGTCCTTAACTCGGTTACGGTTCTTATGATTTTGGTGGTGTCGACCACTTGAACAGTATCTTGTTTGAGGCCTACATTTTTCTCTAAAACAATCTCTTTGGTATCCTTATTATCTGAATTATTTGAAGTTACAGTTTCTTGCGCGAAAAATGAAGAAGAAACAACTAGAAAAGAAAGCAATAATGCATACCTGTTTTTCATCTCTTGAATGATTTACTTTTTAGTTTATAATTGATTTAGGAATTATCGGGGTAAAAAACACTGTTTTTAACATGTTATCAACAACACCTCAGCGAAAATCGCATTTTTTTTCTAAAACGCAAAAGATCAGCACGTTAAAAACGCATAAAAATCGGTTAAAAAGACCGATTTTTATGTAATTCTTACAAATAATGTTTATTTCTTACGAAAAAATATTAACTATTAACTTTCTATTGCTGCAATTCCCGGCAATGTTTTACCTTCAAGACTTTCTAGCATAGCACCTCCTCCTGTAGAGACGTAACTTACTTTATCTCCAAAGCCAAATTGTTTTACGGCTGCTACAGAATCACCTCCGCCTACAAGTGAGAAAGCTCCACTTTCTGTTGCTTCGGCAATAGAATGCCCCAAGGCAATTGTTCCATTTGCAAAATTCTCCATCTCAAAAACACCCAATGGTCCATTCCATAAAATCGTTTTTGATTTAAGGATCACTTCATGAAAGTTTTTTAACGATTCTGGTCCTGCATCCAGACCTTGCCAACCATCTGGTATAGCATCTACAGGAACCACTTTTGTGTTTGCATTATTATCAAAAGCATCTGCTCCCAGCACATCAACAGGTAAATGAATTTCTACACCTTTTTCTGCCGCTTTCTTCATAATCTCTAATGCCAATTCTTGTTTATCATCTTCGCAGATAGAACTTCCTATTTTTCCTCCTTGCGCTTTTATAAACGTATAGGTCATCCCGCCACCTACAATCAAATGATCTACTTTATCCAATATGTTTTCTATAATCGTAATTTTTGAAGATACTTTGGATCCTCCTAAAACTGCAGTAATTGGTTTTTCTCCACTTCGTAATACCTTATCAATACTTTCGATTTCTTTGGCCAATAAACTTCCGAAACATTTCTGTTCTGGAAAAAATTGGGCTACAATCGTAGTAGAAGCATGTGCCCTGTGTGCTGTACCAAAAGCATCATTTATATAAATATCTCCTAATTTGGATAATTGCTCTGCAAAACTTTTGTCTCCAGCAGTTTCATTGGGGTGAAATCTTAGATTTTCTAACAGTAACACCTCTCCTGGACTTAATGCTGCAACAGCATCTTCGGCCTCTTGGCCAACACAATTGTATACAAACTTAACCTGAACCCCAAGAACCTCGGATACCTTTTCTACAATATGACGTAGAGAAAACTCATCTTGCACTCCTTTTGGTCTTCCTAGGTGCGACATCAACACAGCGCTTCCACCATCTTCCAGCACTTTAATAATTGTAGATTTTGCCGCCTGAATTCTTGTATCATCCGTTACTTCAAAATTTTCGTTTAAAGGAACATTGAAATCTACTCGAATTAATGCCTTTTTGTTTTCAAAATTAAAATCATTGATTGTTTTCATGCTATCCAAATTGTATTGAGCAAACGAAAATAAATCTATTTCATTAAAAACATTGAAAATGAACAGAAAAAATCTACGAAAACGATAGTAAATTTTCACTTTTATTAATTTTATAGAAAATCCGCTTTTTTGCTAAAAAAATGACATTCGATTTATCTTAAACAAGACCTCTAGATATTGTCTATTATTCGATTATATTTGCCTATGCTTTTCTCGGAAATTTTAGGATTACAACATATCAAAAGTTATTTAACCACAAGTGCGGATCGTAAAAGGATACCTCATGCACAACTTTTTGTTGGCCCAAATGGAAGCGGAACATTACCCATGGCTATTGCCTATGCTCAATATATATTGTGCCAAAATGAAAATGCAGAAAATACAGGTGGTAATCAGGCTTGTAATATAAAATTTGATCATTTGGCACACCCAGATCTTCATTTTGTATATCCGGTGGCAGTAAATGATAAAGTAAAAAAGCATCCTACTTCGGATCAATTTGCCGAGGAGTGGCGAACCTTTGTAAAAGAGAACCCTTACGGAAGTATCTTTGATTGGTATCTTTCTTTGGGTGTTGAAAAGAAACAAGGTCAAATAGGTGTTGATGAAGCTCTGGAGATTGTAAAAAAGTTATCGCTCAAAAGTTATGAAGGTGGTTATAAAATCATGCTTATCTGGATGGCAGATAAGATGAATATAGCTGCATCCAATAAGCTTTTAAAACTTATTGAAGAACCCCCTGAGAAAACCATATTCATTTTAATCACCGAAGACGAAGAACAACTCATACAAACGATTAGATCAAGATGCCAAGTATTACACTTCCCGCCTTTAGGTGAGCAAGTGATTAAAGAAGCGCTTCAAAAAAATGAAAATTTATCTGATAGCCAAGCTCTAAAAGTTGCTCATCAAGCAAATGGGGACTATAGTAAAGCATTGCATTTATTGCATCACGATGGTGGTGATGATCAGTTTGAAGACTGGTTTATACAATGGGTACGTACCGCATTTAGAGCTAAAGGAAATAAATCTGCCGTAAATGATTTAATCACCTGGAGCGAATCTATTGCCGGAACCGGAAGAGAAACTCAAAAAAAGTTCCTTAAATATTGCTTAGATTTCTTTAGACAAGCTATGTTACTTAATTATGGAGCCGATGATCTTGTTTTTTTAGAACCTAGCAATAGTGGGTTCAAATTAGAAAAATTTGCGCCTTTTATTCATGGAGCAAATATCATAGATATCTGTAACGAATTACAAGACGCGGCATATCATATCGAACGAAATGGTAATGCCAAAATTATACTTACCGACCTTTCTATAAAACTTACTAGGTTGCTACATAAAAAAGCCAGTTAAATACATATTATAAACTAAATTTATTACTAATGGATAATTTTATAACTCATATTGTCTCTATAACAATTTTATTGTTTCTTTTAATTACTTTTTTGCAATCGGGAATCGATAAAATGATCGATTGGAAAGGGAATCTTGGTTGGTTAAAAGAGCATTTTTCAGCTACTTTTATGGGTAAGATGGTTCCTCTATTACTATCTGTTATTTTGATTATAGAAGTAGTAACCGCTGTATGTTGTGTAATTGGTATTTACAACCTTATAGCTAGCAATAATGATTACTATGCCATTATTGCCGTGTTTTTGGCATGTGTAACACTCTTAATGTTACTTTTTGGACAACGAATAGCAAAAGATTATCAAGGTGCATTAACCATCACCTGTTACTTCATTGTAGCCATCTTTGGTTTATATGTTATTACAACATAAAAAAGAGCATCCAAAAAGATGCTCTTTTTATTATTTAAGATGTGATCCAATTATTCTTTTATCAGTTTCACAATTACTTCTCTATTATCCTGTGTTCGGATTTTTACAAAATAGATTCCATTACGTAGTCCTACTATACTATAAGAATTTTGATCTGTTTTCATGACCAATTTACCCATAATATCATAGATCATTACCTGTTCTACTTCGGTATTTAATCGCACTCTATCTTTTGCGGGATTCGGAAATGCTACAATCTCTTTGTCTGGGTTTACAACATTACTCTCTACTCTGAAATAGTATACTTTTTCATTATTCCCAGAACGAGTGCTAAAGTTAACTACAACTCGATACTCTCCTGGTTCTGTAAAGGTATTAGAGTTTCCTAAACCAATATCAAACCAATCTGAAGTACAAACAGAATCCGAAGTTGGACAATTATCCTCTAACTCTATGTCGCAAGTAACTTCATCCAGCTTTTGCCATACTATAGACAACACATTTAGTAACGGAAGATCTACTGTTTCGCCCTCTTGATCTTGTATAGTAACAATTGGATAACTTTGACCTGTTATAGCACACACAAGAATCTCTTGAGCGTAATTAACGATTGGGTTTTTATCTTCCTCGACAATAGTAATTGATGATGTTTGAACGCTACATCCTCCATTATCAGAAACGGTTACCTGATGATCTCCTGCTGCTACCTCTGTAAAGACATAGTTGTCATTATTAACAACTATAGGAGCCTCATTATCCAAAGTAATAGTAAATGGTCCATTTCCTTGTAAAATAGTAACGATAATTTCTCCATTTTCTCCAGGGTTGGTTGGATTGGTGCCTTCTACAATACTATTTATTTCTTCGTATTCTTCAACTGCAATAGTTCCTACAGACACTTCACAACCAGAAGCATGCAACAACACACCTTCATACTCTCCTGGTGCTACTGCGAATACACCAGAGGTATTACTTCCTTCTGTAGGGTCTGGAGTGCCATTGATCCCAATAAGCGAATAGATAACATCTGTTGTTGGTGAATCATTATCTAATACTATATTTACCTCATAAACGGGTACTGGTGATCCGGTGCTCACAGCACATTCTGAAGCAGCTGTTAAAGTTGCTCCAAGACGAACTCCCTCTTGGATTTCGATCGGAAGACTTGTTCTACAACCATTATTATCGACAATATATAAAGTAGTTATACCGGCAGGCAGATCGGTATAATTCGATTTGTTTATAACAAAATCAGCATCGTTATTGGTTATGTTCGTTGCATACGGTGGTGTACCGCCAGAGATATCGACAGCGAACATTCCATCATTATTTCCAGAACAAGTTTCAGAAACTACATCAAGTACATTAACTTGAATTGGTGCTGGTTCATCAATAACTACAGTTAGTGTCTGGCTGCAGCCATTAGCATCTTGTGCCAACACTTCATAAGTACCAGCAGATAGTCCTTCAAAAGTATGTTCATTTAAAATCCCATCCGAAGTATCACTAAAAAATAATCCAAAATTAGAACTAATAGCATATGCATATGGTGGCGTACCTCCGTTTACTTCAACTCTGACCATTCCATTATTAGAGCCGCCGCACGTTATTGAAGTTACTTCGGTAACAATCGAAAACTCTTGAGGCTGACTAATTACGAAAGGAACCGATAAAGGATTTACTCCTGTACTAGTAACTGTATAGTTGTAATCTCCTGCTCTTAAACCTCTAAAATCACTATTAGATTGCGGCCCTAAATTAACTGTACTTCCTAAGAAGTCTGTACCTGTTAGGGTATATGAATAAGTACCAACTCCGCCCGTCACATTAGCATTTACAATTGCATTTTCATTGCCGTAACAATTTGCTTGTGCAAATCGAAGATCTAAAGTAATATCTAGATCATCTAATACAGGCGGGGAAAGTGTAGCATTAAAAGTTTCTTGACAACCATTACTGTCTAAAACTAATACCGCATACGTTGCAGGAGCTAAACCAACAAAAACATTTGATGTGGTAAGGGCACCACCATCTAATCCATAAGTATACGGGGGTGTTCCGCCATTGGCTTGTATTTCGATCTCTCCATCTGGTTGAACAGTAGGATCGATGACTGTTATATTAGCTGTAATCGGTGATGGTTCTGAAACAGTAATACTTAAGCTTGCTTCACAAAACGGCGCTTCAGTTCCAATAACAGAAACAACATAAGTTCCGCTTGCTAATCCAGTGACTACGATTGGTCCCGAAGAACCATTTCCAGTCCCATTTGTAATCGTAGTTCCTACTCCCCCATTAAGCACCGTATAATCATATCCTCCTGTATACCCAGAAACCTCTACAGTAATCGATCCATCACTGTCTCCTGCGCATGATACATCTGCAAAAACCGTGGTTTGAATGTCAATAGTATCAAATGGATCAATTGTGTAGGATTGCGTATCCACTGCACATCCCGTGGCTGTATCGGTTATTCTAAAAGTATAGGTTCCAACACTAGATAAAGTAAAGCTAGCTGCTCCTACCGCAATACCAAATTGCCCAGTTACTGCTCCTGTAATCTCTTCAAAATTAAATGGTCCAACACCTGCATTGATTGACACCAGTACTGTTTCTGGGTTGTTACATGAGATTTCTCCGCCATTAACAGCACTTGTATCTCTTACTACCAGTGTGTCCAGTGTTGCAGAAGATCCAATTATAAATACATCACTACTTGTACAGAGTGTATCTAAATCTATTACCGTTAAGTTGTAAGTTGTTACTTCTAAACCACTAAGGCTAACTGGGTTTGTCGTAGACGTACCATCGGTTACGAAAGCACCTGTAGCATCTGTAATCTCATATTTGAAATTTGTTGAGTTAGTGGTAAACTGAACTGCACCATCATTATTTCCATTACATGTCGCATCTTGAATAGAAATACCCGTTATGTCAATTGGGTTGATCGGGTTCGTAATATAGGTGTTTTCAAATGTACAGCCATTATCACTTCTTCTGGCAGTTACCGTATATGTTATTCCTGAAGTGAATGCATATGTATTTGTAGTACTAAATGGTGTAACTCCAGTATTTGATGCAGGGTCTGGAGAAACACTATATTCATAAAACACCCCACCTAATACGGCAGGTATAGCATCAATGTTTACTCCAACAGTTGCGTTTTCACAATCTATAGCCCCATTAACAAATTGAATAGTATCAATATCCTCTAAAGGGTTTATCGTTATAGGAATTTCAACTGTGCAATCTCCGGTATTTTGATTACGCATAAACAAGGTGTAATTACCTGCTGTACTTACAGAAATGTCATATGGTTGAGTCGTAACGGCTGTATAGCCAGCCGAAGGATTAAAACTCCAAGCATAGCTACCCGATCCTCCTGTAATATTATCAATAGTAATAATTGCATCTTCATTTCCTGTTATACAGCTCAATTCTCTAGATACACTAGCAGTAAAACTAATTGGTGAAGGGGCAGTTATTGTATATGATTCTGCTGAAGAAACATTGCATATTGGATCTCCAGATGGGTTTGTTGTATTGTTATGTAATACCTCTATGTCATATGATCCATCACCAATATTTGTGAAGGTAATATCTCTTACGGTACTATTAATTTCATCTACAGGATTATTACTATTAGCATCTACCAAACGATACGTATATGTTCTTCCTGCTACAGCAGGCGAAACCTGAACTCTTATTTCTCCTCCATCAGCTGCGCAAGCAGGATTGGTTGCGGTGATATTATCAATAACCGTTGCTTGGTATGCTGTAATTCCTGTAATATTTGCCTCGACTATACAAGCAGGAACTCCAACAGGAATATTATTATCATTAACAAAAAATGTATATGTTGTATTAGGATCTGCGGGGCTTGGGATTTCAAATATATTATTAGCTTGAAAAGTTCCTGAACCATTATCATACAAATAATCTCCAGCTCCAGATGTTACATTTACCTGAACCATTGCTCCCATATCACAAGTCTCTGGAGAAATTAATACTACCTCTGCCGTAAAATTTGCTGCGGGATCAATAGTAACTGTTTCACTATATGTACAACTAGGGTCAGGTCCATTCGAGACGATCTCTACATCATAGGTTCCCGGCGCAAGTCCTTCTTGAGTATAATTTCCGTCATTAGCAGCATTATTAGGAACTACAATAGGTGATGCTAAAGCACCTCCCGAAATGGTATATTGATATTCTGGTATTCCATCCGTAACCGTTATTGTTATCCTACCAAAACCATCACCATTATTATCATTAATACACGTTGGACTCGTAACTGTAACATTAAAAACAGGATTGATCTCGGGTACGTTAATCGTAGCTGTATATTCACAATTTGGTAAAGTAGTGTCGATAGCATATACTGTTATATCACCTCCCGATCCTGGCGCTATGGTAAAAACCCCAGTGTTATTAGTATACGGTCCTCCTTGAGTTAAACTGAATGCAAAATCATTAGGCACATTGGTTACAGAAACGTTACCGTTATTTCCACACTCTATAGGTTGCATAGAAAGTTGAGGTTGATAATCGTTTTTAAATACAGAGAAATAAAACGGCACAACACAAGAACCATCAAACTCTGCTAAAATTCTATAATCTCCAGCTGTGCTTGCTGTAAAACTTTGGGTATTTCCTCCTGTTTCTTCAACCCAATTAACAGCGGTGCAATTACCAGATAATAAAGAACATGGATCATTTGCATCGACCACACAAGCACCGCTTGGTGTTAATCTTTGCCATGAAATACTGATAAGGTTTGCCGGATCAAAATTTGTTTCAAGTAATACTGTTTGATCTCCACAAAGTAAAATTTGCGGTATATCAAGGCCGCTACAATTTTCAGTAATCACTGATGCTCCATCTACATAATTTAAAATTGGATTGGTAACATCACCTATATTGGTCACTACAAACTCTTCGGTAAGCGATGCACAAGTTCCATCTCCAGGGTTGGTATCATTTTTTACAACTGTATATGTTCCTGAAACGGCATTAGGTATTTCAACAAAGTTTACGCTAGTCGTAGTAGAAAAGCTATTTGGTCCGGACCACACATATTGATTATAACCACTTCCTGCGGTTAGTACAAGATCACCTCCACATAAACTCACATCTGAGGTACATGCCGGAACATTAATTGAAAATCCTGTAGTTTCTCCATTTCCTTCACCACAACTATCAGTTGCACTACTACTAGCGCGCCCAGTAATCGCAATGCCTGAAAATTCGCCCGTATAAGAACCTGTTGCAGCACTCTCTACTCTATCAGAACAACTATCTCTAAGTTCCTCACAACTATTTACCAAAGCTGCTTGATAACGCAGAAAAATTGGACTGTCTTGTGATTCTACTAAAGCAGCGGGAATAGAAAAAATAATTTTTCCCGGCGTAGTTATATCATATGTTACTCCACTTGGTAGTGTAGCATCAACAACTCCTACTAAATCAACATTTGCCGGAATATTATCAGAAACCTCAACACTGCCATCTATTAGATTTTCATTACCTGTATTTTCAATCTCTAAGTCGTAAAATAGTTCATCTCCAAGTTCTAAAGTACTGTTTGTAATTTCAGTAATACCATCAACACCATAAACTCTTTTGACAACGGTAAGTTCTGGCTCTATAATATCGGTTGCAAATGCAGTTAGAAAAACTCTAAATGTGTCTTGAGAAGTTTGAAGTCTAAAGTTTGCAGAATTTTGATCGTTTCCTATTAGTGAATTTCCTGAATTTGGGAGATCAAAAATATCAATATCAAATCCTAGCGTATTTTGAGAATTTGGGTTTCTATTTGTAGTAAAAGCACCATTATTGGTTATTGAGCTATTAAAGAAATTAGAAGTTGGATTATTAATCCCATCTCCCAAATCAATATATGTGCCTAGAGTATTTCTGATTTGCAATTTGTCTTGCAGAAGACTTTTATCTCCTTCTAAAGAAGAAATTCCAAATTTTGCTTGTACAGGAACTGGTGGTGGTTGAGTTGTAAAACCAGTATGCGTAAAATCAACTGGCGGATCACTATTTCTAATCTGTACAAATCCATCATTGGTACTAATAAACTTTTGTGGTAATTGCGAATCTTCATAAACAATGACCAAAGTCCACCCTGCTACCGGGCCAGAAACTCCAGATGTTCTTCCTATGGTTGCATTCATGTTGGCAACTGTGTAGGTGCCATTAGTATTATTTTGATCAATCAAACTGGTTACATCTGCATAACACACATACGGCACATCATCTGCAGCCACATCCGAAACATTTGTTGGAGTATTTCTATATCCATCATAAATGATATTTTCTGCAGTAACATCTTGATATGAGCCACCCGGTACTTTAAGTTTCAATTTTCTAAAATCTGCATCGCCAACTTTTCTAGCATCGATTAATGGAAGATCTGTAAGTTGTTCATCTCCTTCTTGAATTTCGGATTTTAAGGTCGCATTGACTGGGCCATTACTTAGTTCTGCAATAATTGCATCTCCATCAATTTTATTCATAGAAATAGCAGGTATTGTAATAGCCGCATCTCCTCCTGCAAGTGTAAAGTTGCCGTTCTGATTATTCACAACAATCACTGCTATTGCTCCTGCATTTTGTGCATTAAGTATTTTTTGAGTAAAAGAACAGCTCCCTCTTCGTAGTATCGCTATATTACCATTCAATTCGGCCGCATTGACTAATGCAGTACATCCATCTTCAAAAGTGTCAATGTTATCATCTACTACTACCAAATTAGCAGTAATTCCTGGGTCCATAGGAATATCAACATGCCCCGGATCAAATGTATTATCATTGAAGTTATAGTTTCCTGCAATAATAGCCGGAGTGTTTATGGTAAAAACATTTGCAGTTATCTCTTCTCTCTCGATATAGTAGGTTGCCGCCCAATATAATCCGGCATATGCTATGTTCGTACAATTGGGATTTGGAGTTACCAAATCAGCACTACTAGAACTATATGTTAAGTCATCTCCATCAATATCGATATAATCAGATATACTAGCTCCATTATTTAAATTGCCATTATACGCGGCATTGGGATCATAAATAACATCATCTTCATTGCTATCTACTAAACCAACAACAGAATTTCCTATCATTGTAAGATCACCATGAACATTATTCATACTTACTCTTTCTGACAACGGTACAATTTCTTGCGCAAAATTTTGAGCTACGTTTAAAACAAGTAGAGTCGCAAGTATCCAAAATTTAAATGGTAGTTTTTTGTTCATTAATTATCTTGTTAGTTTATTAAATATCAAATGAAATCTATATGCATAAGTGTTCGCTTACATAAAAATGTTACCGTCATTTTTAAAAAAAGTTGAACAAAAAACAGTATTTCATTTACCTAAAAAAACCACCCTTTTAATAAAGGGTGGTTTTTAAATATATCTTTCAAATTTTAATATGTACATCCACATTTACTCTGCCTACAACCAAAATCAAGGCCAAGTGTAATCAAATGAGATCCCGCCGCAGTTGTTGGCTGCAACACCTCGTTTACATTAACTTGATATCCATAGGCCACATAAAAATTAGCTTTCTTGATCCCAATCATTGGAGATACCGACAGCGGCTTAAAATCTTGATCTACCAAAGATCTAATACTTATACCCGCCCAATAGTAATCTCCTCTATGTAGTTTACGTACTTTTAAGTTTAAGTCAGTAGTAGAACGGCCATCGCCAGCAAAATTCTGATATAATACAGACGGTTCGATTTCTAGATCGCTAAATCTATGATAAAATGTATACCCTGAATAAATGTAATAGTTCTGTATTGTAGAAGGTTCTGTTGGATTAAAGTCATCTATTTCTTTCTGCAACAAGTTTACCGCATTGGCACTTAAAAAGAACCTTCCTAATCGATACAACATTGCAATATCAAAATTAGAATCATTTACACTTATATCTGCTAATCCCGGATTAAAAGGATTATCAGGATCTCCATTGCTAAAGGTTGAGGTATCAATACCAAATTGAGTAAACTTATAGCTTATCCCAAAAGATAAATACTGATTATTATACTCGCTCAATGTTAAATGGTGCGCAAAGGACAATTGAATTCCCTTTTGAGTTGTAAAACCGTTTTGGTCATTAAACAAAATTGCACCAACACCTGAGCGGTCGGATATTCTACCATCAATAGATAGGGATTGAGTACCTGGTGAATCCTCGATACTTACCCATTGTTCAAAACCTGAAGCTCTGACCTGCCAACAATCTCCAATACCTGCATACGCAGAGGATATCAAATATGGGTTGTCTGCGATATATTGGTTTTGAACAGGGGCAAAAAACTCCTGGGCAAAAGTGCAATAACTTGCAAACAGACTAAATATTACAATATACTTCTTCATTTAACATTTTAAATTACAGACCATTGACATTTCGGTCATTAGGCTTTATCTACATTGTTTTATAACTCACTTTCATTGTTATATATTATCTATATAACGTAAAGTGACCTGTAAACTCTCTATTATCAATATCATTAAGGATAATGGTATACCAATAATCTCCCGAAGGAAGTTCTTTTCCTTGGTAAACACCTTTCCATCCTTGTTGATCTCCTTTATACTCGGCTAACATTCTACCGTATCTATCAAAAATTGTTACTTCCATATTCTCAAAGAAGAACGGATCATTAGCATTTGGTGTTATCTGCCTTGGATACCAGAACTGTTCATCTGTTGTCGCATTTGGATCATCTGGTGTAAAGTAATTTGGTATACGAATATTAATATACGTTAAGAACTGAGTTGAGGTAACATCACAACCACTAGAGTCTAATACACGTATAGTATAATCACCAGTTTCACGGATTGCAAAAATATTATCCTCCAATTCTGTCTCTACACCTTCAAATGTTACGAAATAAGTATACGGTGGTGTTCCGTCTGTAACAATGATTTCATACTCATTTGGATCCTGAGGGTTATTGGTCATTTGCGCAACCGGAACAGAAAGCGGAACATATTCTTCGATAATAATCGTACCTACATCTACAATACATCCTCCTGCATGTTCCATAGTACCTAGGTACTCTCCTGGATTTACTTCAAACTCACCTGTAAGGTTAGTGTTTGATGCAGGGTCGGCAGTACCATTAACACCGGTTAGTGTAAAAATAATATCTGTATTAACCGAGTTAGGTGTTAATTCAAAATCGATGAAATACCTTGGACCAGTTAAAATATTTGCTGGATTAGTTGTATCCCTTACAGGACACTCTAATCTAGGCATTAAATCTGCATCTAGCACAACTCCTGGATCGATAGTTATCTGTCTACTAATTCTACATCCATTTGCATCTCTAATAAATACTTCAGTTACTCCACCTGGCAGTCCTGTATATGTAAACATGTCTACTACAAAATCAGCATCATTATTAGTGATATTGGTTTCATATGGTGGTGTACCTCCGGTAATTTCGATTGTAAATGCTCCATCATTAGCTCCAAAACAAGTTTCAGGCATATTATCGATTTCTGCTGCTTCGAGCGTATTTGGCTCTACAATTATCTGAGTAAATAACACGTCACACCCATTAGCATCTTGTGCCAATACCACATATGTTGCAGGCTCTAAGTCCTCGAACGTATGTTGATTAGGAATACCATCTGATACATCATTAAAGAATACACCTGGCATAGAGTCTATCGCATAAGAATACGGTGGTGTACCTCCTGCGGCAAATATAGTTATAGTACCATCATTTTCTCCATTACAAGTAACATCAGTAAAGTCAAATGTTGGATCAAATAATGGTGGATTCGTAATATCAAAATCTCGAGAATCAATACAACTATTATCACTTACAGATCTTGCTACATACGTATATAATCCTGGTGGAAGATCTCTAAACTCTGTTGTAGACTGCGGTCCTCTAAAAATACTAGCAGGTGCAGTTGATCTATCTAGTAGCAAGAACTCATAGTCACCAATACCACCGGTTAACTCGGTAATATTAATAATCGCCGTAGCTTCGTCACGACAGTTAATCATAGCAGCACTCGTATCCAAATTAAATGTTATTGGATTAATCGGTATTACTGGCACTGGGTCTGACTGTCTTGATCTACATCCGTTTCCATCAATCACATAGAACACATACTGTCCTTCAGAAAGTGTAAATGTATTCGTTGTCGTTGGTGCCAATTCTACCGGGTTAGACGAATCTGTAACATTAACCTGCACAAATTGCGGAACTCCTACAGCATTTGTAGCACTCAACGTAACCGTTACAGTATTTACACTACAAGTAACTGGCGTTATATTATCGATAGCAATCTCTACCTCTGGCACATCATTAATAATTGCAGTGGTTTGAGCTGTACAACCTAGTTGGTCATACACTGTTATTGTATACGTATTTGGCACTAAGTTGTCAAACACATTTACAGTTTGTAACACGCTTTCGGTACCACCATTTGGAGTGATAGAATATCTAAGTGGTGTATCTGTAGCAGTAGCAATAACTTCGATTCTTCCATCCTGATCACCGAAACAAGTAATACTACTTGGTGGTATTGGTGTAATCGCCACATCGTCTGCCGGTGGAGTTACTGTAATTGTATCATCATCTGTACAAGTAAAAGTACCGTTGTCATCTACTGCCGTTACGGTAAATGTAAATACTCCTGCAGTATTGGTTGCTTGTGCAATAGACAAGTTACCAAACAATCCTGTAGTATTACTTGCCCCTGTTTCTACTAGGGTATATGTAACTGTTCCTCTGGCTCCACCTACACTTGCCTGGAATGAAATATCATTAGCAGGGTCACACGTTTCTTGATCATTGATCGCAAAAAGTGTAACTTCAAATGGAACCGAAGGTCCTTCAATTGTAAAGATATTTGAGCTTTCTGTACAATTTGGCGTACCTGTTTCAAGAATATCTACTCTATAGTTTCCTACACTTAATCCTCCTGGTGGTGGTGGGATTACAAACGTATCTGCAGTAGCAGGATCTACATCTGTTACCAAATCAACAGTACTTGTAAATACTATTACTTCTGGAGTTACTCCTACATCAACAATCGTATAGCTAAATGGTCCTACATATTGAGAAACCATAATTTCTACTGATCCATCGGCATCTCCAAAACATGTCTCCGGTGTTTGTTGCGTAGCTACAACCTCTACCAAATCAAATTGATCTATAGTATAACTCGTCTCTACAGTACACATCGTAGTTTGATCAGTAATGTTAAACACATATACTCCAACCGCTGGTAATACAAAGGATACATTGGTAGCATTTGTTTCGATAGTTGGTGTTGTTCCTGGATTATCTGCTGTACCTGCTGGAACGTTTATTTGTGACGGTACTGCAACCGGACTGCTAATTACATCAAAGGTAAATGGTCCTGTTCCACCAGTTACACTTACTGTAACTTGTTCTCCTGCTGGACAAGTAATTGCCACATCTTGTGTAACACTTGGATCTGTCATTATTGGAAGCGTAATAACTTCGTTAAATGTAACAGGGTTTGTTTCACAACCATTACTATCGGTTACTGCAAAGACATAAGTTCCACTCTCGTCAGCAGAGAATGTATATTGCACACCCGGAGTTACCGCATCCTCATCGGTAATTGCAAGCACTGTAATTGGTACTCCTGCAGGTGTTGTATATGTAAGATTATATGGTGGTGTACCATCATTCATGGTAACTGTAACTATTGGGAAGTTCTCTGTAGTTCCTCCTGTACATGTATATGGTCCTACATCGGTTACAGCACCTGTTACCTGTGTTGCATTTGGTATAACAAAGGCCACTAATGCAGAACATCCGCTATCCGCTCTAACTTCTACCAAATACTCACCCGCAGTTGGATGCGGAGCAGGTAAGGCATCAAATGATAAACCTGTAAATAAACCATTATCTGTTTGAGGCCCGCCAATTGGTAAACCTGTTATGGCTAGTGTACCTCCATTATTTTCATATAATTGATATGTATATGGACCATCATCTGTTGCGGCCAAATTAATTTGTACACTACCATCACTAGCTGCAATACAAGAAACCGCTTCTGGCACTGCTGTTGGAGCCGGATTATCTGGGATCGCCAGAACAACTGGGTCACTAGTAGCAGTACATCCCGAACCTGTTGCAGGTAGCACATTACTGTCTAAAACAGATACCGTATACGTACCGGCAGAAAGACCCGTGAAAACATTTGCAACTCCAGGGATACCAGTTTGAACAGTTGGTCCAATCGGTACTGGTACTCCAGCAGGAGTCGTTCCTGTTCCTGTAAGTGTAAATGTAAAGTTACCTGAGTTTGCTATAAAATCAGAACCTCCTGTAACCGTAGCGGTAATAACACCATCTGCGTCTCTACAACTTGGTGGTGTTGTAAAACTAGCGTTAATTGTTAACTCAGGAACAATTACTACAGTACTGTCTGTAGATACACAACCATTTTCATCAAATACTCTTATGGTATATGTTCCTGGGCTTGTTACCATAAAATTATGCTCAGTAATACTTGCATTACCTGGTACAGCTGGTTCGGCATTAATCTGGAATGTTAATGCTCCTGTTCCTGGAGGTGCAGCAACATTACTTACTCCTACTACATTAATCGTATACTCATCATCAAACACACAATCATCTGCCCAAACAGCCGATGTTATTGTTGGCACTGGTGTAGTAAACACTGTTTCGTTTATGGATACTGGTGTTGATGTACAAGAATTATCATCTATTGCACTAATAACATAAGTAATACCTGCTAATGAAGCTGGTAATACGAATGTGTTCGTAGTATTAGTCGTAGTGGTTTCAAATAAGAATGGCGCAATACCATCATCATCTGCTCTAAAAGTATATGGTCCTGTTCCACCAGTTACCGATACAGTAACTCTAGCATCTTCATTACAATTGGCATTGATGTTTTCATCAATGGCTAATGTTAATGGGTCAGGTTGCATTATGGTTACCGTTTCTGTTACCGTATCACAGAAAGGAGCGTCTAATGCTTCTATCTCTACAACATATGTTCCTGCTGGTAATCCATTAGCTGGTAATCCAATAAGGACTGGATTAGTGAATCCAGCTGCAACATTACCTGCAGTCGCTGGTAAAGCAGTGGTTGTATTTCTTACGGTAAAATTAAATTCACCTGTATAATTTAACACATTCAGGTTTAGTTCTCCTGTTGAATCACCATTACAAGCAACTTGGGTTGCTACAGCAACATTAGCTTCAATTTCATTGAATGGATCAATAACATAAGGTGTTGTATCTATAGAACATCCCGTATCAAGGTCTGTGATTCTAAACACATACGTTCCAGGGGCTGTTAAAGTAAATGGTCCACTTGATGTGGTTCCAGATACATCTTCAGCAACTGTTTGCACCTCTGGTCCTCCGACTGGTAATAAATCAAATTGATATCCAGCTACATTTCCTAAAATTCTGTCTACAGAAACAATTACCAACTCATCAGTATCACAAGAGATTTCTCCAAAATTTGTTGCAACACCTCCGCTGGTATCTCTAACTACCGTTGGGTTGGTTAGTATTGGGAATGGATCAATCGTACGAACAGCTTGAGGGCTTGGACAGTTATTACTATCATAAACCGTAAACACATAATCTCCAGGCACATTGGCTATAATTTGGATACCAGGTGCAGGATCCGTGTCTAGAGTTGTTGGATCAACAGGTGATGTTACCACTGGTGTACCATCTATAGTATAGGTAATTGTATATGTTGATCCTGTACCTCCTGTAAAACCAGTTAATGTAAATACGGGTAGGTTTATGTCAGCTCCAGTACAACCATAATTAGTGTTATTTATAGTTACCATAGCTAGTGTTGGATTTGAAATAGTATACGTACCCGGAGCACTACAAATAACATCTAAAGCACCATTTGCATATGTTGCTACCGCCGTAACTGTATACACTCCAACACCTAACCCTGTAAATATAGGACTACTTTGTAAAGGCGTAGCTGATGCTGCCGGAGCTGTTATTTGATATTGATAAGACACATTTGGATCCGCATCTGTAGATGCCACAGTTAATGCTGCCGTAATTACACCATCAGTGTTACCAACACAACTTACTAAAGTAGTTGCTGGTACTAATACCGGTTCTAAAGGTACATCTATAAATGCATTTGCAGTAGTTGTACATCCAGATCCTGTTAGAGGTCCTACATCGCTATCGAAAACAGTTATAGTATATGTTCCTGCTGCAATGCCTGCAAATACATCTGCTCCTGCTCCACTTTGAACAATTGGACCTACAGCTCCACCACCACTATCGGTTCCGTTAAGGGTGAACGTAAAGTTGCCTGGATTTGCGGTGAAATCTGAACCTCCCGTTGGCGTAACAGTTATCTCACCATCATCTACCAAACAATCTGGTACTGCGGTAAATGCTGCTGTAGCCAATAACTCTGGGAAAATAATCTTGGTTCCTGTAACTTCACAATTATTTTGATCCCTAACAGTTACCGTATAGAAATCTACGCTAGGCGTATTTACTGTAAATTCAAATTCATACTGATTAGGCATACCGGTAGGTGTCCCATTTACAAAAGCAAACGTGTCTGCTGTACCCGAATCACCATCGTCGATACCAAACTGCAATTGACTTTGACCAGTAGCAGTAACTGTAAACTCATAGGCATTATCAAACACACATGGGTCTACCGTAGCAGATATATTATCAATCACTGGATTTGCAGTAGGTGCTGGTATTGTAATTTCTCGAGGAACCACACAATTGTTACCTACATTACTATCCTGTACAAAAATTGTCCAAGCCAAACTCGTTGCGGGATCTAATGTAAACACATTTGTAAGTGGATAAACTCCAGGGTCTGCTCCAGCTGGCCCTGGTACAGCAGCAAAACTATAACCCGGTATACCACCATTTGCATCCATAGTAACTGTAGATAACAGCGCGTTACAATGCGTTTCTGTGGCACTTAAAAAATTAAGCGTTAATGGTGTTGGAGGCTGCGTTATCGTAAATGGTGCGGCATCTTCACAAGGTGTGGCTGCCCCGGCAGTTTCTTCTACTCTAATAAAGTAGTTACCTTCACTTAGACCTGGTCCTGGCGCTGTAGGTACAGTTAATGTAGTAATAGGTGTAACTTCAGATCCTGTAAACCCTGTTGAAACTCCTGTATCGGCATCAAAAATCTCCCAATCAACATTGGTTGCTCCAGAGGTAGTTGTAACAGAGAATGTAACTCTTCCGTTTGAGTCGCCAAAACAACCAGCAGGAACAGTAGCATCAACAATAACATCAAAACCTGGTGGATCTACTGGAGGTACTGCTTCAAAATATCTACATCCAGAATTTGTATCTATAATTTCGAATACATAAGGTACCCCAAAATCAAGACCTATAAATTCATGTCGTGTTTCGTTTCCAGAAACATTAGGTAGAGGAGTAAATACTCCGTTTAAATTTCCATTCAACGGTTCAAAATCAGCAATATTGGTAGATCTGAATTCGTTAATTAAGAATGGTCCCACACCACCCGAAACTTCAATTTGATATCTCGCTCCCGTAGAACAATCTGCAGGGGGCGCAATAACATCAAAATCCAGATCAAATGGAGGTTGTGTGACAACAAAAGGTCCAACTCTATTACTACATCCATCAGAAGCAAATATGTCTACAAAATATGAATCGGCATCCAAATTATCAAATGTTGGTCCTGTTCCTGCTGGCAATGTAGTAGGGTTCGTAGTGGTTCTAGTATTTTGTGTTAAATCACTATTAAGTAAAACATATGTATATTCATTAGGAGCCGCTCCTGATCCTCCTGTTGCAGGATTTAAAACAATGGTTCCTGTCACATTAACCGCACAATCAATATTGGTAATCGTATTAATGGTAGCATCCACTTCTGGATTTTGTATCACTGTCGCAGGTATTGTAGCTGTACAACCTTTGGAATCTATAATTTCAAAATTATATGTTGTTCCTGGAGCCACAGCACCTGTTAATCCCGTAAATGTAAGATCACTGGTAAATGCTCCTGCAGGCAATAATCTAGCCTGAAAAGGTCCAACACCCGCAGTAGGAACAATTTGTACAACTCCCGATGCATCTCCAAAACAAAGTACATTAGTAATATTTGTAGATGCGGTAGGGGTAACTGGCATAGTTACTATAATCTCTTCAGAAGTATCCACACAGTTGGTAGGAACAGAAGTGTCGGTAACTCTAACTTCATAAGTTCCAGCTGTATTAATAGGCGAAGGAGAAGTTGCTCCTGGTGTAAAAACAGTACCAGTTCCTACATCGATTATATCAAAAGTATAAGATCCACTACCGCCGGTTGCCGAAAATGTTATTGTAGCATCAGAAATACAATCTAAATCTTTAGTTAAGCTAGCATTAACTATCAGTTCTGGTTGTATTGTATGTGTAACTGTGTCTGTACAACCATTAGCATCAGTAATGACTATAGAGTAGGTATTAGGAATTAATCCATTTACCGTAAATGTAGTACCTACTACATTTACAGATGCTCCTGCATCTACTGTGTATGTAAATGGTGCCAATCCTCCGGCAATAGAAATATCCACACTTGCAGCATTTATAATGTCGTAACAAGGATCTCCTCCTGTAACAGAAGCTGTTACAGCTGGTGGATCTACAACATCTACTGTTGTACTTGCAGTACAACCCAAATCATCTTCAACATCTACTGTGTATGTACCTGCACTACCTACAGCAAATACATTACTAGTTTGTGGTCCTAATACTGTAGCACCAAGAGTTAATGTGTATTCATTTCCTCCATTTCCTCCAGTAGTATTAATAGTAACAGTAGCGTCGGCTACACAAGTAAGAGCAACCACTGGGGTACCTGTTATTGTTAGCACGTCTGGTTGATCTATTGTTATGGTAGCTGTATCCTCACAACCTGTAGCTTCATCCGTAACCGTTATGGTGTAACTACCTGCTGGTAATACATCACCGGTGGTAATTGTAGCTGCAGTCTGTCCTGTTGCTGTGATAGGTATTATTGCCGGTGTTCCACCTGCGATCTCGTATTCATAGGTTGCAGTAGCAGGTATGTCTATTCCTGATACTGTAAACGATAATTCACCGTCAGTATCCCCATTACAAGTAGGTTGATTTACGGGGGTTGCTGTTACGGCAATTCGATCAATATCTTCAATTACGAAATTCTCAGAATACGTACAACCATCATCTGTTCTTGCTAAGAACGTATATGTTCCTGGAGCGAGATTGTCAAATACATTTGAAGCTTGCGGCCCTACAGGCGCTGGAGCTGTTATTTCATACTCAACTACCGTTCCGCCTCCTGTGATTGTTGGTGTTATAGTTATATCTGATGTGATAGGATCTGGACCTGTACAAAGAACAGGGGTGCCTGCAAAATCTAAATCCGTAACCTCTGTTAAAGGATCAATAGTAATTGGGAAAGTCGTTAAACAGTCATCTGTAGCCGCATTTCTAACAGACAATGTATAAGGACCTGCTACTGAAAAATCTATAGTAAACAATGTAGTCCCTGCAGGCGTAAATGTAGTACCATCGGTACTCCACTCATAACTACCGGATCCTCCTGCAAGAGTAACTTCTACACGCGCATCCATAGGCGCAACACAACTTAAATCACGAATAGGATTAATAGTTGCTGTAATTGCTGCTGGATCATTTAAGGTAGTATCAAAATCAAAGGTACATACTGGAGTCGCTCCAGAACCATCTGTAATGGTTACTGTATGCAATCCATCATCTACATTATTAAATGTAACTGTTGTATCTCCAGTTGGCCCAATTTGCGTTGCCGCATTACCATCAAGCACATATATAAACGGACCTTCTCCTGCGGTTACTTCAACATCTATTGATCCATCTGTAAGACCATTACATGTTGGATCGTTTGGCGTTAAATCGGCTGTTACAGGGTTAAACGGTGTTACCGTAACTGTATTAGAAAACGCCGTACAACCTGCATTATCTACAACTCCAACTACATAATCTCCTGGCACTAATATTGCATTTGTAAAAGGAGAGGTAATGTTACCTCCTCCAGCTACTGCTACTGGTGGTGAACCAGGAGTATATAAATCAAATTGTGTATACACTCCACTACCATCTGCTGCTGCAAATGTTATTGTAGGTACAGGATTATTACAATCAATATCTTGCGTTAAAGTCGCTGTTATGGTTAATTCTGGATTAATAGTAAATGCTTCTACAGCCGACACACAACTTGTTTCGGTATTAGTAACTATTACGGTATACGCTCCAGCTATTAAATTTGGTATCTCAAAAGTATTTGCAGGTGCAGATACTGGCGGTGCAGTCGATAAGAATACTACTGGAACATCATTTGCCGTAACTGGCCCAGTTAATGTATACTCAAAAGGTCCAACCATTGTTGTTGTTGGATTAGGAGTTATCGTAATCCATTGCGTAGCCGGATCTGTGTCCACACAAGGGTCTCCTCCTGTAGCTACTGCTAACGTAGGTGGAGCAAACTGTCCTACTGCAATTGCAAATGTCACCTCGCAGGCATCAGATGAGTTGCCATCTCTGGCAAGCACCGTATAATTTCCAGCCGCCAAACCATTAAACACATTACTCGTATTTGGGTATCCAAAACCTGGTACAACTGTGTTTGTATTATCTCTTAATTCAAATTGATAGTTGCCTCTACCTCCACCAGCAGTAGCTGTTATGGTTCCTGTATCAGCACCACAATCAGCAGGTTCTGATACTGCAGAAAGTGTTAATGGTGTAGCAGGTTCTGTAATTGTAACCATTGCCGAATCATTACAATTTGCAGATGGTGGAGTCAAACCAGTATCACGAACATCAATAGTATAATCTCCAGCAGGTAACGATCCTACAGTAATTGTTATAGGGTCTGTTCCTGTTCCTGTTCCGGAAGAATTTACAGGACCTGTAATATCATAAGTAAAATTGGTGCTATTTGTTACCGTAAATGATAACTCCCCATTACTTTCTCCTACACAAACCACAGGGGTCGATTCAACTGCATTAGTAATTTGTATTTCTGGTAAACTTGACTCTGTAAATTGTTCAGAGTATGTACATTGATTTGCCGTGTTTGTTGCAGTTACGGTGTATACGGTTCCTCTTCTTAACCTAAACTCCCCTAAACCAGGACCACTAGAAACAGGTGCTGGTGTAATACTATAGGTATATGTAGGACCTATAGGCTCCGCAGTTGCCGTTACATTAAAGGTTTGCGCCGAACAATTAGATGCTCCAGGTGTAGTAAAAGTAATATCGTCTACAGTTACTAATGGTGCTACCACCGCAGGGAAACTCACAGCACAAGTACCTGTTCCCTGATTACGAATATATACGGTATAGTTTCCAGCTACACTTACAGGAATTAAGAAAGGATCAGAAGTGATATTAGCATATCCCGATGAAGCATTAAAACTCCACTCATATGCTCCTGAACCACCTGATAAGCCAGAAATAGTAATAATCGCCGTATCATTTGGTGCTGCTTGACAACTAAGCTCTCTCGTAGTAGCCACAGTTGCATCAACTGGCACCGGGCTTGTAATTGCAAAGTCTGTTCCATCAACAGGGCAAATAGGAGCTCCCGTTGGATCTGTTGTGTTATTATGGAATACCCGAACTCTATATGATGTTAAATCAGCAACTCCTACAAAAGTAATATCTCTGGCCGTTGTTACTATTTGATCTATAACCGGGTATACAGGGTTAGGATCTGTATCTCTTGTGTCTAATAATTGATAGGTATATTCTCTTCCCGCTACTTCTGGCGAAACCTCTACACGTACCAGAGCTCCATCGCCAGGGCAAGGAGGTTGAGTAACAGTTACATCATCAAGTACTGTAGGCACGTAAGGCGTTATGCCTGTTATATCCACTTCAATAACACAATCTGGTGTTCCTGCTGGAACCGTTGCATCTGCCACAAAGAACGTGTATACCGTAGCTGGATTAGCCGGTCTTGGTATTTCGAATACATTATTGGTTTGGAATGTTCCTGAACCATCGTCATATTCATAACTTCCTGAACCAGCAGTAACATTAATTTGTACCAAGGCTCCCGAATCACATGTTTCTGGAGCAAGTAGTACTGCCTCTGCAGTAAAATCCGGAGCAGGGCTTATTGTTATCGTTTGTGTATCGATACATTCTGGATCAGGTCGGTTTGAGATTACCTCAACGGTATATATCCCAGGGTTAAGATTATCCTGAGTATAGTTACCATTATTTGCACTGCTATTAGGTACAATAATTGGTGAAGTAAGCGTACCTCCTGAAATGGTGTATTGATATTCTGGCAATCCTCCTGTTACCAGGATTTGTATACTTCCGGTACCGGTACCATTATCGTCATTCGTACATGTTGGATCGGTTCCAGTAATAGTAAACGTAGGGTTGAGTTCGGGCACATTAATTGTTGCTGTATATTCACAACCAGGGAATGTAGTATCAATACCATATACTGTGATATCACCTCCTCCTCCTGGAGCAATAGGGAAAACAGTAGTATTACTATATGGTCCACCTGATGTTAGACTAAATTCAAAGTTAGTTGGTGCATTTGTTACACTTACACTACCATTAAAACCACATTCGATAGGGGTCATGGCAAGTGTAGGTTGATAATCATTTTTAAATACACTGAAATAGAAGGGTATAAAACACCCTCCTTCAAATTCGGCTAATATTCTATAATCTCCAGCTGTCGAAACTGTAAAGCTAGAAACATTACCTGCTGGTTCTTCTACCCAGTTCGTGTCAGAACAATTTCCTGATAACAAAGAACAAGGATCGTTAGAATCTGAAACACAATCTGTAGCTGGATTTGTTCCATCAGGAACAAGTCTCTGCCAAGAAATACTTTGAAGGTTTGCAGTATTAAAATTAGTTTCTAAAAAGAACGTTTGATCACCACAAAGTAAAATTTGAGGTAATTCTAATCCACTACAATCTGTAGTAATTACCGAAGTACCATTTACATAATCAAGAACAGGGTTTCTGATATCTCTAAAATCTTCAACAACAAATTCTTCAGAAAGCGTCATACAAGTTCCATCGGCTGGGTTTGTATCTTCTTTAATTACAGAATAGGTTCCTGATTGTGGATTGGTAGGTTCAAAAATATTTGCATTAGGACCCGTTTGTACAACTGGAGGAGCGATACCCGGACCCGACCATGTATATCGATCATAACCAGTACCAGCTTCCAACCTTAGTGTATTGTTACAAAACGTAACATCTGTACTACATGCAGGAATATTTACCAAAAAGTTCGTTGCCTCTCCATCTGTATTACCACAGGCTCCAATTACACTACTACTATTATTGGTTCTTGTTTCTCTAGAAATAGCACCTGTAAATGTAGCCAAGGCAGAGTTTTGAATAACATCAGAACAGGCGTCTCTAAGGTTTTCACAGCTATTTACTAATTCTACTCTAAATCTTATAAAAATTGGCCCGTCTGTTTCTTCAACTAAGCTTGGCGGAATATCAAAATCAATGATTCCTGGTGTAGATGTATCAAAGGTAACACCTGGTGGTAGTGTAGATGTTTGAATACTAACAAAATTCACATTTGCTGGTAGTATATCTCGAATTGTAACTGGAAATGCCGGATCATCCAACATATCTTCGTTTCCAACATTTTCTATTTCCAAATCATAAAATAACTGATCTCCAAGCTCAACGTTACCATTGGTGATCTCAGTGGTTCCGTCGGTATCAAATACTCGTTTGATAATTCTAAGCTCTGGCTCGATAATATCAATCGTAAATGTATTTAAAAACACCCTGTATGTATCCTGATCCGTAGATAACCTAAAGGTAGCGTCTGTTTGATCATTACCCACCAATCGATTATCGGTATTATCCAAATCAAAAAGGTCAATATCAAATCCTAATGTGTTTTGTGATGCCGGATTACGGCCAGTAATATATTGATGATTAAAGGTAATCGAACTATTAAAAAAGTTAATTGTTGGGTTAATATCTGTATTTTGTGCTGGCGTAAAATTATTCTCTCCCAGAGGAACAAAAGCAGGTGGAGTAGGCGGAATTGTTACAGGTGGATTATTTTCAATTAATAATTGATCTCCATTGGGTCTAGCCGTGGTGGCACCCAGACCCCTATCTCCTTCTAGAGCGGCAACACCATATCTTACAGAAACGGGTAAGTTATCCGGAAGCGAAGTAAAACCAGTATAGGTAAAATCAACATCGGGTTCGCTATTTTGAATTTCTACAAAACCATCATTTGTACTAATAAACTTACTACTCTCTAATGGATCTTCATAAATCACTACAAGCACCCAACCTCCTGAAGCTCCTGAAGCTCCTGACGTTTGACCAATCGTGGCATTCATATTTGCCAAAGTATACGTACCATTTGTGTTGGCCTGATCTATTAATGAAGTTACATCTGCATAACATACATAAGGCACATCATCTGTCGCATTTGGGTTTGGAGTAGCCCCTGGATCAGTCGGGTCGATACCTACAGGCAACACATTTGTAGGTGTTCCTCTATACCCATCATAGATAACATTTTGGGCAGTTACATCTACATAAGTACCACCTGGCACTCTAAACCTAACATTTCTAAAATCTGCATCTCCTTGTTTTCTTGCATCTACCAAAGGTAAACCTGTAAGTAGCTCATCTCCAGTAGTCGTATCTGTAGTACTTTCTAATGTGGCATTTACAGTGTTGGTTGCCATCTCATTGATTAAAGTATTACCATCGGCAAGATTTACCATTACAGCAGGAATGGTAATTGCTCCATTACCTCCACCCATAGCAAATAATCCATTGTTAGTGTTCACAATAATAACCGCAATTGCTCCTGCATTTTGTGCATTAATCACTTTTGTAGTAAATGCACAATTCCCTCTTCTTATTACTGCTATATTTCCATTAAGTTGGGCTGTATTATCTATACCTTGACATCCATCCTCGTCATTACCGGTTCCGTCATCTACCAGCACCAAATTTGCAGTTAGTCCAGGTGTTGGCGGAATAGGGACACTTCCCGCAAAAAAACCATTATTTACTATTGTATATCCTCCTGCAATTGGTGTATTATTAACCGTTAACGTTGGTCGATTAATTGGTATACGTTCTAAATAATAGGTTGCAGACCAATACAAACCGGCATATAAAATTTCTGTACACTCTGGACGTGGAGTAATAATATCGGCACTACTTGAACTAAATGTTGAAGGATCTCCATCAATATCAATATAATCAGAGATACTATTACCATTATTAAAGTTCCCGTTATAGGCAACATCTGGATCATACGCAACATTGTCTTCAAAACTATCTACTAATCCTACAATTGCGTTACCGTTCATGATCAGGTTACCATTAACTCTGTTCATGGTTTGCCTCGGCCTTAATTGTATTATCTCTTGAGCATATATATTGCTTATGTTACTGGCAAAAAACAACAACATCGCCAATACCATCTTAATGTGTATTTTGGTCTTCATAAGCTGAGTATTTAGTGTTTTATTTTGGGTCATTCTGGTCTCTTAATTAATCGTGCATCTATTGTATTTTTAAAATATACAAGTCTCCGCCATACGTATTATCTACATTAGAGAATAAACTCTGTTTTGCTTGGTCAAGGCCATCAAATCTCTTCAGGTACACGTAGATATAATTATCTTTTGGGTTTCTGAAATACTGAGGTTCAAGACCCTGTGATCTTAACTTCTCCATACCTCTTTCAAAATAATTTTCTCTTTTGAAAATATTGGTAATCAAATAATATCCGTTTTCAATATTGTGTCCTCCTATGTAGGATAAATTTTCGGTCAATACCGTATCATCTTTAACAGTATCTGTAATTAAACGTGTTTCTTGTAACAGTTTCTTATAGGATGCTACTCTACTTTTTGCAATATGTAATATCCACATATCTCCATAATATCTGTTATCTATATTACTTAGATACTTTCTAGCTGCTTCATCCTTATCTGTATAACTTTCTATCGCTACATACTGGAAGTTATTTTCAGGATTCAAAATAATCTGTGAATCATTAAATCCTAAGTCTTTCAAAGTACTCGTAAACTTATCTGCATAGGTGCCTCCTTTAAACACATTACCGATTAAGTAATATCCTTCTGGATAACCAGGAATAAATTTAGTAGCAAATTGTGCTTCTGGTCTTGTAGCATCGGCAAACTTCACAAATCTGTTGTTGGCAGTAAGTCGTTTAGAACTTGTTGGATCAGCATCTTTGGCTTCTTCGGCATCATCATCCATACTCACTAGTGATTCTAAAAGTTTACTAAACCCTCTCTTATCTACATTTAAACTAGTGTTCAATAACGAATCTCTTTTTGCGAATATCTTACTAGAGATTCGGGTATTGTTATCTAATTCTTTCTGGATTTCTTCTAAATCTTCCTCATTCTCTTCTGGTACAGCAGCAGCAGCTTCTGCTAATCTTTGCTCTTCAGCCAACCTTGCAGCTTCTGCTTCTTCTGCTAATCTTTGCTCTTCGGCTAAACGAGCGGCTTCTGCTTCTTGCGCCAATCTTTGCTCTTCGGCCAATCGCGCTGCTTCCTGTTCTTTTTCGGTAATTTTGGCATTAAGCTCTCCAACAAGACCACTAACATCGGCCTGAGGAAGTATATCGCTTGACTGAACAATGCCTAACTGGTTTCTTAATGCTGCCAAATCACCATTAGCAATAACCTCTCTTGTTTGGGTTATTAACTCCTGGATGCTACGCTGCTCTTCAGCTAGTCTTTGCTCTTCGGCCAAACGTGCCGCTTCTGCAGCTTCTTGTGCTAATCTTTGTTCTTCGGCTAACCTGGTTGCTTCTTGCTCTTTTTCGGCAATCTTGGCATTAAGTTCGCCTGATAAACCACTTACATCTGCCTCCGGAAGTATATCACTTGATTGTACGATACCTAATTGACTTCTTAATGCTGCCAAATCGCCACTAGCAATAACTTCTCTTGTTTGAGTTATTAAGTCCTGGATATTACGCTGCTCTTCAGCTAATCTTTGCTCTTCCGCCAAACGCGCAGCTTCTGCAGCTTCTTGTGCTAATCTTTGCTCTTCGGCTAACCTGGCTGCTTCTTGTTCCTTTTCTGTAACCTTAGCATTGATTTCGGCTAATAGCGTTTCTTTTTCTTCATTTGGTATAAACTGACTAGCTCTAACCAGATCTGCCTGGCTTCGTAATGCATCTGCATCTCCATCTGTAATAACTTCTCTGGTTGTTCTTACTAACTCCTGAAGTCTACGTTGTTCTTCTGCTTGACGTTGCTCTTCAGCAATTCGTGCAGTTTCGGCTTCTTGTCTTTGTCTTTCTTCTTCGGCAAGACGAGCAGTCTCAGCTTCTTCAGCTTGACGTTGCTCTTCAGCAATTCGAGCGGTTTCAGCTTCTTGTCTTTGCCTTTCTTCTTCGGCAAGACGAGCAGTCTCAGCTTCTTCTGCCTGGCGTTGCTCTTCAGCCAATCTTGCTTCTTCTGCAGCTTGTTGTTCTGCCGCTTCTGCTTCTCTAGCGGCTTCTTCTGCCGCTATTCGCGCTTCTTCGGTTTCTTGTTCGGTTACTTCGCGTTCCAGCTCTTTTTGTGCAGCTAGTCGCTCCTCTTCGGCTTTCTGCTCGGTTACTTCACGTTCTAGCTCCTTTTGTGCGGCTAATCGTTCTTCTTCTGCCTTTTGTTCGGCCATTTCAAGCTCTAATTGCTTTTGCGCAGCTAATTCTTCGGCTTGCTTATTAAGTAGTTTTACTTCTTCTTCTCTCTGTAACTCAAGTTCTCTCGCCGCTCTAGCTTCTTTATCTTTAGCTTCGGCTATAGATCTCTCAAGCTCGCTCATTGCTCTTTGTTCCTGACTTTGAACCTCGCCGTTCTCATCTTGTAACTCTCTTATGATCTTGTTTTGCTCAAGAATTTCTCTTTTTAATCTTCTAATTTCAGAATCTCTAGCTTCGTACGCTTTTTGCGTTCCTGTTTTTGATTTACTTCCTCTTCTCGGTTTTTCTCTAGCAAAATTATAAGCTAATCCCACTTCATGGGTTGAACCAAAATCACCGGTATCTCCTAATCCCATTTCATAGGTATATCCTATAGAAACATTTGAAGTAATGTTTCCTCCTATACCCAGAGAGGCTCCATAAAAACTATTATATCCTGCTTGGGCCCAACCTAATTCTGGTAGCTCAACTATAACATTACCACCATATCTAAGGCTCGAATTAGATTCTGATTCTGCATCAGATCCTCCGTCTGTATTTGTTAGCATATTGGCATAAGCCATCCCTCTAATGGTTTTATCAGAGCGTCTTTCTAGACTTGTAGTATACATTACATGACCTGTAAATGCCATATTATCAGTTAATAATTCACTTCCGCTAAGGTTGTATGCCGCAAGATTAGCAACAGAAACCCCAACATCAAACTCTTCATAATTGAAGTTTACTCCTGGCGAAAGTGTAAAAACAGAACTGTTTTCGAAATTAAGAATTGTTGGGTCGCTCACCTGCACCCCATTATTTAAAACAATACTAGTAGCAGAATCTATATTGGATTTAAGTCCGCTTTGCGAAAAGGCTAGATTTAATCCAAACGTAAAGTTCATGTCTCTATTAAGCTCAATATTGTAAGCGAAATTGGCAATTCCACCAAAATACCTGTAAATTCCTTCATTTTGCTGGTGCAAACCAATACCAACTCCTGTTTTTTCATCAAAGTTTGCCGTATAATTAATAAGATATGTTTGTGGATTATCGTTAAAACCAGCCCATTGTACTTTATTATATGCGTTGATAGACCTTTTATTTTCACGAACCAAAGAAAAGGTTGGGTTAAAATAAAACCGATTATATTTTACTAAATTATGGGTAGGAATGTCTGTTGGAAGAACCCCAAAAACAGGTGTTTCTTCCTCTTGTCCCTTAACAAAGTTAATGGATAGACATAGTATTAATAATAGTAATTTTCTGACCATAAAATTATCTCATTACCGTTATCGAGCCTTTTCTGAGCACGGAATTGTTTTTCGTTATTATGTAATAATATATCGGATCTTGACCCGATGATTTTGAGTTTTCAAAGGGCCAGTTATTTTGATAACTAACACCCATAAAATCAACTTGACCATTTCTATTATAGATAGTAACCTGTACATCTTGCTGATTTACCAAAGATGCGGGTAAAAACCAGTTATCATTCACATTATCACCATTTGGCGTAATTATGTTAGGAATGATTTCTGTAATACCTTGAGTTCCTATACTAATCGGGGGTACCGATAATTCGCACAAAGCTGACATTATTGTCACGAAATATTCGCCTTGTTCTGTTACAACTAATGTGTTATTGGTTTCGCCATCTAATGAAACATTCTCACCGTCTACCACTCTAAACCACTGATAGGTATATGTGGCATTTAATGGCACTGAGAGTGTAACCGAACCATCTTCGGTAAGCACTAATGGATCTGCTTGAATAACTGTACCTGGCGGTATAAGCGATAAAACCAGTTCATTAGAGGATATGTTTGTAAATTCTCCTGTTCTTAAATTTGCAACAAGAGTATATGTTGCGTCTATGTCCGTGCTTGAAACTTCTATAGATGTAGTAGTATCTCCTGTAGATACTCCATCTCTAAACCATTCAAAATCAAAAAATGTTAATTGTTCTTCGGTTAGTGGTACATCCAGACCACCTACTGTTTGACCTGTCATTTCTAACAATTCTAAAGTAAATGTATCCGACTCACACGCATTTCCGTCCTGAGTACCTATCAAAATATTAAACCCTGTTGGTGCGAACAGTTCTGTTTCTGAAAACAAAAAGCTATCACAAGGATCCAACGCATCAATTTCTACTCTATATCTACCCACAAATTGTGCTTCAAAAGATGTCGTACCTCCAGATAATATGCTCTGGCTTTGTAAACTAGTTTCTACAAACCATCTTACTGTACTTCCGTCTGGTGCATCGGTCATAATTTCGAGATCAATTGTTTGTGTTGGTAATAAGATCAGGTTTTCTGGTAAAGGTTGCGTAATAGACGAACCTTCGTTTACTACAGTTACAGGACCTGCAACAAGCTCACAATCATCACTAAAGGTTACACGAACTTCATAATCACCAGCAAATTCATTATTGGGTAATGTAATGGTTGGGCTTATTTCGCCCTCAAGCTCTACTCCATCCTTAATCCATTGATAATCAAACGCAGAGCTTTGCTCGCTAGAGTTTAAAACCTTGATTTCGTTAGGGCAAAAAGAAAAGTCAGCCGCAGGGGTTTCTATAAACACCGAAGACACATCTATTAAAGATACGTCTACTCTATTGGTTTCTTCGAAGGTGAAAAAGTTCTGACAATTACCCAAGGGAATCCGGGCAAAGTACCTGCCGACATCGGTGACGACAAGGCTTGGGCTAGTTTCTCCTACAATGAGCGCGCCATCTTTAAACCACTCCCACTCAAAAGTATCAGCCGGGACATCGTTATCATCCAAATCTTCTAACCTAATCGTGAGTGTTTTGGTAAATGTAGTCACATTACAAAAAATAGCATCTTCACGTTCATTGAGAAACAAGTCTAAATCATTTCTAAAAAAGTGCATTGCTGTGTCATCAGACAACTCACTAATAATTACCGGATCTGTTGTCGTAATTACTCTTAATTTGTAAGTGTCGCTATTCGCGTTTTGAGGTATCGAAAAGTCTGGAAACTCTATCTCTAACGTAGATCCTGAACCATTATTCGGTCCAGTTACTGTTGCCAGCGGCTGTATTGCGTCGGGATCATCGAAACTACCATTAGGATCAGAAAGTTGTAGAATAAACTGATTGTCTGAAGGAAGTGGGTCTCCTGGATTAAGTTCGGCTATAACGGTAAAAGAATTGAAGGAAAGATCTGCACAAGCCGCAAAATCCTGAAGTGCAGGAGGACCAATAGTTCTTTGAGCTAAAAGTTCACCAAAATTGATGAACAATAACGCACTGACGAGCAATATGAGGTTAAGTTTACTTTTCATGATATCACACTTAAATTATCGGGTGGATATACTTATATTAACTCAGCGATTTGGGGCGCTTGTTAATAATATTGTTAATATATTTTTTACCAAGTCATAAAATTATAAATTAAATAGTTATATCAAACTAAAATTTTAATTTTTTTTGTAATAATTTTCTGACTCACAATGTATCACCCTATATCAATTGGATACTATTTATAATTAAAAAACCTCTTAATATACATAAAATTTTGTTAATCAACGTCTTGTGTGAATAAAAAAAAGGAATACTGCTTCCTTAGAAATACTAAAATTTCCCCAAAATTTGGTCGTGAATTGATGGAAAAACGAGGAAAAAACGAGGAAAACGATCTGTTTTTATGGTTTTTTGCAGGAGGTAAACACTGAGAAAATGGTATTTTTTTTCGATTAAGTGTAAAATTTAATATCAAAAATTTGAATTAAAAATGTTAAAATTTTATGCCTATGTAGTAGCCTGAAAAACAAAAAACTCCATTTGGAATATACCCAAATGGAGTCTTTAAAAAGGGTGCTAAAAAGTACTATTCCTTTGTCTCTGAAGTCGTCTCTTCACCACCATTTAATTCTTTAATCACTAGATCAGTAATATCCAATTCTTCTTTACCATATAAGATGTTACTTACCTCGGTATCACCATAAATATATGTATACCCGTTTTTCTTACCATAATCTTTAATAAAGTCCTTTACTTTACCAATTATCGAATCGATTTCTTTTTGGCTTCCTTGCTGGATTTCCTGCATTTTGGCTTGCTGCTCTCTTTGCAGTCCCTGCTGCTTAACCATTAACTCTTGTTGCTTCTTTTCTCTATTAGATTTAGACATCGAATTTGCAATATTCTGAAATCCTTGCACTTCTATCTGAAATTGTTTTGCTTTTTCCTCAAGTTCTGCCCGTACCTCATTATTACGCTTTGTCCATTTTTCTTGTGCAGTCTTCATTTCTTTAAAATCAGAAACCACTTTGGTGTTATTTACATAACCAGTTTTTTCAACCTGCTGATTGCACGATGTTAAAATCAAAACAGCGCTTGCAATCCATAAAAATTTTTTCATGTTTCAAAATTTAGTTCAGCGCAAAAATATCAAAGTTAGCTTGATGTTATCTATTATATTTCCTCAAAATATCAATACATAAGAAAAAACAATTGTTTTTGAGTTTGCTATACATAAAAACTATAGTAAATGGGTTTAAATAAGCCGTTTTAAGCAATCTTGACAAAAAGGCAATATGTTTCTGCCAAACAAGAAACAAAACCGTAAGAAAAACTGGTTTAAACGAAAATTATCCCTTTTTAAGGATATATATGTGCGAAGAAAATTCTTTTGACCGCTTTGCTTTAAGATTTGATCGCAATCCGACCCAAAACGCATTTAAAAAGTTCATCTTATTATTTTTATATTTCTCGGATAACAGAGCAACATAAAATGAATCAAAATACATCGGACAAGTTTGCTCGAGTGTTATCTCTTGCTCTTCAAAAAGTTTTTGAACTGCAGTTTTAGAAAAATGCCAAAGATGTCTTGGAACATCATAAGCAGCCCAAAATGATTTATAATACTGTGCATCGTAAGATTTAAAATTAGGCACAGCAATTACTGCATACCCATTTGGTTTTAATAAGCGTTTAATTTCTTTAATTTGATCTTGAAGATTAGGCACATGTTCTAATACATGCCACATTGTAATGACATCAAATGTGGCATCCTCAAATTTTGAAGTATCACTTTTTAAATCTAATCCTTTTTGATTTGCCAATTTCTTTGCCTGCGTATTTGGTTCGCTACCAAAAATTATCCACCCTTCTTTTTTTGCACGGATCAAAAAATCGCCGGTCCCAGCACCTATATCCAAAATTGTACCCGGTGCTTTGTTAAGTTTTGAAATCAGTTTTACTTTTTTATGAAGAGCATATTCTTTTACAAGATGATACAGTTTTTCAAAAAAAGAGCGTTTTGCATCGGTGTGAGAAATATAATCTTCACTTTCATAATATTTCGCTAGTTGATCGGCTTTTGGTTTTGGAGAAGTAATTAATAAATCATATCCAGAGTCATGAAGTAATTGAAACTCTTCTCCCGACACACTATGATCTTTGCAGGTTATAAAAAGCTCTAAATCCTGTTTTGTATTCATCTTTATTGCTAAGGGATGTTTTTTATAATCATTCACAAAAGTATTTCTAATCCATCCTTTTTCAAAACATATTTTGATTTAAAAACCCAAAAACTAATTGTTCTAGCATTTTGCCAGTTTTTGCAAAAATATAGTTGTTGCCTCTGAATTATTTCGAAATGGTAATCTTTTGAAATTTTGAGCTTTGTTCCACGTGGAACTATTCTTTCATCATATCTTGAACTTCGACATTTAATAACGCACTTAGTTCATTTGCTTTTTGCACTGCCGCTTCATATCTACCTGTTTTATAAACTGTAAAATTTCTGTTTCCTTTAAAAAACCGAACTACAACTTTATCATGCCTTTCTTTGGTTCCTAGGGCACTTACTGTACTCCAATCATTATTCAAACTAAAAGAGGCTGAAAAAATAGAAATATAATCCGGAAAATCTAAATCAAGCTTAGCCGAAAAGAAATGAATACCAAAAAAGGAAAACAACTTCTGGTTATTAAAATCACTAGATATTTTATACGATGTAGAAAAACCAAAAATTAACAGTGTAATTATGAACACTATTAATCTGGGCAAAAAAGGTTCTGTTTCATTAAACAAAAATAGAAACGAAAAAATCAAAACTATACTCGTAACTATTTTTCCCTTTAGTGCTTTTTCTTGTTTACAAATCACATAGTTAATCATCTTCCCATATAAACTAATAAAACAGAAATATCGCTTGGTGATACACCGCTAATTCTTGACGCTTGTGAAATTGTTGCAGGTCTGATCTTCGACATTTTTTCGCATGCCTCAAACGATAATGATTTTAACTTTGTATAATCAAAATTATCTGGAATTTTAATATCCTCTAATCGATTAAGTTTGTCTGCGTTATTTTTTTCCTTCTCGATATAACCCGAATACTTAACCTGGATCTCTGTTTGTTCCAAAATCTCTTTATCCAGATTATGCTCTTGTATATACGCCTTCACTTTTTCAAACTGTCTTACGTCTTCTAATTCAATTTGTGGTCGAGAGAATAACTTAAACATTTTTCCACTTTGTTTTACCGGCGAAGAATTTTTTGATTCTAAAACTGGATTTGCCTCTTCGGGAGAAACACTTGTGTCTTTAAAAAACTGAACAAAGGCAGATGACTTTTTTTCTTTCTCATCCATTCTTCTCATTCGCTCTTCGGATGCCAATCCAATATCAAAAGATCTAGGTGTTAATCTGAAATCGGCATTATCCTGTCTTAGTAATGTTCTGTACTCTGCTCTTGAGGTAAACATTCGATATGGTTCTTCGGTTCCTTTTGTGATCAGATCATCAATTAAGACTCCTATATACGCTTCGCTACGTTTTATGATAAATGGTTCTTTTTCTTTTACTTTTAACGCAGCATTTATGCCTGCCATTAAACCTTGAGAAGCCGCCTCTTCATATCCAGTAGTTCCATTAATTTGTCCTGCAAAAAATAAGCCCGAAACCAATTTGGTTTCTAGTGTATGTTTTAATTGTGTAGGCGGAAAATAATCATACTCGATTGCATATCCAGGTCTAAAAAACTTTACATTCTCAAAACCTACTACAGATCTCAACGCTTTAAATTGTACATCCTCTGGTAACGATGTAGAAAATCCATTTACGTAAACCTCTACAGTATTCCATCCTTCGGGTTCAACAAAAAGTTGATGCCTATCCTTATCTGCAAATCTATTAATCTTATCTTCTATAGACGGGCAATATCTAGGCCCAATACTTTTTATTCTACCATTAAACATTGGTGAACGATCAAACCCTTCTCGCAACAAATCATGCACCTCGTTACTTGTGTATGTCATGTGACAAGATCTTTGTTGCGTTAATGGTTTTGTTAGATTAGTATAACTAAATTTTTCAGGACGTTCGTCTCCTGGTTGTTCTGTCATTTTAGAATAATCCAAAGATCTTCCGTCTACTCTTGGAGGCGTTCCGGTTTTCATTCTTCCTGCTTCAAAACCAAAATTAATTAATTCTTCGGTGATACCCGTTGCCGCTCTTTCTCCAGCTCTTCCGCCACCAAATTGTTTTTCTCCAATATGAATTAATCCATTTAAAAAAGTTCCATTTGTGAGTACAACCGTTTTGGCTTTAACCTCAATACCGAGTGATGTTTTAATTCCGCATATTTTTCCATTCTCTACCAACAACCCACTTACCATTTCTTGATAAAAATCAAGATTAGGAGTTTGCTCTAAAAGCAACCTCCACTCTTCGGCAAAACGCATACGGTCACTTTGTACTCTCGGACTCCACATCGCAGGTCCTTTTGATTTGTTGAGCATCTTGAATTGAATTGCTGTTCGATCGCTCACAATACCACTATACCCACCAAGCGCATCAATCTCTCTTACAATTTGTCCTTTTGCAATTCCACCCATAGCAGGATTACAACTCATTTGTGCAATGTTTTGCAGATTCATTGTAACCAACAATGTACTACATCCCAAATTTGCGGCTGACGCCGCAGCTTCACTTCCTGCGTGACCAGCACCAACAACGATCACATCATACTCTGTATTAAACATAACTTATCTTCTTGTTCCACGTGGAACAGTTTCTTTTTTTACTCTCAATTTGTTCCACGTGGAACAAATTATCTTTAAACCTCTTAATGTTCCACGTGGAACATTAAGATTTTTTCATCTTCTTTTAGTCTCATAAGATTACTTTCTTCATCGGTTTTGTCCTTGTAGCCACAGAAATGAAGAACACCATGAATTATCACTCTTTTAAGTTCTTCGTCAACCGAGACTTCAAACTTGCTAGCATTCTCTTTTACTCTTTCATATGAAATAAAAATGTCACCCGCGAGTTCATTACCCAACGTATTATCAAAACTAATAATATCAGTATACGTGTCGTGATTTAAAAAATCTTGATTCATCTTCAACAAGTATTCATCATCACAAAATATAAAACTGATCTCTCCTGCGATTTTACTCTCAGAAATCACTACTCTATTTATCCACGACATCATACTTGGTTCATCAAAACCATCTACACTAGTCTCGTAAAAAAAATTAATCATTGTCTTTGCTAAAATACTCCTGTACCTTTTGTTTGTAATTTTGCCGCAAAGGTAACACTTGTCTATTTAATATTTCAGTAGTATTGAAATATTGTTTTGCCTTTTCTAAACGTGTTTTGTTCTCGCTATCGTATTGTGTTTGATTTGTCTTACTCTCCCTTTTTTCTTCTTTTCCTTGTTCAAAACTAGCCTCATCAAGTTTTAAAAGTTGGTGTTTCAAATCAATCATTTTGCTCAATGTTCTCTCATTAAAACCTTTTTCCAACAACTCTTGCTCTACCTGTTCCATTCTTTTAAGCAAATCACTTCCGACTCCTTCTTCTAATCCTTCTTCATCAATTTTGTTCTGCAAAGCATTTCTTAATTCTTGTTGCTGTTTATAAATCTCATATAATTCGCCATTAAGTTCCTCTCTTTGTTGCTGAGATTCTCCTTCTCCATTTTGGCTTTCACCCCCATTCTTTTTACCTTTTTTATCACCTTTCTTTTTTCCATTCTTACCCGACTCTCCTTCTTTATCATCACCACTATTTCCTTCATTTTCTTCACCCTTTTGCTGACCTTTCTTCTTCCCCTTTTCACTTCCTTCTTTCATTTGCTCGTTCAGCTCCTCCTGCTTCTTTATAATATCTGGTAACTGAAATTCGTTCTCGCCACTCTTTCCTTTTCCTGAAGCCGACATACTATTTTGCATTTGGTCTAATGTTCTGCTTAATAAATATGCCAAGTCATTAGACCCCGTTACAGTGTATTGCTGATTGGCCGTTCCTTGTACCACCTGATTATCCGCCAGGCGACTTAACGACTTGTCTATATTAAACTCTATATCTGTCAATTTTTGTGTAACATCTTCTGTAATCTGCGGTGTTCGTAAAGCAAGAGCATATAGACTATCATCGATATGTATAAAGTTTTCTCTTAAGACACTTTGCTTCTTAAGCTTATCAGAATATACAGGATTATCAATACTTATACCTTTAAAGTTTTTCATCAATTTTTCTTGTTCTATAGAAAAATCAACCAAATTATCAAGGACCTGTCTAAGCATTTCCATATCCTCCTGCTGTTGTTCTCCACCGGCCATTTGCATTTGCATTCTCATCCCGTTGCTCATTTGTTTCATTTTTTGAGCCGCACTTTTTTGATTCTTTTTTGCTTCAGATTTTTTGTTGTCTTCTAGGTTTTCGCTTGCTTTATTTTGCTCTTCTCTAATATCCTTTTCATCTTCTTTTTTCTGATCTAACTTCATTGGCTTCTTAAGATCTTTATTAGCATCTCTTAACTTATCCATTTCTTTTTGAAAATCCTCAAACTCCTTATTCAGTTCATCCTGTTTTTCTTTGTTATTATTTTCATCTTTTTCTTCAGACAATTTCTCTTGTTTATCAGAAAGCTCATCCAGCTTTTGAACCATTTTTTCATGTTTCTCGATAACATAATACCTCTTGGTCAACTCTAATAGTTGCTCCAAATTCTTTTTCAAATTCTTGTTTTCTTTGCCTAATTCTTCCAGTTTTTTGGTGAGCTCCTCTTTCTGAATCTTATCAGCCAAGCGTTCAATTTCTTCTAGGAGTTTTTCATTCTTCTTCAACTTTTCTTCGTTTCGTTCTAGTCTTTCTTTGAGAGCATCCTTAAAAGGTTCCTCTTCTTTTTTCTTATCAAACTGCTCTAGATTATCTTTTAGTTTCTTAGAAAAATCTTTCATCATTTTCTCTTGTAACTTCTGCCTTTTTAGGAAATCCTCAAGCTTTTTCTTATCATTAAAATCAAGTCGCTTTTTCTCTTTTTGGGTTTTGCTCAAGTTCTTTAATTCCTGTTCTTGTTCTTTAAATTTATCCAACGATTTATTCAATCCAGATATAGCTTCATTTTGTTGTTGTAATAATTTTTCTTCTCTTTCACTTTCGGTAAGTTTTCGAAAATTAAATATTTGACTTCTTGTGCTTTTGTATTTGTGTATAGCATCATTATCAAAAACCTCAAAATAAAACTCATAATTTACACCGTTCTTCAATCCTAATGTTCCCGGAAAGTCATAAATAAACTCATCAAAAACAGCTTGACTAATAGGTATGTTTTCAACATTCTTTTTAGATATGTCATCAACATCATAATACACCAGTCTTAAATTACTTAGCCCATAATCATCACTTATTCTTCCAAAAAAGTAGATTGTTTTATTGTCTACTGTATCCTTTTCTGATTTAAGATTTAACTCAGGATATTGATCTTTAACCACGTTAAGATTAAAGGAGAGATTATCATAATTAGCTACATTAGTATTAGAAGTCGTTATTTCATAATCAAGATTAGCGTATATGTTTTTTTGGTAATTAAATGTATTATCATCTTTTACCAAACTAAGCACCGTGTCTCTCGTTCTAATCTCCACTCTGTCGGTGTTTCTAGTATGTATTACCCAACTAACTTTAGTTCCTTCAGGAACAGTAGCATTTCCCGAGCTTTTAAGCACTTCATCCTTTCTACGAGTATATAAAGGATAATCCAATTTCATTTCGAAATCTAGTAGTGCTGGGATAGGCACAACAGATAAAGTAAAAGGAGTTGTGCTAATATTATTAGCAGAAACAACGAAGTCTACCGATTCTCTTAGCTGAATAAATGTATATTCAAACTCACCAACACCAGTGTTTTTTAAAAAATATACCTCACCATTATACTCGATTGTTGCAGTTTCGGGTATGATATCTCCAGCTGCTCTAATTTTTAAAACATAATCTTTACTCTCAAAAGCAGTTAATTCTTTATTTATAACAAAAAACTTAAACGGTGCTGGCGGCTCATAAGCCACCTTATAATTTACTACTCTTTTATAGCTATCAGAAATCCAGTTCACTTTATTAATTGAGAATAGAACTAAAAATATAGTTATAGGTATTGCGGCATATTTAAAGTATCTGATATTCTTTTTCAAATTAATTGCCAGCGTAAACGGTACTGGTTTCAATTCTTTAGACTTTTGGTCTATACTCGCTAACAATAATGCAGATTCCTCTCCATTTTCACTAAGCTGTAAAAGATTTAATAGCTTATCATCCACCTCGGGAAAATGGTTACCAATAATATTTGAAGCCGTTTTAAAATCAATACCCTTGGCCAGTCTAAACAATTTGGCAATAGGTATAGCTATGAATTTGATAAATAGCCCTAACTCTACCAAAACAAACAACCAAAACAGTATGGTTCGGCCAACAGAACTTAGCCATAAAAAATTTTCAATCAATACAGTCATCAAAAAATACAAGACTCCTATTGCAAAAAAAAGAATGATTCCTTTTATCAAATCATTTAGATAGAATTTCTTGATAAACCCTTCTAATTTGCTCTTTATTAACTCAAAATTATCCATACAATTGATCTTCATATTTCAATAACTTTTAAAACTACAATTTTATTTTTAATAGAATTGTTATATTTATGATAATTCAACTCGTTAGTCACTAGTTATTTATGAAAGATTTAAAATATCTGTTTGCCTATACCATTCCCATTTGCGCTCTTATTGGCATATGGTTTCAAGGTATTTTTACTTATCTGACTCCGTTATACGCATTTGGCTTTATTCCAATTGTCGAATTATTTACTCATTCATCTACCACAAATTATTCTAAAGATCAAAAACAAGAACGTTCAAAACAAAGGATCTTTGATTGGATGCTCTATCTTAATTTACCCATCATTTACAGTATAGTATTTATAACATTATACATCTCGACAACCCAGGTTTTGGCAACTTATGAATTGGTCGGAATAATAGTATCTACAGGTATCGTATTAGGTAGTAATGGTATTAATGTTGGTCATGAACTAGGACATAGACCAACCTATGAACGTTTCATAGGAAAAGCATTACTACTCCCCTCTTTGTACATGCATTTTTATATAGAGCACAATTTTGGTCATCACTTAAAAGTTGCAACCAAAGAAGATCCAGCCACCGCAAAGTACAATCAACCTGTTTATTTTTTCTGGATAACCTCTACATTTGGTCAATATATTAGTGCCTGGAAAATACAAAGCAAGCTTCTTTCGCAAGAACAAGAGTCCTTTTTTTCTATCAAAAATGATATGTTATGGTATCATGTATTTACCAGTTTTTATTTCATAAGTATTACTATCCTTTTTGGTTTCTTCGGATTACAAATCGCATTGCTAAGTGGTGTAGTTGGATTTCTACTTTTAGAAACTATAAATTATATTGAGCATTACGGGCTTAGGCGCACAAAATTATCTTCTGGTAGATATGAGCGTGTTAGAGAAATCCATTCCTGGAACTCTAACCATACTCTAGGTAGGATAACACTTTATGAACTTACAAGACATAGCGATCATCATCATCGTGCTTCAAAAAAATATCAATTACTAGATCACCATGACCAAAGTCCACAGTTACCATTTGGTTATCCGACATCTATGGTCTTGTCTCTTTTTCCTCCTATTTGGTTTTTGATTATGAATAAACGAGTTCCGGTAGCCATGAAAAATGAGGCGTCTTATTAAAAAAACACATTGATTAAAAAACGTTTTTATAGCATATTTAAGATCGTATCTTTGCTCTAGATTATTTCCGTTTCATTGGATTTAAAAAACGCAGTCATGACAAAAAACATTAGGGTACGTTTTGCTCCCAGTCCTACAGGACCTTTACATATTGGAGGTGTACGAACAGCCTTATTTAACTACCTCTTTGCCAAAAAACACAACGGTACTTTTGTGCTAAGAATAGAAGATACCGATCAAAACAGATATGTACCTGGTGCCGAAGAATATATCAAAAACGCATTTGAATGGTGTAATATCCCATATGATGAAGGCCCAGATAAAGACGGTGGTTTTGGTCCATATCGCCAAAGCGAACGAAAACATTTATACAAGCAATATGCAGATCAACTAGTCAAAAATGGTTTTGCTTATTATGCTTTTGATACAGCCGATCAATTAAATAAACATCGTAAAGACCATGAAGCCAATGGTAAAACTTTTATTTACAATTGGCATAATAGAGAAAAACTAAACAATTCTTTATCTCTTTCAGAAAAAGAAACACAAGAAAAAATACAGTCTGGTGATTCTTATGTGATACGATTTAAATCTCCAAAAGATGAAACTTTACATCTAAAAGATGAAATAAGAGGCGACATAAAAATCGACACTAATGTCTTGGATGATAAGATATTATTTAAAGGTGATGGGATGCCAACTTATCATTTGGCCAATATTGTAGATGATCATCTTATGCAAATTACTCATGTTATCCGTGGCGAAGAATGGTTACCTTCTCTTGCCCTTCATGTTTTACTCTATCGCGCCTTAGGTTGGGAAGCTCCAAATTTTTCGCACTTACCCCTAATCTTAAAACCTGTTGGAAAAGGAAAATTAAGCAAACGTGATGGTGATAAAATGGGCTTTCCTGTATTTCCGTTGCAGTGGATAGATCCCAAAACGCAAGAAATATCTTCAGGTTATAAAGAAGATGGATATCTTCCCGAAGCAGTGATAAATATGCTGGCATTTTTAGGGTGGAACCCCGGAACCGAACAAGAATTGTTTTCTTTGGATGAACTTATTAAAGAATTTGATCTTGACAGAGTCAACAAATCAGGTGCCAAATTTGACCCCGAAAAAACGAAGTGGTTTCAACAACAGCATCTTCATAAATTAGATGATGAAGCATTATCTTCACAGTTTAAAGAGCTACTTAAACAAAACAATATCACAACAGCATTAGACACAACACATATTGTTGGTCTTATAAAAGAGCGAGCAATATTTGTTAATGATCTTTGGGATCTTGGGCGATTTTTCTTCATCTCTCCCAACGAGTATGATGAGAAAGCTGTAAAAAAAGCATGGAAAGAAGATACGCCAGATCTCATGCATGAGCTCACCAGAATCCTTAATGATATTGCAGATTTCTCTACAGATAATGTTTCGACTATTACAAAAGGTTGGATTACTGGGAAAGAAATTGGTTTTGGTAAAATAATGATGCCTCTAAGAATTGCTCTTGTGGGTTCACTTCAAGGGCCAGATCTTTTTGAAATTGCATCCATATTAGGAAAAAAAGAGACCATTAAAAGGATTGAAAATACAATTGAAAAATTGTAAAACATTAAGTATATACGGTGTTTCAAACTATTTTTTAATCCCGTACCCAAACCTGATTGATGTAACATTTTTATAAGAAATGCTACTAATACAGTAACTATATCTTTAAAACTACAACAATGGGAAAAACTTTTAAGGTCTTAAAGTTATCAAATGTTTGGTCTACCGAAAAACTTAGAAAAGAAGTCGAAGACACTCTTAATAAAGCATCTAATGACGGTTGGCATATCGTTTCGGTAGCCTTTGGTTCGAGCAATGCTCAAATAGCAACAGCGATGATAACTATTTCAAAATAAGTATAATGAGTTTACAAATAATCTGTACATTCATTACTAAATAACTATTAACTTTTAATCTAACAACAATGGGTCTATATTTAATTCCACTATTTATATTCGGGTTTATCATTTTGATATCCGGAATCTTTACTGTAAAACAACAAACCGCTGCCATCGTAGAACGATTTGGTAAATTCTTGAGCACTAGAAATTCAGGACTACATTTTAAAATTCCTGTATTTGATCGAATCGCAGGACGTATAAATTTAAAAATACAGCAGTTAGATGTTTTGGTTGAAACCAAAACAAAAGATGATGTATTTGTTCGTCTTAAAATTTCGGTTCAATTTCAAGTTATAAAAGAAAAGGTTTACGACGCTTTTTACAAGTTAGAAAATCCACACGACCAAATTACTTCTTATGTATTTGATGTAGTTCGTGCCGAGGTTCCAAAAATGAAATTGGATGATGTTTTTGAGCGTAAGGATGATATTGCCATCGCTGTAAAACAGGAATTAAACGAAGCTATGGTTAACTATGGTTATGATATTATAAAAACACTAGTAACAGATATTGATCCTGATTTACAGGTAAAAGAAGCCATGAACCGTATTAATGCAGCAGAACGTGAAAAAGTAGCTGCCGAGTACGAAGCTGAAGCTGAAAGAATTAAAATTGTTGCCAAAGCAAGAGCCGAGGCCGAAAGCAAAAGATTACAAGGTCAAGGTATCGCTGATCAGCGTAGGGAAATTGCACGCGGTCTTGAAGAAAGTGTAGATGTATTAAACAATGTAGGTATTAATTCTCAAGAAGCTTCTGCGCTTATTGTGGTGACACAACATTATGATACTTTACAATCTATTGGAGAAGAAACGAATAGTAATCTTATTTTATTACCTAACTCTCCTCAAGCAGGTAGTGATATGTTAAATAATATGATTGCATCATTTACGGCTTCAAATCAAATTGGTGAAGAAATGAAAAAGCAAAATGCTAAAAAAGGTCTAGGTGGAAAAAAACCAGACAATAAATAGTAAAATTTCAAGTTTTTAATTAAAAATAGCCCGATCATAAAAATTGATCGGGTTGTTTTTTTCGATACTTGTTAAAAGTTCAAAAAAGTGCATTTTTTATATAAAAAATGAATTTAAAGCGTTTTTGCACGGTTTTTGATTATTAATTATATAATAAGGTTTATTCATTTTTTTATTCGATTAAAAGACGTCTTGATGCGTTATTTTTAATAAGAAAAAATGATGTTTATTCTAAAACAATAAATAAATACTATAGTTTAAAAATTAATTATATTTACAAAAATTTAGTCCCATGAAAAATTACTTTTTAATTCTGCTCTTCATTTCGGGAAGTGTTTTTTCTCAAAATGTAGATGCGCTTAAAGAATTAGCTCTAAGAGATGCTAAAGCAACTTCTGAAGCTTCGCTTAAACAAGACTCGAACACTCTTTTAAAATATACTCACCCAAACATCTTCGAAAAATACGGTAAATCGAAAATGTTAGAAACTATGGATGATATCTTTAGAACGATGAAAGCTCAAAAAATAAAAATTACTAGTTCTGAAATTGACGAAGTTGCAGATATTAGAAAAGAATTTAAAGAATATAGGTGTCTTGTAAAAAATACCGTTGAGATGGATTTTAATGGACGATCTGTGACCTTAAAAAGCTCCTTATTTGGGTTTTATGACAAAAAGAAAAAACAATGGTATTTTGTAGAGTCGAATAAACTTTTGGATGATCCCGAAACAAAAAAATTGTTTCCAAGATTTAAAACAGATATTGAAATACCTCTAGATGAGCATATTGCAGAGAACTAAAAAGCACATAAAAATATAAAAAAGGTCACTTATATATAAGTGACCTTTTTACATTTATAGACTATATTTTTTGACCAAATTTAAAGCTTCCTCTTGCAATAATTCACTCTTGTCTTCTGCTCCTTTTGCAATAAATTCTTTGGCAGCCTCATCGGGTTCTAGCCCCTTTGTATCAAGAACAATTCTTAATGCTATCATTGTCGCTATTCGAGTTCCCACCTTTTTTACTGCAGTTCCGTACAAAGGTATTAACTCCTCTAATTCTATTTTTTCTGCCGCTTTTTCTATTCTGCTTTTAAGCACTTCTCTCTTCTCATCAGGCAGATTGGTATACTTCTTTCCAGCTCTTTTTACTTCTTCGATAGCTGGTATCTCTTTTTGAGGATTTTGCTGTGGTTTTTGAGGATTAGTGTTCGTGGGTTTTACTTTTGCCCAAGTATCTCGTAACCCTACCGTCTTATTAAAGATTAACTTTTCCTTCTTACTATCCAAATCTACATTAAAATACCCTAATCTCTGAAACTGAAACTGATCCAATGGATTTGTTTCTTTCAGGCTTGGTTCTACATAACCAGTAATGGTTTTTAACGAATCAGGATTTATAAACTCCATAAAATCTTTATCCTTATGACCGTCTGGAGCTTCATCATTAAATAATCTATCATATACTCTTACTTCAGCCTGAGCAGCATGCGCCACAGAAACCCAATGCAAGGTACCTTTTACATTGCGTTTTGATTCTTCGGTACCACTACCCGACTTACTCTTTGGATCATAAGAACAATGGATTTCGGTTATATTACCCTCAGCATCCTTAACAACACTTTCTCCTTTAATAATATATGCGTTTTTAAGACGCACTTCTTTACCCAAAGTTAACCTGAAAAACTTTCTTCCTGCTTCTTCTTTGAAGTCTTCTCTTTCTATAAACAATTCTCCAGAAAAGGGTACTTTTCTAGAACCAGCAGACGCATCTTCTGGATTGTTTTCGGCTTCCAGCCACTCTTCTTCTCCTTTTGGATAATTTGTAATCACTAGTTTTACTGGATCTAGTACCGCCATTACTCTAGGAGCAGTCTTGTTTAAATCCTCGCGGATACAAAATTCTAATAATGATACATCAATTACATTCTCTCTCTTAGCCACACCTACAGTTTCTACAAATTTTCGTATAGATGCTGGAGTATACCCACGCCTTCTTAATCCAGAGATTGTTGGCATTCTGGGATCATCCCAACCAGACACTACTCTTTCTTCTACCAATTTAAGCAGCTTACGCTTACTCATAATTGTGTAACTCAAATTAAGGCGTGCAAATTCTCTCTGTTTAGGCCTTATATTATCACTATAGATTTGATCTAAAAACCAATCGTAAAGCTTCCTGTGGGGTTTAAATTCAAGAGAACATAATGAATGCGATATGCTTTCAATATAATCACTTTCACCATGAGTCCAATCATACATTGGATAGATACACCAGTCATCACCTGTTCTATGGTGAGATTTTTTAAGTATTCTATACATTAATGGATCACGCATTAACATATTAGGATCTGCCATGTCTATTTTGGCTCTTACTACATGCGATCCTTCGTCAAACTCACCGCTTTTCATTCTATTAAATAGATCTAAGTTTTCTTCAACAGATCTATTTCTATATGGACTATTGGTACCAGGTTCTGTTGTGGTTCCTTTTTGTGTTGCAATTTCTTCGGCAGATTGAGAATCTACATACGCCTTATCATCTTTAATTAATTGAACCGTCCAATCGTATAATTGTTGAAAATAATCCGAAGAATAGCATTCTCTATCCCACTGATATCCCAACCACTGTATATCTTGTTTAATAGCATCTACATATTCCTGCTCTTCTTTGGCAGGATTGGTATCGTCGAAACGTAAATTTACAGGCGCATTATATCTTAATCCAAGACCAAAACTAATACCTATCGCTTTGGTGTGACCAATGTGTAAATATCCATTTGGTTCTGGAGGAAAACGAAAACGAAGATTTTTGGTATCCAAACCATTAGTTAGATCTTCTTCTATAATATGCTCAATAAAATTGAGTGATTTTTTTTCTTCTGTCATCTCTAATCAAATAAACCACAAAACTACAAATTCTAATGATGCCTAACTACAGTATAAAAGGCTTTAATCTAATTATTTCAAAAATTAATATCTACAGTATAAAAGGGGTTATTTTCCCTTATACTATTCACAAAGATTCTTTATACCTTTGTCAAAAAAATTTGTGGGATTAATCCAATTAAAAAACATTAAGATTTATGCCTATCACGGATGCCTGGTAGAAGAAAAAAAAATAGGTTCTGATTATAGGGTAGATCTTAAGATTAAAGCTGATTTAACCCAATCGGCATTATCCGATCGATTAGCTGATACCGTAGATTATGTACATCTTAATCACATTGTAAAAGAAGAAATGGCTATTCGCTCAAAATTACTAGAACATGCCGCAGAACGAATATTAGTAAGAATATTAAATGAACTATCATTGGTAGAAAAAGCTACCATTAAAGTTTCTAAAATTAACCCACCTATTGGTGGAAATGTTGAAATGGTAACGATAATCAGAAGTAAAAATCGTTAACTTTATAATATAAGAAGGCAGATATTGCAGTTTTAATGTAAAATCATGACCGAGAAATAATAAATTTTTTTACATTTGCCTTCCAACCAAAAATTGGGTGTCGTGGCCGAGTGGCTAGGCAGTGGTCTGCAACACCATCTACAGCGGTTCGAATCCGCTCGACACCTCAAAAAAACCCTGTAATTACTTACGGGGTTTTTTATTTGAACTTAGATTCTGGTGTGATTTTTTCAATTTCATCCTGTATTCTTTTTTCCATAGTATCTGGCAGTACTCCTTTTAGAATAAAAAAGACACCAAAAACTATCATAAGAATACTAATAATTCGTTTGGTAATATATGTTCGTTTGGGTGTTAGTTTTCGTTTTAAACGTTTGGCAAGTATCATTTTAAATACATCAATGATCAAATAAGTACTTAAAACCACTGTGAAAAAATACATTATTCTATTCGTATTCATATCCAATTGCGGACCGATTACAATAATGATACTTAACCAAAAACCAAGCACTCCTATATTGATAAAGTTGAGTATAAATCCTTTTACAAACAACATCAAATAATTGTGTTTGTTGATCACTTCTACAGATGTGTCTCTTAATTTATTATAGTTTTTTCGTTCTTGAATAAAAGAAATTACTCCATACATTGCCAGCAACATACCACCGAAGATAAATAATGCCGGGTCATCCTTTATTTTTTCTAAAATTTGGTTGGTACTAAAATAGGCAATCAGAATAAAAACTATATCCGCAAAAATTACACCCAGATCTACAGCCAATGCCGCTCTAAATCCTTTAATTGCTGCCGTCTCAAGTAGTACAAAGAAAACAGGCCCAATTAAAAAGGCTAATAAAATTCCTAAAGGGATAGCGGCCTGAGCATCTTGAAGCATGGGATATGAAAATCTTTCCTACAAAGTTAAAAAAACTACTTAGTTAACTTCAATTATTTTTCCACCTAAAAGTTTTTGGGTATCCATTTCTTTGGGATTTCCAAAGATTCTAATGGTTCCGCCTGCATTAGTGTTGGCTTTTAAATAGTTTATTGCATTAACTTCTGCGGTTCCTCCTGCACTTATTTTTACCTGAGTTTCTTTGGTTTCAAGGTTTTGTGCATAATATTGCCCGCCTGAGTTAATCACAACTTCTTGTTCTTTAGCATTTCCATCTAGCTCAATTTCTCCACCAGTAATTGCTTTACTAAAAATATATTCGGTATCAATCTGTGCTCTAATCTTTCCTCCTTCTTGTGCTCTTATATCCAAAGATTTTGCGCTAATTATATCTTTTGCCTCTACACTAGCTCCTTCATTAACATCGATTTTATTGATCTCTTTGTAATATATTACAACCTCGGTATTATTATTATCCCAAATATTATCAAGAAACATTCTTATTTTAAGAAGATTTCCTTTTTGCACCACATCTACTTCTCTTCGTTTAATACCAGTTATTTCGACCTTATTTTCGGTGGACTCGATCAAAGTAACTCTTATTTTATCAAATACTTTTAACTCATTAAAATCACCAATATTTTTTGTGATAGCATCTTGCCCTTGTACCATTGTTGCTAATAAGAATACTAAAAAAATAACCGCTTTTTTCATTGCCCTATACTTTAAAAAATTAGACTTAAGATTTTTGTGTAATTATATAGTAAAAACAATAAAGAATTGTTTTTTACTTTTCTATTTCATCTTTACTACCAATAAGTGTAAAATCAAGGTGTCTTTTTACCAGATCAGCATTTTTAACTTTTACATATACCTCATCTCCCAGCTGATATACTTTTTTGGATCTCTCACCCACGACAGCATATTCATCTTGGTCAAAAACATAGTGATCATCGCTTATATCCTTTAGACGTACCATTCCTTCGCATTTATTACTTATAATTTCTACATAGATACCCCACTCGGTAACCCCAGAAATGACGCCTAAAAAATGCTCATTTTCATGATCTTTCATAAACTTGATCTGCATGTATTTTATAGAATCCCTTTCTGCACTAGCGGCTAGGTTTTCCATACTGCTACTATGATTACATTTTTCTTCATATTCTTCTTCGGCAACAGATTTACCTTGATCTAGATAATATTGCAGCAAACGGTGTGCCATAACATCCGGATATCTTCTAATTGGCGAAGTAAAATGAGAATAGTAATCAAATGCAAGTCCATAATGACCAATGTTATGAGTAGTATATTCTGCTTTACTCATACTTCTTATTGCCAACGTATCTACTAGGTTTTGTTCTTTTTTACCCTGAACATCTTTTAGTAATCCATTTAATGATTTGGTAGTGCTTTTACGATCCTTAAGATCAAGTTTGTAACCAAATCTACCAATGATATTTTGCAATGCAGCTAGTTTTTCATCATTTGGTTCGTCGTGTACCCGATATATAAATGTTTTTTTAGGATTTTGCTTTCCTATGAACTCTGCTACTTTTTTATTAGCAAGTAACATAAACTCTTCAATAAGTTTATTGGCGTCTTTAGAAGTCTTAAAAAAGACTCCTACCGGCTCATTTGTTTCATTTAATGCAAACTTTACCTCTACCTTATCAAAAGAAATTGCACCCGCTCCCATTCGTTTAGAACGCATAATTTTAGCCAATTCATCTAATTTTAAAACCGCATCTGCAATATTTTGATCTGCTTTATAGGTTTTACCAGTAAGCGAAATTTCTGCAGGGATTGTGTTTTCCTTGCTTTCGATGATATGTTGTGCTTCTTCGTAAGCAAATCGAGCATCTGAGTATGTTACTGTTCTACCAAACCATTGATTCTTTATCTCTGCCTTACTATTTAGTTCAAAAACTGCTGAGAACGTATATTTTTCTTCATGTGGTCGTAATGAACATGCTTTATTTGATAAGATTTCAGGAAGCATAGGTACTACTCTATCAACCAGATATACAGACGTTGCTCTTTCATAGGCTTCATCATCCAAAATTGTTCCTGGTGTAACGTAATGTGATACATCGGCAATATGGATTCCTATTTCATAATTTCCATTCTCTAAAACTTCAAAAGATAACGCATCATCAAAATCTTTTGCATCCTTTGGATCAATAGTAAACGTAAGGGTTTTTCTCATATCCCTTCGTTTCTTAATTTCTGATTCTTGAATACTAGTATCCAATTGGTTAGCATATTTTTCTACCTCTTCAGGAAATTCGTAGGGTAATCCGTATTGTGCTAAAATTGCATGAATTTCGGTATTATGATCACCCGGTTTACCTAAAACTTTTACTATTTTACCAAAAGGAGAATCTGCTTTCTCGGGCCAATCTTCTAATTTTACCAGTACCTTGTCTCCATCTTCTGCTTCACCTATTTTATTTTTAGGAATAAATACATCAGTATACATTTTTGTATCCTGCATATTTACAAATGCGTAGTTTTTTTGAATTTCAATTACTCCAACAAATTCATCTCTTTTTCGAGATACAATTCTAGATATTTCTCCTTCACTTTTTCCTCTTCGTTTTCTTCTATATACATACACTTCTACTTCATCTCCGTGTAATGCTTTGTTTAGATTATTATTAGGAATAAAAATATCTTCTTCAAGATCTTGTACAACCACATATCCTGTGCCTTTAGAAGTAATCTCTAGTTTACCAGTATATGTGTTTATGTTTGGTACAATCTTAAATTTCCCTCTATCAATTTCTTCAATCTGTTTTTTGGCGGCAAGTTGAGCTAATTTCTTAATAATCTGATTTCTACTACTTGCGTCATTTACTCCAAATTTTACTGCTATTTGTTTATAATTGAAAGTTTTATTGGGTTCTGATTTTAGTGTTTTTAGTATTCCTTGGGTGATATTCTCTATTTTTGGGGATTTTTTCCTTCTTCTACTCTTTCTTTTCATTAATATCAATTATGTTATATTTGATAAAAGTACAGCTTATCTTTTAACATCTGTAACTTTAAGTTTAAACTTTTATTAATACTTAAATAGTATAATTGTTTCGATATTAAAAAATCATCATCTGATTTACAGATAATTACACTATAAGTTTCTTTACGTATTTTATTTTATTTCTTAAAAATTATCTAATTTTAGCACACTACAAAGATGTATTATTCGTTAACTTTTTAAGTATTATGGGTAAAATAAAAAAAGTACATAAAATTATAATCTTCTTTATTCTAATTTTTTTATTAGGTGTGTATTCTTTTACCCTTTATATAAATAATACAATAGATCAGAAAAATTCAACATTGCAAGAGTCAGAAATAAATAGTTCTGCAAAAATTGACCGCGAAGCCCGATTACTAAATTAATAATACACTATAATTCTTAATGTAATAACGAATAGAGTTAGCTCTTATTTCGTATATTTAAGGTAACTGCTAAATGTATTATCTAATTAAATGAAAGATTTTGTTATTGTAAAAACTTACACTTATCCTTATGAGTACGCTATATTAAAACTCTTACTAGATAAAGAAGGTATCTCTTATTTTTTTGAAAATGAAACTATGATCGGTGTTTTTCCTACGTACTCAAACGCTTTAGGCGGTATTAACTTAAAAGTTCATCGAAGAGATAAAACAAGAGTATTGCAAATCATAGAAGATTTAGATACCAGTTCACATTTAAGAATAGTTTAAATTCTTACTCAAAAACACTTTTCTAATTCAATATAGTTTTCAACACATATTATATATATCTTTTTCTTTTTTTTAAATTTAAAAATAAATAATGATGATTATAATGTAGTGTGGATAGCGGTATAAGTTTTGGAATATTTATTTGGTTTTTAAGTTTGATTAAATTTTCAGAATGATATAAACAAGATATCAATATGGTAATTGCTTGAAAACCTTATCAAACTAATATATAATTAACAGTTGTTAATATGTAATCAACACATAAAAATCTTAATATTATTACGGTAAAACCGTAGTTTATAACATTGGTTTAATGTTTGAAAAGTTATCCAAAAAAAGGAGGTTTAATATTTTGATATGTAGCAAAGCTTCTTGTATTCTAATAAAAAAGAAAACTACCAAAAAAACTTTATCTATTTTAGGAACCATTTATTCACAACTAGTGTTAACAGAGGATAAGGAGTTATTAACATTGTGGTAACATAGCGTAAATAATTGGTTTTTTGGAGTTTACTTTTTTAGGATTGAAGTATCTTTGTTTTATTAAATAAAAAGAGAATCTATACAATGAAAATAGCTATTGGAAACGATCACGCAGGAACAGAATATAAATCCGTAATTGTTGAGTATTTAAAATCTGAAGGAATAGAAGTTACTAATTATGGTACCAATGAAAACAGTAGTGTAGATTATCCAGATTTTGTGCATCCTGTTGCTAAAGATGTGGATGCAAATAAAGTAAATCTTGGTATCTTGATTTGCGGAAGTGGTAATGGTGTTGCTATGACTGCAAATAAATATAAAAATATTCGTGCAGGATTATGCTGGACCAAAGAGATTACAGAATTAACCAGGAAGCATAATGATGCTAATATTGTTTGTATTCCCGCAAGATTTACTTCTCAGGCTCAGGCTCTAGAAATAGTAAAAACATTTCTTAGAACCGAATTTGAAGGGGGTAGACATTTAAATAGAGTAAACAAGATCGCTATGTGCATTTAATACAAAAGATGGGTATTAGATTCGAAATTAAGAGTTTTAAAGAGCTTTCCACAACAGAATTATATAAAATTTTGCGCTTACGCGCAGAAGTATTTATTGTCGAACAAGCTTGTCCTTATCAAGATGTTGATGACAAAGATCAAAAGGCTATTCATCTAATAGGCTATAAAGAAAATGAAATTGTTGCCTATACCCGGATTTTTGGGGCAGGAGATTATTTTGAAAATGTAAGTATGGGTAGAGTGGTTGTTTCTGAAAAAGAAAGAAAATTTGGATATGGCCATGATCTAATCAAAGAAAGCATAGCTGTCATAGAAAAAAAGTTCAAAACCCGAACCATTAAAATATCTGCGCAAACATACCTTAAAAAGTTTTATGAATCTCATGGATTTGAACAAGTAGGGGAGGAATACCTTGAAGATGATATTCCTCATATTGGGATGTTGAAATCGTAAAACAATCTACTGCGTAGATCGAAGAAGTTATTTTCCTGTTACTGTGATATTGTCTATATGATATCTTGTAGTTGCCCTGGGGTCACCACCAGTATACCTAAACCCTATTCTTACAACATCATCCACACAGGATAGGCCTATAGGTCCAGCAGGAATAAAGTCTCCAAATGAGTTTAATGGACCTCTCGGGATTACGGCATCAAGTTTGGTCCGGTTTGCAGACGAGATGTCATCAACAAAATTGTCTATAACAAAAACCTCAATGATATTACCGTTGTCATAGCCAGCTTGTAGGTCAAAATTTAAAACTTCGTTTGTAGTTTCGCTTAAGTCAATTTCTGGAGTGATTAACCATATTTCATACAAACTTTCTTTTGATCTAAAACCAGTAATCTGAGCGTATTTATTTTTATTAAATTCTCCGATTTTATATTTTAATTTACCGTTATAGGTATTAGCATTAATCCATCCTAGCTTGTTCAAATCTGATGATTTAAATTCTGTAAAATCTTGTTCAAATAGTACAACACTTGCACCATCTTCTATAACACAATTTAGCACCTGCGGATCGCATCGAGAATCGGTATCGAAAACTAAACCATTAGGGTCATTCAGGACAATATTATAAGCATCGCCTACAAAGTTTTTGGTTAATATTCCTTCAAAACTACCTTGGTTTTTGGGTAGTTTTAATCCTTTAAAATCTGAAAAAGTACTTGTGCTTAAGATTGTTGTTCTGCCGTTTTTACAACTTTCTATAATGCGCTCTCCATCAAATTTATCATTAGGTTCGGCAGCAAATGTGAATTCATTTTCCTCTAAAACGATGTTTTTACTAAACTGAATATTATTTAGTTTGATATATAAGTTTAAATATGGATCGGTAAAATTCTCTAGCGTTGTTTCTAGAGGAGTAATCGAAGATATTTCAGAAGAACGTGTTATTATATCTTTACTTAAAAAAGAAGGTATTTGAGTAATATTATGGCCATCTAGTACACCTAGTGTAGGAACTCCATTTTCTATTCCTATTGATAGGCCTTCAAGATTGATATATATTTTTCTTCCAAACTCATATGATGTAAAAAGCGGGTTATCATCAATTAATATACGAATTCCGGCTGTTGGATTCGAGTTTTTATTTTGTATAACAAGCTCTTTAAAAAAGTTACTCGCTCTATCGCTGGATATTACATATCCGCTTATTACATTGTCCGTGTCCTTAAAGATAACGTTGGCGTTTTCTCCTTCCTTTTCTATTTCTTGACCCAAAACCCCAAGTATTGCTTCAATGTCGATGATGGTTCCTGTAATAGGTTGTTCTTCGGTTACCAAAAGAGGTGTTTCAAAATCGTTTTCAGGAGTACAATTTGATAAGAACAATGTTAGTACCAGATAACAAATGACGCTTTTAAATTGAATTGAATTCATTTTCTTGTATTTTATTATTAAAATCTTATATAAAAATTGAGATAGTATGATGTGCCATATCCATAAAAATATTTAGGCCCAAATACGGGAGTGTCTCTTTTCGACTCTTCAAGCGCTAATCTATAATTAGCATTTCTGGCTTGTTCGAAACCGCCAGTTGTGTAGCGCTGGTTTAAAATGTTATTAATTGAAGCAAAAAAGCCTATATAGTATTTGTTGATCCTCCAAGATTTTCCTCCAATAGCATTTACCAAAAAATAAGAATCAAAACGTTCTTGTTGTAACAAGGTTTTTGAAATAGTTTCGTCAAAATCATTAAAAGGTAAACCGTCGGAGTCTTTATAGAAATTAGATGTTCTGGCAAAAGGACTAATGCTAATAAAGGCATTCGAAAAATAATTAGTAGTAGCACCGAACCACCAAAAATTAGGATCGCGATATTCAAAACCAATTTGTGCCGCGTTTTGAGGACCACCCGAAAGATAATATCCTTTCAAAGCAGATTTCCCGAAAGTTTTTACTCCTTGATCCTCAACAAAGGAATCATTGGTGCTCGCCAATGCCAGATTAGGGTCGTTATTGTGCAAAAAACGACCAATAGCCGCAACACCTTTTAACTTTATAGTAGGGGTGATCTGGTAGCTTATACCCAACTCTGCTCCATAATGTAATTTATCGATATCGGTTAGTATTTCTTGAACAAACCCTGATTCTGAACCAGAAATTGCTTGCGTAAAAAAGAAAGAAATATTAGTAGCATCAACAATAGAAGTGTAATACCCTGTTAGTGTTGCTTTAATACGTTCTGAACGAAATATATAGCTTGCGTCCAAAGATGTTATTTTCTCACTTTCCTGATTTTTATTAATTAGTTCGGCAACAGTAATATTTGTTTGTCTTGGATTTATAAAAGCATTTCTTACTGTTGGTGCTTTATTAAAATGGGCCGCATTAACACGTATAGAATGCAATCCAAAAACTCTATAGGTAAGACCTGTTTTTATTCCATAATTTTGAAAATCTAAAGAAGAACTTTTGCCCAAGGATTGATTCCCCGGAAAATATCCGTTTTCAAAAATCCCATTTCTTTGATAGCTGGTTTGAGAATAGTTCCCGGCAAAGAAAAAATTAATTGCCCTAAACTTAAATTGCGATTGCACATATGTGCTCAACTTAGACACGCCAAGCTCGTAGTTATAATCATATATATCATCTTCGCGAACAATGCGATTAGGGTTACGCAAGTCACTTTGAGCTCTATTTGCGGCTTCGCTATTGGTAAGACCTGTTGTAGATAAGGCAAATAAATCAACATCCAAAAACCCCGAACCTCCTAACAAGTCATTAACCTTTGCAAAATTATGACTTAATAACTTCCGATAATTAACAGCAGCATTTAGAGTAATATGATCATTTAATTTACTGTTTAAAATAATATTTCCTGTGAACTGTGAGTCATCAGTTCGATCTTCGTACAAAATATAAGTTGCATTGTTTCCTTGTTGGGCATTTTGTTGGTTGCTTTGTATTAATTCTTCCCAATTAATTTGACCATTATGTAATAGGTTTTGGCGCGCCAAAAAAGCGTTTTGATAGTCCAAAGATGTTGGATTGGGGTCGCTTAAAAAAGAACTAGGTAAATTATCAGAGTGAACGGGATTAGTGTCTACACTTCTACCACCGCCGGTATATAGTTGTTGTCCTTCTTGAGTTACCAGCAGATCTCCCCCTCCATTATCAATTCTTGTATTGGCTATTTTACCTGTTTGAAAGGCAAGGTTTGTGTTTATGCTTGTCTTCTCGGTAAGTTTCCAGTAGTGGTTTAACATGACCACAGGTTCTTTAATATGTCGTTCTCTGGCATTTCTTACTTTTCCTGCTTGGTAACCCCAATTAGGGTTATAAGTAGGGCCTTTTATATTGAAAACTTCTTCAGTAATCGCCGTAGACCTACCCCGACGATTGGGAGTATAAAAACCTGTAAAATTAAGACTATGTTTATCGTTTATTATCTTTTCAACAGAGGCAAAAAAAGAATTCGCCTCGTACCCAGTTCCTTCAATTAAGCCTTCTTCGCCAAACCTACGGGATAGAGATAAAGAAAAAGCCCATCCTTTTTGTGTTAGTCCAGAATTATATGTGCCCATTATCCGTCCTTGGTAACTTCTGTTTGAAGAAGCGTAGGATATCCTAGCTCCCTTACGATATTTTGACGCTCTCATGATAATGTTTGAAGTTCCTAATAGATCTCCAAAAGAATATTCGTTTTGAGAAACACCAAAAGAAAACTCTTGATTGCGTTGTACATCGTTTAATCCACCCCAATTACTCCATTGAGGACTGCCATTCCAAAATTTGTTCATCTCGAGACCATTAATCAAAACTTTTCCATTATCATTTTTTAACCCCCTTGGCCGAAAAAAAGTAGCACTAAAATCATAGGCCGCTGCATTAAGAAAAACACTTCGATTGGCATGCAATAGGGCTGATGTATTAAAAGAAATGTCATTATCTTCATCTAATTCATCTTCGGCTAGATTGATGGTTCCTATTTGCTTTTGTTCTGTCGTTAAATCATAATCCAGATGAAGTATATTAAGATCCAGAGTTTGTTTTTCGTTGATGGTTATAGGAAACTGTTTGGTAATATATCCTTGTTTTTTAAGCACCAGAATCTGCTCACCTAACGGAAGTGTATCATTTTTAAAATCGAAAACGCCAAAACTATTCGTCTGTGTAGAAATCGACGATGATTTAATGGTTACTGTTACTTCGGTAATATTTTCACCAGTAAAATTATCCATTACTCTACCGATAATGTTTGTGTGTTGAGCAGTTATTGCCGATAAAGGCGAAAGCAGCATGAATGCTAGTAGCAAAAGAGTTAATAATCGATATACCATACGTCACAATTATATTTTAAAATGTATTAAAAGTTGCGGGTAGGTATATTTGCAAAACGCAATAATAAAACGTGTGAGTTTCATTTTCTGAAACTGGAAACATAAATATTTGTATTAGATTTAATTTGAATGGTTATGTTTTTAAGATTTTCTGTGAGATACTTGTTTTTTGCGATTGTTTTCTTTTCTGAAGGTGGTTTTTCGCAAGTGAAACAAGAGTATAAGATTAATACTATTGCGTTTTATAATCTAGAGAACCTGTTTCATCCGGATGATGACCCTGTAACGTTTGATGACGATAGAACCCCGAACGGAAAAGACCATTGGACATATGAGATTTATAAAAAGAAACTACAAAATATGGCCAAAGTGATCGCGATGATTGGAGCGGATATTGCACAAAATTCGCCAGCTATTTTGGGGGTTGCAGAGATAGAAAACAGAAAAGTATTAGAAGACCTAGTAAATGAACCTGAGATCTTGCATAAAAACTATGGCATTGTTCATTTTGATTCGCCAGACAGAAGAGGCATCGATGTAGGGTTATTGTATCAAAAAGCACTTTTTAAGCCCACCAGTACAAAAACCCACGAATTGGTGATTTATGATGCCAAAACCTCAAAACGAATATATACCAGAGACCAATTAGTAGTAAGTGGATATTTTGATGGTGATTTGATACATATAATAGTAAATCACTGGCCATCTAGACGGGGGGAGTATCCAGAAGTAAATACAAAAGAGAAAAAGCAGCCAGACTTAATAAAAAAATTATTGACTCTCTCTTTGCCATAAACCCTTATGCCAAAATTATTACTATGGGTGATTTTAATGATGATCCCAAAAGCAATAGTTTAAAAAGGATATTAGATGCCAAAACACGAAAAAGTGAAACAATATTAAAAGATCTCTATAACCCCATGTCGAAAATGACTAAAAAAGGAGGAGGGTCTCTAGCTTGGGGAGACAGCTGGATTATTTTTGATCAAATAATTGTTTCTAAAGAACTTTTAGAAAAGGATTATGATGAGTATCGATACTATAAAGCAGGAATATTTAACGAAGAATTTTTGATAACCCCTAGAGGCAAATACAAAGGATACCCGTTTCGAAGCTATAGCAATGGGTCTTATACTGATGGATATAGTGATCATTTTCCTGTATACGTTTATCTTATAAAACACAAAAAGGAGCCGTAATGACTCCTTTTGGTTATTCTATACACACTTAAAATAAATTAAAGTGCCGTACAATCTCCTAAAGTCGTTAATTGTGTTCTTATAGAATCTTCGGTTTCCTGATCGGGAGAACATCCACTATCTAAGAAACTCTGCAAAGCTGCTCTGTATGCATTACAATTTGCTGTTGAAGAATCATCTATAAAATTAGAAGCAGCGTCGGCAACTTGATTTGTAAGCGCGATACAATCTGCTCCATCATCATCACTACCACAGGCAGTAAATCCAAGAGTCGTGGCAAATAAAGCCACATACATAAGTTTTTTCATGATATTTGGGTTATAAGTAATCAGCCCAAATATAACAGATATTCTATTATTAACAAATAATTATGTTAATTATGTGTTTTTTGGCGGTAAAAAAAGCACTTTATCGAAGGTGTTATATTTCTTCAATATCGATAGGTTTGCCTATATAGGCCAACAAGCTATCATCTTCAATTTGCTCTATTTTTTCGCTATACGAGGATATTATGCTCATGCTTTTATCAGGGTATTTTATAAACAAAGGAATAATGTCAACATCCTCTTTGATCAGCTCTATGATGGTTTTGTAATGATCTTTATTTTTAATCCTAATTTCTTGTATACTGGGATATTTTTCGGTCAATCTTATGAGCTTTTCATAATCATCGGTATGAGAAAATAACCCTTCTTGAGGATTATTTTTAGGATCTTTCATTTCTTCGGATGTAATAAGTCTAAAAGAACCATTTTCTCCAAATTGACTTTTGAATTTATTTATTGCATACTTATTGATATCACTATTAGCTGTTAATGCCATTAAATATCCCACATCACTTAATTCAATATTATCTTTAAGTTGTTCTCCATATATGTTTGCTTCTATCGCGTCTAACCCCAAATCTTTAGCCTTATTGATGTTATCCCTATTACTATCTACCAAAACTACATGTTGATTATTATTTTTTATATATACGGCGATAAGCCTTGAAATTTTTGAGGCTCCAATGATTAAAATACCATCAGATTTTTTAAGAAACACACCAACAAGCTTAGCAAAATATCTTGCTGTGGTAGCATTAAGTAATACAGTACCCAGTACAATCATAAATACCAAAGGCGTTATGTACTCTGCTCCTGGCACACCTACTTTATATAGTTTTAACCCAAATAATGATGCAATCCCTGCCGCAACAATTCCTCTTGGACCAACCCAACTAATAAATAATTTTTCATTGGTTCGAAGGCCCGATTTTGAAGCACTCAAAAACACACCCAATGGTCTGACCACAAATACCACGCAAGCAAAAAGTAATCCTGCTTTCCAGTTAAACACTAATTTTAATTCTTCAATATTAATATTTGCAGAAAGAAGAATAAATAAAATCGAAATCAAAAGTACACTTAATGATTCTTTAAAATATAATATTTCATTAAGGTAAGGTAGGTTTATGTTTCCCAAAACCATCCCCATTACAACCACAGATAATAAACCTGATTCATGGGCAAAAATATCAGACAACACAAACACACCCAATACGGTAGCGAGTGTAACAACATTGAGCAAGTAGTGAGGGACAATTTTTCTTTTGAGCAAAAAAGCAAGCGCATAGGCAAATGTAAATCCAAATGTAAACCCTACAAGTACAATCTTAACAAACTCTACTAAAGCCGTAAATGTAAATTCTTCACCAGCTCCTGCCCTTATAAATTCGAAAACCAATACCGCTACAAGCGCTCCTATAGGATCAATTAATATACCTTCCCACTTTAAGACTGCAGACACATCTTTTTTAAGAGGAATATTTCTTAAAATAGGTGTTATAACGGTGGGCCCAGTTACAATTATTAATGAGGAAAACAAAAATGAAATAGGCCAGCTTAAATCAAAAATAAAGTGAGCGGCCAAACCAGCACCGAAGAAAGTAACTACCACAGCAAGAGTGATTAGCTTAATAATTACTGGTCCGACATTGAGTATTTCGCTTTTTCTTAGGGTCAGTCCACCCTCGAATAGAATTATGCTAATAGCTAATGACACAAAATAAAACAAGCTTTCTCCAGGAAAAAGACCTTCACTACCATTCCATATAGGTTGTATTAATTTGGTGCCGTCATTAGTATATAAAGTGGCAATAGGCCCTACCAATAGACCGATAAGGATTAGCGGCAAAATTGCGGGGATCTTAAATTTCCAGGCAACCCATTGCGCCAAAATACCTAATATAATAATTCCTGCGAGTTCTAACATAACAATTTGTTGTTCAAGTTTTACAGGAAAGATCGTAATTTTTTTAAACATTTTACAAATAAGATCATTTTATAGGCATAGCTTTTCTTATCTATTTTGTAAAAGATTTGATAACATAGTAGATTATCGTTCTTGTGGGTATTCTTTAATTATGATGCGTATTAAAAAAATTAAGGCTATATTCCTGCCTTTTTTAAATTAAGAACTATATATCTTGAGTGATACATTAATTCATAAATTCAACACCATTCTTATAGGTGCTGCTTTTTCTCCTAATCTTAAGAACAACATTTTTGAAGCCATGAGAATGGTCGATTTTTTTGACTGCAGATTAAATATTGTGCATGTTGGTGAAAAAACCGATGAAAAAGAAAATACGATTAAAAAGCTGATTTCAGGCTTTTCTGAAGACGATGATGAGAAGGTAAAAGTAATCTGGAAGGAGGGAGATCCTGTTGAGGTTATTATAGATACAGCAAAAGAGAATAGTGCAGATTTGATCATGCTGGGAGCCATCCCAAGAGAAGATTTTCTTAAATTTTATATTGGTTCTATAGCACGAAAAATAACAAGAAGAGCACATTGCTCGGTTCTTTTATTAATCAAACCTTCTGAAGATCTTAGGCCTTGCAATCACATTGTTGTTAATGGAATTAAAGATGAAAAAACGAAAAGAACTATTCTCGATTCGTTTGAGGTTGCTCAAAATTTGGGTGCTCAACAGCTAACAATAGTTGAAGAAATTTCGCACCAAGAAGTTAAGGTTATTGTAGAAGATGATAAATCATTATTAAAAGACACCTTAATCAAAGAACAACTGGCAAAAGAAGAGGATCAAAGAGTACAACATATTTTGGATGATGTACCCAGGGATCTTAAAACTGGTATTTTGATCAAAACACAATCTATTTTTGGAAAAAGAGGATACTCAATCGGGCATTATGCAAAAGTTGTTGCTGCTGATTTATTGATTATGAACGCACCAGAAAAGACAACCTTTTTGGATCGTATTTTTCCTCATGACCTTGAATATATTTTATCAGAGCTGCCCACAGATGTTTTAATAATGAGATAGAATGGAAAAGACAAGGAACAAGACTACAGGATTTATATCGCAATTACCAAAGAATATTTTTTCGGGCTTTGTGGTTTCACTAATAGCCTTACCATTGGGTTTAGGGTTAGCATTAGCCTCTGAAGCTCCGCCAATATCTGGTATAATTGCAGCCGTGGTTGGAGGGATAATTGTATCGATTTTTGGGGGATCTAATGTCACCATAACAGGTCCAGGTAATGGTCTGGTAGTGGTTTTGCTTGGGGCAATTACCACACTTGCCAATGGTGATTTGTATCAAGGATATGTTTTAACACTTGCCGCGATAATTTGTGCAGGAGGTCTTATGATCATTATAGGACAACTGCGCTTGGGTATTTTAAGTGATTTTTTCCCATCATCGGCCATACAGGGGATGCTTGCAGCTATAGGAATCGGGATTTTTGCCAAGCAATTTCATGTAATGCTTGCCAACACCAGCATTAAAGGGGACACAATTTCATTATTGACAGATATTCCGGGTAGTATTTCTCAATTATTCAAACCCGAGCATAATGAGATTGTTATTGCAGCAATAGTAGGAATCCTGAGCTTACTAATTATGTTTTTTTATGGTAAAATAAGAAACAAGTATTTTCAACTGGTCCCTGCTCCTATGTGGATTGTTCTTTTGGTAATTGGTCTAAGCTATTACTATGAAATTTTTTCGAATTCAGAATACCCAATAAACGCATCACTCTTGGTTCAAATACCAGATAACGTATTGTCTAACTTTCCAACTCCCGATTTTTCTCAAGTTTTAGATATTAAGTTTATTGGTGTTGTACTGGCGATAACTTTAATTTCTAGTATTGAGTCTTTGTTGAGCATAAAAGCAGTAGATAAACTGGACCCGATGAAACGCAGGTCTAACGTTAACAAGGATCTAACCGCTTTAGGCCTTGCATCTATTGCCAGTGGCTTTGTGGGAGGTCTTAATGTGGTTACTGTGATTGCAAGAAGTTCTGTAAATGTTAATAATGGTGGGTCAAATAGATCTGCAAACTTTTTTCATTCGGTGTTTTTAATATTGTTTGTTGTTTTATTTCAAGATCAGTTAAAGCGAATTCCCCTTACCGCATTGGCCGCAATTTTAGTATATACTGGATACAAACTATCCGCCCCAAAAAACCTTAAAGATGTAGCCAAAATAGGAAAAGAACAACTCCTTATTTTCTTTGCCACTGTTATCGGTACAATAACAACCAACCTTATTACGGGTATAATTATAGGAATCCTAGCAACGCTATTGATACATTTTGTAATGAACAAAAGCGTGTTATTTTTTATAAGAAACCTATTTAAACCCAATGTTTTAATGTTTAAAGAAGGGGAAAATGGTAATTATTTTGTGAGTGTAAAGAATTTTTCAAGTTTTTTAAATTTTTTCCGCTTAAAAAGAAAATTAGACACGATACCCGAAAATCAGGATGCCATAGTGGATTTTTCGTTATGTGATTTTGTAGATTATACTGTGCAAGAAAGTTTATTAGGGTATCAGGAAACGTTTAAACGAAAAGGAGGCTCTTTTGAAATTACAGGATTAGATATTCACGGAACTTCTTCAGAACACCCTCTGGCGGTTAGAAGTTTGATTCCGTTTTCTAAAAAAATTAATATTGGTTCTAAATCTCCGTTTACCAAGAGGCAAACAGATTTACAACATATTGCTGCCGATTTTTCTTGGAAATATGAATCCAAAAAGAATGAAAACACGGTAAACCTAAACACTTTTGTGTTCTTTAAAATTAAAAAGATCAATTATCAAAACAATACAATTTGTGATCCAGCCAAGGTTTTTAGAGTTTCTGATGTCGAGTTTTCTGAAGGAGAGTTTATCGCTAGAACACAGGTAAGGTCTACTATTTTAACCATAAACCTAAAACAGGAAATACCAAAATTTACTTTGGATCGTGAAGGTTTGTTGGAATTCGTATATAAATTTGCAGGCTTTAAAGATATAACGATTGATGGGCACCCGGATTTTTCTAAGCGCTTTTTTCTTTTAGGCGAAAATCCTGAAAAAATTAAATTGTTGTTTACTAATGAATTGGTTTTGTTTTTTGAAAGCAATCCCTACTATCATATCGAGTGTAATGGTAACACATTATTGCTTATGCGAAAAGAACGTTTGGCAAGTATAAAAGAGATTAAAGCACTTCTGGATTACGGAACTCGCCTTGAAAACATCATCTCTAAGGCACAATATGAGGAAATATTGTTAAAAAGTCCAAAAATTAAATCCTGATCCTTGCCATTTTTTCTATTTTGCAAAGATTTTATATAGATTATGAACTTATACCCCATAAAAGCGGGAAATTTTAAACTAGATGGAGGCGCCATGTTTGGAGTCGTTCCTAAAGTGTTGTGGAATAAAACTAACCCTGCAGACAAAGATAACCTTATCGATATAGCAGCAAGATGCTTGCTAATCGAAGATGGTGATAGGTTAATTCTTATTGATTCTGGAATGGGGCATAAGCAATCCGAAAAATTCTTTGGTTACTATTCGCTATGGGGTGATGATAATCTAGATAAATCTCTAAAAGAAAAGGGGTTTCATAGAGATGATATAACAGATGTCTTTATCACTCATTTACACTTTGATCATTGTGGGGGAGTGGTACAATGGAACAATGATAGAACCGGATATGAGTTAGCTTTTAAAAACGCAAGGGTCTGGAGCAATGAAGAACATTGGCAATGGGCAGTAGACCCTAATGCCAGAGAAAAAGCTTCTTTTCTGAAAGAAAACATTTTACCAATTCAAGAAAGTGGACATTTAAACTTTATTACCAGAACCGATAATGCCTTTCAAAAAGAGTCTGAATTAGGTTTTGGCGTACTATTTGCAAATGGTCATACAGAGAAACAAATGATACCACATATAGTACATAAAGAAAAAACGATAGTTTTTATGGCAGATTTACTGCCTACAGCGGGTCACATCCCTTTGCCTTATGTAATGGGGTATGACACCAGACCATTATTAACCTTAGATGAAAAGAAATTGTTTCTAGAAAATGCAGCTACCCATGGATGGTATTTGTTCCTAGAGCATGATGCCCATAATGAAATAATAACCGTGAAACATACCGAAAAAGGTGTACGCCTTAAAGATGTTTACACATGTAATGAAGTATTTAATTAAAATTAAAGATAAAATGAAATTATCCTCAAATAAGATTCTTGTTGCCCTTGGCTTATCTATGATGTTAGGTAGCTGTGGTGCTCCAGTGATAGTATCTACCCCAATAGAGAATATCGATGCTACTCCTTTAAAACATGATGCACTTACGGATTCAGAATTAAAAAACTGGAACGCTTTTGATCTTGTTTCTGACACAGTACCCGGGATGAGCGTAAACAAGGCCTATACCGAGCTTATTAAAGATAGAAAAGGTCAAACGGTTATCGTTGGGGTTATTGATAGTGGTGTGGATATTGAGCATGAGGATCTGGATGGAGTGCTTTGGACAAACACAAAAGAAATAAAGGGAAATGGTAAAGATGATGATAATAACGGGTATGTAGATGATATATATGGGTGGAATTTCCTAGGAGATTCTAATGATGAAAATCTTGAATATGTAAGAATTATCAAAAAGCTTAAACCAAAATATGCCGGTAAAAATTTGTCTTCGGTTGCGCCCAACGAAAAAGAAGAGTACCAGCAATATATCGAAGCTAAAGCAGAGTTTGAAAAGGAATATCAAGAAACTTCAGATAATAAAATACGGTATGAGCAGATATTACAACAATCTAAAATTTCACACAAAGCTATTGCAGATGCTATAGGAAAAGAAGATTATTCAAACGAAGAACTATTAAAAGTAGAAGCAAAAACTCCAGACATGCAACAACATGTAGCATTTCTTTCTCAAATGTTTGGGTTTTTGGATCCAGGAGACACAATACCAGATTTTATAAAAAATCTTAAAGAGGGTGTGGAGCATTTTACAAATCAACTAAACTTTAATTTAAATCCGGATTTTGATGGCAGATCTGTGGTAGGAGATAATGTTGATGATCTTAGTGATAACAAATACGGAAATAACAAAGTAATGGGACCCGATCCTAAAAAGAAAGGGATAAAACACGGTACGCACGTAGCAGGAATTATTGCAGCAGAGAGAAACAATGGAAAAGGAATGAATGGTGTGGCTCAAAATGTACAGATCATGTCTATTCGAGCAGTGCCTGATGGAGATGAATATGACAAAGACATATCGCTTGCGATACGCTATGCCGTAGACAATGGTGCTAAGGTGATTAATACTAGTTTTGGTAAGTACTATAGCCCTCATCCAGAATGGGTTTGGGATGCGATTAAGTATGCCGCTTCAAAAGATGTATTGATTGTAAATGCTGCCGGAAACGAAGGAATAGATCTAGATCAAAAAGCAGTATATCCTAATGACCAAAAGGATAATACGACAGAAGTAGCGAACAATTTTATAACTATAGGAGCATTAAATTATGAGTACGGCACTAATTTAGTAGCCGACTTCTCTAATTATGGAAAAATCAACGTAGACGCCTTTGCTCCTGGGGTTAAAATATGGTCTACAACACCAAACAATGAATATGAATATCTGCAAGGAACATCAATGGCAGCACCTGCAGTAGCTGGGGTTGCGGCATTGATTAGATCGTATTATCCAAAACTAAAAGCTGCTCAGGTAAAGAGCATTCTTATGGATAGTGGGTTAAATACCAAAACAGCTGTAGTTTTAGGAGGTAATGCGACTACTACAGCATCTTTTTCTAATATATCAAAATCGGGAAAGATGGTAAATTTATATAATGCACTTATACTTGCAGATAAAATGTCTAAATAATGTTTTTTACTATGACGCATAAGAAGATTGCTTTAGTTTTTTCCTTTGTAACTTTAGGCTTACTGGCCCAAAACAATACTTCGTATTGGCAGCAAAAGGTAGATTATAAGATGACAGTGGATATGAATGTTGAAAATTTTCAATATGATGGGTCACAAGAATTAATCTATACAAACAATTCGCCCGATACATTAAATAGCGTGTTTTATCACTTGTATTTTAATGCTTTTCAACCAGGAAGCGAAATGGATGTACGTTCTCGAAACATTCCTGATCCTGATCCTAGAGTACAAGACAGAATAAGCAAACTAGCTCCTAATGAGATTGGCTATATGAAGGTGTCTTCGTTAGAACAGAACGGAAAGCCGATTAAATATACAGTTGCTGGTACGGTGTTAGAAGTAACCTTGGATAAAGCCATATTGCCAGGAGAAAAGACTACTTTTTCTATGAAATTTCAAGGACAGGTACCTAAGCAAATAAGAAGATCTGGACGTAATAATAAAGAAGGAGTTGCTTTGTCTATGACCCAGTGGTATCCAAAGATGGCAGAGTACGATTTTGAAGGTTGGCATGCGGATCCTTATATAGCGAGAGAATTTCATGGTGTATGGGGTGACTTTGACGTTACTATACATATTGATAAAGCCTATGTATTAGGAGGATCTGGATATCTTCAAAATCCAAATGAAATAGGCCATGGTTATGAAACACCAGGCACAAAGGTAAAAACGAAAGGGAAAAAATTATCTTGGCATTTTAAGGCACCAAATGTGCATGATTTTACATGGGCGGCAGATCCAGAATATATTCATGATAAGGTACAGGTTCCAAACGGGCCAATGCTACATTTTTTATATAAAAACAAAAAGGAAATACTAGACAACTGGAAGGATCTGCAACCAAAATCGGTTGAGTTAATGCAGTATTTTAGTGATAAAATCGGGAAATACCCATATGATCAATACTCCATTATTCAAGGAGGAGATGGAGGTATGGAATATGCAATGTGTACTTTGATTACCGGAGAAAGAAAATTTGGTAGCCTGGTTGGAGTAACAGCTCATGAAATGGCGCACGCATGGTTTCAGCATATTTTGGCAACCAACGAAGCGAAACACGAGTGGATGGATGAAGGGTTTACAAGTTACATTTCAACCTTAGCAATGAATGAGGTAATGAAACAAAATAACCCAAACTCATTAAAAGGAATGTACCAAGGATATTTGCAATTGGCTAATTCGGGGATAGAACAGCCACAAACTACTCAAGCAGATCGCTACGGTCATAATTCTGCTTATGGAGCATCGGCTTATGCAAAAGGAGCAGTTTTTTTATCACAATTGGGATATATTATAGGAGAAGAAAACCTTGCAAAAACAATACGTAGGTACTATGATGAGTGGAAATTTAAACACCCAACACCTAACGATATCAAAAGAATAGCCGAAAAAATATCAGGCATTCAATTAGATTGGTATTTAACAGATTGGACACAAACTACTAATATCATTGACTACAGCATTAAAGAAGTGTCAGAAAACAATAATGAAACAACAATCACTTTAGAGCGCATTGGACAAATGCCAATGCCAATTGATTTATATGTTGAGTTTAACGACGGAACAATAGAATCTTTTTATATGCCAATCCGAATGATGAGAGGCGAAAAAGAGAACCCTATTCCTGCCATGCAAAGAACAGTCTTGATGGATTGGCCCTGGACTAATCCCACATATGATTTAAAAATTTCTAAACCGAAATCAGAGATTAAATCAATAAAAATTGATATTAGCAAGACATTAGCAGATACAAACCCAAGTAATAATAGTTGGTCGCAGTAAGAATTAATCTGTTTTATAAAATATGTCAAATCCAGCTTTAGATAGTTTTAAAGCTGGATTTTTTCAATTAGTATATAAAACTTATCATTACATTTAGTACTCAATGAAGGAGACGTTTAATATAACTGAAAGACTTAAGAGTAAAAAGGAAATAGAATTACTGTTTTCTGAAGGGAAATCTATTTCCAAATATCCAATAAGGTTAGTGTATACAAAAACCAAACGTAATGAAGATGTTGCAATTAAGGCTGGAGTATCCGTAAGTAAACGTTATTTTAAAAAAGCCGTAGATCGTAACCGCATAAAACGGTTAATGCGCGAAAGTTATCGAAAAAATAAGTATATTGTACCCAACACTACTCATCAATTCACTTTTATGTTTTTATATTCTGGCAAAGAAATGCCTGAATATGCTGTAATTGAAGCAAAAATAAAAGGAATATTACAAAAATTTGTTGAACAAGAATTAGGATTAAAATAATGTGTCTTTGCACTATTTGATACCTGCATATTAAATACAAATACATACGCATGAAAAAGAGAATCATCTACCCCGTATTAGCAGTTGTTATATTAATATCGACAGTAAGTTTTAAATCTGACTTTTTTGAAATTGCAAAGCAGATTGAAATTTTTACTACTATGTTTAAGGAGTTAAACTTGAATTATGTAGATGAAACTAATCCAGCAGAATTAATGGACACTGCTATTAAAGCAATGCTAGATGATCTTGATCCCTATACAAAATATTGGAATGAACAGGATGTAGAAGCATCAAAAATACGTAACGCTGGAGAATATACAGGTATTGGTGCCTCGGTAAAAACCATTAACGACAAAATTATCATTATGGAACCCTATAAGGGGTATCCTGCAGATAAAGCAGGACTTAAGGCAGGAGACGAAATCATACAAATAGGAGATGTAAAGGTTGCCGATTTTAAAGATGATGCAGGAGAGCTTCTTAAAGGAGCTAGTGGCACCAAGGTTGATATTGTATATAAAAGACAAGGAAAAGCAAATACTACAGTATTAACCCGAGAAGAAATAGAGGTAGACGCAGTGCCTTATTATACTTTGTTGGATGATAATATAGGATACATTGTTTTGTCTAAGTTTAATAATAAAGCTTCTAGCGAAACGATAGATGCCTTAAAAGACCTAAAAACGCAGGGAGCAGATAAAATTATTCTTGATTTAAGAGGAAACCCTGGTGGTTTATTAAGTGAAGCAATAAATGTTACCAATATTTTTGTTCCTAAAGGAGAGTTGATTACGACTACAAAATCGGTGGTAAAAAAATATAATAAAGAGTACTCTACCAAAAAAGCACCTATAGATACAGAAATCCCATTGGTAGTTTTGGTAAATGGTCGAAGCGCATCTGCTAGTGAAATTGTAGCAGGAAGTATTCAGGATCTTGATAGAGGAGTGGTTATTGGAGCGAGGAGTTTTGGAAAAGGCCTTGTACAACGACCCAAAAAACTCACCTATGGTACACAATTAAAAATAACCATTTCTAGATACTATACGCCAAGCGGAAGATGTATTCAAGCATTGGATTATTGGAATCGTGATCAGAACAACAGAGCGGTTCGTATAGATGAGAAGGATTTTAAGGCCTTTAAAACAAAAAACGGAAGAACTGTATACGACGGTGGAGGAATACAACCGGATATCGAATTAGAAACATCAAAATTCAGTAAAATTACTACCGCGCTACTAAAGTCGGATGCGATTTTTAGTTACGGAACAAAATATTTTTATAGCCACCAATTAGAAAACTCTAAGGATTTTAAGTTTACCGATAAAGATTATGAGGATTTTAAAAAGTTTGTAAAAGAAAGTGATTTTAAATTTGAAACCGAAACTGAAAGATCTTTTGAGAAATCATTGCAAATTGCAAAAAGAGAAAAACTTGATAAAGATATTGCGGCTAGTTACGATGCGTTACTGTCCTCTATAAATACTTCAAAACAAAAAGGCTTGGACACCCATAAAAAAGAGATTGTTAATCTGCTTACCGATGAGATAATTAAAAGGTATTTTTATAGAGAAGGGCTGTATAATTATTATGTAACTCATAACCCAGAAGTAGCAAAAAGCAAGGAAATCCTAAATAATAAAAGTAAATACGAAGATATATTGAATTAAGGCTAATTTAATTTTTATTGACTTAGAAACGAGTATATTTTTTAATATGCTCGTTTCGTTTTTTTGGGTATTTTACAAGATATAACCTATCTTTAAGATGCACAAAACAAACAATTTAGGTTATGGATATGATGCAAACTATAGAAGTTGTAGAAAAAGTACTTCTGGTAATCGTAATCATTTTGGTAATTTTTGACATCTATCTATATGTTAATGATACAGATGGAGATACGATAAGTAATATTCTTAAAAATTGGGTAAATGATAGATTCTTTTTTATCACATATTTATGGGGTGTTCTGGCGGGCCATTTTTTCTTAGGAGACAAAGACCCTATTATTACAAATACGGCTTGGAGTTTAACAATTGTACTTTTTATCGCTCTTTTACTTTTTATTTCAGGAATGTTTTTTAAAAAAAGAATACCACCAAAAGGACAAATAATACTGCTCGTTTTTGGAGTTATAATAGGCCATTTTTTCTGGTCATTAAATTAATGTAACGCCTATGGATTTTAATCAAATTAATAGAAATATTACAGATAGAGTTTGCAAGATTTTAGAAACCAAAGCTGCTCGATATACTCAAATTGTTGTCATAGCGGTTATTTCATTTTTAATCATTTTGGATTTCTATTTATTTATAAGTGATAAGGCTACAGTAAGTGAAACAATACGTGACAATGCAAATAATCAATTATTTGTTATTACTTGGGTATGGGGTATTCTTGCTGCTCATTTATTTGTTTGCAGACCAAAAGACAGTAACAAAATTCCGGAACTATTAGGAATAGCTATTTTATTAATAATTTCGGTTATTATTTTTCTTTTAGGAAAATATGTAAATGTTCCTATTCCCCAATATATGCACATAATACTTTTGGCTCTTGGAGGTGTTTCCGGATATTATTTTTGGGCACAAGAGATAGAAGAAGATAAAGCTTAGTATCATAAATAAAAAAGGGTCTAATATTTATATTAGACCCTTTCTTTTATATTACAACAATCGGATTATTGTTTAATTACCTTTTTTGTAATAGCTTCAAAGCTACCTTTAGTATCAGCAATGCGAACCACATAAAACCCTTTGGGGTAACGGTTCATATCCACAGATAATTTTGATTGACCAACATTTAATCGTAGTGTCTGTGCGTATATTGTTTTACCAGTTATGTCGGTAATAGATACATCAACATCACTTTCTAAAAACGCATTAAAATCTACAAATAATCTGTCTTGAACGGGGTTAGGAGTTACAGACATCTGTATCTCTTCAAAAGCGAACTCTTCGTTAAGCAATTCACTCTCTAGAGCAGTTGGATTTTCTGCCAAGGTTACATTTTGCTTACCAATAATACTTTTGCCATTTTCTAAACATACGATTGCATCCAGATCATATCCATCTGCAAACCACGGAAAGATACTTCTATCACTTGTATCTACTACTCTAATGTATTTGGCAGAGCGCAAATTACCAGTAGCAAGATCAAATTCACCATCTTGGCAGGTAGTTCCTAGAGAAACAAACTCTACTCCATCCTGAGAAGCAAATATCTCTGCAGACTCTGGGTAATACTGACATGGTATATTATCAAAGAACCCGGTAGATTCGAATACCGCAAACTCGTTTGCATCTTTATTATCAAAAATCTCATTGTTTAATTCGATCGTTATAGCACCACCAAAACCTAAGCTAACAAAGTTAAAGTACCTTCTTTCTCTTGGGTTTCCTAATGCGCGGTAAGGGTTACTTCTATATCTAGATACTCTTCGCCCATTTTTTCTTCTTCCCTGATCAAAAGATACTATAGATCCGCCTGCACATTCATTTTCTACAAACTCAGGTTCTAACAAGAATCTCGCAGAAACCGGGAAGTGATCCGATGTTGTAAACGCATAGTCAGCATCGTATACTTCATAATGCACGGTTACCGAATTGTCGATATAGGCGTCATCTAATTCATTTGTTATTGCAATATGATCGATCATATTTTCTCTAAACACAAAGGAGCGTAATCCAGCTTCACTCAGCGCAGAAGACACGATAGTGTAATTATCTACATCATCAACATATTCCTGGAAACTAGAAATTGTTGATGGGATATCGGCTACTGTAACATCTACATCATCGTTATAATCTCCTAATAAAATCACTTTATTGTTTGCAAAGTTAGCGTCTAAAGAATCTTTTAATACTTCAACATCATATTTACGCATATCATAGCGTCCTTGAGCATCGTTACCACTATTTGCCCTAGCGTGCAAGGCTATTAAATCAATACGCTCCGTAACACCATTAATAGTAACATCTGCGGTCATTAAGAACGGGAGTCTACCACTGGCAAAGAAACGTGATGTGGTATTTGGGTAATCTGCGATAGCAGAATCATCACCACCATTATATAGGGGGTGAATAGAGGTAAACATTGCTCTTGTATTTACTACAGAAACGGTTTCGGTATTATAAATAAAACCAACCTTTTGAAAAGGAGGAGTACCTCCTGGATTAGAAGTTGCATCTGATAATATATAATCATATCCCGGTAATTGAGCTACCAATTCTGCAAACAAAGCATCATCGGCAATTTCTTCTACCGCATATACATCTGCATTCAATCTTTGTAGTACCGTAGCAGTACTATCACGCTGGATCGCATCAGACATAGGGTTTTGACCTACAGGAGAGTTGTTCTCGTCTCCAAACCATTCAATATTCCAGGCAACGACATCAAATGTATCTTCTTTAGGGAAACCAACGGTATCTCCTGGTGGAATAAACTCTACCGCACAAGGAATATCGGTATCTTGTCTAGGTAATAATTGGAAAAATTCTCTAAATCTTCCGATCACACCTGTAATTTCAGGACAAGTAACCGGTTGTACTTTACCAACTACAGAGTCGACATCATTATCTATTCTTAACTCACCTGTTCCACTGGCATCGGTAAGTGTAAAGTTAGAATTACCAAACAACAAATCTCCTGGATTAGGAAAAGTTGTATTAAGTACACGCACAAGTTCTCCTGGGTGATCAGCCAATTCGGCCAGTGTTATATCCAAAGGAGTAATTGGGTTTTGAGGAAGACCATTGTTAATCACCTCAACAACACCAGTAATTTGTACCTGATCATTAAATGCAGCTCTTAGGCCGGTTACTCTAATAGAATCACCAACTTTTAATGTTGCATCTGCTTGTACCAAATCATCAAATACGGCGATACCACCTGTTGCATCTTGAAGAAAAGCAGGGCCACCAAAACTATCTGTTACGGTTAATACACCAGCGATGGTAACAGGTGTACCTTCGGCAATAGCTCTAGCTTCAGCAATACTAATAGGTTCTCCTGGAGTAACAATTACACCATCATTATCTGCACCTGGTGTTGGAGTTTTTGCGACATACGAAACTGTATTACGAGCGCCTCCTTGTCCGTTAGGAACTCTTTGTAAAGACTCTGCATCTTTACTTCCGTTAGCATCTTCATTGAGTTGCGGTTGATTTGCATTTAATAACACTAATAATTCTGCATCGTCATTATCATTAGTATCGTATACTATTGCATCGATTATGTTTTCGGTTACAATTCCTGTTCCGTTAGGAAAACTTGTAGCATCACCAAAATATAAAACTACTGCATCCGCACCGTTTTGGAAAGAGTTTGCTGGCACTACAAGATCTACATTTGCAACTCCTGCATTACCTACTACAAAGTATCCTTCGGCATTGGTAGAAAATCCATCCAAATCAAAAGCATTATAACTAGCATCATTATTTCCGTTATAGTTTACTAATACGAATCCATCAAGTGATGTGTTTCCTGTACCACCATCATATAATTCTACAAATTCTAATACATCAGACCCTTGAGTATCGGCATCTAATTCATTAATAATTAGGTTAACTATTTCGGTAGCGTTAGTATTAGATGCACCAGGTGTTGGAATAGCTTGAGTATACGTAGAGGTATTTCTTAATCCTCCAGATCCATTAGGAAACCGTTGTAATGAATGCGCATCTTTGTCTCCTTTATCAGCTTCATTTACTTGCGGCTCTCCGGTATTCAATAACACTAATAACTCTGCATCATCACCATCATTTGTATCATAAACGATAGCATCTATAAGATTATCTGTTGTAACTGTTGTACCATTAGGAAAACTGGCTGCATCCGTTTTATATAACGCTACGGCATCTGCACCATTTTGTAATCCGTTACCAGGAAAAGTAATAGACACATTAGGCACGTCGGCATTACCGGCTACAAAATACCCATTAGAGTTTGTAGTAAACCCAGCAAGATCATAGGTAGCATAACTTTGATTATTGGATCCATTATAAAATACTAATACGTATCCATCTAATGCTACGTTTCCTGTCCCACCGTCATATAATTCTACAAATTCTAACACATCAGACCCTTGGGTATCAGCATCAATTTCGTTGATTACAATAACAGCATCTTCTCCACCACCATCTTCGATAACTACATTTTCTCGATTAGGAGTATTTACGGCTTCTCCTGGTTCTGCTATTGCAGCAGGAAAGCTAGGTAAACCACTTCCGTCAAAATCATTTCTTGTCCAATCTGTAATAGCATCTGTATCTTCTCCATTAGGAAATCTAGAGGCACCACCTACAGTAAATGATATTCCGTCAAAAGATTGTAATAAGGTAACGGTTGCATAATTAAGATCTGTAGCACCACCATCGTTGACTCCAATATCATCAATTAACTCATCCCAAGGAGTATTGTCAAAAACACCATTATCATCTGTGTCTAGATCTTGCCCTAATGTTCCTGTAAAGTTTTTAATCAAAAGTAAAGCTACAGTACCATTTTCAAATACATTGCTACCAAAAGCAGTAGTAAAATATCCATTTACATCTGTAGTCCCCAGCTGTATTACTTCGTCGATAGTCCCTAGCGCGTTACTGTCTCCATCAATTTCGATTAACCAATACTCACTTAGATCAGTTTCAGGAGCTGCTTTTATTTCTACAAACTCATCAGTATCAGATCCAGTATGGTTAAATACGAATTCGTTAATTACAGGTATAACTACTGGTGTTCCAAACACTTGGTTTGTGTTTACAGCTCCATAGGTATTTGCTGTAGTTACTTCCCAAATAAAATCTGCTGCAGTGGTACCCGCACCAGATAATTGTAAAGAAGCTCCAACGGCTGTACCACTAGATTCTGAAACACCAATATCAACACTGGTTGATCCAGAAGCAGGTCCGTTTGTTGCAGTAACTACACCTTCGTAGCTTAAAAATTGAATAACAGCATTTGTAGGATCTACTAATGCTACACCATCAGGCGCACCGTTTTGCAATCCATTAGCAGGAAGTACTTCTACGACTGTTCCAAAACCATTTTGTTGATCTGCAATAACTCCGGTAAGAGAGATTGTGTTGTAAACCGTACCATTAGACCCGTTGTATAAAGCAAGAGTCCATCCACTTAGATCTGTTCCCGCTATTCCCGCTATTTCGATAGCTTCATCGACATCGGTACTTACATTATCATAGTGTAGTTCGTTAATAAATACAGTTTGTGCAATTCCATTGTGCGCCCCAATAATGCAAGACATGACAAATGGAATTAAAAGTAATTTTAATTTCATGACAATTAATTGTTTGTGTGATTTTTTGCGTTACGCAAGGTATGGCATTAGAACGATTCCATCACTCTTATTGTGTTAAAAAAATATTAACAAATTAACAATTTCTTCTGGAGTCCTTTATATATCAGGGATTTAAAAAATGTAAGATTTTAAATTAAACTAAAAACTCTAAAAGGACAGCGTTTAAAAAAAGTGTTTAAACGGATACAATAAAGGGGGTTTACTTCTTTTAAGGATAGTAGAAATAAACTATGTTTTTGTTCTAATACATAAAAGACAACCCGATCCAATGTTATCGGATCAAGTTGCCTCACTCTTAAAACTATTTGATTTTAATTATTTACGATTACAGACTTCCACTTTTGACTGTAATTAGCACCAGTGTTTTTGTTGTACATCTGAAATCCTATTCTCCATAATGCACTGTTATTATTTCCATATTTCGGAAATTTAGCTGTAACGGTGCTAGGTTGATTAGTATAGGTCTTTTTATGTTTCCAGGAACCTCCTGACCATACTTGGAAACGCACTTTAAATCTTCTTAAGGCACTCGGAACAGCATTTTGTTCGGCCTGAGTCAAGATATAGCTATACGTTTCACTATCATAAGCTTCTATATTGGCGTTGCCATAAATTCCTGGAGCCAATCCAATAACTATAAAACCCTTGTCATCAGGAGTTTCTACAAGTTCAATCGCATCTTTTTCTTCTAATGCCAAAGTCTCATCTGATTCGGCAAGATCTGATTTACTACAGGACACAATAAGTAGCCCAAAAAGTAAAAATACTAGGTGTTTAAATTTTTGTGTTTTCATATATAATATTATTTGGTTTATAGTGCGAATGTATACTGGATAAAGAACGAAAAGTCCGAATAGTTTGAATTTCAAACTATCTGGACTTTTTTAGGGTTTTTTACCTGTTTTAATACAGTTCAAATCCTTAAAAAAAGAGGGTTTTACCATATAACAAGCTGTAAATCAAATGGGTATATTTATATCGTTCTTTTGGACAAGAATCAGAACAGTTTTGAAAATTACTGCGGAATGTATAACACTAAATGGAAAAGAAATGATGAAAAGAATGATAATGTTAAAAAATTTAATGTTCGCAACGCTACTGGGATTACTTATCGTATCATGCGAACAACCAGATGGAGAAACAGAATTTATAAACACTAATGAAACTGAGGGTTTTGTTAGTAATACAGAAAAAAGTGATGTTTTTTTTGAAATAGAAACCAAAACCGAACGGCCACTATTGCATATGAGTTTTGAAGGAAACATTAGTGAAGCTGATGCTACCGCAAAATTTGATGAAGCTATTAAAGTATATTTAACCAAAAACAAGCCAGAAAACAAAGGAGTAAGCACAGAGTGGTATTATAGAGTTGCAACACTAACTGGAACACAATCTCATAATGATACAGATGGTGCAGTTCGGGTACGGATTTTTTTTGAAACAAATAAGGGTATAAAAAACGAATTAGTTTGGTTAAATAATCCAGGCCATGATCGCCAGAAAGGGCAATGGGATTATTATATGTTTGTTACCTCTTTGCCTGGTGAAGCAGTAAGCTGGGTTAAGCTAAATACTGCACATCTTCAATTAAGAGGTACCGATGGTTGGTTTGTAAAGCAATTTCATACTTATATGGTTGCGTCGGATCAAACAGTACCAGCAACGGGTGCGACTAATATTTATACATTCCCTAATGTTTGGTTAGATAATACATGTATGCGATGTTGGGATACCTACAAAACCGGTCAGGGGTATGGTAAATTAAATTTTTAATTTAGCTTAATTTCAACCTAATATATACAGGAAAATGGTCACTATATCCGCCTTTGTACTTTCTTCCTACATAGGTTCTAAAAGGAGTTCCTTTATACCTGCCCTTATATATTCTTAAAAAATCCTGATCGAAAATAGCTGCGTCAGAAAAGCTGTGTTTTCCTTTTTCGTATTTATGAAAATTATGACTAAAAATTATTTGATCAAACAAATTCCACTGCCCTCTATAACTTGTACTGCCCTTAGATCTGGTTAGTAATTTTTCCATTGGATTAAAAAGATCGTTTTGAACCAAATTTCTAATACTTTCACTAGAAGGGTCATCATTAAAATCTCCCATAATGATGATTTTTGCATTTTCATTTTGGGAGGTAATTTGCGAAATAATCTCCCGGTTTTTTTCGGCTGCCACAACTCGTTTATACGAAGTAAGTTCGGCTCCATCACGTCTAGAGGGCCAATGATTGACCAAGATATGAACCTCTTCATTATTAAGCGTTCCTGTTACCCACAAAATATCACGAGTATAATCTCTTTCTCCATTTTGATTATCCACCATAACAGGGATGTTCTCTGAGTGTAAAACTTTAAAAAATCTTTTTTGATATAACAATCCAACATCTATACCTCGTTCATCAGGAGAATTATAGTGTACAATACCATAATCTTTATGTTTTAAATGTTTTGAATCGATAAGGTCTTCCAAAACTTTTTTATTTTCTACCTCGGCTACGCCTACTAGTACAGGGGCCTTTCGGGTTTTTAAAAACCCAATGTTAGAAATCACGGTGCCTAGTTTAAAAATTTTCCTTTCGTACTTTTTTAGATTCCAGGATTTTTCAGAATCAGGTAAAAAATCTTCATCCAAAGTACGAGGGTCGTCGGTAGTATCGAATAAGTTTTCAAGATTATAAAATGCTACGGTATAATGATCTGTATCTTTTTTACGATAGTAATTTTTATTGGCCATAGTATTTGATTTTTATAATAAACCCTTTTGGATATAAGTAGCAGCTATATAATTATTGTACTTTTGTATACTCGATTAAAAGCACAATATAATAAATAAAGAGGAAGAAGATAATCATATCTAATGTTAGAAAGGAAGGAAATAGCATACGAAAAAACGGTATTAATAGGAATTATTACCAAAAATCAAGACGAAAATAAACTTAATGAGTTTTTGGATGAATTAGAATTTCTTACCTACACGGCAGGTGGAGAGGTGGTTAAACGATTCACTCAAAAAATGGAGATGCCTAATTCTAAAACTTTTATCGGTACTGGTAAAATGGAGGATGTAAGAGCGTATGTGGAGCAACATGAAATAGGCACTGTTGTTTTTGATGATGAATTATCACCGGCTCAACTTCGAAATATTGAACGGATTCTTAAAGCCAAGATCATTGATCGTACAAATTTGATTCTAGACATATTTGCGCAACGAGCGCAAACGAGTTATGCGCGCACCCAGGTAGAATTAGCACAATATCAATATTTACTACCAAGATTAACAGGGTTGTGGACTCACTTAGAAAGACAACGAGGGGGTATAGGAATGCGTGGTCCTGGAGAAACCGAGATAGAAACTGACCGCCGTATTGTTAGAGATCGGATCTCTTTATTAAAGAAAAAACTACAAACTATCGATAAACAAATGGCTACCCAAAGAGGTAATCGAGGTAAGTTGGTTCGCGTAGCTTTGGTAGGATATACAAATGTTGGTAAATCTACTTTGATGAATGTTATTGCAAAAAGTAAAGTATTTGCCGAGAACAAACTTTTTGCTACTCTGGATACGACGGTTAGAAAAGTGGTTATTGGCAACCTGCCATTTTTATTAAGTGATACGGTAGGGTTTATTCGAAAACTGCCTACACAATTGGTAGAGAGTTTTAAAAGTACACTTGATGAGGTAAGAGAAGCTGACTTATTATTACACGTAGTTGATATTTCTCATTCTCAGTTTGAAGACCATATCGAATCTGTAAATAAAATTTTGGGTGAGATTGATTGTACTGATAAAGCTACAATCATGGTTTTTAATAAAATTGATACATACACGCATGAAACTATTGATGCGGATGATTTAACAACAGAGAAAACCAAGGCACATTATACTCTAGATGAATGGAAACAAACCTGGATGAGTAAAATAGGAGATAATGCTTTGTTTATATCAGCCATAAATAAGGAAAATATAGATGAGTTTAGAAAGCGTGTATACAAAGAGGTGCGAGATATTCATGTCACTCGTTTTCCGTATAACAATTTTCTGTATCCCGAAATCGTTGAGGAGTAAACTTAAAACTCATAATTGAGTCCTAATCCAATGATTTCTCTTATTTGAAAACCACCGGTAGCGTTGTCATCATAAATTGCCTGAAAAGCAAAGTTGCCGGTAATATATTTATTGACTACCAAATTGATGTTTAGAGTATAGTCTAAATCAATATTTGCAGGATCTTCGATATAATTTGAGTATACATTAAGCAGGTGTTCCATCGTTACATTTTTGAAGAGTTTAAATTTTGCATAGGCGGCCAAAGAACCACCAAATTCAAACCTAGAACTCTTTCCTGCATCAACACCAAAATAATCACCATCTACATAATCCTCGCCACTTGTAAACTGATCATCTACAAAGATCATACGAGTAGTTACTGGTGCAATATTGACATTTAAATTATCGCTTTTTTTCCATAATAAACCAGGACCGATTTGTATAAATGCTGGAGAAAAGAAATGAGTTTCCTCTATTCGAATAGTTTCATCGGTAACAGGGTCTTTACTAAAACGATATCCTTTGGCAAATTGAGATCTAAAATTTACAAAAAGCGAATAGTTCCAAAAGCTTTGTCCTATTCGTTGTCCCAATCTTGAGTTTAATTCTATCCGATCATTGGTTTTACGAGCAAAATCTTCGCCTCTTAAAAAGGTAAGACCATAGTCGGCCAAAATTTTGTTATCCCAGGTTAAGCTTTTCTTTTTATAATTAAACTCATAGTTGAGTACGGCATTACCGGCAACATTTGATGTCCCTCCTCCTTGCCAATCAAAATTAAACGCAGACTGATTAAATAGTAGAGAAAACTTACCTTTACTTCTCCAGCCAACATGTTCTTCTTCTTTAGGTTTTTTTGGAGTGATCTCTTTTAGTTTTTGTTTAAGGATCATAATATTTAAGGCGCTAGGAGTATTCTTTAAAATACTATCCAAAGAGCGTTTGAGGTTTACCTGAATCGAATCTAGATATATAGTTTCGCCTTCTTTTTCCTGACCTGTTATCCTTGTTACAGAAAATAATAAGAGAAGAGCCGATAAAAAAACTTTCATTTGATCTTTTATTGCAGGGTAGAGGTGCAAAGATACAAGATGCCTTTAGCTTTTTCAAATATCAAAATGATACAAATCGAAAAGATTATATCGAATTACCTTATATTCGTTGTCTAACTTTATCTCATTACATTGAGTACGATTAAGATTAAACTAGTAAAAGCGCAGCACAAAGATAAAGGGTTTTTGTTTGAGTTAAGAATAAAGACAATGGTCGAACATCTAGAAAACGCTGGAATATATTTGTCAGAAGATGAACATAAATCTAGAGTAGATAAAGAGTTTGATGCTTCCTATATCATCATGCAATCTGATCAAAGAGTAGGTTTATTAAAATGTTTAGAAAGCAAAAACACATTCGAGATTATACAAATTCAGATATTACCAGAATGTCAAGGAAAAGGAATCGGAAAAGAAGTATTATCTCAATTAATTACGAAAGCAAAAACATTAAATAAAACCTTGACATTAAAAGTTTTAAAGAAAAATCCTGCCAAAGAGTTTTACGAAAGGATGGGATTTAGAGTTATTGCACAAGATCGATATGAGTACGATATGATCTGGAAAGAAGCATAAAAAAGACCCGTTCTATATATATAAAACGAGCCCCTTTTTTGTAGTGTTACTATAATGTATTAAAATCCGTAATTTACGCCTAGCCCAAATACTTCTCTAATCTGAAAAGCACCAATAGCATTGTCATCATAAATGGCTTGAAAAGTTAAGTTGGTAGATAAATACTTATTAATAGTCATTACGATATTAGCAGTATAATCGATATCTACATTTTGTGGATCTTCTAGATAGTTTGAATACAAATTCAAAATGTTTTCCATAGATACATTTTTCATAAGTTCAAATTTAGCATAGGCATTTACTGCTGCACCAAATTCAAATCTAAAAGAGTCATTAGCTTCTACTCCAAAGTATCCTCCAGCATCGTTAAAAGCATCGATAGCAGCTTGATCACTACCTACATCGGTAAAGTCACCATCAACAAAAATAAATCTTGCAGTAGCTGGAGCAATGTTTACTTTTAGGTTATCACTTTTCTTCCATAACATACCAGGCCCTAATTGTAGGTAGGCAGGAGAAAAAATATGTGTAGTCTCTGTTCTTATCTCATTTCCGGCAGCATCTTCTCCAAACACATAACCAGGAGCAAATTGAGTCCTGAAATTTAAGAAAAATGAATAATACCAATTAGAATCTTTTATTTGTTTACCTACCAAAGAGTTAAACTCAAACCTGTCATTGGTTTTACGAGTAAATTCTTGATCTTTAATTTTGGTTAAACCATAGTCTGCTAATATTTTATTATCCCAGGTTAAATCTCCCTTACGATAATTAAAGTCATAAGAAATTGATAGGTTTCCTGCGATATTAGAAGTACCCCCACCGAGCCATTCGGCATTAAAGGCAGATTGATTAAACAGGAGGCCTATGTTTCCTGTTTTGGTCCAACCGTCTTTAGGAGCTTCATCTTTTGCTTCGTCTTGTGCAAATACAATTGTAGAACTGATTAATAGTACTACGGTTAATAGCGTCTTTTTCATGTAATTGATAGTTTTAGAGTTGATCAGATACGTACTCTAGTTAAGGGGGTAGATGCAGATAAATTTAAATTTATCAGTACACTCAACCAAAATAAATAATCTGTACAAAAATTTATGTTGGCAAATATATTTTAAGAAACGTCTTTTGTGCTAGATAAAAGATACGAAACCCCTACTTTTCGATAAAAAACAAAATTAAACGATCAAAAGAACTATTTGCGCTTATACAGTGGCACGGCAGAGCATGCTTCTCCATACATAATGCTTTTGGCCACGGGTTGTAATTTTTGAATTAAAGCAATATAAGCCCCTTCTGGAACAGGTTTATTAGCGCAACCTTTTATGATCAATAATTTGTCTTGATACGAAGAAACATCAAGATTAGTAATAATATCGTTGTAGAGTATAGTTTCTAAAGTTTCTAAAGAACCAACAACGACTTTTTTGGCATACGGAATTAACGAACTGGTAAGTAAGAGATATGCCCAACCAGGAATAATAGCTTCTGTAGAACATGTTAAAGCAATATATTGGTTTTGATGTTGACTCCAATCGTATGTCGATACATGTTTTCTAAAATCTTTTTCACGCAAAATAAGGCCTTCAAATAGCCAATCTTTAATATCAAAAAGTATTCTTTTACCGGTGGGGTAATGATCTTCTAAATCAAAAGTGATTAGGTTTTTGTTATTCGCAATTCTATTTACAATTTCTTCTGCCATTATCGATATCCTATTTTTTCAGACAACTCAATTTTACTTTTCGAAAAATTTCCAGTTCCAAAGGCTACCTCTTTTCCTTCTTCATTATATAGGGTAGATTCTGCAACAAAAAGATTTCTGGATCTAAACTTTACTTTTCCAATAGCGGTTATGGTACCGGTATTAACTGGTCTAATCAAATTAACATTAAACGAGGTCGTGAGTACAAAAGCATCTTTAACAATCGAGTTAACTGCAAAAAAAGCAGCATCATCGAGTAGCTTAAAATATACAGAACCATGAATAGCACCTAGAGCATGAAAATACTTATCAGATATTTCAAGTTTAATTTGAGCCATCTCTTCAGAGATTTTAACTTCTGTAGTATCAAATATCTTAGTATTAATATTTGCCTGCAGGTACATTCGCTCCAATTTGTCGTAATGTTCTTGATTCATGTTTTACATGTTAAAAAGTACAAGACCTTTAAAATAATGTCCTTGTAGGATATCTAGAGCATACCTAATTCTAACTTAGCTTCTTCACTCATCAGATCCTGAGACCAGGGAGGATCAAAGGTAAGTTCCATCTCGACATCGTTTACGGCATCTAGAGATTTTACTTTTTCTCTTATCTCTTCTGGCAATGATTCTGCTACAGGACAATTAGGAGATGTAAGTGTCATTAAGATTTTTACGTCATGGTCTTCATTAACAAATACATCATAAATCAATCCTAGTTCATATATATCTACAGGAATTTCTGGATCATAAATTGTTTTAAGTACCCGTACAATTTTTTCTCCCAGTTCGTTTGTATCTATTGTGATATCACTCATTTTTTTAAATTTTAGTCGGCTTCAACCTGTGTTGCCTAACAATGTACATTAGTTAAGTTGGGTTTGATAGGCGATAGCATACATTTTTAATTGCTTAATCATGCTTACCAAGCCATTGGCTCTAGTTGGAGAAAGATGTTCTTTTAATCCAATCTCATCAATAAAACCAGTATCTGCATCGATAATATCTTTGGGATGTTGTCCAGAAAAAGTTCTTATAAGTATTGCAATTATGCCTTTGGTGATAATAGCATCGCTATCTGCAGTAAAATCGATCTTATCTTCTTTCATTTCTGCATGTACCCAAACTTTGCTTTGACACCCTTTGATAATATTGTCGTCAGTTTTATATTTTTCAAGAATTAGAGGAAGTGATTTTCCTAATTCGATCATATACTCATAACGTTGCATCCAATCATCAAACATGCTGAATTCATCAACAATTTCTTCCTGAATTTCTTGTATCGTCATTGTCTACAATTTTTTAGCAAAAGTACGACAAGAATAATTGCTATTCAATACTTTCTATCAATGATGGCATAGTATTAACTAATGGTTTTATTTCTTCAATAAGATTTGTAAGATCAAAATCAAATTTAAAAAGTATTAAAAATACAATGAGGGAGCCAAGCTCCCTCATTTCTCACGTATGAAATAAAATATATTTCGGCGATACTACCTTTGGATTAATACCTTTTTGGTAATGGTAGACTCACCTACATATATTTTTGCCAAGTAATGACCTGGCTGAATATCCGAAACATTAACTTCATTGGTAATCGAAGTACGAACAAGTTGCCCGTTTTGGGCGTAAAACTCAACTTTACGCAATTTTTGGTTGTTTAGTACTTTGATGTTTAGAAGCTTGTTGGCTGGGTTCGGAAATGTTGTTAACTCAACTTCTTCTGGCTCGTAAATTACTAGCGGATTTTCGCAGCTGTTTTCTGAAGTAACATCATCAGAAGTAGCCAGATCTAATAAAAATGTTTGTTGTGCTGCAGAGCTACCTTTTAATTTATAATCAAACCAAGAGTTTAAGAACTGAAAAGTAATGGCTTGCTGCTCATTTCTGGTAATTTGTATATTACCCGAAGAACTATTTTCTCCAAAATCACAGAAAAAATTACTGTTAGCATAGTAGCAATGTGCACCGCCAGTGATATTAATAATGTATTTACAATCGGATCCTAAATTATTATAAATAGGAATGTGATGCTCATCAGGAGGTGTTACTCCATCTGCTGTTCCCGAAAAAACAATAGCATCTTCTGATACGAGAGACGCAGGAGTGAGGGTGTCAAATCGAAGCAATGCAGGCGCAAATGTAACCAATGTTTCTACATCTACCATAGAGGCAGCTACTGTGGCTGCACCACCTCCCATAGAGTGACCGATTAATGCGCTTTTGTCATCAACAATTCCTGCAAGAACAGAATTTTGATTGTTGTTTTCTGCCTGAATCGCTCCAACCATAAAAGCTAGGTCTTTAGCATAAGCTTCGTGATTAGCAAAAAATGATCCCTCGGTATTTACAAATACTACGATATACCCTCTGGGAACAATAGTATCATAAAAATTTTGATAAGCATCAGACCCCATAACAAAGCCGTGACCAAGAACAATTACAGGAAAAGGTCCTTGTGCTACATTTGTTTGATTTTGGCGAGTAACTTTTGGATAATAAATTCTGGCATTTACTCTCCTGTTTCGACGGCTGGCGTCTCTAAAAGTTTTGGAACTTGAACTAACATCATAATCTTGAGCAATACCGCTGCAGACTATGAAAAAGACAGACAGAATACTTAAAAGTACTGTTTTCATAATATATTTATTTTTGGTTAATGTGTGGTTTAAAGGTATTCTGAAAAAAAACGTTTTGCAAGAATAATCTAATTTTTTTTAACATTATATCTAATAAATTAGTCATTAACGACTTATTTTTAAATCATTGATAACTAATGTATTATTTATATTTTGTCACTGATAGAGGGAGTTCTCAGAGAGTTTTAAACAAGAAAACGGATGCTTTTTTTGAGATGTTATTTTTTTAAAGAAAAAAGAAAAACTCTTGGTAGAATTTTTAAAAAATGAAATTCGAAACGATGATGTAATTCATATACAATTAATCCTTAAGAAAGCATTGCTTTGGCCTTTTTAATGGCCTCAACCAAAGCATCTATTTCGGCTTTGGTATTATAAAAAGAAAAAGAAGCTCTTATAGTACCAGGTATTTTGTAAAAATCCATAATAGGTTGTGCACAATGATGTCCTGTTCGTACTGCTATTCCTAACTTATCTACAATCGTACCTACATCATAAGGATGAATATTTTCTAAATTAAAAGAAATTACAGAAGTTTTCTTTTTTGAAGTACCATATATTCTTAAACCTTCTATTTCTAACAATTTTTGAGTACCGTATTGCAGCAGTTCATCTTCATAGGCAGCAATATGATCAAAACCAATAGAATTCATATAATCTAAGGCCACCCCAAAAGCAATACCTCCGCATATATTTGGAGTTCCTGCTTCAAATTTATGAGGAAGACCTGCATAGGTTGTTTTTTCAAAAGTTACTTGATCGATCATTTCTCCACCTCCTTGATATGGAGGTAATTTGTTCAACCATTCCTCTTTTCCATAAAGTAAGCCAACCCCAGTTGGGCCACATAATTTATGGGCAGAAGCCACGTAGAAATCTACATCCAAAGCCTGAACATCGGGTTTGATATGAGGACAGGACTGAGCACCATCTATAAGTACCGCAGCACCTACTTTATGAGCTTTATCAATAATTTCCTCGATAGGATTAATTGTTCCCAGGGCATTAGAAATATGATTGGTAAAAACTAGTTTGGTTTTGTCAGAAAGTAGTTCATCATACACCTGCATAACTAATTCGCCCTCTTCATTCATGGGGATAACCTTTAGAACGGCTCCTGTGCGTTCACATAGCATCTGCCACGGAACAATATTAGAATGGTGTTCTAAGGCAGAAACAATAATTTCATCCCCTTTAGAAAGAACATTTGTAAAACCAGTTGCTATAATGTTAATACTATGAGTAGTCCCCGAGGTAAGGATAACCTCATGAGTATGTTTCGCATTAAAATGTTGCTGTACCTTTTTGCGTGCTACCTCATAGGCATCTGTGGCTTCTTGAGATAAGGTATGTACACCACGATGAATATTAGCATTATAATTACTGTAATAATCAATAATAGCATCTATAACCACCTGCGGCGTTTGAGAAGTAGCGGCATTATCAAAATATACTAGAGGTTTTCCGTTTACAGTTCTTTTTAGAATAGGAAAATCTTCTCTGATTTTATGTACATCAAACATTACAATTTCTTTCTGCAAAAGTAAGAAGTATTTCTAATTGAGATTCCTTATTTTTAAATGATTTAACCCTTTTTATATATGAAGCGAATTAAAAAGATTCTAGGTATCACTTTATTAGTGCTATGTACCGCAATAAGTATTGGTGCAGTGCTTAATTATCCCAAGTTAACAGTACTTACGGGGTATTCTGCAAAAAATATGTGTTCTTCCATTTTTATTGCAGATCGTAGCTATGAGTTTACAGATGCTAATGATAATAATTTTTCACCTGTTAATCTTGCAGATGATGAAGTGAATATTAAAAAAAAATCTGTTACCGCTTCAGTTTTTGGATTAAAAGAACGTAAAGCTGTTTATCGAGAGGGAGTGGGTAGTGTTTTGGTGAATGATGATTTTGATATCGATGCTCCTTATCCAAAACCAGTAAGAAATAAAACGAACAAAAATCTTCCGTTTCCATATGGAGACTTACCTCAAAAAGACACTGTTTTTACCGAAATAAACCTAAAAACGCTCCAAAAAGCAGTCGATTTTGGTTTTGAAAACATCGAAATAGCCAAAACACGATCTGTTATGGTATTGTATAAAAATCAAATTATAGCCGAACGTTATGCAAACGGATATAATGCTTCTTCACGATTTTTGGGGTGGTCAATGACCAAAAGTGTGCTTGCTACATTATTTGGTATTCGAGAATTTGAAGGAAAAATAAATTTGAATCAAAAAACGACACTTGATGAGTGGATAAATGATGATAGAAGCAATATTACTATTGATCATTTATTACACATGAATAGCGGTTTGGAGTGGGATGAAGATTATGGAAGCTTATCCGATGTAAATCTAATGCTTTTTGAAGCCGAAGATATGACGATTACTCAGGCAAAGAAAAAAGCCGTGGCGCAACCAAACGAGATCTGGAATTATTCTTCGGGAACCACGAATCTTTTATCAGGGATTTTAAGAAAACAGTTTGAAACACATCAAGAATATTTGGATTTCCCTTACAAAGCGCTTATTGATCGAATAGGTATGAATAGTATGATCTTAGAAATGGATATGAGTGGTAATTATGTTGGATCATCATATTGCTGGGCGACAACCAGAGATTGGGCAAAATTTGGATTGCTATATCTTAATGAAGGAAACTGGAATGGTGATCAGATCTTTGATGCAAAATGGACTAATTATGTACGAACTCCAGCACCAAATTCTGAAGGAAAATATGGAGGACATTTTTGGTTAAACGCGGGAGGGTTTTATCCAGATGCACCTCGAGACATGTTTTCGGTAAATGGATTTCAAGGGCAACGGGTATTTATTATACCCTCAAAAGAATTGGTTATTGTTCGTTTTGGTTTGATAGGCGATGCAGGTTTTGATTTTAATAACTTCTTGAAACAAATTGTTAATGCAATAGACTAAAAAAAGCCAAATCAATTTGATTTGGCTTCATTTTTATGTGATTAAAAATATGTATACTATAAATCAAAACCAATGTCTACACCAAGTTTATTGGCAATCAATTTATTAATTCTGGTTTTGAGCTGAGGTATTTTTACACTTTCCAATACATTATTGGCAAAGGCATACATTAATAGTGCTCTTGCTTCTTTTTCACCAATACCTCTAGATTTCATATAAAACAAAGCATTGTCATCTAGTTGACCTATGGTACAACCATGCGAACATTTTACATCATCTGCAAAAATTTCGAGTTGAGGCTTAGAATTGATAGTCGCTTTATCACTTAATAAGATGTTATTGTTAGACTGAAAAGCGTTTGTTTTTTGAGCTTCTTTGTCTACAATTATTTTTCCGTTAAAAACACCAGTTGCCTTTTCGTCAAAAATACCTTTGTAATCTTGATGACTCTCACAATTAGGTTCTTGGTGATGAACAAGAGTATTATGATCTACATGTTGCTTACCTTCAATTATAGTAACCCCATTAAGTATAGAATCGATACCTTCTCCTTTTTGAAAAAAGTTGAGGTTATTTCTGGTAAGATTTCCGCCAAAGGCAAAAGTGTGAACAGATGCTACACTTTGTCCTTGTTGCTCGATATATGTGTTGTCAATCAAAGAAGCAGTTTGATTGTCATTCTGGATCTTATAATAGTCTACAATAGCTCTTTTATCAACAAAAATCTCGGTAACCGAATTTGTTAATACAGGATTATCGGTAAGGCTTTGATGGCGCTCTATGATTTGTACGTGCGAGTTTTCTTCTACCACAATTAAGTTACGTGGTTGTAGCATTTGAGCCGACTCTTTTCCTGTAGAGAAATGTATAATTTGTACGGGCTTATCAGCAAGCTTATTTTTTGGGATATAAATATAAGCTCCTTCTTTTGAAAAAGCTGTATTTAATGAGGTAAGACCGTCTTGACGTGCTATTTTATTAAAGTAGTTGTCAACAATGGGTTTGTACTTTTCATGCGATAGTGCAGAAGACATGAGGCAAACATCTATTTTATCATGAGTAGTCTCTGATAAATGAGACGAATATTTACCGTCTATAAATACAATTTTATATGTATCTAAATCATATAAAAAGTATTTTTTTACATCCTTAAATTCTAATGCATTTTCCTCTTTAGGAAAAATACTATAGTCATGCTTTAGTATAGCATTAAGAGAGGTATATTTCCAAGCTTCTTCCTTCTTGGTAGGAAATCCTTTTTCTTCAAAAACTTTTATGGCTTGACTTCTGATATCATGCACAGGAGCATCAACATTTATGGTGTTTTCAAAAGCCAAAAAAGAGGATACTAGTTTATCTTTTAACTCCATAGCTTATGCATTTATCTCTTCCTTAATCCAGTCGTATCCTTTTTCTTCTAGTTCTAGCGCCAATTCTTTAGAACCAGATTTCACGATTTTTCCATCATAAAGTACATGCACATAATCTGGCACGATATGATCTAGTAATCGCTGATAGTGGGTAATAACTACAATAGCATTATTCTCACTTTTTAATCTATTTACACCATTAGCAACAATACGAAGAGCATCTATATCTAATCCAGAATCTGTTTCATCAAGAATAGCTAATTTTGGCTCCATCATTGCCATTTGAAATATTTCATTTCTCTTTTTCTCACCACCAGAAAATCCTTCGTTAAGAGAGCGAGATAAGAATTTACGATCAATCTCTAACAACTCAGATTTTTCACGAATTTTCTTTAGCATATCTTTAGCAGGCATTTCTTCCAAGCCTTGAGCTTTTCTGGTTTCGTTGATAGCGGTTTTCATAAAATTAGTAACCGTTACACCAGGTATTTCTACCGGATATTGAAAAGATAAGAAAACACCTTTGTGAGCTCTTTCTTCGGCTGCTAATTCTTCGATGTCTTCACCATCTAAAAGAATACCACCAGCAGTTACCTCATATTCTTCTTTACCAGCAATGATATTTGCCAATGTGCTTTTTCCAGCACCGTTAGGTCCCATAACTGCATGAATTTCTCCGGCCTTAACGTTTAAGTTTAAACCTTTTAAAATTTCTTTCCCTTCAACACTGGCGTGTAAATCCTTTATTTCTAACATTGTTTATAATTCTTTTTATATATAAAGAGATATAATTATTTGTATTAATTTTCTGTATTCTTGTTTTCGTTGGAGCTTTGGTCCTGCGCAGAGGTTTCAATTTTGGTTGGCAACTCTGATGTTGGTGCGCTTACTCCAATGATTTCTTTTATTTCAACTATTTCTTCCCATCCCGGATTTGGGTTGGGCTTAACGATTCCTTTTATAACTACAGGAACCATGTCATATTCTTCTCTTTGCAGAGGTTTTATTTTTTTTGATAATTCGCGAGTCGCCTCATCTATAGCTACGGCATATATAAAACCATTTCCTTTTATTACAGCAGCATCATCGATTAAAATAAACTCCCCACGAATAAGCGAGAGTTCTGTTTTATCATTTTCAGATTTCTCGGATTTACAAGAAAACATGGTAAGGCTTAGGGCAATAATTAAAAAAGATAGTTTCATTAATGCAGATTTGACGGTTTTACATTTACCCAACAGAACCTTCTAGAGAAATTTCTAAAAGTTTTTGAGCTTCTACAGCAAACTCCATAGGTAATTTGTTCAAGACTTCTTTACTAAACCCATTTACAATCAAGGCAATTGCTTTTTCGGTATCAATACCTCTTTGGTTACAGTAAAAAATTTGATCTTCACCTATTTTGCTGGTTGTAGCTTCATGTTCTATTTGAGCAGTTTTGTTTTTTGCTTCTATATATGGAAACGTATGCGCACCACATTCATTGCCCATCAATAAAGAATCACATTGTGAAAAATTACGTGCATTGGCCGCCCTACTGTTTATTTGTACTAAACCTCTATAACTATTTTGAGATTTTCCGGCCGAAATACCCTTAGAAATAATAGTACTTTTAGTATTTTTTCCTAAATGTATCATTTTTGTCCCCGTATCCGCCTGCTGGAAATTATTGGTAACCGCTATGGAGTAAAATTCTCCTACAGAGTTATCTCCTTTTAAAATACACGAGGGGTATTTCCAGGTTACTGCTGATCCAGTTTCTACCTGTGTCCATGAAATTTTTGCATTGGTCTCACAGAGCCCTCTTTTGGTTACAAAATTATAGACACCTCCTTTTCCTTCGGCATTACCTGGGTACCAATTTTGTACGGTAGAATATTTTATTTCGGCATCATCCAGTGCTATTAGTTCTACAACAGCAGCGTGCAATTGATTTTCATCTCTTGATGGAGCAGTACAGCCTTCAAGATAACTTACATAGCTTTCTTTATCTGCTATTACCAAGGTACGCTCAAATTGACCTGTTCCTGCCTGGTTAATTCTAAAATATGTTGATAGCTCCATTGGGCAACGTACTCCTTTTGGAATATAACAAAAGGAACCATCACTAAAAACTGCAGAGTTTAATGCTGCATAAAAGTTATCTTTTTGAGGAACAATAGTCCCCAAGTATTTTTTTACTAATTCGGGATGTTCTTGTATAGCTTCAGATATCGAACAAAATATAATTCCTTTTTCTGCCAAAGTCTCTTTGAATGTGGTTGCAACAGAGACAGAATCCATTACAATATCAACAGCTACTCCAGCTAATTTTTTTTGTTCATCCAAAGAAATACCGAGTTTTTTAAAGGTTTCCAATAATTCTGGATCCACTTCATCAATACTGTTGTATTTTGGTTTTTTATTTGGAGCAGAGTAGTAGGAGATATTCTGAAAATCAGGTTTTTTATAATGTACGTTTGCCCATTCAGGCTCTTCCATTTGCTCCCATATTCTAAAAGCTTCTAATCGCCATTCTGTCATCCATTCGGGCTCTTCTTTTTTCTTTGAAATAGCCCGAACAATATCTTCATTAAGACCCACAGGAAAAGTTTCAGACTCTATGTCGGTATAGAATCCGTACTCATATTCCTTAGTTTCTAATTCTTTCTTTAAATCGTCTTCAGTATATGCCATCTTGGTTATCCTAAATTAAATCAGGACTTTTTATCATTTATCAATTACAATGAAAAACTTTCTCCACAACCGCAAGTTCTACTTGCATTGGGGTTATTAAATACAAATCCAGTACCATTTAAACCACCAGAATACTCTAAGGTGGTTCCAATAAGATACAGGAAGCTTTTTTTGTCTACAATAATTTTTACGCCATTGTCTTCGAATACTTTATCTCCATCTTGCTGTGCTTTATCAAATTTTAAATCATATGATAAACCAGAGCAACCACCACTTTTTACGCCCACTCGAACATAATCGGTAGCAGCGCTATACCCATCTTCGGTCATCAATTCGACAACTTTGTTTTTTGCTATGTCTGATACCTTAATCATCTTTTTTGTAAATAGATTAATTCTAAATGAAATGCAAATATACTACTTAAGTGGATTTTATTAGCAAAACCTAACATTTATCTAACATATATTGATATAGGCAAAAGTTATAGAAGAGGTTGAGAGTACCATTTAAAACTCCGAAAAGCGATCATCGTTTAAGAAATCATCATCGGTAAGTGTTTTTAAAAAGGCTATAATTTGCACCTTTTCTTCGGCAGACATAGGAATTCCCAAAGAGCCATTTTGACTTTTAAACAAAGGGTCTAGGGTTTCAGAATCTACCATACCATCACTATAGTGATCCAAAACATCATTTAGTGTTTTTAATCTACCATCATGCATATACGGGAAAGTAAGCTCAATATTTCTTAAACTTGGCACCTTAAATTTGTATAGATCTTCGGCCAAGCCGGTGACACGATTTCTTCCTATATCATTATATTGCGGATCAACAGGCAAACCATTATTGCGATAAGATTGATCCGTAAAAAGGGTTCCTTGATGACAAGAAGCACATTTAGAATTAAAAAGCGCAAAACCTGCAGCTTCTTCTTGCGTAAATACAGATCCTTCATTTCTTTCAATCTTGTCATATTTAGTATTGGCAGAAATCATCATGAGCATAAATTGTGATAGCGCCTTGAGGATATTGTCTGGATTGATTTTTTGATCTTCAAAAGCTTCAGAAAAGAGTTTTACATATTCTGGCTGATTCTCTAATTTTGTAATAATACCGCTAAATGTCTCGTTCATTTCTACCTCTGCTGTAATTGGTATAATGGGCTGTAAGTCTAAATGTCTGGCAGCTCCATCCCAAGTAAACTCTTTCATAAAAGCCATATTGTGTAAAGGTTGGGCATTACGAGTACCTAATGCTCCACCTACGCCATGACTTACAATATGTGTGTGATGAGTAAAGGCAAAGTCCTGAATATGGCAAAACCCACAAGAAATCACACCATCTGAGGATAAACGACCATCATAAAACAATTTTTTACCTAACTCAAACCCTTTTTCTGTAGGAGGGTTAAGAGAAACATTATAACTGGGTTCAGGGAAGTTGGCAGGAACTTTAAATTCTAAAGTTGCATTTTCTATAGGAACATAGTCTTCCTTATCAGAACTACAAGAGGCTCCGATAAGGATGAATACTATGTATGATAATAATTTCAAATTCAATTTAATTAGAAACAGAAGTCGCTGTAAACATAGTAGCTATGTTTTCGGCAATTCTGGGCGCATTTACAGGGTCTACCTGTATGTCGCTTTTTGTTACTAATGAATGTGTGTTGACACCGTCAAATATTTTTGCAATATCAACATTAATTGCCACTTCTGGAGATGTGGATTCTTCAATTTTTAAAGCAGTAGGTAGGTCAATAGTAATTTCTTTATAATTATCTAGAGTCGTACCATGGCTTCCTACATGGATTAAAAAATCGGTAGCTGTTCCACCATTTACAGTGTATGATCCTTCAAATTTAATAAATTTATACCCGGCAGACCAACTCCAGAGCATTCCGCTTTCTTCGGCAGTGGGTATAAAATTGGTCATTCCGTTAAGCGGATACTTGGATTGGTCTACACCAAATCCAAACTTGATTTTTGTATATTCTCCTGCATTAATATCTGCTAGACTGATTTTCTTGCTTGTTACAACCTCTTCATTGATTAAAAAATAACCTTCATCAACAGGATAAACAAACTCTTCTCCGTTTGCTTTGATAAGTACAATATTGCTAATAATATATTTTAATTCTGAAATGGTGTATACTTCATTACTTGCATTGGTATATGAATCGGTCCCTAATTCAATACCATTAGCATTGATTGTATTTTTAAAATCTAGAGCCACAGTACCAAAGGTTGGTTCTGGTGTTCCTCCATCATCATTTTTACAAGATAATACGATTATAAGTGTGGCTAGAAGGGTATATGCTATTCTTTTCATTGTGTTTATTTATACTTTATAATTAATACGTCTTTGGACCCTCGGTTATTAGAGATATCCATATCATTACTTTCAGAGCTTCCAACAACGACAATTTTTTTATCGCTTGTTTCTATACAGCTCTCGCCAAATTCGGCTTTACTACCACCAGTAGTCGTTTTCCATTGCACTTCTCCGGTAGCATCTATAATAAGGCTTAAAGCATCGCTTTGTCCTTTATTCTCGGTAATATCCATATCACTACTTCTAGAGTTTCCGGTAATAACGAAGCCTCCACTTTGTGTTTTATGGACTCCTCGACCAGTATCAAATTGGGTACCACCGACTGATTTTTCCCAGATTAAATTACCATTACCATCTATTTGGATCATCCAGAGGTCAGCATTTCCTTTGGCATTAGAAATATCTCCATCACTGCTTCGCGAATCACCAACAATAACAAACCTTCCATTACCCGAATCGGCAATTGCATAGGCTACATCAATTTCTACACCTCCATAGGATTTTTCCCATATTTTGGTGCCTTCAGAGTTTACTTTTACAGCCCAAAAATCATAGCTACCTTTGCTGTTAGTAACATCAAAATCAATACTTTCTGATGAACCAATCATCAAAAAACCATTATCTTCTGTTTGCACCACATCATAGCTACGATCATTATTAGTACCCCCAAAATAACGTCTCCATTCTTTTTCTCCATCTACATCGAGTTTAATCCCCCAAAATTCGCCAACGCCATGTTTAGAAAAAGTACTTTTATTATCATTTCCTTCTCCACCACTGGCAGTAACATCAAGAAATCCGGTGATAAAATATCCTCCATCATTTGTTTGTACAACAGAAAAAGCTCTGTCAATTCCTGGAAATCCAAAGCTTTTTTCCCAAAGGATATCACCGCTAGCATTAACTTTTAAGATCCAATAATCCTGAAGGCCAGCATTTACGGCTACATCTTCATCATTACTTCTGCTGTAACCTACCATAACATATCCACCATCAGAGGTTTGGATAAGTTTTTCTCCTCTATCATCACCAGAGCCACCATAGGTTTTGCTCCATGAAATTTCTCCATCTGGGTTAAGTTTTAATAACCAGTAATCACTATCCGGAGCCGTTTTGTCTGTTATATCACCATCTATACTTTGTGTGTATCCGGCAATAGCAAAGCCTCCATCGGTAGTTTGTACTACCGATAGGGCATTATCTTCATTACTTCCTCCAAAAGTTTTTATCCAATCCACTTCACCCAAAAAACCATCTATTGGCGTTCCTGTTGTAGGCGGCTCATCAGAGTTATCACTGCTGCATGCAACAGAACTAACTATTATGATGCATAGAATGAATGTATAGAATAAGAATTTATGACGATTCATTGATCATATGTTTTTGTGTTATTTTTTCACAAAACGTTTTGTAACGATTTGTTGATCCGTAGTAGAGATTTGCAAAAAATAAACCCCTGATTTTAGGCTAGAAACATCTATTGTATTACTAACGTTTCCTTTACGTACTAATTGCCCTACAAAGTTCCTTATTTCAAAGTTAGAAACATTTTTGCTATTTGCGGACAAGTTTAACATTGGTCCATCAACGGGGTTAGGGAAAACAGAAAAATCTAGGCCTTGCAATGCCAGAGTAGAACTATTTATGGCAGCACTAGTTGTAATTGATAGATTATCAATTGCAATATCGGCTTGCCATGTCCCACCAGTAACTCTATTAAATCTAAGTTGAAGACCATCTCCAACATAGGGGGCTAGACTAATGTTTACAGTATTCCAGGAATTACCTTGATTTCCGGTTTGATTCCAGATACTTGTCCAGGAAACACCTTCATCTGTACTAGCTTCGAGAGCAATACTACCCATATTAGAGGAGCCGAACATGTGATACGAAAATGATAAAGAGGCGCTTGCAGCGCTCCCGAGATCTATACAAGGAGAGTTAAGAATCGCTCTTTTATTTGGGAATCCTGTACCATTTCCAGAAGCTTCAACATAGATATAAAATGAACCTTGAGTGGCACTAGATGGTCCAGTATTTCTCGATGGGGTACCATTAGCATCTACAGTCCAGTCTAAATCATCGTTACTAGATTGTGTCCAGGCGCCTAACGTATTTTCAAATCCTTGATTATAAGGAAAAGAAGAAATTCCAGAAGTACATCCACTAGGTCCAGAATTACTATTTTGGATTGTTACTGCATCAATTGCGATATCACTTTGCCATCCTTGATTACCATCACCTGTTACAACATTAAATCGTAATTGTACACTATTTTCACCGGCATATGCAGAAAGGTCTACGTTGGCAAGATTCCAATCGCTTCCTTGAGTACCGGCTCTACTAAATATATTGGTCCAGTTTCCTGTGTTATTTGTTCTGGCTTCTACAGTCAAGGTTTCTACTGCGTTACCCAACATATGATACTGAAAATTAAGGCCAGGAGTTGCTAATGCACTAAAATCTAGGCAGGGAGAATTAAGAATTGCCCTTTTATTTGGGAATCCCGTTCCGTTTCCAGAGGCTTCAACATAAATATATGTATTGCCATCAACTGCACTACTTGGACCTGTACCATTTGAAGGAGTACCTCCTGAATTTCTCGTCCAATTTAAATCATCTCCTGTCGTTGCATCACTCCATTGTCCCAGATTATTTTCAAAACTTTCTGCGAATGGAAAAGAGGAGACTGTATTGGAACAACCGTTGGGTGGATTTCCTCCTGTGGTTGTAAAAACTGTAGAATTGCTATATGAAGAGGTACTTCCGTCGGGACATTTACTTCTTACTTGAGTTTCATACTGCGTTGATGCTGATAATGCCGAAATAATAGATGAGGTTGAAGAAACAGCTGTCGTTGTCCAAGCCGAAGAACCTACCGAACGATATCTGAGGTCATATGTAGTACCAGATACACCACTCCAACTTAATGTAGCAGAACTAGCGCTAATATTAGATGCAGATAACGAAGTAGGAGTAGTGGCATTACAAACAGCGGGACTACTTTTTTTGACTAAGAAAAACCCTCCTTCGATGTCACTAATCACAATGTTTCCACTATTAAAATAAGGGTATACATTCCATACCCCATTAAAAGCGGCTCCGTTACTGGCTGTATAGGTGTCAAAGAAACCGATTTCGGTCATATTTTTATTACCAATATCAGAAATATCGATCACTCGTATACCTGCTCTATAGTTAGCGAGATAAAATTTATCTCCCTTTACATATCCATTATGATCAATGGCAGCAGTTGGTCCATTATAGATCATATGTTCTATTGGATTGTCTAGATCCAGAAAATCAAAAATAATTGTACGAGTATTAAACCCGACACGCTGTTCGTCGGTTTCATCTCCTAATATAAAATATCTCATATCTTCGGTGAACCATCCTTGATGGGTGTATCCTACATCAGCGTATTTTATAGTGGATAATGTTACTGGATTATTTTTATCTGTAATGTCGGCAATTACCACTTCAATTTCATTGCTCCCGATTAGTATTTCTCTACCCGTATAACTGGTATCTGGACCGTTATAAGTCACTACTTGTGCATCATGTGTATAAGCTCGTTGGCCACCAGACAAGAATCCACCTGCATTTATTGGGTTTTTGGGATCTTGAATGTTTATAAAAAGAGGGCCGCCTCTGTATGGGCCATTGCTTCTTTGCGCACCAACAACATAGGCATATCCTGTATCCTCATTGATCACAATATTATGGGCATTACCGAATTCGGTATATCTTGTATCTGCAGTAAATGTTTGAGGAGGATTGGCAACATTTCTTAGCCTAGTAAGGTCAAAAACTTGCATTCCGTGATTAGAAGCTTCACTTACGATAAATGCATGATTTTGATATACTTTTACATCTCTCCATGAGCTATTACTAGTTGCTGTGGGTAGCTTACCCAGATAAATGGGATTTGTGGGATTAGAAATGTCTATAAATGCAGTACCGTTATTTAATCCGATAATCGCATATTCTTTTCCGTTTTGTGGATCTGTCCATCCCCAACTATCATTACCCGCTCCCGCATTCATTTGAGAAAGAGTAATAGTAGACATTAGATCATAATCGTTACAAGGATAAGAGCCTGCCAGTCCATTTTGACATGGTGTCTGACCATAGGCCCATACTACTGCGGTTAACAGTAGTGTGGTAATAAGATTTTTCATTGAGTTTGTGTTTTAAGAGTTAGTTTGTAATTAAGTTTATGTCATATTTTTAGTGTTTTAATAGATTGTAATTCAATTAATTACCTAATTTATTGAATTTTTTTCAAGAAATACCCTTAAGTGCAATGGATTTGTTGTTTTTTTAACTCTTTTTAACAATTTAGTTGTTTACCTGATAATGAATTAGGTGATGTTGTGAGGGTAAATAAAAAACACCTCTAATGGATTTTGAAATCCGCTAGAGGTGTTTTTTAGTCCGAGTCTACCATTAAAATAGAAGAACTCTTAATTTAGGATATAAGCTATTGAAGTTTTTTTATTGCTCTTTTATCAGGATAAACCCCGAATTGATATCGCTTATCACAATATTACCACTATCAAAGTAAGGGTATACATTCCATGCACCACTAAAATCTGCATTATCGTTAGATGGAAACGTATCAAAAAAGCCTATTTCAGAAATATTTTTATTAGCAATATCCGAAATATCAATCACCCGTATACCTGCTCTATAATTGGCTAGATAAAACTTATTTCCTCTTACATATCCATTATGATCAATAGCGGCGGTAGGCCCTGTATATGTCATGTGTTCTATAGGAGTATCTAAGTCTTCAAAGTCAAAAATGATTGTTCGTGTATTAAAACCAACACCTTGTTCGTCGGTTTCATCTCCTAATATAAAATATCTCATATCTTCGGTAAACCATCCTTGATGCGTATATCCAACATCTGCGTATTTTATGGTGGAGATCGTTACAGGGTTATCTTTATCAGTAATATCTGCAATAACAACTTCTATTTCGTTACTTCCAATAAGTATTTCTTTGCCTGTATAATCGGCATCAGGACCGTTATAGGTAACCACTTGAGCATCATGACTATAAGCTCTGTCTCCTGTAGACAGAAAACCACCAGCGTTAATGGGGTTTTTAGGATCTTGTATATTAATAAAAACAGGACCTCCTTGAAATGGCCCTAGTCTGCTTGTTCCCACAGCGTATGCAAAACCAGAATCTTCATTAATAACAATATTATGCGCACTACCAAATTCTGTAAAACGTGTATCGGCCGTAAATGTTTGAGGAGGATTGGTAACATTACGCAATCTTGTTAGGTCAAAGACCTGCATACCATGACTAGGAGCCTCGCTCACAATAAATGCATGGTTACTATACACTTTTACATCTCTCCAGGGACTACTTACCGTTGCTGTGGGTAATTTACCCAAATACACTGGAGTATCTGGTGTAGAAATATCTATAAATGCGGTACCATTATCTAATCCAATTAAGGCATACTCTTTGCCATTAGTTGGATCTGTCCATCCCCAACTATCGTTACCTTCAGTTGCATCAAGTGTATTTAGAGATATTGTAGAAACCAAATCGTATCCATTACAAGGATAGAATCCTGCTGCGGTACCATTTTCACAAATTTTGGAAGCGGTTGGATCTGGCCCCATATCTATGGGAGCGTTTCCATTATCATCTCCACTACAACCTAATAAAATAATAAAAGAGAATAGTGTATAAATGGGATAAACATAATTTTTCATACTGACTACTTTTTAGTAAAAACACCGAACTTTTTTTGAGTTTAATACTATAACGTTAAATCGTTGATTTTGTTTTTAACTCAAAACCTAAAAGCCTGTAAATGAATAAATCTTCAAAAAAAGGGTAACAAAATTTTATTAAGATTGATATAGCTGTGTAAGGAAAAACAATATAAAACTTTTAATCATGAAAACACAAATTTTTAAAGTAAAACTTATCGCAGCATTAGTGTTAATAGTAGGTTGTTCTAAGGATGATGATGTTCCTGTAATAGATCCGGGTATAACTTTTTATGAAAAAGCAGGAGAATGGAGTTGTAATATCAATGAAGATTGTGAAGACGTATATCAATTCGAATTCAAAAAGGATACAAAAATAGCTATCAGCATAGAAGATGTGACCGGAAAATCGGTTGTTTCACTAGATTTGTCGGCAGAGTTCGGCCAATTTGGAGGGCCAAATTTACTGAATGATGGAAAACTAACATATTATGGTTGTACAAATCAGGATGAAGAAGTTTCTATTTCTAATATCATTATTTCAGAAACAGGAATATACAATCTTTCTGTTGCAAGAGATTGGGGTTTAAGTGCTGGGTTCGATGGTACCTATAAAGTAACTATAATATCCAATACAGCTTTTATAGAAGGTGTAAGTCCTACAAATGATACTGAAGCTCTGAATTATGAAAGAGAATGTTTATAGACTCACTTATTAATCATTAAATCCCGATTTTTCGGGATTTTTTTATGAATTAGAATGAGATTGTTGGCTACCTTTGCAAAATGATTGAAGATAAAAATACACCCAGAACACAAATATCCGAGCTAGGAGAGTTTGGACTAATTAATCATTTAACGAAGAATTTTAAGATTAGTCAAAAAACAACAAACGTGGGTATTGGTGATGATGCAGCAGTTTTGGATTTTGATGCTAAAAAATGTGTTGTAACAACTGATTTGTTGATCGAAGGAGTACATTTTGATCTTTCCTATGTCCCTCTAAAGCATTTGGGATATAAAGCTGTTGTGATAAATCTTTCAGATATATATGCTATGAATGCTAGCGCATCCCAAATTACGGTATCTATAGCTGTTTCGAATAGATTCCCTTTGGAAGCTCTCGAAGAACTTTATGCTGGTATCGCAACAGCGGCCAAAGTTTATAATATTGATCTTGTAGGAGGAGATACAACCTCTTCTACCACCGGATTAATAATTAGTATTACGGCTATTGGGCATAGCAATAAAGAAGACTTGGTTTATCGCAGTGGTGCCAAAGAAAGTGATCTTCTTGTGGTTACCGGAGATTTGGGAGCTGCCTATATGGGGCTTCAGGTATTAGAAAGAGAAAAACAAGTGTTTGAAGTAAATCCAAATTCTCAACCTGATTTGGATCAATATACATATCTTATCGAAAGGCAATTAAAACCTGAAGCACGAAAAGACATTCCTGAACTTCTAAAAGCTCTTGAAGTGCAACCAACAAGCATGATTGATATAAGTGATGGGTTATCTTCTGAAGTGATACATCTTTGTACACAATCCAAGGTCGGAGTAAATTTATATGAAGAAAAAATACCTTTGGACCCTGCGGTAATTTCGGTCTGCGAAGAGTTTAAAATCAATAGTACGACTGTAGCACTTAATGGAGGAGAAGATTATGAGTTATTATTTACAATCAAACAAGAAGATTATCCTAAAATAAAAGCAAATCCAAATCTGACCGTAATTGGTCATATAACAGATCAAAAAAGCGGAGTAGGGTTGGTAACCAGGGCAAACGAAAAAATAGAACTAAAAGCACAGGGTTGGAACCCCATTAAAGAATAGAAAAGAGGTAATTCTAAGATGCTACCTGAAAAGTAGTATTTACTTTACTTTTTGCAATTTTCTTTGCATGTACCGAAGCCAAGGCGTTATTAATTTCCTTTAATTTAGGTGTCATTACTTCTAATCGACCTCTGCTATTGGTAGTAGCTTGTTCTCCACAGTGTGAACAAGAATATTCTTTGATATGATGAGTAACATTTTTGGATAACACATAGTCGTGACCAAATAGAGAACAGTAAATTTTTGAAAAGGAAAATGCGGGGCTAGGGGTAGATTTTTTCATAATTTTATAGGGGTTACAAATTCATGCACGAGTGTTATAGGTTCATTATCAATACAATAATAATATTTTTTTTCAGAATACAAACATATTTGTAAGAAAAATGTGTCTTTTTATATGCATTTTTAACACAAAACACGTTTTTTATAGGTGTTTTGCCTTAAAAACAAGTATTTCGTCTAGGTTATTCTTGCATTAACCCTTCATATTTACTGTTTTTTTAATGTTGTGCTAAGAGAAATTTATGTAATTCGGATAAAAACTTTTCTTTATTCTCTACGTAAGTCATATGACCACCATCAAAACTTATGAGATCAATATCATATTGTTTTGCTTCCTGTAGGTTTTGTGAAAATGATAATATAGGATCTAATTTTCCTGCAAAGATAATTTTAGATCCTTTGAAATTATGCAAAACAGTGCTGCGATCTTTTCTAACTTTCATGCCTTCCAAAGAAGATATAATTCCTTGTAAAGATGTTTTTGAGGCCTGTTCTTTGATCAAACGTATCTGTTGAGCAAATTGCACTCTGTTTTTTTCAGCAAAAAGATTTGCAATAGCCATACTAGTATATGCATTTGGATTTTTCTTTACAATATCAATCGCTCTAGAACGGCTTATTTTTCGTTCTTCACTATCGGGTAAAGAAGTAGAATTAAGTAAAACTAATCCCGAAACATAACCAGAGAAAAGATCAATGTGCGACAAGGCTACGTAGCCACCCATAGAGTGACCAATAAAAATTGCAGAGGTAATTTTTAAATGATCTAATACAGCTTTTACTGCCTCGGCCATATCATCCATCGTGTGTATGTACCCTAAATTTTCGCTTTTACCATGACCCAGCAAATCTATAGATATGCACTGGTAGCTATTTGAAAAAAATGCAATTGTTTCTTCCCACATGGTAGCATTTTCTAAAAACCCATGTAAAAAAACAACTGGAGCCCCTTTTCCAAAGGTGTTATAATTTATTTTAATCCCTTTGTGTGCTAATATCATTTTGAAAGTTTATTTTTAGGCGCATAAACCTAACTAAATGAGATTTAATAAAGAAACTTTCGTCGCAGGATTTGCGTTATTTTCTATGTTTTTTGGTGCCGGAAACTTAATGCTTCCGCCCTTGTTAGGTCTAAAAGCAGGAGATGCTTGGTTTATGGTCACTCTAGGGTTCGTAATCTCTGCAGTGATTATACCGTTATTAGGTATCGTAGCACATGCTAGATTACAAGGTACGATGTTAGATTTTGCAAAAAAAGTATCACCAAAATTTAGTCTTATCTATTGTTTATTGGTTTACGCAATCTCTTTATCGTTGCCATCGCCAAGAACAGCCTCTGTGACTCATGAGATGGCTATTCAACCTTTTTTTGGGACCAGCGCATGGTTAACAAGTAGTATATATTTTGCTTTGGTGCTCCTTTTTGTACTTAACCGATCTAGAATTTTAGGTTTGTTAGGAAAGTTTCTTTCGCCTATTATATTTATAGTTGTTCTTAGCATTATTTTTATTGGTGTTTTTTCTGCACAAACTCCTGGTATTGGTTCATCCGAGCTTCAAATTCCTCTAGTTAGTGGATTGTTAGAGGGATATCAAACTTTTGATGCAATTGGAGCAGTTGTTGTAGGCGGAGTTATTATTATTTCGTTACAGATTAAGGGAAAAAATAGTTTTGAGCACAATAAAGGTTTGATCATACGATCGGGCATTGTGGCAGGTTTGGGGTTACTTATTATATACTCTGGTATGATTTACAATGGGGCTTTATATAGTAATGTTTTTGATCAAGAGACTTCGAGAACAGAATTGTTATCAGGGCTAAGTCTAATCACATTAGGAAATATAGGAAAAACACTTTTAAGTATATTGGTTAGCTTGGCTTGTTTTACTACTGCTGTAGGTATAGTTACAGGTACAGCAGATTTTATGAAAGGGATATTCAAAAATTCTAAAAAAGCATACGTAATTACGGCTGTTGTTGGTTGCATTCTAGGAGTAGTAATGGGGCAATTTGATGTGCATTATATTATTGATGTAGCTGTACCCGCTTTAATGTTTATTTACCCTATAACTATAGTTTTGATTTTACTTAATGTTTTATCTGATAAGTTGACCCACCCATTAGTTTTTAGAGCAGTTGTGATTGCAACTATTATATTTAGTTTACCAGATTTTTTGGGTTCAATAGGTATGAAGGAGCAAGTAAGCCCTATTCTAGAAATACTTCCTTTTGGTCAATTTAGTTTGGCATGGTTAGTTCCTGCGATTGTTACATTTGTTATTATGAATGTAATATTGCTTGCCAAAAAACAATAATTTTTTGTAATTAGTTTAATGTTGCGATCCACCAGGTATTACCAAAAGGGTCTTGAAAACCAGCTCCTCGTGCCCCACTATCTTCATCCATAGGTTGCATTAAAGAAACAGCTCCCGAATCCAATGCATTAAAATAGGTTTGATCCGTATCTTGTACATATACATACATAGACCCTGGATGTGCGGGATAGTGTTTTGACGCTTCGGCAAGAAGAATAGTACTATCTCCAATTTTAATTTCTGAATGTTGAATTCTTTTATCTCCATCCAGACTGCGCAGCATTTCTTGCGCATTAAATATTTTACGAATAAAATCAATAAAATCTTCGGCTTGTTCGACTACCAAATATGGCATAGCTTGTTGATGACCTGCGGTAATTTTCATTCGTTGCATAGGACCTAAAGAAAGAGTTATTATATCAACGAAATAACCTATCAAAATATTCTGTGAAATGTAAAAAAATAAAAAATCCCTATAGTACTTTAACAATAGGGACTTTGTTATATGATAATACTTTAGTCTAAGAGCTAGTTCATTAGATCTTCGATTTCTTCAGTTTCAATAGGAATATTTGCCATTAGATTAAAAGGTTGTCCTGTTTCTTGAATCACCACATCATCTTCAAGTCGTATTCCAAAACCTTCATTAGGAATGTAAATACCGGGTTCTACGGTAAAAACCATATTGGCTTGCATAGGTTCGGTAAGAATTCCATAATCGTGAGTGTCTAGGCCTATGTGATGTGATGTTCCATGCATAAAATATTTTTTATATGCAGGCCACTCAGGATCTTCTTTTTGTACATCTGCTTTGTCCAAAAGACCTAATCCAAGTAATTCTGATGTCATTATTTTGCCAACCTCAACATGATAATCTGCCCAAATAGTGCCAGGAACCAGCATTTTTGTAGCTTCATTTTTAACTCGTAATACAGCGTCATAGACCTCTTTTTGTCTTTTGTTATAACGTCCTGACACTGGGATAGTTCGAGATAAGTCACTAGCATAATTTGCATATTCTGCGGCAACATCCATAAGAATCAAATCCCCATCTTTACATTCTTGATTATTTTCTATATAGTGTAAGACATTTGCATTATATCCACTTGCGATAATAGGTGTGTATGCAAAACCTTTGGATCGATTATTAATAAACTCATGTAATAATTCTGCCTCGATATTATATTCCCACACTCCAGGTTTTACAAAGCTTAATAATCTTCTAAATCCTTTTTCGGTAATGTTACACGCCGTTTGCATTAACTCAATTTCTATAGGATCTTTTACTGATCGAAGTCGCTGTAAAATAGGGTTACTTTTTGCAACACTATGAGCTGGATATTTTGCTTTCCACCATTTGGTAAAACGATCTTCTCTGGTTTCGGTTTCTACATTAGCTCTATAATGCTCATTAGTATTTACGTATACTGTATCGCACTGTGTCATTATTTCAAAGAAAACTTTTTCGAGATCCTTTAGCCAGTATACGGTCTGTACACCAGATACTTCAAAAGCTTTTTCTTTGGTTAGTTTTTCTCCTTCCCAAATAGCAATATGCTCATTAGTTTCTCTTAAAAACAGAATCTCACGATGTTTTTCTTTTGGAGCATCAGGAAAGAGTAATAAAATACTTTCTTCCTGATCAACACCACTTAGATAAAAAATATCTCTGTGTTGCTCAAAAGGTATTGTGCTATCTGCACTAATAGGATAGATATCATTACTATTAAAAACAGCAATACTATTTGGCTTCATTTTAGCCATAAAATTTTTTCTGTTCTTGATAAAAAGAGTTTTATCTATTTGGTGATATTTCATTAGAAGTTCTTATTTAGAAAATACGTTTTCAAAAATATGATTATTATTTATGTAATAAAAAAAGGAACTCAGAAGATTTGAGTCCCTTTAATAAAGTATTTATATATCTAATGTTTTTTTAACTAAAACTAGTACATTATTTACTTATTGCTTTTTTGATTAATCCAATAATGGCCATTAACACACCACCACCAACACCACCACCAGCAACACTTCCTAGTATTCCTGCAATGTCCATGCCGCCACTGGTATCTATACCTAATATTCCTAATAAATAACCTCCAAGACCACCTCCGAGAATACCAAGAATTGAATTTCCTACTCTACCTAATGATGCATTTTTAAGTAATGAACCGGCTATATTTCCTCCAATAGCCCCACTTATTAACTGAATTATTAATGGCAAATACTCTTCCATAATTTTGTGTTTTTTAATTAGTTAACAATAAATTAACTAAAAATTAGTGATAATCGCAATATTTAATGAATTAAATATTCATGTTTTCAATTTTAGAATGTTGTTAAACAATCTCTAAAAATTTTGAGACTATTACAGCAATGCATACTTTCCAAGCGTTAAACCATCCAGATAATGAAATCATATACAATTACTTTATTTTTTTTATTAATTAGTGCCGTTGGCTTATCATGGCAATCAACAACTCAAGCCGAGATAACCCAAGAGGGTTTGTTACAAAAACAGAAAATGACCCAAGTGTCGTTAATGAAAAATGTAATGTTCAAAAATATTGGCCCCTCTGTAATGAGTGGCCGTGTTGTTGATGTAGATGTAAACCCCAATAACACTTCAGAGTTTTATGTAGCCTATGCATCCGGAGGTTTGTGGCATACGGTTAATAACGGAACCACTTTCACTCCTATTATGGATACGGCCGAAACCATTAATATAGGAGATATTGCCATAGATTGGAAAAATAAAACCATCTGGGTCGGTACCGGTGAAAATAACTCCTCTAGGTCATCTTATGCTGGTATAGGAATTTTAAAATCTATGGATAATGGGAAGACCTGGAAAAATATGGGATTATCCGATTCGCATCATATAGGAAGAATTCTTATTAATCCAGAAAACCCAGATGAAATAATTGTTGGCGTAACAGGCCATCTTTATTCTTTTAATAATGAGAGAGGAATATATAAAACTTCTGATGGCGGAAAGACCTGGCAGCGTACATTGTTTATAAACAATCAAACTGGGATTATTGATTTGGCTTTTGCACCAGGAAACTTTAATATAATGTATGCGGCTGCTTGGGATAAAGATCGTAAAGCCTGGAATTTTAAAGGTAGCGGTAATGGATCTGGAATATACAAAAGTATTGATGCAGGAAGTACATGGAACAAAATTTCGGTAGATGGAAGCGGTTTTCCGACAGGAGAAGGTGTTGGGCGAATAGGCCTGGCCGTTTTTGATGACAAAACATTATATGTAGTGCATGATAATCAATCCAGAAGAAAGAAAAACAATCCCGAAAAAATTAGTGATCGGTTGACTAAAGAAGATTTTAAAACTATGTCAACAGGAGATTTTTTAAAAATTAACAATAGAAAATTAAATGCCTTTTTGAAAACTAATGGTTTTCAAGAAAAATATAGAGCAGACAATGTTAAGCAAATGGTGAGAGGCGGAGCTGTAGAACCTAAAGACCTAGCCAAATACCTTGAAGATGCCAATTCTATGTTATTTGATACACCAGTAATAGGCGCAGAAGTGTATAGAAGCGATGATGGAGGAAAATCATGGAATAAAACACATCAGGACTATTTGGATGATATTTATTTTAGTTATGGGTATTATTTTGGTCAGATTCAGGTAAACCCAAAAAATAAAGAACATATCTACATTAGTGGAGTACCGATACTTAAATCTAAGAATGGAGGGAAAACATTTTCTAGTATTAATGGAAAAAATGTTCATGCAGATCATCACTCTTTATGGATCAACCCCAAAAACCCTAATCATTTAATAAACGGAAATGACGGAGGTGTTAATATATCTTATGATGATGGTGAGCATTGGATCAAAGCCAATCAACCCAATGTTGGGCAATTTTATGCGATTAATATAGATTATGAAACTCCTTATAATGTATATGGAGGGTTGCAGGACAACGGTGTTTGGGTTGGAGCGCACACTGCACGAGAGGATGCCGAATGGCATCAAAGTGGAAAATATCCCTGGGATAAAATTTTAGAAGGTGACGGAATGCAAGTTCAGATCGATAATAGAGATGCTAATATTATATATACGGGATTTCAGTTTGGGAATTATTTTAGATTGAACCGAAGTGAAAAAGAACAAACTTATATCCAGCCTAAACACGAATTAGGAGAATCACCATATAGATATAATTGGCAAACTCCAATATTGCTTTCTTCACACAATCAGGATATACTTTATTTAGGAGGTAATAAGCTCATGCGCTCTATGAATCAAGGAGATGATTGGACAGCAATTTCTGAAGACCTCACCAATGGAGGTAAAAAAGGAAATGTAGCTTTTGGTACACTTACTACAATTTCAGAATCCCCATCTCAATTTGGTTTAATCTATACCGGAAGCGATGATGGTTTAGTCTATGTGACCAAAAACTCTGGAGGAAGTTGGAAAAATATTACGACCGATCTTCCTAAAAACCTATGGGTATCGCGTGTGATTGCATCTTCACATAAAAACGAAAGAGTTTATGTTACTTTAAATGGATATCGCTTTGATGATTTTACTCCATATGTCTATGTTAGTGAGGATTATGGACAGAACTGGAAAAATATTGGTAAAAATGTACCGGTATCATCGGTCAATGTGATTAAAGAAGACCCTAAGAGTGAAAATGTCCTATATCTGGGTACAGATAACGGAGCTTATGTGTCCTTGGACAAAGGCAATACATGGAATGTCTTTTCTGGAGGACTTCCCAATGTCGCTGTACATGATATTGTAATTCAACCCGATGCAAATGATCTGCTATTAGGAACTCATGGGCGAAGTATATACAAAACTAATATAGAACCTATCCAGTTGTTGGATGATGAAATTAAGAAAAAACCATTGTATGTTTTTAATGTTAAAACTATTGTTTGGTCTGAAGAATGGGGAGCTTCTTGGAGCAAGTGGTTAGAGCCCAAGATCCATCCGTCTTCAACTATTCAATTTTATACCATGAGTTCAGGAGATTTTTTAATCAAAATTACATCTCTAGAAGGCAAGATACTTCAAGAATTTTCGGTGCAGGCAGATAAAGGACTTAATTATATTGAGTATGATGTAACAATGACTGAAAAAGGAAAAGGTATTTTAGAAGAAGAATATGAAGACGAAGAGGTAGCTAAGAAAAAGAATGGAAAATATTATCTCCCGGTTGGTAAATATTATGCGCAGATCTCAAATAAAAAGGTAATTGAAAAAGTATTGTTTGAAGTAAAATAATAAATAAAAACACCTTCAATCGTGATAATTGAAGGTGTTTTTATTTTTCAAAAATGCTAAAACTATAATTGTATTATTGTTGGAGTTGTACAATTTGCTCCTACTCTAGTTTCACAATCGCGACCTTCACTGTATGCCAAAATATCTTCTTCTGGACATTTTTTCAGACTATTAGCACAATTAGGCCTTCCGCTTTTTAGACCTCCTTGTATAGTATGCATATTATTTAATTTAGCGACACTTAATTTTTGAAGACTTAATTTTTTCCCCCTTGCTTTTTTCATAATAGTTGATTTTAATTACTTTTTTATTTCCCGCCTTAAATATACAAGAAAAACAAACAAACAAACTGTTAATTAAGAAGTTGCAATTCGAGATTCCGTGAATTTCGATAAACTAATAGGCATCTAAATCGTTAAGTTTCTTGATAAAATAAGATGTTTTTATGCCAGTAGTTTTTTTGAATGCAGATGAAAAAGACTCGGCGGTATTAAAACCCATCTCTTCGGCAATACCTTGTATCGTATAATTTTTTAATGTGCTATTGGTCTTGAGTTGATCTACGGCATAAGTAATTCTAAGATCATTAATGTAGTTGGCAAAGTTCTTTTGTTTATGATGGTTAATCACCTTAGATAAATACTTTGTATTGGTTTTAATGTCTTTGGCTAAGGAGGTAACACTAATGTTTTTTTTCAAAAAAAGATGCTTTTCTTCAAAAGCTTCAAGCTTATTAAGGATTTCTGTAATAATTTCTTCGGTAACGCCAATATCTGTAACAGCAGTTTGCTTACTACCTAATTTACCTTTATTATCCTTTTTAATAAGTTGTTCAAATTTGGATTGATACGCTTTTCTTTTTTGATATTGTCGATACAAAAAGAGAACTATAATTAGGGTAATCACAACAAGAAAAATGACCAAAAAATTTAAACTTTTATTGTTGCCTTTTAACTCACTGATCAGTTTTTCTTTTTCTTTGAGTAGTGCAGGAGTATCAAACTCTTTAAACAATCTAGAAGAAATTGATGAGGTTTCGGTATTTGCAATACTATCAAATTTTAATAGTGCATTGATATACTTAAGATGAGCCTCTTTATGATTACTTGCCTTAGAGAAATTAATCATCAATTCATAGCTTTCTCTAACCTCTAAAGGTGCTATTTCTTCACTTTGAAGAATAGAATCTACAACTATAAAATGTTGTTGCGCGGCAGTAGTATCTTGCCGCTTATGCTTTAATTTACCTAAATAAAACTCTCCTAAAATATGTGTTTGATTATTTTCTTTTTGGGATGTATTAAGTTCTGTAAGGCCTTTAGAAATACTATCATAAGCAGCACTATACTTTTTTTTAAAGAAAAGATTAATTCCCTCATTAATTAAGACCTTACCATAGTATCGATCATTGTGATATTTGGATGCTCTAAGTGTTCGAAGAGCTTTATGATTAACTATAGATGCAGAATCTAATCGGTTATTATATCGATACGACTCTGCCAAGGCGATTGCAGATTTTAGATATCTGGTTGTATCAATAGGTTGTTTTTGGCTATTGTGAGTAAAGTTTTCATTAAATAGCGGGAGAGCCTCATTATGTTTCCCAATTATGGTTTTAATACGTGCAATATTATGTTTGGTGATATATAAGTATTCGGTATTATTTACCTGCTCTGCAATAGGAATTATCTTTAAATAATTATCGAGTGCCAAGGCATAATTTCCTTTTCTTAAATAATACCCTCCTTTAAAAGAGTATGCTTCTATAGGATAGGTGTTGTTCTCTAATCCAATACTTAGTGCAATAGATCTATCAAGTAAGGCAAGTTTTTTTTGTTCTTCTACGGCATAATATGATAATTGGCAGTATGCTCTAGCCATTCTTAGGGCATCATTATCTTCGGTAGCTTTTTTCAAATAAGAATATAAGTACGTTTTAGAAGTCAGTGTATCCTGCCAATTTTTTAAATAAGAAGAGTATAATGCTTTATAACCCAATGTTTGTAAAGAATCTGGGATTACAAATGGCTTATCTTCTTGGCAGTGGACCAATTGAGTGGTGCATAGCAAAAAAACTAATATTGCTTTTACGCCATAAGAGGTAGTAAAAAGATATGTCTTTTTCAATCTCAAAAGGATTTGTTCTTGATTCTTAATGTGTTTACGCTATGGTAAAGATACCATTTTATTGATTTACAACATAGTATCCATAAAACAGGATAAAATACTGATTATCAGTTTTTTAACTTGAGTTTTATACTTCGGAATTCTCAGAATTTCGAGATATTTCGTTTGTTTTTCCCTATAATGTAAAGGTATATTTGACAAGGACAAAAAAACTTCTCATGAAGAATAACAAGAAAAATATAGGTGGCATTACAGCAGTAAAAATTGCTGTGGTATTGATATGCTTCCCTTTATTTTTTTTGGTAAACAAAAGCTATAGTTCTTTATTATTTCTTTTGGCCGGAAGCGTCATTACTCTATGTATACAAGATGCAGAAGAAATAAAGATACTATTATCTAATAGTTTTTTGAAACTTAATTTTTCGAATATTGTTATGCTACCAGGAGCACGCCAATACGCATTCGACAAATCACAAACCTTAAAGAAAGGAGCGCCCCAAAAGAGAACTAATCACAAAAATAATCCATGTCCTGATGAAGCTTTTTTAGAAATGGAAGGCGATTTTTTGGATAACCCATCAAAAGAGACACTTTCTATATTAAGCTATTTTGCCACCTCATTGTTTGGAAAAAATAATGTAGATGAAGTTCTTTGGGATATTGTCGAAAATTGTATTTCGCAACTTCAATTAGAAGATTGTGTGATATACATATTGGACAAACAAAAGGGAGTGTTGAATCAAAAAACAGCATTCGGAAATAAAAATAATGGACAAAAAAAGGTAGTAAGCCCCTTACAGATTAAAGTTGGAGAAGGTATTGTAGGTTGTGTTGCACAAACAGGTAGATATAGATGTGTGCAAGATGTGACTACAACCTCGAATTATATTATTGACGATGCCCAAAGAATGTCCGAATTATCCGTTCCGATTTTTATTGAGGAAGAACTGGTAGGTGTCTTGGACTCTGAACATTCTCAGAAAGGTTTTTTTACTAAAGAACATATTTTCTTATTTCATCTAATTGCAAAACTAACCGAGAAAAAACTAACTCATATTTACGCAAAAACTGCATGTCATATTACTGCTAACAACATGTATTTTAAAGAGCTTGATTTTTTGATGAAAGAAGCAAAAATATACAGAGACCCTAATCTAGGGTTAGAGAGTATGGCGCAAAAACTGAAAATAAGTAGTAATTATTTATCGCAGTTAGTTAATAAAGTAACTCATCAAAATTTTGCAGAATACGTAAACGGCTTTAGGATTGAAGATGCAAAATCCAAATTAAAGAATTCGAACTTTGCCAATTATACGGTTATAAGCATTGGTTTAGAGTCCGGTTTTAATTCAAAATCCACTTTTTATAGTGCGTTCAAAAAACGTACAGGAGTATCACCTAGCACCTATAGAAAATTATAATCGAATACGTCCGAATTCTTTGAAATTCAAACTTTCTGGACATCTGTACTTCTAAGTCCATTTACTTTTGCTTCATACATCTACAATAGCAATAGATGGTAGAATTACTTTAAGAATCATAACAAATACACTACACAGTATTAATTAAAATCATCACAATGAAAAGGAATCATTTGGTATATACATTGCTTCTCATGGCATTATTTATAATGAGTTGTAGTGAAGACGAAGAAATAGTTGCACCACCCCAAAATCAGAATCCAGGAGACTTTTCGATTGAGGTCACTCAAATAACAGTTAGTAGCGCTTTGCTTAAATGGAATCCTGCTATCGATCCAGATAATGATAAAGTGACATATACTGTGTTTTTGCAAAATATTGAAGTAGTATCGGATATTGAAACCACAGAATTTTTGTTGCAAGATTTAGAACCTCAAACAAGCTATACGGGAGTGATAATGGCTTCAGATGGAAAAACAGGAATAACTGAGAGCACATTTCTGTTTTCAACTATAGAAAACACGAGTGGAGAAATAGGAGTCGTTTGGCAAAAATCTCTTGGCGGTGATGTTAATGACGCGGCGTATGTGATACGAGAAACCGATGACGGCGGATATATTATCGGAGGGGTTTCAGAATCTGATAATGGAGATGTAAGTGAAAATAAGGGAGGGAAAGATTGTTGGGTTGTAAAATTAGATAACGCTGGTAATATCGTATGGGAGAAAAACTTTGGAGGAACCCAAAATGAAACTATTCATGATATTCAACTTACCAATGATGGCGGTTATATTGTAGGTGCATTTTCGACATCTAACGATGGGGACGTATCAGAAAATAACGGGATGCGTGATTTCTGGATTGTAAAACTAAATGGCTCTGGAGATATTATGTGGGAAACTAATGTAGGAGGCGCAAGTGATGATATTCTAGAATCAATTATACAAGCTGCCGATGGAGGCTATATTGCTTCGGGGTTTTCAAGTTCTGATGAGGTAGGCGTTGATGGTCAATCCGATGCATGGATCGTAAAATTAGATGCTTTAGGTAATTTGCTTTGGGAAACCAATATAGGAGGACCGCAAAGAGATATTGCCGCATCTATAGCCAACACTTTGGATCAGGGGTTTGTTGTTGCCGGATATACCGAAACATCAGAAAATAAAAGAGAAGTATGGATGGCAAAATTTGATGGAGAAGGAATGCTGGATTGGCAAAACACCTATGGTGGATCAGATGATGATGAAGCTGTATCTGTACAACAAACCTCAGAAGGAGGATACATTATTGCAGGATATTCAGAATCAATTGATGGAGATGTTACAGAAAATAAGGGCTCTGCAGATGGTTGGATCATTAAAACAAATAGTGTTGGAGGTTTAATGTGGCAGAAGACGTACGGAGGTATGGCACCAGATGGAATAAGTGACATACAACAAACCAATGATGGGGGATACATAGCAACCGGTAGTTCTAGTTCTTCAGATGGGGATACTGAAGAAAATAATGGAGCAACTGATTTTTGGGTTTTAAGATTGAACGCCAGCGGGACAATAGTTTGGCAAAAAAATTTGGGAGACGAAGGAAATGATTACGCATTCTCTATAAGGGAAACACAAGATCAAGGCTATGTTGTTGCTGGATCATGGTATACTAATATTATGGGTAATGGAGAGGGAACAACGGGTGATTTTAACTATTGGGTAGTAAAACTGCAATAAGAGTAACTCTACCTCTGAATACGTAATGATTAAGTTTTTTTGTCCAATTGCTTTTCATTACCCATGGATCCTCATTAACTAGCCTAAACTATAGTGATGGGGATCTTTTTTTATAATATAGCAATAAGTATAATACGTATATTTAAGAGATGAACCGTACTAAAATCACAATCCTATTTCTAATTGCAAATTTTTTTGTTGTTTTTCCCTGTTTTTGGGATTATGATACCATTGAAATGGAAAGGCAACAATTTCCTAGTGTAATCGAATTGATTTCGGGAAAGTTTCTTCGACATTCATCAGAGTTTTATTATTGGAGAATAAAAGATAGAGAAGAAAAGCTCAAAATTTTTCCAGATAGCCTCACCCTGTTTGATGATTTGGCCGTTTCATATTCAAAGATTGGAGATCATAAAAAGGCAATAGAAATTATACTAAAAAAAGAACAAATCCTACCCGGAAAATATGAAACGTATGCAAATTTGGGCACGTTTTATTTACATGATGGACAGTTTTCTAAAGGAATTCAATATATAGAAAAAGCAATAGAAATCAATCCCAATGCGCATTTTGGAAGAGAAATATATCAACAGTATGTTGCTCAATATGTTCTTAGTAAGATGAAAGATGGCGAGATACCTTTTCCATTATCGTCCAAATTTAGAACTTGCTTGGCTTGTTTGCCTAAGCCTTACCTAGAGGATAATTTTTATACTTTTTTGGTAGATAAACATATTGAAGGTAATGAAAAATCAAAGAGAAAATTATCCAAAAAAGAACTAGAAAAGGCCATTATTGGTATTTTGGGAATGATGAAATTTGGTAATCATGATTCTCCCATTTTATTAGAAGTATTGGGAGATCTGTTGATGGGAGCAGCAAGAAAAGAAGGAGCAAGACAATTAGCAGCTAGAGCTTATTTTAAAGCCTCTTATAATTTTGAAAATGAGCAAACAAAGGAGGTTTATAGAAAAAAGATTACATCAGTACTTTATCATCAATACACAAAAAAAAGAGGTAAAAAATTCAGCTTATATGATTTAGAAGAATTGTTGAAAGAAGAGATTGAAGAAGGAAATAAGTATTACAGTGAGATACGAGAAGACGAAATGAGTTGGATATTAACCGGTAAAAACCCAGAACATGAATTTGATGTAAAATATTATGTGAAACCAATGATAGGAGTAAGAATTCAAAGGGGTAATGGAGAAGAAAGTGATATTACAAGACGACATGCAAAGGATACTACTATTGGAAAAATTATAGATTATCGACCTATTCCAAAACAAAATATACTCTTAAATAGTGCAGCAAAAAAAAGCATAGATAGTTTATTTGAGAAAGATTTAATAAAAGAAGAAAGAACTCCAATTGATAATAGTGGTAAGGAGAAAAAAAAGCATGAAAAAATAAAATACTGGGTAGTTGCTTTAATGCTATTGGGTATTTTGGGAATTGGTTTTTGGATATGGGTAAGAGCAAAGAACAATAATGTCAGGGATAGATAAGATTAAAATAGCGATTATTGATTTTCTCCAAAATAGGGATTTTACCTTTTGTCTTCACCAGTAAATCCCTTTAAATAAGTCCGAATTCTTTGAAATTCAAACTTTCTGGATATTCAAAAATACTACCCTCACTAGGTTTGTTGTCTAAACTTTTAAAAACAATTAAAATGACGGCAATGAAAAATTTAGTGAAGTTAAGTTGGATACTTGTGATATCAATTTCCCTATTTTCATGTTCAGATGGAGAAGATGGCGCTATTGGACCAGAAGGTCAAGCAGGAGAACAAGGAGAACAGGGACCAACAGGAGAGCAAGGAGACACAGGAACGGCAAATGTGATATATTCAGACTGGATCCCTTCAGAGTTTGATGCTAATATTATAGCAACGGGCTCCTCATTCATTATTGACGCACCATCCTTAACAGATGAAATTATTGATCGAGGAGTAATCCTTGTTTATGGCAAAACAAAACCTCAAGATATTACTAATGATCAAGATGTTATACCATTACCTATCGATTACTTTGGATCAAGACAACAATCTTACCGCTATAGAGCAGAAGGTCCCGGAGAATTAGGTATATCAGTTGGATCAACCGATGGAGGATCCGTAGGAGAAACCCTTTTTGATGAGTATCGTTATGTACTAATACCTGGAGGAATACCAGCTGCTCCTAGTGCACCAGGAACAGTAAAATCTAAAGTAAATTATACTACAATGTCTTATCAACAAATTACTATCCTATTTAATATCCCAGAATAATGAATTGAGTTTTATAATGGAGACATCCATAGTGTTTACCCCATTTAAATTTTGACTATGCCCTTCAGACACTGTAAATAGTTAATCTGAAGGGTTTTTGAAACAATACAAAATCAAATAAAAATGAAAAATAAGATATATATAATTTTAGCAATGATGTGCTTGACGGTGATGTCTTGTGATATTGAAGAAGAAGCAATTGAAAAATCAGATATGACAGCTTCCAAAATGTTGCCTCTAAAGACTAAAAAACTTAAATCCACACTTGTCGCTAAAGAAACTCCTTTTGGTGGGAGAGCACGGCACACCTCGTTGGTCTTTGATAAAAAGATGTGGGTAATAGCGGGTAATGGACCAGGTATTTATTATAACGACGCTTGGTTTAGTACTAATGGAACAGATTGGGTTGCTGCTACAAAAAACGCCACTTTTTCGGAACGAGCAAATCATGCGGCTACGGTAGCAAATGGAAAGATGTGGATAACGGGAGGTCGGGTAAGTACCGCTATGAATGATGTATGGTACTCCGAAGATGGTAAACAATGGAATTTGGCAACAGATAACGCTGCTTTCTCTCCACGATCTGGTCATGGGATGGCAACTTTAAATGGGAGAATGTTTGTAATCGGAGGTCATGAAAATGGGGTAGAAAAAGGAGATGTTTGGGTAAGTGGTGATGGTATAAACTGGAGTTTGGCTACCAACCTCGCCCCTTTTGGAGAACGAAGAGATCACGCAGTAACCGTTTACGATAATAAGATTTGGGTAGTTGGTGGATATGATATAAATAATAATTTCTTAAATGATGTATGGTATTCTCCAAATGGTTATCAATGGTTTATTGCTACTGCAAATGCAAATTTTCTACCTAGAAGAGATCATGCATTAACGGCCAATAAAAAAGGAATGTGGCTCACCGCCGGAACACGAAATAATGATTTTAAATATTTTAATGATATCTGGTTTAGTACCGATGGTATAAACTGGATCGAAGCTAAGGCTTCTAAAAATTACCCCGAAAGAACAGAGCACACCTCGTTATATTATGATAAAAAGTTATGGGTGATTAATGGATATGGATTAGATCTAGGAAACTACTATGATTTTTATACCGATGTGTGGTCTTTTGAATAAAAAATAGAAAAAATGAAAACAATAAAAATAAACATAATCATTGCGTTAATCGGGCTAATATGTGCGTGTAGTAATGATGATGATTCGGGAAATATTCGATTAGAATACCCTAAAGTATTTGAGAATCTTTATCTAAATGAAGCAGAAGTTGCTCCTTTGGTTTTGGATTGGCAAGGAGAAATAGGGGCACTCTCGATTTCTTCAACAACTGAGATTTTAAACAGGCCTATAGTGTTTTTTGATGAAGATACAGGTGTTATTTCGTGGGGTAATAGATTACCTCTGGGTTCTTTTCCATTTGTGATTGAAGCAAAAAACTCAACAAGTACAGCTAGATTCGAAATTACGATAGAGAACAAATTTGAAGAAGGTTCTTTTAAAGGAGGTTTTTTGGAAGACATCTCAGACGAACCAGATTTTTCGACAATACCACAGAATTATTTTTTAACCTTTTTAAATGATGGAACATTTACTATGAAAAATGTGGATACGCCTGATCTTTCTTTTGATGGAGAATGGATAATTGACGGTTCAAGGGTTATTGCTACGCGTATAGATGATATGGCCGCAAATGGTTTTATCATGGTGGGTTATATTTCTGTTGGTAATACACCGAGATTTTCGGGAAGCTATGGTTCGAGTTTAAATGATCAAGATGAAATCCAAGATCTTGAAGGGATTTTTAGATTCGATTTAGATTAATATATACATTAACATAAGAGAAAAAGACATGAAAAAAATAATTATAGGCATATTATTATGTGCCACTCCAATTTTTGGACAACAACAAAATACGATCACAGTAACTGGCGAGGCAATCAAAAAAACAACTATTAAAGAGTACGTTGTTAATATTGAAATTAAAGATATAGTGGCTGACACATATCAAAATATAGAATCCAAGAAGAGACCTCAAATTATCGAAGAATATAAAAGTAAATTGAATAGTATAGGTATAGATTTTAAAAAGTTTAAAGAAAATAAATTATATGCTATTACCGGCCTTAACTATCGTACAAATTCGTATTATTACTATACAACAACATCTTTTGAAGAAGTGGAGAAAATGTTTGGACAGCTTATAAAAGGAGTAACAATTATTTGGATTGATATAATATCAAATGAAGATACAAATACCGAAATTGCAGCATTAGATACTATAGCCATACAGGATGCAATGAATAAAGCTATGCTGATCGCCAAAAATATCAATAAAAAGATTGGTGGTGTTCAAAAAATAGAAACATTGGATAATAGGCAATCAAAATACTATAACACCACTAGGCCAAAAGAACCTCAAAAACACTATGTGAAAGCTACATTTTTGCTAGAGTAAATGTGTTTATTTAAAAAATGAAACCACAGTATACTATGAAAAGAATATATCAAATTATAGCAATATATTTTATTACTATTTCTTGTGTAAATTCGAACAAAAGTAATGCTCCTGCCCTAGCAGTACTAGACACAAAAACCAATCATCAGGAGACATCAATAAATGATACCCTCAAGGTGGGATACACCTATTGGTGGCCTCAATCTGGACCATTTATTGGATATTGTGGCAGTACATATTCATTAGTTTTTTTAGGAACAGTTGGCGATATTGATGAGCCTATTCAGAATGAAGATTTGCTATACGTTCCCCAAAAAGGGATCATAAGAATTGACGAAGTACTTACTTCTAGGGCAGTAAAGAAAAACTCGTATAGAGCGCACAAATTCTTTGTTTCGACATGCTTTCATGAACAAAATTTAAAAAAAGGAGATAAGGTATTGGTTTTTTGTTATGAATATGAAGGTGATTATAGTATACCTGGGGGGAAATCAATATTGAAAATAAAAGATGACAATGATGCGATAGTTTTGTCTATTAAAAAATATATTCAGTCCGGTCAAAATGCATTAGCATTAAAAAAAGATATTTCCTTGTGGGTGAGATATGGTTTAGAAGAGGATGTAAAACAAGTAATAGCTTGTAAAGAGAATTTGGATTAACATCTTCAACAATCAAAAACCGCATAAACCCGAGGCTTAAATAATGATACGGAGTTTAATCTCCCCAAAAACGTCCGGATTCTTTGAAATTCAAACTTTTCGGATATCTCAAGGTACTTCCCCAGTTAGGTTTGCAGTATTAACTTTTAAAAATTAGTAAAATGAAAGCAAAAAAAAGTTTAATGCGAATTATAATTGCATGTACGTTAATGGGTTTAATTTTTTCATGTTCTGATGGTGAAGATGGAGCTATAGGACCCCAAGGAACACAGGGAGAGCAAGGATTGCCTGGTGAACAGGGAGAAACCGGAGAACAAGGTGAGCAAGGAGAAACGGGAACAGCTAATGTTATCTATTCAGAATGGATCCCCAGGGATTTTGAAACGAATGTAGCGGCAGAGACCAATACTCAATTATTAGAGACATTTAATCTAGTCGAATTTAACCTAGCCGAAGATGTATTATTGGTTTATGGACGCCGCGAAGTAAACGTAATAGTTTCTGAGATATCTCCATTGCCGTACATACTTGCTTCGCAAGATGAATACTACGGTTTTCAGGTATCAAATTTTGTTGGAGGTAGTTCTTTAAGAATCCAAGTGTCTACTTTGGACGGGGGCACTAATTTATTCACTTTTTTCGATGACTTTAGGTATGTTATCATCCCTGGGGGAGTAGCAAAATCATCGATAGATTATGCATCTATGTCATATGAGGAGATTGTTGAATTGTTTAACATCTCAAAAGAATAGAACAAGATAAACAAGACAGAATTACAAGTCCCGTTTTATTAAATTTTTAATAAAACGGGACTTTACATAGTCGGTCAGTGTAAAATAGATTTTACTACAATGTTATGCTTTATTTTTAAATCGTTTTATGGATTTTATATTCTTAACCGGTCTCTGGTATTAGCTTTAGAGCGCTAGTAGAGTAGACCATTACTCATGTACTTTCATAAGGTTAAGTTTAAATACACCATCTGATTCAAAAGTATATTTATAGTCAATACTTTGATCAATTTCATTTTTAAACACCAAAAGCAATTTAAAATCACCAACTTTTTCTTTAAAAATCACCGATAAATTAAAATCAGAATTAAATGTGGTAATCTTTTGTGGTAATCTTGCACTTATCTCTACATCACCTTGTAATACTTCTGCCTTTACTAATTCGCAAGTTACACCATGACTTTCAAACTCTATGGTAATACGGTTTTTACCATTGCGATACATATAATCAAAATGAACTACAGGTTCAAAAGAATTATCTATAGAGTAAATACGCATGTTTTCTTCATCTTCAAAATACTTAAAACCGCAGTCATTATACCCATTAAAAAACCCATATTCGTTACATATACCTTTTCTTATATTATCTTTGCTAATTTGCACTTTTTCAAAATTGTCTGGATTTAGTTCGTACAAAAAATCTATATCTTCTAATGTTTTTTGTTTGTATGTTTTTTCAATTTTTGCAATGGTAAGAGATTCATCTTCAATTTTTAAAACTTTAAGAAAATGAGAAGCATCATAATAATGACCACTTGTACGCTTTAAGCTAATAATATCATTTACCCTTAAGTTGTCTAGGCTATATTCTATGGCTTTAACTTCACTTTCAAGAATTCCATTTTGTTTTTTATAGGTTACATAATCTATCCTAAACTCATTAAACTGATAGTTTAAAAGAAAAAAAAGAGCCATAGCAAGTAGTACCAATAAATATTTATAATCGCGCTTATTTCCATTTAATGACAAGACTTTTGTTTTAGAAATAGAGTCATGCCAACCAGTATCTCCCAAAAAAGAAAATGTATTGAAAGGTATTTTTCTGGAAAATGATCTTGCTAAAATAGTGTCAGACTTTACTGCAATTTTTTCTGTACCTGTTACAAAAGTTTGCGTTAAGTATTTGGCGGGTGTTCTCTGAAACAATACTTCAAAAAATACATAGTAAATTATTGAACTGAAAAGGAATAAAAAGGTTAACGCATATCTTTCTCCAAGTAATTGCACCAAACTATTTAGAAAATCACGGGGCAATATTATAAACGCATTAAATGTTAGGCCTATATAAAGAAAACTATCTATTATTAAATGTAAAAAACGTTTATACTTAGATGCTTTTATATATTTTGATTTTTCACTTTCAGGGAACTCATTATCTTTTACGATGCTCCTTAATTTTTTATCTGTAATTTTTAATATGATATAGCTTAAGAGTAGTAAAATTAGATTTCTAATTAAAAAAGGAATTGCCAACGGTTCTAGTAACGTAAACCTCTTAAACTGATTAAAAATGAAAATCAATAAGGATATCCATGTAGAAAAATGAATAACGGCATATACAAATTGTAATAGGTGTTTTTCTTTCTTTTTGGAGTATAAATAAATAATGCTAGCTAATAAAAAAATAAAATTAAAGGCAAGGTTTAATCCATCACCATTAAATGTATCTCCTCCTGTAAATGAACCTCCTCTTATGTCGAATATATCTACCCTCATGATATTAAGGTCTACATATTTTAAAAAATACGAAAGCCAAATTATTACTTCAGAGTATTCTGTGTAAATTGTTAATAAACTTGAGAGTAAACCTAATGATGCTAATAGTAATGAAATAACTCCTATTCTGTTACTTACTTTACTCTCTATGTTTTGTAGAACTGTTTTCATAAAAAAGTTTCATTTTATAGTATAACACCAAAATGGGCTATGTTTAATAAATGGTTCTAAGCTACGAATTTAAGCTCAAAATGGATCTTTTTCTTCAGAGGCCTTATTACAAATCGCTTTAGTTTGTAATCTAAGTACTATGGATTATGGTAGGGGTTTTAATTTTGCGTTATCTGGTAGATTACGTCATTTTGTACTTTTTAAAGCAAAAACGCAAGCTTTAAAGACTTGCGTTTACATATATTATTTCTAATACTCCTGACCTATGTGATCATCAAATACTTCGAACAAAATCTAAAAAGACTTTTTTATGAAGCTCAAAATCTAAATTGGCAGAAAGTGCAACCCTTACAATATAATCTTTGTCCCCTTCTTTAGTGGTACCTTGAGTAGATGTTGCAGGTATCGTCCAGTAACACCCTTTTAACTGCCCATAACTTACACAGAATTTACTTTCATTAGGAATTTCTTTAATCATTAAATTGATTAATTTAAGATTTAAAGCTCTTTTATAGGTTTCTTTTTCTTCATCGGTATTTCCTTTTGTAGGAAGATCTAATGAAAACACAGAAGGGGTAAATCCTTTACTAGCTAATTCTTCTGAAACAAAATTAATTTTGGCTTCTGGCAATGTATCGTTAATGAAGTTTACAAATTCACGTGTTGTCTGATAGGCATCATGAATTCTTTGATTCATTGAAGGTAATTGTTTAGCCAATATTTCCATTTGAAGATTTGTAGCTTCATTATCGCAAAGTTGTAAATGCAATTCTATTTTTTGCATCAAATCTTTAGATTTGTTATTAGCAACACAGTAACCAGCAGTACATTTACCACCACTTGGAAATTTAGACCCGCTAACATACGCAATAGTTCTTACTGATGATAGTATTTCATTTTCACCCAAAAAATGTACATTAGGACAAAATGTTTGATCCAAAATAAAAACAGGATCTATAGCAGTTTCATTGTTTTTGGTTTTGCGTTCCTTACTTAAAACATCTTTTAATTTCATAAGATCCGGAACTTCGACTCTGGGATTTGTTGGGATTTCTGCAATTATGTATGGGATTGCATCTTCTTTGGCAATTTTATCCAAAACTACATCAATACTTTCAACCATATCTTTACCACCATCAACGGGTAAATCCATTACTTCGATATGATCATTACAAGCGGCAACACGCCTTGCTTGATCATTTGTCCCTCCATAACAATTTGGAGGAACTATAATTTTGATAGCCTTTCCTTTATGGTTTTCAATAGCATCGTGAACTAGTCCCATTACAATTGCATATTGCATAGATAGCCCACTAGATCCAACGAGTGGCTTTATATTTGTCCCGGTAATCTCTTTTATTGAATTTAAGACAAGTGTTTTGTTGGCCTCAACATTACCATTTTTATGATCAACGGGAGATTGCTCCAAAAGGTGATTTAAAGCAACCAGAGTGTTGGCTGGTGTCATTGCAATGGTCTCTCTTCGTCTCACATGCTGAATTTCTGAAACATAACCATCATTTTGCTCACCATTTACTAATAAAACACTACCCAAATGGGGGTGAATATTAATAAAAAAATCAATATTTGGAGTGAGATCAAAATTACAAATATCGTCTTGTTGCGAAACAAAAATAGTACTGCCATTAAACGAAGAAATCTCCTCAACGCGATCAACCTTTATTAGATCAAATTGATACCCGTATATATTCTTTATTATTTCAGGATCAAAAAAATCAGGCAATTGACCAGTATAAACAATTTGAGTGTTTTTGTGAGCTAATAAATTCTTTCTAAGAACTGCTAAAACAGGAACCGTATTCGACGAAAAACTGATAACATTTTCTGCGTTTATGTTATTTAAGTTTGCAATGGTCCATTCTAACACACAAGATAAGGGGTGACCTAATCGGATATAGTCATACGCAGTGGGTAATTCACTTAGCGATGATGATTGAGAATTATGGTCATTAAATAAAATTTCAAACTGTTCTAAAAATTGAGTTTTAGCCAATGGCTCATCATAAATATCTAGTCGATGGGTTGTTAGATTCAACCAGTCTGTTGGCATGTTTTCTAATACATCTTTAATATAAGTCAACACTTTATTGCTTAGCATAATTTTACCTTTAGATAGGTTGGTAATATACATTAATTAGATTTTTTTTAAAGTGTTTTAAGACGTTTTGTTATGCTGTACCTTACAATCTTAAAAGAGGAATGTTGTATATAAAAAGAGATTACATTTTTGGAGCTATAAAGGGCCAATGTTTTTACTCAATGCTATAAGGTAATTCGATATGTATTTGTAGCGTTGTTTGGGATATTATTAAGCAAATTTCAAAGAAAATGAAACCGACATAATTGGAACTATTGTTATAGTTTTTGGAACCATATTTATAGCATAACGAGATAGATTATAATACTTTTAAACCTATCTGTTTTTTATTGTTAACCTCAAAAAAAGCGATAGTGTTATGTATATAGAAAATGTCCATTTTAAAAACTTCGTAAACCTGATTAGCACAGAAAAAATACACTTAAATCCAGGTTTGAATCTCGAATCTGTTGCCGAAACGCTTAACATAAGTGCCAATTACTTATCTCAAATTATTAATAAAAATACCGGGAAAACTTTTTGCGAAATTATCGGAAATCTAAGGGTAGAAGAAATAAAAGAAATGCTTTCTAATTCTCAATATGAAAAATATACGTTACTATCGATTGGTCTAGAGGCGGGGTTTAATTCTAAATCGGTGTTCTATAGAACATTCAAAAAGTTTACGAGCATGACACCATCAGAATACAAAGAAAATTGTGACCACAAACAATTTTAAACCCCATGACATCATATGCATCATGGGGTTTAGTGTAAATAAATTTAGGGAGAAAGGAAGGGTAATTTAATATTCCAATCGATTCCTTACGGATTACCCACCCTTTACAATGCTTATAAAAGAATATAAATTACAATTCATAGACATTTAAACAACACTTTTTTATTCCTTTTAATTTAGGGGTAATACTCAAACATTATATAAGAAGAAACGATAATTGTATTATCTTTTGGAGCAATTATAACCGATAAATATATTTGCCATGACACTTACAATGAGCATTCCTGCACTATTGTTTCCTGCAATATCCTTAACAATGTTAGCATATAATGCCCGCTATCTTGCTATTGCTGCATTAATTAGGCAATTGCACAAAGAGTATATAGCGTCTCCGTCACAAAACACGGTATTGCAGATTAAAAATTTAAGAAAACGTTTATGGTTAATCAGGAATATGCAGGCGATCGCGATTGCAAGTTTTCTTACTAGTGTGATCACCATGTTTTTGTTATATATTGAAATGAACAAGTGGGCAAATATTGTATTTGCAATAAGCTTATTTTGCCTTATGATTTCACTTTTTTTATCTTTTATAGAGGTTCAAATTTCTACCAAAGCCCTATCAATCAGGTTGGATAGAATCGAAGAAAATAACTAATAAATCCTTATATTGTTAGTATAATACCTCTTTAAAACCTTCTTAATGCTTCAAAATGAACTTTTTAACAATGTAATACGAGATTTCAATGCAGGGTATTGGGAGTTGCATGTTGATCCCAGTAGAGAAATTTGGTCCGAAAAGTTTTATGAATATTTAGGTTTTGATAAAAAAGAAATTGAACCCAATATTGATTATTTTCTGGAACACCTCATACACAAAGAAGATGTTGATGTGTTTAGAGATAATTTTCTTAACTACAGACAGAATCATATAAACTTTAAACAACATATTAAAATCCTTACCAAAGAAGGAAATTATAAACTGTTTAGATGTGCTACTAATGATGAGCTACCTGTAAATATTAAATCTGAAATTTATCTTATCTTTTTTTTCGAGATAAAATTAGAACCCGAACAAGACATCTCAAAAGATAATTTCTATTATAAAGAAACTGCCCAAATGACTGCAACGGGGAGTTGGTATGTAGACTTTCATAAACGAAAGAGTTATTGGGATTTTGAGACGAGACGAATTTTAGAATACCCCGATGATTATATCCCATCATTAAAAGATTCTGCTAGCTATTATTCTGAGGATTGCAGACAACAGGCTGCAGATTTATTTTTCAATTGTGCAATGGCAGGTACACCATTTAATACCGAAATTAAAATGGTTACGGCTAATAAACGAATCTTTTGGGTAAGAGCGATAGGAAAACCGGTATATAATGAAAACAAAGAAATTATCGGTATCCGAGGTGTTTTTCAGGATATAGATGATATAAAAAATAAAGAACTCAAATTACAGAGATCAATAGATATTATTGCGTCTCAAAACTCTAGGCTTTTCAATTTTGCCCACATTGTATCTCATAACCTTCGATCGCATACAAGTAACTTATCTTTATTAGTACAGTTAATAGAAGATATAGAAGATCCTACCGAAAAAATTAATTTGATTAAGGAAATAAAGCAAATATCATCGAGCCTAAATACTACTATCGAACACCTTAATGAAATTGTTGTTATCCACACTAACAAAGACCAGGAAAGGAAATTGATAAAATTTCAGGATGCATTAAATATTGTTACCAATGGTATTGGACAAATGATTTCCCTAAGTAAAACAACAATAGAAGCAGATTTTAGTCAATTAGCAGAGATTAACTATATCCCGGCCTATCTCGAAAGTATCTTATTAAATTTAATAACAAATGCAATTAAATACAAGCATGAAGATAGAGATCCGGTAATCGAAATTAAAACATATATCGAAGAAAACACTAAATATTTAAAAGTTACCGACAACGGTAGAGGGATAGATATGAAATTGTTTAAAGATAAAGTATTTGGCATGTACAAAACATTTCATTACAACAAAGATGCAGTAGGAATAGGTTTGTTTTTAACAAAAAACCAAATAGAATCACTTAACGGAAATATTGCGGTAGAGAGCGAGGTAGATAAAGGAACGACTTTTTTGATTGAATTTTAAAAGAATAATATAACCCCCCTTCACAATGAGTCATAAAATAGGACTAGCTTGTATTATCGATGATGATAGTATGTATGTAAACCTTGTAAAAAGGATTGTCGAAGCAAAAAAGCTTTGCAAAAATCTAATGGTATTCCAAAACGGAATGGAAGCACTTAATTATTTTGAAGCGCTTTTAAAAAATTTAGACAAAAAATGTATTCCCGAAATTATTTTCTTGGATCTAAATATGCCTGTAATGGACGGCTGGGAATTTTTGGAAAATTTCACAAAGATTAAAAGCAAAATAGATAAAACCATTACCCTGTACATTGTAAGCTCTTCTATAAACCCAGTAGATATAGAAAAGGCAAAGCGAATTAATAGTGTAAAAGACTACCTCATTAAACCAGTTACCATAGAAGACTTAGAAGCTATTTTCTTAGGTGAAGTATTATAAAAAAAGACCTCATTTTGAGGTCTTTTGGTATTTTTAAATTCGAAATCCTTTCTTTTTAGATCTGCGATACTCGTAGTGTATTTACCATCCCTTTTGCAGTAATTGGCATGGCAGCTAGATTGATAAGCATGTCACCTTGTTGTACAAATCCTCGTTCCAGAGCAATTTTATTAATATCCTCTACAGTTTCATCTGTACTTACAAATTTATCATAATAAAGCGCTTTTACACCCCACAAGAGACTAAGCTGTGATAAGATTCTGCGATTACTCGTAAAAACTAAAATATGCGCATCGGGCCTCCATGCCGAAATCTGAAAAGCAGTATAACCACTATTAGTTAATGTACAAATTGCTTTAGCATCAATATCATTGGCCATATGGGCAGCGTGATAACAAATAGACTTGGTTATAAAACGATTTGTCCTAATGTGCGGAGGATCTTGAGGAACCTTTATTAGATCCGATTTTTCTACACTATTTATTATTTTAGACATGGTCTCGATCACTTGCACAGGGTATTTTCCTACCGAAGTTTCTCCTGATAACATCACGGCATCTGCTCCATCCATTACCGAGTTAGCAACGTCATTTACTTCGGCCCGTGTTGGAGTAAGACTGTCGATCATAGTTTCCATCATTTGCGTAGCAATAATGACAGGTATTCTGGCGGTTTTGGCGCGTAACACTAATTTTTTCTGAATAAGAGGAACCTCTTGAGCAGGAATCTCTACTCCCAAATCACCCCTTGCAACCATTAATCCATCACAATACGCCACTATTTTATCAATATTTTCTACCCCTTCTGGTTTTTCAATTTTGGCAATAATTGGGATTTTGTGCTCACTATGTTTCTTAATAATCTCTTGTAGTTCCATCAAATCCTGAGCATGTCTTACAAAAGATAAAGCAATCCAATCTACTTCCTGTTCACATGCAAAAATGGCATCTTTTACATCTTTTTCGGTCAAAGCCGGCAATGAGATATTCGTGTTAGGCAGGTTAACTCCTTTTTTGGATTTTAAAGGCCCTCCTTGTATCACTTTTGCCTTAACCGTATCTTTACTGTTAGACGAAACTACTTCAAAAATTAATTTACCATCATCTAGCAATATTCTCTCTCCGGCTTTCACATCTTTAGGAAAACTCTCGTAATTCATATATACTTGTTCCTTGGTACCTTCAAAAGGTTTTCCGGTAACAAAATTAATAGTATCTCCACTATTTACGATGATATCACCCTTCATCACTCCAACTCTCAGCTTTGGCCCTTGTAAATCTGCCAATATCGAAGCATTATACCCATGTTCTTCACTAAGCTGTCGTATGATTTTTACACGCTCTTTTACATCACTATAATCTGCATGAGAGAAATTTACTCTAAATACATTTACGCCGGCTTCTAGCATTTGCTTTAATATGCGTTTACTGCTTGTTGCGGGGCCTAGGGTAGCAACTATTTTGGTTCTTTTACGTTTCGGCATTATTCAAATATTAAGTTGTTCTTTGATTTAAGTTCTGTATGCTCCACTCGATACGCTGTTATAATTTGCGATACGGTAAGCATATGGGTTAATATAGGTTTACTAGAAAATGTAGAAGACTCTGTTTCTATCTTTAAGAAATAATCTACATTTTTAAGCTCAGGGATTAGATATTTGGTAATATATCTATCCTCTGATGTAGCAAATAATCCTTCGGGAACTGATTTTTCAGAAATTGTTTTGGTTTTAAAGGTATTACCTAAAAGATTATATGTATTGTATTGAAAATGATCGTCGTATTGATATAGCGGAAAATTTGCTATCACATCATCATATTCAAAATTGATGTCTTTGTTTTTTCTAAAAAGCTTTAAATCCAAATGTTTGTTTAATAGAAATGCCAATCTGTACGAAGGTAATGAACAATGAATGGCAATCAGTTCATAATCATCGTCGGTAATGGTATCTAATACTAACCGCTGAATAGCCACTTTAAATTTGTTTTTGTTTTCAGAATTAACCGGAAATATACAAATAATTTCATGCAACAACTTTAATTAGAATTAAAGATATTTCACGAAAACGATTGAGTTAGTATCTTTTAAGAATAAAAAGGATACTTAAGTAAAAAAGAAGGTGATTTTCAATGTTTTGATGAATAAATATAAAGATATTTATTGAGGCGATATTTTGTTTTGAAACGCAAAATAAGCTCTTTTGGAAGCTTTTTCTTCGGCTTTTTTCTTCGAGGTGGCTCTGGCTTTTGCAATCACCTTATCGTTTATCCAGAGCTTAACCGCAAAATGTTTCATTTCATCCCTGCCAGTATCCTCATATATTTCATAATTAAAAGGTTTCTTTTCTTTTTGACACCATTCAATTAGTAAACTTTTATAGCTTATGATCTGCCCTTCGAGACTTTCTATATCTACATAAGGATTAATTACAGCTTCCTTTATAAATCGTTCACAATATACATATCCACGATCCAGATAAATGGCTCCAATTAAAGCTTCGAAAAGATTGCCATGGATATTTATTCCGAACTGTGATTTAGGAATATTGGTGCGCACCAAATCGATAAGCTTAAGATCTTTTCCTAGTTCATTAAGATGTTTCCTACTTACTACTTTGGCTCTCATTTTGGTAAGATATCCTTCATTACCTTCGGGAACCTCTTTAAATAGGTGTGATGCGATAACGCTACTAAGCATAGCATCCCCAAGAAACTCAAGCCTTTCAAAATTAACCGCGTTTCCTTTTTTATCCTTCAAATTAAGGGATCTGTGTGTAAACGCTTTTTCGTAAGGCTTAATGTTTTTAGGCTTGAATCCTAAAATTTTTTGAATTTTAACAAAAAAATTCCCGTTCTTTTCAGATCGGGAACTTAGTATGTTTCGAATAACATTCATTTTATTATTCGTCTAATTTTTTGAACAACACACAAGCATTATGACCTCCAAAACCAAAGGTATTACTCATTGCATATGTGATATCACGCTTTTGCGCTTTGTTTAAGGTTAAATTCAAACTAGCGTCTATGTTTTCATCCACTTCAGAGTGGTTGATAGTAGGAGGCACAGTACTTTTTTGCATCGCCAAGATTGAAGCAATAGCCTCAATAGCACCGGCAGCACCAAGTAAGTGTCCTGTCATAGATTTTGTTGAATTTATATTCATGCTAGGTGCATGACCTCCAAAAACTTTAGTAATAGCTTTCAGTTCAGCAACATCTCCCAAGGGAGTGGATGTGCCATGAGTGTTTATAGCATCTACTTGTTCTGGTGTTACACCTGCATCTCTTAAACAGTTAAGCATTACACGCTCTACACCTATTCCATCTGGATGAGGGGCGGTCATATGATAAGCATCACTAGACATTCCTCCTCCAACAACTTCGGCATAGATTTTAGCACCTCGTGCTTTTGCGTGTTCGTATTCTTCAAGAATCAAAGCACCACCACCTTCACCAAGAACAAAACCATCTCTGGTTGCGTCAAATGGTCTAGAGGCAGTTTCTGGACTTTCATTTCTTGTAGATAAAGCGTGCATCGCATTAAATCCTCCCATACCCGCTATTGTAACTGCAGCTTCACTTCCTCCTGTAATGATAATATCACAATGTCCTAAACGAATATAGTTTAGTGCATCGATCATTGCATTTGCAGAAGAAGCGCAAGCAGATACTGTGGTATAGTTTGGTCCCATAAAACCATTTCTGATAGAAATATGTCCAGGAGCGATATCGGCGATCATTTTAGGAATAAAGAATGGATTGAAACGTGGTGTTCCATTCCCCTGGGCATACCCAACTACTTCTTCCTGAAAAGTTTCTATTCCTCCGATTCCAGCTCCCCAGATGACACCAACTCTAAATTTATCGACTTTTTCAAGATCGATGGCCGCATCTTTTATTGCTTCTTCTGAAGAAACAATAGCATACTGCGCAAATTTATCAAGTTTACGTGCTTCTTTTCTATCAAAATAATCTGTGGGATTGTAATTTTTGATTTCACAAGCAAATTTAGTCTTGAAATTTTCGGTATCGAAATAGGTAATAGGAGCGCAACCGCTTTTCCCATTTACTAATCCATCCCAATATTCATTAATATTGTTACCGATAGGCGTTAATGCACCTAGTCCTGTGACTACAACTCGCTTAAGATTCATACTTTGTTGTGAAGTTATTACTTTGCGTCTTCAATATAAGATATTGCTTGACCAACTGTAGCGATGTTTTCAGCTTGATCATCTGGAATTTGAATATCGAACTCTTTTTCGAATTCCATAATCAATTCTACAGTGTCTAGCGAATCAGCTCCTAGATCGTTTGTGAAGCTAGCTTCGTTTACAACCTCGTTTTCGTCTACACCTAATTTGTCAACGATTATCGCTTTTACTCTTGATGCAATGTCTGACATAATGTTTAATTTTAATTTTTAATTTAGGAGGCAAAAATAAAAAACTTTATTTTAAAACCCCATAATCCCGTAAAAATGTATTTGTGTTTTTATCAAATATAGGGAAGTATTATGTTTTTGCCACCTATTATGTTAATAATAATTGTTTTTTTTGTGCTTTATTAATCATCAATTTAGAGACGTATGAAGCGTATAATAATTTTTGCTTCGGGTTCTGGTACCAATGCCGAAAACATCATAAAGTATTTTCAAACTCAAAAAACTGCTGAGGTAACACATGTGTTCTCTAACAACCAGCGTGCCAAAGTTTTACGAAGAGCGCATGACCTGAAAACAAAGGCGTTACACTTTGACAGAGTGTCATTTTATGACACAAATGATGTGCTCAATATTTTAAAAGATGCTAAACCAGATTTAATTGTTCTAGCTGGATTTTTGTGGATTTTTCCTAAAAAAATTATAGACGTTTTTCCAAATAGTGTAATTAATATCCATCCTGCCTTATTACCAAAATATGGAGGAAAAGGCATGTATGGTCACCATGTTCATGAAGCAGTTGTAAGAAATAAAGAAAAAGAAAGCGGTATTACGATCCATTATGTAAACGAACATTATGATGAGGGCGCGGTTATTTTTCAAGCCAAAACCCCGATAGATAAAAATGATACTGCAGAAGATGTGGCTAACGCCATACACCAATTAGAATATAAACATTTTCCTGTCGTTATAGAAAAACTACTGTTTCCAAAAGAACAGTAAAACAACTTCATATTAAGGTTATGTTATGTATAGCTGTCTATAGAAACTGAAAAAATGGCAAAAAAAGAGAAATTTTATGTGGTTTGGGAAGGACACAGGCCAGGTATTTATACAAAATGGGATGATTGTAAAGCTGCAGTAAAAGGATATGCATCTGCCAAATACAAATCTTTTGATTCTTTTGATATTGCCAAAAAAGCATATAATGGAGATTATGAGGATTATAAAGGCAAAAGCAAATCCAAAAAAACATTAACAACAGAACAATTAGAGAAAATAGGTGAACCAAATTTATACTCTATTGCAGTCGATGCTGCTTCTAGTGGTAACCCGGGAGTAATGGAATATAGAGGGGTAGACACTCAAACCGAAAAACAATTATTTCATCAAGGCCCCTTTAAGCAAGGCACAAATAATATTGGAGAATTTTTGGCATTAGTACATGGGTTGGCTTACCTGAAAAAGAAAAATAGTGACCGTATTATTTATTCGGATTCTAAAATTGCAATAGGTTGGGTAAAAAAGAAAGTCTGCAGAACAAAGCTAAAAAGGACTGCAAAAAATGCCGAAATGTTCGAACTAGTAGATCGTGCAATACTTTGGCTTAAAGAAAATAACTATACAACCAAAATTGTAAAATGGGAAACCAAAGCCTGGGGTGAAATCCCTGCGGATTTTGGGAGGAAATAAATAACATACTTGATTAGACTATATTAACATCAATTTTTTGTAATAAAACAGTGTTTTTTTCTACTAAACCTAAAATTTTTAAGTGTTTATGTGCGAAAAAAGTATTACATGAAATCTATTGTTTACCTATTTCTTCTGATTCCAATATTAAGTTTGAGTCAATCCAATTGGAAATTAGCCAAGAACCAACGAGATATTGCGATATGGGTTAGAGATTATAAAGATAGTCCGTATAAAGAGTATAAAGCTACAACCGAAATTAAAACTTCCCTAAGCAATGTGATTCGTGAATTACTCGAGGCGCCTCAATATATGAAGGATTGCAAAGAAGGAATAAGTCATTTGGTTAAAATCAATGATGCTCAAGAATATATTTTTTATGTAAGAAATGAGTTTCCCTGGCCAATAAAAAACAGAGATGTTGTTTCTAAATTAAATGTTCAGAAAATATCAGAAGACAAAGTAAAACTGTCTATTAATGCAGTTCCTAATGCGGTTCCCGAGTTAGAAAAAACACTTCGGATACAAGAATTATCAGGATATTGGTTGCTCGAAAGTAATGGAGATACAGTAAAAGTGACACAACAATTATATGTTAACCCCGAGGGCGCTTTACCGCCATTTGTTACAAATTCGCTACTGGTTACAGGGCCTTTCAGAACCTTTACATCACTAAAACGCACACTTGAAAATATCAATTCTTAGGGGTGAATTAAGAAGTCTTTACTTTTGATAGATTTGCTTGAAAAGTAAAGTGTATATTTGCAAAAAAATTATAAGCTATTTATGAGCAAATTATTAATTGTAGGTTCTGTTGCTTTTGATGCTATAGAAACCCCATTTGGAAAAACTGACAAAATTTTAGGAGGAGCTGCACCGTATATCGCTCTTTCTGCTTCTAATTTTAATATTCCGTCGGCAATTGTTTCTGTTGTTGGAGAAGATTTCCCAAAGGATTATTTTGAAACATTAGAAGAGAAAAATATTGATACTTCGGCAATAAAGATTGTAGAAGGCGGTAAGACCTTTTTCTGGAGTGGTCGATATCATAATGATTTAAACTCTAGAGATACATTAGAAACACAACTTAATGTACTTGCAGATTTTCAACCAATAGTTCCTGATAATTATAAGGATGCAGAAATTGTAGTACTAGGTAATTTAAACCCATCAGTGCAGCTTAGTGTTTTAGAGCAGTTTACCGAAAAACCAAAATTGGCAATTCTTGATACTATGAACTTCTGGATGGAAGATGCATTTATAGAGGACTTGCACAAAGTTATTGCCAAAGTAGATGTAATTACTATAAATGACGAAGAAGCAAGACAGCTTAGTGGAGAATATTCTTTGGTAAAAGCAGCCAGAGCTATCGAAAAGATGGGGCCTAAGTATGTTGTGATTAAAAAAGGAGAGCATGGGGCATTATTGTTTCATAAAGAACAGATTTTCTTTGCACCGGCATTACCTTTAGAAGAAGTTTTTGATCCAACAGGAGCTGGCGATACATTTGCAGGAGGTTTTGCAGGGTATTTGACCAAAACAAGTGATCTCTCTTTTGAGAATATGAAAAAAGCAATTATTCATGCATCCAATTTGGCTTCCTTTTGTGTCGAAAAATTTGGAACAGAACGAATGGAGAATTTAGATCGAGCAGAAGTTCAAAAAAGACTTCAACAATTTAAAGAATTAACACAATTCGAAATAGAATTGTCTTAAATATAAATGTAGCCCTAAACGATGCTTTGGGGCTTTTTTAATTATGGTTTACCCAACACAACAACTTAGAATTTTTGGAATACAATGAGTGATGCGTTAAAACACGAATGCGGGATAGCATTTATTCGTCTATTAAAACCATTAGAGTATTATAAACAAAAATACGGAAGTGCATTTTATGGAGTAAATAAGATGTACCTAATGATGGAAAAACAACATAATCGAGGCCAGGATGGTGCCGGTTTTGCAAGTATTAAGTTAAACACCCCTCCTGGAGAGCGATATATAAGTAGGGTTCGCTCTAGCGAGACGCAACCTATTCAGGACATATTCTCTCAGATAAATGATAGAATAAATAAAGAATTGGTGGATCACCCCGAATATACTGATAATGTTGACCTGCAAAAAAAGAACATCCCTTATATAGGAGAGGTACTACTTGGGCATGTTCGTTATGGTACATTTGGTAAAAATAGTGTAGAGAGTGTTCATCCATTTTTAAGACAAAACAACTGGATGCACCGTAACCTTATCGTTGCCGGAAACTTTAATATGACAAATAACGATGTGTTATTTGATAACTTGGTTCGATTAGGTCAGCACCCAAAAGATAAGGTAGATACAGTAACCGTAATGGAGAAGATTGGACATTTCCTGGATTCTGAAGTTGCCAAACTGTATAAAAAACTAAAAAAAGAAGGATATAATAAGATTGATGCTTCTCCTCAAATTGTAGAACGACTTAATGTTGCCAAAATACTAAGAAAATCTTCAAGAGATTGGGATGGAGGATACGCAATGGCCGGAATGCTGGGTCATGGAGATGCATTTGTATTAAGAGATCCTGCCGGAATCCGACCTGCATATTATTATAAAGATGATGAGGTTGTTGTAGTTGCCTCAGAGCGACCTGTGATACAAACTGTATTTGATGTTCCTTTTGAAAAAGTGATCGAATTAGATCCAGGAAAAGCGATCATCGTAAAGAATAATGGAGATACGTCTATAAAAGAGATTATCGAACCATTACAACGCAAGGCGTGTTCTTTTGAAAGAATATATTTCTCTAGAGGAAGTGATGCAGAGATTTATGAAGAAAGAAAAAACCTAGGAAAATTAATCATGCCTCAAGTTCTTAAAGAAATTGACCATGACACCGTAAACACTGTTTTTTCTTTTATTCCTAATACAGCAGAAACTTCTTTCTATGGTATGGTAGAAGCAGCTCAGGATGAATTAAATAAGCAGAAAAACGAAACTATACTTTCTGAAAAAGACACATTAACAGATGATCGATTAACCGAAATTCTTTCGGCTAGGCTTAGAACAGAAAAGATCGCGATTAAAGATGCAAAACTGCGTACGTTTATTACTGAAGATAGTAGTAGAGATGATCTTGTTGCTCATGTGTATGATGTAACATATGGGGTTGTGAAATCTAATGATAATCTTGTGATTATTGATGATAGTATCGTAAGAGGTACTACTTTAAAAAAGAGTATCATTAAAATGATGGATAGATTACAACCTAAGAAAATTGTAATCGTTTCTTCGGCCCCTCAAATTCGTTATCCGGATTGTTATGGGATTGATATGGCAAGATTAGAAGGATTAATTGCATTTAGAGCCGCATTAGAACTTTTAAAAGAAAATGGAAATTACGATTTGGTAGAACGAGTTTATGAAAAATGTAAGGCTCAGGAAAATTTGGCTGACGCCGAAGTTCAGAATTTTGTCAAGGAGATTTATGATGGATTTCCAGATCAGGAAATCAGTGATAAAATTGCAGAATTGTTAAGCGACAAAACCGTAAATGCCGAAGTTAAAATCATATATCAAACAGTAGATAACCTACATAAGGCTTGTCCTAAGAATCTGGGAGACTGGTATTTTACAGGGGATTACCCAACAATTGGAGGAAATAGAGTGGTAAACAAAGCCTTCATAAATTTTTACGAAGGGAAAAACGAAAGAGCGTATTAAAAACGTAAAATTTTTGTTGTTAAAAATGGTTAATTTGTGTAGTTCAACAAGTATTTTGACCTTTCATCTAAAACATTTTTTCACAATGAATTTCCGTCTTATATTAGCAAAGCCATAGCATAAGTAGGTTAAGTTCATGGTAGATTTGGGGCAAAAAAAGGTGGACTTTCCACCTTTTTTTATTTTAGAACATTTCGTAGCATATCTATATATAAAAAGAGTCACAATATTGTGACTCTTTCTGTTTTTACGATACTAGTTTTATTTAATCTTATTTCCCTTGAGCATATCGACTAGAAACCTCATTCCAATCGATTACATTAAAAAATGCCGAAACATAATCCGGGCGACGATTCTGATAATTTAAATAGTAAGCATGTTCCCATACATCCAAACCAAGAATAGGTAATCCTCCACAACCAACACCTGGCATTAAAGGATTGTCTTGATTGGGTGTAGAACAAACTTCTACTTTTCCTCCTTGATGAACACATAACCATGCCCATCCAGAACCAAACCGAGTACCTGCTGCGTTAGAAAATGCATCTTTAAAAGCATCAAAAGAACCGTATGCAGCATTAATAGCGTCTGCAAGATCTCCAGAAGGTTTTCCGCCACCATTAGGAGACATAATTTCCCAGAATAAGCTATGATTATAATAACCACCACCATTATTTCTAACAGCATTATTAGACATATCTAGGTTGATAAGAATGTTTTCGATTGTTTTTCCTTCAAGATCAGTTCCCTCGATAGCTCCATTTAATTTATTGGTATACCCTGCATGATGTTTATCATGATGGATTTCCATTGTACGAGCATCTATATGAGGTTCTAATGCATCAAAGGCATAGTTTAATTTTGGTAATTCGAATGACATATGTTATTATTTTGATTAATAAAAATAAAAATGACATCAAATTTAACAATTAGAGTGATGAATAAAAATTAATAATTGTTATAAATTAATTAAAACGGAAAACATCATTTATATGACCATTGAAGTCTAATATTTTGAGCATAGCTTGGCTTAATAATATATCCTTTTAGTATTTTAGTAAAAAAATAGAATTGGATCCCCACATTGCTTTTACCGTTTATAATGCCGCTGCCGGAGCAGGAAAAACATATACTTTGGTAAAGGCGTATTTGACAACGCTTTTAAAAGGAGAATTTAAAGATAGTTATAAGAATATTTTGGCCATAACGTTTACTAATAAAGCGGTTGCCGAAATGAAAATGAGGATTCTAGAAAACCTCATTGCCATAAGTAGCGATGTTAGATCATCTAAATATGAAGATTTATATAATGAATTAATTATAGAAACAGGCTTACCCGCAGAAAAACTAAAAAGAAAAGCCAATAACATTCTAAACAGCATTCTTCATAATTATGCTGCTTTTGATATTGTTACTATAGATACTTTTACACATAGGGTAATCCGAACATTTGCATACGATCTTGGAATTCCGATGAATTTTGAAATCGAAATGGATACAGATGTATTGATACAAGAGGCGATTGATGCGCTTATATCCAAAATAGGTCTGGATCAAGAATTAACTAGATTGATTATTGATTTTGCAAATAGTAAGATTGAAGATGATAAAAGTTGGGATATTACACTAGAACTTCAAAAAGTAGCCAAACTTTTATTTAGCGAAAATGATCGCAAGCATGTTAATGCCTTTTCAAATAAAACCGCACAAGATTTTGAGGAGTTAAAAGTAATACTATCCAAAAAAATTACCGAAACGCAGGACATCAATATTACAATTGCAAATAAAACTCTGGATATCATTAAGCAAATGGGTTTGGTGTTTGAAGATTTTACGAGAAGCTCCATACCAGTTCATTTTCAAAAAATAGCAAATAAAGAAAAGGGAATCGATTTTAAAGCAGCTTGGAAACAAGATATCCGAACGGCATCATTTTATAACAATAAATTAGATAGTCACAAAAAAGAATGGATCGATAGCATTAGATCAATGATCGAAGATGGCTTTATACAAACTAAGCATTATTTAATCCAGATTCGTCTTTTTCAAAATATAATCAAAAACCTTACCCCTCTTTCGGTATTGAATGCTATTAACAAAGAGTTAAATGCCATAAAAAAAGACAGAAAAATTCTTTTAATATCAGAATTTAATACAGTAATAAGTACCTCTATTCAAGATCAGCCTGCACCTTTTATTTATGAACGATTAGGAGAGCGGTATAGGGATTATTTTATTGATGAGTTTCAGGACACATCAGAGTTACAATGGAATAACCTAATCCCTTTGATTGATAATGCCGTGGCAACCGAAACGCTATCCGGAAAGAAAGGACAAATCACCATAGTAGGTGATGCAAAGCAAGCTATATATAGATGGCGAGGCGGGAAAGCCGAGCAATTTATTGATTTATCTACAGATCAAAATCCGTTTTCGGTAAAGCAAAAACAAGTACTTAATTTACCTAGAAACTATCGTAGTCACGAAGAGGTGATTAAATTTAATAATGCGTTTTTTACTTTTTTGGCAAATGATTGCAGCGATCAAAAACATAAAGAACTCTATGTATCAGGAAACAACCAAGAGACCAATTCGAAAAAAGGAGGCTATGTAAATGTTTCATTTATTAAAGCCAAAAATGCTGCCGAAGAAAATGAATTATATCCGCAAAAAGTATATGATCAGGTTGTAGAGCTTCTGGATAAAGGGTATGAGTTAAATCAGATATGTATTATCGTAAGAAAACAAAAGGAGGGCACTATAATTGCCGATTTTCTTACTAAAAAAGGAATCTCTATAATTTCTTCTGAAACACTATTGATTCAAAATGCCCCCGAAGTTAAATTTATTGTAGATATGTTATCCTGGTTTGTAGAACCCGAGAACCTATTGGCAAAAATTAATGTATTGCATTTTATTGCAGAACGATTTTCGATTAAAGATAAACATGGGTTTTTGCAAAAAATGGTGTTTTGTGAGAGCGTAGAGTTTTTATCTGGATTGAAAGCTTTAGGAATCGAATTTGACCTTGGCCCATTGGCAATTAAACCTTTGTACGATGCAATAGAATATATTATTAGTTCTTTTAAACTTGCCAAAGTAGCGCCCGCTTATCTCCAGTTCTTCTTAGATGTGGTTTTTTCATATACCCAAAAACATACAGAAGGGGTAATAGGATTTCTTTCTTATTGGAATGACAAAAAGGACAAGTTAAGTATAGTAGCTCCAGAGTCTGAGAAAGCTATTAAGATTATGACGATCCATAAAGCCAAAGGGTTAGAGTTTTCTTGTGTAATATACCCATATGCCAATATAGATATCTATAGAGAGATAGAACCCAAAACCTGGCTTTCTGTAGGTACAGAAGAGTACGCTGGTTTTCAAGAAGTTTTTGTGGATTATAACAAAAACATTGCCGATTACGGAGAGCAGGCTCAAGAAATTGTTCGGGATAGACAAGCGCAATTAGAACTAGATTCATTTAATCTATTATACGTGGTACTCACTCGAGCCAAAGAACAATTGTACGTTATATCTAAAATGGAGCTTACGAGTAAAGGTGAAAGTAACTCCAATAAATTCTCGGGAAAACTTATAGGATATTTAAAGAGTTTAGGAGAATGGGATCATGAAAAAGTTGAATATGCCTTTGGCGAGCCGGCAAGACCTTATTCTGAAGAAAAGGATGGTTACAAACCCAAAGTTATACAACTAAAAGGATTTAATGACTTTTCAAGAACATATAAAGTGCATATAGTGACCAATTCGGGTAAACTATGGGATACTTCTCAAAAGAACGCCATAGAAAAAGGAAACTTGATTCATGATCTAATGTCTTTGATATACACAGATCAAGATGTAATAAAGGTAATTAATGAAGCCTATGTGAAAGGAGAAATTACTCTTTTGGATAAAGAAATGCTAAACAAAGAGTTAATAAGCGTAGTAAGGCACCCAGAACTTTCTTCTTATTTTTCGGAAACAAATATCGTGTATAATGAAAGGGATATAATCTTTAACGGTAGACTATTAAGACCGGACAGGGTAGTGATTGATAAAAATAGAATGACAACCATAATAGACTATAAAACTGGCACATATGATCATTCTCATGCCAATCAAATTCTTGAATATGCCCATGTCTTGCAGGAAATGGGACACACTATAACCAACAAAATTCTTATTTACTTTGACGAGAATATCACCATAAAATATATATAAATAAAGTAATGTTTTTATAATTACTAAAAGAAATTTAAGGATAAAAGGTATTTTTATCTTATAATTGTAGCATAATTATCGAGATATATCGATAAGTTTTTCTTTAAAGTGGTCAAAACCATCACTTTTTTTGGGGTTGAAAAACAGTAATAAAAAACTTCGAGACCCGCGAAAACGGTTATATTTACTGGCCTGTTAAGAAAAATTTATTAGATTTGTCTTTGACAGTTATGTTTAACATATTACATTTGCTCTAATTAACACTTAAAAATTAAATTATTGAATATGAAACATCTTAGCAGATTTTTAGCGGCTTCGTTATTTGTACTGGGACTTAGTACGGCGAATGCACAAGATGAAAACAATCCTTGGGCGGTTTCTATAGGCATTAACGCCGTTGACATTTTCCCTACTGGGGGAGACCTAATTAGTCAAGGAGAAATTTTCGATGAATTTTTTAATGCTAGTGACCACTGGAACGTACTTCCTTCTGTTTCCAAATTATCTGTTGGTAGATATATAGGAGATGGTTTTACTTTTACAGTTTCTGGGTCGGTTAACAAAATAGATAAAGCTGGAGAACTTCCTGATGGAACAGAAGTTACTGTAGACGATTTATCTTACTATGCTGCTGATGGTAGAATTAGCTATAGTCTAAAAAACGTTTTGAATACTGGATGGTTTGATCCTTACTTAGGTGTAGGTGGGGGTTATACTTGGGTAGATGAAGTAGGTGCTGGAACATTAAACGGTTCTCTTGGTCTTAACTTTTGGTTAACTGAGAATTTAGCACTTAACTTTCAAACTACTTACAAGCATGTATTTGAAGATTATGAAGTGGAGAACTTTCCTCCAACTCATTTCCAACATTCTGCTGGTCTTACTTTTGCTTTCGGAGGTAAAGATACAGACGGTGATGGTATATATGACAAAGATGACGAGTGTCCAGATGTTCCTGGTTTAGAGGAATTCAATGGATGTCCTGATACAGATGGTGATGGAATCACTGATGCTAAAGATGACTGTCCTGATACTGCTGGTTTAGCAGAATTTAACGGATGTGCTGATACAGATGGTGACGGTGTGCCAGATCCTAAAGATGAGTGTCCTACTGTTGCAGGATTAGCAGAACTTAATGGTTGTCCTGATGCTGACGGTGATGGAATCACTGACGCTAAAGATGAGTGTCCTAATGAAGCTGGTCCAGCTGCAAACAATGGATGTCCTTACCAAGATAAAGATGGTGACGGTGTATTAGATAAAGATGATAACTGTCCTGACGTTGCTGGAACTGTTGCAAACAATGGTTGTCCTGAAGTAACTGAAGAAATCCAGAACACTCTTAATGAGTATGCAAAAACAATCTTATTTGATTCTGGAAAGTCTAGTATCAAAGCAGAATCTAACAAAGCACTTGGTGATATTATCGCAATCTTAAAAGAGTACCCAACTGCTAAGTTTACTGTAGAAGGGCACACTGATAGTGCTGGTAGTGCAAGTTCTAACCAGAGATTATCTGACTCTAGAGCGAATGCTGTTAAGAATTACCTTACTGAAAACGGTGTAGATCAATTTAGATTATCTGCTGTTGGTTATGGTGAAGATAAGCCTATCGCTACTAACAAGACTAGAGCTGGTAGAGCACAAAACAGACGTGTTGAGATTAACTTAGTGAAATAAGAAAATCTCTTACTAATAAATTAGAAAACGTCCCGATATTATCGGGACGTTTTTTATTTTAGATACTTGTAAGAGAAAAATAAGTGTTGATGTCCCATGTCAATACTTAAAATTTTATAACAGATAAAAACGTTATACAATTGAAAAGTTTTTTAAGAGAAGTACTGCTGGAGCAAGGTAAAGATCCACAAAAATTAAGTAATCTTATTTTTTTGGTACCTAGTAAAAGAGCGGGGTTGTTTCTTAAAAAAGAACTTGTGCTACTGTTTCCCAATCAGACTATTTTTGTTCCCGAAATTTATAGTATCGAAGAGTTTATTACTAGAATTTCTGGATTACAGCAAATAGATAATGTGCAAGCGCTATTTGAATTCTATGAAACATACCGAGAAACCCATCCTCATCTCGAGAAAGAAGATTTTGAAACTTTTAGCAATTGGGCGCAAACCTTAATTTATGATTTTAATGAAATCGATAGATACTGCATAGATCATAAAAGCTTTTTTTCATACTTATCCGGGATTCAGGATTTAAATCATTGGTATTTACAAAAAGAAAAAACTGCTTTAGTGCAGAACTACATAAAATTCTGGGAAAGCCTAAAAGATTACTACGATGCTTTTAAAGAGAAGTTGATCGCAAAAAAAACAGGGTATCAAGGACTGCTATACCGAAAAGCTTCAGAGGATATCCTTACTTATATTGAAAATGAAAAACGAAAACATATCTTAGTCGGGTTTAATGCCCTAAATAATGCAGAGCAAACAATTTTTCAAACCTTATTAAATGCTGGTTTAGCTAAGGCATATTGGGATGGAGATGAATTTTTTATGAATAACCGGTATCACGAAGCTTCATTGTTTTTACGTACCTATAAAGAACAATGGGAGTATTATAAAACACAACCTTTTGAGTGGATCAATACTAATTTTTCAGAAAAAAAAGACATTCAGCTTATAGGCGTACCCAAAAATGTAGGACAGGCGAAGTATGTTGGTCAAATTCTGGGTAAGATTCCTAATGTGGATATCGAAAAGACGGCATTAGTATTGGCAGACGAAAGCTTATTACAACCATTACTTAATACCTTACCAGATACCATTCAGTCGATTAATATTACCATGGGTTTGCCCCTTAAAGAAGCACCTATAACTGGTTTTTTTGAACTGCTATTTAATCTTCATAAAAACACTAACAAAGAAGGACTATATTTTAAATCTGTACTTAAAATTTTAAACAGTCTTCCGGCATATAGGTTGTTAGGTCGTACTGCTAGAGTATTGACAAGGACAATATCCAAAGAGAATGTCGTTTTTCCCTCTTTAGAAAAATTACTTGAACACGGGTCAACCAAAGAAAAAGAAGTGCTTGAATTATTATTTAGGCCCTGGCAAAATGTAGATACTGCACTCCAAAATTGCAGGACCCTTATACAAAGGCTAAAAGAAGCTATTGACAAAGAAAAGAATGCACTAGAACTCGAATATGTCTACCATTTTCATTTGGTATTTAATAAGCTATCAACAATACAGAGCACATATCAATATCTCAATACCATCAAATCTTTACACACATTATATAAAGATCTTTTGATGACAGAAACGTTGGATTTTTCTGGAGAACCGTTTAGTGGACTACAATTTATGGGCATGTTAGAATCCAGATGTTTAGATTTTGAAACGGTAATCATAAGTTCGGTAAATGAAGGGGTATTGCCTGCAGGAAAAAGCATGAATTCTTTTATCCCTTATGATTTGAAAAGAGCATATAACCTTCCTACATACAAAGAAAAAGATGCCATATACACCTATCACTTTTATCGATTGATACAAAGGGCCAAGAATGTATATGTATTGTATGATACCGAAGACGAAGGTGTGGGAGGAGGAGAGAAAAGTAGGTTTTTACTTCAGTTAGAAATTGACAAAAGACCAAATCATACACTCACAAAGTATATTGTTGCTTCAGAGGTGCCGAAACTTGAAAACCTACCATTACAAGTAGAAAAAAATGAAGAGATTTTAATAAAATTAAAAGCATTAGCTGCTCATGGATTATCTCCCTCGGCACTTACTTCTTATATAAGAAATCCATTAGATTTTTATTATAAATATGTTTTGGGTATAAAAGAAACGGATCAGGTTGAAGAAACAATAGCAGCAAATACGCTGGGTACAGTAATTCATAATACACTAGAAAACTTTTACAAACCTATAGAAAACACCTTTCTTACACTGGAACACATCAAGAAAATGAAAGGTATGGTGGGTAGTGAAATTAAAACTCAATTCAAACAAGTATATTCGGACTTGGATATTTCTCAAGGTAAAAATCTTTTGATTTTTGAAGTGGCCAAAAAATATGTACTTAACTTTCTCAAATCAGAAGAGAAATTAATAAAAACAGGAAGTCAAATTAAAATAATAGCTATTGAAAGTAATCTTAAGACTTCAATAGGCTTTACCGAATTTGATTTTCCGATTGTAATCAAAGGAAAAGTAGATCGTATTGATGAATTAGATGGTGTACTTAGAGTAATAGACTACAAAACTGGTCGCGTAACTCGTAACGATGTAGTATTAATGGATTGGGATATTATTACCGACGACTACAAATATAGTAAAGCCATTCAGGTATTGGCATATGGGTATATGCAGCAAAAAGAACATCCCGCTGCCGAACCATTCGAGGCCGGTATCATATCATTTAAAAATCTTCAGGAAGGATTTATTAAGTTTGGTACCAAAGAAAGTATTAGAGGTAAGGCAAATCATCAAATCACGGATTATGTATTTGATGAATTTTTAATTCAGTTGAAAAAATTAATTCTTGAGATTTTTGATGTTGAAACCCCGTTTATTCAAAAAGAAGTTTAATCATTATGATGACCAGAACTAAAAATATTCAGATCAAAGGAAAGCATCAAAAACCAATTTTGGTGGATGTGTTTTTTGAAGAAAACGAAAAGGAAAAACCGATTGTTGTTTTTTGTCATGGATATAAAGGTTTTAAGGATTGGGGAGCTTGGGATTTGGTTGCACAAGCATTTGCCAAAGCCGGATTTTTCTTTATTAAGTTTAATTTTTCTTATAATGGTGGAACTCCAGAACAGCCCATTGATTTCCCCGATTTAGAAGCTTTTGGGAACAATACATTTATTAAGGAGCTAAATGATCTAGCAACTGTAATCGATTGGGTTACATCTAATGACTTCTTATATCGAGATCAAGTAAATCCTTCAAATATTTCATTAATTGGCCACTCTAGAGGAGGTGGGATAGCAATTATTAAAGCCGCTGAAGATTCTAGAATAACAAAACTAATTACTTGGGCGAGCGTATCGGACTATAAAAACCGTTTCCCAAAGGGAGCAGTTTTTGAACGTTGGAAAAAAGAAGGTGTATATTTTATAGAAAACGGAAGAACAAAACAACAAATGCCGCATTATTTTTCTTTTTATACGTCATTTATAGAAAATGAAGATCGACTTACTATTGCTAATGCAACAAAACAAATAAACATCCCGCACTTAATTATTCATGGTACTAACGATCCAACTGTTTTGGTACAAGAAGGAGAACAGGTACATGATTGGAGTCGAAATAGTGAACTCTTCCTCGTAGAAGGAGCTAACCATGTATTTGGAGCAAAACACCCTTGGGAAGACAGTAATTTACCAAAAGATTTGGCAATAATAACGCAAAAAACCATCAAATTTGTAATAGTTTAACATAGTAGAACAACAAAAAACACAATTTTTTATCTTTTTTTTTGTTTATTTGTCGTAATGAAGTCAAATAGATCCATTATCGCTTCTATATTTCTTGCCTTGTTTTGTTTGATACAATTGGCAGATACGCATGTGTTAAGTCATGATGCGGGTGATACGGATTGTCAAATTTGCCTTCTTGCTTCAGAGAAACAAAGTGATGGTTTTCTTAATGCAGAAACGATAGAGGTACCCTGTATCATTACTATCCCTGCCGATGTAGTTAGAATAAACTACGAACAAAACTATTTTGATACTACGATTAACTATTCTCTTTTAAATAAGGCACCTCCTTCTGCCTAATTTATTTCTTAATTAAATAAAAATATATACTGCACTAGCAGTATCGATCTCTTATTATGTTTAGCAATGAAATAAACCATAATAGTTGAGTTAACCTCAATTAATCTATTGGTAAATTTTATCTAAATATTAAAACTATACATATTCATAAATGAATAAATACACATTAACACTCGTGTTTTTTTTCGGGATAACCGTCTTATTTGCTCAAGATTGCAATAAAACACTTTCTGGCAGTGTAATAGATTTTCACGATGGCGTACCCTTAGAAGGAGCTACTATAACGTATAATAGTACAACTATGTTAACAGATGCTAGCGGTAAATATACTATATCAGGATTATGTGCTACTTCATATGCGTTTACCATATCTCATGAAGATTGTAATTCGCAAGTAGTAACGATTGACTTGAGTAAAGTTTCTAAAAAGGATTTTTATTTAGAGCATCATTTAAATGAATTGCAAGAAGTAAAAGTAGCCGGAGCAAAACCCAATCAAACTTCTTCATCGCAAGAAGAAACCATCAGTAAAAGCATTCTTGAGAAGTACAGCAGTGCTTCTTTGGGAGATGCACTTCGTGAAATTACGGGAGTCTCTTCTTTGAATACAGGTTCTACGATTGTAAAACCTGTAATACAAGGGTTAACAGGAAGTAGAGTACTGATTATGAACAACGGGGTTAGAATGCAGGATATGGAATGGGGAGATGAACATGCTCCAAATGTTGACATTAATACTGCGGGTAATGTAACTGTGGTAAAAGGAGCCGCAGCCTTGCGTTATGGAGGTGATGCTATTGGAGGTGTTATTGTTATGGAACCAAGTAGAGCACCTGCAAAGGACACGTTAATAGGTAAAACAGTAGTTACAGGAGCATCTAATGGTCGAGGAGGATCGATTACGTCTGAAATCATCAAAGGCTATGAAAGCGGGTGGTTTATAAAAGGACAAGGGACACTAAAACGTTTTGGAGATGTCGAAGCACCAGATTATATACTCTCAAATACAGGTCTTTTTGAAAAAGGAGCATCTCTTGGATTTGGAGTAAATAAATTTACCCATGGCTGGGATGTGTTCTACTCGTTTTTTGATTCTGAAATTGGAGTTCTGACAGCATCTCATATAGGTAATGTAGATGATCTCATTGAATCTATTAATAGTAGTCAACCTACAGTTATTAGGGATTTTACCTACGATATCGATAATCCAAAACAAGAAGTAACGCATCATTTGGGGAGATTAAGATATTTTAAAAGATTTGAAAAACTTGGAAAATTAACTGCTCAATACGATTTTCAACATAATCAACGATTTGAATTTGATATTCGACAGACAGCAGCGCTAAGAAAAATACCAAGTATTGATTTAGAATTAACGACACACAGCTTTACTTCGGATTTTAAATTCGATTCTAAATCTGATGTTACTTTAGATACTGGGATTGTATTGCGATACCAAGAGAATTTTGCGGATCCCTCGACAGGAGTAAGAAGGTTAATACCTGATTATAATAAATATGATGCGGGAGTATTTTTTACCGGAGAATATATTATTAATGACGTAGTCTTGGATGCAGGTATTAGATATGACTATAACCAAATTGATGCTAAGAAATTTTATCAAAAAACCAGATGGACCGAAAGAGGGTACGATGCCGAATTTTCGGATTTAATCATAGGGGATTTTGGCTCACAATGGCTCACAAATCCTAAGTTTGATTATCACAGCTTTTCGGGTACTGTTGGATTAAATTATCAATTTAAAGATGATTATGTACTTCGAGCCAACTATGCACTGTCTCAAAGAGCACCAAACCCGTCAGAGTTGTTTAGTGATGGTCTACATCATTCTGCAGCAAGGATCGAGTTAGGAGACCTTAGGATTGATCAGGAGACCTCTCATAAACTATCTTTTTCACTTCAAAAAAATAGTGAAGCATGGGGATGGGAGATAGCTCCGTATTTTAATTTGATCAACGACTATATCCTACTAGAACCTACCAATATAGAGTTGTCGTTACGAGGTGCTTTTCCAGTTTGGGAATACCGGCAATCAGACGCAAGATTCTTAGGACTAGATGCAAAACTGTATACACAATTACATAGCAACTGGAGAACGGATCATAATTTTTCGATTGTTAAAGGAAAAGAAACCGATGATGACACTCCATTAATTAATATACCGGCCCCTAATTTTAATAACAAATTGACCTTTCAGAAAGAAGATTGGTTAGGATTACAAATGTCTGTAGAGAGCGAATATGTTTTCAGGCAAAATGAATTCCCTCCTAATATAGAGGTGTTTTCACCACAAATAAGACAGGATGTTCTTTTGGAAATCAATACTCCGCCATCAGCATATCATTTGTTGCATGCTAATGCAGATATCCTATTACCCCTTGGTAAAAATAGTGCTGTAAAAATAGGAGCAACTATTAATAATATTTTAAATAAAAACTATAGAAACTACCTAAATCGCCAGCGCTATTTTGCTGATGAAGTAGGGAGGAATTTTATACTAAGACTAACTTTTAACTATTAAATTTTATAATGATGAACACACGCAAATTTTTATCGATCTTATTCTTAGCAGGAACTCTATTCGTTTCATGTTCAGATGATGATGATAACCCAGCACCAGTAAACCCAGAGGAATTAATAACTACGATGACCGTAACCTTAACAGCAGGAACTGATGTAGTTACTTTAAGAGTGTTTGATGAAGATGGTGGAGATGGACCAGTAGCTCCTGTGGCTACAGTTTCTGGAAATTTGGCAGCCAATACCACCTATACTGGTTCTATAGGTATACTAAATGAAACTGTAAACCCTGCAGATAATGTAAGAGAAGATGATATCGAACCAGAAGCAGATGAGCACCAATTTTTTTATGAAGCAGCAGGAGGACTTAACGTTGTAACGACATATACAGACACTGAGGCTGATTATCCACCACTAACAGGAACAAACCCAGTTGGTCTTGAATTTGAGTTGGAAACAGGTGATGCTAGTACAGGTACATTTACTGTTACACTAAGACACGAGCCTACAAAACCAAATGATGGAACATTAGCCGGTGCAGGAGGAGATACAGACATCGCTCAAGCCTTTACCCTTACTATTGAGTAAGAAGGAATTTTTTAAAATAATTTGAAACAATAATAATTATATGTAATAAGTTGAGTTTGTAAAATTGCACATATGATTTGTTTCAATGTAAAATCCTCATGGAGTAGTTACCATGAGGGTTTTTTTATCAATTTACACAGCATTTGGTACAAATTTTGATAAATTAACAATATGATAATGCATTAATTTCGAATTTGGAATAAAAACCGTTGAGAATATGCTAACGAAAAGGGTAGAAACACCTTAGAGAATGAATTAAAATTTGATTTTCAATGTGTTAAATTCAGTGATTTTAAGAAGATATTACGGCATTGTTAAATGTTATTTATCATCAAAAAATTGCAACGATAATTGGACAATAGCACTTATATTCGCGCCATAATAAACAACCTAACAAAATACATTTGAAACAATCATAATTAGTATAAGTTGAGTTTGTGTTAAATACTACTACTAAGTTTCAATGTAAAACCCCCGGATTAGTTACCCGGGGGTTGTTTTTTAATACCCAATATTTGGTATTATAATCTCAAGTAAAAGAAAATTATTGTGCTATAATAAGAATAGGACCCGGAGGACAGGTTCTAATTACAGAGATTTCTTGACCCCCGTTACTACAACAACCATCATGAGACCCTCCTTTTATTTTTGAATTATTAGTAAGACGTGTAACATTAACTTTGTTTAATGAGAGTGTTTTTGAATTTTTAGGTTTCATTGTGTGAGTATTTTTAAGATTTATGAGATAAATGTATCTAATGGATATGGAATTTAAAGTGTTTTTTTGTGGGTAGTCCCCAAGATTTGTAAAGAGATGCTCAAGATTTATAAATTTTAATGAAAATAAGCGAGCAAAACACCTGTAATCTATTGATTTTTAGAATATTCTATTTTTTGAATATAATCTGAAGGATTTTGATGAATTCTTTTTTGAAAAGCCGCAGAAAACGATTGGATATTATTAAACCCCGACTCTAGAGCAATTGATTTGATAGAATATCTTCTAAATTTTTTATCTGTTTTTATTTTTTCGATACAAAAATCGATACGTAAATCATTTAAGTAGTTAGCAAAATTTTGTTTTTTATGTGTATTAATAACCTTAGACAAGTATGAAGAATTGGTTTTAAACTTTTTGGCAACTTTGGCCATGGTGAGGTCATTTTTTAAAAATTCCTGATCCTCCTCAAACTTGTTAAGTCTGTAAATTATATTTTCGATAATTTCTGGAGCAATCTCTATTTGCTTGGTTGATTTTTTTCTTTTTACAGATTTATGTAATAAGTCTGTATATTTTTCTTCAAACACCTTCTTCTCTTTTTTAAAATAATAAAAATAGAAGAAGGTAATTAGACTAATAATAAGCACAGCGATTATAAGAAAGCGATATTGTAATTTTTTACTTTTAGCTTGTATCCCTATAATTAATTCATCTTTATCTTTTATAAGTTGAGCAGTATCATAATTTTTAATGATATTGGTATTAAGAATTTTTTCTTTTTGTTTACTTATTCGATCATACTTAAGGAGTTTTTCCATAGTTTCTAGTTGTCGATCTTGATCATCATTAGCCTTGTAGTATTCGATGAGCAAAACAAACGTATCTCTTAACAAATTACTATAGTTGGATTCTTTAATAGAGGTGTCTATTTCTTTTAGGTATGAGAAGGCTTTATGAGGCTTGTTAAGTTTTAAATACGTTTTTGCCAGAAATAATTGATTAATACGATAGTTAGAATTATTTGGATTTTCAGATAACAACTCAAGTGACTTTGTTATACTATCAATCGCAACAGTATAATTTTCTTTAAGATAACTATTAATGCCATAACCCGACAAGAGGTTTGGATACAAGTATTTGGATGAACTAGATAAGCTTTTTGCAATGCCTTTTTTAAAATAAAATTGTGCAGAATCTAGAACTTCGAGACGATTATAACTATCTCCTAGTTGATAACATGTAGTTATATAATAATTAAGATATTGCACAGTATCTTGTTTTTTTATAGCTTTTAAATTGTTTTGATAGATAATTAGTGCTTCTTTACTTTTGCCCAAAGTATTTTTTAGTATTGCAATATTGTGTTTGCAGGCAATGATATGACCTATATTTTGATTAGCTTCCGCATATTGCAAGGCCAGTAAATAAAACTCTAAAGCTTCATTGTATTTTTTAGATTTAGATAAGACAATTCCTTTACCAATATATCCTCTGGCGGGGTAATATTTATGTTTAATATGTTTCGTAAAATCGATAATGCTATCACAATAATTAAGGGCAACAGGTAGATTATTTAGGCTTTGCCCCAGTAACATGTAATAGGCATCTGCAAGCCTAACAGAATCTTGATGTTTTTTTGCTTTCTTTAAATAGTAGTTTATATAAATACGAGCTTTAATCGAATCTTTATGCTGAATATTATAATATGCGTCAGATAACTCTTGATATGTTTTTTTAAACAGAGAATCTTGTACCACATTTATTTGTTGATAATGCTTGTTATAATCGACAGAGTCGATTTTATCATACGAAAAAACAGAAGTATTAGAAATTAATAAAATAATTAGAAAAGAAAAGATAAATCGCATATACACTAATTACTATTCCTATAAAATTGATTAAATACTAAAAAAGACTTGTTAGAATCCTTAACGTTTCACTTTTTAAATTAGTCTCGTAGATAATGACTTTGTTACCCATGATATAAGATTGTATTGTTGACTACAAACTACGTAAAATTTATAAATCTTGTAGTATAAATTTGTGATTTAAGAGCATATTTTTTTTGTTTCATTATAATTTTATTATCTTTTTAACGACTTGGACTTCAAAAAGTTGAATGCTTCAAAAGCAATTAAAAAATAATTCGATCGGGTTAATAGGGTTTTATTTCTTTCATTCTATAATTCTGGATACGTAAAAAAATCATCTACTTTCTTGTAAAAGAGACCCTAAGAACTCTTCTTCTCTTTATATAAACGCATAGCACACTTATTAGTGACTATAATTTCATAATTGTTATCTTGATTTTTGATTTTTTTTCTTTTGTGACTTAATAAGCATAAAGAATCAGGAACTTATTTTTTGGAAATGACATCATCAAAACTTATCTCTAGAGCATAATAATCTAAAAAAAAGAGTTACGATAACTAATATCGTAACTCTTTGATTATAAAAGTGGAGAAGATGGGACTCGAACCCACGACCTCTTGACTGCCAGTCAAGCACTCTAGCCAGCTGAGCTACATCCCCGAATCTATTTAATCGGCTCCTCGTAAAACCAACAAAGGAACTCTGCTTTCAAAATCCTTTTTAAGTATAGTGTTTTCTTCCCAAAGCTTGGCAAAAAAACCTCTTTTCCGTCTAAAAACGCAAATCAAATCAGGATGACTCTCATTTAAATGTTCTAAAACACCTTGAAATAAAGTAGCGTTTTCCGAAGACTTATATGACGTGACAATTTCTCCTAAGTCATTTTGAAACTCAGAATCTTCGGGTAAAAAATTTGCAGTCTTTACTTGAAGCAGCTTCATTTTGGCATTAAAAATACTTAAAATTTCTTTTATAGGAGCAAGTGCATTTTTCTTTTTTACCGTACCCGATTTAACGGCCATTAGAACCGTCTTAAAAGGCGAAAATTTGAAGTTTGTAGGAACAATCAATACCGGAATTTCAGTTTTTTTGACTAAACTTCCAGAGGTTTCTCCAAGAAAATAAGGGTCATTTACATTACCGTTTTCTGGACCTAGAACAATTAAGTTAATAGCATGTTCTAAATTAAATTTGGGGATAGATTCTAATAATTCACCTTCTAAAGGAAGCGCAATTATTTTTACGCCTTTTTTATCCAATCCGCTTAACTTTTCTTCAATTGAAGAAATAGTAATTTCTTTAAGCGTTTTATTTACCGAAGGAAGACTACCGGCTCTAGGCAGTTCTTTATAAGCCTCTACGGCGTATATCGTACCACCAAGTTCTTTTGCCATATCAATGGCATATTGAAGAAGATCGGTTGTTACCGAATTTTCAGATAATCCTATAGGGATAAGTATATTCTTCATTCCGTAAGCCTGATTTGTGATTAAGACGACAAAATTACGATTTTATGTCAATTGTAGATTCATATATGAGTAAAGATATACGTTTGTTTTCTTAAAATTTATCTAAATCTGCTCTAGAAAATGGATAAGCCCTATTATCTACAATATAAAGTTAGTATTTTTGGCCTTCGCAAAAAAAGTATGATTCGTAAAGCATTACCATCTGATTTGAATTCGATTTTCTCCTTGACACAGGCTTGTGCCAAAGCGATGATTAACAAAGGAATCTATCAATGGAATGAGCACTATCCGGCAAAAGAACGTTTTCAAACAGATATCGAATTGCAAGAATTATATGTCTTAGAAGAAGAGCAATGTATTAAGGGGATTGTTGTAGTGACAGATATAGTAGATAAAGAATATATCCCTGTTGCGTGGCTCACAGATAATCATAAGAATTTATACATTCATCGTTTGGCTATTGATCCAAATTATTGGGGACAAGGATATGCACAACAATTAATGGATTTTGCAGAAAATTTTGCAAGACAGAATAAGTATCAATCAGTACGGTTAGACACGTTTAGTCAAAATTTACGTAATCAAAAATTTTATGAAACGCGTGGATATCAGCGATTAGGGAATATATATTTTCCTAAACAAAGTGAACACCCGTTTTATTGCTACGAGCTTGTTATATGAGTGCACTAATAAGTTTCAAGAACATAAATAAACTAGCAATTCCTGCAATAATATCGGGGATTGCAGAACCCATATTATCGGCTACCGATACAGCCATTGTTGGAAATATACCTGTAATAGGAACAGAGTCGCTTGCTGCTGTTGGTATTGTAGGCTCTTTTCTTTCTATGCTTATATGGGTACTGGCACAAACTCGAGCGGTGATCTCTGCAATTATATCTCAATATTTGGGAGCTGGAAGATTGGATGAAGTAAAAACATTACCTGCGCAGGCTATCCTATTTAATATTGGTTTAAGTATTACAATCTTGATTGCTACAGTTCCTTTTATAAAAGAAATTTTTGTGTTGTTAAAAGCCGAAGGACAAGTACTGGAATACTGTATTTCGTATTATGAGATTCGTGTTTGGGGGTTTCCATTATCACTTTTTGTATTTGCAATTTTTGGTATTTTTAGAGGACTACAGAATACATTTTGGCCTATGGTGATTGCCCTAATAGGGGTGGTAACCAATGTTGGCCTTGATTTTATTTTGGTATACGGTATAGACAATTTGATAAACCCCATGAATTTGGAGGGGGCAGCTTGGGCAAGTTTGATTTCACAGATTTTGATGGCCGTGTTATCTTTGATTCTACTGCTTAAGAAAACTGAGGTTTCTTTAAGACTTGAAAAATTATGGCACCCTGAAATGAAACGTTTTTTAGTTATGAGCGGCAATTTATTTATTAGATCGCTAGCACTAAATATAACCTTAATATTAGCAGTTCGAGAAGCAACTAGTTTAGGTACAAGTTATATTGCAGCGCATAGTATTGCTATACAATTATGGTTGTTTTTTGCATTTTTTATTGATGGTTATGGGGGAGCTGGAAATATTTTGGGAGGAAGATTATTAGGAGCCAAAGACTATACTACTTTAGTAAAAATGGCAAAAAAAGTAACTGTATACGGTATAATTGTGGCTTGTGTTTTGGGAGGAATAGCATTGTTGATTCCAGAAAAATTAGGCCTAATCTTCTCTAAGGATAAAGAAGTTATGACGATTTTCTTAGATTTCTTTTACATCGTCGTGATGATGTTGCCTATAAACGCTTTAGCATTTGTTGGGGATGGTATTTTTAAAGGGATGGGAGAAACAGGATATCTTCGCAATGTACTGTTAGGGTCCACTTTTCTTGGATTTATACCCACACTATTGATCGCAAGATATTTTGATCTGCAATTGCATGGTGTCTGGATTGCCATTTCTGTTTGGATGCTTATCAGAGGTATTGCCCTAGCGATACAATTTAAAAGGAAATATATCCCTCTATCTTCCTGAAGTAATAATGCTTATAATGATCCAAAGTGCTAACAAATAAGTCGAACCCATTAAAATCTCTAATCGATATTTTCCGAAATATTTTTTTACCATAACCCAAATTTAAAAGTAGTGAACTGATAATCAAATACGTAACTCTACGTATTTTTCGAAACTAAATCTTAATTCATTTTAAAAAATGAATGCCAATATCATTAATAGAGAATAAATTAATATTAAAATAAGCCCTATTTTTAATCTGTTTTTTTCAAAAAATTGTTCTAACATGATATAAATATAAGTCATGTTAATTATTTAATAAGTATTATTAATTGTGTAGTTATTATTAGTTTTTAACATTAAATACACAATACAATGTGCATTATTAACATTAAAACTGAATAATATTGATTTTATTAAAAAGTAATACCGGGTAACGCTACCCCTAGATTACCCGGCATCCCAACTACACAAACTCAAACTATTATAGTTTGTATTAATAAAGTGTCATCGAAAAAGGTTTTGTTACTTCATATTACACATATATTTCTATTAAATTTCATTAATAACGATTAACTGTTTAGTTTCCAGTATGTTAAAATGTTATTTTTTTGAAATTCTTTTTTAATTACAGAAAAAAATATTGCTACTTTTACCTTAAAACGTATCATATGACCACAACACGAGCTAATGGGAGCTTATATGTTAATACAGAAAATCATATCGCAACTATAGAATTTGGCCATCCCGCCAGTAACTCTTTTCCATCAGAATTATTAGAGAGGTTAACCAAGGCATTTGATCAATTATCTAATGATACTAATGTTTATGTTATAATACTAAAATCACAGGGAGATCGTGCTTTTTGTGCGGGAGCTTCATTTGATGAACTTATGGCAATTTCTAACCTTAAAGAAGGGGAGCAATTCTTTTCTGGATTTGCTAATGTTATCAATGCAATGCGCAAATGTGCAAAACCAATTATAGGAAGAATTCAAGGAAAAACTGTTGGTGGTGGTGTAGGGTTAGCATCGGCATGCAATTATTGCTTGGCTACCGAGACTGCTTCGATTAAATTAAGTGAATTAGCAATTGGTATAGGACCATTTGTAATCGAACCAGCTGTATCTAGAAAAATAGGGGTGGCGGCTTTTGAAACACTTGCTTGGGATGCTTCTCAATGGAAAAATGCATATTGGGCCAAAGAGAATGGTTTATATGCTAGAGTTTTTGAAACTGTAGCAGAACTAGATAAAGAAGTACAACTTTTTGCAGAACAACTCGCAAAATATAACCCCGAAGCAACGCAACAAATGAAAAAAGTGTTGTGGAAAGGAACAGAACATTGGGATCAATTACTACAAGAACGTGCTGCGATTTCTGGTGAGTTGGTATTGTCGGAGTTCACAAAGAATGCATTAAAAAAATTTAAAAAATAACCAATGGAAATATTCAACTTTTTAGGCGGTAACGGGCTGTTTGTAATTTTAGGAATTATACTTGTAGTGGTTTACTTTATAAACAGAAGGAAGAGAAGGTAATCTTCCGTAACTTTGCAAAAAATTATAAAATAAAAGATGAGTAAAATCCGTATCACTAAACAATTTTCTTTCGAGACCGGCCATGCATTGTATGGATATGATGGTAAGTGTAGAAATGTTCATGGGCATAGCTATAAACTTAGTGTTACTGTAATCGGAACCCCAATTACAGATACATCTCATGTAAAATTAGGTATGGTAATCGATTTTGGTGATCTTAAGAAAATTGTAAAGGAAGATATTGAAGATGTTTTTGATCATGCTACGGTATTTAATAAAAACACTCCACATATAGAATTGGCAAAAGAACTAGAAGATAGAGGTCATAATGTGATCTTAGTAGATTATCAGCCTACAAGTGAGAATATGGTAATCGATTTTGCTCGAAAAATTAAATCTAGACTTCCGGACAATATCGATTTGCATTCTCTTAAACTTCAAGAAACAGATACCTCTTATGCAGAGTGGTATGCTTCGGATAATCATTAAACCCGTAGCTCTTGGCATGCTTTTCTTATATTTACATTATAAATATGGCTTATGAACCTTCCTGAAGGGAAAAAAATATATTTCGCTAGTGATAATCACTTGGGGGCTCCCACTTCTGAAAAGAGTTTCCCCAGAGAGCAAAAGTTTGTAAAATGGTTAGACGAAATTAAACAGGATGCCGCAGCCATCTTTTTATTAGGGGATCTTTTTGATTTTTGGTTCGAATATAAAACAGTAGTGCCAAAAGGGTTTACCAGAACTTTAGGGAAATTAGCAGAGATTACTGATTCAGGTATACCGGTGTATTACTTTGTAGGTAATCACGATTTATGGATGAATGGTTATTTTGAAGAAGAACTAAATATTCCGGTTTATCATAAACCAAAGGAATTTACATTTAATGAAACTAAGTTTTTCATTGGTCATGGTGATGGCTTAGGTCCTGGAGATAAAGGGTATAAGCGAATGAAAAAAGTGTTTACTAATCCGGTTGCAAAATGGTTTTTTAGATGGCTACATCCCGATTTAGGAGTTAAACTTGCGCAATACTTATCTGTAAAAAACAAGTTGATCTCGGGCGATGAAGATGTTACTTTTTTAGGAGAAGAAAATGAGTGGTTGGTACAATATTGTAAAAGAAAACTTGAAGATGCACATAGAGATCATTTTGTGTTTGGACATCGACACCTCCCAATGGAAATCCAATTAAATGAACAATCCAAGTACACCAATCTTGGAGATTGGATTGTGCATTATACCTATGCAGTATTTGATGGGAAAGAACTTAAGTTAAAGAAATTTTAGAATAAAAAGCAGTGTTGAGGTATTAAGTTAACACTGCTTTTTTATGCATAATAGGTTTATTTAATGATTATTTGTTTTACAAAAGAATCAGAACCAACCATAACTCTTACTACAAACAACCCTTGTGCAGTTACTAAGTTTTTTAGATCATCTATTCTAATATTTTGTGTACCAGGTTTAATCATGCTCAAATTTTTAAAGGCAATGGTCTTCCCATTTAAATCTATAATCTCAATCGATCCTGTTTCTTCTTGCAAAGCAGTGACCTGTATTGTAAATTGTTCTATAGTCGAAGGGTTAGGAAATAGATGTATCTTTTTTTCAAGAGGTTGTTCTTGAGTATTTCGCAACGCATTAAGCACAGAGTCATCTAAGCCCTTTATTGTAAATTTTTCCCATGATCCTATTCTTGATCTGTTACAAAAAACTCCCATATTCCTACCATTTTCGTGACTTACATACTTTCCATTATTTCCTTTAATAGCATAAAGATCGCCGCCTAATGGTTCTAATTTGAATTTTTCCCAGCTTCCGATAGCGTTGCGATTACAGTTCATGGCTTTATTTCCATTTTCAGAACTTACGTATTTTCCGTTATTTCCTTTTATACTTATTGTTCCTTCACCTGCAGACTCAACGATAAACTGTTCTTGATTTCCCGCTTCATTACGATTGGCACGCATAGATCTAGAACCATTTTCAGAACTAATGTATTTATTAATACTTTGCCCTAAAAATGTAACTGCCCCAGTATTAGTATCTCCATCTTGATTTATGCTAATAACAATAGTTTCAGTAGTAATATTGCCTTTTTGATCCGTGGCTTCGGCTTTTAAGGTATAACTACCCGAAGTTAGATTTTTTAGTTGGTTGTCCTGATTATTTTGATTCCACTCATATGGATTTACATTCTCTTGTCTGATAAAAGTATTATTGATATAGAGACGTACATTGGCTACACCATCTGTGTCGGTTGCATTAACAACAACTTTTATGGTTGCAGGAGCAATATAAGATGCATTATTTATCGGAGTTGTAAAGGTAACACTTGGACCATTATTGTCACCAGTATTGTCATCGCCGCCAAATCGTGGTCTAGTTTTTAACCATTCCATATCCCATTTGGGACCAATTTCATTACATCCTGAAGGCCCTATATCGGTTCTGCCTGGACATCCGGTTTCGTCGGGAGCGTCGTTGGCAGGACCATTACCGCATTGTATATCATTATATGGGGCATCACCATTTTGATAAGCTCTATATAGCGGGTGTTTTTTTAGCTCATCGCAGATATCGATTATTTTATAGTTAGTACCATTAATAGATACTGTTTTTGTACCAATACCGTGATCAAAATTGCTAGAGTTACACCAACAAAAACCATTAGCTTTAAAACTATCTGTCCAGCCAGGATGTCTTGGATTCCATTGTTGAGATAATAATGTGCTGGTTGTGAAAAGAATGGCAATAAAAACGAGGTAATGTATTTTAGGTTTCATAATTAAGAGTTTTGATAGATATATTATGAACAACGCGGTTTCTTTTTTTTTACAAGGGTACATTAGGAGTACATCGCAAGTAAAAAGAATACATAAAGAATACCTTTTTGTAAGAAGGGAAATTATGTTTAAACAATTTGTTAGAATTCAAAATAATAGAAACAGGCAAGCTTTAAGATATTTTGCTTACCTATAAAAATTATAATTTTAGTCTTTTTGAAATAATATCATCTGTTATTTGGATTCCGACCATTTTGGGAGCCTTAAGTTTTGTGTAATGATCAAAGAATATGATTGCATTGCCAAAAACGGCTTCAATTAAATAATGGCTTCCGTTAAAATAGGAGTTTTTTATTCGAGCTTTAAATCCCGAATTTTGGTTCACCGTTATTTCATGAGGATAAATAAGAATGCTCTTGTCACTTTCTTTGCCTATTGAAGAAAGTTTGATTTCATTTACTTCTCCAAAAAGAGAAGCAACATAATAATCTGTAGGGTTTTGATATAAGGTTTGAGTTTTTGTTTTCGTTATGATTTCTCCTTGACGGATAACAATAGTTTGGTCGGTAAAAGAAAGAATATCGGTTTTATCATGTGTAGCCGTGATACTCGTAATCTTGTTTCTTTTTAAGTATCTAAAAAGATTTCTTCGTAAAGAGCTTCGCCTAAAATTATCAATATTATGAAATGGCTCATCTAGCAATAGCAATTCTGGTTTTTTGGCAAGTGCTTTTGCCAAAGCTACCCTTTGTTTTTGACCACCACTTAGGTTTTCTACTTTGGTATCTGCAAAATCAATCATCTCTACAATTTCGAGCAATTCAAGTACGCGATCTTTTTTTAGTTTGGGTTCAAAATTAGATAAATATTGCCCAATATTCTCGGATACACTGCGGTAAGGTTGTAGCTCAAAACCTTGAGAAAGGTACTTCATGTTCTCCTCGCCAGGAACCAGATGATGGAGGGGGCCTAGTAATTTTTTATCATTCCAGAATAACTCTCCTTGGTCAACATGTAACAAGCCATATATGATCTTAAGCAATGTACTTTTCCCACAACCACTTGCTCCAATTAAGGCAATATGTTGCCCCTGTTCAATAGTGAAACTAATATTTTTCAAAACTGGAAGTTTATCGTAAGCAAAAGATACGTCTTGGATTGTAAGCATATTCAAATATATTGAACTTTGATGAAGTTTTTGAATAAAAAAATCCGCTTCTTAAAAAGAAACGGATTTTAAATTTTTGAAGCCTTGGATATTTTATCCTTTTACTTCGTCTGTTACTTTTTCGGGTAAGACTTCATACCCCATATTGTATAATGTAAAACCAAAAATATCTGCAAATTGATCTATAGTTTTACTTACAGGTGTTCCTGCTCCATGACCAGCATTAGTCTCTATTCTAATTAATGTTGGATTACTACCAGATTGTTTATCTTGTAATGCTGCAGCAAATTTAAACGAATGTGCTGGAACTACCCTATCATCATGATCTCCTGTGGTTACCAAAGTAGCTGGATATTGCACGCCTTCTTTTACATTATGTACAGGGGAGTATCCTTTTAAATATTCGAACATTTCCTTATTATCTTCGGCAGTACCATAATCATAGGCCCATCCTGCTCCAGCGGTAAAAGTATGATAACGTAACATATCTAATACTCCGACTGCCGGTAAAGCAACTTTCATAAGGTCTGGCCTTTGAGTCATTGTAGCTCCAACGAGCAATCCTCCATTAGATCCTCCACGAATAGCGAGGTAGTCACTTGATGTGTATTTGTTCTCTATTAGGTATTCTGCAGCTGCTATAAAGTCATCAAATACATTTTGTTTCTGCATCTTTGTTCCCGCAACGTGCCATTTTTTACCATATTCTCCTCCACCTCTAAGATTAGGAACAGCATATACTCCTCCTTGCTCCATCCAAACAGCATTTGCTATACTAAAAGAAGGAGTTAAACTAATATTAAAACCACCATAACCATAAAGTATAGTAGGGTTTTTACCATTTAATTCTAACCCTTTTTTATAGGTGATAATCATAGGAACTTTTGTCCCATCTTTTGAGTTATAAAACACTTGTTTACTCTCGTAATTATCAGAGTTAAAATCAATTTTTGGTTTGCGATATAATTCCGAAGTTCCGTTTTCTATATCATATTTATAGATGCTATTGGGTGTTTTGTAATTTGTGAAAGAGTAGTATAACTCTTTTTCTTCTTTTTTTGCTCCAAATCCATTGGCGCTTCCTACACCCGGCAAGGTTACTTCACGAATTAATTTTCCGTCATAGTCATACTGTAAAACTTTGGATACAGCATCTACCATATATCCTGCAAAGAAATATCCGCCTCCTAAGTTTGGACTTAATACATTTTCTGTTTCAGGGATAAAATCTTTCCAGTTTTCGGGAGTTGGATTGCTGGCATCTACAGTAACAATTTTCTGATTAGGAGCATTTAAATTAGTAACAAAGTATAATTTTGTCCCTTCATTTTCTATAAGATAAGTATCACTGTCGGTATGATCTAAAACGGTAATTAGTTTACTATTGGGTTTGGTAAGATCTTTTATGTAAAGCTTATTCCCTGATGTCGAAACTCTAGGATAAATAATAAGATATCTATTATCTTCTGTAACTTGTCCACTAATATATCTATGTTTTTCTTGGGCAGTTCCACCATAAATTAACTGATCTTCTTTTTGAGGAGTACCAAGTTTATGATAGTATACTTTGTGTTGATCTGTTTTTGCAGAAAGCTCGCTGCCTTCGGGTTTATCATAACTAGAATAATAGAATCCTTCGTTAGCCATCCACGACATTCCCGAAAACTTTACATCTACTATAGTGTCTTCTATAATTTCTTTGGTTTCAGCATTTTTAACAATGATCTTTCTCCAATCACTACCACCTTCAGAAATTGCGTAGGCAACTAATTTCCCATTTTTAGAAAAACTCATCCCTCCTAAAGAGGTAGTTCCGTCTTCGCTAAATGTATTTGGGTCTAAAAAAACTTCTGGGGTATCTCCTTCGTTTTTGAATCGGTAGATTACATATTGATTTTGAAGCCCATCATTTTTATTAAAATAAGTATAACCTCCTTCTTTATAAGGGGCGCTGACTTTTTCATAATTCCAAAGGTCAGATAGACGTTTTTTAAGATCTTTTCTAAAAGGAATATTTTCAAAATAACCGAAAGTGGCTTTGTTTTGAGAGGTTACCCATTTTTCGGTTTCTTCACTTCTGTCATCCTCAAGCCATCGATAAGGATCTTTAATTTCGGTGCCAAAATAGCTAGTTGTTGTGTCTACCTTTTTGGTTTCAGGATAGTTCAATGCAATCGTAGTTTTACTGTTTTCTTCTTTTGGTTCGTTCTTGCAGGCTATCATAACGGTTAGTATTGATAGCACAAAGAGTGTATTTTTCATAATGAATTCGTTAGAATAATACACAAATCTATCAAAACAAGTTTCCTAATATGCTAAAGAAAATATAAAAAAAGACTGCTCCTTAAATTTTCCTATGAAGAAAACATTATTTCTTCCATGTTACTTTGGGGTTTAGTAACCTGTAGGATTAATTCGTAAGAGCAGTCGGAATTTTCTGTAAGAAACGAAAAATTTTGGTTTTAGAAAAGTGTTTTGTACTTGTCCCAATATTTAAATATTAAGAAAGTGTTTACAAGGAAGACAAAAGCTGCTGGCCCTATATTTGCAGGATCCAGAGTAGCGTGAAATAAAACAATATTAACAGAAATTGGTGCTAAAACCACCAGAGCGAAAGGTACTGCTTTATTAACAAGTAGTAAAAGTCCGACAAGAACTTCTATAAGTCCTACAGTTTTTAATACATAACTACTGGCTAATGCACCAAAAAAGATACCCGCTTCTGGGTTGGCAAATTCAAAATCAGGTAAGAACCCGATAAATTTATTACTTCCGAAAACGATTAACATCGCTCCTAGTAATATTCTTAATACTATAATTAACTTGTTCATTGTTTTTTGTTTTTTGTTATTTAATTGATGTATTAGAGGAAAAAATGTTAAATACCTTACAAAACTGAAAGAGTAATCAGTCTTGAAAAAAGCAGTTTATGATGGTAATTGTGCGGAAAATACTGACGTAACAGAGTCTTTACTTTATGACATCCATCGTATTAATTTAAAGGAGGGGTAAGGTTGATTTTGAGAAACATACCATATATTGTTCTAAAAAAATACCCTCATTGAAATCACTCAATAAGGGTATTGTCTAAAATTAATTTTTATGTATTCGTTAGCCTACTAATTTATTTTCCATAAGATATTCGGCTATTTGTATTGCGTTAGTTGCCGCACCTTTTCGAAGGTTATCCGAAACAATCCACATGTTTAATGCATTTTCTCTTGAGTGATCTCTTCGGATTCTACCAACAAAAACATCATTTTTGCCTTCGGCGTAGATTGGCATTGGGTATGTATTGGTATCTGGATTATCCTGTACGGTAACTCCCGGAGTTTGGTTTAAAAGCGTCCTAATATCATTTTCTTTAAACTCGTTAGCAAATTCGAGATTTACGCTTTCACTGTGACCACCAACTACAGGGATTCTAATTGCTGTAGCCGTAACAGCTATAGTGCGGTCATCGAGTATTTTTTGAGTTTCATTAACTAGCTTCATCTCTTCTTTGGTGTATCCATTTTCTTGGAAGACATCACAATGAGGAATAGCATTACGGTGTATAGGATATGGGTAGGCCATTTCGCCTTTTTCGCCAGCATATTCATTTTCTAATTGTTGTACTGCCTTTACACCCGTACCGGTAATGGATTGATAGGTAGAAACTACAACACGATTGATTTTATATTTGTCATGAAGAGGTCCCAATGTTAACACCATTTGTATGGTCGAACAGTTTGGATTCGCAATGATCTTATCTTCTGAAGATAAAGTTTTGGCATTGATTTCTGGAACTACTAGTTTTTTGGTAGGGTCCATTCTCCAAGCCGAAGAATTATCGATAACAGTTATTCCAGCTTCTGCAAATTTTGGAGCCCACTCTAACGAGGTGCTTCCTCCGGCAGAGAATAGAGCTACATCCGGTTTCATATCTATAGCTGTAGATAAACCTACTACAGAGAATTCATTCCCTTTATAAGAAATTTTCTTACCTATAGATCTTTCAGATGCAACAGGAATTAGTTCCGTTACCGGAAAATTTCTTTCTTCTAATACTTTTAACATAACAGTTCCTACCAAGCCGGTAGCACCAACAACAGCTACTTTCATAAATTACTTTCATTTTTTAGATTTCTACAACAACAGAAATCTAATGATCCGGGTTTTAATTATATTTCACTTATACAAAAATCGTATAATCTTGTTTAAATTCCAGCAAATGTGCGTAATATTTCTAATATAGCAAGTGTTTATACAGAAAACACAATAAATCATACTATTTGTTATATATTTAACATGCTGAAATAAAAGAACCGCCCGGATAAGGGCGGTTTAGTTTAGAATATGTAGTATAGCGGTAGCTATAGATTATTCGTTTTTTATAAGATTACTGCTTTTTAAGTAAGTCTCTTATTTCGGCTAATAATTCTTCTTGAGTTGGTCCAGCTGGAGCAGCAGGTGCCTCTTCTTCTTTCTTTTTCGATTTCTCGTAAGCTTTCAAGACAATAAAAATAAATAAACCAACAATAATAAAATTGATAATCGCTTGTATCAAGTTACCATAGGTCATAACGGCGGCTCCCGCTTCTTTCGCGGCAGCAAGAGTGGCGTATTCTCCACCGTCTAACGAAATAAATTTTTGAGTAAAATCGGTTCCACCAGTTAGAATGCCTACAATTGGCATAATGATGTCTGCTACTGCGGAGCCCACAATTTTGTTAAAGGCGCCACCTATTACTACTGCAGTTGCAAGGTTTATGATGTCCCCTTTCAACAAAAAAGATTTAAAATCTTTAAAAAATCCCATATGAATTAGATTTAGATAGTTTGTATAGGTCTAATTTAACAAAAAAAAGAACACTTTTTAAGAGGTCATTCAAAGATACAAGTATTTTTTTCGATAAAAATGACCTTTTATCGACGTACTACACGTTTAACGCGCGGCGATATCGCTGTGAGCAACTCATAAGAAATAGTTCCTGATCGTTCTGCTATTTTAGAGGCACTTGATGCCTCGTCAAAAATAATAACCTCGTCACCCTCTTTACAATCTATCTCTGTAATATCCACCATAATCATATCCATACATACATTACCTATAATATATGCAGGTGTATCATGTATCATAACAAAACCTTGTTTATTACCATATTGTCTACCAATACCATCTGCATGACCAATTGGTATTGTGGCGGTTTTGATATAACCAGGAGATATAAAAGCGCGATTATATCCTACGGATTCTCCAGGTTCTAGTGTATGAATTTGAGATATTACAGATTTTAAAGCTGCTACAGGTTTTAATTGGGTATCGTATTTTGCTTCATTTCCATAGCCGTACAAACCAATACCAGTACGAACCATATCAAAATGCGCTTCGGGGTAATTAAGAATTCCCGAAGTATTAGATTGATGACGAATCGGGGTATATCCTAATTTGTTGCTTATCTGGTCTGCGCTTTTCTTAAAAGAATTAATTTGCGTTAATGTAAATTCTCGTTCATTGTGATCTTCACTAGCCGCGAGATGAGAAAGTAAAGATGTTATATGTACTGCATTAGTTTGATCGATTTGAGATAGTATATGATCTACATCATTTTCCCAGAAACCAATTCGATTCAGTCCAGAATTAAATTTAATGTGAATTGGGTATTCTTTTTGGTTTTGTAAAGTAGCTACTTTAATGAATTCTTTTAATGTTCTCGAACTATAAAGACTTGGCTCTAATTGATACTCGATAAGTTTTGCAAAATTCACGGGTTGCGGATGTAATACTAATATTGGAGTTTTAATTCCCGCCTCTCTCAATATAATTCCTTCCGAAGTATATGCAACGGCAAAATAATCTACTCCAATATTTTCAAGGTGTTTTGCGATTACTGAAGCATCGCTGCCATATCCCGATGCTTTTACAACGGCCAGCATTTTAACATGAGGAGCAACCTTGCTTTTAAGATAATCGAAATTATGTGAAAGATGCGCAAGATTTATTTCTAATACGGTTTCCTTAACACTACTCATTAGTTTCTTTACTATTTTTGGATACTTCTTTGGGATCTTTTACATCGATTACTTTTACCTTTTCTTTTAGCATAGCTTTGTAGTATGCGGCTCTACTTAAAGGTTCGTATTCTTCGGTTTCACCTAATAACACGAGATCATCTTTTTTCGATTTTCGATAACTAAATTGTGCTAGATTTCCGGTACGCGTACAAACGGCATGTACCTTGGTAACATACTCTGCTGTTGCCATAAGTGCTGGCATTGGGCCAAAAGGGTTTCCTTTAAAATCCATATCTAACCCAGCAACAATTACCCGAATACCTTTGTTGGCTAAATCATTACAAACAGCTATGATTTCGTCATCAAAAAACTGGGCTTCATCAATACCTACCACATCACAAGTGTCGGCAAGTATTCTAATATTAGCAGCAGCAGGAACGGGAGTGGATCTTATCTCATTAGCATCGTGTGATACCACCATTTCATCATCGTAACGAATATCGATAGCAGGTTTAAAAATTTCAACCTTTTGTTTTGCAAATTGAGCACGTTTCAATCTTCGAATCAATTCTTCGGTTTTACCCGAAAACATAGAACCACAGATTACTTCTATCCACCCAAATTGCTCTTTATGATTTACTGTATTTTCGAGAAACATTTTGTATTTTTCAGAATCAATTAAAGAAACCCCTTCTCCTTACGTCTAAAGATGGGATAAATTTATTAAAAAACAAAAAGCAGTATACAAACGAATAAGAAAGTTATGAAGAAGAAATTGGAAGCGGAACTTATAAGTATTGCACATAGAATATTACAATTAAAAGACAGATCTACCTTACCTCAGCTTCAGGAAGAGGCTAGGCAGTTATATGAAAAGTTAACCATACTTAATTTTTCTGAATCGCATTTTGCAGGTCCACAACCCACTATTGGACAGGTGCGACAGGCTTTGGAAGAAAAAGAAGAACCGAACAAATCAGACGAATCGGATGAGTTGAGAGAGGTAAAACAAAAAATTGCTAAGATTCTCGAACCCAAACCTACAGAAGATAATAAATTAGAAACTAACATTGCTACAGAACCAGAGGTTGAACAACAAGAAAAGACTGAAGCGCCTGGTATTGACCATAAACCAGAACTGGTTATAGAAGAAATAAATGCTCGGGTAAGCGAAGATCTTTTTGTTCCTGCCAGTGCTTCTACAGAAGAAACTTCTTCTTTTCCTGAGTTGGGAATATCCGAATCTAATTATGAAAAAAATGATATGGAAGAGGTTACTCCAATATTAGATCCCGTAAGCCCAGATGAAAAACCAAAATCTCTTAATGAGCAGTTACGAAAAGATATTACAATTGGTTTAAACGATCGATTAGCTTTTATAAAGTATCTTTTTGATGGTAGCGCCCCTGATTATAATAGAGTACTTTCGCAATTGGGTACGATTAACTCCAAAAGTGAAGCTGAAGAGTTTATTACTTCGATGATCAAACCGGATTATGATCATTGGGAAGGCAAAGAAGAATATGAAGAACGCTTTTTGAATGTTGTGCTGGGTAAATACGAATACTAAAAATAAATCAAATATAATATCCTTATGAAAATTGTTTATTGGGTTGCAACTGTAGCTTTATGTGCTATTATGTTGTATTCGGCACAGATGTATTTTTTTAAAACCGAAATGATAAAAGGTTTTTTCGAAAGTTTTAATTATCCCACATACATTGTAATACCGCTAGCAGTTGCAAAAATATTAGGTATCGTGGCTATTCTGACCAATAAAATAAAATGGCTTAAAGAATGGGCATACGCAGGATTCTTTTTTGACCTGGTATTAGCCAGTTTAGCTCATTATTATGCAGGGCATCCTGTTGGACTATCGGTATATGCAATTATTATTCTGGGGATTTCTTATGGTATTGGTAAAAAAGTAAGACCTTAATGTCAAAACTATATATAGTTCCTACACCAATTGGTAACCTCGAGGACATGACGCTTCGTGCTATTAGAGTGCTAAAAGAAGTTGATCTTATACTGGCAGAAGACACCCGTACTAGTGGTAAATTAATGAAACACTTTGATATAGCTACCCCTATGCAAAGTCATCATATGCATAACGAGCATAAAACGGTAGATCGGTTAATCGAACGAATTAAAGGAGGAGAACATATTGCATTGATTAGTGATGCAGGAACGCCCGCTATAAGTGATCCTGGTTTTTTGCTTACCAGAGCCTGTGTAGCAAACAAAATTGATGTAGAATGTCTTCCGGGAGCTACAGCTTTTGTGCCTGCATTGGTTAATAGTGGTTTGCCCAATGATAAGTTTGTTTTTGAAGGCTTTTTACCTGTTAAGAAGGGGCGACAAACACGACTAAAACTCTTAACAGAAGAAACAAGAACTATGATTTTTTACGAATCTCCTCATAAACTCGTTAAAACTCTTGGAAATTTTGTGGAGTATTTTGGAGAGGATCGCCAAGTATCTGTATCACGAGAATTGAGTAAGCTTCATGAGGAAACCATAAGAGGTACAGCCAAAGAAGTACTCACACATTTTGAAGCTAAACCTCCAAAAGGAGAGATTGTAGTTATTGTAGATGGTAAAAAGAAGTAATGGATAAGTTATTGTCTGATATTAAATCGTGCGAAGTTTGCAAATCACATTTGCCTTTAGGGCCAAGACCAGTTGTTGCAGGTCATCCCGAAGCCAAAATTGTGATTATTGGGCAAGCACCGGGAACCAAGGTTCATGCATCAGGGATTCCTTGGGATGATCCAAGTGGGAAACAACTCAGAAAATGGCTGGATATTACAGACGAGATGTTTTATGATCCCACCAAAATTGCGATTGTACCTATGGGGTTTTGTTATCCCGGAAAAGGCAAAAGCGGTGATTTACCCCCGCGACCAGAATGCGCTCCACTATGGCATCAGCCTCTATTTGATCATATGCCTGCTATAGAATTGGTGATATTAATCGGACAGTATGCTCAAAAGTATTACTTAAAAAAAGAGGTAAAGCGAACATTAACCGATACGGTAAAGGCATATGATGAATATTTACCAAAATATTTTCCATTACCGCACCCATCTCCAAGAAATCGTTTTTGGCTAACCAAAAATCCATGGTATGTTGATAATGTAGTACCATTATTGCAACAGCAAGTAAAAAAAGTTTTGTTTTAATCTATTAAGAGCTGAAAAGTGAATTATGTTCTAGAATACTAAAGTGTTCAAAATGTTGTTATTGAATAGGTAAGAAAAAAATCAAACCTTTTGAAAAATAGACCTTTACTTACTATTATAGGGATCAGCTTACTGGTTTTTTTATTATGGCAGTTACCTTATTTTGGAATGTTACAATATCCATTGTTGTTATTAGGAACCTGGTTTCATGAAATGGGGCATGGTCTTACGGCTTTAATTTTAGGAGGCAAATTTCATTATTTAGAGATTTATGAAAACGGGGGTGGTGTTGCATATTCTGATGTCTCGTCTAGTTATTTAAATTATAATATTGCCAGAGCACTTACTGCAGCTGGAGGTTTACTAGGTCCAGCAATTACAGGAGCAATTCTTATAGCATCTGCTAGAAATAAGGCGACTTCAAAAATAGCTTTGTGGGTATTGATTACGGTTATGGTCATATCCCTGTGTATATGGATCCATAAATTATTGGCATTAATTGTATTAAGTGTTTTTGCTGCTATCCTCTTTTTTATCGGATTAGTAAGAGTAAGAAACTTAGAAGCTTTTACACTATTATTTTTAGGAACCCAATGCGTTTTAAGTACGTATTTGCAAATAGGATATTTGTTTACGCAACAGTTTGAAAGAAACGGAAAAGTATATTACTCAGATACACAGATGATCGCGGCCCACCTACCTGGCACATATTGGATGTGGGGGATATGTGTTCTTTTAGCCTCTGCTTTTTTATTATATAAAAGCTATACCTTTTATTTAAGACGAAAATAAATAGAAAAGTCCCATAGATTTATGAACCTATGAGACCTTTATTTGTATCATTTATTTTATCAATGGTTACACGTGCTTTCCTTTTTCCCAACCATGTTTTCCAAGGTATTTTTCTCCAGATTCGATGGCGCCTTCTTCTACCATTGTACCCATAGAGTCGTTCCAACGGTTTAAGTATCCAAATAAAGAAATTACTCCTAACATTTCTACAATTTCTCCTTCGTCCCAATATTTATACAATTCTTCTTTAATAGTATCATCTACAGCATTAGGAACCATAGATGCTGCTAATGAAAAATCTAGCGCGGCACGTTCGGCATCACTAAAAGCGGGATGTGTTTTATATTCCCAAATGTTGTCTAATTGTTCTTGTTCTGCACCATAACGTTCTGCAGCTCTAATAGCATGAGCTTGGCAATATCTACAACCAGTAGCATTACTACTTACCCAGGCGATCATACGTTTTAAAGCCGAGGTCACACGACCTTCATTGGCCATTACTGCTTTGTTAAGATTAATAAATGCTTTAGAAATAGCGGGTCTTCGTTGCATGGTTAAGACCGAGTTTGGGCAAAAACCAAGGGTCTCATTAAAGAATTCTGCAAGTTTTTTGGTCTCTTGATCATGATCTGCTGATAATGGAGTCACTAATGCCATATGTATGTGTAATTTTTAAGTTTAATCTATTTTTTTGATTAGGCAAAATACAAAACTAATGGCAAATTTATCATGGTCTGGATGTTTTTTGTACTTTGGGTTTTTTAATATTTGGAATATATCAAATCAATGAGATGGACACTCAAACCAGAGCCTAATAAAGTTATTGTTAATACACTTGCAAAAGCCTTAAATGTAGATACAGTTATTGCTTCGCTTTTGGTACAAAGAGGAATTGAAACTTTTGATCAAGCAAAAAAGTTTTTTAGACCTTCGCTTACAGATCTTCACGATCCCTTTTTGATGAAGGATATGGATTTGGCAGTGTCGAGAATAGAGAAAGCACTTGCCGAAAATGAAAATATAATGGTATATGGTGATTATGATGTCGATGGTACTACATCGGTTGCATTAATGTCGTCTTATCTGAAGACAAAGTCTGCACAAATTACCACGTATATTCCCGATCGCTATGGAGAGGGGTATGGGGTTTCATATCAAGGTATTGATTATGCGCATGATAATGACGTTTCATTAATTATTGCTTTGGATTGTGGAGTTAAAGCAATAGAAAAAATAGCATATGCCAAATCAAAAGGTGTTGATTTTATTGTTTGTGACCATCATAGACCAGGAGATGAGTTGCCCGATGCTGTTGCTGTTTTAGACCCAAAGAGAGAGGATTGCAAGTATCCTTATAAAGAGCTGTGTGGTTGTGGTGTGGGATTCAAATTGATTCAAGGGATTGGATCTAAGAGTGGTCAGTCAATTAATGATTTGATACCTTATTTGGATTTGGTAGCTACTGCTATCGGAGCAGATATTGTTCCGATTACAGGAGAAAATAGAGTGTTAGCGTACTACGGATTACAAGTTATTAATGCTGCACCAAGAGTTGGTTTTAAGGCGATGTTATCTCATGTACAAAAAGAAACATTAACTATTACCGATGTGGTGTTTATGATAGCACCTAGGATCAATGCCGCAGGAAGAATGAAGCATGGATTGCATGCTGTAAATCTACTCGTAGAAGAAAACCTGGAAACTGCTTCTCAATTTGCTTCAGAAATTGAAGTGTATAATAGCGATCGAAAAGAAGCAGATAAAAGCATTACAGAGAAAGCCTTACTGCAAATACATCAAAACAAAGAAGAAGATAAATATACGACTGTGGTCTATGAAGAAGATTGGCATAAAGGAGTGATTGGTATTGTTGCATCTCGATTGACCGAAACATACTATCGTCCTACGCTGGTTTTTACCAAAAGTGGTGAAAAATTAGCAGCCTCGGCACGATCCGTAAAAGGATTTGATGTGTATAATGCACTCGACGCTTGCTCTGAGTATATTGAGCAGTTTGGAGGGCATAAGTATGCTGCAGGTTTAACGCTATTGGAAGACCAATACGAACCCTTTAAACAAAAATTTGAAGAGGTGGTAGCATCAACTATTGATAAGAAATTATTAACTCCCGAGATTACTATAGACAGTGCAATAGAATTAGAAGAAATTACGCCTAAATTCTATAGAATACTTAAACAACTTGCGCCTTTTGGACCTGGAAATATGGCTCCAGTGTTTATGACAAAAGAATTACAGGATAGCGGTTACGGAAAATGTGTTGGCGCCGATGATAAGCATCTTAAATGTAAGGTTCAAAAAAACGGAACTGCAATAGGAGCTATTGGATTTGGATTGGGCGCTAAGAAAGATCTAATCTCATCAAAACAATTGTTTGAAGCAGCATATACTATTGATGAAAATGAATGGAATGGTCAAGTTTCTCTTCAATTAAAACTGAAAGATATAAATTAACTTATTTTTATTTAGATTGATTATAAATAATGTTTATTTTTGAATGAAAATAAAATTCATAATGAACGCTATTGATAAAATTTACAGTAACGAAATGGGGATATCTTTCTTTTGGAAAAAAGAAATGCATACATCTATGCCTAGAGTTCAGCTGGTATTTAGGGATATTGGTTTTTTACTCACGCTAAATGAGCTAAAGGATTTTTCAGATTCTTGCACTACTACAATACAATCGGCTTGCTGCAGTGAGTGCAAAGATCCACAACATTGTAAATCGTTATTACTAAGAACACCTTCGGATAAGATAGATCTGGCTGTAAACCGAGAAGAGATTCACCAAATACAAGAGCTTATTAACGGAACCATTTTTAGGATTGAACTTAAACTTTGGGTAAAAAATCTAAGTCTTAATTAAGGAAATCAAGAATTTTATAGGCAATTTCTTTGCCTTTGGTTTCCTGCAAAAAATGTTTTTCGTCTACAAAATGAATGTCTTCGTTTTTTACTCCAAGAGCATTAGCTGCACGAGTTTGTTGTGGTGGCCATTGTAACATGGTATCATGTATCCCCCAAATCACAGAAACCGGAACATTAATATTTTCAAAAACATCAGAGTAGTCAGGTAAATCATTACAAGTTTGGCTAAAAAAGTAATACATAGCATTGGTTTTGCCTTCAAGTAATGGAGTTTTATACCCCTCTACATCTAGCGCATTAAGCGTGTTTTCTTTTAGGCCCTCGTTAAATAGTTTTTTTAACAAGGTGTTTGTAGTGACTCCATTTCTATACGCCCACATGGCAGTTTTGGCAAAACCTCCGGGTTTCATTCTCACAGGAGGATAAAAACCTTCTTCATATATAATTGTATTGAGTACAATAAGTTTTTCGATTTTACCTGGGCTTTGTTTTATCAGTTCCCAAGTCCATAAACCACCAGCATCATGCATAACATGCGACCAGGATTCTATACCCAATGATGCCATTAGTTCTAATAATCGTTTGGCATGGTTTTCATTATTATAAATTTCAAAACCTTCGGGAGAATCACTAGAACCATACCCCAGCATATCCGGAACGATTACTCGATACCCTCGTGCCACTAAGGGATCAATCATTTTACGATACAACCAACCCGAGGTTGGTACACCATGCAATAACAAAATAGCCGGTCCTTTACCTTTATCGATATATTTCATTAAGCCATCATCTGTAGGGTATAACCTTTGATCGGCCCTAAAATCTTCATAAGTGATCTGGTTTTTTCTGGTTTTAGTATTTTCATATGGCTTACACGAATAGAGGAGTATCCCAAATAGGGCGAACACAAAAAACTTCTGCATGGTAATGATGATTTATAAAGTAGCAATTTACTTAAAATCATTTTTGTATGCTATAGTGTTATGAAATTTAATAAAAAAGGCAACTCTTTTTTAAGTAAATCAAGTAAACTATATATTACTTTTTTGTTTTTCGAGTCTTTTCATAGCTGTTAATAGGTTTGTCTTATATATGTCAAGATTTTTGCTATTTTTTCTTTTTGCGATTTCTACCGCTTTCTCGTAACTCTCAACGGCCTTATCATATTTTTCGCAGACAATATATCCTTCTCCTAGACTATCCCATACATTTGCAGAATTAGGGTGTTTTTTTACATTTTCATGAAAAAATTCTAAAGCAAATTCGCATTGATTGATCTCCAAAAAATCATAACCTGCTCTATTAATATTTGATTCTGTAGGTTTAAAATCAGTAAAAAAAGCATTTTTAAGACTATCGGCTCTTACTTTTTGCCCATTTTTAAGATATAGATACATAATTCCGGTTATAGAATTTTCTGAGGGTAAGACTTTATATCCACAAAGTTTAGACAATTTCGAGAAATAGGTGTTTAATGCTTTAATACCACCTTGCGATTCGAACTTAGATAAAGAGCCTCGATCGGGATATCCGTCTAATCTATATTCATCTTCTAATTCATGCGTTGTAAGGTAGATTTGATGTATTATTTCTTTATCTCTTAGTGGGTGCACATTTGCCAAGAAAATTATAGTTGTTCCATCGTCAAACATTGTTATCGAAGAATTAAAACCGGGTAGTGTCCCTCCGTGAGTATACATACGAACATTTGTATTGCGCTCTATTAAATCATCCCAATTGCGCATCCATCCATAGCAATATCCATCTTTATTGGGAGTCATCATTTTTGTAGTTAGTTCTTCAGATAGTATAGTATTGTTTCTAATAGCTTCGCTCCAAATAAACAAGTCTTCAACTGTAGAATGCATTCCACCGGTACTGTACTTATTAGATTGATCTCTAAAGGGGGCAGTGCTAAATTTACCTCCTTGTTTCGTAATTAACCAATCAAAACCTTCTAATTCTCTGAAGATATATCCTTGGGCAACTTGATTAGCAATAAAATCATTGCTTTCAAATCCAGTATTTTTTAATCCCAAAGGCTTTACAATTGATTCTTGTAATAATTTATTATAGGTCTGCCCAGATATTTCTTCTAGTATTGCTCCCAAAAGAATGTATCCCAAACTACTGTAATGATAGGAAGTACCAGGGGGATGAATCAATCGAGTATTTCCAATTAATTTGGTGAAACTCTTGGGAGTGTATTGAGTAGAGAAAAAGGAAGAAGCACGTATTCCTATTTTTTCTAAGCCCTCATAATGTGGTAATCCCGATGTATGAGATAACAACTGGTGGATTGTAATTTGATCTCCAAGATCCTTGGGAAAATAAGGAAGGTACTTAGATATAGTATCAGTTACATTAAGCTTACCTTTTTCGGCCAATTGCATAACCAACATTGCAGTAAATTGCTTTGTTAGTGATGCGATGCTAAATTTGGTGTTGATTGTATTTGGCGTTTGCGTTTTTTTATTGGCATAGCCATATGCTTTTTTAAAAACAACTTTTCCATCTTTGGCGACTAACACCGCACCGCTAAATGGACTTTTAATTTTTTTTCTTTGACCACTAGATTCATAGCTGCGCATTAGTTGATCCAGGTTTGCAGGAGGATTGCTACATGATTGAACAAGCAAGAATAGTAGTATTAAAAACAACAATCTCATAAGTGGTTTTATTAACAAGGTTTTCATTTTTTGATGTAGTATTGATTTCCTACAAATGTATTGGTAGAGAGATGTAGACCTTGCGTCACTGGTATGACATTCTTATGTCATTTTATGAGTTTTTACGAAAAAAATATAGCGACAAATCCATTAAGACGTTTCATTTTAAATCAAAACAAATTAGGAACAAAATGAAGAATATTGGTGTTGGATTTATTAAGTTTAACAGTTGTTTTTAGCACGATAATGATATTCAATACCACACAAAAAAGATAGGATAATGGACTCATAAATTTTCCGATCCCGCTATCTTCTGTAAAAATTTTTAGAAGTAAAGGAATTGAAAAAAAGATGATAATGGTAATAATTGTCCAAAGTATTTGTAGAGTTACTATTTTTCCTGCCTGAGTATTTAATTCATGAAGTTTTTTACTTCTTTTCCAAATAATGACAGGAAAAATAATATTAAGTATTGGAAAAATAACAACCAACAAGGAGGCAACATTAATTCGTTTAAGAATCGATATCTCCTTGTGGATATCGTTTGATTCAGAATCTATTATAGTTAGCTCTGATGGCTGTATTTCTAGTGCTTCTGCCAATGTTTTTAGAGTAAACGATCTTGGATTTACAGTGCCTTTTTCGATTCTTTGAATCGTACGAAGCGAAACATTAGACATCTCGGCAAGAGATTCTTGAGATAATCCTTTGTTTTTTCTTAATTGAATTATTTTTTCGGCTAAATTGAGATTCACTCTTTTTGAAGTATTTATTTTATACAAAGCAATGTACTCAAAATGATTATAGCGAGCTTAAGGGTTTAAAAATTTAACTACCTGTGTCACAGAATTTCTTTTATACTGCTATTCGTTTCATTAAAATTAAAGTGATCTCCGATTGTTTTTCCTAATAATAATTTGCCGATAGGAGAATTAGCGGCTATAGCAAAATAAGCGGTATTATTAATTACTATTTTACCTGCTGATATACTTAAAAAATAAGTTGCTTGTGAGGTAAATATCAGGCTACCTAGTCTAGCGTGTTTCGAGGGGGTCGAAATATCGATCTTAGCCAAAATTTCTTGTAACTTTTGTGCTTCGGCGAGTTGTTTTCCAGATTTTTCACGTTCTAATTGTAGCATCGCACGACCGGTTTCATGCTTGTCTCCTGCCGTACTTTTGGTCTCAGAACTCAAAGATTCCTGAATATTTATAATTCTTTGCTCAATACGATCTACTCGATCTTGAACAAATTGTTGGCAATGATGATATAATTCTTCTTTTATCGATTTCAACTACATAAATTTAGATTTCAAGATATACTATCTGAATTGGATAAAAAAGAATAAAAATTAAAAAGTATGATTACATTTTGGGTAAAAAAATATTCGCAACGCCTTCTAAGTATCCCAAGGCATGATATCTAAAATGAATATGTCTTGACTCTTCAGCAATTAAAGCTATTTCATCAATTTGGATTCTTGGATCATCTTTGAAATAAATTTGAGTTTCTAGAGTAGTATATCCTTTTGCAGAAATTTTATAGTGAAAATGTCGAGCTCGATATCCATAAACTCCAGGCCTAATGGTTTTTACTTTGTACTCTCCCCGGGCATTTGTAATACTATGTCCAGATAATGTAGATTGAGTAGGGAAATAAAAATTGCCATCTGTGTGGTAAGCTCCAGCATCATCTGCATGCCAAATTTCGATATGCGCGCCATATACTGGTTGATTATTTTTATTGTAGATTTTTCCACTAATCATAGTAGGGATTCCGGGTAGATTTTTGGTATTGAGGTTTACAATTTCTAGAGCATTTGAGTTAGGAATTCCTTGATTGTTTTGGTTTGCCAAATGATGTGACAATCTAGTAGGTTGATGTGTAGTGGGATTATTTGTCATACTATTTTCATATTTAGATTATAAAGGGGCTTTATAATAGAACAAGATACTAGGGCTTTACCCTACTGGGTACGGGTATTATTTTTTATAAAAACATGCTAATCAGATAATAAAAGCGAACCATAATTACGCATTTGTACAACGATCCATGCTTTTCTTTTTTGAGTATATGCCGATGCAGGATTGGCTAAATATTTTCTAGGATTTGGTAAAATTGCGGCTATGGCTACTGCTTCTTCTTTATTTAGATTAGATGCCGAGGTATTAAACCAATATCTGGCTGCGGCCTCTGCACCGTATACTCCATTACCCATTTCGATACTATTTAAATATACCTCAAGAATTCGTTCTTTACTCCATAATGATTCTATTAAAAAGGTAAAATATATTTCTAACCCTTTACGAACCCAACTACGATGAGGCCACAAAAATACATTTTTGGCGGTTTGTTGTGAGATGGTACTTGCTCCTCGTAGTCTTTTACCAGCTTTATGTTCGGCAATAGCTTTTTCTATCGCTTTTTTATCAAACCCTTTGTGCTCTAGAAATCGTTGATCTTCGCTGCAAATAACTGCCAACTGCAATTCTTTAGAAATTTTGGATAGTGCAACCCATCGATGCTGGATTGTATGTTTTTGTGTAGACTGTAATTTACGGATACCCATTAAAGGAGTAGCAGGAACATCGACCCATTTATATACCAAAACCCATAAGGTACTTACTATCAAAAATGCCGTTAGACTTTTACATACGAATCGAAAGAATTTTTTCATGTGCACAAATTTATGATATACCAAAACCTCGGGGTTAGCGGTAGCTTTATAAAAGATCTGCTAATTCTGTGCCAACTATACTTCCTATAGCTACGCCCATTCCGCCAAGACGAACTCCGCAATACACATTGTTGGCCATTTGTTTCACTATAGCCTTCTTTTTTTGACCAACACCCATGATACCGCTCCATCGATGTTCGATTTCAAAGGGAATACCTGGTAAAATAACTTCACCAAGTATTTTTTCTAATTGGTGTTGTACCAAAGGGGTTTGGCCGAATTTCGTGGTTTCTTCAGTTTTAAAATCAAGATTTCTTCCTCCTCCAAATAAAATTCTATTATCTATATTTCTGAAATAATAATAACCTTTATCAAGATGAAAGGTGCCTTTAATATGTAAATCTTTAATGGGTTGGGTAATTAGAACTTGTGCGCGAGCTGGTTTTATTTTTTGTACACCTAGTTGCTCGGCAAAACCATTGGTGGCAATTAGTAATTTATTTGAAGAAAACGTAAATCGATCAGTATTTATTTTTACAGAAGTGTTAAGATTTTGAATTGAAGTAACGGTAGTGTTGTTTAATATTTTAATACCAGCAGCTTGTGCTTTGTATAGTAACGCTTCCATCATTTTGCCAGTATCAATTTGACCTTCAAATTGATTTACGATATATTGAGATTGAATTTTTTGAAAATTAAAGCTGTTTTTTTTAGCTGTAAATACGGTGTCTTTGAATATGGGTTGTAGTAATGTGTTGATTTCTTCTTTTTGCGAAATACAGTCATCAAATAGCTCTTTATCTTCTAACGTAAAGAGCTCATATCCACGATATGGAAGATAATTAATAGTAGTATCTCCTAGTGTTTTTCTTAATAATTGCAGCCCTGCATATCTTTTTCGGATCAATTGCAGTACCTCTTGTTCGGTATGAGATTTTAGATCATCTATAATTTCGGATAAACTGCCAAAACAGGCAAAACCTGCATTTTTGGTGCTTGCTCCATTGGGCAATATCCCCCGTTCTAAAATAAGAATCTTTGAAGCGGGAAACTTGTCTTTTAATTTAAGTGCGCAACTAAGGCCCACAATCCCGCTACCCACAATAGTAAAATCTATATTAGATAACCAAGTTTTATATTCCCAATAGCTAAAATTCATCTTTATATAATAATACAACGTACAACGAAGATAAATTGATTTCATAAAAAAAGCCTCATTACTGAGGCTTGATTTTATTTAATCTTCGGGTTCTGCCATTTCAAAATCTTCCATGAATTTGGTCGTATAGTTTCCTGACACATAATCCGGATGATCCATAAGTTGCCTATGAAAAGGAACAGTAGTTTTTACACCCTCTACTACAAACTCATCTAGCGCTCTTTTCATTTTATTGATTGCCTCTTCTCGCGTTTGCGCTGTGGTAATCAATTTTGCAATCATAGAGTCATAATTGGGTGGGATGATATAGCCACTATACACATGAGTATCTATACGCACACCATGTCCTCCTGGTATATGTAAATTGGTAATTTTACCGGGAGAAGGCCTAAAATCCTTATATGGATCTTCGGCATTAATTCTACATTCGATAGAGTGCAGTTGTGGAATATAATTCTTTCCAGAAATAGGCACACCAGCGGCAACCAAAATCTGTTCTCTAATCAAATCATAATCTACTACTTGTTCGGTAATAGGATGCTCTACCTGGATACGAGTATTCATTTCCATAAAGTAGAAATTACGGTGTTTGTCTACCAAAAACTCTACAGTTCCGGCACCTTCATATTTAATATATTCGGCTGCTTTTACTGCTGCTGCTCCCATATTTTCACGCAGCTCATCTGTCATAAAAGGAGAAGGAGTTTCTTCGGTTAGTTTTTGGTGTCTACGCTGTACCGAGCAATCTCTTTCGGATAGGTGACATGCTCTACCGTTACTATCACCTACAATTTGTATTTCGATATGGCGAGGTTCTTCAATAAGTTTCTCCATATACATATCATCATTGCCAAAAGCAGCTTTACTTTCTTGTCTGGCAGATTCCCATGCGTTTTGTAAGTCTTCTTCTTTCCAAACGGCACGCATACCTTTACCACCACCACCTGCACTAGCTTTAAGCATTACTGGGTAGCCAGTTTCCAGAGCTACTTTTTTACAGGTTTTAAAATCTGGGATTATACCCTCACTTCCGGGTACACAGGGTACGCCAGCTTCAATCATCGTAGATTTGGCAGATGCTTTATCTCCCATTCTTTCGATCATCTCGGCGCTGGCACCAATAAATTTTATCTGGTGTTCTTCACAAATCTTAGAAAACTTAGCATTTTCAGATAAAAAACCATAACCAGGATGTATCGCATCTGCATTGGTAATCTCTGCAGCAGCGATAATGTTTGACATCTTTAAATAGGATTCACTACTTGGTGCTGGTCCTATGCAAACGGCTTCGTCTGCGAAGCGAACATGCAAACTTTCGGCATCGGCTGTAGAATAGACCGCTACGGATTTAATCCCCATTTCTTTGCAGGTTCTGATTACACGCATTGCAATCTCACCTCTATTTGCAATTAGAATTTTTTTAAACATAACTTCTTCGAAATTTTAAATTTCAAATTCAAATTTTAAACCTTGGTAAATGCTCAACCAAAAGGCTGAACGTTATAGGTTTGTAATTCAAATTTTAAAATTGGGTTATGATGGGTCTACTAAGAAAAGTGGTTGGTCAAATTCTACAGGAGAAGAATCATCCACCAATACTTTTACGATTTTACCAGAAACTTCACTTTCAATTTCGTTGAAAAGTTTCATTGCTTCAATAATACAAAGGACGTCTCCTTCTTTTATGGTGTTACCTACTTCGACAAACGTTGGTTTGTCCGGAGCTGGCTTTCTATACAAAGTTCCTATGATAGGAGACTTGATCGTTATGTATTTCGAATCATCTTCAGAAGCACTTTCTGTAGGTGCGGCTGGAGTTGCAGCTGCTACTGGTGCAGCAGGCTGTACAGGTATTGCTGCAGGTTGAGGTGCTACGGCATTGCCAACAGGAATCTGTTGTAAAATGGTAGTCTCTTTACTCTCGTCTGATGCAGTTTTAATGGTGATTTTAACGTCATCCATTTCTAATTTTACTTCGCTAGCCCCTGATTTGGCTACGAATTTAATTAAATTCTGAATTTCTTTTAAATCCATAATATTGGGTATTGTGTGTTTAGTTGTTTAGGAGTTATAAGCCCATTTTAAATAAATAGAACCCCAAGTAAAACCTCCACCGAAGGAAGCAAATACTATGTTATCTCCTTTTTTGAGTTGTTTTTCGTAATCGTGCAATAATAATGGTAATGTTGCCGAGGTAGTATTACCATATCTTTGGATATTCATAAGAACTTTGTTCTGGTCTAATTCCATTCTATTAGCGGTAGCATCAATAATACGTTTATTGGCTTGATGCGCAACCAGCCAATTTACGTCATCGCCAGTTAAGTTATTACGTTCTAGAATTTTTGTGCTGGCATCTGCCATATTGGATACTGCATATTTAAATACAGTTTTTCCGTCTTGCTGTACAAAGTGTTGCCTATTGGCTACAGTTTCTTCAGATGGAGGTAATATAGATCCTCCGGCTTCAATTTTTAAGAATTCTCGACCGATGCCATCTGTTCTAAGGTATTCGTCTTGTAATCCTAAACCTTCTTCATTAGGTTCAAAAAGTACAGCTCCGCCACCATCTCCAAAAATGATACAGGTAGCTCGATCTGTATAGTCTATGATAGAAGACATTTTATCGGCTCCTATAAGCAATATTTTTTTGTACCTACCAGATTCTATGTAACTAGAGGCGGTAGACATTCCGTATAAAAAACTGGAACAAGCTGCTTGTAAATCATAAGAAAATGCATTTACAGCTCCTATTTTTGAAGCCGTATATGCTGCTGTTGCAGCGACTGGAAGATCGGGAGTAGCTGTAGCAAATATGACCATATCAATCTCTTTTGGGTCGAGATTTTTTTTAGCGATCAGATCTTCGGCTGCTTTGATTCCCAAATAGGAACTTCCTTTGTCTTTATCTTTTAGTATTCGTCTTTCTTTAATACCTGTACGAGTGGTGATCCATTCATCGTTTGTATCAACCATGGTTTCCAAAATCTTATTGGTTAACACATAGTCTGGCACGTATGCGCCTACAGCTGTTATAGCGGCTGTGATTTTACTCATATCTTGATTTTAGTGTCTCGACTATCTTGCCTAAAATTGCTTAAAAAGTCGTTGAAATTACTAAATTATATGCAAATATGGCGCAAAATAACTTGATTTTGACACATATTCAACTAAAAACAAAAAAACTCTCACTTTTGTGAGAGCTTTATATATAATTTTAACAGTAACCTTATGCTACTTCTTCTTCAGTGTTATCGATAACGATTTGACCACGGTAATATAATTTACCTTCGTGCCAGTGTGCTCTGTGGTATAAATGCGCTTCTCCTGTTGTAGGATCAGTAGCTATTTGTGGTACAGAAGCTTTATAATGAGTTCTTCTTTTATCTCTTCTGGTTTTCGATATTTTTCTCTTAGGATGTGCCATTGCTAGATATTATTTATCGTTTAATAAGTTTTTTAATTTATCCCAACGAGGATCTGTTTCCTCATTGTTATTTTCTACTGTTTTCTCTTTTGGACTTAGTTCGTCTAACTTTTCAAGTATATCTGATTCTAATGTGCCATCTTCTACTCCAGGATGTACTCTTTTTGAAGGTACTCCTAAGACAATGAGTTCATAAATATATTGCTGAATATTAACTTCATACTCTCCATGAGGTAGAATAAGAAGCTCTTCATTCTCATTGTTATATTCATCTCCAAATTTGACTACCAAAAAGAATTCATCTTCAACGGGCAAGTCAAAAGGTTCATTAGTAAGATCGCAATTTACATTTACAGTTCCTGTTGCTTTAAATTGAAGTTCTAACATAGTTACTTTTTTGTTAAACTCCAGATCAACTTTTACTGCCGATGCATTAAATTCATCATACTCAAAATGCTCAAAGAACGTATTGTCAATTTGATACTCAAACTGGTGTAATCCTTGTTTCAGCCCAACAAAAGGAATAGTATACTCTTTTAGTTGTTTCATTCTATCATCAGTTTCGAGTGCCTACCAATTTGGTAAAGGCGGGTGCAAAGATAATAAAATTTCGATATGAAAGTACTTTTGTAAACAAAATTATATCAGAATGTTACTGATTATTTTGATACAAGGTAAAACGAATGGGTTTTCAGAAAAGATTTACCTCTTCAAATTTCATGTTTCATCCTTTTTTTTGAGGCTTTCGAGCTTGCTTTTTTAATGGGTTTTTGGTTAAATGCGCATATTCATTACGGTTTTTAAAAATGTGAAGTGCAGCAAAAACGGCTTCTTCAAACGACCTATGATCGGCTTTGTTTTTTCCGGCAATTTCAAAAGCAGTACCATGATCCGGAGAGGTACGTACTTTGTGTAGTCCTGCGGTATAATTTACTCCTTTGCCAAAAGATAGGGTTTTAAAAGGAATTAGTCCTTGATCATGATAAGAAGCTACAATAGCGTCAAAGGTTTTATAATTATCGGATCCAAAAAAACTATCGGCAGCATAGGGTCCGTAAACAAGTTTGCCCGATTCGTTGATTTTTTTAATAGTGGGTTTTAATACTTCTTCGTCTTCTTTACCAATAACCCCGTTATCCCCACTATGGGGGTTGATACCAAGAACGGCAATTTTAGGTTTTGCGATACCAAAATCCTGTTTTAAAGCATTGTAAATCGTGTTCACTTTTTGTTCTATAAGCTCTGGTGTGATTGCATTGGCGATATCCTTAACCGCAACATGATCAGTTAGCAATCCCACTTTAAGCGTATCTGTGATCATAAACATTAGGCTATTACCTTCTAGTTCCTGATCGAGATAATCGGTATGCCCCGGAAATTTAAATTCCTCAGACTGGATGCTGTGTTTATTAATTGGAGCAGTAACCAAAACATCGATTTCATCATTTTTTAAAGCTCTGGTAGCGGCTTTTAAAGATTTTATAGCATAGCTTCCTACTTTTTCGTCTTCCTGACCAAAATTTATATCCAAAGGTTCTTTCCACACATTTAGGACATTAATTTTGCCGTCCAAAATTTGAGACGTCTTATCAATCCCGTGCAGATTAGTATTGATTTGGTAGTGCTTCTTTAGAAAAGAAAGAATTTTTACCGAAGCAAAAATTACCGGTGTACAAAAATCTAACATTCGCGAATCTTCAAAAGTTTTAAGAACCACTTCGCTTCCAATACCATTTAGATCTCCTATAGAAATTCCTAATCTTATTTTTTCTTCTTTCTTCATTAGTATGCTACTTTATCAGTATTTTTGAAATCTAAATTTTGATAAGTATCAAAAGGACTTCAAACTTCAAGGTCACAAATTTAACTAAATAATTTGCATTTATGTTCACAGGAATCATCGAAGAATTAGGAACCATTACATCTTTAAGAAAAGATCAGGAAAATATAGACATTACGGTGCTGGCAAATTTTACTTCGGAATTAAAAATTGATCAAAGCGTATCTCATAATGGAGTATGTTTAACTGTGGTTTCTATCGATGGAAATAGGTATACTGTGACCGCAATAAAAGAAACTCTGGATAAAACAAACCTTAATGATTTAAAAGAGGGAGCTATTGTAAACCTGGAGCGTGGTATGCAATTGGGAGATCGATTGGATGGTCATATTGTACAGGGACATGTGGACCAAGTTGCTGTTTGTAAGGCAATTTCGGAGGCTGACGGAAGTTGGTATTTTACTTTTGAATATGATCCTGGATTGAGTAATATTACAATAGAAAAAGGTTCGATAACAGTAAACGGAGTGAGTCTTACAGTGGTTAACTCTAAAATCAATGAGTTTAGTGTCGCTATTATTCCTTTTACCTACGAGCATACCAATTTTAATACCTTTAAAGTAGGAACAGTCGTTAATCTGGAGTTTGATGTGATTGGCAAGTATGTAAAAAGAATCACCGAATTAAAATAAGCCTGAACACAAAGATTAGGATTTGTAACGAACTTATTTTTTGGGTTGCCTTTTGTATTTGGCATAAAACCAAAGGGGCGGAGATAGTTTTGGGTCATCACCCTGATAGTATCCCCAACCTATAATCTCATAAAAATCAGTAGACACTGTTTCTTTGAAATATTCAATTTTTTGAGGTGTTTTTTCTTCTCTCTGCCAGATAATGGTATTAGCTCCTTGGGTACTACCAGTATGAATTACAGTTTCATCGGGCTTTTTAACAACACACCACATTTTACCATCCTGGATTTTATTTACGCCTTTACTTACAATTTTTTGACCATTATCCGGGTAAAAATCGGTAATAGTAACTCTTTGAAAATAAGGGTTTATAGAGGTGTATATTTGTTCAACTTTTATCGAGTTGATTTGTTGAAGTCCATTTTTTGAAAGATTAGACACAGAAATGTTTTTGAGATCTATTTCTTGTTTTGGTACTTGCTGCTGATCTTCATAGATTATAAATTGCCCATTCCAGGTGCCATCAAGTATTTTAAAAACATCGGCATAATACTGATCTTTTTGTTGCGTATCTGGTACGGTATCAATATTATCAATAGCAACTTTGTCCTGACAACTGCTGTGTATACAGGATAGAAATAGTATATATACATACCATCGTTTCATGTTGTTAACGATATCTACTACTTATTAAGTTTAAAAACAAGAATGCGAGTTGGGGTAAGAAAGAAGTGATAGTAGTTTATACTAATTCTACTTCATTAAATTTAAAAAGTGAAACTCTGTTTCTTTCAATTTTTAAAAGCACGCCTCCTAGATCACTTAAGGTGGAGCAGGATTCGAAATCCAATACTTTACCAAAATACTGGCTTTTTGCATCAATTACTTTATACTGCATAATTTACGATTTGATTTGTATTTCCCAATTTTCTTATTCAAGTAGTTCTTTCCCCAAAAAACATACCAGAATGTATCAAATTCATATAGTAAATGTAATAGACAAACTGTTTTTTTGAAAATAAACTTATTAGGTTTTATTAACAATAAAAGAAAGAAAAGGGGTGTAACTATCTGTAAAACAGTGTTTTTTAAGAACTCCTTGATAGAGTCTGTAATAGCGGTATGAAGGTTAAATTTTGATAAATATTGATTTTTAGATATTGGAATAATTCCAAATTTTGTATCTTTGAATTGGAATTATTCCAAACAACTGATTTCCGTCTTAATTTAGAATTTTAAGATTTTTTCACACTTTATTAAGTTATTTTTTTAAAGTCTTGGCATACGATTTGTAAAAATATAAGTAACCGCAAATCTAATGACGATGATAATAAATTACCTAAATGTAAATGACTATGCTATGAGTGGTATAAACTATGAAATACAAAACAGAAAATTACAATCGTATAAACATACGTTTGACTATAATTTTTGTAAGCGAAAATATAACGAGTATGCCTCTATGACTTTGGATGCGTTTCGAAAATGTTTAATGGATCCTCAAAAATTGGGTGAGATAGGACATTTGTGTTCTTTTGTCTTGTGGGTAAAAAATAAAGAAAAACACGAATACAGAGATAGTTTAGGAGATTATGGGCTGATCCATTTATTATTTCATTGTTTAGAGAATAAACATAATGCAGAGATCCATGCCGAGTATATACATATGCTCTTTAAAGAGGATATTAAGTTGGTGTAAACAGTATATTGCGGTTATAAAAACAAAAGCTATGCTCATTAAGGCATAGCTTTTTTTATTGGTCTTAGACCAATAAAATTTTAAAGCATTAGAGGATTTTCGTTCCTCTTCGGTAAAAATAATATTGCCCTTTGTTTCGGTGTCGGTATCCCCCAGTATAAAGAATTTGAATTTAGACTAGATGTTTTAATAGCCTACAGGCTAATGAACCTTGTAACAAATGTTTTTCTCGGTTAATTTTTTACAGACAATGTTTAACAATCAAGCGTTCCTTCTTCTGTGAAACCACCGTCTTCAGTCTGTTTTGCAGTACAACTTTTGCTAAACTTAGTATCACAAGTAGGTGCACCCCCTTCAATGCTACGTAGGTTGTCTAATTTCGTAATTACGATTTTGCTTAAATTTAATTTTGTGTTTTTCATATTAAGTAAATTTGTTTTTGATAAACTTTACAGTATTCGGTCTACTATAAAATAAGTAAAAAGTAATTTTTATTGGCATGTCATTTGAACACCTATAATAGTGATTACGAACATCTGAATTATTAATGCTATGTAAATTGTTTAATTTAATTGGGGTTATTTTTTCACAGATCAAATATAATTAGTAATACGGTTAAATCACATTTTTTTTATGGATTTACACCTGTTTTCCCTGAAAACAGAGTGTCAAAGTGATGTGTTTGTTGGCTTGTTAAAGTTATGATTAGTTTCAATCTGCTTTTGTAATTCTTTTATAAAATAAGAAGGATGGATTCCGTTTTGTTTATAAAAAGCTTTTGAGAAAGCATCTGTAGTGTTAAAACCCATTTCTTGAGCAATTGCCTTTATGGTATAGTTCCTGAATTTAGAATCTGTTTTAAGTTTACTTATAGATTGATGTATTCTTAGCTCGTTGATATACTGATTAAATGATTTCTTCTTATAGGTGTTGATAATTTTAGACAAGTATTTAGAATTGGTTCCAAATTGCTTTGCCAAGAAGTTTACGGATAGATCTGATCGCATAAACCCTAATTCATTTTCAAAAATTACCAATTGGTTAAGAATATCTTTTATACTTTCTTCTGGGATAGCGAGTTTTGTTTTTTCTTTTAGCGATACTGGTTGAGTGTTTTGATTTTTGCGACTGTCTTGTTTATGATAAAGCTCTTCAAAACGACGCTTATATTGCTCTTGTCTATCTCGATTAATTAACCATAAGAAAAGCAATAAAAGACTAATAATGGCCAATATAATAATAATCGTATGCGATGTTTTTTTTCCGGTTTCTAAACTATCTATAATTTTTTGTTTTTCGGAAAGTAATCTTGGGGTATCATAATTTTGTACTACAACTTTCATTAAATATCGATAATTGGTATGCAGTACGCTATCTACCGTAATTAATCGTTGGATATATTTTAATTGATTATCCTTGTCTCCTAAACTTTTGTAATAATTAATTAAAATTTCATAATTCTCTCGATTATTAGGCATAATCTCAGATATTTCCTGAAATATATCGTCTACCTTAATATGTGCTGCAATAGCTTCTTTTTCTTTGCCTAATGCCGTTAATGTTTTTCCGAAAAAAAAGTAGGCTATAGAAAGATTGGCCTTATCGTCATTAGTTTTTAACTCCTCAATAACATTTGATAAGCTATCTTTGGCTGTGGTAAAATTCTTTCTATAAAATAAATTAATTCCTTCGTTTAGTGTAAAATAATACTTTAAATCATGTTTGTTAAACGCTACACATTCTTTATACCCAAGTCTATTAAGAATCGTTGCCGAATCTAATTTTCTATTCAAACTATAAGTTCCTGATAGAGCAGATAGCGTACTTAAATATGTCCCCGGCTTGCTCTTTTTAAGTTTTGAATAGTGCCGAAAGCATTCTTTAAGGTCTGTTAATGCATTTTGATGTTCCCCAATCCTACTTTTTAAAACCCCAATACTTTTTTTACTTGCATAAAAAAGTGTGGTATTCTCAAATTCTTCTGCTTTTTCATTCGTTTTAAGATATAGATCAAGAGCATTTTTAAAATGTCCTTTATTATATTCTATTTTTCCTTTGTTATAGTATGCTAGTGCAGGATAATTTTTTGTTCTTAGATGCTTAGAATACAGAATCATACTATCTATGTATTTTTCTGTAATTTCTTTATCTCTAATAATACCAAACATATAATAGTATCCATTCACTATTTTGATAGTATCTACATCTTTTTTTGCTTTAAAAAGATAAGACTGAGCATATGCAATTCCTTTTATAGAGTCTCTGGCATTTTTAAACACCATTTTTTGTAGATATGCATACTCTTTGGTTGATAAACTGTCAGAAGAGTTTTGATAAGCAAAAAGATGTGAGGTATTGAAGAAAGCTAATATGATTATAAAGAAATGTATAAAATACCGTTTTTTTATAGCTAACAATAAAAGGATATGTAACATCTGGGGATAATTTTGTTCAACAAATCTATCGATTTACATAAGAAAAAACCAATTTTTGATTTTTGATACCTTTTTTTGGATGAAGTACTGCAGAAAATTATAGGAAGAATATTTGTTATTGAAAATCCGGTAGTTTTCGATAAAAATCTCTCTCTAATTATCAAACACATATGTTTTATTTAAATAGTCTTTGATTCCCAGAAAACACACTGTGTTTTCCTTGAAAGGCGGTTTACTTCTTTTGTTTTATCCCTCTAGTGACCTCTATATTTGTCGCGAACAAAAAAGTACAATCATCTCAATAAATCATTACAAATCAAAATAAAGAAATCAACTTTCATGAAGATGAGAGTTTGATTACGAGAAGCAATACGCAATTCTAATTTTAATCACTTTTATGAAATATCTTATTACGTTATTAGCTCTGGTTTTTCTGGGGTTATCAGTTTTTGCTCAAGAGGGGCAGGAATTGTCAAAACCTCCACAAATTTTTCCTGTTTCGCCAGAAGCTGCAAGTTTAGGAAAGTATGGAGAAATTCCTGTAAACCTTTCTACAGGTAAAATTAATCATAATATTCCTCTGCATACCATTAATGAAGCTGGATTGAGCTTGCCTATTTCATTATCCTATAATTATTCGGGATTGATGGTAGAGGCCATACCTGGATCAACGGGTCTTGGTTGGGATCTGGTAGGAAAAGGAATGATTACCCGGCAAATACGCGGAATTGCCGATGAGGGGCAATTAGGCTATATAGGCATTAACGAAATTGGTAAAAAAGTAGCGCAGTTTCATACAAATGATGTTGGGATGACAGTCGAAGAACAAGGAATGTTGATTCGAGAATCAGCTTCTGGACGCTGGGATACAGAGTCTGACAAATATATGATCAGTGTAGGCTCCTTGTCAGCAACGTTTTACTTTAATCATAATGGGGAAGCTGTTTTTGCACCGTATAAAAATTACAAGTTAAATAGACTACCAAATAATGGTGGTTTTGAACTAATCGATGATAAAGGGATAAAGTATTATTTTATCGACAAAGAGACATCATCTCAAGAAGTAATCAACAATACTGGAGGTGCTCCTATCCCCTATACCTCGGCTTGGGTGTTAAATAGAATTGAATTGCCCAATAATAAAGAAATCACTTTTACCTATATAAATTATCATACAAGTCAAAGATTATATTCAGATTCCTGGGCAAAAGTACTTCCCTTTTCATCCAATGTTACACTTTGTCAAAATGAAGCCAACTTATCAGGGATTTCTAGTACAACAACATTTACAGAAACTCTCGGCTTAATGGTGAGTACAATTTCAACTCCTAAAGAAACTATAAATTTTGAATACACAATTAAGGACCCATTAGATACTTCTGAAGGTCAAAACCCAGTAACTCTTGATGCGGTAAAAGTAGTAAACTCGTTAGGGCAAAATATAATGCAATATGGTTTTTCTTACAGAAATGAAACTACTAAATATAAATTATTAGAAGCGATTCACAGAGGAAAACATAATCCACAACAAGAAAAAAACTATTATCGTTTTGAATATTTTGGAGATCCTATCGATAATATAGCGTATTATAAACAGGATTATTGGGGGTATTATAGTGGTAATACAAATACAACGGGGAGTTTGATTTCAGAAAATGCAAATAGAGCTCCAGATTTTAATAGTACCCGCTTAGGTGCACTAAAAAAAATTATTTATCCTACAAAAGGATCTTCAGAGATCATTTATGAACAAAACGATGTTTTTGGACAACAAGATACAGGTGAAATTGGGATTGAAGATCGTTTGGATACACCAATAGACGTAGTGGTTACGTCTGATAATTATGAAGGCACTGAGTTTGTTAATGAGCTTATTACAATCCCGTTTACACCAAAATCATTCTCGCCAGGAGGAACCGCAGCAATAAGTCTTAGGTATTATTTGCATGGTTCTGGCTCAGGAGCAATAGCAACCGCTACTTTAAAAAGAGTTGATACGCAATCAACCTTAATTCCTTGTGCTACAGCAGGAGCAACATGTAATTATAAAAGTGAAGGTGCAGTCTCAGAACAAAATCCTGTGACAAGGAATTTAGATAAAACACTATATAACTTGGTGCCTGGAGATTATGAGTTAACAATCTTTGTAGAAAGACCAGCTAATGTTTCAAACCCAATCAACTCACCAAGGGCAGTAGCTAGTGTGCATTTAAAATATTTTTCGGGTAATGGATCTAATCCGCAAGAGCCAACATTTGCTAATATCCCATTTGGAGGTATTAGGGTCGCAAAGGTGAAATCCTGTGATGGCCAGGGCAATTGTATTACCAAGGGGTATTCGTACCATGATGAAAATAATAAATCAACCGGAATTAATCTTTCTATCCCAAAATACGAAAGGCCAGAATATCATAATTATACAGGAAACGCATTACATTCAAAACCACCAAAAGTATGCTATGTAGTGCGAAAAACATCGTCTAGCAATGTACCGTTAAGTACCTATATAGGGAGTCCAGTACTTTATAAATCAGTTTCAGAATATCAAGAAGGGAATTCTGGAGAGCAACTAAAAACCAGATATGAGTTTTCGGGAGTTATTAGTCCAACCGAGAATTACCCTTTTGCTCCAACAGAAAAACGAAATTGGAGAAAAGGACTAGTGCTCAAGCAAGAATCATTTAAAAAAGATAATACTTCGTATAATCCAGTTGCCGTAACTACAAATGTATACGGACCTTTAGAAAGATTTAATGGTATATCTAGTAACCTAAATTCGTATAATTTAAAAACGGGACAGATAGGGTATTACTATAATTCTGGAGGTCATTTAATAACCTATACCTATAGACCTGATTTGTATCAAACAACAAAATATGTTAATCGTTCAGAGCTATACCCTTTGTTATCTTCAACACAAGAACAAATACACAATAACAAAACAATTACTCAAAACAGCACATATACCTATGATAACCCTTATGGGCATCTTAAAACCCAAACGACCACAGATAGTAATGGGAGTACAATGACCACTACCCATACCTATCCATATGATAAAAGTAGTACGGTACATAATCTTTTGGTAGCTCAAAATAAAATTACGATTCCTATAGAAACCAAGACAGCAAAAAATGGTGTTGTTTTAGGAACTCAAGTTACCCAATTTAAGGATTGGGGTAATAGTATTATCCTTCCTGAGATTACTAAAATCGCAAAAGGAACTAAAACTCCAGAACCACGTCTTATATATCATAAGTATGATCATCACGGTAATCCACTAGAAGTTTCTCAAGAAAGTGGTAGTCGTATTATGTACATCTGGGGGTATAATAATACCCAACCTATAGTAAAAATAGAAAATGCCAGCTATACGGGTATTCCTGCTGCAGTAACAACTTTGATTAATCAATTAAAGACAACTTCGGATACCGAAAATACGGCAGCAAAAGAGAACACCATGCGTAGTCTTTTTAAAGATTTAAGAGACCATGCTTATTTTGCAAATGCGCAAATAAGCGGGTATACCTATGACCCCTTGGTTGGAGTGACAACCATGACGAACCCGCAAGGGCAAACGGTGTATTATAAATATGATGATTTAAATAGATTGCAATATGTATTGGATCAAGATGAGCATATTGTGCAAAAAACAAACTACAATTACGCAAATCAGCAGACTGATCAATATGGGGCCTTTACTATTAATGTAACCTCTCCTGGTCTAGTAACACCTAATAAACCAATAAGCTTCACGGCTAGTTTTGCTGGCGGTACTGGTCAATTTTTGTATACCTGGAAGGTAAATGGTATCCAAGAGCAGTGCGATACTAGTGCTACATTTACCAAAACATTTACTAGCGAGGGTGAGTATACTATTTATGTATTGGCATACGATACGCAAACCAAAAGATCAGTAAGTAAAACACTTGTGGTATCCGTACAATACCCTCCTTTGGCTACGCCAACGATTAGTGATCCATATCCATATATTATTGAAGGAACACAGGTTACCTATACAGCTTCTAATGTTAGTGGAGGATCAGGAAATTTACGATATGAATGGTACGTAAATGGAAGCAAACAAAGTACCACTACTACTAGTTATACTTATAATTTCCCTACAAACGGAACCTACACCGTGTATTTTAAAGTTATAGATAATGAAAGTGGTAAATCGGCAAACAGTAATCAAAGAATACTACGCGTATACAATCCTTTGATCGGTCATGCGATCAGTGGTAAACCACATATTGTAAAGGGAACAACAGTGTCTTTTAGCGGTACTGGATTTGCTGGGGGATCGGGTCAGCGCAGATACGAATGGTTTATCAACGGCGCCAAACAAAGTGCTACAGGAACAGGGATGTCATATCGTTTTATAAATGCAGGAACTTATACTGTAAAATTAAGGGTGATCGATACCAAAGTACAACCTACACATTACAGAGATACCGATTATACGGTTAAATCGTATAACCCTATGGTGGTTAGCGTTACTCCTGGTAATGCATCTCTTAACAATTCTACACCAAGTGTGCGATTTAACATTACTGGTGTGAGTGGTGGTTCGGGATACTATACACGAACCCAATGGAAATTATGGAGATTAAGTAACCCGTCCTGGACGCGTAATGTGGGCAGTGGATCTAGCTATACTGTTGGAGTTAACGAAAATGGAGAATACGAGTTAAGTGTTACCTATACCGATACACGTACTGGCCAGATTGTATTAAAAACTATGCCCATAATTGTTAATAAATCCACTGGTGGCGGTGACGGACCGATTGGAGAGCAATTTTAATCCCATAAAGAATAATTAAGATGATAAAAAATAAAATCATATACAGTATTATAATGCTATTCGTGGGATTACAAATCCAAGCGCAAGTAGTGTTATCCGATGAAAATTATGTTCATACTATTGTGCCGCAAGTGGCATTAACCATTGCGGAAATCAATTCTGTAGATTGCTCTAATATAAGTGCAGTAGATAATACCATAGAAAGTGTTACTTATTTTGATGGATTGGGTAGACCGATACAACAAAGAGCCATAAAGGCATCGCCAGAAGGTAAAGATATTGTTACCCATATGCAATATGATGTTTATGGTAGACAAGATAAACAATACCTGCCCTTTGCATCCAATGCAAATTCAGGGAGTTTGCAGTCGGTAGATGTTAACCAAGATATTAATACATACTACCTAAATACTTATGCAGATGATTTTCCTGGAATCACTAATCCGTCAGAAGTAAACGCATATTCTGAAAGTGTATTTGAAGACTCGCCCTTAAATAGAGTACTGGAGCAAGGTGCACCGGGCAAAGCCTGGAAAGCCAATGCCGCTAGTGATACCGATCATACCATAAAGTTTGATTGGACTACCAATGACGCCAATGAGGTGCTCTATTTTAAGGTAGCTTTTACAGATGGTAATACCGAAAAACCAGAGTTGGTAAAAGAAAACTATTATTTGGCTAATGAGCTATATGTTACGGTTACCAAAGATGAAAACTGGAGTCCTACAGAGGGTAATAATCATACAACTAGGGAATACAAAAATAAATCCGGGCAAGTAGTTTTAAAGCGAACCTATAATGCAGGTGTTGCACATGATACCTATTATGTATTTGATGATTTTGGGAATTTAACCTTTGTGATTCCCCCAAAAGTCATAACCGACAACGGAGTTAGTCAGACTGAGCTTGACGAACTCTGTTACCAGTACCATTATGATCATAGAAACCGACTGATCGAAAAGAAAATACCAGGTAAAGATTGGGAGTATATCATCTATAATAGATTAGACCAACCAGTGTTAACGCAAGATGCTAATCTAAGAGCAAAAAGAAGGTGGTTATTTACAAAGTATGATGCTTTAGGAAGAGTGGCCTATACAGGATTGATTGAGAATGGTAGTACTGTAGCTTTACTGCGTAGCAAACTTAATTCTAAGACATATAAGACACATGAAAGCAGAACCACTACGCCAAATACGATAGCAGGTACCACATTATACTACACTAAAGATGATTCGTATCCAGTACGTATGTTTAAAATTTTTACGATTAATTATTATGATGATTACAATTTTGATATAGCAGGGTTAGTGAATCCGGGTACGGTGTCTGGGGAGGCAATTACAAACCGTACCAGGTCCCTGCCAACAGGAAGCAAGGTAAGAGTATTAGATACCAATGACTGGATCACTACAGTAACTTATTATGATCAAAAATCAAGACCCGTATATACCGCTAGTAAAAATGAGTACTTAAACACTACCGATATTGTAGCAACAAAATTGGACTTTGTAGGTAAAGTATTAGAAACCAAAACTACACATACCAAGGGTACGAATGCCGCTATTATAACAGTAGATACCTTTACCTATGATTATATGGGTAGAGTAATGAAGCAAATACAATCTATTAATGGTCAGGAAGAAACGATTGCTGAAAACAGCTATGATGCACTAGGCCAATTAACCTCCAAAACTGTTGGTGGTGGATTACAGAATATAAATTACACCTATAACGTGAGAGGATGGTTAAGGAGAATCAATGATGTAAATAATATGGGAGATGATTTGTTTGCATTTGGGATTAATTCTAACTTACCAACAGAAAATCTTGATACAAAGCCATTATATGATGGTAACATTAGCGAAGCTTTTTGGAAGACAGTTAATGATCAGGAGAAACGTTCTTATACATACAATTACGATGATCTAAATAGAATTCTTAGTGCAACCAGTAGTAATAATAATTACAGTGTGTCAAATATTAGGTATGATAAAGTTGGTAATATCCTGTCTCTAACTAGAAATGGCTTCCAGAATGGATCGAGCTATGCTAACATGGACATATTAAATTATAATTATAATACAGGTAATAAATTACTAAGTGTAACGGATACTGGAAATAAGGCCTATGGCTTTAAAGATGGCGATAATACAGATAATGATTATGCTTATGATATCAATGGAAATCTTACCAGAGATAAAAACAAAGGGATTACAAATGTTATCTATGATCATTTTAATGCTCCTACAATAGTTAATGTTACTACTATAAAGTATAATGGAAATATTAAGTATGTTTATGATGCCGAAGGTGTTAAGGTGAGTAAAATTGCTACTGATAATGGAAATATAACTATTGTAGATTACATTGGTAACTATGTGTATGAAAATGCCACATTAAAGTCAATTACACATCCTGAAGGGTATATCGAGCAAGAAAATGATGGTTCTTTTACATATGTTTATGAGTACCGTGACATATGGCAAAACACTAGAATTACCTATGCGGATAATGATAGAGATGGAAACATAGATTTTACTCAAAATGGTGTTGATGTAGATGGAGATGGAGATTATCATGAAGAAATCAGAAGAGAGCAAAACCATTACCCATTTGGGATGGAACAAGAAGGTTATAATTACACATTAAGAGGGACTAAAAATAACCTAAAAACCTTCCAAGGGCAAGAGTTGACTGAGGATTTAGGTTTGAATACTCATGAATGGCGATACAGAATGAGTGATCGTAGTATCGGTAGATTCTGGCAGTTAGATCCGCTGGCAGAAGATTATGTGTACAATTCTACATATGCCTTCCAGGAGAATAAAATGGGAATGGGTATTGAATTAGAAGGTTTAGAGTTGCTTCCAGTTTTTGGAATGAATCCACCTTTATTAGGAACATCTAATACTCCTATGCTCGGAACAACCGAGACTATTTTAGCTGCTGATGCGGGGAAAATAGTAAGAACAAGTGTAGATGTAGGTGGTAAAGCGGCGGAAACAACGGCTAAAGTTTCTGAAGTTGCTGGTAAAGCTTCGGAAAACACAAGTAAAGCATCTAAGGTATCACAAAATGCACAAAGAGGTAGGGCTACGGAAACAGAACAATTATCTAAAAATGGTTTAGATAAAAATACGACTCCTATGGAGGCTCTAGACCCAAAAACAGGTAATTCTGGTAGAACTATTCCAGATGCTGTAAAGCCAGACGGGGGAACCGTTGAAATAAAAAATGTAAAATCTCAATCTTTAACAAGACAATTAAGATTACAAAAGGAAATATCAAACGGGAAAGGAGTAAAACCTGAATTGATTATAAATCAAGCAGCTAGATTAAGTGGGCCATTGCAAAGAGCAGGTTTTGATATTAAATTTTATAATTCAACAACGGTTATTAACACTAGAGCAACAGATAATACTAAAACAAGAAGAACTAAAACAGGAAAGTTAAAGAAGAGTTGAAAATAAAAAGTTAAATTAAATAAATGAGTGATATTTTAAATAAGTTAAGAAATAACATTTTCGAGCAGGCAGAAATTTATCTTCAAGAAATAGGTGAGTTTGCGCCCTTTGCTTCAAAACTAAATAAATCGGGAGATTTTATACCTGTAGGATATTATGATAACAATGAAATAATAGATTCTATTAAAGCTGTAGAAGTTTTTGAAGAAACATTATTTAAAGATGGTGATGTAGATGTTGTAGCAATAGGTATTAATGTATCTATAGAAGTTAAAGGAGAACAAAGAGATGCTTTGCTATTAAAAATATCAAATGATGGAGAGAATTGGGAAGAGAGTTATTATGTTTATAATATAATTGAAAATCAGGTTGTTTGGGGATAATACCCAGATAATACGGATTTGTAATCCGCGAAACATATATATACATAAGAAAAATAAATGCTAAGCCTCGCTCTCATTAATTTGTGACTAGTGGCAAAATAGATAGATAAAAAAAACAAAAGCTATGCTTGTTAAGGCATAGCTTTTTTTACATGTTGATGATATGCAACTTATCCGTACATTTTCTCCAGTTTTTCACAATTTTTAGGTTTTTATTAGTCTTTTTTTAGGCTTGGATGTGGTTTTACTATTGGTAGAACTAGCAGCACTCGCATATCAAGTAATACAATGATTATCAGTGACTTAAATATCTGTTTAACAAGTCGTGTTTTATAAAATCCGACTTACTTTCCTTGCTTTCAATCGTGTAAAGCCTATACTTTTGACTCAACAAAAAAACGTAATACATGAAGTCCTGCCCCAATCTCGAGAATGTACATGACATCATAATTGCTATCAAGAATCAGTAATACAATTACAAATTGCTAAAGGGAAAAAAATTATGAATGTGATCATTAAACAAATAGAATTAATAGATAGAATAGATCAATTAATTAGACCACAAGCTACGGGTTGCCCTGTTACATTATCTTATCGTCTTGGGATTTCAAAAACAACATTGTATCGGTTAATTCAGACCATGAAAGAGTTAAACGCCCCGGTAGTATATGATACTACTATCCAAAGCTTTATTTATGAAGAAGCAGTAGGGTTTGCTTTTGGATTTTATAATAAAGAATATGGCAACCAGAAACACGTTGCTCATTAGGTTTCAAAAAATCAAAAAAAACTTTTCTCAGTTTCAAAAAATGAAACTGGCACGCTTTATTATTGCATCGAGTTACGCCAAATTCGTTTACAATTATTTGTGTTTAGGTTGTGGATCAATGTGTTAGGGTCTTTTGTGGAAAACTTTTTGCGCCAAAGGGTATTTTTCCCCTAATGACCCTATTGATTCACCGTATTAATAGTCGTAGTTTTGGCGCCGGGAAAATAAAAAATAATCATTCAACTAGTTTCTTTATGAGAAAACACATGTTCTTTATGTTGGTAATGGTATGCGCCATTACCATGGGTCAGTCATTGCAAAATGTCCTTCCGCAATCACCAGAAGCTGCATCAATTGGGAAATACGGCCAAGTACCTGTTGGTCTTTTTACAGGGACACCACAATTGGGCATTCCGATTTATCAATTTAAATCAGGAGCTTTACAATTACCTGTTAGTATTAATTATAGCTCTAATGGGATACGGGTAAACGAATATTCATCTTCGGTAGGACTGGGATGGAACCTTTCTGCAGGTGGTGTTATTACCCGCACAGTATTTGGGCAAAAAGACGAAAATCAATATATACCCGCAAGTCAAGTTAACCTTGATGCCAGTGTGGATCAATTTCAATTCGTTACAGCAGCTACAGGACCAGGCAATAATGCTGTAGATACGCAGCCTGATATTTTTTCATTTAGTTTTAATGGATATAGCGGTAAATTTTACCTAGATGACAATAGTACTTCTATGTATGCAAGAGGAGTTGTTTTTTTAGAGCCTAGTCCTTTAAAAGTTCAATTGCTACAAGTAAATCAGGAAACCCATTTTAAAATTGTAGACCCAACAGGTGTGGCATATTATTTTGGAGGGGTTAATGCAATAGAAAAATTTAGGTATCGAGCCAGCAATCAAGCTGATAGTTCTGAAAACCCAGAAGATGTAGCTTCTGCCTGGTATCTTACCAAAATGACGCATCCATCTGGAGATGAGATTACGTTTTCATATGCACAGGGTAATGTGAGTTATACAAACGGTCTTTCGCAGAGTATTAGCAAAGAAAACAATATTACCAATTATGGTGTAGCTCCTCGATTTTGTGATTTTCAATCTAATGAAAAAGCATATGTAACTTTTGCCACCGGAAACTTCAGTTACCTTACCGAAATTAATTCTGGCGCAGCAGGAAAGATCACGTTTACCTATTCTCAAAAAACACAAATGCCAGCCGGTTTTAAACAACTTGATCGTGTTATGATACAGGATTATCGTGCTCAGGAGACGAAGCATTTTGATCTTGGCTATTTAATTACAGGAAGTAATGGCCCTATAAATGGAGATATCATTACACAAGGATATTATAGTAAGCGCTATTTCTTATCTTCGGTGACCGAGGTTTCTAAAGATGGAAATGCCTTATCTCCTCATACCTTTACGTATACCGATCCCGAAGATTTACCTTCTCGATTCTCGTATGCCCAAGATCATTGGGGGTACTATAACGGGAAAAATTTAAATGAAAACCTGATCGATCAAAAAACTATTGATGCCGTTTCGGGTAATTATCTGTTACGAAACGCTTTGAGCTCATTTAAAGCGGCTGATCGTTCGTCAAATCCGTCTTTTGCTCATAAAGGATTGGTAAAAGGAATTACATACCCACTGCGAGGGAGTAACGAATTTACGTACGAGGGTAATGCGTATTATGGCGAGGTAAAAAATTATCCTCCTATAGCCACTAGAGTTGCTGATGTTTCTCAAAACGAATTGCTAATGAATAGTTTTGATATTCCAGCTGTTGATTTTGATCATAAAGGTTTTTTATCTTTTAAAGCAAACCTGGATGATTTTTATGCAGCAACAGACGGTAGTTTTTCTACTATTGATTTTAATATTGCCTTAGTCGAGGTGTATGACCTCACTACCGGTACCGTACAACCTATCTACGGTGAGTCTGATATTCATGGGCAAACTCCTATTATGACTCCTTATGGTGTATATAATAAGAATTTTTCCAAATCAATGTATGTAAAGTTAGAGAAAGGGCATGCTTATCGTTTTAGCATTCAGTTAGATCCTGGATATTCGATATCTGGTGTCACATTGCGCTATTATGATGCGCCTATGGTGATCACTCAAGAGAATATTCCGGTAGGTGGAATGCGTATCCAACAAGTAAATACCATAAACGGAAGTGGGAAAATAGAAACCAAACAGTATCATTATGGCACGATGGATTGTTTGGGGTGCGATACAGGAAGTGTTTTTAACCGAAATATGCGACCTACTGTGATCGACTCTAAAGTGTTGTTTTGTATGTCAAACTCTTCAGGTACCGTAGGTAATAATAATGGTGGCACAGGTGGTAATACCGGAGATGGTCCAAATAGCCAAGGAGATGGTACAAACTCTGGAGGAGATTCTAATAGTAGTTCAGGAGGTTCAAGCGGATCAGGTAGTTCTGGGGATTCAAGCGGTTCAAGTGGATCGGGAGATTCTGGTGGTTCAGGTAGTTCTGGAGATTCAAGTGGATCAGGAGACTCAGGTGGATCAGACAGTTCTGGGGATTCGACTAATTCTGGAGACTCAACTAATTCTAACAACTCCAATGACTCCAATAACTCGAATGATTCAAATGATTCTAATAATAACGCTGGTAACGGAACCGGATTTACCGGTGGCCCTGATGGTTCGATAGTTTGTACGAATACCAACGAATGCGGATATACTACCATTACTGCGAATACATTATTTTCGTTATATGCTCAAGGATATCATATCGGATATAGTAATGTGGTCGAAGAATTGGGTAACGATTTTAAAGGTGGAGCCGTACATCACGAGTTTGAAGGTAATTTTGCCATTGAACCATCTTTAACGTTTCAAGGAAATCATATCTCAGGTATCCGCAATAGTAATTTCTTTGGCTTCGGAAGAAATAAAGGAGCTACTACCTATGTGAAAAATGGGAATCAATTTCAAAAAGTATCAGAAACCCAAAATATCTACACCAAGCAAACGGCTTTAGATAAAAATGTAGAGATCTATGTGGTACGACAGGAAACTGTAATGAAAGAAGGTTTTTCGTTTGTAGAAAATGAACATTTTAGTTTTCAAAATAGTCTTTTTGCCATTGCGCAGTATAGCCTAAAAAGGCAATGGCACACGATGAGTAAACGAATTTCTAAACAGTACGATCGCAATGGAGAAAACCCTATCACGACTACGCAGGACTTTTTCTATGATAATGCGCAACACCTGCAACAAACCCGAACCGAAACTACTGATAGTAAAGGTAGAATTATTAAAACGCAAACGATCTATCCACAAGATATAGCGGTAGCCAATAGATCGGCGGCAGAACAAAAGTTGATCGATCAGCATCGTATTGCAACTCCAATCGAAGTAATTACTTCAAAAAAAGAAGGAAATGATCCGGAGAAAATATTATCCAAAGTATATACCAAGCACAAAATATGGGGTAATAACCTAGTGCTACCCGAAGAGGTACAAACCTCAAACGGATTAAATGACCTAGAAAAAAGAGTAACCTATACCTCTTACGATGGTTTTGGTAATCCAAGACAGGTTGCCAAGGCCGATGGTACCCCCATTACCTATATCTGGGGATATAATCATCAATATCCAGTGGCCAAATTAGAAAATACTACCTATAGTGCGGTATCGAGTTATGTAAACAATATCGAATCCAAATCTAATCTGGATGCCGATCATACGATGGGAGATTCGGGCACCGAAGGAGCATTACGACAGGCATTAAACAATCTAAGAACGGCACTGCCTAGCGATGTAATGATAACGACCTATACCTACGATCCTATGATTGGAGTAACTAGTATGACAGATCCCAGAGGATATACGGTATACTATGAGTATGACACCTATAATCGCTTGCAATATATTCGGGATGCGCAAGGCAAGCTGGTTTCAGAAAACAAGTATCACTACAAAAACTAATTCCTAAAAGTAAGAAGACATGAAAAACAATATATATATGATTGTATTCCTACTGTTTGTAGGATACACAGCCCAAGCACAATTAATCGATGGCCCTAGTGATGGGGGTAGTGGTGGTACGACCAAGTATTATTATGATGGCGATGGTGATGGATATGGTAATCCCAATTCATCCTATGTAACGAGTCCTCAAAGTCGTTATGTAGCCAATAAAACCGATTGTAATGATGGTAGCGCGGCTATTAACCCCACCACCAGATGGTATTATGATCATGATGGTGATGGTAGAGGACGAACCAGTCCTATGAAGATCCAATGTGCCAAACCCTCAGGATATGTACTATACAAGGATGATCGTGATGATAATAATGTTCATATCACTCATATTGCACCAAAGAATTTTTATAGAGATGTGGATAAAGATGGTTATGGTAATCCTGGTATCAAGTATTATCGTAGTGCTGCTCCAACAGATGGATACAGTTATGTAACCAACGGTAATGATTGTAATGATGGTAATAAATACATCAACCCTAATACAGTTTGGTATCGGGATTATGATAAGGATGGTAGAGGAAACAAAAATTCGACGACTAAAAGTTGTACAAAGCCTTCAGGTTATGTAAGTAACAATGATGATATCAACGATGGTAATTTTCACATCACTAACATCCCACCACGCTATTTTTACCTGGATTATGATAAAGATACTTATGGGTCTCCAGCTGTTGCAACACGATTATACTATAGTGTGCAACCTAGTGGTTATGTCACTAATAATAATGATTGTGATGATGGCAATAAGTATATTCATCCTAATACCGAATGGTATAAAGATGGTGACGGTGATGGCCGAGGTAATGCTGCTATAAAAAAGACACAGTGTGATCGACCATTAGGATATGTGATCAATAGTGATGATATCAATGATGGTAATGAATTTATCACCAATATCCCACCAAAGAATTTTTACAGGGATACCGATAGGGATACTTTTGGAAGTTCTAATATCAAGTTTTATCGCAGTGCAGCTCCAGATGATGGACATACGTATGTATTCAATGGGAATGATCTTGATGATACCAATGAGTATATTACCAATATCCCACCAAAGAATTTTTATAGAGATGTAGATAGAGATACCTTTGGTAATCCAAATGTAAAATTTTATCATAGTGTTGCTCCAAACGATGGGTATACCTATGTACTCAATGGGAGTGATCATGATGATGGTGATGAATTTATTACCAACATAGCTCCAAAGAACTTTTACAGAGATGTAGATACCGATACTTTTGGTAATCCAAATGTAAAATTTTATCGCAGTGCGGCACCAACAGATGAATACAGCTATGTACTCAATGGTAATGATTGTGATGATGGTAATAAATATATTCATCCTAATACCAAATGGTATGCCGATACAGACAATGATGGATTAGGAGATCCTAACAGTACTATCAATGCCTGTACACAACCTACAGGGTATGTACGAGATAATACGGATCAATGCCCTGATGAATATGGAGGAGTGAGAGGTTGCCCAAGTTCATTACATCAATTAACAGTTTCTGATACCCAGAACTATGTATTGAGTAGAACCTATCTAGAAGAAATGACCTCGCCCAGTGAGATCAAGTTTAATAAAGATGTAGCCGAGACGGTAACGTATATGGATGGATTGGGTAGACCTAAGCAGCAAATAGCCATCAATGCGAGTGTAACTTCGGTTCAGAAAACGGTTGCCAATGAGCTTACTATAGATTGGACACAAGGACAAGGAGGTACCCCATTTTTTAATCAAAACGGAAGTACTGCAGAGAATAGTAGAACGATTGGTGTTGATCCAACAGGTAAATCTTCCTTAGTTTGGTATTGTGATAATGATAGTGGTAATGACGCCGATGGTGGGTGGAATACCGATTATATTACGGTAGACAAAAATATTGGGTATCGATATACAGTATGGGTAAAACGTACCGGATCAAATGATGGTCATTCTTATCATGGTACTCAAAATGTAAATAACCTAAACGGTAGTGCGAATTCGAATCCTTATTTCTGGTATGGAGATGTACCACAATTAGATACCTGGTATCTGTTGGTAGGTGTGATACATCCGTATCAATATACCGGGACTAACTCAGGAATTACCGGGGTGTATGATCAAAGCGGAAATAAGGTAATAGATGGTACTGATTTTAAATGGATGAGTTCTACGACCACATCTAGGTTTAGAAGTTATTTGTACTATAGTACTGATGCGAACACCAAACAATTTTTCTGGAATCCTGTGGTCCAAAAACTAGACGGTACCGAGAATTCGATTGCAGAACTTGTAACTGCTCAGGAAGAAAAAACGATGGACATCATCACTCATATTGAGTATGATGAGCTAGGTAGGCAAACCAAACAGTATTTACCTTTTGCCAAGGCTAATACAGGCGCATATACCGCAGTAGATATCAACAATGATATCAATAGTTATTATTTAAATACCTATGCCAATGATTTTCCTGGGATTACCAATCCAGCACAGGTAAATGCGTATTCAGAAAGTATCTATGAGGCTTCGCCATTAAATAGAGTATTAGAACAAGGTGCTCCGGGCCTAGCTTGGAAAGCAGATCCAAACAGTGATGCAGATCATACCATCAAATTTGATTGGAGACATAATACTGCCAATGAGGTGGTACGTTTTGATGTGACCTTTGCAGATGCGAATAATACCGAGGTACCGAGTTTAGAAAAAGACGGTTTTTATGCTGCCAATGAGTTAACGGTGAGTATTACCAAAGATGAAAACTGGACGACTGCCGATGGAGATAACCATACCACAAGAGAATATACAGACAAACAAGGAAGAGTACTTTTAAAAAGGACTTTTAATGAGAGTATACCTCATGACACCTATTATGTATATGATTCTTATGGTAATCTTACTTATGTAGTACCACCAAAAGTAACCACAACAGATGGTGTTTCTAACACCGAGCTTGCCGAACTCTGTTACCAATACCGATATGATTACAGAAACCGATTGATCGAGAAAAAGATCCCTGGCAAAGGATGGGAGTATATCGTATATAACAAACTGGATCAACCGGTAATGACTCAAGATGCTAACCTAAAAGTACAGGGTAAATGGTTATTTACCAAATATGATGCAATAGGTAGAGTAACCTATACGGGTATAATCACAAATACTAGTGGTAGGATCGCTATGCAGGATTCTGCAGATAATACTACGGTGTATAAACAGTACGAAACCAAACAGAGTAGTGCTACGACTATAGCGGGTACCACGATATATTACTCTAACGATGCGATCCCGCAAGGGATTACAGAGATCCATACGATCAATTACTATGATGATTATGTGTTTGATCGCCCAGGAATTAGTGCACCTCCTATTGTCCTGGGACAAAACGTAGATGTAAATGCAAAAAGTTTACCAACCGGTAGTAAAGTAAAAGTTCTGGGAACAGATAAGTGGATTACTACAGTGACTTGGTATGACCAAAAAGGAAGACCAATCTATGTGGCCAGCAAAAATGAATACTTAAACACTACAGATGTTATAGAAAGCGAACTAGACTTTGCGGGTAGAATACAACAAACCAAAGCCACACATACCAAAGGGAGCAATGCCGCTATTGTAACGATCGATAAATTTACATACGATCATACGGGTAGAGTAACCAAACAAACCCAAAAAATCAATGACCAGGACAAGGAGTTAATTGCTAGTAACAACTATGATGAATTAGGGCAACTTGTTAGTAAAAATGTGGGAGGTATTGCCACCCAGAGCCCTGCCCAAGGGTTACAAACTGTGGACTATACCTACAACATACGTGGGTGGTTACAAGGCATTAATGATGTGGATGCTATCGGTAGTGACTTATTTAGCTTTGCCATCGATTACAATAGTGGTGCAAACCCATTATACAACGGTAATATATCAAAAACGTCATGGCAAACAGCCAATGACAATGTAACAAGAAGTTATACGTATACTTATGATGCCTTAAATAGGATCAAAACTGGTATTAGTAATGATGATAAGTATAATTTATCTAATGTGTCCTATGACAAAATGGGTAATATTTTATCATTAAACCGAAAAGGGCATACCAATACGGGGGCAACCACCTTTGGGGATATGGATATCTTATCCTACGCCTATGATAGTGGTAATAAGTTATTGCGAGTAGGAGATACCGGTAACGACAATTACGGTTTTAAAGATGGTATTAATACCAATGATGATTTTGTATACGATGATAACGGTAATATGACCATAGACCGTAACAAAGGTATTACAGGGATTACGTATAACCATTTAAATTTACCCACAACAGTTTCTATAAGTAATAGCCAGGGTACAGGAACTATTTCTTATATTTACGACGCCACTGGAGCGAAATTGAAGAAGATCGTAACAGAAGGAAGTTCTTTAATAAACACCGAGTATGCTGGTAATTATGTATACCAAAATGGCAACCTGGAGTTCTTTAACCATCCAGAAGGGATTGTAGAAAAAGAAGCTGATGGGTATAAATATATCTATCAATTTAAAGATCATCTGGATAACATCAGGTTATCCTACAAGGATGCTGATAAAAATGGTACCATTACCCAGGATGAGATCGTACAAGAGAAGAATTATTATCCTTTTGGACTGACGCATAAAGGGTATAATGATGTTCTTAGAGGGAGGAATCATGCTTATGGATTTACCAATAAAGAGGAGCAGGATGAGATAGGGCTTGGCTGGATTGATATTACTGCTCGTAATTATAATCCAGAGCTTGGTAGGTGGATGAATATTGATCCATTGGCTGAAGATATGACTAGACATAGTCCTTATAACTATGCATTTGACAACCCTGTTTACTATATTGATCCTGATGGGATGTCTCCTTTTGACAATTATAAGATATATTCTGATGGATCAATCTTAAGACAAAAGACAGATGATGCTACAGATACCTTTACATATGTTGATGAAGGAGGAACTTCACATGAAATAGGAACCTATGATAAAAATGATAGTGGTCTGATTAAGTTAGAAGATATCAACTATAGTATGGGAGATACTGAAGTTAAAGTAAGCACAAAGCCAGGTAATGGATACCGTTCATATGTTTCAGGTAGTGCAATGGCATCTTTAATAGGAGCTTCTGCTGATTCTGGTGAGGAGATTTATGTTGTTAGTGCAAGTAAGTCAGATGGATCATCACCACCTCCAAGTGTTTCACATAAAAATGGTAAAAACCTTGATATAAGATATGCAGGTAAAGATGGTTCAAGAGATGCTATTAATTATAAGAACAGCAAAACTAATTTTGATAAGATTGATCAATCAGCATCTTCAACAATGAATGCTTCTTTAAAGAAATTTGGCTGGAAAGACATTAAGTCATCTAAGCTAACAGTCACAAATACAACCACCACCACAGGAGCAGATGGTAAAGAGGTTACAAATACAACTTCTAATACTTATTCTGTAAGTGGTACAAAGCATTTGAAGAATCATTATGATCATGAACATCTACAAGGATATAAACCTAATGTTACAACAAGAACTTTGCAAACACCTATAAACTTACAAAGTTTGCCACCAGTACGTTTATTTAATTAATTATAAAGTTATGACCAGTTTTTTTATTAAAACATTTTTAGTACTTAGTCTCATCAGTTGTGCAGACAGGAACAAATCTACTGCTGATTCAGTTGATAAGACAATAGATAAGACTTCTGAAACATCTAAAGAAGAACCATTACAGTCTAATAATGAAGGATACCTATTTGTTGAGATATCTAAGATTTATAATAGTGAAGGAGAGTTTACTGTTATGAAGGATAATGGTGACCCTATGTTTTATTTTAAAGGTAAAAACATTTTTATTGCAGATAATGAATATGACATCATAAATGATGAACATGCTTATAAGAAGTTAATTAATGTAGAGGCTTATTTTCCTGAAAATGACTTGTTCATACTTAAAGCAAATAAGACAGAAAATAGCTCCTATGAAGTAACTATTAATGATGGGAAAGGTAAGGTTGATGGAGAGAAATATAGTGCTATCATAAAGTTTAAGACTCAGCAAGAATATGTTTTAGAAGGGTATCCAAATCCAACTAAAGATAATCCATTAAGAGTTAGTCCAAATGACAGTTCTGACATTGTCTCTGGCTATGAAGATCATACCTACATTTCAGTTGAAATTGAAGGGGATTGGCTAAAAGTGAAGGATGATAAAGAGTGTTATTCAGGTGAAGAACCTTCAAAAGATGATATCATAGGATGGATTAGATGGAAGAAGGATGACAAGGTAATTATAGATATAAGGCATATTTGCTAAATAATACAAACAATAACAATCTAAAGCAGCTACAGCAATGTAGCTGTTTTTTGTCCTATAAAGTGAGTATACTATAACATAAAATGATAAGACATAGCACTATATTAGTATTGGCAGTTGTCATTCTAGTTGCCTGCAAGGAAACTAAAGAGAAAGAAAGTTCTACTGTAGAACAAGATAAGGTACAGGTTACATTTGACAAAAAACTGTTGAATGGGGTTTGGGCAGAAAACCAGGAGGATAATGCCTTATTTTACATTGAAAATGACTCCATCTATTACATGGATAGTCAAGACAAGCCATATTCTTTAGAATTTGGGGGGAGCTATTTTTCTGTTCACTATGATGATTATACCTCTAAGGCAGAACTCTTGAAGCTAACTGAAGATAGTCTAGTTTATAATAGTACTAATACCATTAGGTTATGTAGAAGAACTGATGAAGTAAAAGAGTCTAAGGTTGAAACACAGAAGACAGTGCCTGTAGATAACATTAAAAAATGTGACATAGAAAAAGTAGCTGTTTTAAAAAAGCAGTTACCTAATGCTTCTAAAGAATCTATAGTGTCATTTCTATCTACAATATCTGTTGATTGTAAAAATAATGCTGAATTTGGTCAGTTTTCAAATGAAGTTTTATTTGAAGTGTTACAAGCAAAGCCTTTAGAGGTTCTAATGATTACAGGTAAAGAAGATGTAGAGAGAGATGAAATTTATAAAATGCTTGAAAGTCCTGTTAATGATGCTATTAACTTAAGGGAGCTTATAGATAGTATCAATAAACTTGAGCTTCAAAGTGTAGAAAAGTCAGAATTCTTGAAGGCATTGAAAAAGGCCTTAAAGAAGTATAATTAAAACATATTGTAAAAGCTAAACCACTCTTCACAGAGTGGTTTTTTTATGCTCTAAAGTGGAGTAATGCTTAGCTAAGGCTTATGTGGGAAGCTACATGGACACTAGAACACTTAGAGAGCTACAACAAGAATAAATTAACCCAAATACATACATTATGAAGAAAGTAAGCTTATTACTTATATTAATCATCACAGCTGCATGTAGCTCAGATGATGTAGTACTAAAAGATAACAATGAATTGTCTGCTGATAATGATTCAAAATCAGAGCCCATAGAGTTTTGTCAAGTCTATTCCAGAGACAATGGGAATTAAGCATTCAGCTTAATGACAGCATCATAATACAACTAATATTAAGGGTATGAGGTTGCGCTATAAGATGTTGAAATTCAAAAACATGGGCTTTTAGCAAAGTTTTTGCAAAACCTAAAGTGTTGCCTGTATTTGCCAGAAAGGGAGAAAAGAAGCATCTACACTCTCACCAACACCTTACCTCTATACAATCACATACTTGCTTATAATGATAGAATATCTATCTAGCTAGAACTTCTTAACTCCAATTGTTGTAAAGCCTCAGAAAAGTTCCTTTGAAGCTCAGATTATGAAATTGACTTTAAATGGTGTTTTGACACAGAGATAAAAATAGAGCAGATTTAAAGGAATAAATTAAGCAGAGAAAGTACAAAATCACTCAGATCAATAATGGCATCTTAGAGCACTTTAACAGTTGTAAGAAGAGTAAGTGAACTAGAGAGTGTAATATGAGCTTAAATTAATATAAGTATTTTAAATACAGTATGTTAAGGTGTAATTTGTTAATAATTCTGTTAACAAGATTCGGATGATTTTGTAGGAATAAGTTAGAGGGTTAGCTATCTTTGTAGAGTTGCGAACCTGATTGAAAATGGCAACTTTCTAAGAAAAATCAGAAGCTTTAAGTTTCAATATAGAAAGCCTTAGTTGTAGATCAGGATGCAGCTAGGGCTTCTTCTTTTGAAGTCTTATGAGTTTTGCCACTGTTATCTCAAAACAGGGCAGCCATTCTAAATAAAGCTGTAAAACTTGTTAGATAGACTTTCTTTTTTGGCTAGATCCGTTGGAGGAAAGTTGAAGATGCCTTACAAACACAAGGGCAAATAGGTAGTGCAAGATGATACCTGTGGGAGTCTCTATAGAACTTTAAAGAGTGACTAAATCATCAAATGATAGTATTGCAATCTATATGGTAGCTATCTGTTTGTGACTAAGCTTATACTGCAAAAGGAGTTAAATTAGTTGTAAACACACACCCATTCAGCAGGGTTTTTATGCTGAAATCTCTGGGGCTAAGTGTGTTTGCTCTCAAGCATACCTGCAAATCAGAGTAAGGTAGCTTAGAAGTAAGACAACACAATACTAAAGCAAATATGATACTAGAGTAGATAAGTTAATATAGGGAACACTTAAATTAGGAAGAAGATGTTTAAGGGAAGAATAAACAAGAAGAGAAGAGATGAAGTAATGAAGAAGTTAAGTAAGGATGTAAAGCCTAAGGACTTCTTAAAAGCTGAAATCAAGAAATATGGTGGAACCCCTCTCTCTAATGATTTGATAAGCCTAGCAAGGCAACATGCATATGTGATAAGAAGAGTATTTAAAGGCAAAACCATTGAGGAGAGGATTTGTAACAGGAGAAGAGCCTTAAGATATACTGAAATTGAACTAAGAAGAACTATCAAGGAAGTGGTGGGATAACTAAAATTCGAATTTTAAATCAAGAAGGAGATTCTAAGGCTTAATACCCCATTCTCTTGTAAAAAATAGCATTCTGGAGTAACTACCTTGCTGTGAGCTGATGTAGTAGCATCTTAACTCAATAGTTAGGTAAAGAATAAAAATGCCACACAGTTATACTAAGAGACTTCTACCTTAACATAGCACTTCATAATTCCACTTACTGCACTAATACAACTTTATAAAATAATCCTTTCCTCTCCTTCTGGCAAAGTAAGTACCCTGTTCTACTTTAGTAGAGACTCACAGGGAATTCTCAATAGCATATCATGCTCTAAGAACAGTATGTTCAGGGTGGGGTGTTCAAATTATTACATATCCATAAGCGTGTGATAATTAAAAACACACCCCTCCCTATTGCTGAGAGTGGGCAAGTACCCCCATCATTACTAATTAAATACAAGCTTATGGTAACAGTATCAGATTACAAAAAAAGAATGACACAAGAAGGAGAAGAATTCTTAGTGCTTATCCTACAAGGAGGTGTTGAAGCAGTTAGAAGTAAAACTACAGATAAGATGTACTTTACTGCTAAGAAGTGTTCAGTACCTACCACCTTTGATGAAGCTACTTGTCAAAGCATCATAGGAACTCAATTTCCTGGGGCTATTCAAAAAGTACCTTGTGATCCTTATGAATATACCTTGGAATCAGGAGAGACTATGACCCTAGAACATAGTTGGCAATATGTAGATAGTACAGAAGAAATTCTGGAAGAACATATGATTGAGGATTCAGAAGTGATCTAGCCTCTGTAAGTAAAACAGGAATTTAAGCAGTTAAGTTCCTGTTTTTCTTTGATGATCCAAAACCTACTATTTCACCAAAATTCAAAGCACCACTTTTAACCTTACCACCTTAACTATAGCCAAAACTAATATGACTCAAAACAAATCCACCAACAGAATCATGTATTGCAATCCATACAGATTGATGATTTTAAACAAACATAACAAGCTTCAGGAGTTGCATTGCCCTTTCTGGGTACAACCTAAGTATCCTGTTTCAGGACTCCCTGAAGGACAAAATGTACAGGTAGAGCTGGTTAAACTCTCTACCCAAAGTAAGATAGTATATGTGATCCATGGCAAGTGTTATCACTACTACCACTTTGATATTATTGACCCTTAAACCTACAAAATATGCTAGACACTACTAATCCACATAACTACCACTACACCACCCAAGAGCTTGAAATTCATGTGTTGGGAGGGATCAAGTTCAACAACTTAGAAAGAATGAGAGTGACCCTGAGTATTCACAAACCTAATAGCAACAATGTGCTTAGACATAGTGTTGATTTGTACAATGATACTATGCTAGAAAAATTAGTGAGAAGGATTGCTGAAAGAATAGAAATAGGCACCATTGTCACCAGAAAGACCTTACAAGATTTAACAGCAGCTTTAGAACAATTTAGGATTGAAACCCTAAAAAAAGAAGATGAGCAAACTCAGATACAAAGTAAAGTACTCACAGCAAAAGAAACACAGACTGCCATAAAGTTCTTAAAGTCTAAAGATTTGCTTGCTAAAACTAATGAGCTTATAGGGAAATCAGGAGTAATTGGAGAAGAAACCAACAGGTTGCTCATGTATTTGATCTTTACTTCAAGGAAAACTAACAACCCTTTACATTGCATTAGTCTTGGAAGTTCTGGCACGGGCAAAAGTCATCTACAAGGTAAAGTAGCTGAGCTGATACCAGAAGAAGATAAAATAGAAGTCACTGTACTGTCTGCCAATGCTTTCTATTACTTTAACAGAACAGAGCTTAGAAACAAACTTATTTTAATTGAAGACTTAGATGGTGCTGAATCTGTGTTATATCCACTTAGAGAATTACAATCAAAAAGAAGGATTACCAAAACTGTAGTACATAAAGACTCGCGTGGCGAGAGCAAAACAATACATTTGGTAGTAGAAGGTCCAGTATCTATAGCAGGCTGTACCACTCAGGAAGCTATCTATGAGGATAATAGCAACAGAAGCTTCTTGCTGTATATGGATGAATCAGAGCTACAAGATGAAAAGATTATGCAATATCAGAGAAGAGCATCAGCAGGTAAGATTAATAAGGATGAAGAACTCAAGGCAGCTAGCTTCTTACAAGATGTACAGAGAATTTTGGAACCTGTAAAGGTCATCAATCCTTATGCAGAATATTTATGTCTGCCATCGGCAGTATTTAAACCTAGAAGAACCAATACCCATTATTTGCAATTTATTGAAGCTGTGACCTTTTTTTTCCAGAAGCAGAGAAAAAGACAATATGATGAGCAAACTGGAGAAGAATATATTGAAACAACTGTTGCAGATATTAAAGCAGCCAATGAACTTATCAAAGAGGTGCTCTTAAGAAAAAGTGACACCATCACAGGGGCTTGTAGAAATTATTTGGAAGGTCTAAAAACCTATTTAAAAAATAACCTAAAAACTAGCTTTACAGCACTTGAAATTAGAAGAAACTTAAAAATAAAAAAAACTACCCAATGGAGATACCACAAACAGCTAATAGAAAATTATTATATTCGAACTCTCAAACAAGAAAAAGGAGATACTATGATCAGGTATGAGATTACAAATCCTGATGAATACAAGGTTTTAGAAACCTCCATTTCACAAGCCTTACAGGCCTGTATTACCAAGATTGAGAGCCTATCTAAAGTCCAATAAAGGTGTTCCACCGTTCCACTACTGTTCCACTACCAAAATGGAACACCTAACCCAAACAGATACAGCTAGTTAACTAGGTTGTTCCACAAAACCCCAAAAAGCACATACCCCATGAAAAAAATGAAGCTAGAGAACTCTAGTTATAGAGCCCTATTGTTAAATTTTCAGGATTGGTTGGATATTTTAGGGTATAATGAACAGACAGTGTATTACACCCCTATTTTTATCCAAGAGTTCTTTTACTGGCTAGAGCAACACAATATCCAGAGATTAGAGCAAATTACCCAACAGACTGTAAAATCTTATTACAAATATCTGAATGAAAGAAACAACCAAAGAAAAGATGGGGGTTTAAGCAATGCCTATTTGAACAAACACCAAAATGCCCTTAGAAAGTTCAGGGAGTATTTAAAAAAGCACAATGCCAGAACTTTTAAAATACATCTAAGAGTTGAAAAGAAGGATGGTGCTATTAGAGATATTCTTACTCAATCTGAAATCAAACAGTTGTTTGAAGCTACCAACTTTAGTAGCAAATATAGGCACACCAAACTCAGAGATAAAGCAATTCTAGTAGCCCTATACAGTTGTGGATTAAGAAGGAATGAGGCTGTAAGTCTGAATACTAATGATATTCTCTTTGATTCTGGAAGAGTATATGTAAGACAAGGTAAGAACTACAAAGAAAGGATCATTCCTGTAAACAAACATGGTCTTAGAATATTGGAAGATTACATCTTTGAAGCCAGACCTATGTATTTGGGTCATGGAGCTACAGAAGCACTCTTGATCAACAAATATGGAAATAGGCTACATGGTCAGGATTTGAGCAGAAGATTACAACACCTGTTAACTCTGGTAGAGGATGATATTTTGAGAGAAAAACACATCACTCCACATTGTCTACGACACAGTATTGCTACCCATCTATTACAACAAGGGATGAAGATTGAGGACATTCAACAATTTTTGGGGCATAGCTCCTTAAAATCCACACAGATTTACACACACCTACTAGAATCATTATGAAAAATTATGAAACCTATTTGAAGAAATTAAACCATAGCAAAAGAACTATAAAGAGCAATATCTATAACATTAAAAAACTCAAAGAATGGTGCAAATCAAAAAGAACCAAACCTGAGCATTTAACCTATAAACAGTACCTAAATTATATTAATCATTTAAAAACTACCAACAGTCCAGCAACTATTAATAGGCATATCTGGGCAGCCAAACATTATTTTAATTTTTTAATTGAAAAAGGAGACAGAGCAGACAACATTGCAGATGATCTCAAGGTAAGGGGAGAAAGAAAAAAAGTGTTTCACAACCTTCTTAGTGGAGATGAACTGGAAGACCTATTCTACAGTTATGATACCAATAAGGTCTGGAAGAATAACTTTTACTATAAAGCTACTGCCAAGAGAAATAAGGTCATTGTAGGTTTGTTAGTCTATCAAGGTCTATTGAGTAACAATTTAAAGCAATTGGAAGTAGAACACATTGATCTTAGAAAAGGAACTATATATATCCCTAGTACTAGAAAAAATGCATCCAGAACCTTAGCCCTAAAGTCTTGGCAGATCATTGAAATGAAGGAGTATTTAGAAGAAGTAAGACCCATCATTCAGGATCACATAAAAACTCATGATGAAAAGTTGTTCCCTTTAAATACTCCACAATTCAATACCATTCTACATGCCATTATAAAGAAGCTTAGAACTTACAATCAAAAGGTAGCTGATAACAACCATATCAGAGCTAGTGTGATTGTAAACTGGTTAGGACAGTATAATATTAGAAAAGTTCAGCAGATGGCAGGTCATAGACATATTACTTCTACAGAATCTTTTAAACAGGATAACTTAGAAAACCTGACAGAAGCTATTAATCAATTTCACCCCTTAAATTAATACTATGAATGAATACAAAGAAATTAGAATACCCATAAAACATTGGATACAACATGAAGACTTGCAGGAATGCTTAGTAGAAATCATCAGTATTCTTGACAGGCAAGTAGAAACTGAAATGATACGTAGATGTATCTACTGGCTCTCTAAAATATTGTTGTTTAGTGAATACCTACAATAATATCAGACCATTAGGTTTGGGCTTCTTTGAGCAAAAGCCTGTGACAACCCCAAGTTAAGGGCTGTCCAAAGGAGTTCTTCAATCAGGCATACACAGCTTTGCAAGTTGCTAAAGCACCATAATTACTTCTTCACCTCTGGTCAGAAGCTAATTATTACTTGACTTCGCGTGATGCCTTCAATCTTCACCCACAGCTCCCTTTTTGCTTAAAAACAATAAGGAGTGGCTAAAGCCACAAGATCAATACATTAAGCAAAATCACTGTTACATGGGCTTCGCAGCTAAGTCGCAGCTTAGCTGAAATATTGTGAAGATAACACAACAAGTTAAGGTCACAATATTTCAACTGGCACACAAGTCATTTCATTCCCTCTTGTGTGTCAGCTGCTCCACTCAGCTGAGCTTCGCCAGTTTTGCATGCAATGCAGCTAGATTGAGGAAAACCATAATGAAGCAAATGAATAAATGGTTATCTTTAACAGGCTTGATTTGTATATAAAGCTCCATAGCCGCATGGCTAGCATTTAGATTAAAACTGAAGCTCAGCAACCATGGCCTATGCAGCTTAAGCTTGAATCCAAATGTTAATGAACAACAATGTTGATTTAATCTAATAACTAATTGCATCAATGAACAAAACTATCTTTCTATTGTTCTTGGCTATTTCTCAGTCACTAATGTCACAGACAATTGAAGAGTTAAAGGTGATAAGAGATAGCTTGGAATCAAAACGCCGTGATCTAATCAGAGAGGCTACTGATATGATTGAAACAATAGATTCTTTAGATAATCTTATGCTTTATGCTAAAATGAAGGATAAGGCTATTAAGTCAATTGTTAGGAGTGATGGGTACATTTATGAAGAGCTTTATGATTCAAGTAAAGAAATAGCTAGAGTTCGACGCAAGGACACTGTATATGTGATTAAGTTTAAACCATATTCAAACAAATATGAAGTTATTCACAACCACCAGATTGGCTATATCAAAGCAAAACTTGTTAGACCAAGCAAAGCTTTAAAACAAATAGTACAAAAGACAAGAACCACAAATAATTATAGCTCCTCACTTATAAACTCTACAACAAGAAAAAGAAGGTATACTTCCAGATCTTATATAAGAGGCCCTAGAGGTGGCTGTTACTATGTAAACTCTAATGGCAATAAGACCTATGTGTCTAGAAGTATGTGTAATTAAAATAGTTTAAGTATCATGGCAAAAAGACCACCTTCAACAAGACCTTCTACCCCTAAACCTTCAAACCCAAGACCTTCAGCTCCTTCTAAGCCAAGGACAGGTTCAGGTAATAAAGGAGTTACCAGACCTCCAACAACAAAGCCTCCTAAAAGATAAAAAGGAAGTAGTACATTATTGAGGTTAACCCTATAAACATGAATAGCATACTTAGATAGTTGAACCGTCTAGTTGCTGTAGTATATCTCTCAGATAGCCTATCATAAGAGTCTATCTGCTCTTGTTCTGATTTACTTATTTTATTACCTGCTTCAATTTCAGCTTGACACATTAAGTAATCTTTCTCATTGGTTTTATAACCTGATAACTGAGACAGAAAGTTTAAAATGATTGCAAATAGGAATGTAGCACCAGAGACCTTAATTTGCCATGATACACATGTGCTTGCATCAGTTAAGTACTTTATTGTCTCCAAGCACACATAAATACCTGCGCCACTAATTGAAATGATTAGCAAGTCTATTCTCTGCATGCTATAGAACATACCTTCCCAAGAAAGCTTTTGTCTATCCTTTACTTCTTGTATCCTGTCCCTTATTTCTTGCATATCAAATGGTTTAGGTGGTTAGTTCATCTAATATAGGTAAAACTACATTAAAATTAGAGCCACAATGTAGCAGTTAAGTTGTCAGAGTATGTCCTTTCTGCTCCTTCTGGCATACTAGCACAACACCTCAGATTAAACCAGAATGGCACATAAACAACATGGTTGGGAACTTAGATTTTACTACTTTAGCCATGTAGTAGGATAGATGATAGAAAGGATGTTCTTAACTTTTGCTTTAGAGCAACACTAGGCTTGCAGAGAGGCTCTGAGACTAGATTTTATGCATAAAGGAGTATGCTGGTAATTATGTCTATAAGAATGGCAATCTTGAGTTCTTTAACCACCCAGAAGGGATTGTAGAAAAAGAAGCAGATGGGTATAAGTATGTCTATCAATTTAAAGATCATCTGGATAATATCAGGTTATCTTATAAAGATGCTAATAAAGATGGCACAATCTCTCAAAGTGAAATCATCCAAGAGAAGAATTATTATCCTTTTGGACTACAGCACAAGGGGTATAATGATACCTATAGAGGGAGAAATCACCTGTATGGATTTAATGGGATAGAAGAAGAAAAAGCATTAGGACTTGATCTATATGAAATGCCACTACGTCAATACGATCCTACTATTGCCAGATGGACTAGTATTGATCCAGTTACACATTTTTCTAATTCAACTTATAATGCCTTTGATAATAATCCAATAGTTATTGCCGATCCAAGTGGTGCTGATGGGATAGATATCAATAAGATATTTGAGAATACAGCTAATGATGGATTAATTCATCATTATAATAGTTCAGGAGAAGAAACTGGAACTACAGATCCAAAGAAGCAGAAAAAGAAAAACCAAAAAAAGGACGTAAAGGATATGGGTACGGGAGAGCTTTACGGAATGGCATACAATGGAGAGTCAAGGACTGCTTTTTTAAATGGAAATGATCCATATAATCCTACAGAAGCTGATATTGCTCAGAATGAAAGACAAAGCGCTGAAGCAGCAGGACAAATAGTTTTATTCATCTCGGGAGAATGGGCAACAGTCAAAGTACTTCAAGGGGGTGCTTGGGTAATCAGAATAGTTAGGGCTAGAAATATAGCTAAAGGGGTGAATGTAGCTCAAGGAGCAGTAAAGTTTAGTGATGAAGCCGCTGCAGCTTTTAAAAGATTAGGAAATTTAACTGCTTTTGCCAGAATAAAAAATGGAGTAGCTAATATTAATATTGGTTTTTTGAAAAATTTTAAACCAGGAGACATTAAATTAGTAGAAGAAGCTTTTAAGGCTAATGGTGCTTCTAGTATGAGAGTTTCCTCTGGTATTTCTGTAGATAAAGTTATAGTAAATGCGTTAAATAAAAGGATACAATCAGGACAAGGATTTATGGGGTACAATATTCAAAGTGGATGGCGTGCTTGGGTTACTGGTAATAGATATATTTTAACGAAACCTCTAAAGTAAATGAAATCAAATTATTTGAAAGAAAGAATTAAACGTAATAATTTAGAAAAACATGCTGGGAGTCATTTTGTAGATGAATCTTCAAAAATCATAAGTAGTTTAAGAAATGAAGGTAAAAAGGTGTTACTTGGTATTCAAAAAAATGATGATTTGTATACTATTTTAGGAGAAGAACATGTCTTTTATTCTTCATTAAACGGGGATAAAGGAAAAGTTGCACTAAGTGATTTTTCAGATATTTTACACGATAATGCCTTGAAAAAAGGGAAGATTTTTGTTAGTTATAAATACATTACGATTGATAATGATAGAATATGGCTAAAAAATAAATCAACAATGAAATCCCTTTGGAATACAATCTTATGGTTAGAAAAACCTAGCAATCGAGATTACATCTATAAGTGATGAAAGTGTAGATAAAAACTTAAACTAAATAGCTCCCCGCTAGCGCTCGTCTGAGACGGGTGCCGTTAAAGCTGGGTAGAGAGAGAGCAGGATATATAACAACAAGCCGGTTTCATTTTTTGAAACTGGCTTGTTATATTTTTAGGTGGTTTGCCTAGTTTTGTGCGAAGCACAAGTTGCAAACTTGCGCTAGCGGGGGATAATTTCCGATTTTTATTAAAATACTAGCCTTAATGGCGACTGAATGACCTGTAATTTAAAAGTTTCTATCTACTCAAAATTTTGAGTAAAAAAATATTTTTTCAGTTCTATGGGTAACATTTTTGATGTTTAGGGAACAGGGCGATAGTTTAAAATAATTAATCTTAATAAATATTGTATTATGTTAAAAAAAATTTCAAGTTTAGGTGTTACTTTAAATAGAGTTGATTTAGAATCTATTAAAGGAGGAAGATCCGTTTCCTATCTCCCAGATGGTAATGGAGGTTGTAAAAAAGTTGTTTGGAATGAAGATGGTGTCATTAAAGTTAAATACAACGATCGTTATGATGGAAGATGCTAAACTGATATTGAATCTTGATAATAGATAAGTTGTAAAAATGAAAAATCTGGTAATCTGATAAAGGTTATCGGATTTTTTGTATTGAATAGGTGTTTAGAAGTCAAAATCTAAAGCAGAAGTAATTTTAACAATGCAAAAAAGACCTTATGGTGATTGGATCTTTGGCAAACTTCTCTTTAAGAAAGATTTAGATTAAGCTATTAAATGTAATTTCACGTATTCCCCCCACTTCCGCTAGTCTAGACTAGTAGCTTTAAAGCTAGGTCAGATCTCTTGGATACGATAGCGCGGATATGTTTTCCATGCAGAGTATCAGTAAACGGTAACATTCATATAGATATTAAGAAAGACAGTCACATTTAAGTGACTGCCCTCTTTTTGGTACTGTGTGTATTTAATTCAAAAAACTAACCAATCAATAAACATTGATCCCATTTGGTCTTAAACGGCGCCAAATAGGATATTATCGATAATCCTATACCAGCAAGACCTTCTAGCAAATTAAGTTCAAGCTGCCATACTGGTTGTTCACCACCTACCCATTTTGGGTAACCGGCATATTTTTCTTCTTGCGTTGCCATCTCTAGTGCCTGATCCATCCAAAAATCCATAGCCTCTTTACAAATTGGGTCTTGCGTTTCGGCATACATATAGCTATACATATGCATAATACCATAAGCACCGTGGCACAAACCAGCATCTTTTACTCCGGCTTCATTAAGATCTCTTCTTTTGGCTGCATGTTGTACTATTTCTAGCGCTTCATTCTTATAGCGGTCATGATTCAGCGCTTTGCCAACACGCCACAAGGTAATACTGACCCCCAAATCCCCATAACACCATGCTAGTCTCGAGGTCTCACTATTTTTATGATCAGTAGTCATCCAACTAGGGTACGAATAGGTGCAGGCAGTATCTTTAATTTTTAAGCTCAAAATATACCCTACAGCTTCATGCAGTAAGGTATAGGTGCTACTCTTAAAATCATCATACACCACCAATCGCGATAAAAAATTAAGTATGCTTGTAATCCCATGTGCCAGGCTAAGGTTATACCCTTTTATTCCTTCGGATCGTATCAAATACGATTCCCACGTAACGTAATCCCCCTTGCGTTGTGATCGTTTTTGAAGCAAACTCACTATGGCCAATAGTGTGTTTTTGTACTTGTTCTTTAAGGTGTCTAATGTTGTGTTTTGATATCTCTTTAAAAAATAAAAACCGATGCCTAATATACCATGCAAAAAGTCGTAAAAATTTTGATCCTCCTCCATATTTTTAATGGTATCAATCAAAAAATCATCAAGACCAGATAATAATTCGTCGCAATCTACACTTACAAATTCTTCTTCTTGTAGCAGCTCAATGGCCCAGGCAGCTCCTGCAATACCCGAACAAAAGGTATGAAAACTGTATCCATTGTTTATCTTTTCGATAACCGAGGTCAAAAGTGTTACCCCCAGATCGGCTTGTGACTCATCTTGGATAAGTTTTGAATAGTAAAACTGAAATAACGCTATCCCCGATATGCCTCCCAACACACCAATATCTTCTTTGGTTTGGTAGTTGTTTTTGAGCACCTCGCTAATCTGTGCTAATTTTTTTAATAATAACGAATGTGTATCCATGAAGGTATGATTAAACATAGAAAAAAGCTGCCTAAACATAAAGGCAGCTTTATAAAATAAAATGAAAATGTCTGTGTGCTCACTGTTATAAAGCTGACCCCATGTAGTATATGTATTATAACCTAAAAATAACCGAGGCCAGCTTCATTTACTATATTACAAACATTGTTGTCCTGGAGGAGGGCATGTATTAAATGCTCCATCAGTCATACAACAATGCGAACCTCCACCTTTTACTTTGGTTAATTGTAAGGTGCTAACGATTTCTTTTTTAAGCGCTAAGTTTTTCAATGATTTTTTCATTGTATTGAGATTTTAAAAGATTGCCTACTCTGTTTAAGGTTTTCGGCTTACCCTACACCAAACGATTTTAGATCGCCAAAATGCAGGGCTAATGTATAAGGATTACTTGCTTAAATAAATGTCGATTTTACATGCTTTTATATTGGGTAGGGATGGGTTTGGATTGGGTAGGGATTTATTTAAGAACTGATCAAAGTCTTGATGATAGTTCTTAAAAAACCCGAAACATATAACATGAAGAAGTCCTGATTTGTTTAAAAATGAATGTGTTATGCAAAAATGATAAGTAACATATCCACATTTTGTCGATTTATAATGTGCTTAAACGATTTTTGTTAAAGTGTTACTATCTACAAATAATATTCTTTCCCTCTATTTTTTTTATTTGTGATAGCAATCCATTAGGACAGATGAAAAAAATAATTAAGTGTATACTTCTTGTTAATCAAGATAGGTCTCATAATTTTTTAAATCAATATCGCTTGTTAAAATATTGTGTATTAAGTAATATACGCAAAGTAACCAGTGGTTTTGAAGCGCTGGATTATTTAAAACAAGTAAAAGAAGATACTACCCTAAAACCAGATTTGATAGTGCTTAATATGCATATGCCCAATATGAATGGCTCAGAATTTCTAAGCAAATTTAGAGAATTGGATATAAAAATAATTCGCAACGTTAAAATCATTATGTTGACTGAGTCAAAACGGAAGAATGAATTTGAGAGTATGTTACAAAACCGATATGTAATCGATATTATCCAAAAACCATTGACCTCGGATAAGATTGATCATCTCTTTCAGAAACATTTTTTTCCCGAAATAGGAAATTAGCAAACTTCGAGAATTGGGTATACGTAGGTGATATATAAATAAGGTGAGTTCTACATAAAAAAACTATCCAAATACACATGATAGATGTATTGTAGATAGTTTTAATTTTGTTAAGCGTTGCAACCTTTGTTTAGTGCAATAAAAAAGATTGATTCCTTATCTGTGAATAGCGTTACTACAGGCAGATGCTAGCTCTTTAAACAATTTTTTAAGAGCCTTTACATCAATAAAAAAAATTCCGTAAAAAAACTTCATACATATTGGCTTTTAGGAGTGCAGTATATGATTAAAATCGTATACTGATCCTGGTTAATTAGTTTAAAAAAACAAAGTCCTTTAAAGATACTTTATTTTGTTTGAACAAAATAAAATAAACGCAAGTATTTGATAGTCTTTTGGTTATGATAAATTTGATCTAAAACCGATCAAAAACCATAGTGTTCGATCAAAAGCAATATGTAGTAGATTATAAAGACAATTAATTTAGTCATCAATTTTAGCACTTTTTTTGTTAGTTAGAACCCGATCCATAAATCGGGTTCCATTGTTTATTAGATGTTGATTAACCTCTAGACCAAAGCTGACAATTACCTTCACCATTAGCACACCAGGAACTCAGAGATTGATCTGCTCTATCCTGGCTACCATAATTACCCCACCATGTACCGGGCCCATTTGAACAGCTACATTTATAAACATCGGCACCGGCTAAAGAAGCGGATAGCCCTCCTATTTTAGATAATTCATTCCTATTAAGTTCTTTTACGCTAATTTTCAGTAAATGTTTCATTATTAAAATTTTAAAGTTGTTAAATATTAAGTTTTGTATGAGCAACTGGTTTTGGATTGTTTTTCTGATAATACCATATTCAAATGAGAAGAAGAATAACTAAGGTCGACTACAGTATTCTCCGCATTGATATTTGCACCACCCTTCATCGAAAAACCCCAATATGCCGTCTTCCGAATAATATTCACATGCAGACCTGCAGCTATCCTCGCAGCCTCCAGCATTTTGTAGTGATTGATTAGAACCTGTGATGTTTTTTAGTTCGCTCCTAGGGATTTCAAATTCGCTAAATTCCTTAAAGTTTGTCATGTCTTTTTAGTTTTAGATTTAAAAATTTTTAAACGAACCTATTGAAAATTAAGTTTTAATTGCAACGATTGGTTTGTAAGTTTGTATGAATGTGTACAGTCGTACTCTTAAGAATTTAAGTGAATTTTTAAATTATGATTTTTGGATATTTAGAAATGAACCTAAAGGCTCTTGTTATCCAACAAATTCAAAAAAAACCATTTTATAAGATTAAAAATGGAGTCTGAGTAGGGTTCTAATTTTTTCAACTTCAATTTGGGTATAAATTCACTCTTGGTGTTTAAAAAGTAAAATTTAAAAACCAAATTAAAAGTATGTATGAAATGAAGGCTCGAGAATTTAATTCATTCCAGATTTTTTGATTTGATTTTATAAGTAGGATACATTGTAATTTAAAAATACTCTTTTTGAAACTAAAAAATAATAAGGTGCGGATTATTAAAATGTCTCTACTTAGGTTCCCTTCGACTATGTTTAGGGTAAACTTGCGTTTAAAAACAAAAAAGTTGTTCCTTAATAAAGAAACAACTTTTTATAACCTGTGGTCCCACTTGGGCTCGAACCAAGGACCCCCTGATTATGAGTCAGGTGCTCTAACCAGCTGAGCTATGGGACCCGAAACGGACGGCAAATTTAAGGATTTGACCAATACACGCCAAACATTTTTTATGTTAATTTATATCTTGGCACAACTCTACCAAAACCCCATTCGTACTTTTGGGATGTACAAAGGCAACCAGCTTATTATCTGCACCGCGTTTAGGCGTTTTATTAATAATGTTAAACCCTTCTTTTTCTAATCGATCCAGTTCTTTTTCGATATCATCAACAGCAAAAGCAATATGATGGATACCTTCTCCTTTTTTGGCAATAAATTTACCTATCGGGCCATCTTCAGACGTGCTACCCAATAACTCTATTTTACTTTCGCCAACCTTAAAAAAAGAAGTAACTACCGCCTCACTTTCTACCGCTTCTTGTTTATAAGGAGCTACCCCCAAAAGCTGTTCATATATTGTATTTGCCTGCTCAATATCTTTTACAGCAATACCCAGATGTTCTATTTTATTGATATGGTTCATAATATACTTTTATCTCTTTGCGGTAAAAGTACAATTAATATGTATTTTTGCACCTATGGAAACAAACAGACAGAAAAAAATTGCAGGAGTATTGCAGCGCGATGTGGCAGATGTAATACAACATGCATTACGTGAAGCAGGAGTACAGGGGATTCTGGTTTCTGTTACCAAAGTAAGCGTTACTACAGATCTCTCTATTGCCAAAGTATATATGAGCGTTTTTCCGCATCAGGAAGGAGAAAAAGTGTTAAAAGAGGTAAATGCCGTAAAATCGCAAATCAAACACCAGGTGGCACAACGAACCAAACATCAATTGCGACGCATGCCCGAAATGTCTTATTTTATTGATGATTCGTTGGAGTATATTTCTAATATAGAAAAAGCAGTAAAAGGAGAAGAAAATCCTATTCAAAACCCAGACCTTCTCGAAAGACGTAAAAAGAATTGAATTTTTCATACTACATCGCCAAGCGATATTTATTTTCTCCAGGAAGCAGTAATGCCATTAATATCATTACTATTATTGCAGCTGCAGGTGTAGTTATCGGGGCCATGGCTCTTTTTTTAGTATTGTCTGGATTTGCAGGACTAAAGGATTTTAGCCTTCAGTTTTCTACCTATTTTGATCCGGATCTTAAAATGTATCCCACTAGTGGTAAAACATTTGCAATTACACCAGCTCAAAAAGAAAAATTAAACAAAATAGAAGAGATTGCTCACTATTCTGAAGTGATCGAAGAACGTGTTTTTCTAGAGTTTAGAGATAAACAAAAAGCTGCATTTATCAAAGGCGTAGATACTAATTACCATAAAGTAATCAAAACCGATAGCATTGTTGTCTTTGGAGAGTGGTTACACGGCAACGACTATCAGGTAGTAGCTGGTAATGGGATTAGCAGAGAGTTGAGTATGACCGTTGAGCCAACATATACCAACCTGCTAAGTATCTATGTGCCAAAACCAGGCAAAGGGATTCCTACAGATCCGTCAAAAGCATTTAGAGTGCAAAAAGTGGTCAATATTGGGGTGTATAGCCTAAACGATGATTTAGACAAGAAATACATTTTTGCTACTACAGGCCTAGCTCGAAAATTACTCGATTTACCTAATGATGTGGTTACGCATCTAGAGTTTAAACTGTCTCCCAACGCAGATGAAGAGGTAGTTAAACAAAAACTACACGCTATTTTTAATGACCAGGTACTCATAAAAAACAGGATCCAGCTTAATGATACCTTATATAAGATGCTCAATACCGAAAACCTAGTTGCATATCTGGTGATTACCCTTATTGCCATTATCGCTTTGTTTAATGTGGCGGGAGCAATTATTATGATGATCATAGATAAGCGAAACAATGTAAAAACATTATATAATATTGGTGCTTCTTTGACCAGTATCAGGAAGATATTTTTGTTTCAAGGGGCATTAATGACTGTTCTTGGTGCTTTGTTAGGACTAGGACTGGGGGTGACCATTATTTTACTGCAACAACAGTTTGGATTATTAATGATTACTCCCTCGCTACCGTATCCTACGCGTATTACTTCAATGAGTTTTGTAGTGGTATTTTTAACCATTACTACAATTGGTTTTGTGGCCTCTTTGTTAGCCTCTAGCAGAATTAATCAAAAATTGATCGCATAATCATGTATGGTGTAATATGGGCGTGTCCCGCTTTTGGCGGGCCGGGCTATCCGCTATATCCCCGAAACGAGTTCGGGGGATGCCACTGCTATCCCTCACGCAATAAAAACCAATGATCGATCATATTAGCTAGAAAAATAAGCAGCTACAGGTTTTATACAAATTCAAATCCGGCAAATTTTTGCTGCACTTCATCAAAAGCTGCAAATACATCATCAGGATGGTCACTGGTAACCATTTTGGTACGGTATTCTTTAAAATGTGGGATTCCTTTAAAATAATTGGTATAATGTCTTCGGGTTTCAAATACACCTAGTTTTTCTCCTTTCCAGTCGATTGCCATTTGTAAATGCCTGCGTGCTGCAATTACCCGTTCTTCAATAGTAGGAGGCGGCAAATGTTCTCCTGTTTTAAAATAATGTTTCACCTCTTTAAAAAACCAAGGGTATCCAATACTGGCTCGACCAATCATAGCTCCGTCAAGTCCGTATTGATCACGCATTTCCATAGCACGTTCTGGTGTATCTACATCGCCATTTCCAAAAACAGGAATATGCATTCTGGGGTTATTTTTTACCGCAGCAATAGGTTTCCAATCGGCGCTGCCTTTATACATTTGTGCGCGAGTACGGCCGTGTATAGAGATGGCCTTTGCCCCTACATCCTGTATTCGTTCTGCAACTTCAACAATTTTGATCGAATTATGATCCCAACCCAGCCTGGTTTTTACAGTAACCGGTAATTTGGTATGCTCAACCATAGCTTTGGTAAGCGATACCATAAGATCGATATCTTTAAGAATACCAGCTCCGGCACCTTTGCTAACTACTTTTTTAACTGGACAACCAAAGTTGATATCGATAATATCTGGCCCAGATGCTTCTACAATCTCTACAGATTTAAGCATTGATTCTAGATTGGCCCCAAAAATTTGTATGCCTACAGGGCGTTCTTTTTCGTAAATATCTAGTTTCATTACACTTTTGGCAGCATCCCGAATCAGTCCTTCACTAGAAATAAACTCGGTATACACCACATCTGCCCCTTGTTCTTTGCATAATGCACGAAATGGGGGGTCACTCACATCTTCCATAGGTGCAAGTAACAACGGAAATTCTCCAACATCAATATCTCCTATCTTGGCCAAAGCAATATTTTTTTGGCAAAAATACGAATAATAACATACCTACTGAAGCTTTGAGGGTACTACTAACTTAAAAATCCATATCCATATGATATAAAGCTTGTAAAATCAATTATATTTGCAAGTCATTAGCAGAGTGAAAATTGCATAGAGAAATACGTATTGTGGTATGAACAAATCGTGAATACTATGCATTTGTAGAGAAAACACCTTACTATTTTTACCTTTAATTTGTAAAGAGATTTGAGGATAAGAGGTGTCGTAACAAAAGAGTCCAATCCTTTGAGGTGGCCCTAAAATTTATTTGAAAAAGAAGAATGAAGCACATAAGAAATTTTTGCATTATTGCACATATTGACCACGGTAAAAGTACATTGGCAGATCGATTATTAGATTTTACAGGGTCGGTAACCGCAAGAGAAGCACAGGCACAACTGCTGGATAGTATGGATCTGGAGCGAGAGCGAGGGATTACTATTAAGAGTCATGCAATCCAGATGGAGTATACCTATAAAGGTGAAGAGTATATTTTAAACCTTATTGATACTCCTGGTCATGTGGATTTCTCTTACGAAGTTTCTAGATCTATTGCAGCATGCGAGGGCGCTTTATTAATTGTTGATGCTGCACAAAGTATACAGGCGCAAACGATTTCTAATCTTTATTTGGCGCTAGAAAATGATCTAGAGATTATTCCGGTATTAAATAAAGTAGATTTACCTAGTGCCAATCCCGAAGAAGTAACCGATGATATCGTTGATCTTTTGGGATGTGAGGCAGAAGAAGTAATTCCTGCTAGTGCCAAAACAGGTATAGGGATCGAAGAGATTCTGGAAGCAGTGATAGAACGCATACCTGCGCCAGATGGTAACCCAGAGGAACCGTTACAAGCGCTGATTTTTGATTCTGTCTATAACCCATTTAGAGGAGTAGAAACTTATTTTAGGGTTGTAAATGGCGAAATCAAAAAAGGGCAACAGATTAAGTTTGTGGCTACAGGCAAAAATTATTTCGCAGATGAGATAGGTACTTTAAAATTAAATCAAGTGCCAAAACAAGTGGTTAAGACCGGTGATGTAGGATACTTGATTACGGGTATTAAAGATGCGAGAGAAGTAAAAGTAGGAGATACAGTTACAGATGCCAAAACACCTACCCAAAATGCAATCGAAGGTTTCGAAGATGTAAAACCGATGGTATTTGCGGGTATTTATCCTGTAGATACCGAGGATTATGAAGAGCTACGTGCTTCGATGGAAAAATTGCAGTTAAACGATGCGTCCTTGGTGTTTGTACCAGAGAGTTCTGCGGCATTAGGTTTTGGTTTTAGATGTGGATTCCTGGGGATGCTACATATGGAGATTATCCAGGAACGACTGGAACGTGAATTTAATATGACGGTGATCACTACAGTGCCTAACGTATCGTATCACGCATTTACTCATAAGAACCCAGATGACATTATCATTGTAAATAATCCATCAGATTTACCAGATCCTTCCTCGATGAATCGAGTAGAGGAACCTTATATAAAAGCTTCAATTATTACAAAGTCTGATTTTGTAGGATCTGTAATGTCCCTTTGTATAGAAAAAAGAGGAGAAATTACCAATCAAACCTACCTTACTACAGAACGTGTTGAGCTTACTTTTGATATGCCACTGGCAGAGATTGTTTTTGATTTTTACGATCGCTTAAAAACAGTGTCCAAAGGATATGCATCTTTTGATTATACTCCGATCGGTTTGCGTGCCTCTAAGTTGGTAAAAGTAGATATATTACTTAATGGAAATATAGTAGATGCGCTCTCTGCATTATTGCATAAAGATAATGCCTATGATATTGGTAAAAAGATCTGCGAGAAATTAAAAGAATTGATCCCTCGTCAACAATTCGATATTCCTATACAAGCAGCAATTGGAGCAAAATTTATAGCTCGTGAAACCGTAAAAGCATTACGTAAAGATGTAACGGCAAAATGTTATGGTGGTGATATCTCTCGTAAAAGAAAACTACTCGAAAAACAGAAAAAAGGTAAAAAACGTATGCGCCAGGTAGGAAATGTAGAAATTCCGCAAGAAGCGTTTATGGCAGTACTAAAACTAAACGATTAATTACCTAAATGCCCAAAAAACGGCTATAAATAAGTGTAAGATTAGATAAGTGGCATTGTTTAAAAAAGTAGGAATTTACGCTATTTCATATAAAATAATAATCGTTTAAAAGTTATTTAACACGATTAATTGCGTTTTTTTGTTCAAAATTACCTATATTTGCGGTAATACTAATCCCAAACTCAAACTACTTAAAAATAGCTTTATATTATTTTGAGTAGTGCGCTAAACTAAACTAACGATGCAAAATTTTTCTCCAACTCGAGTTCCTATTTATGTATACTTTTTTTTAATTGCGATTGTATTAGCAAGTATTTCCTAGGGCTACACTTTTTTGTGCAGCGTCTACATAATTGTTGTTTTTTTGGATGCAATCATCTTAGATAACATATATTCTACACCATTATCATTATTACTTTTGGTAGTATAATTGGCTATGGCCTTAACATTTGGGTGCGCATTTTGCATGGCAAAACTATAGGTAGCTGTACCCATCATCTCAAGATCATTATTATAATCTCCAAATACCATAGTTTCTTCTGGCAAGATACCATAGTGTTGTTGAAGCTGTTGCAAGGCGTGTCCCTTGTTGGCAAGATTATGAGATAGATCTAACCAGATTTCTCCAGACACTTTAACTTTTAATTTATTTTCGAGGTGTTTTAGAGCGGGGTATAGATATTTTTCTGAACCTTTTTGATTACAAATTGCTATTTTAAGATAGGTGTCATCAGTGATTTCTGCTAGATCTTCTACAATTTCGTAACGGTCATAAAATTCGCTAAACATATCTACAAAATCTTGTCCATAATCTTCGATATATCCTTTTTTTCTACCGCATAAAATAACCTGAGATCCTTCTAGTTTTCGAGCAATCTCTAGCAGTTCCAAATACGTCTCGCGATCTATTTCGGTGGTTTGTAACTCGTTGTTTTGATGCATGGTCAAGGCACCATTTTCGGCAATTACATAAATATCATCTTTAATAGGCTTTAATTTATCTATAATGCTGTAGTATTGCCTTCCGCTTGCGGCAACAAAAATTACTCCTAATTGTCTAAGCTCTTCAAAAAGTTCAAAAAATTGACGACTTACCTCTCCTTTAGAATTTAAAAGAGTGCCATCCATATCTGTTGCAACCATTTTGATTTGAGATAAATCCATACTGATCTAATTATTTAATAATTGTAAAGGTATATGAGTTTGTTGTAAAACTAAGCGTATTTATGTGAAGATAATATTATTTTAGATGTAAGGTATGTTTTTAATTATTTGTAACATATATATAAGGACCAACGTACTTTAAAACATCAAAAAATGACATTTTATCAAAAAGAAATACGCTTGCAACCGTTTTCAAGAGGTTTTCATTTAATTACTAATGAAATACTAAATAGTTTTACTGAAATCCAACAGATTAAAGTAGGACAACTACAAGTATTTATTAAACACACCTCTGCAAGTCTAACCATAAACGAAAATGCTGACCCAACGGTTAGGCAAGATTTTGAGAGCCATATGAATGTAATGGTTCCTGAAAACGCGGCGTATTATATACATACCTACGAGGGACCTGATGATATGCCGGCGCATATCAAGGCCTCTTTAATGGGAGCTTCGGTTCAGATACCCATTACAAATGGCAAACTTAACCTAGGTACCTGGCAAGGAATATATCTTTGCGAACATCGAGATTATGGTAGCTCGCGCAAATTAGTAGTAACCGCCTTTGGTTCCTAAACGATGTTTATAGACTAGATATTAGAATCATACTATAAACAAGTTGATTACGCCTTACATACTAAAACCAATTAGCCCAAGGAATACGAGACAACATCAAAACGCATGCAAGGGTATAGAAAATGGCTAACATTTTAAACTTAGGCGTTGAGGTCAATTTCTTTTTATGCTTAGAGTATCCCATGGTGATAAAGACAATCATTAAGATCATGATCAAAGGGTGTTCTACATTATATAACCTAAGTGTTGGATCTTTCATGATCTCTCCCATTTTGTGAGTTCCAGAAAACCATACTACAAGAGGAGATAAAAATAAAATTACAATCCCAATAAGTAATTGAATATGTGACACGATAAGTGCAAATAAAGAAACTCTAAAATCTTTTGGAGCATATTCTCTTTTGGTAAAAAAACCAATAAGTGCATTAATAGTGGCAAGGGTTACAATTAATACTACTAGATAAGCCCAATAAGAGTGAACGATTTGAATAGCGTCGTACATAATGATGTGTTTAGTTTATCCAAAGGTAAGTATTATCCTTAAAAAAAACACATCAAAGGTGTATTGAAGAAAAATGATACCTTGTAGTTATAACACAAAATAGATATAGAGTAAATGAACGAGCTATTACCAATATTAATCATATCACTTACCAGTACAGTTTTCTTTTTTTATAAAGTGATAAAAGGTGTAAGAATGCATATAGGATATAGATTTGGAAAAAAATCGAATGCAGAAATTGTAAAGGCCGAGTGGGTAGATGCACCTCCGGCAAAATTTAGTTCGTTATACCCAAAAAAACAATTAAAAGTTTGTTATCGATTTAATCTAGGCGATGATTTATACGAAAAAGAAGATTATGATATTCATTTCAGATATAGATACCTTACTGATAAAGTTATACTTAAAAAAGGGCAGAGCATAACTATTTATATTCCAAAAAATAATAACCCTGATAGGGTAACCATTAATAAAAGTGAAGATACGATACTACCTATAATAGGTTTTGGTTTTTTGGGATTGATAAGTACAGGAATTGCATTTTTGGTACTATATAATTGGAAATAAAAAAAACCCCTCATTCGAAAGATATCGAACAAGGGGTTTGATAATTTAATCTTGTATAATCTTAGTTGAATATATAACGTAATCCAACTTGCATTTGCCATCTTGAAGATTGTAATCCTCTATCATCTAATTGCTCTATTCCGTCTTCGAAAGAAGCAGGGTTAAAACTAAACTCTGGATTTGGACCAGCTTGCTCAGTTTCGATTAGACCAATGTTTCTTGGGATAAATTTACGTTTTCCCCAATCTTTGTTTAAAAGATTTGTGAAGTTGAAAATATCTAAAGAAAGTTGTAAAGTATTTTTGTGATCTCCTGTATTGATATAAAAATCTTGTAAGAATTTTAAATCAACAGTATGACTCCAAGGTCCTCTATCTCCATTACGCTCTGCATATTGACCTCTTCTACCTCTTAAATAATCATTTCCTTCAATAAATGCGTCTAATGCAGCCCATTGCTCTGCGGAAGTTAATCCGTTTTCTCCGTCTACCAAAGTGATTTCTGACGCATCTCTAGGAATATAGATTAATGCGTTATCTCTAGAGTCATCATTTAATAAATCTCTTCCCTCTCTGTATACAAATGAGTGAGGAGCTCCTTGATTACCTTCATAGAATAAAGAAATAGTAGATTTCATAAATCCAGCATATTCTTTTTCATAACTTACATTAGCTGTAAAACGAGATCCTTGAGAGAAATCTGATCTAGATGTTGGTAAATCAGAATTCTTACCATTTACCGTTTGAATGTTTCTCCACTGCGAACTGTTTTGAGAAGAAGTACCATCAAAAATAGATTCAGACTCACCATAAGCATAAGATACACTTCCTTGGAAACCATTATCAAAAGGTTTTCTTAATGTAAACGAAGTGTTGTAAGAGAATCCTTCTCCAGTGTTAGACCCAAGAATAATTCTACCATATGTTGTATCTAATCTATCTCCAAAACTATCACTATAGAAAGGTCTGTTATCTGCACCTACTAAGTTTCCTACAGGTCCATCTACGTTTAAGTTTTCGTAGTAAATGTTAGTAATAACATCTGTATATAAGAAATCTGCACTAGCGATCAATCCCCAAACAGGTAATTTTTGATCAATAGCAATGTTGTACTTCATTACCTGAGGTAATTTTAAGTCAGGAGTGAAGATATCAATGTTTCCTGCAACTCCTCCAGTACCTGGTGCAACTGCAACTGGTTGTTGGTTTACATCAGGATTAAAAACAATTGTAGAAGGATCTAGGTTAAATCCACCTGTAAATCCACCAGTGATACCATTGTTGTTATAAGAACCACCTGGCCATACTAAAGGAATACGAGAAGTAAAAATCCCTAATCCACCTCGTATTTGTGTAGTTCTGTCATTTTTTACATCCCAGTTAAATCCAATACGTGGAGATATATGTGCAGAAGGTCTGATTTTTTTACCAACTTCGGCACCTTGAAGATTTTTTCCTGCTGCTTCAAGAAGAGGAATTGTTCTAGTATTGAAATCATCATTTACTAGACCTTCATCAAAAATAGGTACATCAACTCTTAAACCTGCTGTAAATTTAAAGTTGTCAGAAATATTTACTTCATCCTGTACATAAAAACTTGGCTGGTATAATTTAAATTCTGAAGCTCCAGAAGATGCATCACCTACTCCTGTATCTGCAAGTAAAGAATATCCTCTTTGGTATTCGTCAATAATGTTGTTAAAGAAATCATCTACACTATTAAACGTATAATCTCCAAAGTTGAATGCGAAAAATAAGTTCTTTATTTTAGAAAATTCGTGTTGCGTACCAATAGTAATGGTATGTTTTCCACTGTATATTTCAAAATTATCCGCAATATTTATTACGTCTTGATCCAATAAGTTTGCAGTAGAAAAAGGCTCTGCTCCAAAACTAATAGTACCTCCACCATCTCTAATATCTACAGTTGGGAATGGATTTCCTGAAGGATCACGGTCATCTCTTACTGTTTTGAAACCAATAAGTAAGTTGTTTGATGCCCAACTACCGATAGAAGAACTAAATTCTAAAGTAGTTTCGTTTTTTGTACTCTTAAAAAGCTCAGATCCATTGATAAAACCGATATTTCTATTTCCACTATTTCTTGCTTCTAGGTTGTCGGCTTTAACATAGTTATGTTTTAGACTTAATTGATTGTTGTCATCAATATTCCAGTCTAACTTAACAGTAAATTTATCACTATCAAGTGTTCTTGTATTGTTATCAAAACCACCTGGGTTATATCCGTAAGTAGTTTGTAAAAAGTTAGAAAGACCTTGGATAGCTGCTAAGTCAGAATCTCCTTGGTAATTACTAAAGTTAAAAGGCTGAGGTGTTTCTCTTTCTTCTCTTTCGTAATTTACAAAGTAAAATAATTTATCTTTTACGATTGGACCTCCAACTCTAACACCATAGATATTAGCCGAAAAATCAGCAAGCTTCTCTCTAGACTCACCAGCAGTTTCATCTACAAGATCTGGTGGAGTTTTTCCTGCAAGATCCTGGTTTCTGAAATATGCATAAGCAGAACCTGTGATACGGTTTGTACCTGATCTTGTAATTGCGTTAATAGCACCTCCAGAGAATCCAGATTGTCTTACGTCAAAAGGAGCAATGTTAATTTGGAATGTTTCGATTGCATCGATAGAGAAAGGGTTTACACCAGTTTGTCCACCATCGGTTCCTGAACCTGCAAGTCCAAATACATCATTACTTACACCACCATCAATGTATAATGCGTTATATCTGTTATTTTGTCCAGCTAAAGAGACAGAAAAACCATCATCTCCTTCGCTAATCTGTGCTTGCGGAGTAATTCTTACGAAATCTGCAACTGATCTCGAAACAGAAGGTAATGAGTTAATTTGTCTTTCGGTAACTGTAGTTTCTGAACCAGTCTTTCCCGAATCAAATACACCATTGTTTGTAGCAGTAATAACGACTTCTTCTAGCGCATTAGCCTCTTCTTTCATTTGAGTACTAATGTTTTGAGAATCTCCTAGCTGAAGAAATACACCATCTTTAATGTATCCTTGAAAACCAACATACGTTATAGTAATACGGTATGGCCCACCTGTTCTCATGTTGGCAATACGGTAAAAACCATCAAAATCTGTAATCGCTCCATATTTGGTTCCAGAAGGACCATGGATTGCAATCACATTAGCACCCGGAAGTGCAGCTCCCAAATTATCGGTTATCTTTCCGTTAATAGAAGATTTTGTTACCCCTTGTGCAAACGTCTCCCCAACGAATGCTATCAGGATTACAACTAATAAAAATGTAATCTTTTTCATTATAAATAATTGAGTTAATTAATCCGTGCAAAAGAACAAATCTTTATGGAAACCTTCTTTATCTTAATGTTAAGAGTTTTTCACAAAATTTGTACAGTAATAAAGTAAAAGTATTTATGGATGATATTGGCATTCAGTGAGTTGAAGATATTCAAAAGTTATTAACTAAAATTATGTTAATTAATTTAGTTTCAAATAGTGCAACTTTAACAAAAAAAAGAAGTGAATAGTTCTTAAAAAATCCTTGTGATAGTGCTTTCTGTAGATTTTTCTTACATTATTTTAAATACCTTTTTAAAAGATTTTGCGAAGAGGAATCATGTTGATAAACTTCGGAACTGTTAATTTCTAACAAAATTTTTGTAGCCAATTGCTTACCTAATTCAACTCCCCATTGATCATAACTGAATATATTCCAAACAATGCCTTGCACAAAAATACGTTGCTCGTACATGGACACCAAAGCACCTAAACTTTTTGGAGTTAATCGATCGATTAAAATGGTTGTTGTGGGTTTATTTCCTTCAAATATTTTGAATGGAGCGAGCTGTTTTTGTTTTTCTTCGGTTAGATTTTTTGTGGCTAACTCCTCAAGTACTTCATTCTCGGTCTTGCCATTCATTAATGCTTCAGTTTGTGCAAAGAAATTGGCCATTAATTTATCCTGGTGATCCTTATCTCCAAACAAGGAGTGTTTAAAACCAATAAACTCTGCAGGAATTAATTTGGTCCCTTGGTGAATTAATTGAAAAAAAGCATGCTGTGCATTGGTTCCGGGTTCTCCCCAAATAATAGTGCCTGTTTGATAGGTAACAGGGTTTCCGTTACGATCAACACTTTTACCGTTACTTTCCATAATACCTTGTTGAAGATACGCTGGTAGCCGATGTAAATATTGAGAATATGGAATAATTGCTTCGCTTTCGGCCTTAAAAAAATTGTTATACCAAATGCTTAACATCCCCAAGATAACCGGAATATTTTCTTCGAATGGAGCGGTTTTAAAATGCTCATCCATTTCGTGAGCTCCTTTTAACAGGGCTTCAAAATTATCATATCCAACCGATAGACTTATAGATAATCCAACGGCACTCCAAAGCGAAAAACGACCGCCTACCCAATCCCATAAAGGGAAAATATTATTTTTATCAATACCAAAATTGGTAACATTAGGAATATTGCTAGATACGGCAACAAAATGTTTGCTTACTGCTTCTTTTGGAGCGTTTTGAATAAACCAATTTCTTGCTGTTGTAGCATTAGAAAGCGTTTCTTGAGTAGAAAATGTTTTTGAAACCACTACAAAAAGAGTAGTCTCCGGGTCTAAATCTTTTAAGTTTTGATGTACATGATCGCCATCAACATTAGAGATAAAGTGAGTCTTAAGGTGGTTTTTATAAAAAGCCAAAGATTCTGTAATCATTGCAGGACCAAGATCCGATCCTCCTATACCAATATTTACAATATCTGTAAAGGGTTTGCCGGTATGTCCTTTTAGTGCACCCGAAATCACTTGATGACTAAAATCTTTTATTTTTTCTTTTACTTTATTAACCTCAGGGATTACATTTTGGCCATCAACCTTTATGGCATAATCCGAAGGAGCCCTTAAAGCGGTATGCAACACGGCACGTTCTTCGGTTTGATTAATAGTGTCTCCATTAAAATACTGCGAAATGGCTTGATCTAATTTAACTTCTTTAGCGAGGTCTATTAATAGCCTTTTAGTAGTTTCATCAATTCTGTTCTTAGAATAATCTACATAAAAATCGTTTAGCGAGATCGAAAAATGATCTGCCCGATTAGGATTTGTAGCAAAGAGATCTTTAAGGTGTTTGTCTTTTATATTCTCAAAATGTAGTTGTAGTGCTTCCCAGGCTTTTGTGGTGGTGGGATTAATAGTTGGTAATGTCATTTTTATAAAATTTCTTGTGGTTTTGGTTTAAATAAGATACTGTCCAACGTCGTTTTTAGAGGTTCTATGTGGTTATTAAACGCAGGTTTAAGACTATCAGCAAGTGGTTTAGAGGCTGGTAAGTCTTGTTTAAAAGGATCTACTTCTTTTCCATTTTTCCAGAATCTGTAACAAACGTGAGGGCCACTGGTATTTCCGGTCATACCAATATATCCGATAACATCTCCCTGTCGTACAAACTGCCCCGCTTTTACGGCTTGCCTACTCATATGTAAATATTGAGTATCGTAAGAGGCATTATGTCTTATTTTTACATATTTACCATTGCCTCCTCTTCGTTCGGACTTGGTAACAATACCATCTGCAGTGGCTAATATGGGTGTTCCTATTGGAGCGGCAAAATCGGTACCTCTGTGAGGTCTTATTTTATTGCCATAATATTTAATTCTTCGTCTAAGGTTGTATCGAGAAGAAATTCTACTAAATTTTACGGGAGCCCTTAAAAAAGCTCTGCGCAAATTATTAGCATCTTCATCATAATAGTCGACAACGCCATTAACAGTATCGTTCTCAAATCTAAATGCATATATGGGTTTGCCTCGATGCTCAAAGTAAGATGCTGTTATCTTATCAATTCCTGCAGGAATAGTATCGTCTATAAATTTTTCGGTATACATCACCTTAAATCGATCTCCTGCCTGAAGTCTGGTAAAATCTATGGTCCATGCATAAATATCAGACATGTTATAGGCAACCAAAAAGTTAAGATCCAAATCATCAAAGGTTTGCATAAGACTGCTATTGATAACTCCCGAAGCTGTTCTTTCTACAAGTTTTACAGGTTTTTTTCTTTTACTAACGATAATACTATCCCTAAAATCAATAACAGTATAGTCTATCTTGTTGTTTTGATATACAAATACCTGTGCTTTTTCAGTGGTGTCCTTGGATTTAAGTACCATATAGGGTTTGCCTGCCCGAATTCTTGCAACATTAAAAGTGTCTTTGATCTTATTAGTGATCTCAAATACTTTAGCTCTTGTTATTCCATGAGAATCCATTATGGCTCCAAAGCTATCTCCGGATTTGATGGTGTCTTTTACGACATTGAAATCATTGAGGACATAGCCATACTCCATAATTACCGGAGGTGCTTTTTCTTCCTCAACTATTTCAGGTACAACAATTTTAGCTTCTTTTTTTTCTTTTTTACATGAAAATACTACTACCATAAGTAATAGTAAGTAACCTACTTGTTTCAACTGACGACTATTTTATTTTGCGGTATTAAATTGATGAGTAACCCATTGCTTACCCCAGTTTTCCTTTTCTTCTTCACTCCATAGATGAGGGAAAAACATAATTTTCTGAAAACTAGGAGGTAAAAAACTTTTCCAGTTTGTTCCTCCGGTAGCTAGGACTTCGCCTTTATCTTTATTTAGGTATCTAAAAGCAGCACCCATGTGCATTAATAACCAATTAATATTCACATTGGTGTCAAAAGTACGTAATGCTTCGATAAGCGCCACATTATTTTGCTCTTTTTCTGGCAGTTCCAGATATTTATGGGATATTGTAGTGTGTTGTACCTGCCTGGCTATACGCATCATTCTTGGTGTATAGCGATATTCAAATTGTTTTAGCGTAAGTGTTTTTTCGCCAGTTTCTATATCGGTAGCTCCAGATTTCCAATATAAATGTTCAAAAACTTCTTCCAAAGGATCTTTTTCTGAAAATTGATCTCTTTCTTTGGTATTCACCAAATTAACCATTGGGGTGGCATAAATTTCGATCAGCCGAAATTGAACAGACTGAAAACCACTTGCCGGAAGAAGAGACATTCTGTATTTTAAAAACTGATCTCGATCCATTCCTTTAATCATCACATCAAAGGAGTTTATAAGCACTCTAAAATAGCGATTTACTCTATTTAATTTTGCAGTAAAAAACTTTGCATTTTGTAATTTATCATCAATGATTTGTTTTAATTCATGAATGATAAGCTTAAAATAAAGCTCCGTAATTTGGTGATATGTAATAAAAATTTCTTCGTCGGGAAAATGCGTTCTCGGGATTTGTAAACTTAATAAAGTGTCCAAATGAATATAATCCCAATAGGTCAAATATCTGTCGTGAAGTAGGCCATCAAGATAAGATCCTAAGTCCTGACCTGAATTTTTGAATTTTTTTTCTAATTGCTTTATTTTCTCAGCAATTTCTGGTTTTATAGTTTCTTCATTCATTTAATCTACTATAATTTTAAATGGATGTTTAAGTCCTTTAAACGCGTCTAAATCTGCTTTTATTGAGCCAACTAATATGTCTGCCTTGATCCTTACCGGCATTCGATTATCATCATCACTAACCCAAACAGTCATACTTTCTTCTTCTTTAAAGATTCTTTCTGCTTGAACGTAAGGTCTAAATTTTAAACATGCAATTTTACCCATTTTAGTTCTAATGACCTCTCTTCCTAAGAATTTTAACTTAAAAAGATAATTTTCATTATCGAAAAACATATTTACATATTGCTCATCTCCTTTTTTTAATGAAGATGTTTCGATATTATTACGCAGGTAGTAAAATGAAGACATCATATCCTGCACGTTAGATTTGACAGGAAAAGATTTTTTGGTATTGTATTTCTTATTAAAAACTAATGCTTCGCTTTGCTGATGATCAAAATTTATTTCGATATCCTTAGTATGTCCTCCTTCATTGATTTTTCTAATAAATCGATAAGGCTTAACTTCATTTTTATCAATATAAGTTTCGTAATAATCTTCAACCTTAAAAAACACACTCAAAAGTCCCGTAGATTTGCCAGTGCCTACAACATGATAAACAGGCTTATTGTTAATCATGTCATCTTTAACCTCAAGTGTAGCGTAGCTGGCTGTAAACAACCCATAGTGAATCCTAAACTTAAACCATTCTCCCGAGTCAAAAGCCTTATGCGCCTCTTGAGCAAAAGAAGGAAAAGTACATAGGATTAAAAATAATAATGAAACTAGCTTTTTCATAGTTTTGGGTTGTTAATATTTAACGTAAATGTTTTATTAACATAGGTGTTCGCAATATCTATTCCAAAAGTACCATTAAATGCGAAGACATAAAAACGAATACGATTAACAAAATATAAAAATAATACAAAAAAGAGAGCCACCACAGCTCTCTTTTTTACTTTTATTAACCAACTAAAAACTTAAATTATGAGAATAATTATTGTTTTAGATATAAGTGGTAACCACTCCACTTATGATACAAAAATCAACTTTTTTGCATAATTATCAAACGAAAACGTTTTTTTATTATGAATTTTAACAAAAATTTAGATTAAAACCTATAATATTTCAATTTTATCAAGATATTAACGCTCTTTTTTAGAATTCTTAAAATTGAAAATTTTCGTTTTTAGAGGGTTCCTCGTTGTTCTTGTTCTCTTTCGATAGCTTCAAACAAAGCTTTAAAATTACCTTTACCAAAAGATTGAGCTCCTTTGCGTTGTATAATTTCAAAAAACATAGTTGGTCGATCTAATACAGGTTTAGTAAAAATCTGAAGCAGATAACCTTCGTCGTCACGATCAATTAAAATGCCTAATTCTTTTAAAGGCGCCAAATCTTCATCAATTTCCCCAACCCTATCTAATACTGTTTCGTAATAACTGGCAGGTACCGTAAGAAAATCAACACCGCGCTGTTGCAATTCGGATACGGTCTCAATAATATTATCAGTAGCAAGTGCCATATGCTGTACACCAGCACCATTATAAAAGTCGATATATTCTTCTATCTGCGATTTTTTTCTGCCTTCTGCAGGTTCGTTAATAGGAAATTTAATTCGCCCATTTCCATTACTCATTACTTTACTCATCAAGGCAGTATATTCTGTAGAAATATCCTTGTCATCAAATGATACCAATTGGGCAAACCCCATAACTTTGGCATAAAACTCGCACCATTTATTCATTTCGTTCCATCCCACGTTTCCGACCATGTGATCTATAAACTTGAGACCTGTTTCTTTTGTTTTATAAGGTTTGTTCCATGCCATATAACCAGGTAAGAAAGTACCGTTGTAATTTTTGCGTTCTACAAAAATGTGTACCGTTTCACCATAGGTGTGGATTCCCGAAAAGACAACACTACCATGCTCGTCTTTTTCAACTGTGGGCTCCATATATGATTTTGCGCCACGTTTTACAGTTTCTTCATAACTTTTGGTGGCATCATCAACCCAAAGGGCAACTACCTTTACGCCATCACCATGCGCATTGATATGTTTATTGATATCACCGTCTGGTTGTAAAGGAGAAGTTAATATTAATCGTATTTTGTCTTGTTGTAACACATAAGAAACACTATCCTTTCTTCCGGTTTCTAGTCCTGCATAGGCTATGGGTTGAAACCCCCATGCACTTTGATAATAGTAGGCCGCTTGTTTGGCATTTCCTACATATAATTCGACATAATCGGTTCCTAAAAGTGGTAAGAAATCTTCTGCCTGAGGAACTACTTTTTCTAAATTTTGAGGTGTTATATTAGTTGACATTTTCTGAAATTTATTAATGATTAATTGGATACTGAGAATGATTTCTCGTTACCATAAATAATGCGAGTAATTTTTAAATTAAAATTACCACATAGCTCTCAAATGTGCTGTAATATCTATTCTATAATTTAACATATCTTCTTACTCTAACCATGATTTGTGATAATCATCATCTGCTATTGCCATTGCTTCTTGGGTAACCATTAAGGGTTTAAATGTATCTACCATTACGGCAAGTTCATCTGTTTTTGTTTGCCCAATACTTCTTTCTACTGCTCCTGGGTGCGGCCCATGAGGAATACCCGCTGGGTGTAAAGAAATATGTCCTGCATCAATATCATTACGGCTCATAAAATCGCCATCTACATAATATAGGACTTCATCGCTATCTATATTACTGTGGTTATATGGTGCTGGAATAGAATCTGGATGGTAATCGTATAATCTGGGTACAAATGAACATACGACAAAAGCGTCGGTCTCAAAAGTTTGATGTACCGGAGGAGGTTGATGAATTCTACCGGTAATGGGTTCAAAATCATGTATAGAAAATGCGTAAGGAAAATTAAATCCATCATATCCTACTACATCAAAAGGATGTGTAGCATAAACCATATCAAAGATCTCATCTTGTTTTTTTACTTTGATCAGAAAATCTCCTTTTTCGTTATTAGATTCTAACTCGTAGGGAGTTCTGATATCTCTCTCGCAAAAAGGCGAATGTTCTAATAGTTGCCCAAACCAATTTCTATATCTTTTGGGAGTATATATGGGTCGTCTTGATTCTACAATAAAGAGACGATTATCTGCTGTGTCAAAATCAAGCTTGTAAATAGTGCCTCTTGGAATCAAGATGTAATCACCATATTTAAAATCTAGATTACCTAAATGACTTCTAAATTTTCCACTACCACGATGCACAAAAATCAACTCGTCTGCATCTGTGTTTTTATAGAAATAATCTGTAGTAGATTCTTGTGGCGCAGATAAAATAATACTTACATCACTATTGGTTAGTACATTTTTTCTACTTTTCAGATAGTCTTTTTCTGGATTAACTTTGAAACCATGAAATCTATAGGATTTAATATTGTTTCCTATGGCAATTTTTGGAGCTACGCTATAGCTTCCTTTAATTTCTTTTACTTGTGTTGGTCTATGATGGTGATATAGGTTTGTAGACATTCCGTCAAAACCGATAGTGCCAAATAACTGTTCATAATATAAAGTACCATCAGGTTTTTTAAAGATGGTATGGCGTTTAGGTGGTATTTCTCCTAAGGTATGATAAAAAGGCATGATTACTTAAGTTTTAGGTATTAACTACTTTTTTAAAAAAATATATAGGATGCCCGCCTTATTCTGGATTACGTTTGATAAGGTAGTGTAATAGTAGTAATAAATCCTGCCAAAACAAGCTCATAATATTACAAATATCGTAAATATTTCTATTCTTTTAGGTGTAGATTTTACTAAAACCAAAAACCAACGCTAAAGAACCAATTACCTTCATCTAATTCTGGCGAATATGAATATTTAACTTGTACAGGTCCTGCAAATGTATCTATACCATATCCTAAGGCATAACCGGTGAATTCGGGATTTTCGAACCATCTTCCTGTGCTAAATAATTTGTTGCCAACATTGGCGAAGTTCGCAGATAGGTTTACATGATTTTTTTTAAATAATTCGTAGTCAAAAGATATCAATCCTTTCATAAAACTTCGTCCTGTAATCCCTAAAAAATCATATCCATAAAATGGAATAAAGTTGTTGATCGTTTTTGCTCCAAAACCTCCTAATAGGAAATCTAAAGAGTTTATAGAGTTATTTCCGATTTTGGTTCCTGCCTCAAAAGCTATATTCATAGATGCATTTCGAAATAATGACCTGGCGTACCCTAGTTGTGCTTTGGCAATAGAAAACTCATCAAAACTATTTGTGAAATCTGATGATAACAAATAGGCATGCACATCTCCTTCAAATAAGAATCCTCGAGTTGGGAAATATTTATTATCATAAGTATCTAATTTAAAATACCCAAAAACACTCCAGTAATCACTATCATCAAATACTGTTCTGGGGATTTGGTTCTCATCTTCGCCAAAAGTTTCTGAAATAATTCGAAGTCTTTTATACTCTCCGCCCAGCCCCACAGAGAAGGTTTGTTTTAGAAGTGTTTCTGCATATACCTGAACATTAAAATCGGTATAGTCAATATCAATAGTATTAATTCCCAGATTAGGGATTTCTCCAAACTGCCCTATGAAACCAAAATCAAATGCCTTCTTAAAATTGGTATATCTATATTTTAATCCGGTACTCCAATAAAACCCTTTGTCGATATAATAATCCAGATTGTACCTAATGTTATCTCCCAAAGCAACATCAAACGAAAGTACATCGTTATTAACCAGTAAGCTTTTTCGAGTCACATTAACCAAAGCGGCAGTTTGATATAAATCATCATAATGCAAAGCAAAACGGAGTAACATTTTATTTTCACTTTCTTTAACTCTAACCAAAAGTTTTTTACCATCCTCTGTATCCACAAGTTCATGATCGACACGATCAAAATTTCCTGTGGCCGAAAGGTTATTAATACCTTCATTCAGTTTTTCGTATGTTATAATTCGAGGAGTTTTTAATTTTAATTTTCCTTTTACATAAGCTCTTGTGTATCGTTGGTTACCAGAGATAGAAACGCTGTTTATCAATACAGTTTCTGCATTTTTGGGAACCTTTTTTCTTGGTTTGGATGGTTTTTGTAACCGAGCTATTTCTTTTAGTTTTTCATAATTCGAGAATGCCGCCTTTTTACCGCTTGCTATAATTTTATCGGCTTTATCAAACGACATTACCGAAAAATCCATGATGTCAGGTTTTATGTAAACTTCGGTATCAGAAACCTTATCTTCCATAGCCTTAATGGTTCTAAAATTACTAATTTGAAGCAAGATGTTAGTTACCGAATTAAGCTGATCTCTGGGCAGTAAAGTGTCTTGTACATCAATACCAATTACAATTTCTGCACCTTTTTCTTTAATTTCTTTGACAGGGTAGTTGTTGGATACACCGCCATCGGTCATAAGAATCCCGTTTACATCTACAGGACTAAAAATAGAAGGTAATGCTCCACTAGCTGCCACTGCTTCTGGTAAATAACCTTTGTCAAATAATACCTGTTCTCCGGTTTCGATATTGGTAGACATGCAGAAAAAAGGTATAGGCAACTTATCAAAATCGTTAATATCATTTACATGAGCTGTAAATCTCGAAAATTGGTTATAAAAATTTTGGCCTTTAGAAAGCCCTTTAGGTAAACCAATTTTAAAATTATCAAAAGGTAAGGTAACGGCATACTTCTCTGAGTCTTCCCTTTCGTAAAATGTTTTAGCGTCTCGAGGTAACTGATCTTGTATAAAGGCATCAAAATCAACCGATCTGAAAATCGAATCCAGTTCTTTGGCTCTATATCCCGATGCATATAAAGCTCCAACTATAGCCCCCATACTGGTGCCACCTATATAATCAATTCTAACTCCAGCATCTTCAATTACTTTTAGAGCGCCAATATGCGCCAAACCTTTCGCACCACCACCGCTTAGCACCAAACCTACTTTTAAATCATTGATATCTACATCATCATAGATGTCAGAATTTTCTTTTTCTTGAGACCAAAGTATTCCTGGAAAAAATACTACTAGGAGCATTCTTTTTAAGAATTTTTTTAAGACAAAATTATTGGTCATCATTCTTCTTTTTTAGAAAGATAATAATTAAATACTTTGGTTGCGCGAGACTCGCCGATGACTACGGCAAGTTCTTCTTTGGAGGCGTTACTTATCCTTTTTACAGACCTAAAGCTTTTTAATAGTTCAATAACTGTTTTTTCGCCAATACCGGGAATGTTATCGAGCTCTGTGTCTAATGCAGATTTACTTCGTTTTTGGCGATGAAAAGTAATACCGAATCGATGCGCTTCGTTACGTAAATGTTGAATAATTTTTAGGCTTTCAGATTTTTTATCTAAGTACAATGGGATCGAATCTCCCGGATAATAAATTTCTTCTAATCGTTTGGCAATACCTATAATGGTTATTTTGCCTCTTAGCCCTAATGTATCCAAAGCTTTTAGTCCAGAGGATAATTGTCCCTTGCCACCATCAACAATAACAAGCTGAGGTAAAGGCTCTTCTTCTTCTAATAATCTTTTATAGCGGCGATAAACTACCTCTTCCATCGAAGCAAAATCATTTGCTCCTTCTACCGTTTTAATATTAAACTTTCGATATTCTTTTTTGCTCGGTTTTCCATTTTTAAAAACCACACAGGCTGCTACAGGATGTGTTCCTTGTATATTCGAATTATCAAAACACTCTATATGCCTGGGCTCTTCGGGCAGTCGAAGATCTTTTTTCATCTGAGCCATTAAGCGCTTTACATGCCTATCGGGATCAATAATTTTAATTTGTTTAAACCGATCTTGCCTATAATATTTGGCGTTTCTTAGAGATAGATCTACAATTTTCTTTTTATCCCCTAATTGAGGGATTGTAATTTTAATATCTTCTCCAACCGCCACATCAAAAGGGACAAAAATCTCTTTAGAGGTAGATTTAAAACGTTGTCTTATTTCGATAATAGCTAGCTCCAAAAGTTCTTTATCGGATTCTTCTAATTTTTTTTTGATTTCAGAGGTGTGAGATCTTATAATTGCTCCATAAGACAGTTGTAAGAAATTGACATAGCCGTAGGATTCGTCAGAAATAATAGAAAATACATCGACATTGCTAATTTTTGGGTTTACTACTGTAGATCGTGCTTGATAGTTCTCTAAAATTTCGATTTTTTCTTTGATTCTTTGCGCATCTTCAAACTCCATTTTCTCAGCATGATACGTCATTTGTTGTCTAAATCGAGATAATGAGTTTTTAAAATTCCCTTTAATTATTTGTCGAATTGCATTTAGATTGTCATTGTATTCTTTCTCCTCTTGCAAACCTTCACATGGCCCTTTGCAATTTCCTAAATGGTACTCCAGACAAACTTTATACTTACCATTATCTATTTTTTCTTGCGATAAGTCATAGTTGCAAGTTCGTAGTTGATAAAGCCCTTTGATAAGATCTAACAGCGTATGTACAGTTTTCATCGAAGTATACGGGCCATAATACTCCGAACCATCTTTGATTAAATTACGAGTTTGAAAAATTCTTGGAAAACGCTCTTTTTTGATGCAAATCCATGGATAGGTTTTATCATCTTTGAGCATTACATTAAATCTGGGTTGGTATTTTTTAATAAGATTATTCTCTAGTAGTAATGCATCGGTTTCTGTTTCTACAACAATATGCTTTAAAGAATGAATTTTTTTGACCAGTACTTTGGTCTTATAATTATCGTGATTTTTGGTAAAATACGATGCTACCCTTTTCTTTAAGTTTTTGGCTTTACCTACATATAGTAATTTATCTTCTTTATCATAGTATTGATAAACACCAGGAGATGTTGGTAATGTTTTAATCTGTATGTCTAACGAGGCTTCTTGCATATTCCAAAGGTAAAGTTAATGGTTTAGCTGTATTGATGTATACTTATATTAGGTTTAAATTTTGTTAAATCGTAATCAAAATACATCTGCAGCATTAAAAAAGGGTTATACCTTAATAATACAATTTGATTTTTCTTACTTTAGTAGTCCTAATCCCAATGTTGTTTTTTTGGAAAAAGAAAAGAAAATAATTGGCAGAACTGATAAAGTGGATTTTCCGCTTCTTGAGTTAAAAGATATCGATGCCAAAGTCGATACGGGAGCGTATACTTCGTCAATACATTGTTTGGATATTCGAGAAATTGATCAAACATTACAATGTAGTCTTCTTGATGCGACGCACCCAGAGTATAATGGAAAAAGATTTACGTTTAAGAACTATGATATTTCTGCGGTAAAAAGCAGTACCGGAAAAGTAGAAATGCGTTATGCTATTAGAACTCAAATTACGGTATTCGAAAAAACATATCCTATTACATTAAATTTATCATCTCGTGATGATATGCGTTTTCCACTTCTTATTGGGCGTAGGTTTTTGAGTGGGAAATTTTTAGTTGATCCTCAATTAGAAAATCAGTCCTATAATCAAAAACTGTAATGAACATCAAAATCTTGTCGCGTAGTGCGAATTTATACTCTACCAATGCGCTTGTTCAAGCTGCTGTAAAGCGTAAACATAATGTACAGGTGATCGATCCCTTGAATTGCGATATTGTGATCGAAAGACAAAAACCAGAGATTTATTATCGCGGTAAAAAATTAGATCACGTAGATGCGGTGATCCCTAGAATTGGTTCGTCTATTACCTTTTATGGAACCGCTGTTGTAAGGCAGTTCGAAATGATGAACGTATTTACTACATTAAAATCACAAGCCTTGGTACAATCTAGAGATAAGCTTCGAAGTTTACAAATTCTATCTAAGGCCGGTTTGGGGCTTCCAAAAACAGTATTTACCAATTATTCGAAAGACGTTTCCGAAGTGATTTCTCACGTGGGAGGTGCTCCTTTAATTATTAAATTATTAGAAGGAACTCAAGGTTTGGGAGTTGTACTTGCCGAAACAAAAACTGCTGCAGAATCAGTATTAGAGGCTTTTAATGGTTTACAGGCAAGAGTAATTGTACAAGAATTTATTCGAGAAGCTAAAGGTGCGGATATAAGAGCTTTTGTGGTAGATGGAGAAGTTGTGGGAGCAATGAAAAGACAGGCTGTAGAAGGAGAGTTTAGGTCTAATTTACATAGAGGAGGAACAGCATCAATAATTAATTTAACCAGACATGAAGAACAAGCGGCTATTTTGGCTGCAAAGGCATTAAAAATGGGAGTTGCCGGTGTAGATCTATTGCAAAGTAGCCGGGGACCTCTTATTCTTGAAGTTAATTCCTCTCCGGGTCTAGAAGGCATAGAAAGTGCAACGGGGAGAGATATTGCTAAATCAATTATTCGTTATATCGAAAGAAGTTTGTAGGGATTATGACAAAAAAAGTAACAAATAATATACTAAATATTTTAGGTAAAGAAGTGCTTCCGGATACCAGCACTATCATAAACTTTAACATCGCTAAGTTATATACTTCGACCAAGGTCGAAATACCTATCATTATCGAGAGATCTAAAATTCCAGGGCCAACCGTGTTGATTACCGCAGGAATCCATGGAGATGAGATTAATGGAGTAGAAGTGGTTCGACAGATTATTGCAAAAAAAATTAATAAACCGGCCAAGGGTAGTATTATTTGTATTCCGGTGCTTAATGTATTTGGATTTTTAAATATGGATCGATTTTTTCCTGATGGGAGAGATCTTAATCGTGTTTTTCCGGGCACCAAAAACGGCTCTTTGGCGAGTAGATTTGCATATCAGTTTATTAATGAAATTTTGCCAGCCGTAGATTTTTGTCTGGATTTTCATACTGGAGGAGCCAGTAGATTTAATGCCCCCCATATTAGAGTGGATCCAAAAAATGAGAAGCTCATAAAACTCGCAAAAATATTTAATGCCCCATTTATTTTACACTCTAAAAACTTAGAAGGGTCATATCGTGCTACTTGCGCAAAAAAAGGAAAAGATATATTGTTGTTTGAAGGTGGAAAATCTCAAAATAGTAGTAAAGAAATAGCCGTCGAAGGCGTTCAAGGGGTTATGCGTATTCTGGATCATTTTGAAATGTTAGATGATGTTTTTGAAGTTCCTAAGCCCCCTGCAAATAGTATTGTGATAAAGAAAAGTTTTTGGATGCGTGCTAGATATAGTGGATTACTACATATTAAAATTCCCATTGGTAAACATGTAGAAAAAGGAGAGGTCTTGGCTACCATAACAGATCCATATGGTAAAATGAGGCACGTTGTTAAAGCTACTAATGAAGGCTATGTGATTAATGTAAATGAAGCCCCAATTGTATATAAAGGAGATGCTATATTTAGAATAACCAAAGAATTAGGTGATGACTAAAAAAGAACTCAGAACCAAATATAAAGCGCTAAGAGCAAGACTAAGTGATCAAGAAATAGATACGATGAGTATGGATATTGCCAATAGGTTGCTTCAACTTCCTATATGGGAGAAATCCTATTACCATATTTTTTTACCCATACAAAAACAAAAAGAAATTAATACAGAATTTATGCTGCATATCCTTCAAGGAAAGGATAAAAATGTAATTGTTTCTAAGAGTAATTTTGAAAACCATACACTAGAGAATTTTTTGCTTACCGATACTACTGTGCTAAAAACAAATGCTTTGGGTATCCCTGAGCCAGTTGATGGAATCCCAATCCCTGACGAAAAAATAGAAGTAGTTTTTATCCCCTTACTAGCTTTTGATCAGGATGGAAACAGAGTTGGATACGGAAAAGGGTTTTATGATATTTTTCTAGAAAAGTGCGACCCCAAGACGTTAAAAGTTGGTTTTTCTTTTTTTTCACCCGAAAGTAAAATTGAAGATATAACTCCAGAAGATATAGGCCTTGACCTCTGTGTAACTCCTCTAGATACATATTATTTTAAGAATTAGTTGTCATTTCTTGTATTCGGAAATACTTTTCTTATCTTAGGTACAATTAATTTATTACCCCTATAATGTCCCAAGCCATAGAAAACGTATGTATTATCGATGATGATGCAGTTTACATTAATTTAGTAACAAAAATTATCGAATTGAAACGATTGTCTCAATCTGTAATGGTATTTAATAATGGAAAAGAAGCTATAGATTTTTTTTACGACTCTTTAGATAGTAATAAAAAGGTTGATGTTCCTCAGGTAATTTTTTTGGACCTTAATATGCCGGTTATGGATGGATGGCAGTTTCTAGATGAATTTTCAAAGATTAAGGATAAGATCAAAGATAAAATTGATCTTTACGTTGTAAGTTCTTCTATAGATTTAAGAGATATAAATAGAGCTAAATCAATAGATGCGGTTTCGGATTATATTACTAAACCTTTAAAATCAGGAGATTTTGAAAAAATACTCGAATAAATCCTGTTTCTAGACGTTTTTCGGAAATGCTTTTTTATTAAAAACAATCAATAAAAAGACCCCGATACTTATTGCCGAGTCGGCAATATTAAAAACAGGATCAAAGAAAGAAAAGTGCTTTCCGCCCCAAAAAGGAATCCATTCTGGCAAAATATCATCATAGAAAGTAAATTGTATCATATCCACAACTTTACCATAAAAAAGACTCTCATACCCCCCATCTTTAGGTAAAAAACTTGCAACATTACTTACAGTACTTGCATCAAATAAAATACCATACAATAAAGAGTCTATAATATTACCAAAGGCGCCTGCAAAAATTAAAGCAATGCAAAAAGTTAATATCCTCGGGCTGTTTTTTCGAACAGAGTCATATAACCAGTATCCAATTCCTGTTATTGCTACTAACCTAAATAAGGTGAGTATCAATTTACCATAACTGCCTGGTAACTCAAAGCCCCAAGCCATTCCTTTGTTTTCAACAAATACAATACGAAACCAATCAAATACTTTTGCCTCCTCATGTAGGCTAAAATGAGTTTTAATATAAAATTTGGAGATTTGATCAATCAACAATACTAAAACAATAACTAAAATAGATTTCTTTAAGGACATAAATATATCGGTTTATTCAGGTAATAAAAGCGACGGACAAAAATAGTGTTTTATTTTGTTTTACAAACACTTATATCACCGCTTATAGAGCTTAGATTAATTTTGTGTGTGCCAAATGTTTTTTGAACATCCATTTTTCCGGATTTTGTGCTTGTGTTAACTTGTGCATTTTTTGTGGATACTTTAATATCACCGCCTAGTGTATTCACAGTTGCATTGCCAACAAAATGATCCAAAATACAATCACCAGAATTAAGCTCCACAAATAGATTTTTGTATGCGCCACGAATTTTTAAAGAGGCAATACTAGATTTTATAGTAACATTAATATGTGATGGTATCTGTAAGTCTATTTGTACGGCCATTACTTTATGGGCACTTAGTTTATCATTATAATTTGTAGAAAAAGGTTGCAAATCATCTTTTATAGTAAGTGCTTTTTGAGTTCGAGTAGTTTTAATCAAAATATAATCCTGATACTCTCCTTCTGAAACGGCATTGTATATAATTTTGTTTTCATTAGTATTTGTAATTGCTACTCTAAAAGTATTATCCAAAATAATAATTACTTCTTCTAACCCGGTTGCATCAATGTTTTTGTCAAACTGAGATTGCCCTAGAATCGAAGCGCTTGATATTATAAAAAAGAAAAAAGAATTTAACCACCTCATATTTCTAAGGTAGCTAAATTCTTAATAGTATAAAAACCTGTAGGGTCTATCTTATTGCTTTCTTATAAAAATGCTTCCACTAATGGTTTTAAGCTGTAGTTCGCTTTTAATATCACCAAAGGTTCCTGTAACTTTACTGCCTACTATTCGGTTTTTACCATGATCAAATTCGAGATCTTTATCCGAATAGATCATCCCCGAAATGGTTTCTGCTTTTAATCTGGATTTGGCGATATTAATGTCAATATCTCCACTAATAGTTTTAAGATCTAAATCTCCATCATAATTTTTGATATCTATATTTCCGCTAATAATATCAACGACTAAGTTACCTTCATAATTTTGAGAAATTACATTGCCCGAGATGCTTTTTATTCTTAATCGTGCATTTTTTGGGAGGTATAAAGTATAGTTAGCATCTATATCCATATTATTGCAGGGGCCCCAATTGTTTTTACCATTAGATTTACGTTCCTTTTTCCACATATCAAATAAATCTCCGTAATCAGATCTGATATCTAACACAGACGAAGAGTTATCTACTTTTAGATCAAAATACTCATCAAATTGCCCTCCATTAACGCTAACTTCAGCTTTTAGATAGACATCGTTTTTGTCCCAGGTTTTGATCGTAATATCTTCGGCAAATTTAAACTCTACTTTTATTTGATCGGCTGAGGTGCTGATCTCTTTTTCAATTGTTTTTTGTGCCTGTATTTGTACAGAAATGAAACACAATACTGCTAAGATTACTAAATTTTTCATGTTGTTCGTTTTTTTGATTAATTGATGACCTCTTGATTTATTGTTTTCTAAGGTATATGTTACCCGTTGCCGATCTTAGGCTGATTTCTACACCACCATTATTTAACTTGGTTTTTATAGTTCTTTTCCCAGAAACGATCTTCATATTATCATCATCGACTGGAAATTTGATTTCAAAGTCGGTAAAAATCTCTCCCATAGCTGTTTTTAATTCTAAATTGGTAGGTGTAGTTGACGGAATGCTTACATCTATGGCACCGGTTGCAGAAACTAATGAAATAGGAGAACTCTGGCTTACTTTGTTAAAAACAATATTTATTTCTCCGGTCGCTGTTTTTGCTACGATTGGCCCCGTAACGTCTCTAAATGTCATATTACCAACATTGGTGATTGCTTCGATCTCTGACGAAAAACCAGATACCACCAAACTTCCTAAATTGCTTCTCTCTACTTTGATATTAATGTTTTTTGGAAGAAAAACTTCTAGAACGCGACTATGCATGTTTTTTAAGTTTTTTAGAATCAATAATTCTCCTTCTTTTTTTACATACATACCTAATCCTGTATTATCATTTCCACCAGCATAAACGGCTTTTAGACCTCTTGCTTTTTCTGGCGCTTTGTGGCCTTTACTAATAATTCTAAGTTCATTTTTATCATGAGCTTTAATTTTTACTCCAGAAGCAGAGGTGATTTTAACTTTTTTAATGCCTTGAAGAGATTGCGTATAATCCTGTGCATTAAGGCTCCATGTTGTTAAACATATTAATAGTATAAATGCTATATTTTTCATGTGTTCGATTTTTGATTGTTAAATTAAATTTGGAAGACTAATTTTCACCTGATCTCTTACGTAGCTCGGTGTTTCTTCGTTTTTAAGTAATTTTTCCATAGAAGGAACTGCGCGTTTTTCCTCGATAGAAACTAATATTTGAATTAATTCAATTTGCATGCCCGGATCTTGTTCCATTTCCAGGGCATTGATAAATGCATTACGAACCATTTCTTTATCCGAAAATTTGGCAAGTGCTTCTGCTGCAGCTAGTCGCACATTGATATGATCATCGTGATACATTTTATTGATTAGAGCTTTTAAAATCTCATTTCCTGGTTGTTCAAATTCTTCTGCATAGTTTACGGCTTGTAATCGCTTGCTTGCAGATTCATTTTCGATTAATGAAATGGTCATTGTTTGCTTCATTTCGTTTCTTTCTTTTTCTAACACTGCTATTTCTTGCGAAAAAGACGCATCGTTCTGTGTTTTACCATAGTAATATGCCGAAAACACTAGCGCTATGGTTGCAGCAATTTGAAATACAGTTTTCCAGAGTCTGTTGTTCGTCATAGACACCACTTTAGAATCTTCTAATATTGCTTTTTCTTCGTGCAACATCTTTTCAAAATTAACTTTCAAGCTGCTATCAGGAATTTCTTCTTGAGTTTCGCCAATAGATTTAAAAACGGTTTCAAGTTCTTGTAAAGCTATAGTGCAGTTTTCACAATTTTTGAGATGCGAATCTACAATCGAGTATGTGTTTTGATCCAGGTTATTATCGAGATAATCAATAAGCTGATTTTCTATTTGTTTACAATTCATGGCGTTGTATTTTGTAGGTAATAATCCTTTAGTTTATGGATAGCACGATGCACTTTTGTTTTTACTGCTCCAGCGGTCGAGTTAGTTATCTCTGCAATTTCTTGGTATTTTATTTCTTGATAACGATTCATAATTACAAGTTCTCTATCACTTTTGTTTAATTGTCCAAGTGCGCGTTCTAATTGTTCTTTAACTTCGTCTTTTTCGATCGTATACGTATCTTCAGTTTCGATTTTAAATTCAATAGCATCCAATCGTTGTGCAGCTATTTTCTGTTTTTGATAATGATCAGAAAAAATATTTCTTGCGATGGTATATATCCAAGACGAAAACTTTCCTTTTTTATACGAGGTTCTATATTTAATGGCCTTATAAAAAACTTCCTGCGTAATATCCTGACTAACATCTCTATCTCTGGTCATTTTAAGTAAGAAATTAAAAATTCGAATATGATACCTATCAAATAAGATACTCATCATATCGAGGTTTCCATTGGATACCATAATCATTAATTCTTCGTCAGTTAAATTTTTCAAGATGTCACTCTTTTTTGGTCAGTTTCTATTAGTAATACCTTAGATTTTTTAAAAGGTTACATTGAGGAAATAAAAAAAGTGCTTTCCGATTAGGAAAGCACTTTAAATTTACAATATTTTGTAATGTATTACTTGTTGTACTAGCTCTGCATATTCTTTGCTTCAATACTTAATGTAGCATGAGGAACTAATTTTAAACGTTCAGGATTAATTAATTTTCCTGTTACACGGCAAATACCATAGGTTTTGTTTTCTATACGTAATAAAGCGTTCTTTAGATCACGTACAAATTTTTCTTGTCGAATTGCAAGTTGAGTATTTGCTTCTTTAGACATTGTTTCACTTCCTTCTTCAAAAGCTTTGAATGTAGGTGAGGTGTCATCTGTACCATTATTCCCATCATTCTTATATGCACTTTGAAGTAATTCTAAATCTTTTTGTGCTTTTTCCATCTTCTCAACGATAATTTCTCTGAATTTTTCTAAATCAGAATCGCTGTACCTTACTTTTACATCTTCTGCCATATTCTTTTAATGTTTTTTTATTACCAATTGGGTTGCAATGTCATCAAACGCAATTTCTGTGCCGTTTATTACATTGGTGGCGAACTCAATTGTCTCGGTTAAGGTTTCGTTTTTGATGTATGTTTCGTTGGTTGTTACAGCTTCTTGCACAGTTTGGTTTTCTTCAAAAACAATTCCTATTTTATCAGTCACTTCAAAACCATTATCCTTACGCATATTTTGAATACGATTTACAAGCTCTCTTGCAATCCCTTCTTTTTTAAGCTCTGGAGTAATAGTTACGTCTAGTGCAACTGTTAAAGAACCTGAATTTGCAACCAACCAGCCCTCTATATCTTGAGAGCTAATTTCTACATCGTCGGTTCCTAATGTAACAATTTTATCATTAATTTCTACATCAAAACTGCCTGTTTGTTCAAGAATTTTGATAGTTTCTTGATCAAAAGACTGTATCTTGTTGGCTATCAACTTCATATCCTTGCCAAAGCGAGGTCCTAAAGTTTTGAAATTTGGCTTAATTTGCTTCACCAAAATGCCAGATGCATCATCGATAAGCTCAATTTTCTTAACATTTACTTCACTTTTTATAAGATCAGCAATATCATTAATCTCTGTTTTTTCGGCCTCGTTCAGTACGGGGATCATAATACGCTGCAGTGGCTGGCGCACTTTGATTTTTTCTTTTTGACGCAATGATAATACCAAAGAGGATATAGTCTGTGCCTTTTGCATTTTATGCTCTAATGCTTTATCAACAAAGGACTCATTGTACTCCGGGAAATCGGCTAAATGTACACTTTCAAAATCTTCTTTTTGGGTACCTGCAACCAAGTCTTTGTATAGTCGATCCATAAAAAATGGCGCTACTGGTGCTCCCAATTTGGATACCGTAAGCATACAGGTATATAATGTTTGGTAAGCCGATATTTTATCTTTTTGATAATCTCCTTTCCAAAATCTTCTTCTGCTTAATCGTACAAACCAATTACTTAGATTTTCTTGAACAAAATCAGAAATGGCCCTAGTAGCTTTTGTAGGTTCATAATCATTATAGTATGTATCAACATTTTTAATCAATGTATGTAACTCACTTAGAATCCAACGATCAATTTCTGGCCTATCTTTTAACAAAATATCATCCTCGGCATAGGTAAAATTGTCAATATTAGCATAAAGTGTAAAGAATGAATACGTATTGTATAGTGTTCCAAAAAATTTACGTCGAACCTCTGCAATTCCTTCCGAATCAAATTTTAAGTTGTCCCACGGGTTAGCATTACTGATCATATACCAACGAGTAGCATCTGGGCCATAGGTCTTTAGTGTTTCAAAAGGATCTACGGCATTACCTAATCGTTTGGACATTTTTTGCCCATTTTTGTCCAAGACCAATCCGTTAGATACTACATTTTTATAAGCTACATCATCAAATATCATGGTAGCGATGGCATGTAGGGTATAAAACCATCCACGGGTTTGATCAACTCCTTCTGCAATAAAGTCTGCTTTTCTTTCTCCTCCTTCTACTTTTTCTTTGTTTTCAAAAGGATAATGCCATTGCGCATATGGCATAGATCCAGAGTCGAACCATACATCGATAAGATCACTTTCACGTTTCATTGGTTTTCCTGATGCAGAAACCAATGTAATTTGATCAACTATATTTTTATGAAGATCTACCTTATCATAGTTTTCTTCACTCATGTCACCAACTACAAAGTCAGCAAATACATCTTTTTCAAGAACTCCAGCTATTACGGCCTTGTTCATTTCAGATTTTAACTCTTCTACCGAGCCTATGATAATTTCTTCTTTACCGTCTTCGGTTCTCCAGATTGGTAATGGGATACCCCAAAAACGAGAACGCGATAGATTCCAATCATTAGCATTTGCTAACCAGTTTCCAAATCGTCCTTCGCCAGTAGCTTTTGGTTTCCAATTAATACCAAGGTTAAGTTCGTGCATACGATTCTTAAAATCAGGAACTTTTATAAACCAAGAGTCTAATGGGTAATATAAAATAGGCTTATCTGTACGCCAGCAATTTGGATAGCTATGTACATATTTTTCAACCTTAAAGGCTTTATTTTCTATTTTAAGCTTGATAGCAATTTCTACATCTACGGATTTTTCCGGAGCTTCTCCATCATCATAATATTCATTCTTAACATATTTGCCAGCAAACTCTCCTACGTGTTTGGTAAACTTACCTTGTAAATCTACTAACGGAACCAAATTGTCATTATCATCTGTTACGAGTAATGCCGGTACTTCGGGAGTAGCTTGTTTGGCAACCATAGCATCATCAGCTCCAAATGTTGGAGCAGTATGTACGATACCAGTACCGTCCTCGGTAGTTACAAAATCACCTGTGATTACTCTAAAGGCATTTTCTGGGTTGTGATATGGCTGAGCAAAATCTAATAATTGCTCGTATCTAACATCAATAAGATCCGCTCCATTGAATTCTTGCAAAACGTAATAAGGGATTTTTTTATCTCCTTGTTTAAAAGTGTCAACCTCATCTTCGGAAACTACCTGAACATATTTGCCTGTAAATTGTTTTCCTACCAAATTCTTAGCCAAAATTACATTGCTAGGTTCGAATGTGTATTGATTAAAGGTTTTAACCAAAACATAATCTATTTTAGGGCCAACAGTTAACGCGGTATTAGATGGTAATGTCCACGGAGTGGTTGTCCAGGCTAAGAAGTATATATCACCTTCAATTTCTTTAAGATTTGAAGGTAACGTTTCTTTTTTGGCCTTAAATTGGGCTACGACAGTAGTGTCGGTTACGTCCTGATATGTTCCCGGTTGATTAAGCTCGTGTGAACTTAGCCCCGTTCCTGCTTTTGGAGAATACGGTTGGATGGTATATCCTTTATATAGTAAATCTTTTTTATAGATCTGCGAGAGTAACCACCAAACACTCTCCATATATTTGGATTTGTAGGTGATATAGGGATCGTCCATATCTACCCAATACCCTATTTTTTGAGTAAGATCGTTCCAGATATCAGTATATCGCATAACGGCCTTTTTACAAGCCTCATTATATTCTTCAATTGTAATTTTTTTACCAATATCTTCTTTGGTAATACCTAATTCTTTCTCAACACCAAGCTCTACCGGAAGACCATGAGTATCCCATCCAGCTTTACGCTTTACCTGATATCCTTTTTGAGTTTTATAGCGGCAAAAAATATCTTTGATTGCGCGTGCCATTACATGATGAATTCCTGGTAATCCATTTGCAGAAGGAGGTCCTTCAAAAAAAACAAATGGTTCTGCTCCATCACGCTCACTTATACTTTTCTCAAATATGGTGTTCTGTTGCCAGAAATCCAGTATTTCGTCAGCTACTTTTGGTAAGTCAAGTCCTTTATATTCAGGAAACTTCGTGCTCATTTGGTCGTTCTTTCTATTAAGTCTGCGAAAATAAGGATTTTCTGCAAAAAGAAAGGCGATTTTGAGTGATGATATCAAATAAATATGCAGCCGGGACATATTTTTAACAAAGCCTTTGATTTTTTGTCAAAAAATCATCAATAATGAATTTAAGATTGGGCATATTGATGGTTTTTTGGATAAAATAATCTTGCCTTCTTTTTAAGAAGTTTTTATACTCATAAAAACCGTTTTTAATTATTCTTTAACACATTAGATATACCTATATCATTTGTTGGAACATTCGTCCAAAGAATTGGAACACCCGTCATAGTTGATAATCAATGAATAAGGTTTCTTTGGATTGCTATCTATATGTCTCGGTCAATATTATTTTTTTCAAAATTGATGATTACGTATCGGGTATATATAGCAGTTCATTTTTTCACACAAATACTAATGGTTTTATGCAAAAATTGATATATAAACTACTTATAGCGTCTGATATATTTCATGTCAAAAAAGAAGTGCTTGAACTTCAGTTAAAATCTCATCCAGAATCTTCGAGTGTAAAAGCAATTTCGGATACATTGGATTACTTCGATATTGAAAACATTGTTGCCAATGTTCCTAAAGATGCCTTATCACAATTACCCAACAGTTTTTTGGCAATTATAGAAAAGGAAAAAACCTCTGAGTTGGTCTTTGTAAAACTCAAACAAAATAGTGTAATCACCCTAAATGCGAACCATCAAAAATCAAAAATGAGCATTGCAGCTTTCAAAGAAATATGGGCGGGTACTATTATCGCTGTAGAAGGAATTGAAAAGACCAAAAAACCATCGGTAATGACTAGGTATAAAAACAAGATATTCTTGGTTTTTTTGATGTCTTTTTTAGCCATACAACAATTTTTAGATTTTGATCTTACCTTATTGATATATCAGTTACTGGGACTTGCCGGGATATACATTAGCTCAATTATTATAAAAGAAGAATTAGGAATGCATAACGCTACCGTAGCAAAGCTTTGTAATGCGGTTTCTCATAATAGTAACTGTAACGAAGTAATAAAATCTAAAAAAAGTTCTTTTTTAAAAATTCTGAGTTTAAGTGATGCTTCGATTTCTTTTTTTAGCGCTTTATTTTTGATTACCACATTTATTGGTTTTGATAGTACAGTTTTGTTCGGGATAGCTTCTGTAAGTGTATTGGTCGTATTGTTTTCTATCTATTATCAAGCAATGATAGTTAAAAAGTGGTGTGTTCTGTGTCTTGGGATTTCGGCTTTGCTTTTGGCACAGTTTAGCCTTCTGGCAATTACAATAGAATCCAAAGAAATATCTTTTGAATACATCGTCAAAGCTTTAGCTTTTGCAGGAGTTGCTGTGGTTTTATGGAGTTATTTAAAGCCTTTAATTGTAGACACAAAAAAACTAGAAACTACCCAAACAGATTTCTTGAAGTTTAAGAGAAGCAGAAGAGTATTTGATTTTTTATTATCTCAAAAAAAGATCGAGAGTGATATTTATATCCCAGCATCAAATCAAATTATTTTTGGAAACCCAAATGCCAAAATAGTAATCAAAGCCGTGTTTAATCCTTTGTGCGGGTATTGTACAGAACCGTTTCAAATATATGATACCATTTTAACTCGAAACCCAAAAGATGTTCAGATACATTTTATTTTCAATGTTTCTGATAATGAAGAAAATATTGGAAATCAAATAAGCAAACGAATTATAGAATTATACTTTGAAGTAGATAAAAATACGGCGTATACTGCTTTAAAACAATGGTTCGCCAATAGAGATGTAAAAACATGGCAACAACGGTTTGGGATAAGTAAATCAACAATAAACACTGAAATAAACAACACCATTCCTTATCATGTGCAATGGTGTATTATGAATGAGATTAATTATACACCTGCAACCATTATTCAAAAATATTTGTACCCCGAAGAATATCAAATTGAAGATCTATTATTATTTATTGATGATATGATTCTGGAGGCCAAAGACCAACCTTTACTCGAAGAACATGGGTAATCGTTCTACAACGAACACCCATTTTTTAAAAAAATATTCTTGCAAGGATAGACACAATGCTCGAGTGTCTCTAAAATGTTCGAGTATATCATTAAACTTAAAACCAAGTATTATGTTAAAAAACATTTTAAATCTCGAAGGAGTAAAAAAGTTAAACAAAAACGAACAAAAATCACTTGAAGGAGGAAGAACACCTAATGGTCCTTGCTTTTATAAAAATGGACAATGTTGTGATACCTCAAGCCCAAATGGTGTGTTTTGCGAAGCAGGGAGATGCGGTCAATGGGGGTGTATATGGTACTAAAAAGCTAATAATACGCTAATCAATAAAACTAAGAGGTCATGTTCTGTGACCTCTTCATCCAAATTAAAACAAACAAGAATACTCAATTATAGCTTTTTAAAATAGAAAATATTATGCTAAAAAACATTCTAAAAATAAGCGGCTCCATGCAGCTCAGTAAATATGAGCAACATATGCTAAAAGGAGGATGGGCGCAAGAAGAAGGCTGCTATCAACAAGGAAATTTATGTTGTGTACCTACCATATCTGGAAGAGATGTATGCAGAGTAGCAATATGTAATCGAGGTATTGTATGTACTACACATCAATTACCTAGATAAACAAAACATTCTTGCAAGGACAGACAAAGGCTTGATTGTCTATAAATGTTCAAGTAATAATTAATTTTAAAAATCAGAATTATGTTAAAACACATTTTAAACTTAAACGGGGTAAAAGAATTGAACAAACAAGATCAAAAGGCACTACAAGGAGGAATTGGTCCGGGGTTTTGTTACATGCCTAATAGCACAACATGTTGCTGTTTCTTTGATGATGTATATCCAAATGGTGATTTTATTTGTGCTCCAGGACAACCTGTTAAACCAGGGTTTGGCTGTAACTATGGAGGATAATATAACACCTCTGTTTTTAGAATTTTGATATGAAAGTCTTCTGTCAAAATTCAGAAAATAAATAGATAATATACTTTAAAAATAGCCTCTCATCTTTTTTTAAAGAAGAATTATCTATGAAATAGTGGATAGGTCCCTTGCGACAATATAGTTGCAGGGGATTTCATTTTTATTGAATAAAAACATAAATCATCCTCATATCAAAGTGGATTTTATTAATTTTAAACAATGAATCAGAATCTAGTCGTAGCGCTCATACAATCTCATTTGGCTTGGGAAAACCCGATACAAAATCGTGCACATTTCACAAATAAAATCAATGCAATACAAGACAAGGTAGATCTAATTATTTTGCCCGAAATGTTTAGTACTGGATTTACAATGAATGCTGCCAATGTAGCAGAAACAATGCAGGGAGATACAATGCTGTGGTTGATAGAAATGGCCAGTAAAAAGGATTGCGCCATCGCCGGAAGTATTATTATTAAAGAAAATGATCAGTACTTTAATCGGTTTTTGTTTGTATTACCCGACGGAAATTTTGAGTATTATGATAAACATCAATTATTTACTCTTGCCAAAGAACAAGAAGTATTTACAGCAGGACAAAATGAAGTAATTATATCGTACAAAGGATGGAAAATTAAACCTCAAATATGTTATGATCTTCGATTTCCGGTTTGGGCAAGAAACACTAATGAATATGATGTTTTGTTATATGTAGCAAGTTGGCCAAAACCAAGAGTTAATGCTTGGGATGCATTGCTTAAGGCAAGGGCTATAGAAAACATGTGTTATTGTATAGGGGTAAATCGAATTGGACTAGATGGAAAAGGGTACGAGTATAATGGGCATTCTTCGATTTACGATGTCCTAGGAAATTCAATACCAGACGAAAATCCAATAGAAAGAGAAACCATTATATACGCAACTCTAGATAAATCTCATATCCAAACAACACGAAAAAAATTACCCTTTCTTAACGATGCAGATACTTTTAAGTTACTCTAAAATGAATGTTTGTTTGATTTCCCAATTTGATCTAACATCAATCGCTTCAGGGAAATAACTTACTTTTTCTGGCTGTATACCCTTTAAGAAATTACCAGGATCCCATTTGCCATTGGCATTACTATCAAAGATCACTCTAATATAATACTTAGCAGGTTCTAGGTAATCGAAGGTTAGGGTTTCTTGATTTTCGGCAATTTTTTCTGTTATAACCTCTTCCTTTTCATTGGTAACCTGTACAACTACAGGATACGTCTTTACATTCTCTAGTGTAAGGAAAATAGTGCCATAATCTGCCAATTTTTTAGTAATGAATTTAAAACTAATCGTATCATTGGTATTGCCCACAAAATCCAAAATAGATTCGGGTAATATAGTCATAGAATACCTATTATTTTCGGTTTTTTCAAAGATGAGTTCGGCTTCATTTAAAGCTTTATCCAGAGCTATAGAAAAAGGAACATCTAAGGTGTCCTTATCGGTTAGAGTTATACGCTTTTCATCAATAGTATCTATGGGAGTGTTTGATGAAAGAGTAAAATTCTTGTTGAGTGCTAGTATCGTTCCCGAAGATGAAACCTGAAGAGAATCTTTATACTGATCTTTAAATCTTGTTACCAGAGTGTCAAGATAATTTTTAGAATTAGACACTTCAAAAACTAGAGAGTCTGCTTCAAAAAAAGGAGTAAACCAATAGTGCAATGTGTCTTTTTCTTTGTCAGCAATAATTCGAGTTTTTAATGTATCCGGTGCATTACTAAGTAATTTGACCCTCATACTATCCGCTTCACCTTCATAAGGAAACATAATTTCATTTTTCGAAACTTGTTTAGGAAGTAATGCTTTAAAATCGAGAGTTTCTTTAAAGATATTGATATTAAAAACTTTGGCAGTATCTTCTGGAAGTGATACTATTTCTTCGTAAAAACCTATTTTATCCTGTTTAGGTTCGTATATATAATTACCTGCCTGATCTTTTAGGGCTATAAGTTTAAATTTCCCCTTTTTTAAGTTGTAAAAATTAAATCCAACACTATCCAAAGTATTCGTAATATATCTGGGTACGGTATTAAAAACCAAGGAATCAGCATAAGTATCGTCAACTTCGTATAAAGCTACGGTAATATTGGGTTCTACCTGTTTCTTAAGCGCATCGGTAATAGTACCTTTTATGTATAGCGAATCCAAAAAATCTCCTGTAGAAAAAACATACCTAAAAAAGGGCTGTGCGTTACCTTCATTATTATCTTCGATACTTTCTCCAAAATTGATACTATACGTAGTGTTTTGGAGCAAGGTATCCAGAAATTTTATTTTTATAAACTTACTTGCACCACCCAAAGGCGTTATAGTAGGTTTGGGATCCATAGGCGGAGATACAATAATTTGTTTTTGAGCTTCTTTTAATTTAATATACTCATCAAAGTATATTCGAATCTCTTTGGCTTTAAAATTAGTAGAAAAATTAGGAGGGAAAGCCTTTATAAAAACTGGTGGAGTTTCATCCTTTTCGCCACCCATTATTGAACCTTTTTTTGCACAACTAACTACAAAAATCAGTAGTAACAAGGTACTCAATAACATATTTAATCTTTTATTCATATCTCCCGAATAATTTTATAAGGCACAAAGAAACAACTATATTAAAAAACAAAAAAACTTATAAAACTCAATTTAAAAGCCTTTACAACTTTTAATTCATGAGTAGCGTCTGTTATAGTTGATAACGAAATCACAAATTTAAAATTTCATACTCTTTAAAAAAGCAAGTTATTCGGTTATCGCCATCGAAGCTATACTTATCTTAATACCTGGGATGGATTGTAATACAAGAACACAAGCTTCTATAGTGGCTCCTGTTGTAATGATATCATCAACCAATAAAACATGCTTGTTTTCTAGTAAAGACTCATTCTGTATACCAAATGTTTCAGCTGTATTTTTCCATCTGTTAAGCTTTCCGCGCTTGGATTGTTTGTTATTGTAGGAAATTTTTTTCAATACCGAATCAACATAGTTGGCATTTAAGTTTTTAGCAATTTCAATTCCAAATTTTTCAACTTGGTTGTACCCTCTTTCTCGCATTCTTTTTGGGTGTAATGGCACAGGAACAATCGCATCAACTATTTGATAATCAGGGTTTTGATTTATTTTTTTGCTTAACCATATTCCTAACTCCTGGCCTATTTCTTCTCTACCTCTGTACTTTAGATTATGTATTAAATTTTGCACCAAACCATCTTTCTGGAACATAAACAAGCTAGTTGCATTTTCTATATTGATTCGACCATAAAATACTTTTTCAATTTTTTTTGCGTTTACGTTATGGAAATTACCCAAAGGGAGCTCATGTCTGCAAGAAGTGCATAGGATCCTTTCGTTCTTATATAGAGTACTGTCACAGGCGGCACAATATTTAGGAAAGAATAAATAGACTAAGTCTCTTAGCATTTTATTAGGGTGATTAACATTAATTATTATATTTTAGCTAATTGAAATAACCATCAAAAATTAGAAATTAATTATGACAACTCAAAACAATAACTTAACCCTTAAAATCCTTATCGGTGTTCTAGGAGCATTGTTACTTATTCTGGGGATATTTACGTATAAGTTTTACAACGAAGAGAAGCAAAATAAAGCAATTTTGCAACAAGAGAAAGATCTTATTGAAAGCGAATTAGGAGAATTAATTACTAAGTATGACAATGCTATTGCTCTTAATGAGGTTATGGATGACCATTTGCTTAAGGCCAAAGAACGTATCGTAGTATTATTGGATAGCGTAAAGGATAATGATGCTAACCTTGCTTTGATTTCTAGATATAGAAGAGAAGTAGGTAAACTTAAAAAAGAACGTGATAGATTGTTTAAATTGGCAGACAGTCTTACCACTGCTAATACTCAATTATCAACAGATCTAGACAGTACTTCTGTTGCACTAAACAAAAGAATTATATTTTCTGATTCTTTACAGACTCAAAATGATCAGCTTGCCGAGATTGTAGAAAGAGGTTCTGCTCTTACAGCTGCAGGTATTAAAGCAGAAGGAGTTCGTGTTCGTAATAGTGGTAAAATAACAAGTACTTCAAAAGCAAGTAGATCAGAAAAAGTAAGAGTGTGTTTTACATTATCACCAAATAAATTAACCGAAAAAGGAGATAAAGATCTTTTTGTTCAGGTAATAAATCCTGAAAACAACCTTATCGGAGATAAAGTATCTGTTAATTTTGATGATGGTATACTTACGTATAGCGGTCGTAATAAAGTGTATTACGAAAATGATGCTTTAGACGTTTGTGTCTTGGTAGATGCTGCAGAAGGAGAGCTTGTAAAAGGAAATTACGTAGTAAACCTTTTCTCAGGACCAAGATTAATTCAAAATACACAATTTGAATTGAAGTAATTCTTTTAAAATATATCTTAAGAGCCATCATATTGATTAAAATATGATGGTTTTTTTGTGCTTTTGTTAGAAATTACGAGCATAAAACATTAATTACACAAATTCGTTTTCAATTCATACAAATTCAATTATTTTTGCGCAATGGCAAAGCAAGAAGATACATTTAAAAAAGTAATAGCCCATGCAAAAGAGTATGGGTATATTTTTGGTTCTAGTGAAATCTATGACGGATTGAGTGCTGTATATGATTACGGTCAAAATGGAGTAGAACTAAAAAAGAACATTAGAGAGTATTGGTGGAAAAGTATGGTGAACATGCACCAAAATATTGTTGGGTTGGATGCAGCAATATTTATGCACCCTACAACCTGGAAAGCCTCTGGTCACGTAGATGCTTTTAATGATCCACTGATCGATAATAAAGATTCTAAAAAGAGATATAGAGCCGATGTGCTAATCGAAGATTATGCAGAGAAGTTATATCAAAAAGCGCAAAAAGAAATCGCAAAAGCAAGAAAACGTTTTGGTGATGATTTTGACGAAGCTCAATTTGTAACTACAAATCCAAGAGTAGTAAAATACCTTTCTCAAAAAGAAGAGATTATACAACGTATGGCAAAATCTTTGGAGAACGAAGATTTGGCAGATGTAAAAGATCTGATTGAAGAATTAGGGATTGCAGACCCCGAAACCGGTTCTAAAAACTGGACAGAGGTTAGACAATTTAACCTAATGTTTGGAACAAAATTAGGAGCTTCTGCCGATACAGCTACAGATTTATACCTTAGGCCCGAGACTGCACAGGGTATTTTTGTGAATTTTCTGAATGTTCAAAAAACAGGAAGAATGAAAATCCCGTTTGGTATTGCACAAACTGGTAAAGCTTTCAGAAATGAGATTGTAGCTCGACAATTTATCTTTAGGATGAGAGAATTCGAACAAATGGAGATGCAGTTTTTTGTTCGCCCAGGAGAAGAAATGAAGTGGTACGAGTATTGGAAAGAAACTCGTCTTAATTGGCACCACTCTCTTGGTTTAGGAAAAGAAAATTACCGTTTTCATGATCATGATAAATTAGCACATTATGCCAATGCCGCGGCAGATATAGAGTTTAATTTCCCTTTTGGATTTAAAGAGTTAGAAGGGATCCATTCTAGAACAGATTTTGATCTTAAAGCGCATGAACAGCATTCTGGAAAGAAATTACAATTCTTTGATCCAGAATTAAAAGAAAGTTATGTTCCTTATGTAGTAGAAACATCTGTAGGATTAGATAGAATGTTCTTGGCAGTTTTTGCTACCGCATTACAGGATGAGGTTCTAGAAGATGGTTCGACCAGAGTGGTTTTAAAATTACCAGCTGTAGTGGCACCGGTAAAAGCAGCCATACTTCCTTTGGTTAAAAAAGATGGCTTGCCAGAAATAGCTCAAAACATTGTTGATGACCTAAAATGGAAATTTAATGTAATCTATGACGAAAAAGATGCTATTGGTCGCCGTTATAGAAGACAAGACGCTAATGGAACACCTTTCTGTATAACCATTGATCATGATACAATCAATGATCAAACAGTGACTATAAGAGATAGAGATACAATGCAACAAAGACGAGTTCCTATTGCTGAGCTGAAGTCTATAATTTCTGAAAAAACAGATGCCGAGTATTGGTTGAAATAATTTTATAAACAACTCGTTATTAAATACATAAAGCTGTCTTTTGACGGCTTTATGTATTTTAAGTATGTATCAAATAACAAGATTAGATTAAATATTAATTTTCTTTCAAATTTTGGCCTCTTTTTTGAGGATATTAAGGAATAACTATTTGATGATTATCATATCTTGAAGTTAAATTGTATTTTAGCCCAAAAGTAAAGAGTTTTAGACACTCAATAAATGCTCATTTTATGCTATTGAAAAAAAATATTTTTGTTGTATTCTTATTCTTTGTTGCAATAGGATTTTCACAAAAAAAAGAAACCAGTAAGGCTACTTTTAGTAGTACTTCGGTTTATATGAGACAAGTAGGTCCATTGGCGGGTAAAAAACTAATACCCGAAACACCAAGAACAGGTGAGATCAACCCTAGAAGAACAGATGCTAATAGAATAGTGCCAGGAAAAGGATTGCCAAAAGATGGTAAAGATCCGCTTCTTTTTAGGCAAAAAAGTATGCAAAGTAGCAGAGCTGGTAAAGCTCCTTCGCTTACCTTTGAAGCCAATTCAAGTGGTTCTGCACCTACAGATCCAACAGGAGCAATAGGGCCGAATCATTATGTGAGTGCCAAAAATTCTTCTTTTGCGATTCATGACAGAGACGGAAATGTTTTGGTAGGTTCAACTTCTCTTGCAAGTATTTTTCCGGGAGAAACCCTTGGAGACCCTATTGTATTTTATGATAGTTTTGCAGATCGTTTTGTAATCACGCAATTTGACGGAGATCCAAGAAACGATAGTGACCCACAAAATGGATTTTTGGTTGCCGTGGGTATGGGGCCGGATCCAGTTAATGATGGATGGTTTACATATCGATTTTTTACAGGAACTTTTCCTGATTACACCAAGTTTTCGATATGGTCTGATGGATATTATGTAACAGCAAATAAAGATCAAGGTTCGGTTCAAACTAGTGAAGTAGTATTTGTTATCGACCGAGAAAGTATGTTGGCAGGTGAAGCCGAGGCAAAAATAGTTGGTTTTCCACTTCCAGGAGCAAGTATAGGAGGGTTCTATAGCCCAGCATCATTTAATGCTATCGGAACAGAACTACCTCCTGATGGGGATGCCAGAGTTGTATATTTTCAAGATGATGAGTGGGCTGGAGTAAGCCAGGATGCTTTGAAATTATGGGAAATTAATGTCAATTGGATAAATACAGATTTATCTACCATTACTGAAGCCGAAGAAATAGCAGTAACAGCTTTTGATTCTACCTTTGATGGAGGGTCTTTCGGAAACCTTCCGCAACCCGGAACCGGTGGTCAGGATATTGATGTCTTGCAAGGTGCGGTTATGTACGCTACCAATTATAGAAGATTTTGTGATTACAATTCGGTAGTTCTTAATTTTCCGGTAGATATTGATGATAGAGCAAATTTAGATAATGTATCCGGAATTAGATGGTACGAATTAAGACAAACAGGCGATGGGCAGCCATGGACTGTTTTTCAGGAAGGAACCTATACCTCTCCTGATGGAAAAAGTGCTTGGTGTGCTAGTATGGCGATGGATATTTTTGGAAATATAGGTATGGCATATACTACCATGGGGACCACTGCTAATGGCGCAGCCGCAGATAGCTTTGCTTCTATTCGATATACAGGAAGATTGGTAACAGATGCTCCGGGAACGATGACTATTGCAGAAGAAACGATAGCAGTAGGTACTGATATTAACAGAACTACTCAAAATCGTTATGGAGATTATGCACAAATTACTGTAGACCCTGTTGATGACAGAACCTTTTGGCATATTGCAGAGTATTTTGAAGCTACAGGAAATAATGCAAGAAACGTAGTTGGTGTTTTTAAATTAGCATCAGATGTGACTGCCGATGTTGGGGTAACAAGTATACAAACACCAACCGATGCTACATTAACGAGTACAGAGACAATTTCGGTAACGATTAAGAACTTTGGTACCAATGCTCAAAGTAATATCCCAGTGAGTTATACGGTTAATGGAGGAGCTGCACAAGTTGAAACATTTGCAGGTCCATTGGCTGCTGGAGAAACAGCAACCTTTACTTTTGCTACACAGGCGGATTTATCTTCGGGAACTACATTTTCTATTAATGCAGAAACGAATTTGGCTGGTGATGTTACTCCTGATAACGATTGTGCAAGTCGTAATGTAGAAAATTTATTGGCTAATGATGTTGGAGTCTCTGGTTTGGTTTCACCAACAGCAACGGGGCAATTTACAGCTTCAGAACAAGTAACAGTAACCATTTCTAATTTCGGAGGTACGCCTCAAACTAATATACCTGTTTTTTATAGCTTCAATGGTGGTGCTGCGGTTAACGAAGTTTTTACAGGAACAATTGGTGTTCAGCAATCAGTAGAATATACATTTACGGCACCAGTAGATCTTCAAGAGTTTGCAACCTATACGTTTGAGTTGGGAACATCTTTGGCAGGAGATCAGCAAACCACAAACGATGTGATCAACAGAACAGTTGTACATCAATTATGTGCTCCAACGGCTAATTGTGGTCAGTTTGGTGATGGGATAACTTCTTTTGAATTGGCAAATGTAACCAATAGCCCTATCGCTTGTAATTCTGGGTACGAAGATTTTACCGGTGATTTTACGATCGAACTTAGTAGATCTGTTGCTACCTATACAGTTTCTGTGCAATCCGGATTTGGAGATCAAAATGGAGCAGAGCGATGCTCTATTTGGATAGATTTTAATGATAATAACCTATTTGAGACTTCAGAGTTATTACTAGATAATGGTATCATAACCGCGGCCAATAGTCCTATTACATTTGATATTACGATTGCCGAAGATGCAGCGCTGGGTAGCCATTTATTTAGAATAAGAGGTGGAGACACCAATATTAATAGCGGTGCACCACTTAATGATCCTTGTGGATCGATGCAATTTGGTACGACACATGATTATACTGTAGAGATCACTGAGGAGCCAACAACTCCTAACCCGGAACCGTCGGCAAATACAAATCTAATAGTTGTTACACAACCAGATAATCAATTTTTGATCACCAAGGTAGATTCTAATGCTCCAGAAGAACTAAGGATTTATATTTTTAGTATTACTGGGCAAATCGTAGCATCAAACCTTATCAAAAGAGATATAAATAATCGATTCGAGTATGCTCTGGATATGTCATTTGCAAGATCAGGAGTATACTTTGCAAGATTTGGTGATAGTAAAAGTGATTCGGCGGGATTTGTGGTACGGTAATAAACTACAGCAATAGAAAATTACTCTGCTGTACGTTTGCTAATCTCTAAAATGTTAACTGGGCGAGCAGTATCGCATCGGCTTGGCATACGTAGACTTGCAAATTTTACCCAAACCTGATCAGGGATATCTCCTTTAAAAAATTCACCTAGATTAACAGGATCAAGATTGTCTTTATATTGCTCGACATTTAGAATATAAGGACAATCTTGAGACTTACTACTGGTAATTGTTCCTTTACTAAATCCTTTGTCTATCATTTCTTTGGCATTTATGACTGCTGTTTCGGTTTTGGCCGTAGTAGCATCTTGTGACGATGCTTCTTGCTTTGAAGAAGCGCAATTGAATGTGCTAAGTAGTAAAATAAAGCTAACTAGTTTAAGCATGTTTTCCATGATTTGTGGTTGTTTTCTATAAAGATCATAAAAATTTATCAGAATCCACAGAGGGAAATCATTTCTTGCAACAAACATGAATAATATGGGTTTTATAATTACATGCTTTAAATATGTATTACTATAGAGCTATCTGGAAATATTTTTGTGATGTTAACATGTTTAATGTTGCTTTTTGTACGATTATCATACTATTATATGGGATTTTCTGGGGCCTTCTTGTCTTTTGTACCATAGGTATTTTTATTGGCAGATACGGCTTTAAAGTTTTTAAGAATAACGAATACTATTTATATTATAATCTTGGATTTACCAAAAGAGATCTATTGATTAAAGTCGTTGTTCTCAATCTTATTATTATGTTACCCATACTGATTGTGGCATTAATTTTATAATTAATATGAGTGAACTAGTTGTCAAAAACCTTACTAAGTCATTTCGAAAGCAAATCGTTTTAGATAACTTTTCGTTTCAATACAAAATAGATCAAATAATTGGTGTTTTTGGAAGAAATGGCTCTGGAAAATCTACCTTATTGAAATGTATTTTAGGGACATTAAAATCGGACTCAATCATAATCACTATTGATGGGGAGCATGTGGCGCCCAAAAAGATAATCCCAGATGGTAGAATAGGATATCTGCCTCAAGATTCTTTCTTGCCAAAAGAAAAAAAAGTGAGAGATATTATTCCTTTAATTTATCCAGATGGCGCGATACAGGATAAGGTGTTTTATGCACCAAATGTATGCAAGATAGATAATAAAAGAGTTGGTGAACTATCATTGGGAGAATTGCGATATCTTGAAATTCTTTTATTAACGTATTTGGATCATCAATTTTTGATGTTAGACGAACCTTTTTCGATGATACAACCAATATATAAGGATTGGATTAAGGAATTATTGCTATCGACAAAAGAAAAGAAAGGAATCTTGATTACAGATCATTATTACGAAGACGTTTTGGAGGTAACAGATACGAACATAATAATCAAAGAAGGAAAACCTATTACGATAAAAAATAAAAAAGATTTAATAAATCATGGGTATTTAAGGAAATAATCATGGGGATACGACATACTGTTTTCTGGAATAATTACTAGATTTGGAGTACGTAAACGAAAAGTATTTTGACACTATGAAAATCATCTCTTATAATGTAAACGGAATCCGAGCGGCGCTAAACAAAGGTTTTATAGAATGGCTACAACAAGCAGATCCCGATGTGATTTGTCTTCAGGAAATAAAAGCAAATCAAGATCAATTAGACCTTCAGGTTTTTGCAGATGCAGGATATTCGTATAACTATTGGTACAGTGCTCAAAAAAAAGGATATAGTGGTGTTGCGATATTATCAAAAACAGAACCAGATCATGTAGCCTACGGCACTGGGATAGATTATATGGATTTTGAAGGTCGTAACCTAAGAGCTGATTTTAATGGAGTATCGATTATGAGTTTATACTTGCCCAGTGGATCAAATATGGATCGATTAGAGCATAAACTAAAATACATGGCAGATTTTCAAGACTATATTAATACCTTAAAGAAAGAGCACCCAAACCTTGTGATATTGGGCGATTATAATATATGTCATCAAGCTATTGATATTCATGATCCGGTACGAAATAAAAATGTATCTGGATTTTTGCCCGTAGAGCGAGAATGGATTGGCAACTTTATGGATAGCGGATTTATAGATTCTTTCAGGCATTTTAATACCGAACCTCATAATTACTCTTGGTGGAGTTACAGAGCTAATTCTAGAGCAAATAATAAAGGATGGCGTTTAGATTATGGTATGGTAGCACAACCTTTGCAAGATAAACTAAAAAGAGCCGTTATATTATCAGATGCTAAGCATAGTGACCATTGCCCAATTGTGGTAGAATTAGATGTGTAAACCTATTTGTCATACAGCGCTTGTCTGTGGGTTGAACTAAGCTTGTCACACTGAGCTTGTCGAAGTGTCATTAGTAGTATATGTCCAGGCAAACTAGTTAGTATAAATCAGCAAATTGTCATCCTGAGCTTGTCGAAGGATAGACAATCTAAATATGTAATAATGATTAAAAATATCGTATATGTCGTACTGGTAGGATTAGTTATGTCCTCTTGTGTATCTTCAAAAGTATATAAAGACTTAGAAAGTAAATACGCTAGCCTAAAGCGAGAAAACCGTAAACTTGAGGATGAGTATAGTGAATTAAAAAAGGCTGGCGAAGCAGATAAGCTAGCTATGGATCAACTTCATGATCAGTACGAAAAAACCAGAGCCGAGAGAGATGAGTTACAGCGTAATTATGATGCGGCCGTTGCCAATTATAACAACTTAAAGCAATCCTACGATGCATTAGAAAAAAATAGCTCTGTTGCAATTGCGGCCAACAGTAAGAAAAATAGAGACCTGCTTAGGCAATTAGAGGATAAAGAAAGAACATTGGTCCAAGAGCGTACTCGTTTAGATGCGCTACAGCGTGATCTGGATGCACGATCTAGGCGTGTCGATGAGTTAGAGGGTTTGATTGCTGCCAAAGATGCCAAGATGCAAGCTCTAAAAACTGCAATTTCTAATGCCCTACGTAATTTTGAAGGAAAAGGACTTACAGTCGAAGAGCGCAACGGAAAAGTGTACATCTCTATGGAAAATAAACTATTGTTTGAGTCAGGTAGTTGGGCAGTAGGTACACAAGGAAGAAAAGCTGTAAAACAGCTAGGTAGTGTACTTGCCGAAAATACAGATATTGCGGTATTGATCGAGGGGCATACCGATAATGTGCCCTACACTGGCAATGCACAATTATCTGGCAATTGGGATCTATCTACCAAAAGAGCTACGGCGATTGTAAATATCCTTTTAGAAAATGGGCAGATCGATCCACAAAATCTTACTGCCGCAGGGCGAGGAGAGTTTGCTCCTGTAGCCAGTAATGACACCAGTGATGGTAAAGGTAAAAACAGGCGTATCGAAGTGATTTTAACTCCAAAATTAGATGAGATCACCAAGTTGTTAAATGATATTTAAGTTATTGATAGGATCAAAACAAAAAAAGCTACCATTGTTGGTAGCTTTTTTTGTTTATTATCTTTTATTCTATAGTCCGTCAAGAATTGCACGAATTTCTGCTTCATTATTAGATTTAGCATTTTCCTTAACGCGTCTTAGTACATCAAAAAATTTGTCTACAACTTTATTAGCCATCAAAGGATCGGTTAATTTAAGCTCTCTACCAGTTGATGTAAGTAACTTGTAATTGTAATACTCAATAGGAACTGACTTATCAAGTTCTTTTACCAAAGAAGTAGTTCCTGTGCTTTTTACAATAGAAATTACATTTCCATTGGCGATAACTCTATCTGTAATTTCGGCAACATCTTTTGCTAGAGGGTACAATTCATCCGTATGAAGTTGATTAAGTTCGGCCCATGTGTATTGTTGAGCTTGAACTGATAATCCTGCGCATAGCACAAATGCGAGTAGAAATAATTTTTTCATAATGTTTGGGTGTTAAAATAATGTATTATAGTTTATAGGTTAATTACACCGGTTACCTAACGTGATAAAATTTATTTTATTGTTAAAATAACCTTAAAAGGTGAGTCAAAATACTCAATTTATTTGATAAAAACCAAAAAGTGTGCCACGTATTTAATAAACAAAAATAAAATACTTAATTATGCATATATTGAAAAAGCATACTATTTTTATATACAAGCATAAAGATAAGAAAGGCAGGTAACAAAAAGAACGTTGCCAGCTGTTTATTATGTCCCATTAATTTAAAACTATAGAACCAATGAAGAGGCTACCTATTTTTGTACTATTACTACTACTATCCGTGATCAAAGGAGTGAGCCAAGAAAGCGAAGAAGAGTACCAAAACGAGGAAGAATATCAGAGTGAAGAAGAATACCAGAATGAAGAAGAGGTACAGGAGGAGGAAAACGTAGAAGTCAACTATATCGACATCTATGAGTATTTTAGTTTTACCAATGATGAGTATGCTGATGCATTGGATAAGGTGAGTGATCTGGATCCCGAAGATGAAAATGTTCTATATGCATTTGTATTAGAAGTCCAAAAAGATAAGGTCTTAAAAGATCGCTTATTTGGGGAGTTGATCGCAAAACCTAAGAAAAAGAATCCTTATAAGGGTAAAGACAGCCCAGGGTTTATGTGTGTCCTACGCGGTCTTATAGAAAACAAAACCGTATATGATGAAGTTATTAAAGACGGAATATCAGAGGGCCAGGCCAGAAATGTCGCAGCTCTAGCCGAAAGAACGGTAAGGAGAAAATGCGGTATTACCAAAAAAGTGGAGTAAGTTATAGCATAGACTGGATCCATATTTCATGAGCATACGGAGACAGGTAAAATCGCCAAAGGTGAAGGAATAATGAGTTTAGGGAACGCGTTTCGGTATGCAGGGATCCAGAGTTTATTGCTAAGAAGTTGGGAGATCTCTGATCAAACCCCTCCAGAATTAATGAAAAACTTTTACACAAATCTTAAGGAGGATATGAATAAGGCTAAGGCTTTACAACAGGCAACAGTCTAATTATTAGGTATTCAGGATTATTATGCTATCTTTAATAGCAACTAAATCTAACAAATACCTACATAATTATGTTTATTATCTTCGGAACAAGAGGACTCAAACACACCGTTAATGAAAGTCCTGTTTTATCAAATTCATGCCCAAATTGTAACAACGGAAACCTTGTGAATAAACTCTATCGCAGGTGGTTTACTTTGTTTTTTATTCCCGTTATTCCGCTGGATGTGGTGGATCGGTTTTATCAATGTGATAGTTGTAAAAGCGCTTATAACGAAAGTATCAAAACAGTTTTGCAGCAATCTCAAAATGAGATCAATGAAAACCAAAAACGGGCTAAATTAGTTTTTGGTAAAGCACTTGTAGCCTCGATGACACATATGTCTATTATTGATGGTGATTTTGCAAAAGAAGAAGAACGCGAGATTATGGATGCTATAGAAGGTTTTTCTGAAATGAAAGATGAATTATTGGCGATACATCACAATGTAAAGAATAATGCAAACGAAGGTAACCAAGTGTTCAATTATTTAAATGAGGCACGAAATGCTTTATCTGCAGAGGCATTAATGAATATTTTGGCGCAGGCTGCCGTAGTATTATTGGCAGATGGATCTATCGAAAAAGAAGAAGAAGACCTAATGAAAGAGTATCTAATCGCTTGCGGACTACCCAAAGAGATGTATCAAACATTAATAGATAAGTTAAAACAAAAAGATATCTCTGAGCTTAAAGAAGGACAATTGAATTAAAAGTCTCCTATCCCTTAAAAAATATCAACAGCCAATCTATAATTGGCTGTTTTTTTGCCGTTAAATTACAATGTTGCAATTCCTCTTTTGTTACTATAATTGCTCATCACACTATTTCCCTAAGCCAGGTCTAGGGTTCCCTCATTCCTAGTTTTGCATATCACCATTTGCCACTACATTTATAGTATAAATAACACTTCATAGATGTGTTAAAAAAATAAATAATTGATGTTTAGGTTGGTTAGTTGTGTGAAACGGATACGGCAATGGGGTAGTCGTGTCCGTTTTAACTTAAAAAAAGAGCTTCATTACGAAGCTCTTTTTCAGGTTAAAAGAGAGGGTATAGTCAGTACTACCCTTCTTTACTTAGGTCAAACCATTCTCCCTAATGTTTGTATAAACCGTCTTAGTTTAGTTATCTAGAAATAATCGTTCCATATGAATTTAAATTCAAATTACATAAATAAACACCTGAATATCAATAATTTAAAATAAATAGATCAAATAGCAATAAACCATGTACTGTAGACAAAGCTGAAGTTGTTGTAGATATATTTCACATTTTTGCAGAGTTGATCATGTGCTTTTTCCTGTATTTTGGTTGAATTTATTATGATAATTTTTGCATTAGTTTAAGGTAAGAGTTTCTACTTTTGGTGCCATTAATCTACTAAATAACTATAGTGATACCTTATGAAGTACACCACTTTACCCAATACTGATATTAAAGTCAGCAAAATATGCCTAGGCAGTATGACCTGGGGAGAACAAAACACAGAAGAAGAGGGTCATCAGCAATTAGACCTTGCGATTGATCAAGGAGTTAATTTTATCGACACTGCAGAGTTGTATTCTGTACCAGCAAATAAAGATACCCAAGGGAGTACCGAAAAAATTATTGGTTCTTGGTTAAAGAAAACCCAAAAACGGGAAGATGTTGTCATTGCCACCAAAATTGTAGGTCCAAGAGAGTTTGTAAAACATATACGTACCGGTGGGTTTACAAAAGCTGAGTTTGCAGATGCGATCAATAAGAGTTTACAACGATTACAAACTGATTATATTGATTTATATCAATTGCACTGGCCAGAACGAAACACCAATTTTTTTGGAGTGAGAGGATATCAGCATGATGCAGCCGACCAATGGAATGATAATTTTGGTGAGGTATTGAATTACCTTCAGGAATTTATTAAAGAAGGAAAGATAAGACAGATAGGAGTTTCGAATGAAACGGCTTATGGGGTAATGCGTTATGCCGAAGAGGCTCGTAAAGGAGCTCCAAAAATGATTACTGTTCAGAACCCATATAATTTATTAAACCGAAAAGATGAAGTAGGTCTTACCGAAGTTTTGCATCGAGAAAATGTAGGTCATTTACCATATTCTCCTCTTGGTTTTGGGCAGCTTACAGGAAAATATTTAGAAGAAACACCAAAGAATGGAAGAGTAACCTTATTTCCTCAATTTGCGCGATATCATAATGAAAACTCATTCAAAGCGACTAGAGCCTACAATGAAATCGCAAAAAAACATGGTATTAGCTTAACGCAAATGGCTTTGGCATTTATTAATGATCGCCCATTTGTAACCAGTACTATTATAGGAGCTACATCTTTGGATCAATTAAAAGAGAATATCGGAAGTATTGATATTACACTTTCTGAAGAGATTCTAAAAGAGATTGAAGCGGTGCATGAGGATATTCCAAATCCGGCACCATAAGCTATCCAAATAAATATGCTACGACATCTTCTATCTTGGCAACTAGTTGAATTTTGATTTGAGTGCTTTGTAGGCTGATTTTATTGTATTTAGAAACAAAAATGGTAGAGAAACCTAGTTTCTCTGCCTCTTGTATACGTTGTTCGACTTTGGTTACTGGTCGTATTTCACCGGCTAGTCCAACTTCTGCAGCAAAACAATAATCTTTTGGGATTGGGATATCCTCACTAGATGATAATATGGCAGCTACTACTGCCAAATCAATAGCCGGATCATCTACCGATATCCCACCAGTGATATTTAAAAAAACGTCCTTCGCTCCTAGCCTAAAACCTGCTCTTTTTTCGAGAACGGCCAAGATCATATTTAGTCGTTTTAAATTATATCCTGTGGCACTACGTTGAGGGGTGCCATAGACTGCTGTGCTTACCAACGCCTGTATTTCTATCATTAAAGGCCTCATGCCTTCTAGAGTAGATGCAATGGCAGTACCGCTAAGCTCTTCGTCTTTTTTAGAAATAAGGATTTCACTAGGATTATTTACTTCTCTAAGGCCACTACCTTGCATTTCGTAAATCCCTAATTCTGATGTCGAGCCAAATCTGTTTTTTAAAGCTCTTAAGATTCGGTATACGTGATTGCGGTCTCCTTCAAATTGCAATACAGTATCTACCATATGTTCCAGGATTTTTGGTCCTGCAATATTTCCATCTTTGGTGATATGGCCAATTAAAATTACTGGAGTAGCAGTTTCTTTGGCAAATTTGATGAGCTCTGTGGTACATTCTCTAATTTGCGAAATACTTCCAGCACTACTTTCTATATAATCACTATGCAAGGTTTGTATAGAATCTATGATGACAATGTCGGGTTCGGTAGTTTCTATTTGCCTAAATATGTTTTGCGTTTTTGTTTCGGTAAGAATAAAGCAGTTATCTGTTTTAGATTGTATACGTTCTGCACGCATCTTGATTTGCTTTTGGCTTTCTTCTCCAGAAACGTATAACGTTTTATAAGGTAGTTTTAAACTAATCTGAAGCAGTAAAGTACTTTTACCAATACCAGGTTCTCCTCCCAAAAGAGTTAAAGATCCAGGAACCAGCCCTCCACCAAGTACTCTGTTAAGCTCTGCATCATCAGTATTATATCTGGCCTCCTGGCTTGTGTCAATTTCTGAAATACGCAAGGGTTTCGCAATAGCAGAAACTTTGGTGGCATTGGTTGCATTTTTCCAATCTTTGGCAGTAGCTTTTTGAACCACCTCTTCGGCAATAGTATTCCACTCTTTACATGATGTGCATTGCCCTTGCCATTTGGCATATTGCGCCCCACAGTTTTGGCAGAAAAAAACAGTTTTGGTCTTAGCCATAAAAATATTGATGAGGTGTAAAAATACTATTATTTAGATTGAAAACTAAAACTGTATACATAAAAAAAGACCCCATTAGAGGGATCTTTTTAGTATATTTTATTTTGGAAAACTTACCATCCAAAATCTTCTTTAATTTTGTTCACTTTATCCAGCATATAATCTTTGGTCAGGAAAGCAACTTCGGCAAGTTGAAAACCATTTTCATAGGCTCTCATAGCTTTTTTAGGCTCTCCGGTTTGTTCGTAGAACATACCTAAATAATAATATCCCAGCATCACATCTGGATGCTCTTTTACCGCTAGTTTACCCAAAGGTTCTAATTCTTCCCACTTTTCTTTCTTTTCTATGGCGGTAGATACAGCAATAAAATCATTTACACGTATTTGACGCTTAATCCCATATAATTGCTCTGTAGTCTTATACATATCTACCAAATGATCATAAGTCGAGGTTTCTAATGGAAGTAGTACTTCTTTATATGTTTTTTTGCTAATTGGGCGATACATCTCAAAAATAGCTTCAAGTGCTCTAGGGATTCCTCTTCCTACCAAAGTGTAATGCGAAGATTCGTCAAAGTCATCAAAGAAATAATGCATATCTGCGTTATCAACTTCTTTCATTTGTTCATCAAGTCCACGAACAGATTTTTTTATTCCTTCAGCATCATTGGTGGCAGTAGCCAGATAATACCATATGTCTGAAGACGTACTTAGTACATTGGTAATACGTTCTGCCATTGGAGGAGCCAATTCAGGACTCAAACATATGTATGCTTGAAATATTGGATTATCCTTAAATAAAAAATAATTTATGTAATTAGCAGTATAATCATGCCCAACAATAATTTTTAGTTGTGCTGTTCGATACGTCTGATTGAGATACGGAACTAATTCCTGCCCTATAAATTCGAAAAACTCTGCTCCTTTTTGAGAAGGAAGAAACTCGGCTTCATCATAGCGACAATCATCAACTCTTGTTGTTCTTTGATTAACACCAACCACAATCGATTCGGGCATATCTTCCCAATAAGAAAAGTAATCCACATTTCCTGCAATGGGTTCAAACAGATAGTCCCCGTCAAGTACAATGATTAATGGATAGGTTTTATCTACGTTCTTCTTATAGTTACGTGGTAACTGAATTTTTAATTGCCTACTTTGGTCTAGCTTTATAGATCTAAATGATTCGTAAATAGCCTGGCTATAACCAGAAACTACAAAAATACAGGCTATAATGAGAGTTAAACTTTTTTTCATAAGTAATAGGATTTAGGTTAAGCAAGGGACAATATATAAATTATTTCGTTATTTCTCTCTGTTTAAAATAGGTAGAAACAAAAACGATAACGCACCAACGATGATATTTATTGCGGTTTGAGACCCCCAAAGAATCCATCCAAAAGCTTCTCCAGCTGGTTTTTCGACATCAAATAATATCAAAATAGCTGCAGTTGCTATTGGGAAAGCACCAATTCCGCCATTGGTAGTCGACATTGCGATAGATCCGGCAACAAAAGTAGCAAGCAAAGGGCCTATGGATAAATTTGCAGTTTCAGGAACTGTAAATTTGATCACGTAAAACATTCCTACATATAATACCCAAATAAGTATCGTATGAAAGACAAAAGCACCTCTTTGTTTTAGCTTAGAAATACTCTTTATACCTTCCAAAATACCTTCTCCAAAGTTTTTGATCTTGATTAATATTGGGTTTTTGGATTTTCTAAGAATTCGAAGAAATACAATGCCCAGAATAATACCAACGATTAATAGTACCAGTAGTATAAATGTATTCGTGATTTTTTCTTCTAAGTAAGAGAATAAATCTTGAGATTGAAAAAATAGTGTAATTGCTATTATAGACAGCAACATAATAGAATCAATAACTCTTTCGGATATAATAGTGCCAAAAGCTTTTTTGAAAGGAATTTTTTCATAAGTAGAAATGGTAGCACCACGTAATACTTCTCCCGATCTTGGGATTCCCATATTTACGAGGTATCCCGCCATGACTGCCATAAAACTATTTGATAATTTGGCGGTATATCCCATAGGTTGTAATAAGAATTTCCAGCGATAAGCTCTTGATAGGTGAGAAATAATACCCATCAAAATTGAAAGGATAACCCATTTTGGATCAGCTTCAGAAATGTATTGAAGCGTCTTTTGTCTTTCTTCTGGAGAAGCAGATGCAATAGAATACCAAATTAAAAAAACTCCCAGTGCTAGCGGGAGTATTATTTTAAGAAGTTTTACAAACTTAGGATTCACTTTTATTTTAGTAAGTTATTCTCTTCGTTCGGGAAAAGAAGTTTTGGCTTGAAGACTTTAGCATCTTCAATATCCATCATAGCATAGGTTATTAAAATAAGCACATCTCCTTTTGCTACTTTTCGAGCAGCAGCACCATTTAATGTAATTTCACCACTGTTTCTTGGACCCGGAATAGCATAAGTTTCTAATCGCTCACCATTATTATTGTTTACAATCTGAACTTTTTCTCCTTCAATAATATTAGCAGCATCCATAAGATCCTGATCAATAGTAATACTACCGATATAGTTTAGGTCTGCACCGGTAACTTTAACGCGATGAATTTTTGATTTGACTACGTGTACTAGCATGTTACAAAGTTAGTTATTTTTAGTTTAGGGCAATGTTATCTATAAGTCTTATTTTATCGGCAAATACTGCAATAAATGCACGATATTTAATGTCGTTATCTATTTTAGTAATCGTTTTAAGATCTGATACCTTCGCGATTTCAAAATATTCAAGTTCTAGAATTTCGGTATTTTCAAATTGTTCTGATACCCAATCATTTAACTTACTTACACTTTTTGTGCCAAAATCTTTTTTTACTTGTTGTAGTATTTTATGAATTAAAGGAGAAGCATCTAGTTGTTCCTGGGTAAGCCTTTTGTTTCTGGAGCTTAAAGCCAATCCGCTCTTTTCTCTATAAATAGGGCAGCCTATTATCTGTACTGACATTTTTTCAATTTCGACAAGCTTTCTTACAATTTGAAGTTGCTGGAAGTCTTTTTCACCAAAATAAGCTTTGGTTGGCGAAACAATACTAAATAAATGTTTCAAAACTGTACCAACCCCATCAAAATGACCTGGTCGAAATTTACCCTCCATTTCATGTTCTAGACCTTCAAAATCATAAGAGATAGAGTTCATTTGCGACCCATATACCTCATTAGGAGTTGGAGCAAATACGATTATTTTATTTGATAAACTTGATAAAAGCTTCACATCTGAGTCTAAAGTTCTTGGATATTTAACAAGATCTTCGGAGTTATTAAATTGAGTTGGGTTTACAAAAATACTCACTATCGCTATGTCGTTTTCTTCGAGAGCCCTTTGTACTAGGGCAAGATGGCCTTGGTGTAAGGCACCCATAGTAGGCACAAACCCTATGGTTTGCTTTTCTCTTTTGAAGGTTGCAACATCTCTTACTATGTCTAGTCTTTTTTCGTATACCTGCATTGGGCTAAAACTTAAAGGCGTGCAAAAATAAGATATTACTGGCAGACTGCATAAATTTTCGTAATTTTGCAAAATTAATTCCAAAAGGAAGACGATAAAAGTATCGATTATATGAAAGATAAGAGGATATTGTATGTATCATCAGAAGTAATACCTTACCTGCCAGAGACTGAAATCTCATCCATGTCTTTTGATGCACCAAGAATGGTAAATAGTAAAGGTGGTCAAATACGAATTTTTATGCCGAGATATGGTAATATCAATGAAAGAAGACATCAGTTGCATGAAGTGATTCGTCTTTCTGGGATGAATTTAGTAATAAATGATTTAGATATGCCTCTAATCATTAAAGTTGCTTCTATTCCGAAAGAACGTATGCAAGTCTATTTTATAGATAATGAAGACTATTTTAAAAGAAAGGCAACTTTGACAGATGAGGAAGGAAATTTATTTCCTGATAATGATGAAAGAGCAATCTTTTTTGCAAAAGGAGTTATTGAAACCGTTAAGAAATTGAATTGGTCTCCCGATGTAATTCATGTACATGGTTGGTTGGCATCGCTTTTGCCATTGTATCTAAAGCATTATTATGCTAATGAACCACTTTTTGGTCATAGTAAAATAGTTACTTCGGTATACAATCATGGATATGACGGCACATTAGCCGACAATATGATGGAGAAAGTGAAATTTGACGGAATTGAAGAAGGGAAAATCAGTGACTTGGCAACACCATCATATGACAATTTGATGAAAGTTGCAATTGATAACTCTGATGCCATTATAGTTGGTTCTGAAAATATATCAGACGAACTATCGAATCATTTAAAAAGTATAGACCAACCAGTTTTAGAATATAAAAACCCGGATGAATTTGCAGATGCTTACGAAGCCTTCTATCAAACAGAAGTGCTAGTATAGGCAAAATGAATTTTTTATGAAATTGATAAACTTTTTGATTAAAGTAACTGCTACAGTAGCGGTTATTTTTACCTTCTCATCATGTAATGATGATTTTAACTCGGTTGGTAGCGAGGTTATTGGAGACGTTAATTTTGAAGACAAACAGTATACTGCTATTCCTGTAGCATATACTAGAAAGTTTGAACGCGTACAGACCTCTGGTCTGCCAAATTACTTACTTGGCGTGTATAATGATCCTGTTTATGGTCAATCAGTATATGGGGTACTCTCACAAGTAGCACCAGAAAGATTTGACCCAAGTTATGGAGATAATGCCAAATTAGATAGTGTGGTTCTTAATATGCCTTATTTTAGTACACAAACAAATGCCGAAGCTAATGATGATGGCCAAATTGTAACCACTTATAGGTTAGATTCGATCTATGGTAATCAACCATTTAGATTCTCAGTTTATAAATCCAACTATTTTTTAAGAGATTTTGATCCTAATTCTAATGAAAGGCAATTGTATTTTTCTGATGATGTTAATACTATCGAAACAAATTTCGGTACAGAATTAAAAGAAGAATTATTGTATACCGATGATGCTTTTATTCCTTCTTCAGAAGAGATAATTTTAAAAGGACCAGATGGTACAGATGAAGATACCGAAGAGGATATTACCAGATTTCCTCCGGCACTAAGAGTAAAGCTTCCTGTTGATTTTTTTACAGAACAGTTTTTGGATAGAGAAGGTAATGCCGAATTTAGTAACCTAAATAATTTTAATAACTTTTTTAGAGGCATTTATTTCAAGGCAGAAACGGTCAATAATACCGGAAACCTTTTGGCTTTGGATATGACTAATGCAGATATAACATTATTTTATACCTTCGAAAAGGTAGATGCTGCAGATGAAGATGAAGATGGGAGTAATACCGATATCGTCGAAGATCAGGCAACATTACGATTGTCATTTTCTAATAATATCGTAAATGCAATAGATTTGCAATTAAATCCAACAATAGCCGAAGAATCTAGGATCGAAAATCAAGACCTGATTAATGGTGAAGAAAATTTGTATCTAAAAGGAGGAAATGGTTCACTTGCTATTGTTGATCTGTTTAGCGGTAATATTCTTAACGAAAATGGAGAAGAGGAAAACGAGTTGGAATTCTTACAAAGACAAAACTGGTTAATCAATGATGCCTCATTGAGTTTTTATATTAATCAAGATTTGGTGAGTTCTGGAGATACAGAACCAGAAAGAATTTTTATATTTAATTTAGAAACAGAGGACGTGTTATTAGATTATAGACGTGATTTTACTATAAACGAGGAGAGTCCAGTCAATTCTATAACAGATCACCTTGGAAGAATTTCTCGAGGCTCTGATGAGCGAGGGGAATTTTATAAAATTAGAATAACTAGTCATATCAATGACCTTTTAAAAGGAGATATCGATAATGTTAAGTTGGGAATTTCAGTTTCTCAAAATGTAAATATACTTAGTAACGCTGATGGTTTTGCCTTTTCAAGAAGTGATGAAACCGACCCCAATAGTGACATTAATTTAGAAGAAAAAACGACCCCCTTCTCTTCTGTAATTTCTCATGAAGGAACTATTCTTTATGGAAATGGACAAAACGTTCCGGAAGAAAAACGTTTAAAGCTTGATATTTTTTATACCGAATCAAAAGACAACTAAAAAAACTAAATCATGTGTGGAATTGTAGGATATATTGGTCATAGGGAGGCTTATCCAATTATTTTAAAAGGGTTAAAAAGATTAGAATATAGGGGGTATGATTCTGCAGGAATTGCTCTTTATGATGGTAATGATATTAAATTATCTAAAACTAAAGGAAAAGTAGCGGATCTTGAAGAGAGATTAGAAAAAGAAATTTCTACAGAAGGTACAATTGGAATTGGCCATACGAGATGGGCTACGCATGGAGTTCCTAATGATGTGAATTCTCATCCTCATTATTCTAATTCTGGAGATTTAGTGATTATCCATAATGGAATTATCGAAAATTACGAATCTCTTAGAAAAGAATTAATAAACAGAGGATATACGTTTAAATCTGAAACAGATACCGAGGTTTTGGTTAATTTAATTGAAGATGTAAAAACCAAAGAAAACGTAAAGTTAGGTAAAGCAGTACAGATAGCTTTAAATCAAACTATAGGGGCTTATGCAATTGCAGTTTTTGATAAACAAAAACCTGATGAAATTGTTGTAGCAAGATTAGGGAGTCCTCTAGCCATTGGAGTAGGTGAAGATGAATTTTTTATTGCTTCAGATGCATCACCATTTATAGAATATACAAACAATGCTATTTATCTTGAAGATGGGGAAATGGCAATTGTAAGAAGAAATAAAGAAGTAAAAGTAAGAAAGATACAGGATGATAGCTTGGTTGAGGCTTATCAGCAAGAACTACAGATCAATCTTGAGCAAATAGAAAAAGGTGGTTATGATCATTTTATGCTTAAAGAAATATATGAGCAGCCCAATGCTATAAGTGATACGTATAGAGGGCGAATGCGAGTGGCTGAAGGAATTATAAAAATGGCGGGGGTTGATGATAATCTTGCCAAACTCCTTAATGCAAAACGTATTCTTATTATAGCATGTGGTACTTCTTGGCATGCAGGATTGGTGGCAGAGTATATCTTCGAAGAATTGGTTCGAATTCCTGTAGAAGTAGAGTACGCGTCCGAATTTAGATATCGTAACCCTGTGATACATCAGGACGATGTGGTAATAGCAATATCACAAAGTGGTGAAACTGCAGATACCATGGCCGCTATCAAATTGGCAAAAGAGAGAGGAGCTTTTGTTTTTGGAGTATGTAATGTGGTTGGTTCTTCAATATCAAGAGAAACGCATGCAGGAGCATATACGCATGCAGGACCAGAAATTGGTGTTGCCTCTACAAAAGCATTTACAACGCAGATTACTATACTATCACTGATAGCCTTAAAATTAGCAGAAAGAAAAGGAACTATTACAAATAGTGATTTTTATTATTATCTGCAGGAGCTTGAAAGAATTCCAGAAAAAGTAAAGCAAGCTTTAGGTTCTAATGATCATATTAAGCATATAGCAGATACTTATAAGGATGCTAAAAACTTCTTGTATTTGGGTAGAGGTTATAACTTCCCTGTGGCTCTGGAAGGAGCTTTAAAGCTTAAAGAGATTTCTTATATTCATGCTGAAGGTTATCCTGCAGCAGAAATGAAACACGGGCCTATCGCACTTATAGATGAGCAAATGCCTGTTGTAGTTATTGCTACCAAAAAAGGACATTATGAAAAAGTGGTAAGTAATATTCAGGAAATAAAATCCAGAAAAGGAAAAATTATTGGGATAGTTACAGAAGGTGATGTTACGGTAAAAGAATTGGCTGATCATGTTATTGAGATACCAGAAACAATAGAGTTTTTAACACCACTTCTTACTACAATTCCATTACAGTTATTGTCTTATCACATCGCAGTGATGCTAGACAAAAATGTAGATCAACCTAGAAATTTAGCAAAATCAGTTACGGTCGAGTAATTGGATTTTTCTTGATAATATAAAAAAGGCTGTCTTTTTGGGCAGTCTTTTTTATTTGTACTTTTTAATAATTACTATAAAACAAGTAAAAATACGAGTGTAACTTAAATTTGTTTTTTCGTTTACGGGTTTTACACAAAATTATTACGCTATGTAGATTCGCGTATTAAATTTTAATTTTTTTTGCTTAGATTTGAGTGTAAACACTTAATTATTAGTTTTTTAAATAATCAAATTATGTTAATGTCTATTTTTTTTAACATATTTTAGGCTACTAATCATCGTTGAAAAACACCATTTTTACGATAAAAAACACTATTTTCTTTTTTTTTACATCAAAAAAGTTTAGTTTCGCACCCCAAATATAATCTTCTTATGCGCGCATAAGAAATAATCAACTTAATTATTTATAAACTAAATCTACTTATGAAATCAATTACATTAGCGGTAATGTTGCTTGTAAGCATTATTGGATCAGCGCAAAACGTTGTGAATGGTAGGGTTATCGATGGATTCGATCAGCCTGTTCCTGGTGTTAGTGTATCTGTTAAAGGAACCTCTGTATCTACTATTACAGACTTTGACGGTAATTTTACATTAACAACAGATAAGGATTACCCTTTTACTTTAGAAGCAAAAAGTATCGGTTTTGACGATAGTGTTTTGGTGGTTACATCCGAAACTAATGAAGTTACCATCGTACTCGAGGATATTACTTTCTTAGATGAATTGGTAATCTCGGCTTCTCGTGCCCCAGAACGTTTATTTGAATCTCCAGTGAGTATTGAACGTTACGGAGCAAAGGAAATCAGAAATGCTGCTTCTGCAGATTTTTATGGTGATCTTGAAAATATTAAAGGTGTTGATATCAATACGAATAGTTTGGCACTTAAATCTATAAACACTAGAGGTTTTGCTACATTTACCAATACGCGTTTTGTACAATTAATTGATGGTATGGATAATACAGCTCCAGCATTGAACTTTGTACTTGGTAACTTGGTAGGTGTAAGTGAACTTGATGTAGCGAGTGTCGAATTATTACCAGGAGCATCTTCTGCACTTTATGGAGCGAATGCCTTTAACGGTATTTTATTTATGAATAGTAGAGATCCTTTCGATTATCAAGGAATAAGTGCATATGCAAAAGGAGGTTTTACTTCTCAAGAAGCTGCCGGTGATAATGAATTTTATGATGTGGGAATCAGAATGGCACATGCTTTTTCTGATAAATTTGCCGGAAAAGTTAACTTCTCTATTTTAAAAGGTACAGATTGGCTTGCAGCGGATAAAAGAGATCTAGATAACCCTGGAGCAACTAGAGAGAACAATGTTGGTTATGATGGATTAAATGTATATGGTGATGAAGCAAAAGGATCTTTGAGAGGACTTGCTTCTCAAAACCCTGGTTTTAATCCAGCTTTATTACCGTTATTACCGGATACTGTAGTAAGTAGAACGGGATATGATGAAGCTGATCTTAATGATAATGATGTAGAAAGTGTAAAATTTGATGCATCATTACACTATAGACCTTTTGCAAATGACTTCGAAGTTATTTATACAGGTAAGTTGGGTAGAGGTACAACAGTTACTCAGGATGCCAACAGAACTTTATTACGTAACTTCTTCTTGCAACAACATAAATTAGAACTTAAAAATGATAATTTCTTTTTGAGAGGTTACATTACTGCAGAAGATGCAGGAGATTCTTATGATATTAGATTTACAGGTCTTAACATTAATAATGCTTGGAAGTCAGATTCTCAGTGGTTTACAGAGTATATTGGCACATATTTAGCTAGTATTGGAACAAATCCAAATGATCCAGCAGCACAAGAAGCGGCACATGCTGCGGCAAGACAAGTAGCAGATACTGGACGTCTTATTCCAGGAACTCCAGAATTCCAACGAGCATTTAATCAAGTGACAACAAACCCTGATCTTGCCAGTGGTTCTAAGTTCTTAGAAAAATCTTCGTTTAGACATGCTGATGGTAACTATAACTTCAGTCATATCACTAGTAATTTTGCAGATATTCAAATCGGAGGATCATTTAGAGAGTATAAATTAAACTCTGAAGGTACAGTTTTTACAGATGCCGATGGTCCAATTAAGTATTCAGAATATGGTGTTTATACGCAGCTTCAGAGAAAATTGTTAGACGAAAGATTAAAATTAACAGGATCTGTGCGTTATGACAAATCTCAGTTGTTTGATGGTAATTTCTCACCTAGATTCTCTGTAAGTTATACTTTTGGAGCGAATAAAACACGTAACCTACGTGCTTCTGTTCAGACAGGTTTTAGAAACCCTACTACCCAGGATTTATTTATAGGTCTTGATATCGGAAGATCTCTTTTGGTAGGTTCTGCTGAAGAAAACCTAGACAGATATACTGTATTAGATGATTTTAATAATGTGTATACAGGAAGAGATGCATATGAGAATTCGTATTCTGCAAGTTCAGTTCAACGATTTGCACAGACATTAAATCCAGCGGACTTAGAAGTAGCAGATATTGATATTGTAAAACCAGAAAAAGTTACCGCTTATGAGGTTGGGTACAGAGCACAGTTTGGTAACTTTATTTTTGATGGTAGTGCATATTATAACCAATATCAGGATTTTATTGCTAATGAAAATGTTGTTGTTCCGGGTCAAGGTGTTGTAAACGGTACCGCGGCAGAGCAGTTATTAGCTATACAATCTCTTGCAAGTGCAGGGACTAGAAGAACATTTACTGCTTCTACAAACTCCGATGTAGACATTAATTCTTTTGGTGTAGTTGCAGGATTTACCTATAAACTAAAAGGATTTGATCTAAACGCAAATTATACGTTTGCAGAAGAAGATTTTGATAAAGAAGAAAATCCTGATTTTAATAGTAATTTTAATACACCTAAGCATAAGGTTAAAGCTTCTATCGGAAATGACCAGTTATTCCAAAACTTTGGTTTCAATACCAGTTTTATCTGGAGTGATGAATATTTATGGGAATCAGATTTTGGAGTGGGACAAATCCCATCTTATACCGTAATCAATGCTCAAATTAATTATTCTATTCCTGCGTTAAAAACAAGATTGAAAGTAGGTGCAAATAATATTGGTGGTGATGAGTATTTTACCGCAATTGGATCCGGATTTATAGGGTCTCAATATTATATAGGACTGTCAATAAATAATTTGTAGTAAGAATTATTTACTCAAAATTAATACAAAAACCCCATCTGAATACTTTTCAGATGGGGTTTTTCAATTTTATAAGCTAAAAAATTTAGTTAAAAAAATAGAGGTATGTTGCTAATTATCAATTATCAATACCTTTGAGTTATGCTTTTATTTGTAATTAAAAAACAAAGGTTTAACAACTTTATTAAAAAATTCATAAAAAAACGTATATTGTTGTCATAACTTTAAAATTTAGGGTATGAGAACAACTACATTAGTGATAATGTTGATTATGAGTGTTATCGCTACTGCACAAACAACGATTAAAGGAAAGGTGGTAGACGATAATAACCAACCAATTCCTGGGGCTAATGTAACATTGCAAGGCTCTTCTGTAGGTACTATAACTGATTTTGATGGTCTTTTTGTATTGACTGTTGATCAAGCGCCTCCTTTTACTATTACAGTTAGCACAATTGGTTTCGAATCAAGCTCTGTTAACATTACTGCCGCGACTTCAGATTTAACAGTTACGTTAAAAGAAGGAACGGAGTTAGATGAGGTAATTATTTCTGCATCTAGAACACCAGAACGTATATTCGAATCTCCGGTGAGTGTCGAACGTTTTGGTATTAAACAAATTAAAAATGCACCTGCGGCAGATTTTTATGATGGACTAGAATCCCTCAAAGGAGTGGACATCAACACAAACAGTTTAACTTTTAAATCTGTTAATACTCGTGGTTTTGCCACTTTTGCAAATACTCGTTTCGTGCAGTTGGTAGATGGGATGGATAATACATCACCTGCCTTAAACTTTGTTATAGGTAATTTAATAGGTATGACTGAGCTAGATGTCAACAGTATTGAATTATTACCTGGAGCATCTTCTGCACTTTATGGAGCGAATGCTTTTAATGGGATTTTATTTATGACAAGTAAAAGCCCTTTTACGCATGATGGGATAAGTGCTTATTTCAAAGGCGGAATAACTTCTCAAGACGCCGCTGGTGATAACGAATTTTATGATTATGGGGTTCGTATTGCACATAAATTTTCGGATAAATTTGCCGCAAAAGCTAATTTTGCATATTTGAGAGGAACAGACTGGTTTGCCGAAAATACAGTAAATGTTTTAAATCCGGCCACGGATAGAACAGATCCTAATTATGATGGTTTAAATGTATATGGTGATGAGGTAAGTACCAACATAAGAGGAGTTGGTGTGGCTTTGGTTAATTTGGGAGTATTACCCGCTGGAGCAGAAAATTTGCTTCCTAACGAAAATGTTAGTAGAACAGGGTACCTAGAAAGTGATTTAAATGACTATAGAGCAGAGAGTATAAAATTTGATGCAGCATTACACTATAGACCGTTTGCCAATGATTTTGAGATTATTTATAATGGAAAAGTAGGACGAGGTACTACAATATACCAAGGAGCAAACAGATATTCGATACGTAATTTTTTCTTACAACAACATAAGTTAGAATTTAAAAATGACAACTTTTTCGTAAGAGGATATATTACAGATGAAGATGCTGGTGATTCTTATGATACAAGATTTACAGGTATTAATATTAATAGATTATGGAAAGATGATCAAACATGGTTTGGAGAGTATGCAGGGGCTTTTGCCACAGCTACTTTACAAGGAGTACTCCCCGAACAAGCGCATGCTATTGCAAGACAAACAGCAGATACAGGTCGTTTGATTCCAGGTACACCAGAGTTTAGACAAGCATTCAATCAAGTAATTAATGATGCCGATTTGTCTACAGGATCACAGTTTCGAGATGCTACGCAATTAAGACATGTAGATGTTAATTATAACTTTAGTCATATTACTAGTAGTTTTGCCGATATACAGGTAGGTGGTTCTTTTAGAGAATATAAGTTAAATTCTTCGGGGACTATTTTTACTGATTTTGATGGACCAATTAAATATTCTGAAGTTGGTGCTTATGTTCAACTTCAAAAGAAACTTTTGGACGAAAGATTAAAATTCACAGGATCTATTCGTTATGATAAATCTGAATTGTTTGATGGTAATGTTTCACCTAGATTATCTGTAGGATATACCTTGGGTGAAGAAAGAAATCACAACATTCGTTTATCTGCGCAAACAGGATTTAGAAACCCTACTACTCAAGATTTATTTATTGGTCTTAATGCAGGTCGTGCAATTTTAGTTGGATCTGCACCAGGTAACCTTGATAGAGATATAAGAACATTCCCTTTGAGTGGAAATGGTCAAACTGTTACAGGAACTACTAATGCTACCGTAGTAGGTAGAGCCGCATACGAGAACGCATTTTCTTTAAACTCTGTACTTAATGGAGCTCCAGTAGCTGCTGATGTTGATATAGTAAAACCAGAAAAAGTAACTGCTTTCGAAGTTGGATATAGAGGAAAAGTGAAAGGATTTGTAATTGATATGGCTGGTTATGTCAATTTTTACAAAGACTTTATTTCTAATGAAAATGTATTAGTTCCATTATATGGGCAAGTAGGTGATGGTACACTATCATTGTTGGCATTACAAAATGGAGATACTCAAGTATATCAAACGTATACCAATTCGGCAGTTGATATTAACTCTTTTGGAGCAATCATTGGAGTAACAACCAAAGTTCTTGGTGGGTTTGATTTGGGAGCAAATTACACATACTCTGAACAAGATTTTGATAGAGAACAAGATTCTGATTTTAGAAGTAGTTTTAATACACCAAAACATAAAGTGAAGGCTAGTTTTGGGCATACCAACTTATTTAAGAATTTTGGCTTTAATACAAGTTATAGATGGAGTGATAGTTATTTCTGGGAAGCAACATTTGCCGACGGAGAAGTTCCTTCTTTTTCAGTATTTGATGCGCAGATTAATTATAATATCCCTACGCTGAAAACAACACTTAAGGCAGGAGCTAGTAATATTGGAGATGAGTATTTTACTGCATTTGGAACTGGATTTGTAGGATCTCAGTATTATATTGGTCTAACTATTAATAATTTATAACGAATAACTATACAAAAAAAAAAGAAGAAATGAATATTCAATATAAATGGTTATTAATCATATTGGCTTTTGGTTTTATTGCGTGTGAGTCAGATGATGATACCCCAGAAATGGAAGAAGTAGTAATCACTTCGGGAGAAGCTGATTTTTCAAAATTTGTTTCCATAGGAAACTCATTAACTGCAGGTTTTACAGATGGAGCATTATTTATTGCTGCGCAGGAGAACTCGTTACCAAATATTATGTCGCAGCAATTTGCATTGGCAGGAGGGGGTGATTTTTTACAACCTCTTATGAATGATAATATTGGTGGAGCTCTATTGGGCGGTACGCCAATTTTAAATCCAAGATTCTTTTTTAATGGATCTGGACCTGCACTGTTAGATGCTGTACCTACTACTGAAATTACAGCGGCATTATCAGGTTCGTTTAATAATATGGGAATACCTGGTGCAAAAAGTTTTCATTTGGTTGCTCCGGGATATGGTAACGTAGCTGGATTGACAACAATGCCCGCTACCGCGAACCCTTATTTCGTAAGAATAGCCTCTGATCCAGCAGCAACAGTGCTTGGAGATGCAATGGCTCAAAGTCCAACATTTTTCTCCTTATGGATTGGAAACAATGATGTGCTAGGATATGCGCTTTCTGGTGGAGATGGATCAGATCCTATAACAGATGATGCTATATTTACTCAAGTATATAATACGTTAGTTACGACCTTAACTTCGGGTGGAGCAAAAGGAGTGGCTTTTAATATTCCTGATGTAACTGCTATAGCTCATTTTACAACAGTACCTCATAACCCTTTGGATCCGTTAGATGAAGATAATCCAACGTTTGGTATGTTAGTGCCAACGTTAAATGTTCAATTTGCAGGGTTAAACCAGGTGTTTACAGCCTTGGGAGTTCCCGAGAGAGCTATTGTGTTCGCAACAGACGAAAATAGTCCTGTGGTTATAAAAGATGAGTCATTAACCGACCTTTCGGCTCAAATAACAGGAGCGTTACAAATGGCAGGAGTAGATGCAGGTACTGCAGCAGTAACTGGATTTTTGTATGGTCAAGCTAGACCAGCAAACGAAAATGATCTTTTGGTATTGCCAAGTTCGGCAATAATTGGTCAGGTTAATACTACAGCTGTAATGACGCTAATGGGACTTGGATTATCACAAGAACAAGCTGGTCAGTTAGCGGTTAATGGAGTAACTTTTCCATTAGAAGATAAATGGGTGCTTATCCCTAGTGAGCAGCAAGAAATTGCAACTGCTACTGCAACTTTCAATGGTGTTATAGATGCTGCTGTACAACAAGCGGGTCTGGCCTTTGTAGATGCTAACGCACTTTTGGATCAGGTTTCAGCCGGAGGAATTCAGTTTGATGAGTTCTTAATGCAAGGAAATCTGGTTTTTGGAGGTTTATTTTCTTTAGATGGTGTGCATCCTACGGCAAGAGGATATGCATTTTTGGCAAACTCTGCAGCTTCTGCAATTAATACCACTTATGGTTCTAATTTGCCTTTGGTTAAAGCAGTAGATTATCCATTGTTTTATTCGGCGATGCTGCAATAGAAAAACATTATATAAATCTATATTATATTCCGCCTGAGAAATTTCTCAGGCGGTTTTTTTATGTCATGTGGCGGTTGATTGAATCGTGTGTTTTCTTTCGATTAATTGAAAATAAGTAGAAATTACAAGCGAAATAATCAGATAGCCAATAACAATGTAAGTTGCTCCGTCCAACAAATTATCAACCCCAAACCATCCGTTTTCTGTACTAATTAAATACAGTCCCATAGTCAGTTTAATTCCTTCGGCGAATAAAGAAATGATATGACGATCCATTAATGAGGTGTATGCAAAGATCGAAATAGCCAAGAAAATTGCATAATTAATAATTTGAACGAATTCTAGATCTCCAAAACTTATGAGTAGGTAGTACATTAGTCCCAGTGTAGCTGTTAATTGTATCCATGACCAAATTTTTAAAGATAAAGAACTCTCTGTTTTGTATTTTTTTCGAGTATAAGGATCGGTTATAATTTGAATAGGATATTTTTCTTTTACGTCATCGGGTCGCCATCCTGTGGGCATATACCAAATACGAATTTTATCCCACCAACTTTTGGTTCTCCAGGCATCTTTTAAAATTCCCCAGGCATGCATAAAATTAATATAAAAAGGATTCCATGTATTTACGGGTTTTTTGACACCATATACAGGGGGTTTATTAGGTAACTCTTCTTGAAAAGTTCCAAAAAGTTTATCCCAAAATATAAAGATTTGCGAGTAATTTTTATCTAGATATTCGTCGTTAATGGCATGATGTACACGATGATGAGATGGTGTAACAATGATATGTTCTAAAAATCCCATTTTACCTACCAAACGAGTATGATACCAAAATTGAGCAAACAAATGAATTGGTGCTACCAACGCAATAATGTTTGCAGGCACCCCTATGAGGGCCAAAGGGATATATAAAAAGAAATAAATAGAGATAATTGCAGAAATACTTTGTCTTAATGCACAAGCAAGATTAAACTCTTCGCTACTGTGGTGTACAATGTGCCGGTTCCAGAATAAGTTAATGGTATGATTGAAACGATGTGACCAATACCCTGCAAAATCTAGACCTATAAAAGTCAAAATATAAAGCCAGATAGAGGATTGTATTTCTATTAGCGCAATATGATCCACCATCCATTGATAACTGATAATAATCACTGCTAAACCTGTTAAACTGCGCAAGGTATCTGTCATGCCTGAGCTTAAGCTCGAAATAGTATCCATGGCCTCGTTCACGGGGATTTTTTTCCATAAACTTATGAGATACTCGATAAGAATAAGGATCATAAACCCTGGGATGGCATAACTAAGTGCTATTGCATATGTTTCCATAGTGATGTAATCATAAAAAATTAGGGGATACAAAATAGTCAAAATTTTGCAATTTATCCTTTGTACGATTATTGCAAATTTTGAAGTGTATAATTACGAAAAACCAATGTTAAGATTGCGTTTGGTTTGTACCGCTTTTAACTTTATTAGTATGATTATACTAATTTAAATAATAAAATAGTATATTTATACTAAAATAATACAATTTTGAACACTAAATCAGAGATTATAAAGCGTTCGGTTACTCTTTTTAACAAAAAGGGATTCTTTAACGTAAGTATCAAAGACATTACAGAAGCTATGGGGATTAGTCCAGGTAATTTTACATATCATTTTAAAAGAAAAGAATACCTATTGTCTGCTATACAAGAAGAAATATTGGGTAATGATATTGAGATTAAACCTGGTAATACCTATGTTACATTGTTTCATTTTGAAGAAATGTTCAAAAAATTCTATATCATCCAGAAGCGGTATAGGTTTTTTTTTCTCGAGATATCTTATTTAATGGCAGAATATCCTGGGGTTATGAGAGGTTACACCATGGCAACATCCAAGAGGTTAGAAGATGCTAGAAATTTGGTGAACCATTTTATAACTTCTGGTAGGTTAATTCCTGAAAGTTCTCGCATAGATTATACTGTTGTTATTCAAACATTATGGATGACGAGCACATTTTGGAGCGCAAGGATATCTATTATGGATCAAAAGAATAATCCGGTCAATGAAAACTCTCCTATGCAAAATTTATGGGGCATCTTATTGCCTTATTTAACAGAAAAAGGATATGAGGAATACGTTGAGATAACAAAATACACTACGACAAAAACACAATATTAATTTTAAAAACATATAATTATGGCTGTACAAAATCCACCACTCGATATGTTACCTGCAAATATTCCTATGCCTCCAAAATTTGACAATCCTAAGGAGGAAAGAGCGTATTTGAAAAAGAAACTTACCGGAGCATTTAGAGTATTCGGAAAATTTGGTTTTTCTGAGGGTGTAGCGGGACATATAACCGTTAGAGATCCAGAAGATCAAGATCATTTTTGGGTGAACCCTTTTGGACTTTCTTTTAATTTGATCACACCCGATGACTTGTTATTGGTTAATCATAATGGAGAAGTTGTAGAGGGTAAACTTCCAGTTAATAGGGCTGCTTTTGCAATTCATTCCCAAATTCATGCAGCGCGACCAGATGTTGTTGCGGCGGCACATGCCCATTCTGTGTATGGTAAATCTTTTTCGGCCTTAGGTAAAAAATTAGCACCCATTACGCAAGATGCATGTGCGTTTTACGAGGATCATGCATTATTTGATGATTATTCGGGTATAGTAAACGAATTAGAAGAGGGTAAAAGAATAGCAACGGCTCTTTCTGATAATAAAGCTGCAATACTTCAAAATCATGGTTTAATAACTGTTGGTCATTCTATTGATGAGGCGGCATGGTGGTTTATCACTATGGAAAGAAGTTGTCAGGCCCAATTACTGGCAATGCAAACAGGAGAGAAATTAATTGAAATAGATCATCAAACGGCGATGAAAACCAGAGCAGAACTTGGTTTCCCTTTGGCAGGTTACTTTCAATTTCAGCCCATGTGGCAAGACATAAGTGTAACGCTTAACTTTTAATTTTGTAATATTGACTGGTATATCAAATCCCTATGAATAGTACAGGTACTTTAATTGTAGCGATATCTTTAATGATCATCATGTTTGGTATGGGGCTTTCGCTTACCACAAATGATTTTAAAAGAGTTGCAAAAAACCCTAAAGCGGTAATAATTGGTTTAATAAGTCAATTGGTCTTCTTGCCCATTATCGGATATGTAATAGTATCGATGCTGGATTTAAAACCAGAAATAGCCATTGGGATTATGATATTGGCAGCATGTCCAGGAGGAGCCACATCAAATGTAATTGCCCTTTTGGCAAAAGGAGATACGGCATTATCGGTAACACTAACTGCAATTTCGAGTATTATCACAATCGTTACTATTCCATTTATTGTTCAGTTTTCGCTTTCAAAATTTTCGGGAGCGGAAGGAGAAATTACTCTTAATGTTTTACAGATGATAGGTCAATTGTTAATGATAGTGATTGTGCCTGTTTTTCTGGGAATGATTATTCGTGCAAAAGCTATAAATTTTGCACTTAGAATGGGAAAACCAGTTCAAATAGCATCCGTACTATTATTGATGTTAATTATAATAGGGCTATTTGTTAAAGAAAAGCATAATATAATTCCTTATTTTGAACAAGCGGGATTACCTACTGCATTATTAAGTGTGATTAGTATGACCTTGGGATATATAGTAGCTTCAAGTTTTAAACTAAGAAAACCTCAAGCAATAAGCATTGCTGTAGAATCAGGAATTCAAAACTCTGGATTGGCTATAACTATTGCGGTAGTTACTTTACAAAACACTGCTTTTGGTATTGCAGGGGCAATATATACGCTGGTAATGTATCTTACTGCTTTTGTAATTATAGTATACGGACGAAAAGTGAAATCCTAAAACGACTTTAAGCGGGTTCTAATTTGTTAAAAAAGAGCATATTTACTGCTCTCAAAAAAACAAAATAAAAGACATTATTTTTTCATTTTAAAAGACTATATTTGCAGCCTGAAAAAAGGTCGTATTTGATAGTCTATATTAAATGATCGTTTTCACATAGTTAAATACTAAACATTAAATAGTTAGATAATGTCTAAAGTTACGGGTAAAGTATCTCAAATTGTAGGTCCGGTGATCGATGTAGAATTCGCAGCAGGGACTGAATTACCAAAAATTTACGATTCATTAGAAATTAATAAAACAGACGGTAGCAAACTGGTGCTAGAGGTTCAGTCTCACATTGGAGAGGATACTGTTCGTACCATTGCGATGGATTCTAGTGATGGATTAAGCAGAGGAATGGAAGTTGTAGGAACTGGAGCTCCAATACAAATGCCAATAGGTGGTGATGTATACGGTCGTCTATTTAATGTAATTGGTGATGCTATTGATGGTCTTGGTGATCTTCCTAAAACAGGAGAAAATGGTCTTTCAATTCACCGTCAAGCACCAAAATTTGAAGATTTATCAACTTCTACTGAAGTTTTATTTACAGGGATTAAAGTAATCGATCTTATTGAGCCTTATGCAAAAGGAGGTAAGATTGGATTATTTGGTGGTGCCGGAGTAGGTAAAACAGTATTGATTCAGGAGTTGATTAACAATATTGCAAAAGGTCACGGTGGTCTTTCTGTATTCGCAGGAGTAGGAGAAAGAACTCGTGAAGGAAATGATTTACTTCGTGAGATGTTAGAATCAGGAATTATCAAATATGGTGATGACTTTATGCATTCTATGGAAGAAGGAGGATGGGATCTTTCTAAAGTAGATAAAGAAGTAATGAAAGAATCTAAAGCTACTTTCGTATTTGGACAGATGAATGAGCCTCCTGGAGCACGTGCTCGAGTTGCACTTTCTGGTCTTACGATTGCAGAATATTTCCGTGATGGAGCAGGAGATGGACAAGGAAAAGATGTACTTTTCTTCGTAGATAATATCTTCCGTTTTACACAAGCAGGTTCTGAGGTATCTGCACTTCTTGGACGTATGCCATCTGCCGTGGGTTACCAACCGACATTGGCAACAGAGATGGGTGTAATGCAGGAACGTATTACATCAACCAAAAAAGGATCTATTACATCTGTACAAGCGGTTTATGTACCTGCAGATGATTTAACAGATCCAGCACCGGCAACAACATTTGCTCACTTAGATGCAACGACTGTATTATCTCGTAAGATTGCAGAGCTTGGTATTTATCCAGCGGTAGATCCATTAGATTCTACATCAAGAATTCTTACAGCAGATATCTTAGGAGATGAGCATTACAACTGTGCACAACGAGTAAAAGAGCTTTTACAGCGTTATAAAGAATTACAAGATATTATTGCTATCCTTGGTATGGAAGAATTATCAGAAGAAGATAAATTGGCGGTAGGACGTGCACGTCGTGTACAACGTTTCTTATCTCAACCATTCCACGTAGCAGAACAGTTTACAGGTATCCCAGGATGTTTAGTAGATATTAAAGATACGATCAAGGCATTCACAATGATTATGGATGGTGAATTAGATCATTTACCAGAAGCAGCATTTAACCTTAAAGGTACCATCGAAGAGGCTATCGAAGCAGGTGAAAAAATGCTAGCCGAGGCATAAAATAGAAATGAGAAGTTAGTATTGAGTAATGAGAAATATTACTTTCTTAATACTCAATACTTGCTACTAACTACTCAATACTTAAAAGATATGTATTTAGAAATAGTAACTCCAGAAGCAGTATTATTTAGTGGTGAAGTAACATCGGTTGCTGTACCGGGTGTAGATGGAGAGTTTCAGATGTTAGATAATCACGCACCAATTATTTCTTTATTAGGAAAAGGAAATGTGAAAGTGTACGGAGAAATGACATTAGAAGAAGAAGTTGCCGAAAAATTTGTTAAGGAGAGTGGAGTAACTTTGCTTGCGATAAATTCGGGAACTATCGAAATGAAAGATAATAAAGTGATTGTACTTGCGGATTAAGTAGTATTTACAATCTAGATCATTATATTTAATCCCTATTATTAATGTAATAGGGATTTTTTATGTTTATAAACAAAGCTTTTCCATATTCAACATCGTTTCGGAATCATTTTTTGATCGCTTCTATCCTAAGTTTTGTTGTTGTATTTATCCTTGTTTTTTTACAACCATTTGGAGCTAATAACTTTAATCATCCCTACAAGCATCTTTATTTTATTGGTTATGGCATTATTTCGATAGTAGTGTACTTAGTTGTCTATCTTTTGTCAAGATTATATTATATCAATTTTAAGAGATGGAAATGGAGTGAAGAATTAATATTCTCTTTTCTTTATGTTACTATAGCAATTATTATCGCTTTCTTCTATACAGAATTAATGATCAATAAAAGATCTAACTTTATGATCTTCAGTTTCTTTATAAAGTGGTTTCGATTTATTTTCTTAGGTTTTGGTATCATCTTGTCTGCGTTATCGATTTTTTTGAGATTATATTATGGTAAGAAAAAGGAAGAAAGAAAGATGCATAAATCAGATAACAAAGAGAAAGTTGTAGTAAATAGTACTTTAAAAAAGGAGTCTTTTTCTGTTTTACCAGAGGATATTGTATACATTAAATCAGAAGATAACTATGTAAATATTTATTATATAGAAGAAGAGGAATTACAAAAAAAGGTAATACGTAATACCCTTTCTTCTTTGCATAAGCAACTTAATCATTTAATAAAAGTACATCGTTCCTATTTAATCAATCCTATTTTTATAATTTCTATTGAAGGAAACGCACAAAAGGGTAGCATACATTTAAAATATATAGAAGAAAAGTTACCAGTATCAAAGACCTATTTTGATGCTGTAAAATTATGCTTTAAGAATTGACCACAAAATATAAGATCTGGCCACAGAAAGTATTTTTATACCCCAAAAAATATGAATCCATAACAATGTTTTTTTTTTGATTTTCAATGCTTGTTTATTTGAAATGTTTACAAATTAAAAACATAAAAAATGAAGAAGTTTATAAAATTTACAAAGGTTGCCGTTCTATCACTGTTTTTGGTATTATTAGGAAGTATTTTTTATATCAGGTTTTCCAGATATACAGATACACTAATTTATAACGTAAATGGGTTGGAGTACGATAGTTTTGAATCTAATATTCCTCATAAAGAATATTATTTTGATGTTGATAAGAATACTGTTTTACATGGAGTTCTTTTTAAACCAAAGGATCAAGCAATAGGGACTATTATTCATCATGCTGGTAAAGGAATGCATTTAATGTCGTCTCAAAGCTATTATAAGCTATTAACAGATAGAGGTTTTCAGGTATTTGGTTATGAACGAAGAGAATTTGGGAAATCAACAGGCATAGCCGATAATTCATTGACGCTTAAACAAGATGCATTATACGTTTTTGATAAAATACTAGAAGATGAAAATGTAAAAGAAACTCCAATAATTATTTGGGGTCAATCTTTGGGAGGTGCTTTTGCTATGATGAATGCCGCAGAAAGAAATGATAAGATAGAAGGTGTTATTGTAGAAGGTACATTTAATTCGTTTCCCGACATAGGAAAGGAGTATGCAAGAGCAATAAATCTAGAAAATTTCAAGTGGATGATGCCGATATTAATGAATAATGACTTTCCCGCCGAAGAGGAAATAAAAAAAATAAGTAAACCAATAACGATTCTACATAGTGTTATGGACGAACAGGTTCCATACGAGTTAGGGGAAAAACTTTATAAAGCTTCTGATAAATCCAATACACAATTTTGGGAAATTGAAGGAAAGCATATTAAAGCAATATTTGATTATGAAGAAGAATATATAGCGCGGTTTGAAGAGATGGTACGCCTGTAACATTAAATATATACTCCTAATCCTAATGGACTAGAATTAGGAGTTATATGTGATTATATTGCTTGTTTAAGAAAATTATAGCCGAACTATATTATCAATTCTATTCTTATCCAGTCGTGTTCCATATGGATCAATAGAAATATATTTTGGTAATTGATCTACAATTATTTTGATTTTGGAATGTTCTTTATCAAATTGATGTGCTTTCAAGTATAGAATCTTATCATCTACCTCAATTTTTTTTGGATGTTTTTTAAACAAACCTATTTGGATAGGTTCATCGATAGATATAGGTAAGTCTTCACCTCGTTTTTTGGTTTCAAATCTTTTGGTAGTAACATCCAAGGTGATTTCAAATTGACCAGTCGCTAACTCTTTATAAGAAGAATCCTCAAGTTTTAAATCATAGGTTATAATGCGTTTAAACCAATCATCAATTAAAGTATGGTATTCTTTAGGAGCAACCTGATATACTTCTTTTAAAAAATCAAGGGTAATAAGCTCAAATTCTTCTTTGTTTCTATACCTAGATACTATTTTTTGTAAAATAGCATCTATTTTTTCAGCTCCTATCAATTCTTTGAGTGCTAACATAGTGGTATAGTCTTTACCATAAAGAAGATGGTTTTCTCCATCAGATAAATATATCGGAGGTTCTACTTCAGATGCATACGAACGACCTGTAAAATATCGATTGTTAGAATATTCTGATAAGTTCCATAATGCTCCTTTCCCATAGTATTTTTCCATAACAACGATTTCTGTGTACTTTGCTAATCCTTCAATAAAAAAACCTGCTCCTGCGGTCATTTTTGGTGTTAATATATGTCCCCACCACTGGTGTGCTACTTCGTGAATAGTACGTTTGGCGACCAGATTAAAAACATCTGTATTACGCTGGTCTAATAAATAAAATCGATCCTCTACCATACTAATAGTACCAGGTAAAGCTTGACCCCCAAATGGCCAATAGGCTGGTATTTCTGCAATACGAAGGTGATCAAAAGGGTAATCACCAAAATTTTTAATACAATAATCTAATGTTTCTTTACTAGCATTCATTGTAGATTCAATATTCATATCATGATCTGGATGAAAATATTGTTCTATGGCTACTCCTTGATACATTTCTTGTTGTACTTTATATCTTGCAGAGAAATACCCTAACATAGGGGATATTTTACCTCTAGTTTTATAATGATAGTAGTTTCTACCATCTTCTTTCCATTTTCTAATCAAATTACCAGGGGCAATAGCAATTTGATCGGATTGTGTAGATATAATAGATTCAAAAGGAAGTTTTCCAATAAGATTGTCCGGAATACTATGTAGGTCGTTAGCTTCAATAGTCTCTTCTTTCAATTTAGGTAAACCTCGTTTTTTTCGCTCGGAGAGATTTTTAATTTCTTGACTATTTCGATACCCTAATGAAGGCGTAAAAGAAGAATGTGTAATATAAGTTCCATTTTCTACAATAGAAGCTCTCTTTTCAAAACCATCATTTTTTAAGGTAAATTCATACTTAAATTTTAATTGTGCACCAGGCAGTAAAGAATTTTTTATTTTAAACAGATATGTCTTGAAGATAGAGTCATACTCCACTAGCATTGCATTTTCTAAAAAAATCTTTTGTAGTGGTACTCGGGGTGAAACAAAAACAAAATCAACTTGAGTAGTACTTTTATTTTTTAAAATGTAATTAGCTTTTACGGTATATTTTTTATCATTAGGATAAATATCTACTGCGGTTTTTATATCAATTGGATACAATTCTTCTAAGGTGTCATACTGCTTAAACTTTCGCTCATAGGCTTCTGCTAAGTCAAATTGTTTATTAGATGGAGTATACTGGTTGATAATATTGACATTATAAAAAATGAAGCTTCCAGAACCAATAAAAAGAATCAAAAAACCAAAAGCGATACTTCTTTCTACAACCTTCCAACCATAAAACAATTGCCGCATTCGAAATTTAAAACTAGAAATGACTCCTCTTTTCCATAATTTGAAAGCTAGTAATACTAAAATCCCAGCCAAAGCTATCCAATATAATGCATACCAATGAAAAGGCTTTACGTAACTTCCATAACTATTCATGTCGATGTATACAACCGGTAAAGTTTTACCCAGTTGTAACAATGAATGTTCAATTCCGATAAAATTACTTAAAGAACTACCTAAAACAAAAATCAAGATTCCAGAGAGGAACATTCCGAAGTATTTATTAGGTGCCAAATTTTGAATACATATAGCAAGAATCCCATAAAAAACTATTTCTACACCATGGAAATAAAAAAGATTAATGTATTGTGTCCATTTAAATTGATAATAATCCCCTATAATTTGAAAGCCAATCGAGATTAAAATACTAGTCGCAATCAGAAGGATGGGTAGTAGTAATAGTGCTACATATTTAGAGAAAAATAGTACGCCATTAGTAATAGGGGTAACATCAGAAATTCCATAAAAACTTAAACTACGTTCTCGCCATACCAACTCTCCACTGTAAAAAATGATTAAAATTAATCCCATGATAGGTAATGGGGCACTTATTTGCTCAATTAAAATATAAGTAACAGGATATAGACTATCATGATATGCGCCTCCTTCATAAATTAGACTATAAATTTCTGTAAAAGCTATTAAAACCCATATCAGTAGTATCGCTATAAATGGTAATCCCTTAAGAATAACTTTTAATTCTAGTTTGGTAAGTGATAGAAATCCTAATAATTGTGCTTTGGTTGTTTGTGCAGAGGTTAAAACTGGAGTATATATTTTTTTCTGTATGATTTCTTCTACAACATCTTCCTTTTTTTTGATTTTTTGTATCCTTTTTCGAAAAGAATATAATTTATAGGTAGTGACTAATAATGCTATTGAAAACGAGATCCAAATTATCCTGTTCCAAAGGAAATATCCTGAAAAAGATACCAATTGATTGTTTTTCTGAAAAGGAGTCCAGTACATGGTTTGTTCAAAAAAAGCAGAAAGACCAAATGGATCCAGAATAGAAGCAATAACCATATTCTCAGGTGAAGGTGGAACTGCTTGAGCTAACATTGGGGAGTTTAAAAAAATAGAACAACCCCAATATAAGGCATAAATAAAAACGGCGCCAACATATACTAGTAATGCTTTTCGTGAGTATGCCGCAACAGAAAATAAAAGTGCAGTAAGAATAAATAAATTTGGCAGTACCATGATACACCATATATACATGTAATGCTGTAAAACTAAAGGAGCAATATTATCAGGATTGTTAGAAAAAAAAGTGCCAACTGCAAAGCCAACCAGTATAAGGGTGTATACTAGAAGGCTTACTACAAATGTTCCTAGAAAACGACTCCAGTAAAAATGATGTTTTTTTACCGATGTACTATGGATTATACCCTCCATGTGATTTTGTCTATCTCTGATCATAGCATTTATACAATAAAACATAATGGCAAAAACAGATACTAAGCTAAATAGTCCTATAAAAAAACTAATTTGATATGGAGAGTTGGTTTTTACTATTTCTGTTGCTCCTAATCTTCCTCTAGAAGACATAAAAAAGCCCAATAGAAAAAATAAGATAGAGAATAAATAGAACGATAGTTGTTTTGAATGGTATTGCCATTCAAACTTTAAAAGTTGAGTAAACATAAGTTGAATTTTTTATTGAGGTAGTTACTATTATGCTCGAAGTTTACTGAAGTATACATCTTCTAACTCTGGATTGATTTGTTTAAATCCGATCTCTGGTCTTTCATCGGCCAAAACGTGTAGCTGAGTTTTGCCAGAAAACAAACGTGTAGAAATGACGTTAAAAGCGGTTTGATAGCTTTTCAAATCTTCTTTTTTAACGATTTTGTGCCAGACTTTTCCATCCAATTTTTCTGTTAATTCTGAAGGAATACCTTGTGCAATGATCTTACCTTGGCTCATAATAGCCATATTAGAACATAAATCTTTTACATCATCCACGATATGTGTGGATAGAATTACAATAATGTTTTCTCCGATTTCACTTAACAAATTCAAGAAACGATTACGCTCTTCAGGATCTAGTCCTGCAGTTGGTTCATCTACAATGATGAGCTGAGGGTTTCCTAATAAAGCTTGGGCAATACCAAATCGTTGTCTCATTCCGCCAGAGAATGTATGAACCGCTTTTTTTCGGTACTGATATAGATTTGTTTGTTGTAACAAAGCTGCTACTTGCTCCGAACGTTCATTTTTATTAATGATACCTTTTAGTACAGCCAAATGATCTAATAGTTTTTGAACAGAAATTTTTGGATATACTCCAAACTCTTGTGGTAGATACCCTAATTTATTTCTTAATTCCTGAGGTTGTTTTAGAATATCAATGTCATTAAAGGATATGGCTCCTAAACTAGGTTCTTGTAATGTGGCAATAGTGCGCATTAATGAAGATTTACCGGCTCCATTAGGCCCTAATAATCCGAACATGCCGTTTTTAATGGTCAATGAAATGGTATCTAATGCTTTTACACCATTCGTATATGTTTTGGATACATTGGTTATCTGTAATGTGTTCATAAGAATTGATTTTAAATCTGATACGAACATAAAATGAGTAAGAAAGAAAATCTAATAATGTACATAGACGTTGTTAAAACAGAATAGATACTTCAAAAAAACATATCAACCATATTCGTTACAAAAAGTGAAGCATTCATTGCAATTTTAATGGCATTTATGAATATAACTATGGAGATAGATATAGGTTTGTTATTTTTGAATGAATGGTTACATTTTTAAGAAAATACAGAGCAATTCCGTACGGATTTGGAATACTATTTTTAATAGTAAAAGCGCTAGAGTATATAGATTTTATAAGGATAGACCCAGAAGAAATATTGGTTAACGTTGTGGGTTATATTTTTTGGGGTTTAGTAGTTTCTGCACTTGTAAATGCAATGCTTTTTCATAAGAGAGATAACATTTTTTATTGGATGATTGTCTGTTGGGTGATTTCTTTATTGGGCTTTATATTTGGGAAATCAATGGAATATAAAGTAATCGCGATCAGCTGCGTTTTTCTATTTTTTATTACGAGCAGTTATATTTTATGGTCCTGGTATATGCAGCGATATAAAAGAAGAAATGCAGTTGCTTTTCTAAAAGAGCGCAAACTGTTTTTGATAAAACAGGTATTACTTTCGATAGTTTTTATCATCATGTTGGCTATAGATGATTATATGAATGTGCCCGACAATCCTATTACTTTTGTATTACTTACGCTATTTTGGTTGGGAGTATTTTATATTCTGGCCCCAACATTTTTTCAAAAGTATAAATTACTAATTGGAGGATTATACGGCGCACTATTGATTTTTTTCTTTGTGTTTGTCATCTTTTTTGGTGCTAGAACCCATGAAGAAAACCTCGATTTATTCTTCGTCTTCTTGTTTCCTTTGCCATTATTCGTTGTACTATGGATCTATGATCAGTGGAAATGGTTTCAAAACTTGAAAGCCGATAAGGCCAAAGCAGAATTAGCCTTATTAAAGCAACAAGTAAATCCACATTTCTTTTTTAATACATTAAACAATCTGTACGGATTAGCCAAACGAAAATCTGATCAAACCCCTGATTTGATTTTAAAATTGTCAGAAATTATGAGGTATGTGATTTATAAAGGAAAAGAAACCGAAGTAGCACTAGAAGAAGAAATAGAATACTTAGAAAATTATATTGAACTACAGCGCATAAGACATCATGAAAAAGTAACCATTACCTTTACAAGACAGATACAGCAGGATAGTATCCAGATTCCGCCATTATTATTTATAATATTGTTAGAGAATGCGTTTAAACATGGAGTGGATTCTTTGATTCGAGGAGCTTATGTAAATATCAATCTTGAGGTTATAGACCATCAGATTATTTTTGAGGTAACGAACAATTTTGATGCTACTGCTTTAAGTAATTCTAAAGGAATTGGGTTAGACAACCTAAAAAAAAGATTAGAGATTATATATAATGATGCACATACTCTTGATTGTACTATGGGAGATGAAATTTATAACGCACGTTTAACGATTAATATTTAAATATGAACTATATCATCGTAGATGATGAGCCTATTGCGCATACGATTATTGAAGATCACGCAGCATCATTAAGTGATTTAACTTTGGTTGGAAACTGTTATAACGCTATTGATGCAATCGCTTTTCTCCAAAAGAATCAGGTAGATTTGATATTTCTGGATATAGAAATGCCAAAATTAAAAGGTCTTGATTTTTTACGTACGTTAACGAATCCACCTTTGATAGTGGTTACTTCTGCATATTCAGAATTTGCAGTAGAAAGCTATGAACTAGAAGTTTGTGATTACTTGTTAAAACCATTTTCATTTGAAAGATTTTTAAAAGCATATGCAAAAGTAATTAAGGTAAAAGAGCAATCGTCTAAGAAAAGCAAAACAATAGTCGAAGCTTCTCCTACAAGTATTTTCTTAAAAGGAGACAAAGAGACACATCATATTCGGTTAGATCAGATTAAGTACCTCGAAAGTTATGGGAGTTATGTGAAATTATATCTGCAAAATGAAAGGTTATTGATTCATGAATCGATCTCTCATTTTGAGACTGTTTTACCTGTAGATCAATTTATACGAGTTCATCGCTCATTTATGGTCAATATAGCCTCAATAAAAAGTATTGTTGGTAATCAAATTAAATTAGATGAAGTTACTGTTCCTATTGGTCAATCGTATAAAGCGATTATAAAGAAGAGATTGTTTTAAACTAAATTTATTTCCAATTCCAATAGATCAAATGCCACTCCATATCATCCACATTATATACTATAAGTGTTTTGAAACCTACTGCCTTATGAGCCCTCATTGAACGTAAGTTATTTGCAGCTACTTCGGTAATCAAGAGATTATATTTTTCTTGTAATTCTATTTTCATTTGTTGGTATAAACCTCTAAAAACTCCTTGACCACGATATGCCTTATCGATACAGACTTGACCCATAACGATATATGTGGTATCGTTTTTAAGATGTTCTTCGATTTTAGTAAACATAGGTTTTAGAACTTCAATATCATTTCCAAACATCGAAGTCATGCATAAGGTATAACCAATAACCTTATCATTGTGCTTAGCAATGATATGCGGTTGTTGATCATTCATTTTATTTAAGATGTCTATGTCGTGCTCAACAGTTACAAACCCTTCTTTTTCCTTTTCAGCTTCAGAAATGTTGCTTGACAAATTCTTTTGTTGGAGTTCAAGTATTTGTAACAATTCCTCCTTATGTCTAACAGAAGTATATTCTATTTCTGGTCTCATTTTAATGAGCTTTTAACCAATCATCCCGTTTTTCCATGGCCTTTTTATCGGGGTTTTGCGATAATACGGTTTTGATAACAGGCGTGTTTTCTAGTTGTAATTCGGTTTTAGATATTTTACCAATCCTTTTATAACTAATAATAATTTTATTTCCGGGTTTATATTTTTCTAATACAGTTTTTAGTTGATTATCATCGATAATCTTTTCTTCATTAATCGCTAATAGAACATCACCTTTATCAAGACCCGCTTCGTAGGCTGGACTATCTTTTTTGGGATACTGATTAATGAATAATTCGTTATTACTTTGGTCATATTTAAATGAGATCCCGTGATAAGGAGTGTTTTTGTTCTTTACAATTGCTGCACCAACACTATTAAAAAGAAATTGGTAATCGGGCATCTGGCTATCGTAAATATATTTTTGAAAAAAATCATTTGCAAAAGGAGCACCAGCGTATGTTTCTAGAAGACGATGTAGATTCTTAACGGTATATGGTTTTTCGGTTTTACCATATGTATTCCAAACTAGTTTCATGTAATCGTCAAGATGTAAACCTTCTTTGTGATTACGTAATGACAAATCCAGAGCAAGACCTAGCATACTTCCGTAAGAGTAGTAAGAGATAAATGTATTTCCTCTATTAACAGGATCTACAGATTTGGCAGCATCCACAAATGGTGCTTGATAACTCATCTCAATAGGGTTAAAGAATTTACGTCCTGGAGAGTTCCATACATAGTTATAGGTTCTGGCTAATCCTTCGATATATTTTTCACGACTAATTATTCCTGCTCTGCACAAAATAAGGTTTGTATAGTAACTTGTAAATCCTTCGGCAAACCAAAGTGCTTCAGACATATTGGCCTTTTCGAAATTAAAAGGTTCTAAATCTTGTGGTCTAATACGTTCTACGTTCCAGGCATGAAAAAACTCATGAGAAACAGTACCTATATTACGTTCCATACCACCATCGGCCAGACTTCTAGTACTGGTGAGTATAGTAGAATTTCTGTGCTCCATTCCGTCTCCAGATGCATTGGGGATGTAACAAGCAAGAAAAGTATATTCGCCATGATCAAAATCTGGGTATTCTCCAAAAACGGCTTTTTCTTGCTCCACAATTTTCTTGATTTTTTCAAAGTAAGTATCGACTTCTTGTTCGGTACCATCATGATGTAATACAAAACGTATGGTATAGGTTTTATTATTACTGTTTTGCACCTTAACTTCTCTGATATCATGATTACTTATTTCGACTGGACTATCCATAAAATATTGAAGATTTGGTGCCGAAAAATTGTTATTACCATTATCAATAAGTTGTGTTGCTACTTTCCAGTCAAGATCTTTTCTAACATCAAATTTTACCGAAATAGGACGTTCTTTTAACGCTGGGACATACATAAAAGTCGCTGGGATATTAAGATGTGCATGTGTTTCATCGATTTGAGAATAGGTGCCATCTCCTCTATCCGCAAATAAAATATATGAAATGATAATGGTTCCATCATGCCCCGATACTTGCCACTCGTGAGGGTTAGGACGAGTAACCACAAGTTCTTTTCCTGTACTATTGGTAATCTTGAGATCGTAAACATTTTTTGCAAATTCATGCAAGGCATACCTTCCTGGCGAAGTTCTACTCATCCTTAAAGCGATAACTTCACTATCTAAGTTTGAAAAAGTAGCGCTAACTTTGGCTTCATGGTGTACAGCATTTTCAAACGAAATAGTATAATTGTTTTGAAAATTACTAGGACCCGCCTGAGAGAAACTCAATGTTGTTGATAGAATGAGTAGTACGATTGATGTGAATTTCATGATTGAAGAAAAATTATATTTAACCCACCATCCATTATGGATAGTGGGTTAAATATAAGTTATTAATCAATATTATTATAAAAAGGCTGGATCTTTGATTTGGTAATAATTTATAGTTTCGATGCTTCTCCTAATTCTATCGCATTAGTTTTTACCTATGGTTGGTATTCTAAAATATCAGAAGGTTGGCATTCTAGTGCTTTACAGATAGCTTCTAGTGTCGAGAATCGGATTGCTTTTGCTTTTCCAGATTTAAGTATAGAGAGATTTGCTGTTGTAATACCAATATGTTCTGCCAATTCTTTGCTCTTCATTTTTCGTTTGGCCAGCATTACATCTAGATTTATGATTATTGGCATAATTATACAGTTAATTCGTTTTCGGATTGAATTTCGATACCTCTTTTAAAGATTAATGCTATAATAAAAACAATACCTGCCATAAAAAGGAATTCTGAACTACCCCACTCTAAATCAAAGAGCACTCCTTTTTTTTGCAACCAGTTGCTGTATCTGTTAGCGATATATGCTAATACTCCTGCAGACAATGAAAAGTAACTAATATCCGAAATAAGATTAGCAATAACTTTGGTGAATGGCATATCAAAATCAATCTTTAAAAATATCTTGATCACCAAATAGAATAGATACGCTTTTAGAGCTAATATAGAAACAACTAGTGATAAAAGCATAACATAATGATTCTTAGAAAAGTCATAAACGTTGGATAAATCCAGGCCCAGATATAAATCCTCGGCAGCAGCGGTATTAACAAAAAGGCTAATAGTACTCGAAATAAGTATTGCTCCTAATTTGATACATAAACCAATAAATAAGATCCATGATATTATTTTTATGGTATTTAAAATTTGTTTTGTTTTCATGATTATACCGTTAAATTGTTTTCAGATTGAATTTCTCTTGCTTTTGAAAATACCTCGCTTAGATATAAAAAGAAGAGCCCTATAACAGGAAATAAAACTATAGAACTATCAAACTCAATAGCAAAGTTATTTTCTATCAAGTAGGTAATGATTAATTTTCCTAATAGCTCTCCTAAACCACAAACTACAAATAGAGTACCTACGTTTTTAAAGTTCTGGATAACGTTTCTCGAAAAATGATTTCCTTCAGATAAATCGCCTAAACTATGTTTTAGAAAAGAAATGGCTTTAAAAAATGCAAAAGAAAGTAAAAGAACCAGTACTTCGGCGATAATTACTTTTATAGAGCTTAAAGAGTACAGTGTTTCGCCTTTTACTAATGAAGGCGCAATTTCTTTCTGATTAAAAATATTAAGAAGTAATTTAAAAACTCCCGCAAATAGTCCAATGCCTACGAGATAATATAAAATAGTAATTAGTTTTTTTAAAATATGAATAGGTTTCATTTAATTAAAATTATCGTTTAACGATAACAAAGATATAAAAATTATTGAAAAACAATAATTTTTTATTAAAAAAAGATAATTATAGAATTGAGTTTTTAAAACTTAAAGGTCTTTGTACCTTTGGTCCATGTTGCCTAAAAAACTAATTAAAAGACTAGATGATCGTATTGCTGATAATGCATTGCGGAGATTAGAGGAGCAAAATAAGTTAGTAGATTTTTCATCTAATGACTATTTAGGATTTGCATCTTCAAAGACAATTTTTGATAGTGCTCACGATTTATTGATAGCCAAGGGATCTTGTCAAAACGGCGCTACGGGGTCTAGATTGCTTTCTGGAAATCATAAACTATATGTAGAGACCGAAGAAATACTTTCTAATTTTCATAATGCCGAGGCGGCTTTGATTTTTAATTCGGGATATGATGCTAATGTGGGATTCTTTTCTAGCGTACCGCAACGAGGAGATATTATTTTGTATGATGAGTTTATTCATGCTTCGATCCGAGACGGAATCCAAATGAGTAATGCCAAATCGTATAAATTTGTGCATAACGATTTAAATGATTTAAAACAAAAACTAAAACAAGTTAAGCCAAACTCAACAAGTCAAACTCAACTTGCCGAAGTGTATATTGTTACCGAATCGGTATTCTCTATGGATGGAGATGTTCCTGATTTAAGAACATTAGCAACTTTGTGTATAGACCATAAGTATCATTTGATTATTGACGAGGCTCATGCCTGTGGAGTTTTTGGCAAAAATGGAGTAGGATTGCTTCAAGAGTTAGGAATAGAGGATAAAATTTTTGCTCGAATTAATACCTTCGGGAAAGCATTAGGGTGTCATGGAGCAGTTGTTTTGGGTTCTACGGAGTTAAAAAACTACCTTATTAATTTTGCCCGAAGTCTTATGTATACAACAGGATTGCCACCGCATTCTTTGGCCACAATTCAATCTGCTTATAGTGCATTAAATGATGCTTCAGAGATTAAAAAATTAAAAGATAATATAAAATTTTTCAATCATACTATAAAAACAACTGGTCTTAACAATACTTTTATAGAAAGTACATCTGCGATACATTGTTGTATTATTTCGGGTAATGAAGAGGTGAAAAGAATAGCTGAAGTATTAAGAGAGAACGGTTTTGATGTAAAACCTATCTTATCGCCTACGGTACCTGCAGGAAAAGAGAGATTGCGTTTTTGTTTGCATACGTATAATTCTAAAGAAGAAATTAGTAAAGTTTTAGGGTTGTTAGCTACCTTTGTTTTAAAGTAAATTAGACAATTATGTCAGCAGGAACCAAAGAGGCTTCAAAAAAAATATTCATTACCGGAATAGGCACCGAAGTTGGAAAAACTATAGCTTCAGCCATTGTGGTAGAGTCATTACAAGCAGATTATTTTAAACCTATACAAGCGGGAGATTTAGATTTTTCGGATACAGATAAAGTAAAGCAACTAGTATCTAATTCAAAATCCGTATTTCACCCCAATAGCTATGCCTTGCATACTCCAATGAGTCCACATGCAGCAGCAGAAATAGATAATATTTCTATCAAAATTAATGAGATCACTCTTCCAAAGACGGATAACGATCTTGTAATAGAAGGAGCAGGAGGTCTTTTGGTTCCGTTAAACGACAAGGATACCATCATCGATCTTATCAAACCGGATTATAAAGTGATCGTAGTATCACGCCATTATCTTGGGAGTATAAATCATACATTGATGACTATACAAATGCTACAGAATAAAGGGTTTACTCCATTTGTCATTTTTAGTGGAACGCAACACAAAACTACCGAGGATATTATTAAGAAGATGACAGATGTTATGGTGATCGGTAGGATTGATAATGAACCTTATTTTGATCAAATGGTAGTAAAAGAATATGCAGAATTGTTTAGTGAAAATTTAAAGCAAATCTATGAGTCTTAAAGAAAGAGATAAAAAACATCTTTGGCATCCACTTACTCAACATAAGATTCATCCAGAAGCATTACCAATAAAAAGTGCAAAAGGCGCATTACTTTTTGATGAAGATGGTAATGAATATATTGATGGAATTGCATCTTGGTATACGGCCATGTATGGGCATTGCAATGAATATATACTAAAAAAGGTGCAAGAGCAAATGCAGAAATTAGATCAGATTGTATTTGCTGGATTTACACATGAACCCGCCATTAGATTATCTGAAGAATTGATTAAAATTTTGCCTGATAATCAAGAAAAAATATTCTTTTCGGATAACGGCTCTACTGCTAATGAAGTTGGTATTAAAATGGCATTGCAATATCATTTTAATAAAGGCGAGAAAAGAGATACGATTATTGCTTTTATAGATGGTTTTCATGGTGATACTTTTGGAGCCATGTCTGCTTCTGGACTATCAGTCTATAATGGTCCATTCGAAGATTTTTTTATTAATGTAAAACGTATCCCTACTCCAAATCATGAAAATATTGAGGATGTATTAACGCAGTTACAAGAGATTATAAAAACTAATAGTGTAGCTGCATTTATTTACGAGCCATTAGTACAAGGAGCTAATGCTATGCATATGTTTGAGGCTGAGTATCTAGATAAAATTCTTAAAATTTGTAGTCAAAATAAAATTGTTACAATAGCCGATGAGGTTATGACTGGTTTTGGTAAAACGGGAAAAACTTTTGCATCAGATCATGTACCTACCAAACCTGATATCATCTCGATGTCAAAATCGCTTACCGCTGGATTTGTCCCTATGGCAGTTACTAGTTGTACTCAAGAAATATACGACGCATTTTTGGATGACTCGGTTGGTAAAGCTTTTTTTCATGCACATACCTACTCTGCTAATCCTATAGCATGCTCCGTAGCATTAGCAGGAATCGAATTGTTGCAAGGTGAGGAAATGCAAAACAATATCCAAAGAGTAACGGATTCGCACAAAGAGTTCCATACAAGGGTAAAAGATCATCCCAAAGTTAAAACAACACGACAAATTGGAGTAATTTTTGCCATGGAGTTACAGATCGAAATGGATCGATATGGTAAAAAACGATATGAGATATTTAATCATTTTATGAATCAAGGAGTCTTTCTTAGACCTCTAGGAAATACTATTTATATATTGGCTCCTTACGTAATTACAAAAGAGCAATTAGATAAAGTATATACCGCTATAATTGATTTGTTAGACTTTGCATAGTATATTTTCTAATTTAGCTTTGAAATCCTCTTTATGATCAATAAAAAATGCAATGGTTGTATAGTTTTTTTTAATTCCGTAGAGTCCGGTAAGGGTGTTTTTTTGTTTTAGAGTGATCACCATATTATGAGATTCTAGGTCACCCAAAGGAGATAATTTTTTGATTTCATCGTTCCATTCTAGATCAGCACCAGAGATGTTTATAGATTCAATATTATGTATATCTATTATAGTTTCACTTAAAATACCATATCGTAAGTATAGTTTATTTCCTTCAATAGTAATAGGTCTTTTTAGTATGGATTTCATAAATCCAAATACTTGAATGCAGGTGTATACACTAAGAATAGAAGCAATCCAGGCTGCTATAGCACTCCATTTTAAAAGAAGGACATGAATAACATAGGTTTCGATACCTATTATAGGTATAAATGCGATTAATAACGAAATGGTACCACTATTTTTGTGATAAGAAAATTCGTTAGGTCCTAATTTTTTCTTTTTCCAATCTATAAAACCATAATAAAATACAGCCAACTCCATTACTAATAGTTCGGCAATTTTAGGGGGTATTATTTCGCGACATGTATCTTTTAAGGCAGAGAAGAAATCGGGATTAGTCACTGCCTTACTACGATATTTTTTTAAAGTTTGTCTAACCTTAAAGAATATAAAAGTAGCCACTCCTAATTCAATAATGGGGAATATCCATGTCTTTGCCCAGTTAAGAATAAATTGATTTTCTTGAGGGATGATATTAGATGCGATAAGCATTCCCACAATAAAAAATGGAACAATGGTAATCTTAGGGATCTTTTTTTTCCTGATTAGTAAAAAATAAATTACAGGGACGGTAAATAACAAATCCAGGGTGATACCTATTGATAAGGTTTCAGGATTTGCCTCAAACAATTTTGATGTTGCAATCAAAATCATGAGGCCTACAATTAATAGAGGAACTCCAAATGTTATAATATTACTCGAATTCCTGATCGTCATGTTCTTTTTGTTCATAACCTAGTAAATCAATTTGTTCATCGGTTTCAGAAATGATTACGTACATTTCAGAATATGTCCATTGATCATTTTGTTTAACCCCAACGACATATAACTTAGCTTTCGCGTTAGGGCCTTTTATGGGGATAGAGATATTGGCATTACCGGTATTATTTTCAAAAGAAAGATTTCCTTGCATTATACCGTCGGTCTCAATGGGTTCTCCCAAAATGCCAATTACATATTCATCTTGTTTAACTTTGGCAAGCGCTTCTTTGTATGGGTCAGATCCCGTCATAAGTTCACTAACTCCAAAAATAACAGAACCTAAAAAGACAAAAAAGAGAATAATTGCAGTTAAACAACCTCCTAGTGGGACAGCCCAACCCCAATTTCTTGCAAACCAACTTTTGCGCGGTGTATATTCTTCCATAAATTAAATATATAATCTTCTACCTATAAGTAGTTAAACTTCGATTTTTGTTACTGATTTTTAATGCTAAAGCATCATAAAAATAACATATCTATTGAACAGAATAGAACAAACCAGTACATTTGCCAAAACAAAAAAAATTGCAAGAACCAATATCTATTACAGGCATTTCGTCAATATCTCCGTTAGGAGTTTCGCAAGAACAAATTTGGGAAAGATATAAGAGTCCTTCTCATTGCATTTCTGTAAAGAATTTTGATGGTCAACAAACACCAATAGGAGAGCTTTCGATAGCGGTTAAACAAATCATTTCAGAACTTAGAAAAGAAAATGATCATTTTGAAGCACTGGATAATTCTGTTCTCTATGGGATCTATGTGGCAAGAAAAGCTGTTCAAAATGCAGGCTGGTCTCAAGACCGCAATTTTGGCGTTAATATTGGATCATCAAGAGGGGCAACAGGAATTTTTGAAAAATATCATAAAGAGTTTCTTGATACAGGTAAATCATCTACATTAAGTTCGCCAACCACCACATTGGGTAATATTTCTTCCTGGATCGCACATGATTTGCAAACCGCAGGTCCAGAGATTAGTCACTCTATCACCTGCTCTACTGCTTTGCATGCAATCCTTAATGGTGTGGCCTGGATACAATCTGGTTTGGCAGATAAGTTTTTGGTGGGCGGAAGTGAAGCACCTCTAACTCCATTTACAATAGCGCAAATAAAGGCGTTAAAGATTTATGCGTTAGAAGTTGATCAAGCCTATCCATGTCAAGCCATGAATTGGGATAAAAAAAGAAATTCGATGTATTTAGGCGAAGGAGCAGCTATGGCTTGTTTAGAAAAAGGACAAGTGCAAAATGCCTTGGCTTTGATTAGCGGTATTGGTTATGCAACAGAACCTTTGAAACATAATATTTCTATATCTACAAAAGCAGATTGTTTTCAGAAATCTATGAAAATGGCTTTAGGGAACTATACTACTGATGAGGTAGACGCTATTGTAATGCATGCTCCCGGAACAGTAAAAGGAGATATAGCAGAATATAATGCTATAAAAACCGTTTTTAAAGATAATATGCCAGCTTTAACTACCAATAAATGGAAGATCGGGCATACTTTTGGAGCCAGCGGAATCTTGAGTTTAGAATTGGCAGCTTTAATGATCAAACATCAAGATTTTATACCTGTTCCTTTTATAGAGTATAAAAACACACCAAAAAAACTAAATAAAATAATGGTGAATGCTGTAGGTTTTGGAGGAAATGCAGTTAGTATTTTGTTAGAAAAACCAAACCGTAATTAACACAATTCATTATTTTGTTGTTATTAAAATCCACTAATTTGATCTTTTTAAGTTGTGTTTTTTGAATTTAAACAATTACTTTTGAAGACTTACATACCTTATATATGAGCGTTACGAGACACGATTGGACAAAGCAAGAAATTCTTGATATATACAATAAACCTTTAATGGATTTGCTTTATGAAGCTGCTAGCATTCATAGAGAACATCATAATCCAAATACCGTACAGGTATCCACTCTTTTATCTATTAAAACAGGAGGTTGCCCAGAAGATTGTGGGTATTGTCCCCAAGCTGCTAGATATCACACAGATATTGAAGGAAATGATCTAATGAGTGTGCAACAAGTAAAAGCACAAGCATTAAGAGCTAGGGCTTCAGGTAGTTCAAGAGTGTGTATGGGTGCTGCATGGCGTAATGTAAAAGATGGGCCAGAGTTTGAAAACGTATTGGAAATGGTTCGTACAATCAATAAATTGGACATGGAAGTATGTTGTACACTTGGTATGATAACCGAAAACCAGGCGCAACGACTAGCAGAAGCGGGATTATACGCTTATAACCATAATTTAGATACTTCAGAAGAATATTATAAAGAGGTAATTTCTACTAGAGGATATGAAGATCGTTTACAAACGATTGATAATGTGCGTAAAACCAATGTTACAGTATGTAGTGGAGGTATTATTGGTATGGGAGAAAAAGTAGAGGATCGAGCAGGAATGCTGGTTGCTCTTTCAAAACTTAATCCACAACCAGAATCGGTGCCTATTAATGCCTTGGTTGCTGTAGAAGGTACCCCAATGGAAGAAGAAAAACCAGTGGCAATATGGGATATGATACGAATGGTGGCTACCACACGTATTATTATGCCTAGAACGCAGGTTAGATTATCTGCAGGAAGAACCGATATGAGTAGAGAAGGCCAGGCAATGTGTTTCTTTGCTGGAGCAAATTCTATTTTTGCAGGAGATAAATTACTAACTACACCAAATCCAGATGTTAATGAAGACATGGAGATGTTTTCATTATTGGGCCTTGAACCGCAAAAACCATTCGTAAAAAAAGCACAACCGGAAACTGTTGAAGCTGAAGATTCTAAGTTTGAAGCTCTTGGAGAAAAACCAAAATGGTCAAGACCTGAGCATTCTATAGAACGTAATGAAGCTGCTAAACATAAATCCAAAAAAGTAATAGCAGATAAGTAAAATTTCGAAAAGAGTATTTTTCATACATAAAACGTAATCGTTTTAAAATTACTTTCATAACTAAGTGAAATTAAATTTAGAGCAAATAACAAGGGTAAAAACAATTACCAAAGAAGAGTTTCTTACGCAATATGTCGCTTTACAAAAACCAGTTGTAATTGAGCGATTGATTTCGGATTGGCCCGCGTTCAAAAAATGGAATCTATCGTATGTTAATGATTTGGCAGGGGATAAAGTGGTTCCTATTTATGATGATCGGCCGATTTCTTCGAAGCGTAAATTTAATGAGGCTCATACAAGTATGAAAATGTCTGAGTATGTCGACTTGCTTGAAAAAGGACCAACTAATCGCCGAATTTTTCTCTATAATTTGCTGAAAGAAGTCCCAGAACTTCAAAAGGATTTCAGTTATCCCAAAATAGGTCTAAAATTTATGAAGAAAATGCCGTATTTATTTTTTGGCGGTGGCGGTTCTAAAGTGTTTATGCATTATGATATAGATTTGGCAAATATTCTTCATTTCCATTTTCATGGCGAAAAACAATGTATTTTATTTCCCCCTTCAGAAACCAAATACCTGTATAAAGTACCACATGCTCTGATATCACATCAAGATATAGATTTTGAAAACCCGGATTTCGAAAAATGGCCAGCTTTGAAGAGGGCTAAGGGGTTTATAGCAAATCTTAAACATGGAGATACACTGTATATGCCCGAAGGGTATTGGCATCAAATGACGTATTTAACTCCAGGATTCTCGATGAGTATTCGTTCTACTTCAAAAGGGATAAAGAATTTCTCTACCGCGGTTTATAACGTTTTTATCATGCGCCATTTTGATAATTTAATGAGAAAAGTGAAAGGACAAAAATGGATTGAGCATAAGAATGCCAAAGCGATCACCAGAACGAATAAAAGAAATGGTTTTTAATAAGTTTAACCATGGTCATGTTGTCTATTCTTTTTTAAGAAAGTTCTTTAACTTTTTCAAAGACTAATTGATTTTCCCACCCCCGATAAAGGAGGTAATCAATTAATTTTTTTTTCTTTTTATAGAGATCTTGTTCAGAGATAGAGGTCATCTTTTTTTCGGCCAGTTCATGAAAAGTTTCTAGGTATTCTTTTTCGGGGATTTCTTTTAAGGCGGTTTTAATATTATAAGCAGAGATTTTCCGGTATTTTAATTCTCTAATAATACGTTGTTTTCCCCATTTTTTTATCCGAAATTTTCCTCGAGCAAAGCTTTGCGCAAAACGTTCTTCGTTTAAAAAATTATGATCAAGAAGATGTAAAATAATTTTTTCTTTTGCTTCAGGAATCAACGACATTGTTTTAAGTTTATCCTCTACATCTTTATGGCAACGCTCTTGGTATGCACAGTATCGCTCCATTTTTTTTGTGGCTTCGGTTACGCCTATATATGCTATATTTCTATCCTTCATTCATGACAAATATATAAAACAAAAAAACCCAGCTCAATTAAGAACTGGGTTTTTATTTTTACTTTATCAATTCACCATTTTGATCGTGAAAATGATATTCTAAATACGTGTAAGCGTCTCTAGGTACAATCTTTACCCATCGTTTATGGTCCATAAACCATTTGGATCGGGTAGATGGAAATCCTTTAGTTAAAAAAGCTGCGATAAAAGGGTGCGCGCTAAGCGTAATCTTTTTATGATCTTTTTTAATTAATTTTTCTAATTCGACCTTTATTTTATCTACTAGAACAATTGGCGCCTCAACTTCGCCATTACTACCGTTTGGATTATCCTCCCGGGTTTTGATGTTCATTTCTGGTCGCACACGTTGCCGTGTGATTTGAATCAAGCCAAATTTACTTGGCGGTAAAATCTTATGTTTTGCTCGATCGTCTTTCATTTCTTCTCTTAAATGATTAAAGAGTGTTCTACGGTTTTCGGCATTATTCATATCGATAAAATCGATTACAATAATACCTCCCATATCCCTTAAACGTAATTGTCGGGCAACTTCTGCAGCGCTAATAAGGTTTACCTCTAGTGCTGTATCTTCTTGGTTTTTGGCTTTATTCGATCTGTTTCCACTATTAACGTCTATTACATGCATCGCTTCTGTATGTTCGATGACTAGATAGGCGCCTTTACTCATGGATACCGTTTTGCCAAAACTAGTTTTGATTTGTCTTTCGATCCCATATTTTTCAAAAACGGGTGCGTTAGACGAATGAAGTTTTACAATTGATTCCTTTTTTGGTGCAATTTCTTGCAGATACTCTTTGATTCTGTTGCAGAGATCTTCATCATCTACAACAATTGAAGTAAAGGTGTCGTTAAAAACATCTCTTAAAATTGAAGATGCTCTATTCATTTCACCTAATACTTTTGATGGATGGTGTGCTTTGTATAATTTTTTACACATAGCTTTCCAGCGATCCATCAAGTTTTGCAAATCTCTATCTAGTTCTGCTACTTTTTTGCCTTCTGCTACTGTACGTACTATAATTCCGAAACCTTTAGGCTTGATACTTTTTACAAGCCTTTTTAAGCGTTCTTTTTCTTCAGACGATTCAATTTTTTGCGAAATTGAAATGCGATTAGAAAAAGGAACTAATACAATATATCTACCGGCAATTGATAGCTCTGAGCTTATCCTAGGGCCTTTGGTAGAAATAGGTTCTTTTACTATTTGTACTAATAGCGATTGATTTGATTTTAACACATTGGTAATAGTACCGTGCTTATCAATATCGTTCTCAAAAGGAAAATCCTTAAGAGAATAATTTTTTAATTTACCTGTGCTTACACGTTTTATGAATTTAAGTAAAGAAGATACTTGAGGACCCAAATCATGATAATGCAAAAAAGCATCTTTTTCATAACCAACATTTACAAATGCGGCATTTAATCCAGGGACAGATTTACGGATTTTGGCAATAAGAATATCACCTACCGAAAAATTACTATCGTCTTCTTCCTTATGTAATTCAATTAGTTTTCCATCCTTTAATAAGGCAAAATCTGTAGAGGAACCAGATCTAATGATCAATTCTTTGTTCACTCTGAGTTAGATTTTTATTTTGATAAATAATTTATCAAAATGGATTAAACAATTTTTTCACAGGAATTTTTGATAATTCCGTTGAAACAAAGCCTATATAAGGGTAGCCATTAATATAGATTCTTCATTTCGATTTCAAAGAACTTTTAAACGAAAAAAGTAGTTAGAAACTACTTTTTCTTGTGGCGGTTAGCTCTTCTTCTTTTTTTACGCTTGTGCGTCGCTACCTTGTGTCTTTTACGTTTTTTACCACTTGGCATAGTGTGTACTGTTTATTTATTATTATTTAACTTCTACATTTGTTTTTACACCTTCTACAAATACCTTTGCTGGTTTAAAAGCTGGTATGTTGTGTGCCGGGATTTTGATTGTAGTATTTTTAGAAATATTACGACCAGTTTTTTCTGCTCTTGTTTTGATAATAAAGCTACCAAATCCTCTTAAATAAACGTTGTCTCCGCTTTCTAAAGAACTTTTAACTTCTTCCATAAATGTTTCAACTGTTGCTTGAACATCACCTTTTTCTATTCCTAGCTTTTCTGAAATTTTTGCTACGATATCTGCTTTAGTCATTATATACCTATTTAGGGGTTTTTAAATTTTCAAGGGGGCAAATATAAGAATTTAAAATCCAAAAAATCAATACTTAAGATTAAATTATCATCTTTAATCGTTTAATTTTGCAAAACCTATAATTTTGCTATGGAATTTTCTAAAAAACTCATTACGTGGTATTTACAAAACAAAAGATCGATGCCTTGGCGCGAAACTAAGGATCCTTATCGAATTTGGCTTAGTGAAATTATACTTCAACAAACAAGAGTAGCGCAAGGATTACCATATTATTTGTCATTTACAAAGACATTTTCTTCTGTTTTTGAATTGGCTAATGCAAGAGAAGAAGAAGTGCTAAAATTATGGCAAGGATTAGGGTATTATTCTAGAGCAAGAAATTTGCATACCACAGCCAAGTATATTGCAAATGACCTTAATGGTGTTTTTCCGGATAATTATAAAGATCTTTTAAACTTAAAAGGAGTAGGAGATTATACAGCAAGTGCAATAGCATCTATATGCTATAATGAAGTTACACCTGTGGTTGATGGAAATGTATATCGCGTATTATCGAGGTATTTTGGAATAAATACACCTATTAATAGTACCGATGGTGTAAAGGAGTTCAAAAAATTGGCAATCGAATTAATCGACCACAAAAACCCGGCAGATTATAATCAGGCGATTATGGAGTTTGGTGCTTTGCAATGCAAACCCAAAAACCCTTATTGTATAGTATGTCCTCTTAATGATAGTTGTGAGGGTTTAAAACAAGGTATAGTAGAAAAGTTGCCGGTGAAACTAAAAAAAATAAAAATAAAGAAAAGGTATTTTAATTATCTGGTGTTCATTATTAACGGAAAGCAAACTGTCATCAAGCAACGTACAGATAATGGTATATGGAAAGGACTATATGAGTTTCCTTTAATTGAAGCCGAAGAAAATAATATAGATGCTATTATATCTCATGATATATTAAGGGATATGATTAATGAAGCTAAATATGAAATTACATCTTTTAAAGATAAACCCATAGTTCATAAGTTGTCTCATCAACATTTGTATACCAGGTTTTATATTATAAAATTGGATACCATGCCTAAAATGCACGGCAATCAGAAAGTTGTTAATTTTAAAGATATACACAATTATCCTGTTCCAATTTTGTTAGGTAATTTTATAGATTCGTTTTTTAAGGTATGATCCTTTTTTATTACATTTACTAATAATAACAAATACGCAATGTCTGGAACACTAAATAAAGTAATGCTTATTGGGCATACAGGAGATGAGGTAAAGATGCATTATTTTGAAGGAGGTAATTGTATTGGAAGATTTCCTGTGGCAACAAATGATTCTTATGTAAATAAAAGCACAGGAGAACGTGTGAATACTACAGAGTGGCATAATGTTGTAGTTAGGAATAAAGCCGCTGAAATTTGCGAAAAATATCTTAATAAAGGAGATAAAATTTATGTCGAAGGCCGTCTGAAAACCCGAAAGTGGCAAGACGAACAAGGTAAAGACAGATATAGTACAGAAATACAATGTACTGATTTCACTTTCCTTACGCCCAAGAACGAGACCCAATCTACTGAGCCCGTAGCTCAGCAATCGCCAAAAATGAATCCGCCTGTTGCAAATCCGCAGACGACTTCATCTGAAACACCTGATGCAGAAGAAGATGATCTTCCGTTCTGATATGTTTAATTAAACAAAGATAATTTGGACCCAGATCCTGAGCCTTTATTTATATCGCTATTCATTTTTGATATCGTGCAAACCTTAAATCTGGTAACACTATTTGTGTTGCTAATTTTTTCTGCTTTAATTTCTGGTAGTGAGGTAGCATTATTTTCTTTAACCCCTGCAGACCTTAGAGATGATGAAGGTGATTCTAAAAACCTTAAAATTGTAGCCAAACTTTTAAATAATCCGAAAAAATTATTAGCGACCATATTAGTGGCCAACAACTTTATTAATATTGCTATAGTTCTTCTTTTTGCTTCTTTAGGAAATGCATATTTCACAAGCTTGGATTACATTTGGTTAGGATGGATTAATGTACGATTTGTAGTCGAAGTTGGAATCGTTACTTTTTTGATTTTGCTTTTTGGAGAAATTCTTCCCAAGGTCTATGCAAGTAGGAATAAGATTAAATTCGCAAAATTTATGGCGCGCCCATTAGGCGTATTATATTGGCTGCTTTCTCCTATAAGCCAGCCTATGCGCAATGTAACTACGGGGATACATGATAGGTTAGGAAAACAAAAATCTAATCTAAGTGTTGATCAATTATCGCAAGCTTTAGAACTAACATCGGACCAAGAAACGACTGTAGAAGAGAAAAAGATTCTTGAAGGGATTGTGTCTTTTGGAAATACAGATACCAAGCAGGTGATGAGACCCAGAATTGATATTTTTGCTTTAAATAGGGCCGCCTCCTATAAGGAGATCCTTCCCGAAATTATAGACAAAGGATATTCTAGAATACCTGTATTTGAAGAAAGTGTGGATAAGGTTATTGGAATTTTATACGTAAAAGATCTATTACCATATATCAATACCTCTGATCTGGATTGGATAAAACTGATTAGAGAACCCTATTTTGTTCCGGAAAACAAAAAACTAGACGATTTATTAAATGATTTTAAAGATAAAAAGAATCATTTGGCGATTGTTGTTGATGAATATGGCGGTACAAGTGGATTAATTTCTCTTGAAGATATTATTGAAGAAATTGTAGGGGATATTAGTGATGAGTTTGATGATGAGGATATTATCTTTTCAAAACTTGATGACCAGAATTATGTTTTTGAAGGAAGAACAGCGCTAAAGGATTTTTATAAAGTTTTGAAACTCGAAGATAATGGTATTTTTGAAGATAAAAAAGGAGATGCAGAAACAATAGCAGGGTTGTTGCTCGAAATATCAGGAAGTTTCCCTAAACGAGGAGAAAAAATTGTGGTAAACAATTATGTGTTTAAAATAGAGTCTTTGGATAACAGGAGAATAAAACAAGTGAAATTGACAATTAATGAAAAAGACAGTATGTAAACTTTTTGTGGCAGTAGTATTGCCATTAATTATTATATCCTGCGGGGGTGAGGTCATTCCGAAGCCTAAAGGGATGTTACGATTAAGTTATCCTATCCCAAAGTATAAAGAAATTACATTGCCTTGCCCGTATTCATTTGAAAAAAATGAGTTTTCGGTATTACAAAAAGCCAAAAGAAATAAAAGGTGTTGGTATAATCTCGAATATCGAGAAATGAATGCTACATTATACTTATCGTATTATGAGATTCGAGATAATTTGGATTCTCTTCTAAGAGATGCTCAAAACCTTACTCAAGAACATTTTATTAAGGCCGACGGGATCAAACCAAATGAGTATATAAACCCCGAAAGTAGAGTGTATGGGATGATCTATATGGTATCTGGTGATGCAGCTTCGCCATCTCAATTTTATGCTACAGATAGTGTTAATCATTTTATGGTGGGCTCGGTATATTTTAAAGTGAAACCAAACTATGATTCTATACTGCCCGCTGCCGAATATTTGCGTAACGATATTAGACACCTTATGGAGAGTCTTACCTGGAAAGATTGAACGCTAAATCTTAGTTAATTTTCCGTCAAAACAGTTCCTGATCATTTATAATTTTATCATTTTTGCAGCTTAGTTATAAGGGAGATGCAAAACATAAAACGCAAATGGCTTTACCTAGTGATATTATCTATTATTTGGGGGAGTTCTTTTATTCTTATAAAAAAGTCACTAATTGGCCTTTCGCCAATGCAGTTGGGAGCTTTAAGAACCGTATTTGCGGCTATATTTTTGTTTTCTATTGGTTTTAGAAGTATTAAAACTATTAAAGGTAAGGAATGGAAATGGGTCACCATATCAGCATTTGTAGGAACATTTATTCCGGCTTTCTTATTTGCGTTTGCCGAAACCGAAATTGATAGCGGTATCACTTCTATATTAAACTCCCTAACTCCATTGATTACCTTTATTTTAGGAGTTTTGTTATTCTCTATTCGTTTTAGTAAAAATCAACTGTTGGGTGTTGTTATAGGGTTGATCGGAAGTGTAGGTTTAATATGGGAAGGGTCTATTATAAATCCAGATCAAAATTATGGATATGCTTTTTTAGTCATAATAGCTACTTTTGGCTATGGTATTAATGTAAATATCATTAAACGCCACCTACAACATATCTCTCCGATGGCAATTGCCAATGGTAATTTTGTTGTTCTGATCATTCCGGCATTGATTGTACTCTATTTCTCTAATTTCTTTAATCTCGATATAATTTCAGACCTAGATGTGCAAACCAGTATCATGTATATGGCCATCTTAGCAGTGGTGGGTACGGGTATTGCAAAGTTGATGTTTAATAAATTAATACAGATAAGTACGCCAGTGTTTGCAAGTTCTGTGACCTATACAATGCCGATTATTGCGTTAGTTTGGGGTCTTTGGGATGGTGAAAAATTTTCAGTATATCAGTTGTTGGCATCTTGTATAATTATCTTTGGAGTTTATCTTACAAATAAAAACCGATAGCAACTAAAACATTGCTGTACAGTAAATTAAAAAGACATTAAGTTGTGTAAACTCTTAAATTTTCATATTTTTAAGTAAGAATCTTAAAAGAAAGAAATTATGAAAAAGTCTACTATCCCTATCAGATTTGGAGTTTTAATTGCTATTGGACTTATTGTGTATTTTTTAGTTCTTTCGTTATTTGGGGTACAAACGAACCCTATTTTTAGTTTGGGTAATGGTTTTATAGTGGCGTTTGGATTGTATTCTGCCATGAAAAACTATAAGAAAGAGAAGGGTAATGATTTTGATTATCAAAAAGGGTTTATGGCGGGTCTTTTTACTGGCTTTAATGCTACCCTTATTTTTACTATTTTCTTTGCTATATACGTAACCAATATCAATCCTAATTTTCTGCCAGAGATGTTGGCTAATTGGAGTTCGCATTATCATGTAGGTGTAGGGATTGTTGTCTTTATAGCGGCCATTATGGGATTTGCTACCACATTTGTACTAACATTATCTTTTATGCAACTATTTAAAGAAAGTTGGAATCTGAAAAAAAATTACAATTCGTCCCCTGTAGAAGCTTAAAATATTTGTCATTTAATTAATTAACAGTATATTTGCACCCGCCTATTGAGAAATAGGTATGTTCTTGTATTTAAAAAATAATTAATTAAACGTTACGCTATGTACGCAATTGTAGAGATAGCAGGGCAGCAATTTAAAGTTGCAAAAGACCAAAAAGTATTTGTACATCGTTTAGCTGGAGAAGAAGGAGACAAAGTTTCTTTTGACAAAGTTCTTCTAGCAGCAGATGGAGATAAAGTTACTTTAGGCGCCCCAGCTATAGATGGAGCTCAAGTAGGAGCAAAAATCACAAGACACCTTAAAGGTGATAAAGTTATTGTTTTCAAGAAAAAGAGACGTAAAGGATACCGTGTAAAAAATGGTCACCGTCAGTCACTTACTGAGATTGTAATTGAAAGCATTGTAACTTCTGGAGCTAAAAAAGCTGCTCCAAAGAAAAAAGCTGAACCAAAAGCTAAAGCCGCTGCTCCAAAGGCAGAGCCAAAAGCTAAGGCCGCTCCTAAAAAGGAAGCTGCTAAGCCAAAAGCAAGTGCTGAAGATTTAAGCTCTAAAACTGTAGCTGAATTAAAAGATTTAGCTAAAGCGAAAGGGATTACAGGAATTTCTTCTATGAAGAAAGCCGAGTTAATTGAAGCTTTACAAGGAAAATAAATAGAAAACAGGAAACCCTGTTAGTATTAACAATATAAAACCTAAAGAAAATGGCTCATAAAAAAGGAGTTGGTAGTTCGAAAAACGGTAGAGAATCAGAATCGAAACGCTTGGGTGTAAAGATATTTGGTGGACAAGCTGCCGTGGCTGGTAACATCATTGTAAGACAAAGAGGTACAGCCCACAAGCCAGGTGAAAATGTATATGCTGGTAAAGACCATACACTACACGCTAGAATAGATGGTATTGTAAAATTTACTAAAAAGAAAGACAATAAATCTTATGTTTCAATAGTTCCTTTTGAAGCATAAATAAACTTTCTTTTATAATATAAATAACCCTTTTCAATCATTGAAAAGGGTTATTTTTTGATACATCAAATCTTTAAAAAGAACTCTCTTATTCTCCCTCTATATTTTTTATGTTATCACTATATACTCTATCGATAAGTAGTTTTTTAGGATCTATAGCTGCTTTTACAGGTAGAGAATCCATTTCGAAGGTAAAATTAGTTTCGTTTTGATTTATTTTTACTCTTTGTTGATACACTAATTTTTCCTCTTCGCTATCAGCAAAAACACCTATATCAATCCAATCATTAATAGGAACTTTAGTTTCATTACCTAGACTATCGGCCTTGATTTTATAAGATTCTACGGTCATAGAGACTTTGTATTTTCCGTTGTCTAATTTTTTAAATGAAGATTCTTTTAATCGATTATCATAAAGCGTAATTTCTTTAAACCAATCTTTGATAAGATATTTCATAGAATCGGGAACTTTAGGCTCTAGGTACTCCATGAAGTCCAAAGATGACGGATATGGCGGATGCTTATATTTGTATGCATCCAGAAATTCTTTCATTGCAGAGTTTACTTTTTCTTCTCCGATATAATCCTGTAAAGCATATAGTATTACACTTCCTTTACCATAATGAATATAACCTTGATTTTCTACTTTGTATAGTGGCAACTCTTTCTCTATTTCTCCACTACGACCTCTCAAGTATCGATTGTGATCATATTTTAAGAATTCGCGCATTTTCATGGGTGTCTTTGCAATACTTTTAAGAGTCATTAAAGAAGAGTATTCTGCAAAACTCTCGCTCATCATTGTTCCTCCTTGCATATTGGCGCCAACAACCTGATGCGCCCACCATTGGTGACCCATTTCATGAGCAATAACGGCATCTACTACATTATTTTCGGTTTCATCCTCTAGATTGATTACAAAACCAATTGCTTCAGAGTAAGGCATGGTACCCGGAAAAGCTTGTGCAAAACTAGCATATCTCGGAAACTCAATAATTCTACATTGTTTATGATGATATGGCCCAAAGTTTTTGGTATAGTATTCTAATGATCGTTGTACTGCATCCAACATCATTTCTACATTAGAATCATGTTTGGAGTCGTAGTATACTTCTATATCAATACCGTTCCATTTTCTGGTGGCAATTTCATATCTGGCAGAAATAAAAGAATAAAAATTTTGCGAAGCTTGATCTACTTTATAGTGGTAGTAATTCCGTCCATTTTCTTTCCATTTCTTTTGTAGCGATCCAGGCGCTATAGCCACTTGATCGTCTGCAGTAGAAATAATGGTTTCTACATCAATATAATCCGAACGACCATCAGTAAGATAATTGTTCATATGATATTGATTTGGTCCTTTCTGTAATTTTGGAGCTCTTGCTTTAGGAGGTAGTCCGTATTTTTTTCGAGTACTTTTTTCAGATAATTCAACACTTTCATTATATCCTAAAGCCGGAAGTATCTGGAAGTTATTTAAAAAGGTACCATTTTTTATAACTCGAGTATTTCCCCTATCATCTGTAAACCCTTTGGTGAGATAGTTATTCGTAATTTCAATTTTGATAGTCTCATTAGGTGCTAAAGGTTGTTGGAGTTTGTAAATTAAATATCCAAAATCTTTATCCTCATAAACCAATTCGGATTGTGGGATATTAAAAGTGGTGTCCCATTCATTGTCTACATTAAAATGTAAAGAATCTATGGCAACAGTATTTTCATTGGTAAGCTTTACAATTGCCTTTGTGTTAACATTTCTTTCATAAGGAAATATGTCGATAAAATAGTTAACACCAGTAACTTTAGGAATTTTTATATCCTGATATTTTTTGTATTTCTTTTCATATTCTGCGGATAAGTTCTCTAACTCATCCGAAGTTTTATAGGTATTTAATACCTGAGTATTATAATATACAAAACCTGCGACTGCGATCCATGCAAAAGCAGTAATGGCAATAGAAACACGATACGCCTTAGGTACTTGTTTTCTGGCTGTTTTTATTCGATTTAATAACGAGCTAAGGACTCCGCGATTCCATAGAGCACCTGCAATAATAAGGCAAAGTGCAGAAAATAAAACCCAATACAAACTAAACCACATTGCACCTTTAAATCCTGGACCAAAAGCATTCATGTCAGAATACTCAAGAGAAGGTCTTGCTCCAATAGTCAACATATTAGATTCAATATCAAAAATATTCATCATTAAAGCCCAAACGAAAATAACAAGTATAGATATAAAGTACCCCAGGTATTTATTGTTTAGTAATACTTGTATCATAATCATTACGCCACTCCATATAATAAATATGGGTAGATTGCTATATAAAAAATCTAAAATGTAAATATCTAATTCAAGGCGAGTATATCCGTTGCCTAATTGATAAAGAACTCCACAAAGAATAAAAAACCCATGTAGTATCACCGTTATCCCTACCAAAGAGAGTGCTTTTGCAGCTAATGAAATGAAAGATGTATGCGCTGTTGCATCGACTACTTCGTTAATTTTACTTTCTCTGTCTCGCCAAACCAACTCACCACTAAAGAATACGAGAATAATAATCGTAAACAACAAAGTGTTGTCATTAATAGAATCGATTAATTTGTAGGTTAAAGGATATGATTTTAAGCCAAAATATTCAAATCCTCCTATGAGGTCAGAGACTAAAATTATTGCACTAAAAAGGAATAGAATTTTGAAAGTTACACTCTTAATAATGCTTAAAAAGTTAGTATGAAAGAAGCTTTTAAATTGTATCCATTCTGTTTTTCCAGAAAATTGAGGATCTAATTTTGGTAAAGAAAAAACCTTTTTTTCGACACTAGTTCCCTTGTCTTTTTTCTTTACTTTTTTGTTTTTTTCTTTAAACGAAAAGCTAAAATAGGATAGAAGTAAAATTACAATCCCAACTCCAGTCCATAGTAATCTGTTTTGCAAAAGAATACCACTAAAACCTGGGTTGATTGTGTTTTTTTCTGCCGGAGTAAAGTATTTGGTGTCTACCGAATAGGTCCTAATTCCAAAAACATCTGTCATGGCAGCCAGAGTTTCATTATCAATATCCGAAGTAAGGGTGCCCGATACGATGTAGGCGATAATAATGATTAGCGCTCCTACAAATGAAACTACAGTGCTTTTCCATTTATTTGCCATAGTGTATATAATAGTTCCGGCAAAAAACATATTAGGGAGTATAAAAAGAAAATAATTATTGATAAAGGTTTCTAGATGGAAATCGCCAAACCTATCAGGCTCCATCCATCCAAATATTGGAGCGAGAACAGAACCAACTATAGATCCCAAAAAAACTCCGAGCATAGGTATGGTAGATAATAATAGCGCCCCAAAGAATCGTCCAAAGAAATATCCTGATTTACTTAACGGTGTGCTAAAAAGGATCTCATGAAATCCGTTACTGTGATCTCGTAAAGCTGCATTATTAAAAAAAGCAGTAGCTATCATTAAACCAAATATGGTCATTACCGTAGTGTATAAGGTAATAGTATATGGCGAGTTTCTATATATGTTACCAATAGAACCACCTATCTGTATATTGTTACTTGCTGTAGCGCCAAATACCATCAAAGTCATTAATAATAGCATGATATATACCAAGGGCTGTTTCAGCGTGTATTTTAATTCTGATACGAAGAAATTTTTAAACATAATCTCAGATTTAGTGATTAAACAAGTACATTGTTTGTGTTAATTTTAGAAAAGAACACATCCTCAAGATTGGGTTTTACTTTTTCAAAACCGTCTCCTGGATTTGCATCACTAGATATATGGATTAATGGCTTACCGCCTACCATTTTGTTAGAAATAATACTGTATCTACTAGCATATTCTTCTAATTCTTGTAGCTCTATGATTTTTTGGTATACTTTATCCTGCAATTCGTTTATGGCGGTATCTGGAGCACCGTGGTATACAATTTCTCCAAAATTCATTATAGCCATTTTGGTACATAGTTCTCTTACATCATCTACAATATGAGTCGAAAGAATCACAATGACTTCTTTGCCTACATTAGCCAGAAGGTTATAAAATCGATTTCGTTCTCCTGGATCAAGACCTGCAGTAGGTTCATCTACGATGATCAATTTAGGGTTTCCAATAAGTGCTTGGGCTATACCAATACGCTGTTTCATTCCTCCAGAAAATCCTTTTACGCTTTTTTTACGCTTATCATATAAGTTAACTTTGTCTAGAAGATACTTTACCATTTCTTTACGCTCTTTGGCATTGATAAACCCTTTTAAAATAGCTAAATGATCTAGTAATTGTTCGGCTGATATTCTTGGGTAAACACCAAACTCTTGCGGTAGATAACCGAGTACTTTTCTTAGTTCTGCAGGTTGGTTAAGAATGTCAATGTCGTCTAATGTTGCCGTTCCAGAATCAGCTTCTTGTAAGGTTGCCAGAGTACGCATAAGAGATGATTTACCAGCTCCATTTGGTCCAAGTAGTCCAAACATTCCATTTTCTAGTTCTATACTTACATTATTTAAGGCTTTTACACCATTTGGATACGTTTTGGATAGATTAGTGATTTTTAAAGTACTCATAGAAGTTTGCTTTTTGATTGAGTTAATATGACGATGCTGTAGTCTTTTTGTTACAAGTTTTATATTCGGTTATGTATCGTACTTATAATACAAAAGAGTAAAAACGAAAGAACCCTTATCGAAAGATAAGGGTTCTTGTTTATTAAATAACAGTGTTGTTATTTTTTTAGTACCTGTAATGTTCTGGCTTATATGGTCCTTCTACAGTAACACCAATATATTCGGCTTGATCGGTACGTAATTCTGTCAATTCAACACCGATTTTGGCTAAGTGTAATTTTGCTACCTTTTCATCTAGATGTTTCGGCAACATATACACTTCATTGTTATATTCTTCACTATTTTTCCAAAGTTCAATTTGTGCTAGAGTTTGGTTTGTGAAAGAATTACTCATTACAAAACTTGGATGACCTGTAGCACAACCTAGATTTACCAAACGTCCTTCTGCAAGAATAATAATATCTTTTCCGTTGATATTGTACTTATCTACCTGAGGTTTAATAGTATCTTTTGTATGACCGTAATTATCGTTTAACCAAGCCATATCAATTTCATTATCAAAATGACCAATATTACAAACAATAGCCTTGTCTTTTAATGCTTCAAAATGACGACCTTGTACAATATCTTTGTTTCCAGTTGTAGTGATTACGATATCGCTGTTACCGATAACGGTTTCTAATTTCTTCACTTCAAAACCATCCATTGCAGCTTGTAGTGCACAAATTGGATCTATTTCTGTTACAGTAACGATACTTCCTGCTCCTTTAAAAGATGCAGCACTTCCTTTACCAACATCACCATATCCACATACTGTTACACGTTTTCCTGCCAACATAATATCGGTTGCACGACGAATAGCATCAACAGCACTTTCTTTACAACCATACTTATTATCAAACTTCGATTTGGTAACAGAGTCGTTTACATTTATCGCAGGCATTGGTAATGTACCATTTTTCATTCTTTCGTATAAACGATGTACACCTGTAGTAGTTTCTTCAGAGAGACCTTTGATATCGTCTACTAATTCTGGGTACTTGTCTAACACCATATTTGTTAAATCCCCACCATCATCAAGAATCATGTTTAATGGCTTACGGTCTTCTCCGAAAAATAATGTTTGTTCGATACACCAATCAAATTCTTCCTCATTCATCCCTTTCCAGGCATATACTGGGATGCCAGCATCTGCTATCGCTGCTGCTGCTTGATCTTGCGTAGAGAAGATGTTACAAGAACTCCAGGTTACTTCTGCTCCAAGAGCTTGTAATGTTTCGATTAATACTGCGGTTTGAATTGTCATATGAAGACAACCTGCAATACGAGCGCCTTTAAGAGGTTGCTCATCCTTGTATTCTTCGCGAAGAGACATAAGTCCAGGCATTTCTGCTTCAGCCAATTCGATTTCTTTTCTTCCCCAAGCAGCTAAAGAAATATCTTTCACTTTGTAAGGAACATAAGGTACAGTTTTGGTGCTCATAGTATTTATTTTATGTTTATGAAGTGCATTCTAGTATTTGGCACTAAATTATTCTAAATTCGTTTTTCGAAAACAAAGAAGTTAATCCTTCGATTTTCGGTTTGCAAAGATACACAATAACTTTAAGAATTTAAATGCCTCTTTACAAAACTATAACAGTAGATGAAAGCACTAATGTGTTGATTTGGAAGATTGAAGAATCATACGAAACGTTGTGCGAAGGAATACAATTAACACAACATTGTCAGGATCGAGTTGATCATATGAAATCCGAAATGCATCGCAAAGGTTTTATGAGTGTTCGGCATTTGCTGGCAGTATTGGGTTACTCAGATTATGATTTGAGCTATGATACATTTGGAAAACCTCACCTTAAAGATGGTAGGCAAATTTCTATTTCTCATTCTTATGAATTTGCCGGGATTATTGTTAGTGATAAATTGGTAGGGATCGATATCGAAAAACAAAGAGAAAAAATTAATCGAATTGCACATAAATTCGTGAATGTTGGAGAAAAAGAGTATTTAGAAACTCAAAATTTGGATGAAGTTCGTGCGCTAACAGTAATATGGGGAGCAAAGGAGTCTTTGTATAAATTGTATGGAACGGCGGGTCTAAGTTTTGAGCAGCATATTTATATTTCTTCTTTTACCTTGGACTACCCTTTTGTTTTTGGAGCAATTAATTATGAAAATAAAATAAGTCATTACGATTTGGTCTATATAGAATTCGAAGGTTTTACATGTGTATATGCAACGCCGGCCCACTAAAATGTAATTTTTGTTTTTATAATTTAAAACTTAGTTTAAGCATGCAAATCTCTGTTGAATTAACACTTACACCGCTACAAAATGATTATGAGAATCATATTATTAGATTTATAAAGCAATTAAGATTATCAAAATTCACCATTTTAGAAAACCCATTAAGCACTCAGGTCTACGGTAAATATGACGAGGTAATGCCGTTTTTGACCCAAGAAATAAAAAAGGCATTTGGAGATATGGAGCACGTATTGGTATATATGAAAATGGTAAAAAGCAATAGAAGCGATTATGAACCAAATTTTTGACTTTTTCTTTGGACAATATGCGACATATTCGACTTTGCATATAATTCTTGAGATTATTGCTGTTTTTTTTGGAGTTGCAAGTGTTTTTTATGCATGGTTTAATAAGATATGGGTATATCCTACAGGTATTATAAGTACCGCTATTTATGTGTACCTACTTTTACAATGGTCGTTATTGGGTGATATGATGATCAATGGATATTATTTTGTAATGAGCATTTATGGTTGGTATGTATGGACTCGAAAAGTAGATGAAACTCATACAACTCCTATTACAAGAACAAATTCTATGGAGAAGTTAATCCAGGTTTTAATTTTTGTTGGAACTTTGATTTTTGTATACGTTGTATATCTTACTTTTGATAAATGGAATGATTGGACAGCCTATGTAGATACATTAACTACTGCTATATTTTTTGTTGGGATGTGGTTAATGGCCCGTAGGAAAATTGAAAACTGGATATTTTGGATTTTGGGAGATATAATTTCGATACCCTTGTATTTTTATAAGGGATTTACTTTTACTAGTTTTCAGTATGTATTGTTTACCGTAATGGCAATTTTTGGTTACCTCGCATGGAAGAAAAGCTTAAACAAAAACCCAGTGACTGCATAAAAGTAGTGCTTTTTGGCCCTGAATCGACAGGGAAAACTACGTTGTCAAAACAATTAGCTAAACATTATGCTACCGATTGGGTGCCAGAATATATGAGAGAATATCTTCAAGAAAAATGGGATATTACTAAAGAGAGTTGTACTTATGTCGATCTGCTTCCTATTGCCAAAGGTCAGATGCGATTAGAAAATAAGTATGCTCAAAAAGGTAACAAAGTATTGTTTTGCGACACAAACCTTTTAGAATTAAAAGTATATGCAGAAGTATATTATGACGGTAGAGTCCCAGAAAGCCTAAATAAAATTTCATTACAAAACGTTTATGATTTGTATCTTTTGACTTATATTGATACACCTTGGGTGCCAGATGATTTAAGAGATAAACCTCATGATAGAGAAGAAATGTTTTTCAAATTTAAAACGGTTTTGGACAATTATGGCCTTCCGTATATAGTGATAAAAGGAGATCAAATTTCTCGTTTAGAGAAGGCAATCACTAGTATTGACCAATTAATAGAACAAAAAAGTGAACATAACAGATAAAGATATTAAACTTATTAAGTCTAAAGGCTTAACAGTTGACAAGGTATTATCTCAAATAGAAACATTTAAAAATGGAATTCCTTTTGTAGCATTAAGAAGCCCTGCTACCCACGATAATGGGATTTTAAAATTCTCAGAAAATTACCAATCCGAACTTATTAAAATATATGATTCTAGGTCGGCAAATCTTGAAACTATAAAATTTGTTCCAGCTTCTGGAGCAGCCACGCGAATGTTCAAAGATCTATTTAGATTTTTGGATAATTACGATTATAATAAAGAAAGCTTAAACTCATATACAAATCATGAAAAAGCTGATGCCATTCGTCTTTTTCTAATTGGGTTAGAGAAATTTCCTTTTTATGACTTGGTAATGAGTAAAGTGCGTGAGGCTTATCCAAAATTTGAATCATTATCTGAAGGAAAGCAACTTTATATCTTTATAGAAATGATGTTAAAAGAAAAGGGATTGCACTTTGGAGCATACCCCAAAGGGCTATTACCTTTTCACAATTATACAGACAGTATAGCGACATCTTTTGAAGAGCATTTATATGAGGCGGCGGGGTATAATACGAATCAAAATGGTGATTCTAAACTACATTTCACGATTTCTAAAGAACATTTACAGGGATTTAAAGGAGAATTTGAGAGAATTAAGAAGAAGGTTGAAGGAAAAACCAAAACGAACTTTATTATATCCTATTCCTTTCAAAAGCCTGAAACCGATACCATTGCTGTAGATGAAGATAATGAACCTTTTCGTACCGATGATGGAATGTTAATGTTTAGACCGGGAGGGCATGGTGCACTTATTGAAAATCTGGATGATCTGGATGCCGATATTATTTATATTAAAAACATTGATAATGTTGTAGTGGGTAAGTACCAAAACGAAGTTTCTGGTTATAAAAAAGTATTGGCAGGTAAATTAATTGAAATCCAAGATGAAGTTTTTAAGATTCTCGATGCAATTGACAAAAAAAATCCAACAGAAGACGAATTAAAAGATATCAAAAAATTATTAGTACAACAGTTAAATGTTAGACTCCCTATTGATTTTGATAAATTCTCAGAAAAGTACAAACTTCAGTTTTTAAGAGCAGCATTAAATCGTCCAATTCGCGTTTGTGGTATGGTAATTAATGAGGGTGAACCTGGAGGAGGACCATTTTGGATTAAAAAAGAAAACGGCAGATTAATACTTCAGATTATCGAAACGCCACAGATTAATAAAAAAGACCCTCGGCAAAGAGATATTCTTAATAGTGCTACTCATTTTAACCCGGTGGATCTAGTATGTGGAGTAAGAGATTATAAGGGCAATAAATTTAATTTATTGGATTTTGTAGATCCCGAAGCAGGATTTATTACCAAAAAGACAATGAACGGTAAAACCCTTAAGGCACTTGAATTACCGGGATTGTGGAATGGAGCTATGTCAAACTGGATCAGTATTTTTGTAGAAGTTCCTCTTACTACATTTAATCCTGTTAAATCAGTAAATGATTTGCTGAAATCTGCGCATCAGGTAAAATTATTTTCGTGAACACTTCGATTATCATACATGAATTAAAGTTTAAAGCTATTAGGAGTTCTGGTGCTGGGGGGCAGCATGTTAATAAGGTGTCTTCAAAAATTGAGCTTAGTTTTGCTGTAGGAGATTCCCTAGGACTTACTGATGATGAGAAATTATTGTTAAACCAAAAACTATCTTCAAGATTAACCAAAGCAGGTGTTTTAATACTTCAGTGCGGTGATAGTCGAAGTCAACACAGAAATAAAGAATTAGTAATAAAAAGGTTTTTAGAAATTCTAAAAACCAATCTTCATATTCCCAAAAAAAGAAAGACTACAAAGCCTTCTAAAGCGGCTATTAAAAGACGTTTGGACAGTAAGCAAAAGCAATCCGAAAAAAAGATAAATCGAAAAAAACCCCTTTTGTAATTTCTATCTACAACAAAAGCGTGTAATATTTCTACACTTTAATGTGTATTCCACACTTTTTGATCTGGATTATCTCATTTAGTAAAATACTCAAATCATTGATTATAAGCAAATTACATGAATTAGTCTATACTTGATTTCTTTGGAACAATTATTACTATTATTAAACTGTAGAAATAATTTTACCAATAACCCAATGAAAAAGTTACCAATGATAGTAGCGATTGTAGTAAGTATCTTTTCGGCACAGGGTGTTTTAGCTCAAGATGAATTAGCAGTAAATGATGATTTCGAATTTTGGGATTATGAGTATGAGCAACAAGAATATACTGAGATAAAAGTGGTTGAATTGCCTTTATCGGTACAGGAAGCTGTAGCTAGGGATTATCAAAAACTAAGAGTTGTAAAAGCTTTTATGTCCAAGGATAATACATATAAAATCATTTTACACGATAATAATAACAACAAAAAAGTTGTATTTGCAAGCGCTAATGGCGAATGGATTACGCCAAACGACAATAAATCTTAAATCTAGGGGTAGAAAAAGGATATCGTTTTGCAACCAAGGACGATATAAAGTTGTTTAGTGCTAAAAAAGAGACTCAATCCCAAGAGTCTCTTTTTTTATGTTTTTACCCAAATTAAGTGTTTTAAATTGTAATTTTATAACATAGTTTTTGCTCAATAAATTATAGAATATGTCTAAAATACTTATTGTTGAAGATGATGTGGCTTTTTGCACCATGCTCAAAACTTTTTTAGAGAAAAATGAATATGAAGTCTCTACGGCATTTTCGGGTAATGAAGCTATTCCCAAAATTAAAGAAAGCGCTTTTGACATTGTATTAGCAGATGTAAGATTGCCAGATAGAGATGGAACTACTTTATTAGACGAGATCCTTGAAAACAACTCCAATACTCAAGTTATTATAATGACCGGTTATGCCGAGGTTAATATGGCTGTAAATGCTATCAAACAAGGAGCTTTTGATTATGTCTCTAAGCCCTTTAATCCAGATACTATTCTGCAAACCATAGAAAAAGCCTTGAAAGGTACTATTTCAAAAGTCAAGACGTCTGAAAAAAAGGAATCCAGAATTAAAAGAATAGACGAAAACTCAAATGATAATTTTGTTCGAGGAGTAAGCGATGCCTCAAAAAAATTAAATGAATATGTGGCTTTGGTTGCTCCAACACGGATGTCTGTTTTGGTTGTAGGAGATAGTGGAACAGGAAAAGAATATGTTGCCAGTAGTATTCATAAGGCAAGTAAAAGATCAGAAAAGCCATTTGTAGCTGTAGACTGTGGAGCAGTGCCAAAAGAAATTGCCTCAAGCGAATTTTTTGGACATATTAAAGGCTCTTTCACTGGAGCTGTAAATGATAAGGTGGGGCATTTTGAAGCCGCTAATGGGGGAACTTTATTTCTGGATGAAATAGGTAACCTTAGTTACGAATTACAAGTACAATTGCTAAGAGCACTTCAGGAAAGAAAAATTAAACCCGTTGGTAGTAATAAAGAAATTGAAGTGGATATACGAGTGATTGCTGCAACCAATGAGGATCTTAGTCTTGCGGTAAAAGAGGGAGAATTTAGAGAAGATCTATATCATAGGCTTAATGAATTTTCGATCAAAGTCCCTCCTTTAAAGGATAGGATTGAGGATTTAATGCTGTTTGCTAATCATTTTCTCGAAGAATCTAATAAAGAATTGGATAAACATGTTGTGGGTTTTGCCGATGAGGTATTAGAATCATTTAAAAAATATGATTGGCCGGGAAATCTAAGAGAACTCAAAAATATTGTAAAGCGATCAGTTCTTCTTTCTCAAAGTGATATGATCACACAAGATATTTTACCTAATGATATTGCATATGCTTCGCAAAATGCAAAGCAAACTTATGGGTTGTTCAAGAATCAAAACGAACAAGAATTAATTCTTGATGCTCTAGAGAAAGCTAATGGCAATAAAGCGAAGGCCGCCAGAATGTTATCTATTGATAGAAAAACATTGTATAATAAGTTGAAACAGTATGATATAAGTCTTTAGTTTTCTACTTTCAACTTGTCTATTAGCGATTCTATTTTTGTGATTCCCTCTTGTGCCAAATCCAGTATTGATGCACTGTCCAAACTATATTGATCAGGATGTTCTAATTTTACTAATATAGGCACTACTTCTTTTGCTTTGATCTGTTTAAACATAGGTAACATCTTATGAGCAATTTTCTTTATATGATCAATTTTGCTCTCAGAGACCATCAATTTTAGATCATCTATATTGTCGACAGTACTTTCATAAAAAGTATCCAGGATAGCGTATAAAGAATCAGAATCACCATGTGCAAAAAGCATTAAATCGTTTAACGAATATTCATCGGTCGATACTTCCTCTTTCAGTTGTTCATCATAATCAACTATATCTACACTTAAGATTTCTGCGATAAGATCTATTAATTCTTTTGGAGCGTATGGCTTTCTAAGATTTCCCAAAAATCCGGCTTCTTGATATTCAGAGAATGAAGTGTCAGTTCGTCCTGATAAAGCAATTACGGGGACATCAAAATGATTTGTGCTGGTTTTTATTGATTTCAAAAGCTCGAAACCGTCCATTTTTGGCATCTGAATATCTGTAAGAACAAGATCGTATTCATTATTTTGTAATAAAGAAATAGCATCCAAACCATTTTTACAAACATCATATGATAAACCTGCTAGAGTTACAACCTCACTAGTTAATGCCAGTTGACTTGGGTCGTCGTCGACAATCAATACTTTTTTGTTAGAAAAGTTCTGTATTTCCGAAATTTCAGTTTCTTCTTCAGGAATTAATGAGTTAGAAAGTTTGATTGGGATATAGAAAGTGAAATTACTTCCTTTATCTGGTTCACTGTCCAAGGTTATTTTACCATCTAGTAGTTTTATTATTTTTTTGGTGATGGCAAGACCTAAACCAAATCCTCCAAATCGTTTTTCGGTATTCTCATCTCCCTGAGAGAATTCCTCAAAAATATATTTTTGTTGTTGTTTGGTGATTCCGATACCGGTATCTTTTACAGATATTACTAATTGTTTTTCTGATAATCCGTTCTCAATTATTTTACTGTCTATTGTAATCGACCCTTCATCAGTAAATTTATAGGCATTATTTACCAGATTAGTTAATATTTGTTTTATTCTAAAAGGATCACTTAAAAATTGCTTGTTTAATTTACCATCGGTTACAATTCGTATATCGAGATTTTTCTTGTCGTTTATTGGAATAACACTAGAAATAGTGTTTTCAATTAGTTTTTTGGGAGAAAACGGTAATTCTTCGATAATCATTTTGCCGGCCTCTAGTTTTGATAAATCAAGGAGATCATTAACCAAATGAAGAATATAATCAGATGATTTTTTTAAATGACCCAAGTAGTGTGTTTGTTTATTGTTAAGCCCCGTTCGTTCTAATAAATCAGAGTAACCAATCACAGTGTTTAAGGGAGACCGCAAGTCATGAGTAACTGTATTAATTAAAGATTCGCGAGTTTTTAAAAGAGATTCTGTATACGTTTTCTCGGTCTCTAACTCATTACGATACTTTTGACTTTTAGAGATGTCTTTGGTGATCAAAAACAGAAAGATAATTGCAATCAATACGCTTATTGCTGCAATGATAAGGATGATATTAGAGGTGTTATTCAATATTTTTGTTGAAGCTTCCAAACGTTCACGATATTGATTTCTTTCGTTTCGTTCTATAGCTGCCAATAAGTCTCTTAACTGTTTGGTAATAACCTGATCATTTTTTAAGAGGTTATTTTCTTTAATCGATATTTCTCGCTTATATTTTTTATCTTTTTCTTCAAGCTCTGCAAGTACTTGTTTCACCGAGGTAGCCAAAGAATCTACCGTTTGATTTGTTAATCTTTTGGCATTATCCTTTTTAGACATTTCGAGTATATTAATGAAGCGCTTTTGATCACTTCCACTAAATTCTTTAAACCTTTTATCATAATCGGTATAATTGCCAAAATTAGGATTGGATTTTTTTAATTCATCAATTGCAGTTTCATAGAGCCCTTTTTTCTTTCGTTGCTCGTATATAGTAATAAGTTCTTGAAAGTTTTGATTTTTACTATCTATAAGATATTTGATGCTATCAATTTTTCTGGTTTGCAAAGTATCATCAGATATTTCTGAAACCTTATGAATAGTATATAAAATGGTGTCTATTTTTGTCTTATAGGTTTTAAACTTATTAGTGTCGTATGTTTGTACAATATTTCTGGTTAAACTTTCAGCCTCATATAATCCGGTAATAGCCTCTCCTACCAAAAAGAGTTTTTCGTTGTTTTCATTTTCCATTTCGGTAGTTTGGGTGTAATTATTTAATTGCTGATAAATAACCCAAAAAGCAGTTACAGCAAGGAGACCCGCTAGTAAATACCCCGAGATAATTTTAAAAGTTACCGATCTTTTCGTATTCTTCATATCCTTAATTCACCTTACTTGATAACTGAAAAAAACAAGAAGGATTGTTTTATGCTTAATAAAGTTACAATAAATCAATAAAACATATTATTTTTGCGCAGAAATCTCAAAGGGGTGCTAACGCCTGAAGGTTATACTTCAGGACTAAGCTGAGATCATACCCGATGAACCTGGGCAGGTAATGCTGCCAAGGGACTGCCAAAACTATAAGTATGTTTAGATATTATAGTATAGGGTGAAATATACTGTTCAGTTAATTCTGTAGGTGTTATAATCAATTTTAATAGTAGAGTAATTACCCCTTTTATTCGTAAAAATCATTTACGAATGAAACACATAATATTTTGCATTACAATCTTGCTGTGCTGTAGTCAGATTCTTGCTCAAGAATTTCAGTTATCGGGTATAGTTACCGATCAAAATCAACAACCTATATCTGGTGTAACAGTTAGCATTAAAGGAACTACAACGGGGATACAAACAAATACCGAAGGGGAGTTCAGTTTTTATTTAGAAAAAGAAACATACACCCTAGTTTTTAGCTACCAAGGTACAGAAAGAGTAGAGCGAATTGTTGATTTAATAAAAGACAATGCGATAAATGTACAGCTCGAAGAAGTTCTAGAGAAACTAGATGAAGTTTTGGTGAAATCAATTCGTGTAGATGCCGATTCTCCAATTACTCATTCGAATTTATCTAAAGAAGAGTTGGCAGAGCGCAATCTAGGTCAAGACATTCCGATATTATTAAATTATTTACCTGGAGTAGTAACTACTACAGATGCAGGAACAGGAATTGGGTATACCTACATTAGAGTTCGAGGCAGTGATGCATCTAGAGTAAATGTTACCTTAAATGGGATACCATTTAATGACGCCGAGAGCCAGGGGACGTTTTGGGTGAATTTGCCCGATTTTGCATCTTCGATAGAAAATTTACAATTGCAACGTGGTGTAGGAACTTCAACAAATGGTTCTGGTGCTTTTGGAGCTAGTTTAAACTTGCTTACAGATGCTGTTTCTGAGGTTGCAAATGCCGAAATATCAAATTCGTTTGGTTCTTTTGGTACCAGAAGACACAATGTAAAATTTAGTACCGGATTGATCAATGAACATATTGAGATTGCCGGGCGCTTATCTGCTATAGCATCAGATGGATATATCGATCGAGCTTCTTCAGATTTAAAATCTTACTTTTTACAGGGGTCTTTTGTAGATGATAATACATTGATCAAGGCCGTTGCTTTTGGAGGGCATGAGATAACCTATCAATCGTGGTTTGGGATTGATCAAGCCACATTAGATACCGATCGAACTTTTAATCCTGCCGGATTATATACCGATGAAAATGGAGATACTCGTTTCTATGATAATGAAGTAGATAACTATAAACAAGATCATTATCAATTACATTGGAATCAACGATATAATAACCATTGGTCTACAAACTTAGGACTAAACTATACATACGGAAGAGGTTTTTTTGAGCAATATAAGGAAGACGAAGATTTTGCATTTTATGATTTTACACCCATTGTGATTGGAGGAGAAACCATTAATACAACAGATTTGATCCGCAGGCGATGGTTGGATAATGATTTCTATGTAGTAAACGCTTCGGCCAATTATAAGAACAGTAATTGGGATGTAGATTTTGGAGCTTTTTATAGCCACTATGATGGAGATCATTTTGGCGAAGTCATCTGGGCTCAAAATGCTGGGGGATCAGAGATACGGGATAATTATTATTTTGGTAATGGAACAAAAAATGAATTTACCATTTTTGGAAAAACTACCTATAGAATTGATGATAAATGGTCAGCTTTTGTAGACTTGCAAGGGCGTTTTGTTGATTATGAAACTTCTGGTTTGACTTCTGATAGAGTTGCGTTAGAAGTAGATGAAACATACGAATTCTTCAACCCAAAATTAGGAGCAACTTATCAAGTTAATGATGGCAACCAATTGTATGTTTCTTATGCCAGGGCTAATAGAGAACCAAGAAGAAGTGATTTTGAAAATGGTATTAATACTGCCGAACAATTAAATGACATTGAGTTAGGTTGGAGATTTTCAAAAAATAAGACCATAGTAAATACTAATATTTACTATATGTGGTATAAAGATCAATTGGTATTAACAGGAGCATTAGATGATGTTGGAGCGCCAATTAGAGCGACTAGCGGCGAAAGCTTTCGTTTGGGAATTGAAATAGACGCGGATATAAGACTTTCGGATAAATTCGTAGTAAAACCCAATGTAGCTGTAAGCACAAATAAGAATAAAGATTTTGTAACCTCTAGAGATGGTAGTTTGGTTAATCTTGGGAATACCAATATTTCGTATTCGCCAAACGTAGTGGCAGGTAATATGTTTATTTATCAACCTTTAAAAAATCTTCAACTAGGATTCTTGTCCAAATTTGTAGGAGAACAGTATATGGGGAATATTGATAGCGAGACATCAAAATTAGATAGCTTTTTTATAAATGATCTCAATATTATTTATGAAATCAAAAACATCCCAATTTTTAAGTCGGTTGTACTTACTGGATTGGTAAATAATGTATTTGATGAAGAATATGTGTCAAACGGATTTTTTTTCACATTTGATGATGATTTTTCAAACCCAGGAACAGTAACAACAGTCGAAGGTGCAGGTTTCTATCCTCAGGCAGGAATTAATTTCTTACTGGGTGCAACTTTAAAATTTTAATTTAGAGTCTATATAGTATTAATTATATATAGGTTTTTACTATTTTTATAACATAAACTTTAGGGGTGTCCTTAACTTAGGTTAGGTCTGAGAAATACCCTTTGAACCTGATGCGGTTAGTACCGACGAAGGGAAAAGTTAATATCACAGATACCGTGTGATTTATCTTCTTTAAAAAGGTGCACGTAGCCTAAAGTTTATGGATTAATCTAAACAATGATATGACCATAAACGTTAATAATCAATCCCAATCCATTTCAGAAAATACTTCAGTCTATATGTTATTGAAGCATTTGAATATTGCTACTAATGGAATAGCTATAGCTATTAATAATGAAATAATTACAAAAGAAAGGTGGGATCGGGCTATTGTAGAGGAAAACGACAATATAACGATTATAAAAGCCACCCAAGGTGGGTAGAATCAGAATATATACAAAACACTAATTACGTACACAAACATAATAACGATGAAGAAAAAAGATACTGCTCCTCAAGAGAAAGTGATTACCACAAAACCATTTCCAAATTCAAAAAAAATCTATGTAAAAGGAAATATTCATCCTCAAATTAATGTGGCTATGAGAGAGATCTCGTTGGATGATACTGTGGATAGCTTTACGCAGAAAAAAACGCCTAATCAACCTGTAACGGTATATGACACTAGTGGGCCGTATACAGATCCTTCAAAAACAATAAATGTTCATAACGGGATAGAGCCCATTCGCGAACAGTGGGTGTTAGATCGCGATGATGTCGAGGAGTTGGATAGTTTTTCATCGGTTTATTGTAATGAACGATTAAATGATGCTGACCTTGATCATTTAAGATTTAATCATATTCGCAAACCAAAACGTGCAAAAAAAGGAAAAAATGTTTCGCAAATGTATTACGCCAAACAGGGTATTATTACTCCCGAGATGGAGTATGTAGCAATACGCGAAAATCAAAAACTGCAAGAGGTAAAACGATTATCTAAACAACATCCAGGTCAAGATTTTGGAGCAAGTATTCCGGAGGTAATAACACCAGAGTTTGTAAGAGAAGAAGTGGCACGAGGTAGGGCAGTAATTCCTTCTAACATTAATCACCCAGAGAGTGAACCTATGATTTTAGGAAGAAACTTTTTGGTAAAAATCAACGCTAATATTGGTAATTCTGCCACAACATCAAGTATAGAAGAAGAAGTAGAAAAAGCGGTTTGGGCATGTCGTTGGGGAGCAGATAACATTATGGATCTTTCAACAGGTAAGAACATTCATGAAACGCGTGAGTGGATTATACGTAATTCTCCAGTACCTATAGGGACAGTACCTATTTATCAAGCATTAGAAAAAGTAAATGGTAAGGCCGAAGACTTAACTTGGGAGATATTTAAAGATACATTAATAGAACAGGCAGAACAAGGAGTTGATTATTTTACAATCCATGCAGGAGTGCGCCTGGCTTATGTACCCATGACAGCCAAACGAATAACAGGAATCGTGTCTAGAGGAGGATCAATAATGGCAAAATGGTGTCTTGCTCATCATAAAGAAAGCTTTTTATATACTCATTTTGAAGAAATTTGTGAAATCATGAAAGCCTACGATGTGGCTTTTTCATTAGGAGATGGATTGCGTCCGGGATGTATTGCAGATGCCAATGATGAAGCTCAGTTTGCCGAATTAGAAACACTGGGAGAATTAACGAAAATTGCATGGAAACATGATGTGCAAACCTTTATTGAGGGACCTGGACATGTACCTATGCATATGATCAAAGCCAATATGGACAAACAATTAGAAGCCTGTGGAGAAGCTCCTTTTTATACCTTAGGGCCTTTGACTACAGATATAGCTCCAGGATATGATCATATTACTTCGGGTATTGGTGCAGCTATGATTGGATGGTATGGTACAGCAATGCTTTGCTACGTAACCCCAAAAGAACATTTAGGATTACCAAATAAAGAAGATGTTAGAACTGGTGTAATTACATATAAATTAGCGGCACATGCTGCAGACCTTGCAAAAGGTCACCCAGGGGCGCAGCACAGAGATGATGCTTTAAGTAAAGCTCGTTTTGAGTTTCGTTGGGAAGATCAATTTAATCTTTCGCTTGACCCAGAATTAGCAAGAGAATATCATGATGAAACATTGCCAGCAGAAGGAGCAAAAATTGCACATTTTTGTAGTATGTGTGGCCCTAAGTTTTGCTCAATGAAAATCTCGCAAGAAGTTAGAGATTATGCGGCCAAGAAAGAAATTGATGATCAAAAAGCGTTAGAAGCTGGAATGAAAGAAAAGGCTGAAGAGTTTAAAGATAAAGGAAGTGAAGTTTATTTGTAATAAGAACATGCAATGCTAATAATACTTACATCAGAACGGGAATTAGAAAATGAATCTCATCAGATTAATGAACTTTTTCGAAAAGGATTAGATGTACTCCATTTTAGAAAACCGACTCTGGATATTGAGGGGTATAGGATGTTACTTGGTGAGATAGAAGATAAATATCACAACCGAATAATGCTACATCAGTTTCATGAATTATGTCTGGAGTTTGATCTTAGAGGTATTCATATTCAAGAACAACCACGATTGGATTTGGGTAATACACTAGAAGAATATGTGAAAAGTTATGAAAACAAAGGCCTGAAAGTAAGCAGTTCTTTTCATTCTAAAGAAGATATCAAAAATTGTATTGTTGATTTTGAATATGTGTTACTGAGTCCGGTTTTTGGTTCAATTTCAAAAGCGGGATATCAAGGAAAAGGTTTTGATGTAAATGATCTAGACGCATTCGTAATAGGAATGGGCGGGATTAACCAAAAGACCTTACAGGCAACATTTGATCTTGGATACAAAGGTGTTGGTGTTTTGGGCGGAATATGGAATGCAGAGAAACCTTTAGAGAGTTTTCAAGCCATTTATGACACGCTTAAAACTATTAAAAAAGATAGATAAGTACTTTTAAGAAAACACAGATGAAACAACGTCCATATACCCTAACAATTGCTGGATTTGATCCATCTAATGGAGCAGGAATCACGGCAGATGTCAAAACTTTTGAAGCATTAAAAGTATATGGATTATCTGTTTGTACAGCGAATACGGTTCAAAATGATATTGATTTTACATCATGCCATTGGACAAGTATTGAATTGATGAAACGTCAGATTGATTTACTATTTGATCGTTTTGCCATTGATTTTGTAAAAATCGGGATCATAGAAAATTGGAATGTGTTGCATGAAATTGTTGATGTATTACTGTCTAAAAATCCTAAACTAAACATAATTTGGGATCCAATATTAAGCTCAAGCTCGAGTTTTGATTTTCATGATCCATCTAGTCAAATAAATTCAAGACAACAGTTTGATACAATTTTAAGTAAGATATACTTATTGACTCCAAATTATCTGGAAATTGAAAAATTATATCATGATAGAACAATTCAAGAAACTATAAAATATATAAGTACAAAAACAAATCTGCTTTTAAAAGGAGGTCATAGAAATGAAGATATAGGAAAAGACGAATTATTCACAAAGAGCGGAAAGCGTTTTGTATTAAAACCTAAAAGAAATAACTGTTCTGACAAACACGGAAGCGGTTGTGTCCTTTCTTCTGCAATTACGGCTCAATTGGTATTAGGTTTTCCTTTGGTTAAAGCATGTTTCAGAGGAAAAAGATATACAGAAAAGATATTGAGTTCAAACAAAACATTATTAGGATATCATAAAATATAACTAATACTAAGATGAAAGAAATTCAATTACAATACATATCACAAGGGGTTACTCCTCAAGAGCATCTTTCTAATATTAAAAATGTTTGTGATGCGGGAGGTAGATGGATTCAATTACGTTTAAAAAATACTGATATCGCTACATATCTTGAGACAGCTATGAAATGTAGAAATATTTGTGATCAATATGAAGCTATAATGATTGTTAATGATAATATTGGCGTTGCTAAAGCGGTTTTGGCAGATGGTGTTCATTTAGGGTTAACAGATACTAGTATCAATGAAGCAAGAAAAATTTTAGGTAACAATTTCATTATTGGTGGCACAGCAAATACTATTGATGATTGCAGACAACATATTGAATCAGGAGTAGATTATATAGGTCTAGGACCTTATAGACATACAACTACAAAAAATAAATTAAGTCCAATATTGGGGATTGATGGATATAAAAGTATTTTCTCAAAGTTGAAAAACTTTAGTGCTAATGTGCCAGTAATCGCAATCGGAGGGATAATCGAAAAGGATGTTAAAGACCTCATGGATGTAGGTTTGTCTGGAGTTGCAGTTTCAGGAATGCTTACGAACCAAAACAATTTAAAAGAAAAGATTGAAAATATAAAAAACACGTATAGTCTAAAGTAATGAATAAACTAAAGATTGCAGATAAGGAATTTTCATCTCGTTTATTTACAGGAACAGGAAAATTTAGTTCTTCTGATTTGATGAGAAAAGCATTGCTCGAATCAGAGAGCGAATTGATTACAGTAGCTCTCAAAAGAGTTGATGTGAATAATGAAAATGATGATATTTTAAGTCACCTAGATCATCCCAGAATTAATTTGTTACCAAATACATCAGGGGTTCGAGATGCCAAGGAAGCAGTTTTTGCAGCCCAACTAGCTCGCGAAGCTTTAGAAACGAATTGGATAAAACTAGAAATTCATCCAGACCCAAAATATTTATTACCCGATCCAATCGAAACGTTAAAGGCTGCAGAAGAATTGGTGAAACTGGGATTTGTAGTTATGCCTTACATTCATGCAGACCCGGTACTTTGCAAACGTCTCGAAGAAGTAGGTGCCCAGTGTGTAATGCCATTAGGAGCACCAATAGGTAGTAATAAAGGGTTAAAAACATTAGAGTTTTTAGAAATTATAATCGAACAAAGCAATGTGCCTGTAATAGTGGATGCAGGTATCGGAAGTCCATCACATGCTGCCCATGCTATGGAGATTGGTGCTGATGCTGTACTGGTAAATACAGCTATTGCAGTATCGCAACAACCTATAGAAATGGCAAAAGCGTTTAAGATGGCCGTTGAGGCAGGTCGGATGGCGTATAATGCAAAATTAGCTCCAATGAAACAACATGCAGAGGCTAGCAGCCCGTTAACAAGTTTTTTAAATGAATAGTGATTTTAAAAACATATTTGATCAGTATAATTGGGATGAAACTTTATCCGAAATTCTTGCAAAAAATGAAAATGATGTATTGCAAGCTCTGCATAAATCCAGCCGTAATCTCGAAGATTTTAAAGCGTTAATTTCACCTGCTGCCAAACCCTATTTAGAAGAGATGGCGCAGCTAAGTAGTGCTATAACCAAAAAGCGCTTTGGAAATACAATACAAATGTATGCGCCGATGTATTTGAGCAATGAATGCCAAAATATATGTACATATTGTGGGTTTAGTATGACTAATAAAATCCCCAGAAGAACATTAACGGATCAAGAAATTTTAAAAGAAATAGATTTCTTAAAATCTAAAGGCTATAATCACATACTTTTGGTTACAGGCGAAGCCAACAAAACAGTAGGAGTAGATTATATTAATAATGCAATTAGACTCATACAATCAAAATTTGCCAATATTACCATTGAAGTACAGCCATTGGATCAGACAGATTACGAAATGCTAATCCAAAACGGATTATATGCCGTATTAGTGTATCAAGAAACCTATCATAAAGAAGAATATAAGAAACATCACCCCAAGGGCCGAAAGTCTAATTTTGAATATAGACTAGAGACACCAGATCGATTAGGTCGTGCAGGAATTCATAAAATTGGGTTAGGAGCATTATTTGGATTAGAAGATTGGAGAGCCGATAGCTTTTTTACGGCCTTACATTTACAGTATTTGCAAAAGACCTACTGGAAAACAAAATATTCAATATCATTTCCAAGATTACGGCCACATTCTGGAGGTTTAGAGCCCAAAGTAGCTATGACCGATTCAGATTTGGTTCAATTAATTTGTGCATACAGGTTATTAGATGAAGACGTAGAATTATCAATGTCTACTCGAGAGAGTGAAGTGTTTAGAGAAAACGTTGTTGGTTTAGGAATAACATCAATTAGTGCAGAGTCTAAAACAAATCCTGGTGGTTATGTCGTAGAACCACAATCTCTAGAACAATTCGAAATCTCAGACGAACGGCCTACAGAAGCTGTGGTAGCTATGTTAAGGCAAAAAGGCCTAGATGTTGTCTGGAAAGACTGGGCATATAATTGGAAATAATACTTACCTATAACTAATCTTAGTGTTAGTTGGTTATTGTAAGAGTGTTTCCGTCTCTGCGGATATTATAACGTCTCAATCCAAATTGACCTTCTCCAGCGGTTTGTTGTCCGGTTACTATATTATAACTATTTCCATCATCACAATCACATGTAGATGTAATTCCCTCGACAGATTGTGTAGAACATGTATTGGGTGTATGATTAGGATCACTTAACTCAAAAGCGCTGTATTGCACATTGTCAACATTGTAAATAATAATACCTCTAATACTACCATTTTGAGTTCTATCGATAAAATGATTTCCAGGAAAATCAAGTTGGTTAAATTGAGGTAGATTAAGATTAATTTGATAGTTAATACTTACATTAGGTAAAAACTGGTTGTTATCAGGGCCATCATCACTACTACACGATATTATTAAAATCAAACTAACTACGAATACTATCTTTTTCATAACACTATTATTGTATCGGCAAATTACGTAAATTTGTAATCTTCCATGAAATTTTTGTTATCTTTGAATAACAAATCCCATACCTATGGGATTTTTTGTATTTATATAAACGATGAAGTTATGAGCAAAGTATCTTATTATACTGCAGAGGGGCTAAAAAAATTAAGAGATGAGTTAAATAATCTTAAGGATATAGAACGCCCAAAGGCTTCTCAAGCAATAGCAGAAGCACGTGATAAAGGTGATTTGAGTGAAAATGCCGAATATGATGCGGCAAAAGAAGCTCAAGGATTACTAGAGATGAGGATTTCTAAATTAGAGGAAACCCTAGCCGGTGCGCGTTTAATCGATGAATCACAATTAGACACCTCAAAAGCATTAATTCATTCTACGGTAAAGATCAAAAATCAAATAAATGGTGCCGAGATGACTTATAAGCTGGTTGCGCAAAGTGAAGCCGACCTTAAAACAGGAAAAATATCAGTAGATTCTCCAATTGGGAAAGGCCTTTTGGGTAAAAGTGTTGGCGAAATAGCAGAGATTCAGGTGCCTAATGGTGTCATGAAATTTGATGTTGTAGAGATCACAAGAGAATAAAAATAAATTTTAGTAATGTTAAAACCCTTTTTTAATTGCAAAAAAGGGTTTTTTATGGTTTAGACTTACAAATAAATAGATTATATTTCGAATTCATAAACCGACTAAAATTTTATTAATGCCTACCCTATTCACTAAAATTATTAATGGTGAAATTCCGTCTTTTAAAATAGCTGAAGATGAGAATTTCTTTGCTTTTTTAGACATTAGTCCTAATGCCAAAGGACATACATTATGCATTCCTAAAAAGGAAGAAGACAAAATATTTGACCTAGAAGAAGATGAGTATCTTGGTTTGATGCGATTTTCGCGAAAAGTAGCCAAAGCTCTTAAAAAAACAGTCTCTTGTAAACGTATCGGGATTGCCGTTGTTGGATTAGAGGTGCCGCATGTGCATGTACATCTTATTCCGTTAAACGGGATGCAAGAAATGACGTTTCAGCACAAAATTTCTATGTCAAATTCAGAATTTGAAGCATTAGCCTCTCAAATTCAATCGAATTTATAATGTATCATGCAGGACAAAGATTTTAAATTATCCTTAAAACTTCGGATTGATTGGAGTGAAATGGATACGTATCAACATGTGAACAACGTAAATTTCATGAAATACATGCAAAGTGCACGAGTTCAATTTTGGGATGTAACCGGGTTAGCAAAATTATATGAGGAGACAAAAAAAGGACCCATGTTGGTTTCGACCAAATGTGATTTTAAACACCCACTCTTTTTTCCTGGTAATGTTGTGATTAAAACAAAAGTGGAGTTTATAAAAAACTCGAGTTTTGGACTATATCACAAGTTATACAATGATGAAGGAGTATTATGTGCAGAGGGTCATGATGTTGCCGTTTGCTTTGATTTTAATAGTGATAAAACATTTAAAATCACAGAAGAACTTAAGCAAGTAATGTCTCGATATTAGGTGTTAGTTTAAGCCTAATATATTAGGATGATATAGGTATGTGTATCCTAGACTCACTAATAGTAAGAGTAAAAATAATAGTACATAAAACAGTCCGGTGAACCTTATTGAAGAAGGTTTGGATGAGATCGTTTTTTTATGATACTCGTATACGCGCTCTATATCTTTTGTCCATTGTCCTGCAAAAATTTGAGTTTCGCACTTACCACAATGAATACTTTCGATTACGTTTTTATTTGTTTTGATCAATAATTTTGATCTTAACTTTTCTTGTTTAAAAGCAAGAGTCATCCCATCGGTAGAGTAGCATTCTGGACAGTTATTAGTGAGTGTTGCCTCTTTAAGAATAATATATTCTGTTTTCACATTAATTGGATTTGGAACTATATAACGTATACAGTGGGAGATTGTTATACCTTAGTTTCAATTTTGAGAAGTGTAATTTGAAAAGTTGTCCCTTTGCCCATATCTGATTTAAGCACCTTGATTCTTCCAGAATGGTACTCTTCTATTATCCTTTTGGCAAGAGATAGTCCTAACCCCCAACCTCTGCTTTTTGAGGTGTATCCGGGTTCAAATATTTTTGTAAACTTTCCTTTAGGAATCCCTTTTCCGGTATCTGTTATTCGTATAAATACACGTTTAGCATCTTGGGTAAGATCAATTTTAAGATCTCCTTTTCCACGCATTGCATCGATAGCGTTTTTCACAAGATTTTCGATGGTCCAGCTATATAATTGAGAGTTTAAAGAAACATAAATCGGTTTTTCTGGTAAATCCAGAGAGAAATGGATCAATTTAGAACTTCTAGATTGTAAATAAGTATATGCATTTCGAGTTTCCTCAATGATATCTACCTCTTCAAGATTAGGAATAGAACCTATTTTAGAAAACCGTTCGGTAATTACTTTTAATCTAGAAATATCTTTTTCTATTTCGACAATGTACTCTGGGTTAACGTTTTCAACTTTCAAAATTTCATTCCATCCTACTAATGAAGATAGAGGAGTTCCTATTTGATGCGCAGTTTCTTTGGCCATACCAGCCCAAAGTTTATTTTGTTCACTTGCTTTGGAGGTGGTAAAAAAGAAATAGATTACTCCGATCAATAAAAATAAAATTAAGGCTATTGCAATGGGATAGTATTTGAGTTTGTTTAAAACATCAGAGTGCCCATAATAGATATATTGCACATTACCTTTTAAGTCCAGTTCGATAGGGTCATTTTCTGACTTTATTTTTTTAAGATATGATTTAAGTTTCGATTCATTATTAATTACATTCTCTGATAAGTTCTGAAAATAACTGGGATCAGGTTTTCCTAATGTATCTCGAATAAAATCTCCTTTTGCATCTGTAATAATAATAGGAATAGATTTATTAGTTCCACCGATTAAAAGTACCAAGTCAAGATAATCGTCGGATTGTTCACTGTTAATTGCCTCTTGCGATTGCGCCCAAATTTCAATCTTTGTACGCTCATCATCTTTGAATCTTTGTAAAAATAGAGACGTATTCCATAAGACCAGAATGGTGATCACTAGAACAGCTATAATGATAAAATAGCTTGAAAAATTACGCTCGTCTGAGAAATTCATATAGACTTGTTAACTAAATCCTAAATATAAACGTTTTTAAACAATATTATTGTTTATATATCGAATACTAAAAGGCATTGTTATTCTAATTAAGAGGCAAAACTTTAGTTATCTTTGTTCAAGATAAAACAAAATATGATTACAATTGACCCTTCGGTGGTTACTACCGGAAAACTACATGGTTTTATGTTGGGAGCAATAGGTCCTAGGCCGATTGCTTTTGCAAGTACGATTGATAAAAATGGTAACCCTAATTTATCACCGTTCAGTTTTTTTAATGTATTTAGTGCTAATCCACCTATTCTAATTTTTTCTCCTGCGAGAAGAGTAAGAGATAATACCAGCAAGCATACATTAGAAAACGCGGCAGAAACCAAAGAAGTTGTCATAAATATTGTTAATTACGATATAGTACAACAGATGTCATTATCTAGTACAGAATATGCCAAGGATATTAATGAGTTTGTAAAAGCTGGGTTAAGTATGAAACCCTCAGAGAAGGTAAAGCCTTTTCGGGTAGCAGAATCACCAGTGCAGTTTGAGTGCAAGGTTAATGAGATAATCCCAATGGGAGATCAGGGAGGAGCGGGCAATCTTATTATTTGCGAAGTATTACTCATGCATATAGATGAGAAAATCCTTGATGAAAACGGTAAAATCGATCAACATAAAATTGATCAAGTTGCTCGAATGGGAGGAAATTGGTATACAAGAGCAAATTTAGGAATGTTTGAGGTTCCTAAACCATTAAGTACAATTGGGATGGGTATTGATAACTTACCTGAAGAAATAAGAAAAAGTAGTGTTTTCACAGGTAATGACCTTGGTAAACTAGCTAATATAGAGCGTATACCAGAAAAAAGTGATGCGATAACATTTGTTAATAACAAAGAGGATATTAAGCATAAAATTCAGCAGGCTAACCAGATAGAAATTCATAAATTTGCGAAGCAATATCTGGATCAGGATGATATGGATACTGCTTGGAACATATTAGCAGCAAAATAATAATACATTTAAGATGGAAGTACAAGGTAAAGTAAAGATGGTCGGTGAGACTCAAACCTTTGGAAGCAATGGTTTTAGAAAGAGAGAAATTGTGGTAACTACAGAAGAACAATATCCACAACACATATTAGTAGAATTTATTCAGGACAAATGTGATCTTTTAAATTCGTTTCAAGTAGGTCATGATGTAAAGATTAGTATTAATTTACGTGGTCGTGAATGGGTAAATCCTCAAGGAGAGACAAAATACTTTAATTCTATCCAAGGATGGAGAATCGAGAGTTTACAACCTGCGGCTGCAGCTCCTTCTGATATTCCTCCAACACCACCAGCAGATGCATTCGAACCTGCAAATGATTTGTCTGAGGAGGATCATGACGATCTACCTTTTTAAGAAATCAATAGCTATAAATATAACACCAAGCTTGTCGAAGTGTAAAAGTAAAAAGTCCGATATTTTAATATCGGACTTTTCATATTGTGGTTTAGGTTAACCTTTTAATAAAACTCAAAAAAGCAATGATGAACAAAATTTATCTTAAAAGGCCTTAACAAATATTGTGAATTTTTTGGTCAATTCAAACAACTGATTGATATTTAACGTTGTATATACCTTGATAATTATATTTTGTTTATTCTCACAGAATCCTTAACGTTTCCGCCTGCTGATTATACCGATGATGATGGGCTATTGGCATTAGGAGGAGATCTTACAATAGATAGATTACTAGTAGCATACCATAGCGGTATTTTTCCTTGGTATAGCCAAGGGCAACCTATTTTGTGGTTTTGCCCGGATCCAAGAATGGTTTTGTTTCCCGATGATCTTAAAATTAGTAAGAGCATGAAGCAAATTATTCGAAAAAAACAATTTGAAGTTACTTTTAATACAGATTTTGATGGTGTTATTCAAAATTGCGCGCATGTTAAACGACCAGATCAAGAAGGAACATGGATTACCAAAGAAATGCAGCATGCATATAAGAAACTATTCGATTTAGGGCATGTGGTATCGGTAGAAGTATGGGAAAACTCAAATCTTGTAGGAGGATTATATGGAGTTTGGTTAGAAGATAAAAAAGTGTTTTGTGGAGAAAGTATGTTTTCTACAGTAAGCAATGCCTCCAAATATGGATTTATCGCTTTAGTTGAGTGGTTGAAGCAGAAAGAAGTTAAAATCATAGATTGCCAAGTGCATACAGATCATTTGGCTAGTTTGGGAGCAAAAGAAATTACGAGAGAAGAATTTTTAAATTTTTTAAAGTAAACCATATAACACTGATTTTTTAGTGTTCTTAAAATAAATCAATTATGATTATTCATGACTTGGGGTTAGAGAATTCGGTTTTAAATCAATTCGTTTTAGAATTAAGGGATGTTGGTATACAACAAGATACTTTACGATTTAGAAAAAATATAGAACGTATAGGAGAAATTTTGGGTTATGAATTGAGTAAAACAATGGATTATCAAACTGAAACTGCTCAAACTCCTTTAGGAACTAAAACTATTTCTGTTCCCAAAAATGATGTAGTTTTATGTGCAATACTAAGAGCAGGGTTGCCATTGCATCAAGGTCTTTTAAATTATTTTGACAAAGCCGAAAACGCTTTTATATCGGCTTATCGTGAGCATAAAAATGATCAAGATGATTTTGAGGTAGTTGTAAAATATTTGGCTGCTCCCTCATTACAAGATAAAACCTTAATCTTGATTGATCCTATGCTTGCCACAGGAAAAACCTTAGAAAATACATTTAAGGCTTTGAAAACACATGGTGTGCCTAAACAAATTCATATTGTGTCTGTAATTGGTTCGAGCCAAGGAGTGAATTATGCGGAAACAATATTTCCAGAGAATACACATCTATGGATAGCAGCGATTGATAAAAAACTAAATTCTAAAAGCTACATTGTTCCTGGTTTGGGTGATGCAGGTGACTTAGCCTATGGAATAAAATTATAGAAACTATACTTCGTTATACCTAAAGCAATCTACAACATGATCATTAACCATCCCAATGGATTGCATAAATGCATACATGACTGTAGAGCCTACAAACTTAAAGCCTCTTTTTTTGAGATCCTTACTAATTTTGTCTGAAATATCTGTGGTAGCAGGACAATCTTTGTAATGTTTATAATTACTGCGAATCGGTGTTCCATCTACAAATCCCCAGATATAAGTATCAAAACTCCCAAATTCTTTTTGGATTTTCATAAAATTTTGAGCATTAGATATTGCCGAATTGACCTTAAGTTTATTTCGAATAATGCCGGCATTCTGAAGTAATTCTTCTTTTTTGGCTTCGTCATATTTAGCAATTATTTGATAATCAAAATTATCAAACGCTATTCTAAAATTTTCTCTTTTCCTTAAAATAGTAATCCAGCTTAGCCCGGCTTGAAATGTTTCGAGAACCAAAAATTCAAATAACAATTGTTCATCATGTAACGGAACGCCCCATTCATTGTCATGATAAGATTCATATAGTGTATCTCCTACACACCAGCCGCATCTATGTTTTGTCATGGTTTGAGTTTTAAAGTATAAATATATTACTTTCGCGATGAAACATATCGTTTGTAAGTTTTAAATATAATAAACGTCCTATATGATAACATTTAGGAAAAGATTTATGGAAACAATGACCAGTAAAATAAACGAATTAATAGAAAATGGAATCGCAGATTCCTATACCTATCAAGAATATAAAAAATTAGTAAGTGATTTATTAGCCGAAGGTAAGTCTACAGGTAATGAACAATCTGAAGCCTTAACAAACTATAGTATGTTAAATGATCGTAGAATGAAACGGTTGGATAAGACTATTAAAATTGATGAGACTATAAAAAATGCATTTGCAACCACTAATGGTAATATAACCTGGGTTGTACTAACCGAGGGATGGTGTGGTGATGCTGCACAATCATTACCTGTTATTAATAAATTAGCTGAATTAAATGATGGAATCGATTTAAAAATTGTATCCAGAGATAAGCATGATGAATTAATGAGTAACTTTTTAACCAACGGAGGGAAAGCTATTCCCAAATTAATAGCTTATGACTCTCACAATAAAAAAGTTATAGATACCTGGGGACCAAGACCATCTATTGCTACGCAAATGGTTAATGATTATAAAGCACAACATGGTAGTTTAGATCCTCAATTTAAAGAGGACTTACAGGTTTGGTATAATAAAGACAAAGGGACAAATATTGCCGAAGATTTATCAAAATTAGTTCAATAGAATTGGTGGCATACTATTTTAATTAGAGTAATTAAAATAGTATGTTATAGATCCTTCTTGTTTTTCTTGATCAGAACGAGAAAATAAAGCTTGCCTTGCATAATCCATAGCATTATCGAATAGGCATTCGTTACGAGTTGTGGATCTTTTCTTATCCACTTTCGTATCGATAACATATCCGTTTTTATTTACTTCTATTTTGACCACTACTTTACCACTGCCGTTACAGGTATAAACTGGATTTGGTAAATCAATAGAGTTTCTACCTTTTAAGCTGTATGTAAGCGAGCTATTTCTATTATTACTTTCTTTTCCTTCCGGTTCAGGTTCTTCTTTTTTAGGATCATTACCTTCAATTTTTTCCTCTATAGGCACTTCACCTTCACTAGTTTGTGTTTCGTCACTTTGCGAGATTTGTTCAGTTTCCATCAACGATTTAATACGCTGTTCTATCTCATCATGATCTTCAAAATCTTCGTTATACGCAGAGTGTGTTCTTTTTGAAGCAATTAAATCACGAGCTTCTTCGAGTTGAGGTTCTTCTTCAGGTTGTTCTTCTTCGGCAAGAAATTCTTCGGGGATTTCCATCAGTATTTCGGATTGCTCTTTTTGCTTTTTGATCATGTTGATGTTGTACAAACTAAGAACAACAATTCCCATCAACATAGATGTGATAATCAGGGCTTTATGCTTCTCTATAAATTCCATAGATATCTATAACTACTTTTATTAAACAATATTTTATGCAGTTTCGATTTTTGTTGATAACTGATTTTCAAAAGATTGAATAGTGGTGGCATTCTCTACAGAAAATGCTCCTATTCTTGTTCTTCTTAGTGCAGTTAAGTGAGCCCCACTTTTTAGTTTTTTACCAAAATCATGTGCTAATGATCGTATGTATGTTCCTTTACCACAAACTACTCTAAAATCTACTTCGGGTAATGCAACTCTTGTAATTTCAAATTCGCTTATAGTAATTTTTCGTGCTTCTATTTTTACTTCCTCGCCTTCTCGAGCGTATTCATATAATCGTTTTCCATCCTTTTTTAAAGCTGAAAAAACAGGAGGGTACTGATCTATTTCTCCTATAAAATGGGATGTAGTTTCTTTAATACTATTTTCTGAAATGTGATCAATAGGGAATGTTTTATTTATTTCGGTTTCAAGATCATAAGAAGGAGTAGTAGCTCCCAGAGTTAGGGTTCCTGTATATTCTTTTATTTGACCTTGAAATTCTTCGATACGTTTGGTGAATTTTCCTGTGCAGATAATTAATAATCCAGATGCTAAAGGGTCTAATGTACCGGCATGACCTACTTTAATTTTTTTGATCTTAAAGTTTTTTCGAATTAGCCAACGTAATTTATTTACAACTTGGAAGGAAGTCCATTGCAACGGCTTATCGATCAAAATAATTTGACCGTCTTTATAGTCTTGTTCGGTTAGCATTATAGGGGGCTATTTAATAAAACCAAAGCTGATGGCTAATAAGCCAACAAGAATACAATATACGGCAAAATAAGTTAATTTACTCTTTTTCACTATAGAAATCATCCATGTACAGGCAAAAAGCCCTGAAATAAACGCGGCTACAAAGCCTAATGCGATAGGGAGACTATTTTCTGAAGAAAAGGAGAGATCGCCACTTAGGATATCCTTAGCTATTTTACCAAATATCAACGGAATAACCATCAGAAATGAAAATCGAGCTGCTTTTGTTTTGTCGTTTCCAAGGAGGACAGAGGTAGATATGGTCGCACCACTTCTGGAAATACCAGGTAACATAGCAATGGCTTGAGCAATACCTATTACAAATGCATTATTATTACTTACCGATTTACGGGTGCTTTTAGCTTTGTCTGCAAACCATAATAATGCGGCTGTAATCAATAACATAAATCCAACAAACATGATATTGCCTCCAAAAAGTTGCTCTAGGTATTCTTCAAAAAATAAACCAACGACTACCGCAGGAATCATAGATATTATGATTTTTAATGAAAAAAGAGTTTCTTCATTTTTCTTAAACTTTAGTAATCCAGTAATGATATCCCAAATATCCTTTCTAAATACAACGATAGTACTTAATGCTGTTGCGAAATGTAATACAACAGTAAAGAGTAGAGATTCTTCAGGGATACTAGTATCACCTAGGATAGCTTTCCCTATCTCAAGATGACCACTTGAAGAAACAGGCAAGAATTCTGTAAGACCTTGAATTATACCAAGAATGATAGCATCAATAATTTCCATGTAAGCTTGAGGATTTTCTTAAATTGGATGCAAATATAGGATTAACAAAAGAGAAACTGTTCAATTACTCTTTTTTCTTATTAGGATTTAATAGAATAGCATAAACTTCAATTCCGAAACCAATCAAGACAATTGCCGGAGCTAATCTGATTCTTCTAAAATTATAAATTTCAGGATTAAAAACATTAGGATCATCACTTCCTCCACCGGCCATAAGAATAAAGCCGAGAGCGATAACTGCAATTCCTATTGCCATCATGATATAGTTCTTTTTTGCAAATACAAAATCAGGCTTAGGCGGCATATTTTTATTGGATTGTTTTTTCATGTGTATCGTTATTAATCTCGTTATAAATTACCTTGTTATTAATTATAATTTTTGAGATATGTCCCATATTGCTATCTCGGGTAAATATAGTCCATCTTTTAATAGGATACAAAGTAACAACTTTGTTAAGTATATTAGATTGAACTTGCTCTATAGTTAACCCATTCATTAACCCTCTATTAATATAGTAGTAATGACTATCATTTTCTAGGGTAATTACAATATCAAAACCTGGTCCTTCTTTTACATCAACCACATTGCCCTCTATTTTCATTACATCATCAGGTTGTACATTTCTAACAGGTCTAAACGTTTGTATCATAATCCACATAAAAACTATAAATAGTACAAAAACAATCGAAAACCATATTTTACCAATTTTATCCATGCTATACTGCTGTGATTTTAGGGTAAATCTTATGTAAGAACAATAGGATAATCCCTATTAAAATAAAAGGAATACTTAATATTTGTCCCATGTTCAATGTCATCTGATCTTCAAAAGATACTTGATTCTCTTTAAAAAACTCAATAAAAAATCGAGCAGCAAATAACAGTGATAACAACACACCAAGAATTCTTCCTTTTTTCTCAATAGCATTAGTTTTTTTGTAGAGGTACCACAAAAGAACAAGAATTAAGAGATAAGAAAAGGCTTCGTATAGTTGAGTTGGATGTCTTGGTATCAAATCATCTTGCATAAATATAACTCCAAAATCGCCACCGGTTGGTTTTCCGTAGATTTCAGAATTCATAAAGTTTCCAAAACGAATAAAAGCAGCTGTGATCGGGGTAACAATTGCAATTCTATCCAAAACCCCAAATAAAGAAGTTTTATACTTTCTTGAGTATAAAAGTATAGCCAAAATAGCGCCTAGACTTCCTCCGTGGCTTGCCAAGCCAGTAAAACCAGTAAAATGCCAACCTTCATTGGTGATTTTAAACGGTAGAAATATTTCGAGAGGATGAGCAGAGAAATATTCAAAATCGTAAAAAAGACAATGCCCTAACCGCATCCCTACTAATATCCCAATAAATAAATATGTAGAAAGCTTATCAAGATTTTCTAACGGAATACCTTCTGATTTATAGATGTATTGGGCTAGTTTGTATGATAAAATGAGCCCGGTAACAAATAAAAGACCATAGTACTTAATAGGGAAAGTCCCAAATAATGTTATGATTTCGGGGTCAACATTCCATTCAATAGCTCCCATAAAAATAAATTAATAATATAATTCGTCCGTTCGTAAATTTAAGAAGCGTTGCGTTGCAAAAAAAGTACTTATCCATGTGATAAGAACACCGATTCCAAAAACTCCTAAGAATAGTACAATGAGTAAGATTTTATCGTCTAATAAAGCTAGTTCTGGAAATGTTTTGTTTAAATAATATAATACCACACCAACACCGATCAAAGCTACAATTGCGCCTATCATCCCCAAACGCACACTTTTCCATACAAAAGGTTTACGGATAAACCGTTTTGTGGCTCCTACCATTTGCATGGTTTTTATAATAAACCTCTTGGAGTACACCGATAATCTAATAGAGCTATTGATCAATAATACCGCTATGAAAGTGAAAATACCACTAATAAGTAATACCCAAAAACTAATTCGTTTGATATTATCGTTCAATAACGAAATTAAGGGTTTGTCATAAATAACTTCATCTACAAAATTCTTTTTGGTAATAGATGTAGTAATCCCCTCTATTTTTACAGGATCAACAAAATCAGCTTTCAGGTAGATATCAATAGAATTTTGAAGAGGGTTATACCCCAGAAAATCCATAAAATTTTCTCCAATATCTTTACTGTGCTCTTCGGCAGCCTCATCTTTTGAGATAAAAGTGGTAGATTTTGTGTATTCTGCAAGAGCTAGTGTTTTTTCCAGTTGTTTTATCTCAACCTCTTTAGCAGTGTCTTTTAGGTAGATTGTAAGTGCTATTTTTTCCTTAAAATGGTCAGCTACTTTTTTGGTGTTTAAGACCAGTAAACCCAGTAAGCCTAATAAAAACAACACCAACGAAATACTAATAACTACAGAAAAATAAGAAGAAATTAGTCGACGTTTTTGATATTTTTCGAAGGATGAGCTCATAGATTACCTAATTTTCGGGTAAAAATAATAAAGAATAGTTAATTAACTTTGGTTTATATACGAATAACGTATACTTAAAAACATTCTTATCTATTAAATTAATTAATATGCACATAGTTATTATTGGAGTTGGTGGTGTAGGAGGATATTTTGGAGGGAAAATTTCAAATTCTGGACAAAAAGTTACTTTGGTGGCTAGAGGAAAACACCTCGAAGCGATTCAACAACATGGATTACATGTTAAAAGTATTGATGGTGATTTCGTAACGCGTCCTTTTAATGCTACAGATGCTATAGAAAATGTCGAAAAGGCAGATCTTATATTAATATGCACAAAATCTTGGCAGGTTGTAGAGGCAGCAAAATTAATCCAACCTATATTGCATGAAGACACCGTAGTTATTCCGTTACAAAATGGTGCGGATAATGTTGAGAAAATACAATCAATCATTGGCGCAAAACATGTTTTAGGAGGATTGTGCAAGATTTATAGCAAGATAGAAGCTCCCGGTGTTATTTCTCATTTCGGACATCAACCCGAAATCATTTTTGGTGAAGTAAATGGTGATCAAACGACCAGGGTACACCTTATTAAGAAAACATTTAATTATGCTGGATTTCAAAATAGGATTTCTGAAAATATCATAACAGACATATGGAAAAAATTTATGTTTATTGCTACCGTTAGTGGTCTGGGAGCCTTAAGCAGGGCAAATATTGGAGAAATGTATCATCATCAGGGACTTCAGCAAATATTAGAAAAGACAGCTCAAGAGATTTATGCAATAGCTATCGCTAAAAATGTTAAATTTCCAAGAAATGTTGTTGGAAACACTCTAGGATTTATCGGTAGACAACCGCATGGTTCAACTGCGTCTACACAAAGAGATATTATGGAAGGAAGGCCTTCAGAACTCCATAATTTTAATGGATTTATCGTAAGTGAAGGAGAAAGGTTAAACATAAAGACTCCTGTTAATACTTTTATTTACACTTGTTTACAGCTTATGGAAACCAAAGCAAGGTCAAATTATAAGAACTTATAGTAATCTACTATTTAACTCGCATAAAATCGTAAATTTGCGATCTTAATTTTAGATTAATGAGTTACGATTTTAATACAATTGAAGCCAGGTGGCAGAAATATTGGGCAGAAAAGGAAACGTTTAAAGCCGAAAATAATAATGCAAAGCCAAAATATTATGTTTTGGATATGTTTCCTTATCCATCAGGAGCGGGATTACATGTAGGACACCCACTGGGATATATTGCCAGTGATATCTATGCGCGTTACAAGCGCCACAAAGGATTCAATGTATTACATCCTCAAGGGTATGATTCTTTTGGATTGCCGGCAGAGCAATATGCAATCCAAACAGGTCAACATCCAGCTATTACTACCAAAGAAAATATAGCTCGGTATAGAGAGCAATTAGATAAAATAGGATTTTCATTTGATTGGAGTCGAGAAGTAAGAACCAGTGATCCTCAATTTTACAAATGGACACAATGGATTTTTATAGAACTTTTTAATTCTTGGTATGATAATGATACCAAAAAAGCGAGAAAAATTGAAGATCTGGAAAGTCTTTTTGCAGTTGAAGGAAATAAAACGGTAAATGCAGTATGCGATGAAGATATAAATGATTTTACAGCAGAAGATTGGGATAATTTTTCATCAAAAGAAAAGCAAGAAATATTGCTTAAATATAGATTAACCTATCTGGCAGAGACCGAAGTAAATTGGTGCCCTCAATTAGGAACTGTATTGGCAAATGATGAAATTGTAAATGGTGTGTCTGAACGAGGAGGTTATCCTGTGATTCGTAAAAAGATGACGCAATGGAGTATGCGCATCTCTGCATACGCACAACGGTTATTAGATGGATTAGATACTATAGATTGGCCGCAACCATTAAAAGATTCTCAAACCAATTGGATCGGAAGATCCGAAGGAGCAAGTGTAACTTTTAATGTACAGGATCATAATGAGATCATCGAGGTATTTACTACCAGACCCGATACAATTTTTGGAGTAAGTTTTATGACTCTTGCTCCAGAGCACGAATTAGTACAAAAGATAACTACTGCAAGACAAAAGGCCGAAATAGAAGCTTATGTTGAGGCTACAGCCAAAAGGAGTGAACGTGAGCGTATGGCCGATGTAAAAACTATTAGTGGTGTGTTTACTGGTGCCTATGCAGAACATCCTTTTACTAAGAAGCCTGTGCCTATTTGGATCGGGGATTATGTATTAGCAGGATATGGTACAGGAGCGGTAATGGCCGTGCCTTGTGGTGACCAAAGAGATTATGATTTTGCAAAACATTTTGGGATTGAGATTCCTAATATTTTTGAGGGTATAGATATTTCTGAAGAAGCATTTGCAGATAAAGACAATACCATTATTGCGAATTCAGATTTCTTGAATGGATTAAAATATAAGAAGGCAGTGAAAACTGCTATTTATGAATTAGAAAAATTAGGGCAAGGCGAAGGGAAAATTAATTACAGATTGCGTGATGCCGTATTTAGTCGTCAGCGCTATTGGGGAGAACCATTTCCGGTGTATTATGTAGATGGGATGCCGCAGATGATCGATCTAAAATATTTACCCTTAGAGTTACCCGAAGTTGAAAAATATTTACCTACCGAAACTGGAGAGCCGCCATTAGGCCGTGCAGATGTATGGGCATGGGATGCAGTAAACAATAAGGTGGTTTCTAATACCCTAATTGATAATGCTAACATCTTTTCTTTAGAGTTAAACACCATGCCAGGATGGGCAGGAAGTTCGTATTATTTTAATCGTTATATGGACCCAAACAATGTAGATGAGGTGTTTTCTAAAGATGCGATCGACTATTGGAAAGAAGTAGATCTATATATAGGAGGAAGCGAGCATGCTACCGGTCACTTGTTGTACGCACGTTTTTGGCAGAAATTTTTGTTTGATCGAGGTGTTGTACCCGTTGATGAATTCGCCAAAAAATTAATCAACCAAGGAATGATTTTGGGAACTAGTGCAATAATTTATAGGGTAAGTGGCACTAATACTTATGTTACCAAAGAGCTAAAAGATCAATATCAAACCGAAGAACTTAGAGTAGATGTAGGTTTGATTAATAACTCTGATGAACTAGATTTAGAAGGATTAAAGCAATGGCAACCTCAATTTGCAGATGCAGAGTTTATACTTGAGTCTGATAAATATATCGTTGGTCGTGAGGTAGAAAAAATGTCTAAGCGATGGTTTAATGTAGTTAATCCAGATGGTATTTGTGAACAATATGGAGCAGACAGTTTACGTCTATATGAGATGTTTTTGGGGCCATTAGAACAGGCAAAACCATGGAATACAGCTGGAATAACCGGGGTGCATTCGTTCTTGAAAAAATTATGGAAACTATATTATAATGGAGATGTATTTGGGGTTACCAATACAGAACCAACAAAAGATAATTTAAAAACCTTGCACAAGACAATAAAAAAGGTCGAAGAGGATATAGAGAATTTCTCATTTAATACTTCGGTAAGTACTTTTATGATTGCTGTAAACGAATTGACTGCTCAAAAATGTAATTCGAAAGCAATCTTAGAACCTTTGTTGGTACTAATATCTCCTTATGCACCGCATATAGCAGAAGAGTTATGGAGTCAACTAGGGCATGACCAATCTATTTCGGCAGCTCCATTTCCTGTATTCGAAGAGAAACACTTGGTAGAGAGTACAAAGCAATATCCAATTTCGTTTAATGGTAAAATGCGTTTTACCTTAGAATTATCTTTGGACCTTAATAAAGAAGAAATAGAAACGGCCGTTATGGCTCATGAAAAAACTCAACAACAATTGGCAGGGCGTGAACCTAAAAAGGTGATTGTGGTGCCAGGTAAGATTGTCAATGTAGTAGGATAAAGAATTTATTACTCGTAAATTACAGGATGAATAAGATAGCTTTTCTTTTAAACAGAAAAGCTGTCTTATTTTTTTGTTATATGTTGAACTAGTAAGTTGTTCTGCTGGGTTTTTTTCTTACAACTCTGTCATTTCCCTGTTTAAATTCAACAACTTCATCTTCTTTTGGAGGTGTACTAGCTGTCCCACCAAATACCATTCCCAAAGCATTTCTGTTCAGCGCTTCTACCTCCCATTTTTTTAACGAATTGTTATTTCTGTTTTTCATTGATTTAGTGTTTTAGAAAAAAAATTATATTTGATTAATATATTGATTTTTTACTAGTGAAGCAACAATTTTTCAGTGGTTTAGGTAAACAGAGTGTATGCTGATATCTTATTTTGTATTGTATATGATGAATTTTGTAGAAGTTTTAGGGTTAGTAGCTGCATTATTGACTACATCAGCGTTTTTACCGCAAGTCTATAAAACCTGGAAAACAAAATCTGCAGATAGTTTGTCCTTATCTATGTTAATAATCTTTGTGCTAGGTGTTCTATGTTGGTTGGTTTATGGCTTTTTGATAGATAGTTTTCCGATTATCTTGGCAAATTTTATTACAGCGATATCAGGCTTCTTATTGATATTTTTTAAGTGTCGTTATAAAAATTAATTAACGACTATTATTCTTATCGTTTTTTAACAAATTAACTGAAAGTGTTACAAAATTATCAATAAGATATTTTTGAGGTATGTTTTATTGCATTATTTCATAAAAACATCTATTTTCGACCAAAAAATAAGAATATGATAATTGGTGTTCCCAAGGAAATCAAAAATAATGAGAATAGAGTAGGTGTGACGCCTGCTGGGACTATGGAGCTCGTTAGACATGGTCATACCGTTTTCATTCAACATAATGCTGGTCTTCAAAGTGGATTTAGCGATGATGAATATATTAGTGTAGGAGGAAAAATTTTACCTACAATTGAAGAGGTATATCAGACCGCAGAAATGATCATTAAGGTTAAAGAGCCTATTGAACCAGAATATAAATTGATCAAAAAAGATCAGTTACTTTTTACATATTTTCATTTTGCTTCTAGTGAGGTCTTAACGGATGCGATGATTGATAGTAAATCTGTGTGTATTTCTTACGAAACAGTAGAAGATCCTGATCGTAGCTTACCACTGTTAACTCCTATGAGTGAGGTTGCAGGAAGAATGTCGATACAACAAGGTGCAAAATATCTTGAAAAACCTCTAAAAGGAAGAGGGATTTTGCTAGGAGGAGTACCCGGTGTAGCTCCTGCTAAGGTTTTGATTCTTGGAGGCGGTGTTGTTGGTACGCAAGCTGCAAAAATGGCAGCAGGAATGGGAGCTGATGTAACGATATTAGATATTAGTCCAAAAAGATTACGATATCTTGATGACGTAATGCCAGCTAATATCAATACAGAGTATTCTAATGAACATACTATTCGTAAACATATAAAGACATCAGATCTTATTGTAGGTGGAGTATTAATTCCGGGAGCCAAAGCGCCAAAATTAATTACTCGTGATATGCTAAAAGATATGCGCCCAGGAACCGTGTTGGTAGATGTAGCTGTAGATCAAGGAGGCTGTTTTGAAACTACAAAACCAACAACACATCAAGACCCTGTTTATATTATTGATGATGTGGTGCATTATTCGGTTGCAAATATGCCAGGAGCGGTACCGTATACTTCAACTTTGGCATTAACTAATGTCACTTTGCCATATGCCGTGCAATTGGCAAATAAAGGTTGGAAAAAGGCTTGTGCAGAAAATGAGCCACTTAAAAAAGGACTAAACGTTATTAATGGAGATGTGGTGTATCCGGCTATATCAGAGGCATTTGGCCTTCCATTATATGATGTAGATACGTATATAAAGTAGACTCGACTTATTGGCTAACTCAAGTTTATTTAACTGAAGACCTCGCTTTTATGGCGAGGTTTTTGCTTTTAATATTGTACATTTAACAAACACAAAAAAGATAAAGTTATGATGGGATATTATATCATTGCAGGGATTATTTTTTTAGTAAGTTCATTTGTGAGTAATAGGCTTAAAAGTAAATTTAAGAAGTATTCAAATTTGCACTTACAAAACGGAATGAGTGGAGCAGAGATTGCAACAAAAATGTTGCAGGATAATGGAATAAGTGATGTGCAGGTAATTTCTACACCAGGGATGCTTACAGATCATTACAATCCTTTGAAAAAAACAGTAAACCTAAGTGAAGGGGTATATAGTCAACGTAACGCAGCAGCAGCAGCGGTAGCGGCACATGAGGTAGGTCATGCAGTACAACATGCTAAGGCGTATGGATGGCTAACGATGAGATCTAAAATTGTACCTGCAGTTGGAGTAGCTAGTAAACTTTCGAATATTGTGATTATGGGAGGGTTGGTTTTATCTGCCTCAGGAATGGTTTTTGGAAATACAGTTTTCCTTGCAGGAATTCTGTTATTTGCTGTGACCACATTATTTGCATTCATTACCCTGCCTGTAGAATATGATGCCAGTAATAGGGCATTAGCATGGTTAGAGAATAAAAATATGGTAACTACTCAGGAGTATGCCGGGGCCAAAGATGCTTTAAAATGGGCAGCACGAACTTATGTTGTAGCGGCCCTAGGTTCTTTGGCAACCTTACTATATTTTATTTCGATTTTTTTAGGAAGAAGAGATTAATATACAATCTTAAATAGAAAAAGGAAGGTCTTAAGAGTGTGTTACTTTTAAGACCTCTTTATATTTTAATTTGCCTATCGATTTGTTGGTCTAATGATATAAAAGTTTCCGTTCGGGATACCCCATCTATAGCCTGAATATCTTTGTTTAAAACGTTCATTAAGTGTTCGTTATCCTTGCAAAGGATTTTGATAAAAATAGACCAATTTCCTGTAGTATAATGACACTCTATTACTTCTGGGATGTCTTTAAGTTGTTTAACAGCTTTTGGATTGCTTACGGCTTTGTCTAAAAATACACCCACAAAGGCCATGGTTTTATATCCAAGTATTTTTGGATCGATTATAAATTTGGATCCGGCAATTAGCCCAGAAGCCTCAATTTTTCGAAGTCTTTGATGAATAGCAGCCCCAGAAATCCCTACTTTTCGGGCAATTTCTAATATAGGTATACGAGCGTCTTCCATAAAACTTCTAAGAATTTCTTTATCAATACCATCAATTTTTAATGAGTTGCCCTGACCTTTCATACGCTACATAGTTTCAAATATCAATCAAAAATACGATTAATGATTCAAATTTGAAATGTTAAAAGCTGTTAAACTTATGATTTTTAAGTTTATAGATGTAATAAAGATTACCCTTTCACACCATCAGGATTGTATCCGAGATAATCTCGTTTCTTTTCATTAAATACGATGCCGTATTCCTCAAGTTCCTTGAGTATAGGGTCGTACACCTCTTTATGGATAGGGATTTGAACACCCGTAGATGTGATTTCTCTATTCAATATTTTAAGTGTAGCCATGGCTACAGGTAATCCTACTGTTCTGGCCATAGCTGTATAGGTTTGATTTTCTCCTATACTCACCATAGTAGCGTCAATTTGTTCGCGAACACCATTAAGTTCATATCCAAACTTGTGATACATGACTATCATATCCTTGTCTCCTTGATCCAGTGTCCATTTATCCATTAATATTTTTTGAAGAATTTGCGCTGGAGTGGCATTGGCAATGCCTATTTTTTTATTAGGATTAAAAAGATCAAGCTCCAAAAGTTTATCCCACATAATATCGTCTTGATCAATTTTTAAGTAATGCCTAAGTTTGAGTTCTACAGAATCAGTTGGAGAGTAGGCTAAAAAAGAATTTGTAAAACTTCTATAACTCATATTCTCAGAGTTTTCCATAACATAGTCATCTGCAGTCATTCCTAATTGTACAAAAGTATTCCATGCTCTTGAAAAACCAACACGTCGTATTGTTCCTCTGTATAAAGTTAAAATATCCTCTAGGCCGTAAATACTTTGATATTTTAAAGAATTTCGATTGGCATATGCCTCAAAACGACCATAATCTTCTACTTCGAGGAATTCGGTTCTTCTAAATAATTTGTGATACGGGATGTATTTATAGGTGCCTTCCTGTAAAAATTCGGCCGCTCCTCCTTGTCCTGCGATAACTACATTTCGAGGATTCCATGTAAATTTATAGTTCCATAAATTGGTATCACTTTCGGGTGCTACAAGTCCTCCTGTAAATGATTCGAATAAAATTATTTTACCACCTTTATTTCTGATACGATCAATTACCTGCATTGCACTCATATGATCAATTCCTGGATCAACACCAATTTCGTTCATAAAAATGAGTCCTTTTTTGCGAACTTCGGCATCTAATTCTTGCATTTCTTTGCTTACATAAGAAGCTGTGACCATGCATTTTTCGAATCGTAAACAATCTTTAGCAACTTCAATATGAAATCTTGCAGGAAGCATTGATACAACAATATCTGCGTTTTGAATTGCTTTCTCACGAGAAGCTTTATCAAAAACGTCTAACAGCATTGCTTCGCTATGAGAGTGATTATTGGCTAGTTTATTGGCATTTTCTAATGAAATATCGCCGATAACGATATGTAGATTTTCAGAAATAGACTTATCCTGAAAATATTTAATTAATACGGCGGTAGATTTACCCGCACCAATGACTAGGATTTTTCGCATACCAGATTATATTTTGATAACTTTGATACGAATGTAATAAATACCTTAAAAAATCGGATCTCATTTTTACTGGATTAATTATGTTTCTTTAAAAAATATGTCTAAAAACATGAATTTGTAGACTTGAAAAGTCAAATATTAATTAAACAAGAATGAATAAAACAATTTTGATTACAGGTGCGGTTACCGCATTAATAGCAGTGCTTTTGGGTGCTTTTGGAGCCCATGGCTTGGAGAAATTAGTAGATGCAGATAGTGTTGCTTCTTTTACAACCGGGGTGCGATACCAAATGTATCATGCTATTGCATGCATTATTTTAGGAAATATGACTGTTTTAAGTGCATCGTCACAGAAACGAATCTTTTATCTTTTTATGGGGGGAATAACCCTTTTTTCGGGTTCGATATACCTTTTGGTGATAGATAGTGTTTTAGGGATTTCTTTGTCAAGTATTGGTTTTATTACACCTTTGGGAGGATTTTTGTTAATTTTAGGATGGATTTTCTTTATTATTTCCCTTGTTAAGATTAAGTGAATTTTTTGGTGGTTGGTGTAATTATTATTTATAATTTTGCACGTACATAACATACACAACATATTATTTATGGAATCACTGTATCCAACTACGAAAACGTTTTCGTTAAAGCATTACGGTATTGAAAATGCTACAATGCGCTACCAATTATCTCCAGAAGATCTCGAGAATGAGGCAGTGCAAAAAGGCCAAGGGAAAATAACAAAATCAGGAGCAATTGCTATCAACACAGGAGAGTTTACAGGTCGCTCACCAATGGATCGCTTTATTGTTAAAGACGATATCACCAAAGATAAGATATGGTGGGGAGATATTAATATCCCCTTCGATTCGGCTGCTTTTGATAAACTTTACGATAAGGTAACAAAGTATCTTTCTGGAAAAGAAATCTTTGTGCGTGATAGTTATGCTTGTTCCGATCCCGAATATAGGTTGAATATCAGAGTGATCAATGAATATCCTTGGTCAAACATGTTTGCATATAATATGTTTTTGAGACCTACTAACGAGGAGTTGAAAAACTTTGATCCAGAGTGGACAGTGGTTAATGCGCCAGGTTTTATGGCAGATCCTAAAGAAGACGGTACTCGACAGCATAATTTTGCTATTTTAAATTTTGATAGAAAAATAGCGCTTATCGGGGGTACAGGATATACAGGAGAAATCAAAAAAGGAATCTTTTCTGCATTAAACTTTATTCTTCCGGTGCAACGTGATTGTTTTCCAATGCACTGTTCTGCCAATGTTGGAGAAGAAGGAGATACCGCGATATTTTTCGGACTTTCGGGAACAGGTAAAACGACGTTGTCAACAGATCCAAATCGTAAATTGATTGGAGATGATGAACATGGTTGGACCAAAGAAAATACCATATTCAATTTTGAAGGAGGTTGCTACGCAAAGGTAATTGACTTATCTGCAGAAAAAGAGCCAGAAATATATGGTGCAATCAAAAAAGGTGCAATCCTCGAAAATGTAATTCTTAATGATGATGATACAGTAAATTTTGCTGATACATCGATCACTCAAAATACTAGGGTTAGTTACCCTATTCATCATATCGAAAATATCAAGGAGCCGTCTATAGGTAAAAATCCTAAGAATATTTTCTTTTTAACTGCCGATGCGTTTGGAGTAATGCCTCCAATCTCTAAGCTTACACCAAGTCAAGCGGCATATCACTTTATATCAGGATATACAGCCAAGGTTGCAGGTACAGAAGCGGGTGTTGTAGAACCACAACCGTCGTTTTCGGCTTGTTTTGGAGCTCCTTTTATGCCATTACACCCTGCAGAGTATGCAGAGATGTTAATTAAAAAAATGAAAGATACGGGTGTAAATGTATGGCTGGTTAATACTGGTTGGACTGGTGGACCTTATGGAGTGGGAACACGAATTAAGTTAAAGTATACCAGAGCAATGATCCAAGCGGTATTAAATGGTGATTTAGGATTGTATTCTTATGATAATTACCATATCCATTCTGTATTTGGAGTAGCACAGCCAAGACAGTGTCCTGGTGTTCCAGATAGTGTATTAAGTCCTAGAGCAACTTGGAATGATGATGAGGCATATTACTCAACAGCATTTAAGTTAACTAATGCATTTAGAGAGAACTTTAAAAAGTTTGAATCCTATGCTAACGAGGAAATCCGAAGAGGAGGACCCCAACGTTACGGATTCTAGATAAAACACATATATACATAAAAAAGTCCCGAAATTTATTTCGGGACTTTTTTTATATCACATTAGTAATAGCTGATTAAAACCGAGTCAGATATTACTTTTTGTTTGCTTCTTTTATGTATTTCTGAAGTGCCATGGTCATTGATGGCGTTTCTGGAGTAGGTGCTTGTATATTAACAACAAGATTATGCTCTTCGGCAGCCTTTACTGTCGAGTTTCCAAAAACAGCTATACGAGTATCGTTTTGCTTAAAATCAGGAAAATTCTCGAATAATGACTTTATTCCTGAAGGACTAAAGAAAACCAATATGTCATAAAACACATCTCTAAGATCAGATAAATCACTTACTACAGTTTTATAAAAAACTGCTTGTTTCCAATCTACTTTTAAGTTATCTAATGTGTTTGGGATTTCGGGCTTTAATTTATCTGATGATGGTAATAAGAATTTCTCGTTCTTATACTTTTTTATTAATGGAGATAACTCCTGGAAAGTACGTTTACCTACATAAATCTTTCGTTTGCGATAAACTACATATTTTTGTAGATAATACGCCACAGCTTCACTTTGACAAAAATATTTCAAAGTATCTGGCACCTTGAATCGCATTTCTTCTGCAATTCTAAAAAAATGATCGACAGAATTACGACTAGTAAGAATAATTGCAGTGTACTGCGATAAATCCACTTTTTGTAACCTTACTTCCTTTGCATCAACTCCTTCTACATGAATGAATGGGATAAAATCAATTTTCACTTTTTCCCTTTCTTCTAGATCAAAATAAGGTGAATTTTCTACTTTAGGCTCCGGTTGCGAGACCAAAATTGTTTTCACTTTCATATATATTCTTTTCTTACGTTCCTAGCTATCTAACCTATGAGCTTATATAGTATAAAATAAGGCGCGATTTCAAGTGCGCAAAGATACAAAATAAAATAAAATATATTGTTTAAAATGATATTTTCATTTTTCTTATAAAAAGAAATAAGTATAATTAAGTTTAGAATGATCAAGATTCCTAATAAAATAATAAAAAGAATACCAGAGGGTTGTAAGGCATATATGAATATAATATTTATGGGCAACAGAATTACTCCCATAAAATTGCGATAAGAAACTTTATAGAACAGATACTCGTCTATAATAACGTCTATTGAAAAAATGGTGCCGACAATTTTTTCAATTAATAATTTACATACCACTATAACCGTATATATAATGGCAATTTTAAAATATAGATTGATGTCAAAAGCGGCAGTTTGCCATTCAAAAACATCAAAACATAAGTATATAAAAAGAGATACTGATACAACCTGAAATACCAATAAAATACTATTGAATGATGTAGAGAGTCTATTAGGTTTTTGGTAAGCAATAATATATTTATTGTTGCTAAAAAGAGTTATAAAATCAGCAAATCGTAGGGTATTTATTCCTTTTGCGATAACAAGTAAGCTTAAACATACTAGAAGTATAATGGTAAGCCAATTATTAGATACTATTTCTCGTGTAATAAATTCCATAAAACGTAACTACAAAATTACAATCAATTACCGTATAAAAACAAAAAAATGACCAGATAATACCATCTCTGTATAAAATCTAGTTTGTTTAATTAGTTATTGTTATGTTGATCCATCTAAATATTTAGAAATTGAGGCATAATGAAATGAAAAATATGAGATGCTACTTTCCTCTCATTTCATTTTATAATAGGTATGATTATTTAGTTATATTTGCGTGAAAAATAGCCCAGATGGTAGACGCCTTAGTCATAATTCCAACCTATAATGAGATTGAAAATGTAGAACGTATCATTAAGAATGTGTTTTCGCTGCAAAGGGATTTTCATATTCTTATTGTAGATGATAATTCTCCAGATGGAACAGCTTCTGAAGTAGAGAAGTTACAATTGGTATATCCCGAAAGTTTGTTTTTAGTAAAAAGGAAAGGTAAACTAGGTTTGGGAACAGCGTATATTTCGGGTTTCAAATGGGCGTTAGAACGACAATACGAGTATGTATTCGAGATGGATGCTGATTTTTCTCATAACCCCAATGATCTTATCCGATTGTATAATGCCTGTGCAAAAGGAACATCGCAGGTAGCAATTGGTTCTAGGTATGTAACAGGAGTAAATGTAGTTAACTGGCCAATGAGTAGAGTAATGATGTCTTGGTTGGCTTCAAAATACGTTCGTTTTGTTACCGGAATGGATATTCATGACACAACTGCCGGATTTATCTGTTATAAAAGAGAGGTATTAGAGAAAATCAATTTGGATAAAATTAAGTTTGTTGGATATGCGTTTCAGATTGAGATGAAATTTAAGGCCTATTTACTGAAATTTAAAATAAAAGAAGTCCCGGTTGTATTTACAGATAGAACCAGAGGAAATTCGAAAATGAGTAAAGGAATTATTTCTGAAGCCGTTTTTGGAGTAATAAAAATGAAATTTAAAAGCTTATTTAATCGTTACGAGATATGATCATGGATAGTGTGCTTATTAAAAACGCCAACATCGTTAATGAAGGAGAAATTTTTAATGCAGATGTGTATATTGAAAACGGAATTTTTAAAGAAATTGCGCCGCAGATAAGTGCAAAATCTCCAGACGTTCACATTTTTGATGCCGAAGGCAAATACCTTTTGCCAGGAGTGATAGATGATCAAGTGCATTTTAGAGAACCTGGATTAACGCATAAAGCAACCATTGCTACAGAGTCTAGAGCCGCTTTATCAGGAGGGATTACCTCTTTTATAGAAATGCCCAATACGGTACCGCAAAGTACAACTGTAGAAAAACTAGAAGAAAAATTTGAGATTGCTGCAAAAACCAGTTATGCCAATTATTCTTTTATGTTTGGAGGCACGAACGATAACCTTGAAGAAATCTTAAAGGTTGACCCTAAAAAAGTTGCTGCACTTAAATTGTTTTTGGGATCATCCACCGGAAATATGTTGGTGGATAACCCCGAGGTGCTCGAAAAAATATTTGCTTCTACCAACTTATTGATTGCAGTACATTGCGAAGATGAGCAAACGATCAGAGAAAACACTGCCAAATATGTTGAAGAATATGGGGATGATATCCCGATAGAATTACACCCTATTATAAGAAGTGAAGAAGCTTGTTATTTGTCATCATCAAAAGCAGTTGAATTGGCAAAAAAAACAGGAGCTAGATTGCACGTATTTCATTTGTCTACGGCAAAAGAGTTATCGCTTTTTACGAATAAAATCCCTTTAAAAGATAAAAAAATCACAGCCGAAGTTTGTATTCATCATTTATGGTTTTCGGATAAGGATTATAAAGAAAAGGGAACTTTGATTAAATGGAATCCAGCCGTAAAAACGGCTAAGGATAGAGAAGCATTGTTTCAGGCATTGTTAGATGATAAATTAGATGTGATTGCTACTGATCATGCGCCACATACTGCCGAAGAAAAAGATAATGTATATACCAAAGCTCCTTCTGGTGGGCCATTAGTTCAGCATGCCTTACCAGCGATGCTAGAGTTTTATCACCAAGGCAAAATTAGTATAGAAAAGATTGTCGAAAAAATGTGTCATAACCCAGCTATTTTATTTCAGGTAGAAAAAAGAGGATATATAAAAGAAGGATATTTTGCAGATGCGGTATTGGTAGATATTAATGCGCCCTGGACGGTGAATAAGGATAACATTGCGTATAAATGTGGTTGGTCTCCTTTTGAAGGGACAACATTTAAATCAAGAATCACGCATACCTTTGTTAATGGTAGTTTGGTGTATAAGAATTTTAAATTCTATGATGTTAAAAATGCACGTAGATTAACTTTTACAAGATAATGAGAGTTGTACTATACAGTATTGCAGTTTTGTTTTTCTTTGCGTGTCAAAGCATCGAAAAACCTGCAGAGCCAAAAGTAATGTTAGAAGAAGATTTGATGGTTGATATCCTTACGGATATAGCTTTTATACAAGCGGCCAAAATGTCTAGCAGAAAGGTTTTTGACGAAAAAGCGATTAACCCCGAAAACTATATTCTTAGAAAATATGGGATCGATAGTATTGTCTTTGCAGAAAATAATGTTTGGTACTCTGATCAATTAGAACGGTATGCCGAAATGTTTACTAGAGTAAAAAATAATATCGAGCAGTCAAAAATAAAATATGAGAAGCTCAAAAAAGAAGAAGACTCTATTAAAAAAATACAAGATTCGATCAAGAAAGTAAAGGATACGCTAAGCGATAAAGAAAAACTTCAGGAATTAGAGGAGTTAGAAGGATCAAAAAGCGAAATCGAAAATGAGATGGAACTTGAAATGGAGCGTGCAAAAAGTAAGAGGTTTAGAAACCCTTCAGGAAAAGAGTAGCCGTTTCTTCAATTGCTTTTTCGATAGCTATAAATTCATAATTTAATTCCTTTTTGATTTTTTCATTTTTATAATGAGAAATAGAAAAAGCACTTCGTATTGAAGATTTAAATATAGATTGCTTGGTTCTAAATAGAGTATGGCTTATCTGCTGCACATAATAGGCCATGTTCATCATAAAAGGGGAAGCTTTTTTGGTAGGAGCCGGTTTTTTTAACCCTTTTGCAATCATACCAAAAGCATTTTGGTAATTTAAATTTTCTGCTACCAGAATATATCTTTCGTTTGTATAATCACCGTTCATAAGGCTACACATGATTTGGATTACGTCGGTTACACCTACAAACCCCGATGCCCCGGTAGTATAATATTTCATACCAGCATTAATTCTTTTAAATAAAAACCCGCTACCTCCATCAAAAAACCCGGGACCAATTATAATTCCAGGATTTACAATAACTGCATTTAGTCCTTCTTGAACTCCTCTCCAGACTTCCATTTCTGCCCCGTATTTGGTAATTGCATATACCGAATTAGGAACTTCGGGATTCCATTCTTCATTCTCATCAATTGGTTTTCCTGTAATACTTTCGCCCAAAGTGGCTATTGAACTTACATAACATAGTTTTTCTACAGTATGTATCAGGCATAAGTTTACAATATTAGCGGTACCGCCAATGTTTACCCGACGTAGTTTTTTATAATGAGCGGGATTAAAACTAATTTTGGCAGCACAGTGATATACCTTTGTTACTTGGTCAAAGGCAGCAGATAGTGATGGGATATCGTTTATATCTGTTTGTACCCAGTCAATTTGATCAAAAAGATCATTACTCTCTGAGAAATAATACGAAAACACTTTTTTTGCGTATGCTTTTTTGCGATCAGACCGGTATAAGGCGCGAATAGGTTCTTTTTGCTGTACCAGTTTTATTAATAAATGTGTCCCCACTAACCCTGTTGCTCCTGTGACTAATATCATAGCTGTATATTATACGATACTAAAGTAAGGATATTTAGGATTCCTCTTATATTCATAGTGTAATATTATCCATATTTTTATCTTTGTCGCTCTTAAAAAGAATGATACAGAAATGGCCAAGAATTTTATAGAAGAATTACAGTGGAGAGGGATGTTGCACGACGCAATGCCAGGAACCGAAGAATACCTTATGGAGCAAATGAGATCTGCTTATGTTGGATTTGACCCTACAGCAGATTCATTACATATTGGTAACCTGGTGCCTATTATGTTATTGGCGCATTATCAAAGAGCTGGTCATAAGCCTTTTGCTTTGGTTGGAGGCGCTACTGGAATGATCGGAGATCCATCGGGTAAATCGGCAGAACGTAATCTTTTGGACGAAAAAACATTACGCCACAATCAAGAAGCTATAAAATCGCAATTGGCAAGATTTCTGGATTTTGAGAGTGATGCTCCTAATGCAGCAGTTTTGGTAAATAACTACGACTGGATGAAAGAGTTTTCATTCCTTGATTTTATCAGAGATGTAGGTAAGCACATTACCGTAAATTATATGATGGCCAAGGATTCTGTAAAGAATAGAATTTCTTCAGAGTCATCCGAAGGGATGTCATTTACAGAGTTTACCTATCAATTGGTGCAAGGATATGATTTTTTGCATTTGTATAGAGCGCATGAGTGTACTTTGCAAATGGGAGGTAGTGATCAATGGGGTAATATTACTACAGGAACAGAGTTGATCAGGAGGATTGCAGGAGGAAAAGGATATGCACTTACCTGCCCGTTAATCACAAAATCTGATGGTTCAAAGTTTGGGAAATCTGAAGGAGGAAATGTATGGTTAGATGCCAAGAGAACTTCGCCATATAAATTTTACCAATATTGGTTAAATACCAGTGATGAAGATGCAGAGAAGTATATTAAGATTTTCACGTTTTTGACCAAAGATGAAATTGAAAGTCTTATTGCCGAACATAAAGAAGCACCGCATATGCGAATCTTACAAAAAAGACTAGCTGATGAGGTTACGGTGATTGTACATTCTCAGGAAGACCTTGATAATGCTATTAAAGCATCAAATATTCTTTTCGGGAAATCAACTTCTGCAGATCTTAAAGATTTGGATGAAGCTACATTCTTAGATGTTTTTGATGGCGTACCACAAGCCGAAATTTCTAAAGGAACAATAACCACAGGGCTTGATATTATTGGAGCATTGGCAGAACAAACCGGGTTTTTAAAATCAAATGGTGAAGCCAGAAGAGCACTAAAAGAGAATTCTATATCCGTAAACAAAGAAAAAGTAAATGATAGTTTTTCGATATCAGAAAAAGATCTGATCAATGATCAATTTGTTTTGTTACAAAGAGGAAAGAAAAACTACTTTGTGATTAGAGCAGTGTAAAAACAATAAAAAAACAAAGCCTACCAGAATATTTTCTAAGTAGGCTTTGTCAACTAACCAATCAATTATTGAAAAAAACTTAGCAATTAATACAGTTCGACGTAACTGCATTAAAAGTATTTTCTATTTTTTTGCTTTTATTTTTTGCCAATTTACGTCTGCTTTTACTTGCAATTTTTTAGCATCTTCTTCGATCCATTTGTCTAAAGTATTTATCCCCCAAGAGTTATAAAATAAATAGAGTTTTCCGTCTCTTACCTCAAAAGTTTTAGGGTTGATATCTACTTTTTCGCTATTTACTGCTACTGCATATGCACAATATCCTCCGTATTGCGGTATAAATTTTTTGGGATTGCTATTAAACTTTTCCAAATTAGCTTTTGTTGCAAATTTATACATCACATTATCATGAGTTGCAATAAACTTACTATCTCCTTTTACAGCCTTATTATTAAAGTATTCTGTCACATCATACCCTTCGGCAACATAGCTTTTGGCAGTATTATAATCTATTTGCTGTGCACTTAATGCGAAAGCAAAAAACAGAAATAGTATAGTGAGTTTATTTTTCATTTTATGAGTTATCTTATGTGCTCATTTAGTAAGTCGGAAAAAAATCCAATCATTACAAATTTAACATAATTATAAGATTTTTAGATAGTTGCGTAGATTTTAGAGATCTTTTTACTTGTTAAAGAGCCAAATCGCCTATTGTAAAAAATGAAGCCTGCTAGATGATATTCTAAGCAGGCTTCACAAACTAACCAATCAATTAAAACTTAGCGGTCTATATTTTTATCAAAGAATTTGATTATTTTTTGGTCTTTACTTTTTGCCAATTGGCATTGGCTTTTGGTATTAATTTCTCAGCGCCTTCTTTCTTCCATTTTTCATGTGTGTTTGTGCCCCAAGAGTTATAAAAGAGATAAAGCTTTCCGTTTCTTACTTCAAAAGTTTCAGGGTCAATATCTACTTTGTCTGCTTTTGTGGCTAATGCATAAGAACAATACCCTCCGTATTGTGGTACAAATTTATTCGGATTACTATTAAATTTTTCCAGGTTTGCTTTGGTAACAAACTTGTATTTTACATTGTCGTGTGTGGTAGTAAATTTACTGTCACCTTTTACTGCTTTCTTATTAAAATATTCGGTCACATCATAGCCTTCTGCCACAAATCCCTTGTTTGTGTTGTAATCTATTTGTTGTGCACTTATACTGATCGAAAAAACAAAGAAAAGTGTGGTGATTAATGATTTCATTTTACGATTATTTATGGTTTAGAAATTAGATCGTAAAAAAATGAAATCATTACAGGTGTTACACAATTCTGTTTTAAGAACCTGTCGGAAGCCTTGATTTTATTGCCCGCTCAGAGGGATTATTTTTTTTGTAACAATTAGGGTTATAATAAAAAATTTGAAGTTTCTGGATAAGGCACCAATGCACTAATCAATAAACTAATACTATCTTTTGCAATCAAAGTAATAGACAGTAACGTTGCGGTTACTACTATTGCTGTAGACACATTGTTTCTTTGGATATCTTTAAATTCATTTACGCCTTTGGTTAATGCCGAAAAGAGTAAAAATACAGATGTATTAATGATCACTGCAAATCCAAATCCGATGAGCAAGTATAGTCCAGAATATTGTATGATTTCGCCAAATGTAATATCATTTGCAGATGACATAGATAAACGAACCATATTTGTTATAGAAGGGATAATTTCACCAAGTATGATTCCAATAGAGAGGATAATGCCCGCTGTAAAAACCGAAAAGGCGATATTGTTCTCTCCCAAGGAAATGTTTTTAAAAAATACTTTTTGAAGTATTCTAAATGAAATAAATAAAATTAATACAGAAACAATGATGGCTAATGCTATTTCTATAAAAGCGAGAGTTAATAGTTTAGTTTGCATGATGTTGAGTATTAGTAAGCATAATTTGCCAGTGATTTATATTGTTAAAACCACTAGGTAATGTGCCCAGTGTAAAATGTTTATTAGTGGTTTCCCATACATAATATCGCTTCCCGTTATGAAGTTTGTATGTGCCTTTGGCAGGGATTTCTAACCCAAGAATAGAGTGTTTGTAGTAATTGCTGTTAAGAATAGCTACATTATATCCAAAATGACTTAAGATGGCATATATAATAACGGTTCGTGTGTCGCAATCCCCTTTAAGATTCCCCATAAACCCCACGGGATTTTGAATTCCGTGAGGAATACCACCTATGCAACAATCAGGACACTTTTCTAAAATAGTACGAATAGATGGTTCGTATTTTTCGGGAGATTCGCAATTGCTTTCAAAAACCAAAGCATACGGGATATCTTGTATAAATGTGACTACCATATCAGCAAATTCGAAACGATTAAGAGTTCGAGATGCTTGTATTTCTTCAAGTTTTTGCAGAATTAGATCCAATCTGGGTGTATCGGCTGTGGCTAGTGATTGATATAAATTCCCCCAGGAAAATCTGCTATAATTTTGACGATTGTCAAAATATTCTTTTTTCGATAAGGTATAGTCCGTTTCTCTTACCGAGAAATTTCCTTCGAAAGAGTTTCCGTAGTTATCCTTCCATGTTCTTTGTTGACTAAGTAATGTTATAGAATCCCCTTTTTCAAGAATAGTTTCTCGATAAATATGCTCAGAAATATTTGGCTTCACTTTTTCTTCTTGATATGTCGGTAAACCGTTGAGTATAGATCTAATACCCATCAGAGAAATAAGTAACAAAGTACTGTATAAAACATATTTCCAAGCACGTTTTTCGGTTTTTTTATACTCAATTCTACCATAAATCATTGAGATTGATAATAGTAAAAAACTAAAAGCTGTAAATGTAGAAACCGATAATAAGGATTTTATAAAACCGCTCAATACTACCGAGGTCAGAACTATTGCCGGAAACTGAAAACAACCTGATCCTCTATTTTTTGTCATATCACAAAGCCATTAAATTACATCCTCGAATATCACTATGATCAAAACGACCTATAACCTGAAAACTTTTGTCATTCTCTACTTTCCCTAAGTCTTGGGTAGCAATAAATGAACAAGAATTGATATTGGCCAGATCAATTATATTCACTCCTCCGGTTTTACCAGCTTTAATATTCGAAAGTGGATCTTCGGGGTTTCGAATAGAAACTTTCATCCACGGGGGGCAATAAAATACACCATTTCCTTTGGAGTATGCTTGGGATAATAACTCGGTCATTCCATATTCACTATGAATTTTAGAAACTCCAAGTTTATGAATAAGAGTTTTGTGCAGTTCTTCTCGAATAATTTCTTGTCTTCTTCCCTTCATTCCTCCGGTTTCCATAACAATCACATTATCATTAAGTTTTATAGAATAACTTTCTATAAGGTCCAGTAAAGCAAAAGAAACACCAAGGAGAAGTACTTTTTGTTGGTTTGTAATTAATTTTCGAAGTGTATCTACTAACTTTTGGATGTTGTAAAGATAAAATCCACTCTCAGGTTGTTGGCTGTCCTCAATCAATTTTTCGGCCATATATACCAAAGAAGACCCTTCTCTTTCGAGATACGACGGAAGTAAAGCTAATACAACGTATTCTGAAATATCTCCATAAAAATGGGCAAATCCTTTCCTGAAACTTTTTTCATAAATACTAAGATCACTAACATAATGTTTGCTCACGATGCTACCAGTGGTTCCACTACTTTTGAAAATTTTTTGTATAAGTGAAGAAGTGCTGGTTATTTTTTCTTGCTTAAAGAACTGTATTGGGAGAAAAGGAATGTTATGGATACTTGTTACAGAGGTTTTTGTAGTCCCTAAGAGGTTGCAAAATCTTTGATACGTACTATTGTTTATATATTGATGCCGGAATACTTTTATAGCGGCTTGCTCAAAATCACTATCATTTTGAATAGAAAAAATAGTATCCGCAAGCATAAGGTGTGTTCAACAATTTAGTGAAGAACAAAGGTATAAAAAAGGCGCTCTCTTTTTAAAGGTTTTTAAAAAGATATCCGCTATTAATTAAATAACTAAAGTCACGTAGTTTACTACTCTATAATAAGTTTTAAAGTATCTTGATTATTACCTTCTGCAATTTTAATTACATAAACACCAGGGTTTAAGTTGCTAATATTTAACTCTTTACCTATAAGAACTTTGAATAGAACTTGTTTGCCAAGAACGGTGAAAATTTTAACTGTTTTGGTTAGTTGTAAATCAGAAGTAATATATAAAATATCTCCAGTTGCAGGATTAGGAAAAACTCGTAATCCGTCAATCTTTTGTAGGGCTTTTGATTCTTGTCTCTGAGGTGTGTTTGACTGTGCTTGAATTCCTGAAGTGAAGGACAAGCATACCAAACCGACAAATGTTAATAGCAAGTAGATTTTTTTCATACAATATTATTTTGGGGCAATAAATATACAATATTAAAATTAAAAATCGAGTATATCACGTGCACACTTTTATGTTAAAACCTTATAAAACGGTAACCCTGCCCGCAAATTACGGTTTTTACTTCAAATATAGTTTTGAAATTCAAAAATAATGCCGCATATTTGTTCTATCATGAAATTATAAAGAATTTATGTACATAATTGTGCAATAGACCCATCGGATTTTAGAAGCTAAGGATTCCTTCCTGAAGCTTGTTCTATTTTTTATTTCTAATTTTTTATTCTTTATATCATGACTCAAAATAAATTCACGTTACAACGTTTATTCTCTTATTTTAAAACCGCTGTATCTGGCAAAGAACAGGAGTTTACTTCTGGAAGTATTCGCAGAGCAATTTTTATGCTATCGGTACCAATGGTGCTCGAAATGATGATGGAGTCTGTATTCTTTTTGGTAGATGCATATTTCGTTTCGAGCTTGGGAGCAAATGCTATTGCTACAGTTGGTCTTACAGAATCAGTGCTTACTTTGGTATATGCTGTGGCAATTGGCCTTAGTATGGGTGTTACTGCAATTGTAGCTCGTAGGACTGGAGAAGGAGATACAAGAGGAGCGTCACAAACCGCAATACAATCTATATTATTAGGTATTGGTGTAGCAACTATTATAAGTATCCTTGGGATTATATTTCCCAAAGAAATTCTTGGATTGATGGGGGCAGAGCCTGATCTGATAGCAAGTGGGTACGGATATACTCAAGTATTGTTGGGAGGTAATGTGACTATTATGCTCTTGTTTTTGATCAATGCTGTTTTTCGAGGTGCCGGAGATGCATCAGTAGCAATGCGAGTATTGATATTTTCTAATGTATTAAATATTATTCTGGATCCGATGTTTATATTTGGATTTGGCCCTATTCCTGCTTTTGGGGTTCAGGGAGCTGCAATAGCTACAACTATAGGTAGAGGTAGTGCGGTGATTTTTCAACTATTGATTCTTTTTTATGGTTGGAGCAAAATCAAAGTGGCACTCAGAGATATTGTTTTTCAGGCTGAGATTATGATGAATCTCGTCAAAGTTTCTTTGGGAGGTATAGGTCAATTTATTATAGGTACTTCTAGTTGGGTGTTTCTAATGCGGATCATGGCCGAATTTGGTAGCGAAGTTCTGGCTGGATACACCATTGCCATACGAGTACTTATGTTTACCTTGATGCCTTCTTGGGGAATGAGCAATGCCGCCGCAACATTAGTTGGCCAAAATTTGGGAGCTCAAAAACCAGAACGTGCAGAACAATCAGTATGGAAAACAGGTAAATATAATGCCTATTTTATGTTGATCGTATCTTTGTTCTATCTGTTATTTGCAGAAATGATCATAAAAATCTTTAGTGATGAACCTCAAATTATAGAATACGGAGCCCTGAGTTTGCGGGTAATCGCGGCGGGATATGTGTTCTATGCCTACGGTATGGTGATTATACAATCTTTTAATGGAGCAGGAGATACCAAAACGCCAACGATTATTAATTTCTTTTGTTTTTGGGTGTTTCAATTACCGTTCGCATACCTGGCCGCCTTGGTTTTTGAATGGGGTGCTATGGGCGTCTTTTTGTCGATCACCTTTGCAGAAATCTTAATTGCAGTAATTGGTATTATCTGGTTTAGAAAAGGAAAATGGAAAGAAGTTAAGGTGTAGTTAGGGGATCAATGGACCCAATTTTGATAAAAAAAGCTGCCAACTGGCAGCTTTTTCTTTACTATTAATTGCTAATGCTATATACGAGTCCAGTCTGAAGTCCAAGAATCTCCATTCTGTAATGCACCAACATAATTAGCAGCATCAAAGAATGAATTTAATGTAGATGGGTCAAAATTATCTACACCATCTGTAGCAACCGTATATTGGTAGGTTCCTCTAAAACCTGTAACTTCAAAACCAGTTGGAATTGCAGTCCCGGCATTATTAAAAGGGGCACCAGATCCATCCAAAGTGAAATTATTGAAAGTTGCAAAATCAGCAAGATCTACTGTAGCTCCGCCGTGATCTAAATCGAAAGAATTAACGTTATCAATGATAGAGTTTCTAACAATAACTTCATTATTATTTAGGTTGGTAAGCGTTTGGTCATCGTCAACTTCAATTCCTTTTCCAGGAAACGCTTTGATGATAGTATTGTATATGCTTACTTTGGTACCTGCTCTAAATTCGATTCCTTTATTTTCGCCATCACCATCTTCTGCACCAATTAAAGTGATGTTAGATAATGTTGGGTTAGAGAAAGGTGCAGCATCTGGAGCAGATGATAAATTATCAGCTTCGATTCCTTTATCACCAGCGGCAGATGTTTGTTGAGCAATCCAGAATTGACCATTTCCTACCCAACCATCTGTCCAGTCAAAAGAATCATCACCAGCACCTGTTACAATAGCATATTTTAAGTTTACGGTACCACCAAAGAATTCGATACCATCATCATTTCCATTAAAAGCTTGGATAAACTCTAAAGTAGTTCCGTTACCAACTCCATATAAAGAAAGTCCATTGTACTCGGCATCATCATTAATTTTTCCACCTGTATATTCTAAACGTACATAACGTAATATACCCGAGTTATCTGCTGGGTTTGTACCTCCATAGGTAAGGTTAGCTACCTCTGTAGTAGCTGTAGTTCCTCTATTAATAGGTGCTCTTCCTGCTAATAATAATCCTCCCCAGTCTCCAGGATTTGGTGTAGATTTGTTAGAAGTAAATACGATAGGTTGATTTGCTGTACCCTCGGCTAAAATTCTTGCTCCTTGCTCGATAGCAAGATAAGAAAATACACCTCCAACGTCACCAGCAATAATTCTTGTTCCTGCTTCTATGGTTAATGTTACACCATCTACTACAGATACACCGCCTCTTAATTCGTATACTTCGTCTGAAGTTAAGGTTAAATTTTCAGTGATTTGCCCTTCAAGAACAATACTTCCACTGTTGGCACCACCACCAGGGTTTATGATTACATCTCCTATATTATCTTCTTGGATAGTACAAGCGCTAAATAAAATGGCTGTACTAAATAATATTCCCGCAAATAAGTTTTTAGTTTTCATCTTTTTATTTCTTATTAATGTGTGTTCTTTTTTATAATTTAAGTGTTACTCCCAGACTAAAATTGATACCATTATCAAATTTATAGGTTGTAAATTCTTGATTTAAATCTTCCTGATCTTGGAATCTTTCTATAGATGGATTTAATAAGTTTTTAGCTTTAAAACTGATTTCGATGTGATCTCCTATTTCATCTTTAAAATTGAAGTTTAATACTCCAAACCCTTTTTCAAAAATATCTCCAACTCCATTTCCACCAGCAGAGTATACCCGGTCTCCAAAAATGTTGAAATCAAGTGCTGTGGTGATGTTATGGTTTTCGAATTTCTTACCATATGCCAAATCTGCATTGATTAAAAAAGGAGAAGCACCTTGTAATTGTCTTTCTATATTAGTAGGAGCAATATTAGAGCCATTAAATGTAGTAATGGTAGGATCAATCTCTACTTGCGTGTGCATGATAGTAGCATTAATTCCAAAATTTAAATCATTCCAAGTTGTTTCTTCAACTTTAAAAAGATTACCTAAATTCTTACGGTATTCTAATTCTGCTCCAAAGATTACTGCGTTATCTGAGTTCACAAATGTATTTACATTTGATGCAGAGGCTACAAATACTTTTTCAATAGGATTTTCAATATACTTACCAAATAAAGTTGCAGCAATTAATTCTCCAGATTGCTCAGGGAAATATTCCCATTTAAGGTCGATATTATAATTATCAGAGTTTTTAAGAATAGGGTTACCCAATGTAGATTCTGTAACATCTTCATCTAAGAAAGGAGCAACTTCTGTAAATTTTGGTAGAGTAACTGTTTTACTTGCTGCAAAACGAAGGTTAGATTTTTCATTTACAACATATTTTAAACTGATACTTGGTAAAATAAATGTTTCGTCAATTTTTTGTGTTCTAAAAGGAGAAGTTTCGAGATCTTGTTGTTCTCTATAGAATACGTTTTGCTCAAACAATTCGGTACGAATACCTCCATTAAAGGTTAGTTTCTCTGTTAATGCGTATTGTAAATTTACAAATCCGGCAAGAGTTAGTAAATCTGCTTCGTAGATTCTAGTGGTATTTAGGTTTTCTAGAACAACATATTCTCCATTCAAGAAATTAGTTTCATTTAATAATGCATCGGGATTATTAAAATCTACATTTGTATTTCTAAAACCATTTAGATTATAGTTTAATTGATTAGATTCGAAATCTCTGTCCTTGGCTCTGGCAGCGACTCCAACAGTAAGAATGTTTTTGAAATTATCATCTTCATCTTTTCCAAAGTTAATATCGAAATCTATTTTTCCAGAATAATCATTTTCATTCAATTCTTGATAAAAACGCTGATTATTTGCTAAATCCGGACTTGTACGATTTCCTAAAACAAGATTCCCGTTTTGTAACTCTGTAAATACCAACTGGCGTCTATCAGGGATTAATCCTTTTGCTTTATTGTAAGCTGCACCCCAGTCTAATTTGTATTTACCATCTTTAAATTTGTGCTCTCCTATTAATTGTTGAGTAAACAGATTATTTTGTTCATAGGTGCCTCTTCGTAAACGAATACCTACATCTGTATCTTCACTACTTACACCATCTGTAAATTCTCTTAATTCATCTTGAGTGTCATTTACGAATAAGGTCGTAGCTAGTATTTTATTGTTGTTATTCCAACGATAACCTAGACTTCCTAGCAAAGTAGTGTTTGTGCTATATTGGTATCGGTCGACATTTCTAAAATTACCTAGACCAGTAATGCTTTCTCCTTGAGAGTTAAATGCGGCTTGATTCCCGCCAAGAGCAGTTCTGTGATTTTGACCAAATGACCCTGTCACTAAAACATCTAGCTTTTGATCTTCGGCAATGGTAAATGTTTTACCCGCGGCAACACTCATGCCGCCATCAGGACCATTAAATCTTTTTTCTGGATTAAAAGAAGTATCGAATGGGAAATAATCAATATCTGTACTTACATAATTGTAATTAGGAATATCTAAGAAAATAGGTACTCTTCTAGAACCATCATCAATTCCCCAATCATCATATTGTCCTCCGTTAAGTAAGAAAAAATCATTGCTAATAGCCTTAGAGTTTACTCCAGAATTAAAACCGAATTCTAAAAACCCTTTTCCTGGTCGATCTTTGGTATCAATGTTTACACTGGCTCCGGCAAAATCTCCGAAGATATCAGGAGAATATGTTTTGTAAATCCCAAGGTTTTCAACAATATCTGTTGGAAAAATACCAAGATCGATAAGTTTTAATTTTGGATTTAAAGAAGGTATAGGTAAACCATTTAAGTATGCATTGTTATAACGATCTCCTAACCCACGAACATATAGTTTGTCGCTTTGTTTAGATATACCCGTTGCTTTGGTTAATCCAGTAGCTACGTCGCTAACACCTTTTTTAGAAAGTTCTTGAGCACCAATTTTTTGTTGAATGGTAACCGCATTCTTTTGCTCTAATAAGATAGCAACTTCGGACTCTTTTTTGGTTGTAGTCTTAATTATAACCTCATCTAGAGCCGCAGCACTAGCACCAATAGATGCATTAACTGTTAGAGTTTCTCCTGTAGTAATGATGATCTCTTTATCAAGAGTCTCGTATCCAACAAAACTAAATTCTAGTATATGTACGCCAGGTTGCAAATTATCGATAGTATATAAACCATCAAAATCTGTAGTGGTTCCTTTTGTGGTTCCTTTGATTAATACATTGGCAAAAGGAAGGGGTTGGTTGTTAGCTTCCTTGTCTAACAACGTTCCGGTTACTGATCCGGTTTCTTGCGCAAAGAGCATTCCTACAACAAATAGCGCAAATAAAGTGACAATTTTTCTCATTTAACTTGTTCTGAATTCCGGGGCAAAGAACGATATGAAGTGTTAAATGTGTGTTACTCAAAAATTAATTATGGATCAATATAATGTTAGTTAATTGTTACCAAATCAATGTTTGTAGATTGTTTTCTTAACATTAGATAAAGCTTGTTTTTTTAAATAACTGTAAACCAATTGATTACAGGAGTTCTTTGTTAAAAACAAAACATTTCAAGATGTGTGTAGGAATAGAAAAGTAAAGTTTTTAGGGCTAAAAGTCGGGTGTTTACAGGTGGGATGGATTTTTTGAATAGGTATTAAAAACAAAAAACGCTTCAAAAAATTGAAGCGTTTATGTATATTTTTAATACAATCTAATTGTGATAATTAACCACTACATTGTCCTTGTCAGACCAGGTTGTAACATCAGCAATCTGATTTTTTGAATAGTTAACTTCTGATAGTTTATCTTTACTCCAAAAGAACCATTTACCTGTTTTGATACCGTTTGCATAATGCCCCATGGCAATTTTTTTTCCTGTAACATCATATGACTTCCATACGCCATGTAATTTGCCTTCTTTATTATAGAAGCCTTGTTGACGAATTTCTCCATTATCATGAAAGAAAGTCCCTTTTATGATATCTCCTTGTTTTTCAAAAGTAGGTTTTGCATCCTGAGCCATTAAAGTCGCTGAAAATAAAATGGCCACTGCTACTATAATCTTTTTCATTGTTCTTATATTTTAAAAGTGTTTGGGATGTCGACTTGTACAATAAAAGTAATACTTATTTCACATTAAAACAACATTTACGTAACATTAAATTAACATTAGGCATGTAATTGATTGATAATTAATTTCTTAATGTGTAAAATAATTACAAGCTATCATGTTGTAAATATTGATCAGGTTATCATTTGGTATCTACAATAGGTGTTATTTTATTTATATTTTTGACCCTTAGATACTAATTAATGAACAAAAAAAGTAGACTTATAGAGATAGCTAAGGTTTTCTTTAAATTGGGTTGTTTTGCTTTTGGTGGCCCGGCGGCGCATATTGCTATGATGGAAAATGAGGTGGTGCATAAGAGAAACTGGATGGATAGACAGCATTTTTTGGATCTTATGGGGGCCACAAATTTGATTCCAGGGCCTAACTCTACTGAGATGACGATGCATTGTGGTCATGAACGTGCGGGAATCGCAGGTCTATTTGTCGCAGGAGCTTGTTTTATTTTTCCGGCTGTAGTGATTACGGGGATTTTGGCTTGGTTTTATACGATGTATGGGCAATTACCAGAGGTGGCTCCCTTTATTTTTGGGATTAAACCTGCAGTTCTGGCAATCATTGCTTCTGCAATTCTTAAATTAGGTAAGAAAGCTTTAAAAAGCTGGGAAATAGGTATTATTGGAGCTTTAGTGTTGATTATAAGCCTTTGCGGTGTCAATGAGATTGTAGCATTGCTAAGCGCTGGTGTTTTAGGAACACTGTATTTTTATTCAAAATCCAAATTGCTTGTTACTTCCAAGTCTGTTGTGCCTTTTTTTCTATTTAAAATTTCCGCAGCTAGTCTAATTAAGCTTTCGACATTAAATGTTTTTTGGACATTTCTTAAAGTGGGAGCTATATTATATGGTAGTGGTTATGTACTATTCGCTTATCTTGATGCAGAACTGGTGACAAAAGGGTGGTTAACAAGACCCGAACTAATCGATGCAATTGCAGTGGGGCAATTTACACCTGGTCCTGTGTTATCTACTGCAACCTTTATCGGATATCAACTGGCTGGGTTTTGGGGAGCTATTGCCGCTACAATTGGAATCTTCCTCCCTTCATTTCTTTTTGTGTTACTTCTAAACCCATTAATCCCTAAAATGAGGAAATCTAAAGTGTTAAGTTATTTTTTGGACTCTGTTAACATTGCTTCGGTTGCCATAATGCTCTCAGTATTATATGTAATGAGTATTGATACATTAACAGATTGGAAATCTGGACTTATTGTATTGATTGGTGTCGTGATGACTTTTGGGGTTAAAAAAGTAAATGTCATGTGGGTTGTTCTTGTAGGAGCAGTTTTAGGATACTTATTAAGTTATTTTTAAACCTCTTTTAACCATAGCTTAAAGTTTTCATAACACATGAAACCGTTGAAAAAAATAATTTTACACCTGTCTTAGGACACGTGGTATTTTAAAAAAATCGTATTAGTTTTTGTCGACTTAGATTTTTGAAATACTAGGGCTGATCAATTTTGGTCAGCCTTTTTTGTATAAATACCTTATTTGAGGTCTAAAATGATATTGCATAAATACTGAAAATATGAGGGACTTTAAAATAATCATTAAAAAACATTAAGTTAACTTTAGCTTAACATTGATATTGGTTCTTTGCAGCGACAAAAACTAGTATTGATTATGAAATTAAGGAATACCCTTACGGCGTTAGCCTTTCTTACGCTTTGTATTGTAAATGCTCAGGAAACTACTGAGACCAAATTTGGAAAAGGAATCTTAAATGTTGTTGCTAAAGACAGCTCTTGGAGCATGAAATTTGCAACTAGAATGCAGTTTCTTTCTACAACGGGTTGGGATATCAACGATGGTGATTTTGGCAAACCAGAAACCAATTTCTTGGTAAGGAGAGCTCGTTTAAAATTTAATGGTTTTGCATACAGTCCTAAACTTAAGTATAAAATAGAGCTTGGATTATCTAATAGAGATATTTCGGGAGCTTCAGAATTTACCAATAATGCACCCAGATATATACTTGATGCGGTAATCAAGTGGAATTTCTATAAAAACTTCACTCTTTGGGCGGGACAAACTAAATTACCAGGTAACGTAGAGCGTGTTATTTCTTCTGCAAACTTGCAATTAGTAGATCGTTCAAGATTAAACAGTAGATTTAATATTGATCGGGACGTTGGGATACAACTAAGACATCACTTTAAACTATCAGATAAGTTTTTGGTAAGAGAAGTTCTTGCAATTTCACAAGGAGAAGGTAGAAATATAACTACCGGAAATTTAGGTGGGCACCAATATACAGGTCGTGTAGAATTATTACCTTTTGGAAAATTTAAAAGCAAAGGAGATTATAAAGGAGGAGATCTTAAAAGAGAACAAACTCCTAAATTAATGCTGGCTGCCACTTACGATTTTAATGCAGATGCAGTTAAAGATAGAAGTAATCAAGGATCATATATGGAAACCAGCACTGGTTTTTATGAAACCAATATTACTACAGTATTCGTTGATGCAGTATTCAAATACAAAGGGTTCTCATTTATGGGAGAATTTGCAGACAGAGAAGCTGATGAGGCCATAGCAGTAGAAGAAGATGGTACTCCTACCGGGGATATTGTTCAAGTCGGAAATGCTATAAACTTACAAGCAGGATATTTGTTCAAAAATAATTGGGAAGTAGCTGGGCGTTATACGAATCTTAATTTTGATGCTGTTGTAGATAGAGCTCTAGAAGAGCAATATACTCTCGGAATTTCTAGATATATTGCAGGACATAATTTAAAAGTTCAATCAGATATAAGCTATACCACGCAAGATGGTGATGCCAGTGGTTTTGCGTATAGATTACAATTTGATATACATTTCTAAACATTGTGTAAATAGATAACAGTTTGATAACATTAAGCTGAAAATTGATTATAATATTTGCACCTTAAATAAAAAGTAATGGATAATATTTATTTGTTAATGGTTGTTGCACTAGCTGTATTAGCAATTGCAGACCTTATTGTAGGAGTTAGTAATGATGCAGTTAACTTCTTGAACTCTGCTATTGGCTCTAAAGCAGTATCCTTTAGAACTATTATGATTGTTGCTAGTATAGGTATTGCCGCTGGAGCAATTTTTTCTAGTGGATTAATGGAAGTTGCACGAAAAGGAATATTTAACCCGGGTGAATTCTATTTTGACGAGATCATGATCATTTTTATGGCCGTAATGATTACGGATATATTGCTTCTGGATTTTTTCAATACACTGGGGATGCCAACTTCAACAACCGTATCCATTGTATTTAACCTTTTGGGTGCAGCAGTGTGTATGGCTTTGATCAAAATAGGAGCAGATCAAGGACTGTCTTTTTCAGACTTAGGAAATTACATAAATACCAAAAAAGCGGGTGAGATTATCAGTGGGATATTGCTCTCGGTAGTCATCGCTTTTTCAGTAGGAGCCATTGTACAGTTTATTACTCGTTTGTTATTATCCTATAATTTTGAAAAGAAGGCCAAATGGGTAGGAGCTTTGTTTGGAGGAATAGCATTAACGGCGTTGTTATATTTTATTTTCATGAAGGGAATAAAGGGAACCAATTATGCAAAAGCTATAGTCGATGTTGTATATAGTGGTGGTGCAGAAGGACTTTTGAGTTGGGCAAATGAATATTTGGGAACTGCTTATGAAAGTGTTAAAGAATTGGCCAAAGCGCAAAAAGATTTTTATAAAATAGATGCTGATGCTGGCACAATGAAATTGACTTTAAGAGGATTTCTTGAAACAAATGTACTACAGATTGTTGCAGTAGGGTTTGTTGTGTGGTCAGCGTTATCATATGTGTTGGTGAACTTCTTTAAAGTTAACATATACAAACTAATCATTATCGTAGGTACTTTTGGATTGGCATTGGCTTTCTCTGGTAATGATTTGGTAAACTTTATTGGGGTGCCAATTGCTGGATGGCAATCTTATGAAGCCTGGATGGCTTCTGGTGTTCCTGCGGCAGAGTTCTCTATGAGTGTTCTGGCCAAAAAGAGCGAAACGCCTGTGATATTTTTATTTCTTGCTGGTGGTATCATGGTACTTACACTATGGCTTTCCAAAAAAGCTAGATATGTTGCTGATACAGAGATTAATCTTTCTAGAGAAGGTGAAGCCAAAGAACGTTTTAAACCTAATTTCTTATCTAGAGGAGTTGTAAGGGGTACGGTATTGATATCTCAGGGACTTGCAGCGATTACTCCAAAACCTGCAATGGAACTTATAAACAAGCAGTTTACAAAACCAGTTATAGATTTACCAAAGGATAAGACGTATCAGATGCCAGCTTTTGATATGGTAAGAGCGGCGGTGAATCTTGTGGTTGCTGGAATTTTAATTTCTATAGCAACTTCAATGAAATTGCCACTTTCTACAACGTATGTAACCTTTATGGTAGCTATGGGTACGTCATTGGCAGATAGAGCATGGGGAACAGAGAGTGCTGTATATCGTGTAGCTGGAGTACTAAATGTGATTGGAGGGTGGTTTATGACCGCGATCAGTGCTTTTATTGCAGCTGCAGCGGTAGCCTTTTTGATTAACCTTGGTGGCCCTGCAATGATAGCTGTATTATTACTGGTAGCAATATTACTTTTGGCAAGAAATACGATAAGCTATAGAAAAAGAGTAAAGGCAGAGAAAGCAGAGGATAGCCTCAAAAGCTCAGAGAGTAGTTCTATTCAAGGAGTTATCGAAGAGAGTGCAGATAATATTAAGTCCTTCGTAAATAGAGGAAACAAAATATATGAAAATGCGGTAGATAGTCTTATAAAATATGATTTACCAGCACTGAAGAAAGGAAAAAAAGGTATTGCCAAATTAGATGCTGAAGTGGAAGACCTTAGAGATAATATTTTCTACTTTATTAAGAATCTGGACGAATCCAGTGTTGGTGCTAGTAACTTTTATATTAATATATTAGGATACTTGCAAGATATGTCGCAATCTCTGGAGTATATTACAAAGGCAAGCCATAAACATGTAAACAATAATCACAAAAAACTTCGATTTAACCAGATCAAAGATCTTAAGGAAATTGAAGAACAATTGAACGAGTTGTTTGGACAGATTAAAAAAGCATTTAACGATAGAGAGTTTGATCGTATCGATGCAATTATTGATGATAAACAAGAATTGTTTAATAAAGTAAATGAAAAAATAGATAAACAGGTAGCAAGAACGAGAACCGAAGAAAGCAGTCCTAAGAATACAACCCTATATTTTGGGTTATTGTTGGAGACAAAAGATTTGATTACGGCAACAATGAACTTGTTAACCACATATAGAGATCATCAATAAAAGATCTCTCTAAAAAAGAGTATAGTATCAAAAAGCTGGATAGGTAACTATTCGGCTTTTTTATTTTAGGACAATAGGCAAGGTTAAGAGAATGTTATCCTTATAAGATTTTTATGTTAGTTTATTGTTTCCTAGCTTTATAGTTGTGAAAACTTTCATTTTAACATAGTATATTTACATCTAGTGACATAATTCAACAGAAAATGAACAAAAAAGATATTGCTATACTATTAGTGGACGATGAACCGGATATTTTGGAAATCGTTGGATATAACCTTACTGCAGAAGGATATAATGTATTAACTGCAGAAAATGGTATAGAAGCCGTAAAACTTGCCAAGAAAAAGAAACCTCAATTAATCATATTAGATGTGATGATGCCAGAGATGGATGGTATTGAGGCTTGTGAGCAAATACGTAAGCTACCTGATTTACAAAATACAATTATCACCTTTCTTACTGCGAGAGGAGAAGATTACTCTCAGATAGCAGGATTTGATGCGGGAGCAGATGATTATATCACAAAGCCTATTCGCCCTAAAGTTTTAGTGAGCAAGGTAAAAGCATTGCTCCGTAGATTAAGTGAAGAGGAATCATCTGATAATGTTGTAAAAATCGGAAATCTCATAATTAATAGAGACGAGTATAAGATTGTTAAAGACAAAAAAGAGATCATATTACCCAGAAAAGAGTTTGAATTATTATCTTTATTAGCCTCTAAGCCAGGAAAGGTTTTTAAGCGAGAAGATATCCTTGATAAGGTTTGGGGTAATGAAGTTATTGTTGGTGGTCGTACTATCGATGTTCATATTAGAAAACTAAGAGAAAAGATTGGTGACAATAGCTTTAAAACAATTAAAGGAGTAGGATATAAGTTTGTTGTTTAATGGCCGAAAATTTTAAAAAGTCGTATAGGTTTGCTTACCTGTCATCTTTATACATCACAATATTATTAACGCTCGCCTTGAGCGTTTTTTTATACATCCAGTCGCAGTTGGATATAGTAAACATTTTGATATTTATTGTTGCCTGTTATACCATCTGTTTTATTATTATTCAATATCGAGTTGAGCGATTTATTTATCGTAGAGTACGAAAGATATATGATGACATAGAAATGCTCGAGGTTGATTCTGTAGAAGAAAATAGTCCGGTTTCTACCGATATGAGGACACTTATAAAAGAGGTGGAAAAATTTGCGCAACAGCGAAAAACGGAAATAGAAACCTTAAAAATCAGAGAAGATTATCGTAAAGAATTTATGGGTAATGTTTCTCACGAACTCAAAACTCCTTTATTTACTGTACAAGGTTATGTATTAACGCTATTGGATGGGGCTATGGATGATCCTGCAATTCTTGACAAGTACCTTAATAGAGCAAATAAAGGTGTAGAACGATTGATTTATATCGTAAATGACCTCGATATGATCACTAAGCTAGAAGTAGGTGATCTCAATCTTAATTATGCAAATTTTGATATTGTAGAGCTGGTACAAAGTGTGTTTGATCTTTTTGAAATGAAAGCAGCAAAAAAGAATATTGCACTTACTTTTGATATGAATTATTCAGAACCTATACTTGTTCATGCCGATAGAGAAAGAATACAACAAGTATTATCTAATTTGATAGTTAATTCTATAAAATACGGAAAAGAAGATGGAACTACCGAAGTTAGTATTGAAGATCTGATCCGTAATAAAGTAATTGTGCGTGTAACTGATAATGGTGAGGGTATTGCTCAGGCACACATTCCCCGACTGTTTGAACGTTTTTATCGCGTTGATAAAAGTGGTTCTAGAAAAGAAGGAGGCTCTGGGCTTGGATTAGCAATCGTTAAGCATATTATCGAAGCTCATCACGAACGCATTTATGTAGAGAGTGATTACCGAGTAGGTAGTGAATTCTCATTTACTATGGAAAAAGTGAAAAAGTTCCCCGTAGTCGATGTCGGTACTAAAATTACGTAATCCTTTATAGGTATTCATATCACGTAATTTCTTTAATGTAAAATCATTTTGATTACAGCTAGGGACTAGTTTGTTGAGAGTTAATCTTTCTGCTAGATATTCTTGTTCAAATTGCCCAGGAGTAGGTATAAAAAATGCCTTTTTCTTTAATTTGGCAAGATCCATTACCGTAGTATATCCTGATCTAGAAATAATAAGATTACTACTATTGATAGTATTTTCCAAATCGCTACCAATTAAATAATTATGGATAGTGATATTGTTTTTTACATACATCTTTTGAGTCTCTTCAATAACACCTCTTACGAATACTATTTTTTTATCACTTTGTTCAAACTCCTGAAAGAGTTTTTGTTCTAGTAATGTACGTTGAGGTTCGGGACCCGATAGTAATACCATAATGTCATATTTTTTTGGTACTACCTGATATTCAAATCTACTTAAAGGCCCAAGATAAGTCACAGGAATACTACTCTTTTTAGGATGACCTAATTCACCGCTTAAATTAGGGTCATCGGCCATATCAGGCACCCAACATAGATCAAATTTTTTGATGTATTTATTGTGAAACTTTGTGCTAAATGATGTAGTTTTTCCGCTAAGAACGGTAAGCTGGTGCGTTATAAAAACAGAAGGAACCCTTTTATGCCTAACCCCCATCCTATTGTCAGAAATGATTCCACAAAAATTTTCCTCTTCGATAAACTTTTTAATAGCTTTTTTTTCTGCACTAATGGCATGAGCTATTTTTGGACTATTGAGAAGCATCTTTAGTTTAAAATTACTTCTCTTTGCCGAATACTCCACGTTATACGAAGGTAACTCCCTAGTTTGTAATGCTGGAAATTCTTTTTTTAGCAACGAAAGAGCTGCACCGTCAGACGCGATAACCGGCTCTATTCCCTCATGCATAAGCGCATTAATAATGGGTATACACCGTGTTGCATGGCCTAATCCCCAGTTAAGAGGAGCTACAAGTACTTTTTTATCCAAATGTCTTTACTTTTAGTTTGTTAGAACAACTGACTATTTGATATGTAATAATAAAAGTAATCCTATTTCTCTATGCGTATATTTCCTTAATTTTACCAAAAAATTATCTTAAGTAAAATTTTATTCTTCGATGAGACATTGACTTAACATAAAAGTAAGAATAGGATTGTAACAGATACCAGAATAAGAAGACAAGTATATTAGAAATAGAAGAATACGTGGGAAGTAAGAATAAATTAAAACGATTTAACGAGAACAAAACATTTCAAAATGTTGTAGAACCAACTCGTCATGAGGTCATCCAAAACACCTTAGAATTAAAGGGTAATTGGAACGAGAAATTCTTTAAAAACCAAAACCCTATAGTGTTGGAGTTAGGTTGTGGTAAAGGTGAGTATACTGTAGGTTTGGCTCAAGAATATCCGGACAAAAATTTTATAGGCATTGATATTAAAGGTGCGCGGTTTTGGAGAGGTGCAAAAACGGCTATCGAAGAAGAGATGGGCAATGTTGGTTTTATTAGAACACAAATAGAATTGATTGAATATATTTTTGACGAAGGAGAGGTTGACGAAATATGGATTACTTTTCCTGATCCCCAGATTAAATATAAGCGTACAAAACATAGATTAACAAATCATGATTTTTTACAACGGTATAAAAAAATCATGAAACCAGAAGGTTTAGTACACCTAAAAACGGATAGCGAATTTATGCATGGATATACCTTGGGACTCCTTCATGGCGAAGGGCATGAGGTGCTTTATGCGAATCATAATGTATATCATAATGAGGGTGCTCCAGATATCGTAACTTCCATTCAAACTTTTTATGAAAAACAATATTTAGAAAAAAATAAACCCATAACTTACATCCAGTTTAAAATCTCTTAATTGGCATCACAATTTTGGAAACTACTAAACTTTTTCTAGTCACTTTTTTTGCTTCGTTAGTCGGGGTGATCCCTCCAGGACTGGTCAATATGACCGTTGCGCGTACTTGTCTTGAGCGGGGTAAAAAAAATGGAATTTTGGTCGCCATTGGAGCTTCAGTTGTTGTGCTATTTCAAGCACTAGTGGCCATACTTTTAGCAAAGTATATATTTTTTAGTCCTTATGTGAAAAACATTTTACTTCGTACGGGTGCTGTTATCTTTTTTTTGATGGCGATTTATTTTTTTACCAAGGCAAAACAAAGAGAAACAAAAATAAAAGTATATAGACATAATAGTACAAGAAGTTTTTTTAAAGGAGTCATGATGTCTGCAATTAATGTATTACCGATACCTTATTTTGTAGCTATCGCAGCCGGAATGAGTGTAAGTGGCAAAATAGCATATGATGCATCAAAAATTATAATATTTGTGATTGCAGCAGGATCAGGAACTTTTGTAACGCTTTATTTTTATGTGTTCTCTTTCCTGAAGATCGAGAAAAAAACGGCGTCGATAACGAAGTATTCTAATTATTTCATGGGAGTATTAATGCTTATTTTAGTAATCATTACATTGGCAAGAATTATATATACATGGGAGTAAAAAAAGAAAACGATAATTTTTTTGAACGCGTATATGAAGTGGCAAAGTTAATACCTTATGGTAGGGTTACTTCTTATGGAGCTATTGCAAAAAGTTTGGGAGCTGCCAGAAGTGCCCGTATGGTAGGGTGGGCCATGAATGCGTGTGGAGGTAGAGAAGATGTACCTGCTCATAGAGTTGTAAATAGAAAAGGAATCCTTAGTGGAAAACACCATTTTCAAGGGACCAATTTAATGCAACAACTGCTAGAAAATGAAGGTGTCGAGGTGGTAGACAATCAAATTATAGATTTCGAAAAACTGTTCTGGGATCCGATGAAAGAATTGTTATAACCAATTTTTAACTGTACAGATGATTTCTTTAAAAAGAGATTCCAATACCCGCCGAGAATGTAGAAATGTCCTGACTACCAATTTTTAAATGTTCGTATCCTCCGGTAAGCTTATACCGATTAACATGATAGTTTAGTAGTGCGTTAAATTTATTTACGGTCCTATCATTAATAAACGTTTGGTTAAAGTTGGCTTCTACACTCATTGGTTTTGCAAAAAATAACTCTGCACCCAATCCGTAAGTAAAGCCCCATTCGTCTACCTGTCCATCAACATAAGCAGCTCCTAGACCCCACCAGGCATTAAATCGTTCGGTTCGTACTCTATGGTATTTCGCTAATGCAGTATATATCGCTAGCGAATTGTTACCAAAGTTGGTGTTTTCTTCCCATAATTGAAGGTAATCAATTTCTAATCCCGCTCTCTGAAAAAATCGGGTATCAAGATTTAAATGATTTCCATATAATTTTCGATTTTCGGCTATAAATCTACTAGAAAGAGTAGCTCTAAATAGTTGCGTATCCTCGGTCCATTCGTATGCATAATTTCCTTTGTTCGAATTGCGATAAGGATATTTTGTGATAGCAGCAGTACTACCTCGATAATCTCTTTCGACAGGGGTTTCTACTATAGTATAATAACTTGCATATAAGAACATTTCGGCAAAGAAAAGCCCAAATGTTTCGGCCAGAAAACTATCCTGAGAATCCGAAGAGTCATATGAGTCATATGAGTTATTAGATCGTGATCTGGAACGATTGTCTCGTTCCTCTTTATCGGTTAAGCTATGTTCTGCTTTTTCGAGTTTTCCCTGAGCTTGGGATAGATTGCAAAGTAAAATAAGTATTGCAAAAAATAGAGTTGATCGCTTCATAATTGTTTGATGTGAAAATTTAAAGTTGCTTAGTCACATAAACTATACCAATTTAGAACATTGGGTATATTATGAAACCCGATACTGGTATAAATCATTTCGATTTTCGAGCTTTATAATCTTAACTTTTCAGCTTATCTTTGTACTGCGAAAAGAATCTATATAGATTTGTTGTTAGAAAAAGAAAAATACGAATGAAGTTAGAAAAATCAGAAATACTTAAAGCGCTAGAAACGATCACTGTTGCAGGAGAAGGAAAGAATATGGTAGAGAGTGGTGCGGTGACCAATGTAATTACTTTTGGAGATGAGGTAATTGTGGATTTGGTATTATCTACTCCTGCTCTGCATATACGTAAACGAGCCGAAGTAGATGTGATGAAGGCTATTCATGAAAAAGTATACGAAAAGGCAAAAGTTAAAGTAAATATTAAAGTCGAAGCTCCAGCTGCGGCACAACCTGATAAAAATCAGATTAAAGGAAAACCAATTCCTGGGATTTCGAATATTATAGCCGTGGCTTCTGGTAAAGGCGGAGTAGGTAAATCTACTGTTACTTCGAATTTGGCCGTTACTCTTGCCAAAATGGGCTTTAAAGTGGGATTACTGGATGCAGATATCTATGGCCCATCGGCTCCAATTATGTTCGATGTAGAACGAGAGCGACCGCTATCTGTAAAAGTAGGAGACAAGTCAAAGATGAAACCTATTGAGAACTATGGAGTTAAAATATTATCAATAGGGTTCTTTACTCAGCCTAATCAAGCTGTGGTTTGGAGAGGCCCAATGGCCGCCAAGGCATTAAACCAAATGATTTTTGATGCAGCTTGGGGAGAATTAGATTTTATGCTTTTGGATTTACCTCCGGGTACAGGAGATATTCATTTATCGATTATGCAATCGCTGCCTATAACGGGTGCTGTGGTAGTAAGTACTCCTCAAAATGTGGCTTTGGCCGATGCCCGAAAAGGGGTAGCTATGTTTCAGCAAGACAGTATTAATGTACCAGTATTAGGGATTATCGAGAATATGGCTTATTTTACTCCAGACGAGCTTCCTAATAATAAATATTATATCTTTGGGAAAGAGGGAGCCAAATTTCTTGCAGAAGATCTTGAGGTTCCGTTTTTGGGAGAAATTCCATTGGTGCAGAGTATACGAGAAGCAGGAGATGTTGGTAGACCGGCAGCTCTGCAAACAGCCACTCCTATAGAGAAGGCTTTTGAAGAAATAACAAAAAATGTGGTTCAGGAAGTTGTTGGTAGAAATGAAAATTTACCTCCTACTGAAGCAATTAAAATAACAACCATGGCAGGATGTTCTGCTGTAAAAAAATAGTAAATGACTTCTGAAGAATTAAGAGTAAATGTAGAAAAGGCATTAGATGAGATTAGACCTTTTTTGGAAAGTGATGGAGGTAATATTTCTTTGGTTTCTATTGAAGACGACAAAAGAGTTAAGGTTCAATTAGAAGGAGCCTGTGTAGGGTGTAGCGTGAACCAGATGACCTTAAAATCTGGAGTAGAAATGACTATCAAAAAATATGCTCCGCAGATCGAAGAGGTATTGAATATATCCTAATTTTAGGATATCGTTTTATATGAAAACCTTATGACTAATAGGAAATTTACCCTATTAGTCATAAGGTTTTTTGATTCCAAAAAATGGTTGTAACCATCGTATTCTTAAAATAATTAGATAATAAATACCCCAACTTCCTAAAAATGTTCCTAAAACGAGAATAGTAAAATTTGAAAAGAGCCCCCATTCAAAATTCATGATGTAGTAAGCAATTACGGTAGTTAGGGTTTGATGTAGTATGTAAAAAGGATATACGGCTCGGTTACAATAGGATAATAAACTGTTTTTTTGTTTAAAAAAGTAGCTCCACATCCAAAAATTACTAATATTCAGGACATAACATTGATAGTTTTTTTAACTTTTTTATAACATATGTAACCCTCCCAGTTTCAAAAAATGAAACTCTCAGATTGTACTATTGAATCATGTTTTTTTTAGAAAAACTCTAACAATGGGTAACATTCTCATTGTTTATTACAAAAACATATATAACAACTCTTTAAAACCATTTTATGCTAACTAAATATAACCCTAAATCATTCAATGAAGAATAAAAGAAACTCTTCATTGTTTTATCAAAAATCATTAATCTTGTAATACATAAATCATTATGAAAATTTATTTTAAAAATTATACTTTTTTACTAGCAATTGTTTTTATCTTCCTTATCGGATGTCAAAAGGATGACGAACAAATTACCAAAGAGGTTTTACAAGAAATAGTAAAACCCGAAAGCACCACTACATCACTTTTAAGTGGTAAAGATTTAGATACCGATATTATTTATAAGGAAATGATTAAAGATGGAGGTTTTGTAAACCATATCTATGATCCACACGAAGAACCTTTTAAGGTTGGAGCAGGCACTCCTTTTACAATTAAAATAGACCAAGCAAGAGAAGAGTTAGGTGAAAACTATAAGGCTCTTACTTTTGTTGTGAATAGGGTAAACAAACCTATTTATGATACCGATAATCTGGTTTTATCAGATCGCAACGGTACACGTAAGGCATATTGGTATACCTACCATTTTACAGAAGAAATCTATAGAACATATACCAACGACGAAGTATTCGAGATAGATTTACCGTATACAGTACGTGAACTATCCTTGTCTGGTCAAATCCTTAAAGTAAATAAAGGAGTTCAAAAATTTAAGAGAGAAGCAACGAAAGAGTTAAACAAGGTTTCGGGCTGTTTTTGGGTCCCTAGAGCAGGACCAATGAATTGCTATGGAGCAGGATGTTGTAATTGCCATACCCCTGCAAGGGCTAATCATTGTACATGTATTGATAAGGGAGGAAACCCTCCGGGATATGGAATACGATGGATACGCCTTTGTGGTACAGGTGGAGAAACTTCTTCCGAAAATGGGCCTTTATCTATGGGGTATGTTACTGCATATGGAGAAATTCATATTGGTAGAAGTCCTGTGGGTAACGCACAACCTTCGGGTGGCGGCCTTGGCGGCGGTGGCGGTGAAATTGAAGAACCGTTCCTTAACCCCGAAGAACACGGAATTATGTTTTTTGCAAATGTTGTGGGGTTAGATGCAGCACAAAGAAATTGGTTGTTTCAAAGAAGAAACAGAGATATTTTGCCAGAAATTGCTCGTATATTAAATAGAGATGGTTATTCTACCAATGCTATGAATTTAGCCAAATCATTAGTAGAATTTGGTAGAAGAAACAATTCAGAATTAGCCAAAAGATTTATACGAGAAGCTACTAATGCTGCTTTACATGGCACTGATTTTGATGCTACTCCTTATGTAAAAAAGACAACCCCTACTAGAGCTGGCGAAACTGCAAATTGTGGCACATGTCCTATTTCTCCTAATGTTGATGAACTTTGGGAATTTGGGCCAGGTCTACTTCAAAATGGTTTAGATGGGCTTTTCTCTATTGCCTTAGCTGCTTTCGAATACAACTTTCCCGATCCAATTGAAGGAGCTTTTGTCCGTCAGGTAATGAAGGATCAAGGGGTTGATGTACCAAGTGATGTTACAAATCGAACACTAGGAGAACATTTTAAAATAAGAAAGGAAGGACTAAGACATTCTATTCAATATGAAACAGGGATCGGTGCTGATATAGCAGATTTAGCGATTAATGTATTAGATGTTGTAACTATATTCTCCCCAAGTAAAGGAGGTGGAGCATTCTTAGCGGCAAGAGGAGGAGAACGAGTAACTGTTGCTTCGTTTAGACAGTTCTTAAATAAACTTAAAGAATCTTTTTATAAACCCACAGGTCCTATGGTTGGAAAAAGAATCGGGCATACTTTTGAAAAACATGGCCTTCATAACACTAATCTTTTAAAAATGATCGCAAAGAATGGAAATATACCACAAGGACAATGGTTAAATGAAATAGAAGCAGAAAAATTTATTGCACGACACTTAAGTCAATTGGGTAATGGGGCAAGAGATATCCCTATTCCTGCAAATTTACGTAATATTGGTAGAGTGTTTAGAAATGGAGATGCTGCTATTCTAAGCCCCACACATATAAGGTTAGTTCCTAGTGGATCTGGAGTAAAATCGGCTTTTCCTATAAATTCAACGATAGAGTCTTTGTTAACTCTAGGAACTTACATACCTTAAAAAAATAATTATAATGAAAAATTTATCTAAAAAAACCTACGATGAAGTTAATAAAGACTTAGGCTTAATAAGTACATCTGATTGGGGTATTATAAATGAAGATGCTGATAGAGTTAAAGAGTTTATTGAGTATTACAACAAGAACGCTGATCTACTTGAACCTTTGAAAAAATATGAGTTTATTGAGCTTGTAATCTCCTCTTTTAATGAAGCACTATTAGAAAAAAAGGTTGATAACGAGCTTGAGTTTTTGTTTAAAGAATTTATATACCCTCATTTAGCCGATGAAGATGATAGTCCTTTGAGTCGCTATCATGCTGTTTCTCGTTGGACAAGCTTTATAAGTGGTACAGAAAAAGAATATTATCCTGTTGCGTTTATGATTAAAGAAATGATGGGAGAATAATTCGAGAAGCAAGTTGTATAAATAAAAACAACCGCTCTAAACAAGGGCGGTTGTTATTTTGAACTAGTCAATTTAATATGGAATTTAAAAACGCAGAAGAAGCAAAAACAGCGTATATAGAAGCATATAGATTATATATTAATCGCTCAGCAAATGAAGATGACGACCTTGCTGAGAAAATATATAAAAATGAAGTTATACCAGCAATAAAATATCTAGAAGATAACGAACAATTACACGTTTTTATTCCTGCTTTAAAGCAAGATTATGGTGATGATGATTATACTAAAGAAATACTTGCTTTTAAACTAGTGATATATCCTCAATTAGAAGAAATTTGTATTGAAATTATAAAAAAAGCTACTCAAGATGATGATGAAGACGTAGCCGCTTATGCTACAAATCTATTTGAGATATGGAAAGAAAAGAGAATTAATACAGAACATATTATAAAACGATCAGAACAAAACGAAAAAGCCTTCCTTTACACAATACATCAAAACATATATGAAAGTGTAGAATTTGCTCTTTCAGACATCAAAAAGGAAGAACCCATACTCTTAAAGGAAAATATGTTCTTAGAGAAATACGAAATAACAGATCAAGAAGAACAATTTAGAAATCAAATTAAAGATTCTCCATTCTTTCATAGTATTATAAAGAAAATGTTAACCGAAACTTTAAATAACGCTTTTTTTAATTTACTATGCTTCATTGATGGAACTGGTGAACCTCTCGAAAAGTATGGAAAAGTAGCCGATTTTCTATTAATTGATAGACCTGATGATTATGAAAAAGACCAAAACTTTTTGCATGATCTTTTTCACGAATCATTTGAGGAATGGGAAAGGTTAAATAAGACGGGCAAGTAAAAATCATGTATTAAAAATTCAAAACAGTATTCAAAGCTTCATTTGTTTTACTATGATCAAAATGCTTTTCAAGAATATAGCCAGTTTAGGATTTTATAAAGATTTGATCGATAATTTCTTGGATAGTTCCCATATTAACTGCGCTATTCGGTAATAAACTCAGTTAGTTTTTCGGGACCTTCTAATGGAACTCGGATAATTTTTAGAACCCCATCGTCTGTAGTTGCAATTTGCCACTTGATCAAAGTGATACTTCCGTTTTCAATTTCCATTCCGGTAATTGATCTGGGATGTACACAGCTACCATCGTTAAATAACGCTAATTCTCCGGCTTCAGGAAATCGAGGTCTGTGCGTATGACCAATGATTGTAAACAAGTTTTTGCGGGCAGCGATCCACTTTTTGATTCTTCGCTCTACTTTGATCGTTTCTTTATAATTTTTGGCGGGGCTAGTAGGATCTGCTATCCCTACAACTTGTAATGGTTTCCATAATACGCGAACCAAAAATCTGTTGATTCGCCAACCGATATAATTCATGAAGTCGGCCTGATGCCCATGCAGCATAAAAATTTCTTGAGTAGTATTTTTATGCTTTAAAACAATGGCTTCTTGATATTGTATACCAGGAAAAAGAGGAACTTCTTTATCGGTTTTTTGATCAAAATAAAAACTTAGGTGCTTTTTTACATATTTTGGATCGCGATATACCATATCGTGATTACCCCAAATCATTTCTAACCGATTTTCTTGATAAAAGAGCTGCAGTAATTCATACACATTTTTATGCGCTCTAAATATAGTTTGAAAACTTAGGTTTTCCCACAACTCATCACCATCGCCTAATTCGCAATAGGTAAACCCTTGATTGTAATAGTGTTTTAGGGCATGAAAATAGATATTTCTGTTATTTGCAAAATCATCGGCAAAACTATTATCTCCACGATGACAATCACTAAATAATACAAACTTAGAATCATCATCAAAAGGAATAACCTTGGCATTTTTATAAGCGCGATCCAAACGAGATTGAGAAGACATATCTAAGTTTTTAGTAAATATAAAAATTCCACGTGTTTATATTGGGATAAGATTTCTCGAAAAAGGAGTAAGGATACAGTGTCATTAAGCTTTGATGAATTTAAATACTTCATACACCAAAATGGCAGGCCAAACAATAGCTTTAAGAAAACCCACAACACCCATCCAAAAACCTGTGGCATGAGTAATATAATAAATTGCCGCACCTACAAAACCAAGGCCATATACTGTGTTGGAGTACGCTTTTTTTTGTGCTTTTTCTTTCACTACAATACTTTTGTTAAGCCTGTCTGTTCTTTAATTTATATGAAATAAGAATTTTTAGGCAAGGTTTTACTTTTTATAAAAGTACTAATTTGATCAAAAGAAAAACCTAAGTAAAGCTTAAAGTTTTTAGATCAACAAATTATCTAGTATAACATAATTGAAACCATTAGTACTCCAAACATGGCAATAGGTACGATAAACATTATATAAGCAAATAAAACAGTACCAGACTTAAGAAAGGCAGATATCCAACTACTCTTATAAAAATTTCTGAAAGCTAACATTAAATAGAGCACAAAGGATAAAAAGATGAGAACTTCAATCCATGTTGGAATATCGATCAATGCATTTACCAAAATCAAAATACAAAATGTGGTAAAAAGGAAGGTAAAAAAGTAAAAACTGAATACCATATGGTGCGCAAATGTACCTCGTTTCCAGTAAAATAATTTTAATAAAAAGGCAAATAGCGGTAACATTAAGAACATGGTTATCGGGATCGTATCATACAGTGTTTTTAAAATACCACCACCCTGTCGTTCATAAAATTTTAGGATTTGTACAAAAAACTTTCGGCTAATCGCACCAGCATCTTCTTTTAATCCCATGGCTTTTAGTTTTTCAGATTGCGAAGCATCAATGCTAATCAAAGAATCTAAAACTTGTCTGTTAAAGCTGAAATTAACACTAGGCCCCTTTTGCTTGGCAGAAATCACAGAATCTATTGTTTTAAGATCCTTATCCGACATTCTTGTAAAAACCTGATTTTCTTTAAGTGTTTTTTTGGCCAATTCTAAACCAATAGAATCTCTTTGAATTTGTAAAGAATCTATAACCTTTTCTTTACTAAACCCTTTTTTTAATGCTTGTGTAAACTTATTGTCGGCTTTTCTTATGCTAAATGAAAACATAAAAAAGAAAACTACCGAAATAAAAAGATAGAATTGTGCAGGATGTAAATAAGAGAGCCGTTTACCATCAACAAAACGTCGAGCCAGTATACCAGGTTTTGTCATTAACGGGATAAAACTTCTGAAAAAACGTGCATCTATAGAAAAATAATTACTTATCGTATTACTAAACAATACACCAAAAGTGAGGTTGTCTGCCGTTTCCTGACCACAATAAGGACAATAATCAAAAGATTTTTCGAAAGACCTTTCGCAGTTTTTGCATTTATCGGTTGATGACATGTTAGAGGATTTGTTTAAAAATACAAAAACAAATCACAATTGTAAGACAGGATGATATTTAGTATAAAATTTTAAAATCATCAAAACTTAAAAAATCACCTTCTTTGACCGCAACATGATTAACCTGGGCATGTTCTGGTCCAATCTTACACCATTCTATTAAATGTAGCAGTTGTGCTTCACTACCTTCTGCTTCTATATATACATTATCGTTAGATTGATTTTTTACAAACCCTTTAATGCCTATATCTATAGCTTTTTCTAGAGTACTCTTTCTATACCAAACACCTTGCACAGTACCACTAACCGTAATGTTATAATGTTTCATTAGTCATATTATATAGCCAAAGTTGCTTTTTTAACTTACTTTATTGTTGTGGGGCAAATAAAATCTGTGGTTTTGATATCTACATTTTTAATGTCCTTAAAACCACCAGCAATATCTACAAGGTTATGAATACCACGACTTTTTAAAATAGAAGCAGCAATAACCGACCTATACCCTCCCGCGCAATGCACATAAAAAGTCTTGTTGTCTGGAAACTCTGTCAAGTATTCATTTAGATAGTCTAACGGAGAATTAAAAGCTCCATCCATATGCTCCGCATTAAACTCACTTTCTTTACGAACATCAAAAACAGGAACGTCTTCATTGTTTACTATTTTTTTGAATTCGGAGGCAGAAATAGATCGCAGAGTGTCAAATTCTTTATTAGCTTTTTTCCAAGCTTCGAAACCATTGTCTAAATACCCAATAGTGTTATCAAATCCAACACGTGATAGTCTGGTAATTGTTTCTTCGATACGTCCTTCGGGAGCAACCAGTAAAATGGGTTGTTGTACGTCGGCAATTAAAGCACCTACCCATGGGGCAAATCCTCCATCAATCCCAATAAATATTGATCTGGGGATATGACCTTTTACATAATCATTTTGATGTCTAACATCAAGAACTAATGCTCCGGTTTTGTTCGCCAAAGCTTCAAAGTCATCGGGAGAAAAAGGTGTTGCTCCTTGTTTAATGACTTCATCAATATCTTTATAACCTTCTTTATTCATTTTTACATTAAGAGGGAAATATAAAGGAGGTGGTAATAAACCATCGGTTACCTCTTTTACAAATTCATCTTTGGTCATATCTGCACGAAGGGCATAATTCATTTTCTTTTGATTGCCCAATGTATCTACAGTCTCTTTCATCATGTTTTTACCACATGCAGAGCCCGCTCCATGTGCAGGGTAGACGATTACATCATCTGCCAATGGCATAATCTTATTACGTAAACTATCGAATAGGGTTCCTGCTAGATCCTCTTGAGTAAGATGTGCTGCTTTTTGAGCCAAATCCGGCCGCCCTACATCTCCAAGAAATAGGGTGTCACCACTAAAAATCGCATGATCTTTACCATCTTTATCTTTTAAAAGATAAGTTGTACTTTCCATAGTATGACCGGGAGTGTGTAATGCTTTTATAGTAATATCCCCAAGTTTAAACTCTTGATTATCCTTTGCGATGATTACTTTAAAAGTTGGATTGGCCATTGGGCCGTAAATAATATCTGCACCCGTTTCTTTGGCCAATGTAAGATGCCCGCTTACAAAATCAGCATGAAAATGAGTTTCAAAGATATATTTGATTTTTGCATTATCTTCATTTGCTTTTTCAATATATGGATGTACTTCTCTTAAAGGATCAATAATAGCCACTTCACCTTTACTTTCAATATAATACGCTCCTTGAGCAAGACATCCCGTATATATTTGTTCTATTTTCATTATTTCTTTTCTTTTACCAGTCCAATGTTAGGGAAAAAAGTTGTTTATTTTCTCATATATTGAGAATATTTTCTATTTGTTTCTTAGCTTCTTGATAACCCAAATCAAAAATCTTTTCTAAGCTACTGCTGCTAAATATGCCATAATTAACTAATTTTTTGGGCTGAACAACGATATCACATTGTGGGAATTTAATTTCGGCATTGGGCATTGCTCTTAGATAATATGCTCTTTGCATCACGTTATAAGAATGTTTAAAGTCAGTAATATTAGGTTTCTTAATTGGTGATACATCTACTCCAATAATCAGATCACATTTTTTTTGCAATGGAGTAACGGGAAAATTATCCAAAATTCCTCCATCGGCATATAATTCTCCATCAATCAATACCGGAGTAAAAACTCCGGGAAATGCAGCAGATGCAAGTAGAGATTTGATTAGCGTGCCCTTGTCAAAAACCTTTATGGTGCCTTCGACCAAATTAGTGGCTGTAATAAATAATTTTTTTTGAAGGGATTCAAAAGTATTTTCTGGGAAAAAGAAATTAAGATCTTCCTGAAATTTTTCTGAATCCAAAAAACCAGCTTTTTTTCTGGTAAACCTGTTAAATTTAAATAGAGGTGTTTTTTTAAAAAAGTTTTTAATTTCTTCGGGAGTATGACCACCGGCATACAATGAACCTACAATAGCTCCAGCACTTGTTCCCGAAATATGACTTGGGACTATTCCGGCTTCTTCAAAAGCTTTAATCGCGCCTATATGGGCAACACCTTTAAATCCTCCTCCAGATAATACTAAACCTATATTTTTTGGACTTCCCATGTTTTTTAAAAAATATTTAACCACCTATCGCAATCATACTACGATTGTTATGTCCATCTGTATTTTTAAATTTATCTAGCGTATCCATACCACTACGTATTTTAAATTTGGTTTGTACAGCTCTTTCAATAATGGGGTTGATGGATTTTCCTTGTCGTAATGGAGTTAGTAGATCAGATTCGGTTGCCGAAAACAAACAATTTTTGATCTGCCCATTTGCTGTGAGTCGAATTCTGTTACAGCCATCACAAAAAGGATTGGTTACCGAACTAATGATAGCAAATGTACCCTGATACCCCTTGACTTGGTAACTTTTTGTAGTGTCATTAGGCGCATCTTTTAACTTAACGATTTCACTTTTCTCGAAATTAGAATTTACTTGTGTAAGGATTTCTTGAAGAGATACCAATTTATCCATATTCCACCGATTGCCATCAAAGGGCATAAATTCTATAAACCGAACATGTACGGGTAAGTTTTTGGTTAAATTGATAAAATCAATTATTTCATTATCGTTAAACCCTCTCATTAAGACACAATTTACTTTTACAGTAAATCCTTCTTTGATTAATAAAAGAATATTTTGATATACTTTTTCAAAATAGGATCTTCTGGTTATATCTGTATTTTTTGAAGCATTTAGAGAATCAAGACTTACGTTTAGTGTTGTAATGCCACATTTTTTAAAGTGTTCAATAAACCTGTCTACAATGACACCATTTGTAGTAATGGTAAGTTTTACGGGTAATGTCGAAAGTTTTTCGATAATTAATGCTGCATCTTTTCTTACCAAAGGTTCACCTCCGGTTAATCGTATTTTTGTAACGCCCATATCTACAAATTGGCTGGCAATAGTATAGATTTCTTCATAAGTCATAATGTGCTCTTTGGGTGATAACTGAATACCATCTGCCGGCATACAATACGTACAACGCAAATTGCATCTCTCGGTCAAAGAGATACGCAGATAATTGTGCTTTCTTCCAAAAGTATCTGTAAGTGTTTTATGTACATTACTTGGTTTAGTCATGCCTTGCGCCTTTCAAAATTCTAAATACATGTAATACTTCAGGAAAAATAGCATCCATAGATTCTTTTGCTCCATTTGTAGATCCAGGAAGTGCTAATACTAATGTGTTTTTAATAGTTCCTACTACACTGCGAGAAAGCATGGCATAAGGCATGCGATCTTGTCCATATTTTCTAATAGCCTCTTCTATCCCGGGGATAGTTCTGTCTAGTAAAGGTTTTAATGCTTCTGGAGTAACATCTCGTACAGATAAACCGGTTCCTCCAGTATAAATAACCATATCCGCTCCTTTCTCTTGATAATGTTTTACTTTTTGCTGAATATGATCAATTTCATCAGGAATAATGATATAATCCATAATAGCAACGTCGCATTGTTCTAATTTTGCAAGGATGGCTTTACCAGCTTTGTCTTCTTTTTTTCCTTCAGAAATAGTATCAGAACAAACAATAACTACTGCCTTAAGATCTGATCTAAATTTGTCTTTATAATCCGATTTTCCTCCTTTTTTATGAAGTAATTTAATATGATGAATTTCTACTCCTTTATCAATAGGCTTAAGCATATCATACATATTAAGTGCTACAATACTAGCACCATGCATGGCTTCTACTTCAACTCCTGTTTTGTAAATAGTTTTGATAGTAACCAAAACGGTAATTTCTAAACCATCAATAGTATAATCAATACCTGTATATTCGATGGGTAGAGGGTGGCAATCAGGCAATAAGTTGGGAGTTTTTTTTACGCCTAATAACCCTGCGGCTTTGCTCATGGCAAGTACATCTCCTTTAGGTACAGTACCCTTTTGTATGGCCTCAATAGTCTCAGGTTTGCTAACTTTTACGACTGCCTGTGCGGTAGCTATTCTTAAGGTTGATGTTTTATGTGTGATGTCTACCATAACTTATGTATTCTGTTTCCACTGATGTGTTTGATCTTCAAAAATTTCTTTACCAAAAACAGGAACATCTGCTTTGATAGCTTCTACTACATATTCTAGGGCTTCAAAAACTATTTTTCTTCTTGGAGAAGATACAAATACAAACAAGCATATTTCGCCAATTTTTACTGGTCCAAGGCTATGATAAATGTGCATGCACGTAAGATCGTATTTGGCAAAAGTGGCCTCACGAATTTCATGAAATTTTTGATTTGCCATTTCTTCATATGCCGTATAGTCGATAGCGGTAACAGTTTTACCTTCGATCATATCGGCACGTACTTGCCCTAAAAAAATATTATGGGCACCGATACTGGTTTTTGTTTGATGCTTGGCAATAGACTGCCCTATAAACTCTGATGAAATAGCTCCTTGTACAAATACACTTTTCATTTTCTTTTTTTCCATGGGATCGTTATACTACTTTTGATGATTGATACTCAAAAAGGGCGATAGCGCCTCCTTTTATATGTGATATGTTATGAAACCCTTGTTGCTTTAGAATTTCTACTGCTTTTTTACTTCTAACTCCCGATTGGCAAAAGACAATAGTTTCTTTATTATAATCTAATGTATGCACTTTTTCTTCAAGTGATCCTAACGGAATATATAGTGGGTGTAAACTTTCAATTTTTGGAGTTTCATGAGCTTCTCTAACATCTATAAATTGTATGTTTTTTAGCCCAAATACTTCTGAAGCCTGAACTTCTTTTATACTTATGATTCCACAAAAAAGATCATAATCTGTGGTTTTAAATTTTTTGGCCGCTTGTAGTACTTTGGATATCTGAGTGTCGACACGTGGTATAGCAAAACTTGAAAATTGAGCAGAAAGACAGTCGTACATCATTAATTTACCATTGAGTACATCACCGATACCTAAAACAATTTTCAGCACTTCATTCGCTTGCATACTACCTATAATTCCTGGTAGGACACCTAAAACTCCTATTTCAGAACATGAAGGAACACTTCCTGCTTTTGGAGGTTCAGGGAAAAGGCATCGATAGGTTGGTCCATTTTTATAATTAAAAACTGCTACCTGACCTTCGAATTTAAATATAGCTCCGTATACTAATGGTTTTTTGGTAATTACGGCTGCGTCATTAACAAGATATCGTGTAGAAAAATTGTCGGTTCCATCAAGGATAATGTCATATGCTTCAAAAAGAGTTAACGCATTTTTTGTGGTTAATTTCTCGGGATATGCATTAATGATTATGTCTGGATTAAGATCGGTAAGACGATTTTTGGCGGCTATTGCTTTGTTTTTACCAATAGAGCTTTCTCCATATAAAATTTGCCGATGCAAATTAGAAGTTTCGACAGTATCAAAATCAATAATTCCGATAGTACCTATACCTGCAGCAACTAGGTATTGCAAAGCAGGGCAACCCAAACCACCAGCTCCAATAACCAATACTTTTGCAGCATTAAGTTTCTCCTGACCAATTGTACCAATTTCAGAGAGAATAATTTGTCTGTGATATCTTGAGTGTAAAGAATCCATAATTTTTTATGTATTAACCTCCTGCAAATGGTGGTAATAAGGCTATTTCGACTTGGTTGTTTATACTGTACGTATGATCAACTAATTGTTGGTTTACAGCGACCTTAAAATCATTTTGACCTAGTTTCGGGTATTGATCTTTCAATTTTTCAAGCAATTGCGCTACAGAACAAGAATCAATTTGTATCTGTTCTTCATGAATTGCCGTAACCTCGGCCAGCATACCAAAATATTTAATGGTTAACTCCATTTGTGATTTTTTTTAGATCTTCGGGTGTATTAATATTACTCACCAAAAGATATTCTTTTTCCAAAATTGTAATTGTTTTTGTACTCAGTTCTGATATTAGTTTTCTCAAACGTTTTTCGTTTTGATCTAAAAATTGCTTGCATTTAGATACACATCGTTTTTTATACATGGCAATTAGAGGTATCGTTTGTTGTCTGTCTGCAAACATGATAAGATCATGATCATCCTTTTCTTGAAGTAACAGTCTTTGTAACAGATTAGTAGTTACGTAGGGCACATCACAACTTAGAACAAGGTTGTTTTCGGTATTAGAATAAGATAATCCTGCATGTAACCCTGCTATGGGACCAGAATTGGGAATAATATCCTGAACTCTTGTGCCTTGAAACTTATCATATTCAGGGTTATTACTCACAATTATTAATTCATCAATCAAGGGTTGTAGTGCATTGTTGATATGCTCTATAAAAGGGATACCATTTAAAAGCAGTAGTCCTTTTTCGCTTCCCATCCTGGAGCTTTTACCTCCTGCCAAGATAATTCCGGTTATGTTTTTTTTAGGATTCATAATGAAACTTTTTTCAGTTCATTATCCAGAAATGCCCAACATTTTTGATTGATAGTATCAAAGGTTTCGATTACTTTTTTACCATAAGTAGTTAAGCGAGCACCACCACCACCTTTACCTCCGGTCGAAGTAATTACCAATGGTTCTTTGGAAGCTTTATTCATGCTATCTAACAGATTCCAAGATTTTTTGTAGGACATATTAAGAGTACTGGCAGCTTTGCTTAAAGAACCTGTAGTTGCTATGGCTTTTAATAAACGAATTCTACCTTCGCCAAGAAAAACCCCATACTCTGATTCTATCCAGATTCTACTTTTTATTTTGTAGTCCATAATAAGCGTTTGGTTTTTAAAGATACAACGATTTTTCAGGAATTTTTTTTCTTTAAGTGAATTTTAGGAAATAAAGGATTTATGAATAGATTTTTATTGAAATCCTCAATTTTTCGGATTATTTATGGCAAATTAATTACCTGTACATGATCTCCTATATGAACATTTGATACTTCTTCGGGTAGATAGACCATTGCATTGGCCAATGAAAAAGATCTTAACATCGAGGATGCCTGACCATCTAGAATAGTAACGTTATCTTGTGTAACAATAGCTTTTAAAAACTCTGCTCTTTCTCCTTTTTTTGAATACTTTGTTTGGGAAATTGCGGTCTTTCTTTCATTGTCTGGATTTGGATATCCCGAGATTTGTAATAACGCAGGTAATACATATACATAAAAACAGCTTAACGAAGAAGCTGGATTACCAGGTAAGGCAAAAATGATTTTCTCTTGTTTTTTTGCAAAATATAAAGGTTTTCCGGGTTTTTGTTTCACTTTATAAAAAACTTCTTCTACCTCTAAAGCTCTAAGTGCTTTTCCTACAAAATCATAATCACCAACAGATATTCCTCCAGAGACTAATATCACATCGTGATCTAGAATTGTTTGATGTATAAGATTTTTGGTGGCATCATATTCGTCAATTACTTTGTAGCCTGTAATATCTGAGAATCCTGATTGCGTTAATGCACTATATAGCATGGCAGAATTGCTTTCATATATTTGCCCATGTTCTAAAGGTTCTCCTGGAGGGATCAATTCATTTCCGGTGGTAATAATGGCTATAGACGGTTTTTGATAGATGTCTATAGTAGTGATTCCTAAAGAGGCCAAATAACCAACTCCGGCAGGTGTTAGTATAGTTCCTTGCGATAATGCGAGCTCTCCTTTTTTGATTTGCTCGCCTACCGGACGAATATTGATATCCGGTAAAACGGGCGCTTGAATAGTAATTCGATTCCCAGAAACTTCGACTTTTTCTTGCATAATTACTGCTTTAGTTCCATTTGGCACCGGAGCTCCTGTAAAGATTCTTATTGCTTGTCCTTTGCCAATATTTGCATCCTCAAAATCACCAGCTTTTACTTCACCAGATACTATAAAATTATCCTCTTCAAGAGATCCTAATGCGTACCCATCCATAGCAGATTGTCGAAAAGGAGGCATATGTATAGGCGATATAATATCTTTTGCAAGTACATAGCCAAGGGCTTTATCGATAGGCAAGTTAATAATACGTTGTGTCTTTTTGGTGTGATTTTGAACTAATCGAAGCGCTTGTGGAACGGATATCATAATTTAATTTCGTTATATACACAAAGATACAACCAAATTTGATGGATACTAAAAAGCCAGGACAAAATCCTGGCTCTTTAATTTTTGTTTTTACAAAGTATTTTTATGTCGTATAGCAGTTGGTTTGTAATTGTTATAGTTTTAAGAATGTATCATAATGATACAATAGTAGTGATTTTAAGAGAAGGATTGATTTGAGAAATGATTGTAATACTCTTATCGGTTTTTTCAATCACTTTGGTTTCAGGAATATCTACCACTTCATTTTCTCTTTTAGGTAGTAATGATGTTCCTCTTTGAAAATAAGAGCCTGTTTGATACCTAAACAAAGGTGGTTTTAGATTTTCTTTGGCGCTGGTTTTGGGTTTTAAATAAATAGACAGTGGTCTGCATTTAAAATCAATCAACCAGCTAATCAGCTCTAAATTTGCTGGAGTAGTAGATTTGGTTTCTCCGGTTAAAAAATTAACAATGGGTTTAAACTTATCTCCTTTCATTCGCTCGATGGCATACAGTTTATTCTCTCCATCTTTAAATTTAAAAAATCGGTTTAAAATACCTTCGTCGTATTTTTCATTTCTTCGAGGCAACAGCCACATACATGCCTCTTTAATTTGTTTGCGGGTAGGTTCGAGCAAGTAGCTGCTCATCTCTCCACCTTTTTCCCTTTTGTACTTTTCAAGAATTTCATTCTTGTAAGTAACACTTGTTTTTCTCTCCATAGTTACTCTGAATTATTGGAATCTTTAGGATTTCGAAGGAATCTTTGGAATCCTTGGAATTGTTTATGCATATAGATTTGGGTTCTCACTAAATTCACATTAACAACTAGTTCCGGTTACATATTGCTAACATAGTAAATGTATGAACTCGGTTGTTACGGAAATCCGTAAGGTAATCCTTAAAGGCAATAGGAAAGTAGCCCAAAAGGATTGCATCAGATTTCAACTTTCCACAAACAAAAAGGAGTACTCCCTTAAGTAGTTAACGATTGCTATACCTGCATATCTGGTGTAACCCCAGTAGTGATCCCATTGTATAAACCTAAAAATTAAAAGACTATGAAAACTATATTTTATATATTAATCGCCCTTTTTATGACTGCAAGTGTAACCTCTTGTACAACAGATAGTATTGCTGATGAAGATATATCTTTAGAAACCTTTGCAACTGGAGATGGACAAGTTGATCCGGATGAGGATGTAGGTGGTGGGAACTAAAAATTTCGAGATTATCAAATTAAATCCTGAGCGTTCTTTTTTTTATGATAGTTGCTCAGGATTTAATTTAGTAATTTTGGAGAATGAAACTTTGGCGCGTCAATCTCCCTCTTCTTCGGATAGTATGGGTATGTAATTTATTTGTAGCTTTTATGATTGTTGATCAATTAAAAGCGCAGTCTAACTTATCTAATAAACAGTTAAATAGTATTACCAAAAATTATGCGCAAAGTAATTCCGATTCTTTGTCTCTTAAACAACGCTTATCTCATATTTCTTCTTTCTTGGAAGTTGCAGCAATATCTCAAAATGATTCTTTGATTTATAAAGGCTTAATGCAAAAAACATGGTTGTTAGGGAAATCTCAACAATTCGATAGTGCAATTTTTTATACTCATCTACTTAACGATTTAGCATATAAAAATAAAGACACTATTCATATTCAAAAGGCATTAACCAAACTAGGAATTTATTACAAAAAAAATAATCAATTAATAGAAGCTTTCCGCCAGTATAATGAAAAATTTAAAATCTGTAGAGTTCTTGGAGATAGTCTAAATGCAGGTAAGAGTTTGTTGCAAATGGCGAACATTCAGACTTCTCTAGGCGATTATTCGGGTAGTAAAACAACAGCGGTTGATGGTGTTGTTTATTTAGAGAATACGAACAACCTTAGAAATTTGGCTGGATTATATCATATTATTTCTGTAGCAAATAGAGTGCAGAAAAATTATAATGATGCGATAAAATATAACGAGAAGGCGATAGGATTAGGTGTAGATAGTGCTTCCATTAGAATTATTGGAACAAAAAACATATTAATTTTTAAAAATACTAAAGCTTTAATATTAGCAAATCAGGAAAAATATAAACAAGCAATTATAATGTTAAAGGAGTTAGCCTCTAATTCCTTGGTGAAACAAACTAAAAAGGAATATGCACGTGTAATAAGTAATTTAGGTTATATAAAATGGCTAGAAAATAAAGAAAATGAAGATTCTGAAAGATTATTACTTGATGCTTGGCAAATGCAGGAGGAAATACAAGATGTCGAAAGCTTAATTATGAGTAATATTTACTTAACTAAATTTTATTTGAATTCCGGTAACGAAACTAAAGCATTATTTCATGCTCAAGCCGCATATCGAAATGCTAATGAAATGCGCAGTTTAGCTATGCTTTTGGAATCATTAGGCTTGCTTTTTGAGTTAAAAGCTAATACAAATGAAGAGGCAAAAATATATGATCAGGTAAATAAAGAATTACAAACCATTAACCAAAGTAACCGCGAGATCTATGCGGTAACCAAATATGAGAATGATAAACTCACGACCGAGAACCTGGTGCTAAAAGCTGAAACGGCCAAAAAAGAACGGCAACGTGTTATTTATTTATTTGGTACCATAATACTTGTGCTTTCTGGTGGATTGGTGTTTTATTTGCTTAGGCAACGTCATAAAAGAGAAATCATACGTGATGTCTATAATGCCGAGGCCCGTATCTCTAAGAAACTACACGATGAACTGGCCAATGACGTATATAATGTAATGATCCAGATACAAAATGATCAAAGTAATCAGGATATTCTGGATAAATTAGAAGACATTTATAATAGTACCCGTGATATTTCTAGAGAAAATAGTAGCTTTAATGAAGGCCGGGATTTTGCACAAGAACTTAATCATATGTTAAGTGGTTATAGTGGGGATTATACCAAAATTATTATCAAGGATATAGAAGAGATAAATTGGCAATCTGTAACCCCGGAGAAGAAAATTATTGTACATCGGGTACTGCAAGAATTAATGATCAATATGAAAAAACATAGTCATGCAAGTTTGGTAGCAGTAACCTTTAAAAAAAGCCCTAAACAGATAAAAATTGCTTATGCCGATAATGGGGTAGGTGTTGATAAAGAAGGGATTATGTATAGCAATGGATTGCGGAATGCGGAAAACCGTATAAAAACTATTGGAGGATCATTTATATTTGAATCCGAAACGGAAAAGGGTTTTAAGGCCAGTTTACGTTTTCCAAATTAACTATAATAGTGAGCTTATGTTTAAGAAAGTTTTAGTCAATGAAGATCTCGGAAGTATCAATCACGGAATAGCACATATTCTTAGTGATAGAACTGGAGTAGAAGAGATACAGCAAGCACAATATTGTGATGATGCCTATCTTAAGTTTAGAAGAGCCCAAAGAGATGGTCAACCTTTTGACCTATTAGTAACAGATCTTTCTTTTAAAGAGAGTCATAGAGAACGAAAACTAGTTTCTGGCGTTCAACTTATAGAAGCTATAAGATCTATACAACCAGATATAAAAATTGTGGTATATTCTATGGAGGACCGACCTGCAAAAGTAAGATCTCTTTTTGCAGATCAATGTATCGATGCATATGTATGCAAAGGTCGTTATGGATTAAATGAGTTAGTGCAATCGATTTCTGAAGTTTATAGCAATAAACGATTTATATCGCCTCGATTGGCAAGTATAATGAGCAAAAATAATGTTTTTGAACTTAAGGATTATGATCTTTTGTTACTAAAACATTTGTCGGATGGATTAACTCAGGAACAAATAGGAGAGTACTTTAAGAAAAATCATATTTCTCCAAATAGTATTAGTTCTATAGAAAAACGACTCAATAAATTGAAGTTTAATTTTAAAGCTAAAAATGCAATTCATTTGGTCGCTATGACCAAAGATTTGGGACTTTTATAATCCCAAAAATTAATAAATGACAATTCCTTACGGCTTCCCGTAAGGAATTGTCATTTATTAATTTTAACTTTGAAAATAGTTCTTTAAAGCGCATAAAAAGAGTGTAATTGTGAGTCTTTAAAGTAAGATTGTAGATTTTCGAAAATTAAACAACCCCGCAATTGTAAAACTTTGGCGAGCCAACAAAAGCAGGGTCTGAATAACGATTGATCTAATATAAATCAACCATTAAATGGATTCCTTTTTAAGGTGCTATATTCAAAAAACGAAGTGAAATTTGAGCATAGAAACGTTTTGAATCCTTATATAAATTTTTTAGGATAAATAGGCGAATACCTATTTTCTTAATGCACAATATAGTAAGAAGCTTTTAAATATTTATAATTTTTAGAGTTATTTATTCTTTTTTTGGTTGATTTTATTAGGTCTCTCCTTATTTTTTTCTAGTAATATAATTATATTCTATAGACAGCATTTGTTTAGCTTTTTTATTGCTAAATAGTGATTGTCAAAAGAATAAATGAAATATAACCAAGCTGTAAGCAGCAATTTTGAAGAGTTACTAATTTACTTATGGCTAACTTTGTTTGACTATAAAAAAAACTTGCTCGTCCCATGCTATAAAATAAGAAGCAAATGTTTTTTTGTTGATATCATAAAGGTTAGATATGGTTTGTTTACATACCCAAATAAAAGCCAACTCATATATGAGTTGGCTTTTTATAGTTTTTATTTAAAAACTTAGCCTAAATATAACATTAGGTGTTATTCCCAGTGAATATTTATTGACCTCTCGTAGCTCGAATGAGACATTATTATCTGCGTCTGTTATTTGATAGAGTGGATAGCTTCGGTCTAAAGTATTTCTTTTACCGTAGAGATTTAGTAACGAAAAACCTAAACGTCCTTGTGTTGTGTCATTTTTTGAAGACCAATTAAAATCATAAACAACCGAAAAATCAAGCCGGTGATAATCCGGTAAATTTTTGGAGTTTACGGGATCATAAATTATCGAAGGATTATTATCACTATCTACAGTAAATCCTAAGGCAGGGGTAAAAGGAGTACCTGTACGATATTTCCAACCTAGTGATAACTGAAGCTTTTTCCATTGATAGGCATGTGACCAAGATACAGAATGTGCAATATTGGTATTTCCTTTAAAGGCATTACCTTGGTTGATCATGTCAAAGATAAATTCTGTATCCGAAAGAGAATATCCTAACCACGTCGAATATCTTCCTGTTTTTTTCTTGAGTAAAAGGTCCATTCCTCTAGAGATACTTTCGCCTTCAGAAAAAACACTAGGCGCAGATTCAAATCCTCGTGTTAATGAGGTAAGTCCTTTGATTTTCTTATAATACAAATCTACATCAATGTTCCAATTTTTTTTATGAAACAACCCGCCTAGCGTATATTGATTGCTTTTTAGTAATGGAATTTGATCTTCTTGTGCTACTGTCCATATTTGATTTTCGAGACCAAAATTAAAGGTGGCAAATTCAATAACCTGGCTAATAGACTGATTTTTGACTTCGGCAGAACCTTTTACTCTAAAATGCTTTCCTAATTTTCTTTCTATATATAACCGAGGCTCGATAAAAGAGGATTGTAAAGACGAATAATAACTGGCTCGTGCACCAATGCCAATAAGCCACGTTTGAGGAGCGCTATATTGTATATTAGAATACAGACTATGTGTTGGGTTTTCTTGAGAGTCTGCTACACTAAATTCGTTTTCTTGAAGAAAAAAAGATACGAGATTGCTGTGTAATTGATATCCATTAGAAAAAGTAAAACGTTCATTTATATTCCAATTTGTATGCAATGAAAAACTATACTCTTTGATAGTATTTTCTTTGACTATTGTTTGATCGCGATTGGTAAAAAGATTTCTTCCTCTATAATCCAGATCATATCCTGAATGCGATAATTGAGTTTCTGTAGAGAATTGTTTGCTCCACTTACTTTTCCATAAAAAGTTTATCCCAAAATTATTAATTGCCAATTGATCACTAGATGTATCAATAAATTCAATATCCTGAAAAGAATAATCTAATTTATTTCGAGTAAAAAGACTGGATACCGAAATGGTATTGTTTTCAGAGATATCGGCAATTAGTTTTAATGTAGCATCTGTAAAATAAAATAATTCCTTTGCCTCGGTAAACTCAGGATCAAAAGTTGATCTATTATCTGTTATACTAGTATTCTGAAATGCACGATCAGAGTAGGTATTTATAGTGGGGGTTTCTATAATATCGGTTATAGATCTTCTGGCAGATACTAAAACCGCTACTTTTTTCGAGAGGGGAAGTTTGAGGTATCCATCGGCATGAGTTAAATTAACTCCGAATCCACCTTTTATTTTTTCGGGTATTTCTTGATCTGTTTTAATATCTATTACGCCAGAAATGCGATCTCCATAAATGGGTTGAGTCCCACTTTTATAGACAGTAATGTCCTTGGTGATATACGGATTAAAGGCAGAGATTAACCCAAAGAAGTGATCAGAGTTATACATTTTAATACCATCCCAAAGAATTAGATTTTGATCTGGTGTTCCTCCTCTAATATATATCCCTGATGCAGTTTCTAAAGGACTTTCTATTCCGGGTAATAATTGTATGCTTTGTAAAATATCAGGTTCGGATAAACCCGAAATTATGTTCGAATTATTTGGTTTTATGCTTACGGACCCATCTCGGTTTTTTACAATCCCCGAGGTAAGATATTCTTTGATAACGACCTCGTTTAGAACAAAATCCTCTTCTGATAATATATAGGTATCGCAATTAGAGCTGATTTTATTTTTTATAGGAATAGCAAGTGTTTTGTAACCCAAATATGAAATGGTCAATGTATCGGTTACGCTGTTGTCTTGTAAACTAAAAAAGCCTTTATCATTAGATGTAACACCGATTTTTTTTGTCTTATTAATAATTGAAGCCCCTTCAATAGGCGTATTTGTCTTATCGGTTAAATAACCGCAAAAAGTAATGGTTTTGGCTAATGTAACTACATAATAGGTCTCATCTATTTGCTTAAAACGAATTGGGTATCGATTAGATATAATCGTAATGATTTCTTGCAGCGAAATAGCATTCTGGTCCATAGAGACCGCTATTTCAGAAAATGAAGTAGCATTGTATGAAAATTTCACATTAAACAACACTTCTATTTTGGATAGAAAGTTATCTAAAGTATAATTGGAGAGATGAATTTCTTCTTTCTTTTCTTGTGCTTGTGTACAAAGAGAAAAAAAGAAAAAAAATACTAAAAGCTTATATTTCATTTATTCTTCAGACAATTCTATGTTATCCTTATCTGTAAAAATAAACTTAATATTCATTGCATCAAAAACTGTATGTAAAGCGTTTTGCAGATTGTTATGGTCGAAACCTCCGCTATATCGTTGATTAAGGTTGATTTTTTGGGTTTGAATCGTTATATTGTATTGCTTTTGAAGTGTGGTTATTACGTGTTGTAATGGTACATTGGTAAAGGTGCTTTTTCCAATAGTCCAAGATGGAATTTGGTCATTCAATTTCCATTCTTCAAAAGACGAATTGATACTTCTTACCCCTTCTCCTTTTGTAATAACTCTAGATAAAGCACTATTTTCTACTTTAACCTTCCCCTCATAACAAATGACTTCAAAAAAGTGAGTATTTGCATTGACATTAAATTGCGTACCCAGTACAGATACTACATTGTTATTATATTTTACTCTAAATGTACTTCCTTTTCGTACTTTAAAAAAGGCTTCGCCTTCTAATAATACGGTACGTTTATCTTGTTTCCAATTTCCTTTGTTATACTCAATTTTTGATTTGGCATTTAAAATAACTTCAGAATTATCCGGAAGTATTACGGTAAGCTGCTCTCCATACCCCGTTTGATGTGTTGTGTTTTGATTAAAGAAAAATGTATACCCAAAAATTAATGCAACGCTTGCAGCAACTGCATATATCCATTTGGGTAGAAGAGGAATTACCTTTTTGTCATTGGATACATCTTCTTGAATACGGTTATAAAGCTGCTCACGATCTACAGTGGGCACCTCGAGTAACTCTGTCCCTTGCAAGATAGTTTCATACAAGGCATAGTCTTTAGTCTTTTTGAATGCGTTGATTTCTTCTTCTGATAATTCACCACTAGCCCATTTGGCTAAAAAATCATCTATGTTGTCTGACTTTTCCATTGTTTTTCAAAATTAAATGGCTTGTCCTAATTTTTCTCTTAATTCTAATAACGCTAAATGCATTCTTCGTTCGACCGCTTTTTGGGTTAACCCTATAATTTCTGCAATCTCCTTATAGGTTTTTTTATCTTTTCGACTTAACAAAAATACCTCTCTTTGTTTCTGAGGCAATTCTGCAATGCAACGTTGTAATTTTACCATAAATTCTTTTTCTTCCATAAGAAACTCTGGACTATATTCATATCCGATAGAAGAGAAACGTTGTTGGTTATATTTTAAAATCACTTTTTCATGTCTTACATCATTAAAAAAAGCATTTTGGGCAACTTTCATTAAGAACGACTTGGCTTTTTCAAATACTACTTTTTTACAATTTTTCCAGAGTTTAACAAAAGCTTCTTGAGTAATGTCTTCTGCTTGTGCCATATCCCCACATTTATAATATATAAAATTGAGTATCACTTCAGAATGACTTTCAAAAATCATTTTAAAGGTTTTTTCATCACAAACAGATTGTTGTTTTTTGGGCATTTCAGAAATACTTAGCTTTTTTCAAAACTAATGTATTTATAGAAAAGTATAGATAGATAGCGTTTTTTCTTTCTAATAATTATAGGTATCGCGATTTTAAACTTTCTAAAATACTGTTATGCCATATGACCTTTTTCGATTTTGTTATCTCTGTTTATTATAACAACACTAGATATTGCATTTACCCTATTTCTAAGAAGTAAATACATACGTGTTATGGCAATTTTTTAAAAAAAGTGAAAAAAAAATAGGGTGAATTAAAAGTTTGTTGTTGTGTTACAAAAGACGTTTAATTTTTAAATCTAAAAGATTATGAAAGATACAATAAGATGGAAATACGCAATAATCCTTTTTTTAAGTGTTATCACGTTTACATTTCAATCTTGTAATAAAGATGATGATGCAGGTCCAGAAGAAAACTCTAATGTAGATAATAATGGTGGTGATAATGAAAATGAAAATCAAGGTGAAGATCTTAGAAATGTAACGTTGTATAAGGTAGATGGTGAAAATATAGTTAAGGAAAGAGATTTTAATGTAACCGGGCAAGCATTAGTATTGCAAAAGGATATTCAAAAACATCAGGAAGTATGGAGCCTTGTAAAAAACATTATTCCTTTAGAGTATAGATCAAAAATGAGCGAATTTATGATTTATACAGGAGAAAAAAGTGGTATTGCGGGATATGTGGTAGAACGAACTCCAGATCTTTCTAAATGGCAAATGGGTATAGCAATAGATTATGCCTATGAAGGAGGTTTTAATGCAGGAGGAGAATTAGCATACACCATTGTGCATGAATTTGGTCATATCATTACTCTAGAGATAAAACAAGTAGATTCTTCGATATCGCAAGGTAATTGTAAAAGTTTTTTTACAGGAGAAGGTTGTGCTAGAGATGATTCTAATATCAATAAAATATATCAAAATCATTGGGCTGATATATGGACCGAATTTCAGGCCATTAATACCGAAAGCGATGCACAAAAATTTTATGAGAAATACAAAGAACGCTATGTTACTCAATATGCATCTACCAATCCAGGCGAGGATATAGCTGAGGTTTTTTCGACGTTTGTGACCAGAGCTGGTGGAGTAAATGGGGATAGTGGCGCGGAAAAAAAGATTCAGATTATGTATGATGATGCCGAGATGATAAAATTACGAGATTATATCCGAGGTAATATTTCAAAAAGTAGTAGAAACTTCTTACCAGCGCCAGGCACCTGGAAAAATGCAACTACGTTTGGAGATAAGAACAAAATGCACTGTAACTTTCATAAAAGGATAAAAGGATAAAAGATGAAATATATACTGATAGTATTGATAATGATAAATTTTTCTTGTCAGTCTACAAAGACTACTGCTTCGAGCCCTGTTAAAGATGTTGCTGATGCGATCTACTACTCAAAAGGGCCTTGTAGAGGAAAATGCCAGGTCTTTGATATGTGGATCTATACAGACGGTTCTTTTTCTTATACAGGAATCAGAAATGTAACTGTAAAAGGAACTATAGAAGGAAAACTACAAGAAGAGAAACTTGAAGAGTTAAAAAAAATGTTGGATCTCTCTTATGAAGATATGACATTCAAAAAAAGATTGGATTGGCCTACCACAACCTTACGATATAAAGGTAAAGAGTATAAATACCATTCTTCTAAAATCGATGGGGCATTTAAAGAATTAGATACCCGATTAAAAAAGATAGTGCAAAAAATAACTGCCGATGTAGGACACGATAAAAACGAACATGGATAATTTTCTCTCCTAATTAATTAGGTGTGTTTGTAAAAACGGATGTGATTAGGGATTAGTAATATTTGATATTATAATGGGTTACCCATATCATCTATTTTTCGACCTGATGAGGACAACTCATCAGGTTTTTTTTATTGATAAACTAGGTTTTTATAAATTCACTTCGGCATTATTTCCTTTACGATACTTTCAATATCGAACAAATCATTAATTGAAATAAGTATATTTGACCACATAATTTAGAGTACTTTTTTGATGAAAAGAAATATATTCGCTTATAAAAAGTTAATAAAGATTCTGGATTGATAAAAAAAACACAAAGTTAGGAAGGGAAGTAAAGTATTAAAATTAGAACGTACTATATTAGTGGCGAGTTTGGATCTTCTCTAGGATCATTTCTTAAATAAATTAATTAGTATACTTAATAGAATAAAAACTCCCGAAATAGTATCAGAAAGCTAATTAAAAAGGATGCTTTTTTTGATGAATAGTAATACAGTACCATATAAATGATTACGCATAAAATTTCATACCCATTAAAGTTTAATCCTATTTTAAAAGAAAAAATATGGGGAGGGAATAAATTAATTACGCGTTATAATAAGAAATCTTTAAAAGATAATATTGGAGAAAGTTGGGAGATCTCAGATGTTGATGGTTATGAATCTATTATCTCGAATGGTACTCTTGCAGGTAAGACCTTACCCGAGATCTTGGAAGAATATAAAGACCAATTAGTAGGTAAGCATGTATATAAACATTTCGAAAACAAGTTTCCTTTGTTAATAAAGTTTATTGATGCAAAGGAACCATTAAGTATTCAAGTACACCCTAATGATCAATTGGCCCAAGAAAGGCATAACTCTTTTGGTAAAACGGAGATGTGGTATATTATGGATGTCGAAGATGATGGTAATTTGATAGTTGGGTTTAAAAAAGATTCTAACAAAGCCGAATATCTTGAGCATTTAGAAAACAAAACCTTAATGAATATCCTTAATGAGGATAAAGTTGTGCATGGCGATGTATATTTTATTCCAACAGGGAGGGTACACGCTATAGGAGCAGGTGTTATGTTAGCCGAAATTCAACAAACGAGTGATATCACCTATAGAATTTATGATTGGGATAGACCAGATAAAGATGGTAATTATAGAGAATTACATACAGATTTGGCCTTAAAAGCAATCGATTATACGGCGCAAAATGAGTATAAATTACCTTATGACACAGTGTATAATCAACCAACAAAATTAGTGAGTTGTGAGTATTTTACAACCAATCAATTGCTCATAAGTCAAGAGACATATTTGGCGAAAAATGATAAAGATTCGTTTATTATATATATGTGCGTAAGTGGATCGTGTATCATTGGATATGATAATGATAAAGAAGAAAATCTAGAAAAAGGCCAGACCATTTTAATCCCTGCCGTTTTAAAGAAGTATTCAATTTTTGCCAAAAATGAAGTAAAATTACTTGAAATTTATATTAAGTAATGTAATGGATAGGCCGAAATTAATTTAAGTGTAAAAAATACTTTTCATTTCCGAGAAGCTTCTTTTAGAACTAAACAAAGTCCTAGATTAATTATTAGTGATTTATGTGCTAAGTGTGGTGTGTCTCCAACACCATAGTATTTCCTTAATAACAAGTTTTATATAAGAGATGTTGAATGAGTATCATGAAGTGATTATTGATTAGAGTATTCGCATGGTATTAGCAAAAATTATGACCGTATAAACTAAAAATATAATTAGAACATTTTTAATTAGGATTACTAACTATATTTGTGATGGCAATAATGCTATAAATAATAATTAAAATTTTAAGACAATGAGTAAATCAATTTTTTATCACGCAGGATGTCCAGTTTGTGTTAGCGCAGAACATGACATTATTAATTTAATAGGAAACGAAAATGTAGAGATAGTTCATATAGGAGAGGTGAGAGAAAGAATTGCTGAGGCTGAAACTGCAGGTGTACAATCTGTACCGGCTCTACTAACGCCTAATGGTAATGTATTGCATTTAAATTTTGGAGCATCTATGACCGATGTAAAAGGGTAATTTTTTACTTTATAAAGTTAGGAATCCTAATTTTAAATAAGATTCCTAATTTTTGAATTAGTAATCATTAAAGAATAATAAAATGAAATTAAATCTATTAACATTAACCGCAGTAATGAGTCTTGGTTTAATTACCACATCTTGTGCTCAAGAAGAAAGACCTTACAACAACGACGATTTTCTGGTTACAAAGGCAGAAGTAACACATCATACCGACCTAAGTGTAAGTGTTTGGCAAATTGATGTTAAAGGAACAGCTGGTAAAACAACTCCAACTCCTAATGGAGCATTAGATGGGGCTCCTGTATTGGGATATGTTTTCCCAACCTCATTAAAACCAACAGATGTGGGATTTAGTCAAACAGAAGGAATCGTAGCTTTGGCACTTACTTCTCATCCGGATTTTGATGATACCCCATTGTGGGATGAAGATTTGGATGGAGATCCTAAAAATATTGGAGATGGTGTTATTTGGCATCCTCATTGGGTTGTTCTTCATGAAGATAAACGTGTAGCTGGAGGATTAGCCGTAAAGCAATTTACAAAAGCCGATAATGTGACTTTACCTCCTACTAATCCCGGAATGCCTATGTATATGGACTCTCCTGGTTTTCCGGTGACCTCAAAAGGAAACACAATTAAAGTTGTTGTTCCTGATTACAGAATGAATAACCAGACGTCATTCAAATATGATGGAGTAGCCGCATATATGATTGTAAATACTAGTAAAGAAGATATGCCTATGCTGGGAGTATATGATGTATTTAGTGTAGCGAGTGGAGATTTGTCTCTTCCGTATACCGTGAAAAAGAAATAATAAAATATGAATCAAGTACTTGGTTTATTAATAAGATGCTATGAAAACAACTATTATTTCTACAATTTTCTTTACCATTCTAATCCTAGGATGTGCAAAAAAACAGAAGAACAAATCAAAATAGTGATGTATATAATACCAATGGATTAGAGTATATGCCAAAATAAATACCGATGAGTTCCCCCTATAGCTAGTCTTTCACTATTAACACCAGATAAAGAGATTAAAACAGGAAAGAATAAATTTTGATATAACCCATAAAAGGATAATTAATTAAAAAACAAATAAAATGAAAGTTTCAGTTTACGATACATACGTACCCAAAAATGAACATATAGTAATGCATTTTGATATTCTTGTAGAGGATAATGATGCTGTACAAAATGTTTATAAATATGGAAAAGAATACTTAACAGAAAAAGGTATTCCAGACTTTAACCTAACAACAAAAGAATGTAATTTTTGCCATATGGAAGCAGCACCCGCAAAAGTCGAACAATCTATTAGAGAAAAGGGATATTATATTATAGAAATGGAGAACTGTTAAAAATACCTTTCTCACAGAAAAATACACCTTAATATACCCCGCTTGAGAATCAATTCTTTTTAAAGGATGAGTCTTTAAACAGCATTTTTATGATATACTATAAAAGAAAAACTCTCATTTGGATACGATTGATTTTATAGTGCATTTAACAATTAAATATATAGTTATGTCTAATGATACTTGGTTACTTAGTTTACAAACAGAAACACCACAAGAAGGTTTTGAATTAGCAATAAAATTATCAAGAATGGGTGTTAAATATACTCAACCAGATATGGAGGTTTTAAAAAAATTAAGAACAGATTATGCAAACAATGCTAGCAATTTGACAGCTGCATCTAGTGTAGTTGCTATGCATTTTCAAACCGTTTCTGCAGCTAATAATTATTGGAAAAAATAGACCCATGAAGAAATTACAGTTGTATTATAATCACCTTTTGCAAGGAGATTTTGAAATTAAAGACCTTAATATGCTTTTGGTATTTCAGGTAAATTGCCCTGGATGTTTTTCTTATGCCCTGCCTTTTTTTAACAAGCTTCATCAAGAGTTTGCCGCAAAAGAAATCTCTTTTTTAGCATTATCTACAGCTTTTGAAGATTTTGATAAGAATACAACAGCAAATACCAAAGCATTAGTCGAAAATGGTACTCTGATTGGAGAAACGAAAAAAATGATGTCGCAACAAGGATACAGTAATTTGCCATATACATTAGATTTTCCGATTGGAATGGATCAAATTGATGAAGATTTAAGTGAGATTGATGTTGCTATAGAAAAAATTTGTACCATTAACCCTAACTATAACCTCTGGCCGGATTTCGAAAAAAAAGCATTGCAAGAACGAGTAAAAATGTATTTAAAATCACTAGATAAAATAGCATTGACTTTTACATTAAATCAATTAAGAGGTACTCCTAGTTTTATATTATTTACTAAAGAGTATGAGATATTAGATGAATGGTTTGGACATGTTCCTTACGAGATAATAGCAGAAAAAATCAAACAATTTAATAAGGATTACTAACTTTGAAACTTTAAATTACATTTGATATTTAATGAGTACCTACGATTTAGCCATTCATTCTAAAGAAACTATAATCCCATTAGATACTATTCAGTTTAGTAAAGAGAATAAAGAAACTCTTAATCAATGGCTTAAAGAGTATAAACATATTGATGTCTTAAAGAATTATGGATTATCTGCAGATCATAAATTATTATTACATGGTCATACAGGTTGCGGGAAAACAACTACGGCAAAAGCAATTGCCAAGTTCTTAAATAAAAAAATTATAATTTTAAATTTAGGAAAAACTGTCTCCTCTCGATTAGGAGAGACAGCTAAGAACGTAACACATGTTTTTCAACAAGCAGAAAGAGAGAATGCGGTATTGTTTATAGATGAGTTTGATTTTATTGGAAAAAGAAGAGATTATGATGCAAAAGATTCTGGAGAAATGAAACGACTTGTAAATACGATTATTCAGTTATTAGATCATGTGTCTGAAAAGGTTCTATTTATAGCAGCGACTAATCATTCTAAAAGTATTGATAGTGCCTTATTGCGTAGGTTTCAATTACAGTTGAGATATGAATTGCCCGGCAATGAAGAATTGAATCTTTACTATAACAACATGTTAGCTCAATATCCAAAAGAATATACTGATATTACTAGGATATATGGGATCTCTTTTGCCGAAGCAAAAGATATTATTCATAGATCTGTTAAGAGTAAAATTATAGCTTATGAAGAGGGAAAAAACAATTAAAATGGATAACCAAATTGCTCATAAAATTACACAAGCTTTAGAACGTATTTCTAAAACATTTAGAGTGCTATTATGGGAAGAAAGTAAAAAATACCAAATCAGCCCAATCCAGATTCAAATTTTAATTTTTTGCTTAACTCATAAAGAAGAAATGCTTAAGATAAGCTTATTAGCAAAGGAGTTTGATCTTACAAAAGCAACCATAAGCGATTCTGTTCGTGTATTGATAAAAAAAGAATTCCTACTTAAAATTCCTGATACATACGACTCTAGAAGTTATACCATTCGATTAACACAAAAAGGAAAAGATATTGCTCAAAAAACTTCTGTTTTTACAGCCTCTTTAGATGAATCTATTGATGCTTTACCGGATAGTGAAAAAGGTCTTTTTCTGAGCAATCTACTACATATTATTGAGCAACTTAATAAGAAATCTGTAATCTCAATACAACGTATGTGCTTAACGTGTAATCACTATACCAAAGATCAAAACACACATTACTGTAGTTTTCTTAAGAAGAGTTTACAAAACGACGAATTGCAAATCGATTGTCCAGAGCATAAATTACCAGCCTAGTCTTGGAGACGATTATAAGCAATATCAATGTTATTCGTAAAAGAATAGATGCAGCTTTTCATTAGGTGAATAGAAATAGAAAAAGTGTTAGATTATTACTTAGATAAAACTACATCAGCGACTACTTTTCGAAAAAAATTAAAGTATATATCCAGGTAAACATATCGTTTGAAGAAAGCAAGTTTGGCCTTGCCCCGGATGAGGCTATTTAATTAAAGGTGTCAAAATTTCGAAATTTCCTTAGTAGTACTAAATCCTAAGCTTAGTATTTTCATATTATTTAATCTTATCTGATAAATATCATAGTAAACAGATGTTTATTAGAATAATTTTATGATATCAAATTTTAATGAAAATGAAAAATATTTTGCTTCCTACTGACTTTTCGGACAACTCTTTAAATGCAATTCGATATACCATGGAATTTTTCAGGAATGAGCTCTGTGTTTTTCATGTTTTGCACGTTCAAAAGGCCTCTCTCTATACAACTGATGACTTGATCACTGCTCCTGCGAATGCTTCAGTTCATCATTCTATTATGAATGATGCCAAAAAGAGATTAAATCAATTAGTCGAGGAATTAAAATCTTCATATGTAGATGAAAATTATACGTTTTATCCCACAACCGATTACGATGTTTTCATTGATGCTATCAAACAAGCAGTAAAATCAAAAAATATTGACTTAATAGCTATGGGAACAAACGGTGCCACGGGAGCAGCAGAGGTTGTTTTTGGTAGTAATACTCTAAAAGTAATACGTTCAATAGATCGTCCGGTATTGGCTATACCAGAAGGTTTTAAGTTTAATACTCCAAAAACGATTTTATATGCCTTCGAGAGTGATCATAAATTTATTAGTAAAGGTATTGAACCCCTTATCGATATTTTAATGAAATACAAATCTTACCTACGTATCTTAAAAATGAAAGAAGACGATATTATTACACTCGAAGAATTTGATGATAAAAAGCACTTAAAAGAATTTTTTAAGGACTTCAATCATACTTTTCATACTATTGTTAATGTGCCTGAAGCGCTCGCTATAAGGAGTTTTGTGCAAATTATGGATGTAGATCTAACCGCTATGTTTGTAAAAAGAGAAACGTTTTTAGAACGATTCTTAAAAGGATCTGAAACTTCCAAAATTAGTTACGGAACAAGAGTTCCCTTATTGATTATGCACCATTAGTTTATGCTAATACAATTTGACCAGTGATTTATTATATAGCTATTATTATTTATATATTCATAGGTGTTCTAATCATTATGCGATTATTGCTTAATGGTATGAGACCTACCAAAACACTTGCTTGGCTATTTGCTATTTTTACTATTCCGGTTGGAGGTATGTTTTTATATTTTATGTTAGGCAGAAACCGCAGAAAAAATAAATTGTTTAAACTACAACAAGCTCCTAATGTTATTTCTTTCATGCAAAGAGCTTTAAAGGAGAGTTCATCTATAACTGAGGAAGAGTTTAATGAACATCATAAAATTGTTTCATTAATAACAAAGAATTCATATTTCAAACCAACTGCAGGAAATAAAGTAAAACTACTTAAGAATGGAAAGACCACCTTTGAAGCTATTTTTTTTGCATTACAAAATGCCAAAAGCTTCATTTATCTCGAATACTACATTTTTGAAGAAGGTAAATTAACTGCAGAACTTTTAGATCTTTTTAAAAAGAAAATAAAGGAAGGGGTTCATATTTATATTCTTTATGATGGTATAGGTAGCCTATCTCTAAGCAAAGCTTATATTAAAAAATTAAAAGATATTGGAGTATGTATACATAAATTCTTGCCCATTCGCTTTGGTAAATTTCTGTCTTCTATCAACTACAGAAATCACAGAAAAATTATAGTTGTCGATGGGAGAATTGCATTTACAGGTGGAATTAATGTCTCGGATAAATATGTTAATGGAGATCCAAATCTCGGAATATGGTATGATATTCATGTACAAATTCAAGGCCCAGCAGTTAATTGTTTTAAAGCTATTTTTGCGCTGGATTGGTATTTGGTTAGTAGCGACCAATCTATTTTAAACACTTCTTTTCTTTCAGAATACCAAATCGAAGGAAACTCTTCTGTTCAGGTAGTGCATAGTGGTCCGGATGAGGACTTTTCTTCAACACAACAAATGTACTTCTCTATTATTAATGAGGCTAAACAATACGTATATATCACTAACCCCTATATCATTCCTGGAGAATCAATTTTAAATGCACTAAAAGTTGCTGCTTTAAGTGGAGTCGATGTGAGGTTGTTACTCTCAGAAAATTCTGACCATAGGATGGTAAGATGGTGTGTGTATTCGTATTTTGAAAACTTGTTGCATGCGGGGGTACAAATCTATTTATTTCCGGATGGGTTTGTGCATGGTAAGACGATCGTTTCTGACGATACGATTTCTTCAATCGGTACAACCAATCTTGATATTAGGAGTTTTGAACAAAACTATGAGGTTAATGCCCTTATTTATGATGATGATTTTGCACAAGAACTCAAGAATTATTTTTTAAGTGATTGTGAAAAAAGTAATCAACTAGACTATAACATTTTTGTAAAGAGATCAAGGCTTGATAGACTGAAAGAAGGTTTTGCCAAAATTTTTAGTTCTGTTCTTTAAAAAAATCGTATTGAGAAACAAGCTTCGTTGATATTATTATATAACATTAAGATCTTCGAATTTTTCCATAATGAGTAATTGTTGCTCTTTTAATGCCCAAATGACCACTTTTACATAATCACTTACAGCTTTTTTAGTGTTTTCGGGTTCTGTAACATCGATAGACCCTTTCCAAATTAACTCTCTTTCTTTGTCTGGACAGATACAATAAAGAGATGATTCGGCATGAAAAATTTGATATTCTTCATAATAATCTTCATTGTGATATATTTCTTGATTCTCATAATAATCATCTCTAAAATTTTTGAAGGTTTTATCCAAGTTTCGATATGCTTTTACGAGGGTTACTTTGTCTTCGATCCCAACTACTTTAGAAAGTAATATTGCATCAACTCCTTGTGCTACGAGCATCGATTCGAGTACCATTAGTTCATCTTCTGTTTTCGGAGATGTGGTAAACATTTCTTCAAAAAAATCCAAACTCTTGATAGCATTTACACCATTTTTCTTTAATTCTGAGGTTAGTTTTTTTTCGAATATTCTTCGATTTCCGTTATCTGGAGTGATCCCTATTACGAGAACTTTTTGGGCCTCGAAGGAATCAATATTCGGATTTTTCCAATTTTCCACCAATTCACTAGAAGAACATCCATAAAGTAAAATAGTGGTCATAATGACTAAAAAGAAATATAGCTTGTTCATGTTTTTTAGGTTTACTTAATTATTAGGTTTAATCGCTTTATAATAATGTCTGTATATTCTGATGTTTTTTCAATAATCGATTCTCCCGATATGACATCAATATCTTTTAGAATTATATTTCTACTTCCAACTGTAGAAAGAATAATAAGCTTGTCTAATTTATCCGGATGATTTTTGATAAACTTCTGCATATTAATTGGTGGATTACTATACTCCCATGTATTTATGATAACAATAGCATCCCATTTATCGATGTTTACAGTAAACAAGGTATAGGCATCTATTACTTTAAAATAAACACTATCTTTTTCATAATGCCTTAATATTCTTTGAACCAAAGAGTCTTTGAATCTACTTCCTTGCGAAGCAATCAACACCTTGGCATTCTTATTAGAATTATTTACCTCAAAAGGAATTATCGTATCCATCGAATACATATACTCGTACCACGCCCAAAATCCTGAAAAAAGAATTATCGATGATATCAAAAGTACTTTTAGTATACGTCTCATTAACTACCATTAATTTAATAACCTTTTTTGTTTGTCTTTTTTTATTATAGACTTAACCAACTCAAAAATCTTCTTTTTTACTTCTTTGTATGTATTCGAATATTCATTTAGTTCGGCCAACAATTTGCGATAGACTTCTTTATATTTTTTCTCTTCTGTTGGTTGATCAATACCATCCAATATTATAGTTAGTTCATTATGATGATTTATTATTTTTTTAAGTAACGGGTCTATAGTTTTTCTCTTTTGAGAAAGTTCATGTATCACTTTCTTGCTTTTATCGAAAGTTTTACCCGAAATAAGTTGTAAGGTGTAATTTTCGATTAACTCATCCAGAAAATGCTGTTCATATTTCACAAATTTGAGCGCTGATATCCAGTTTAAAGAAGCTTCATGTAATTCTTCTGGACTTCGCCACTCAACATATTTTATATTAGGTGTTTTGAGTTTCACGTGTTTATACTTAGAGGTTCTTCTAAAAAAAAGACAGAGAAATGCCCCCTAGCTTTATTCTCTGTCCTTTTATGGTTTAAGCTATATCTATAATTCTTTTTGGTGGTTCTTTTGCTTCTTCTTTTTTCTTAAGATTAAGTGTTAGAATTCCATTTGTATAGGTCGCTTTAACCTTTTCATTTTGATCAACACCTGTGGGTAATTGTAACTTCCTGTCAAATGAACTATAGTTAAATTCTCTGCGAGTGTAATTTTCATCTTCTTCTGTTTCTTCCTTACTTTGATGAGCACAAATATGTAGTATATCATCTTCCATTGTAACTTCAATCTCTTTTTTAGAAAAACCAGGTACAGCAAGTTCAATTTCGAAGTCTATCTTGTTCTCTTTTACGTTCATTGCAGGAAGATTTCTATCCCTCACAAAAAAATCATCTGCAAAGAAGTCATCAGTGTCCAAGAACGTTCCTATTCTGTCGTTGAACCACGGGGATCTTTTTTTGTTAAATTTAATTAATGACATGACGTTAAGGTTTTTTTAGAGTTATTATTAATTTTTATTAAAGTTAATCGTAGCAAGGCTAGAAAAAAATGATAATTATCAGCTTATCAATGCTCCGACTATAGTTTTTTACCTTTTAGAATACTACCTGTATATGAGAACACGTCTAATTTTAACTTTCTAAAATTTTTATAGAAATTAGCAAATGTGATTTTCATTAATTCATGTTCCTGATAGTATGAATGATCCTCAGAAATAGTATCTCGTTCTAGTGTACCTCCTAATTCACTTTCGTGTTTTCGAATGCTCTGGTTGATTTTTAGTATTTCTTCTTCTACCTTAGTGATTTGTTGCTTGAATTCTTGTAATCGCTCAAAAAGGTTAGGTGTTGTAGATTCAAAAATATATGAGTGTAGTAATTGATTTATAAAATAAACCTCTACATCTATAAACTGAAGTCTTGATTTCCATTCTAGAATATCCAGATGTATTTCTTTGGATTCTTTTTCTGACAAAAAATTAGGTGTTGTTTTCATGTCTTTTGGTTTTTTAGGCTCATCAGAAAGTAATCACTTTAAATGACTAGAAAAATGATAATTATCAAGGATGTCCTTGAAATCATAATACTATCGTATTGTAATATTTGGTTTGATCTTATCTTTATAATAATCCCTAATCAAAGCCTTTGTCTGATTTTCGGTCATACTATCTGCTTTAAAAACACCTTCTATCTTATTGCTAAGATCTTTATGGTTATTCTTTAATTCTTTGCTGAACTTTTCCCGTGCTTCTGCAGGGCCAAAAATGACTATTTTATCTGCATCTTTAATAAATGGAACAATCTCAGCAAAATATGCTCTGAATTGATGTTTTTCGCGCTCAAGATACTTACTGTCATGTACAACGTCTTGAGGCCCTCCTTTTAATCTTGTTCCTGATCCACCATGAATGCGAAAATTTTCGATATTCGAAAATATGGTGTTCATGTTTTCTCCATTATCCTTAACAGTAATAATGTGTGCTTTTTCTTGATCCATCCAAATTCCTATATTCTTCATTTGCTTTTTGTTTATTTTATATCATGTAATGCTAAAACTGGTACTTTGGAGTGATATCCTAAGTTCTTAACCATTGGTTTTGAAAATATACTTCCGAAAAATGTATGTTTTCTATTGATAAATGTGACCATATCACTTTCTCTACTCTCAACAAAAGAACTTAAACCACTTCTTACACCTACATTGTGAAGTGTATGAAAACTATACTCGATACCCTCAAAATTTTCTTCTAATAGTTGCTTATTATTTTTTTGTTCTTCGGTTAATTCATCTGAATCTGAAATATGTAATATTCGTATGGCGGCATTACTTATTTGTGCAATTTCGATGAGGTATTTGAGTTCCCTTCGCTTGAAATGAGTCTTGTAATCTGTAGGAAAAACAATTTCTTTGGGTGTCTTGAAACAAGCCTCTTTTGGAATGGCTAATACAGGACAGCTTCTCATTTTTTCCATTACCAAAACGGTATTGTTTCCATATATAATATTCGCAGCATCCGAATCTCCTTTGGTACCCATTACAATTAGTTCGATATCTTTTTTATCTACAAGGTTTTTTATTCCTTCCAAAAGACTATTAAATTGAGAAACCATAAAAAACTTATGATCTGGATTATCATCTCTAAAAGACAATCGTTCCAGTATTTTTGTTAATCCTTTTTCTGATTTCTCCTTGGCCTCCTCATAAAGCCGTTCTCCAGGTTCGGGTATTGTCATACTTTCTAGCGCGTAACCTGTTGAATTAAAAACGTTAAGTATATAAAAATCACAAACCTCATTCTTATAAAGTTCGATAGCATATACGATAGCGTTCCAGGCGTTTTTAGAAAAATCAGTTGGTAATAAGATCTTCTTTTTCATTATTAAGGTTTTTAAGATTTATGTAATAAATTTAGAAGTTATACTTTATGAAAACTATGATAATTATCAGCTTAGGGTTGGAATAACCAGAAAAGGAATCATGGCCTGAAAACCTATTTTTTTGACCACAGGTTCATGGGTAATGCTTTCGATAATACTATGCCTGTACCTTAGCATAGCAAGCATATCGATACTCATATCATCTATAAAAGTTTGAATCACTTCGGATTTTTGATCAAACTTTGACACCCAATGTATACTGCAATCGATTGTTTTAAAATGTTCTTTAAGCTTTTTAAGGTTGTACTCTTGTACTTCGTCTAATTTTTCTTCACCATTAACGTGCATAATTCTGATCGAGGCCTCAAATAACGAAGCTATATCGATAATAGGCTGTAGTTCTTCTTGATTATACAAACGTTTAAAATCTGTAGCAAAAGCAATTTTTTTAGGCGTTTTAAAATCAAATTCATCAGGTATAGCGAGTATGGGGCAATTCTTGATTCTTTGAATGACCTTAACTGTATTGCCCCCCATGAATACCTCTTTTAAACCATTTGCTCCTTTGGTTCCCATTACGACTAAATCTATATTTTTGCTTTGTATTGTTTTGTTAATCGTTTCTGTAAGTTTTTTAGAAACAGATATGGTTTCAAAAGTATGGTCATGATCTTTGGTGTCTCTTACTATAGCGTGTAGAGTCTCGGTAAGCTTATCATTAGATTCGATACTTAAATGTTGATAGAGCTGGTTTCCTTTTTTTTTGTCGATTCTACTAGTCAATACAGGAGTATTTACTTCAAAAGTGTTGAGAATAAAAAATTTGCACACCTCATTTTGAAATAGTCTGGTCGCATAAAAAAGAGCACTATATGCGTTATTCGAAAAATCCGTTGGAACAAGTACACGTTTCATTACAATTGTTTTATAAATTAGTACATAAAACTATTTCCAAAACATAAAAAATACTATGACAATTCTCAGTTATCCGAAGGAATAATCAAAAAAGGAATCGAAGTATGAAAGGTTATCTTTTTTATAACCGCTTCTCGTGTTAATCGTTCAATAAAACTGTGTTTATAATTGATCATCACCAAAATGTCAATCTCCAGCTCTTCAATAAACGCCTGGATTGCTTTTTCAACTGTTGAAAAATCCGGGATTGAATGAAAATCGTATGTAATATTCTTAAAATACTGCTCCAACGAATTAAAATTGTAGTTCTGAACTTCGGTTAGCTTAGGTTTATCATAAACATGTATCATTCGAATTGTGGCATTATGGTCTTTTGCCAAATTTATGATAGGTTTGATCTCTGCCTTGTAATATATTCTCTCAAAATCTGTGGCAAAAGCGATTTCTGAAATTTTCTGAAAAAAAGAATCTTCAGGAACTACCAAAATGGGACAATTATGTATGTTTTTTATTAATCTTTGAGTATTACTTCCTAAGAAAAATTCTTTGGTTTCTGTCATTCCTTTTGCACCAATGATAATTGTATCGAAAATAGTATCGGCTACTGTTTCTTGAGCCATTTTTATAAAGGATCCTGATTTCGAAATAGTTTTAAAAGCATGTTTAGCATCTGGATTGGCATTACCTATATCATCAAGTATCATTTTTAAACCTTCTTGAGAACCTATTTTTATAGAATCGTACAAATAGCCTATTTTTTGAGAGCTTATAGTAGATACTAATTGTACAGGCTTTACCTCGTATGTATTTAAGATATGAAACTCGCACACAACATTCTTATACAACTCCATAGCATATAATATGGTATTCCAAGCATTAGCAGAAAAATCGGTTGGAATTAGAATTCGTTTCATTTTAGTGTTGAGTTTATATGGTTTATTTATGACCTTACTCTTTTTTCTGAAGGTATCACCAAAAACGGAATATGGGTATGATATGCGATTTGGTTAATTACTGGTGTGAATAATAAATTTTCAAAAAATGAATGTTTGTTATGAATCATGATTAATAAATTGATTTTGTATTTTTTCTGAAAATCTTCTACAGCTTCTAATACATCAACCCCTTCGGCAATATGAAATATGTGTGCATTGTCTTTAAAATACTCATCCAAAAAATTCTTGATTTCTTCTTGTTGTGTATTTAATGGTACTCCGTAGTATGCGTTTAGGATATTCAATCTGCATATATGCTTTTCGCATATTTCTTTAATTAATGGTAAATATGTGTTGCTTTTACTGAGGTTGTAATCTGTAGGAAATAATACCTCTTTAGGTTCTTCATATTCAAATCCTGATGGAACAGCAATTACTGGGCATTTTGCCTTTTTAATAGTATACATGGTATGCGTGCCTATAAAGACTTCTTTTGCTCCTGTGGCCCCTTTTGTTCCCATAACAATAAGGTCAATACTATATCTATCAATAACGTCCTTGATTTCTCCAATAAAGGTATTAAATGCAGATAATCTTACAAATTCATGATTCTGATTGCTAAATTCTTTTTTGATCTTTTCTTCGATACGTTCTATATCTCTTTTAGAATTTGCCATAGCCACATCCTCCAACCCATAAAGAGTTGGGCTCTCTATAAGATATCCTGAGTGATATGAAACCGGAGTGAAGGTATTAAGCAAATAAAAGGTTACCTTATCTTCCTTAAAAAACTGCACTGCATATTCTATTGCATTATATGCATTGTCCGAAAAATCTGTAGGTAATAAGATTCTTTTCATCGTATTAAGTTTTAATTACGTTGTAAATTTTGCATGGTCAAAAACGGAATTTTAATATCCAACCCTATTTTGTCGATCGTTGATTGATATAATAAACTCTCCAGATATGAGCGACGAGAGTTAACCATCACCAAAAAATCAATTTCATTACTACTTATAAATCCATTGATGGCCGCAGTAAGATCATCAGATGTTACCCTATGAAATTGAAGTTTAGCATCTGGCAAACATTCTTCCAGAAAAGCTTTATTATCTTCCTGTCGGATAGACAATTTTTCATATTTAGAAACATATAAAAAGTTGATGGTAGACCTAAAGCTTTTGGCTAATGTGCTTAATAATTTTAATTCTCGTTTTTTAAATGGCAATAAGTAATCTGTAGGTAAAAGAATAGTGTTGGGTTGATGATATGAACACCCGATTGGAATTGCTAATACAGGGCATTTAACATATTTGAGTACTTGTAGTGTATTGCTTCCAAACGTAAGGCGTTGGTCATTTTTCTTTCCTTTAGTCCCCATTACTATAATGTCAATATTCTCTTTGTCCACAATATCATTGGACTCATCAATTAAACTGCCAAATACCGAGAGTGTTTTATATAGATGTCTTGGATTAGGTGAAAGTTGTTGAATAGTTTCAAGAATTTTGACTAACTCTTTATCAGAGTTTTCATGTACAGACGTTTTTAATTCGTCCAAAATTTCACGAGAAACTAATGTGTTATGATCATACACTTCGTCAGAATAAGCATGCATAATGAAAAAATCACTTCGTTCATATTTAAAAAGCTCTATGGCATAACGAATAGCGTTCATGGCGTTTTCAGAAAAATCTGTAGGGATTAATATTTTTCTCATTGCTAACCTTTTTAATGCGTTGTACCCAAAGCTAGATAATGATCATATTAGAAACTATGATTTTTGTCAGGTTGCATTAAGGTTGAGTTCATCAACACAAAGATTATTGTGTACAAGATCATTAGTCTCTTCTGTTTGATTTAACATATGATAATTATCATATTCTTTTAAAGTTAACTTCTCCACTTTTGTAGCAAAACAATGTGTCTATGATACAGTCGATTTGTTTTCACTGTGGAAACCATTGCGATAAAACAATTATAAATTTTGATCACAAAACCTTCTGCTGTAATGGTTGCAAAACTGTATATGATATTTTTTCGAGTAATGATTTATCCTGTTATTATGACTTACAATCTACTCCTGGGGCCATTCCAAAAGAGATTGAAGGAAAATACGATTATCTCGATAATACTGCTATTACTGAAAGACTAATAGAATTTAGTAATCAAAATGTACAAATAGCCACACTATATATCCCACACATTCATTGTAGTTCGTGTATATGGATTTTAGAAAACCTCCACAAGCTTCAGCTTTCGATTACTGCCTCGCAGGTAAATTTCTCCAAAAAGACTGTCAGAGTCATTTTTGACTCTGAGAAAACCTCACTTAAGCAAGTAGTGATCTTATTAAATTCGATAGGATACGAGCCTTATATAAGTCTTGATGATTACAATAAAGAAGGACAACAGATCAATCGAAGTCTATTCTACAAATTAGGTATTGCGGGTTTTGCTTTTGGTAATGTGATGTTTTTATCTTTTCCCGAATATTTTGAAGTTTCAGAATTTTGGTTAGAGCGATATAAACATATTTTTCGCTGGTTGATGTTTGCTTTTTCTCTACCGGTTGTTTTTTATGCTGCACAAGAATACTATGTTTCTGCATATAAAGGATTGCGATCCAAAATATTAAATATTGATGTGCCAATAGCTTTAGGAATTCTGGTGCTCTTTATTAGGAGTTCGATAGAAATTATGTTTGATCTGGGTACAGGTTTTTTTGATAGCCTCACAGGATTGATATTCTTTCTTTTATTAGGGAAATTTTTTCAACAAAAAACGTATTCATTTCTTTCTTTTGAAAGAGATTACAAATCCTATTTCCCTATTGCGGTTACAAAAATTAATTCCGCAAAGCATAAAAAAGAAAAACGGGAAGAGAATATACAGGTATATGATATCAAAAAAGGAGATCGATTACTAATTCGAAATGCAGAACTAATTCCTGTTGATGCTATTTTGATACAAGGCACTGCTAATATTGATTACAGTTTTGTAACTGGAGAAAGCGAATCTGTGCACAAAAAATCTGGAGAAAAGCTTTTTGCAGGAGGAAAACAACTGTTTGGTGCTATTGAAATTGAAGCACTTAAATCTGTAGAACAAAGTTATCTTACTCAATTATGGAGTAATGATGTGTTCCAAAAAGACAAATCTGCAACATTTACTAATCTAACCGATATTATAAGCAAATATTTTACGATCACTATATTGAGCATTGCTGTATTGGCGACAGTTTTTTGGTTGTTTTCAGACCCTTCAAAGGCTCTAAATGTTTTCACCGCAGTGCTCATTATTGCTTGTCCATGTGCACTAGCCTTAGCCAGGCCTTTTGCCTTAGGCAATATTCTTAGAATTTTTGGAAAAAGTAAATTCTATCTCAAAAACGTAGACGTGATTGAAAAATTAGCCCAGGCCAACGCTATGATTTTTGATAAAACAGGGACTATAACTGCGAATACCACAAATGCTATAGAGTATCAGGGAGAACAATTATCAGAAGAAGAAGAATCTCTACTCAAAAATACGTTGCGTTCTTCAAACCATCCACTAAGCAGATCTCTTTATAATTTATTGGACGAACATAATATCCTAACATTAGATGAGTACAAGGAACATATCGGAAAAGGAATCGAAGGGAAATCAGCACAAAACACCATCAAAATTGGTTCGTCTGGTTTTGTAGGAAGCACATATGATCCCGAAATTTTGAAAACTACTGTACATATAAGTACAAATAATCAATATAAAGGTCAGTATGTTTTTCATAATCAATATAGAAAAGGGTTAAAAAAAATATTTGACACCTTATCAAAACAATATATGTTATCCATCTTATCGGGCGATAATGAGGGAGAAAAAAAATATTTAAAAAAATTACTCCCCAAAAACACAGCTTTACAGTTTAATCAAAAACCAGAAGATAAACTTTCTTATATCAAAGCTTTGCAAGATCATAACAATAACGTAGTTATGATCGGCGATGGGTTAAATGATGCAGGAGCATTAGCACAAAGTAATGTGGGAATTGCAATATCCGAAAATGTAAACGTATTCTCCCCTGCAAGTGATGCCATTCTGGATGCTTCAGGATTTGAAAAAATCACAACCTATCTTAAGATCTCTAGAAATGCAATATCTATCATAAAATCAAGCTTTGCACTTTCTTTTTTATATAACATTATAGGATTATATTTTGCAGTTACAGGTCAATTATCCCCAATTGTAGCGGCAATACTGATGCCTTTAAGTTCTATTTCTATTGTAGTATATGTCACTATACTTACAAACTGCTATGGAAAAAAGTTAATCCCCAAAACCCATGAGTAGTACAAATGATTATAATCCAATAGCACACTTCCAGAAATGGTTTCATGAGGTAGATATGGCTCACCCCGAAGACGAAGTTAATACGATGCTCCTTTCTACGATAGGCTTAGATGGTTTTCCCAAAAACAGAATAGTTTTATTGAAACGTTTCACCTGGGAGGGATTTGTTTTTTTTACTAACTATAATAGTGACAAAGGAAAAGCAATAGCAAAAAATAATAAGGTTTCTGTTGTATTTAATTGGAGTTCATCTCGACGTGAAGTCTTGATTATAGGAAAAGCAGAAAAATTACCAAAAAACCTATCCGAAGGGTATTTCGAATCTCGTCCCAGAGGAAGTAAATTAAGTGCTTGGGCATCACAACAGAGTGATGTTATTCCTTCCCGTGAAGTACTTGATGACCGTCTAATGTATTATGAACTTAACTTCAAAAACAAAACCATACCCAAACCAGAATATTGGGGAGGGTATATTATCAAACCTTCCCAGATACGGTTTATCGAGCATGATCGATTAGTAGGATTCAGTCGTATTACGCAATATGATTTACAATCGGATTACAGCTGGTTAAAAGAAATTAAATACTGTAAATAGCCAGTATCAGTGATCTTCTGTTAGTCCATTCTTTACCTCGCAGGTTCTTAACCCAAACAATCGATATAGTGGACACCACCCCATGAATCCGGTAATTACCAATACTCCTGATAGTGATAATAAAAAGATTCCTAAAGTACCTGTTATGTAATTATTGTAAAACAAGTAGGCCAAAACGGCACCGATAATGATTCTTATTACAGCATCTATTTTTCCCATATTCTTTTTCATATCTACAAGTGTTTAAAAAGTTTATTGACTGTGATAAGTTCACCAATAAATAAGAGTTAAAAGATGATAAAAGTCATGTTTTAACAAAATTTATAGAATAATATTTGTGGTACATCAATAAATATCAAACTCTTATGAAAACAATAAAATACGTACCTGTTTTACTTTTTATTTTTTTCACCAATACTATAATAGCTCAATTGACTATAGATGCCGACCTAAGAGCCAGATTCGAATACCGTCATGGTTTTAATAACTTATTTCCAGACGGCGCAGACCCTGCAGCTTTTGTAACCCAACGCTCCCGCCTTAATATCGGATACCAACAAGAAAGATTAAAGCTTTTTGTAAGTGTACAAGATGTGAGCACATGGGGAGATACAAGACAAATATTACTCAATGACGGAAACGATTCTTTTTCGCTATTTCAAGCATGGGGACAAATATTTCTTGATAAAAATTGGTCGTTAAAAGCTGGTAGACAGGTAATTTCTTATGATGATCAACGTATTTTTGGTGGATTGGATTGGGCTATGCAAGGTCGTTTTCATGATGCCGCATTAATCAAATATGAAAATGAAAATTTTAAAGTAGATATAGGAGCAGCTTTTAGTCAAGAAGGACAACCCAATGAGGGTAGTGGGTTCAATATTCAGGGGTTCTTTACGTATAAAACTATGCAATACGCATACCTTAAGAAAAACTGGAAAAAAACTTCTGCCAGTTTCCTATTTCTAAACACAGGGTTCCAAAAATTTACAGGAATCAATAACGATGAGCCTGATGGCGTTTTTTATCGTCATACTACTGGTTCATATTTTACATTCCAATTAGGTAAGGTAAATTTTGTGGGTAGTGCTTATTATCAATTCGGAAAAGCGAATGCAGATACAGATTTAAGTGCGTATCAAGCCTCTTTAGAAGCTACCTATAAACCTGGTAAAATATTGTATGGATTGGGTATTGAAGTACTAAGTGGTACCGATCAGGCCGACGATGATAAAAACAAATCTTTCTTCCCACTTTATGGCACCAATCATAAATTTAATGGATATATGGATTATTTCTTCGTTGGCAATCATGCCAATAATGTGGGACTGAATGATTTGTACGGTAAAGTTGTGTTTACAACGGGAGCAAAATCCAATCTCTTAGTAAAGGTACACTATTTTGCTGCCAATGCAGATCTAACGGGAGATGAAGATAAATATTTGGGTACAGAGGTAGATGTTGTCTTTAAACAACAAATTATAAAGAATGTAAAACTGAATCTAGGGTATTCTCATATGTTCGCTTCAGAAAGTATGAGCTTGGTCAAAGCCGGTAGACCTTATGACAATACCAACAACTGGGGCTGGGCACAATTAATTATCAATCCTAATCTTTTTACAACAGATTTTAAAAAGAATACTGAATAAAAATGATTATCTTATTAATCAGATAATGAGGAGGTTATCCTTGATGTGATTACAAGATCATTTTTTCAAAGAAGGAAATAGAAAACATTGATTTTCTAGATAGAATAAAAAAACCTTAAACAAAAAAATATGCCTATTAAGAGCTATTTAGCCCATCCACATTCGGGCAAAAAAAACGAACTCATTGAAGCGCTATCTTCCATAGAACAATGTGAAATCATGCCGGCTCAGAATAAAGAAGTACTTATTCTGATTACTGAAACCGAAGACAAAACAGAAGAAGCTATGCTAAAAGAAAAATTAGAGACCATTGAAAGCTTAAAATTACTTGCCATGGTTTCTGGTTTTAATACACCACAAAATAATTAACTATATGTATACCTCTCTAACCAATAGAAGAAAATTTATCAAGAAAATGGCGATTTTATCTGCAATGACTGCGGCGGCAACCATGTTTCCTGGAATATTATTTGCGGATGAGCAAGAAAAAGGTATTCCAAATAGTGCGAACCTGGATTGGAAAAAAGCTCCATGCCGTTTTTGCGGTGTTGGATGTGGTGTTCTTGTTGGAACCGAAAATGGAAAAGCGGTTGCTGTAAAAGGTGATCCCAAATCTCCGGTTAATAAAGGGCTTTGTTGTGTAAAAGGATATCATTCAATTATGGCACTTTATGGTAAGGATAGATTGACCAAACCACTAGTAAAAAGAAAAGGTCAGTATGTAGAAACTTCGATGGAAGAAGCCTTGGATCTTGTTGCTTTTAAAATGAAAGAAACGATAAAAAGTCATGGTAAAGATGCAGTATCAATTTATGGATCCGGCCAATGGACTATTCCTGATGGGTATGCGGCTTCCAAACTTTTTAAGGGATGTATAGGAACCAATAATGTCGAAGCCAATGCGCGATTATGTATGGCAAGTGCAGTTACAGGGTTTATGACCTCCTTTGGTATTGACGAACCCATGGGATGTTACGAAGATATAGACCATGCCGATGTGTTTTTCTTATGGGGAAATAACATGGCAGAAATGCATCCTGTACTTTTCTCTAGACTACTGGATCAACGCTTAAAAAGAGACGTGAAAATTATTGATTTCGCAACGAGAACCACAAGAACCAGTAAAGCATCAGATAAATCTATTTTGTTTAAACCTCAAACTGATTTGGCGGTGGCAAATGCTATTTGCTACGAAATCATTAATAATGGATGGGTAAATACATCTTTTGTCGAAAAACACTGTAATTTCAACAAAGGTCTTACCAATATGGGATATGGTCTTGAAGACAATTATAAATTCAAGGACAAACCCGAAAAAATTGATTTTACTGCTTTTAAAAAATTCTTAGAAGACTACACTCCCGAAAAAGTTGAAAAGGTATCAGGAGTTTCTGCCAAAGACATTAAGTATATGGCAGCATATTACGGTGATCCGAATAAAAAAATAATGTCGCTTTGGTGTATGGGAATGAACCAGCATTCTCGCGGAACCTGGATCAATAATCTGGTATATAATATTCATCTTCTTACCGGAAAAATTTCATCCCCAGGTAATAGCCCATTTTCATTAACCGGACAACCTAGTGCTTGTGGTACAGTGAGAGAAGTAGGAACGCTAACACATAAATTACCACATGGTGTAGTAATGAACGAAAAACATCGTGAATTTGCCGCCAAGATATGGGATGTACCAGTGGAGAATATTCCATCTAAACCGACTTATCATACCGTCGAAATGTTTCGTGCCCTAGATAGAGGTGATATTCGTTTTATGTGGATTCAAGTTACCAATCCTATGGTTACCATGCCGAAACTGAAGCGTTATCGAGACGGTGCAAAAAAAGAAGGGCGATTTATTGTTGTTTCTGACATCTATCCTACACCTACAACAGATATTGCTGATGTTATTTTACCATCGGCCATGTGGATCGAACGGGAAGGACTTTTTGGTAATTCAGAACGTAGAACTCAACACTTTGATCAAATGGTGGATCCACCTGGCGAAGCAATGAGTGATACCTGGCAGTTGGTAGAGGTAGCTAAGCGTATGGGATACGAAAAACAATTCTACTATAAAGAAGAAACTCATATTGAGGAGATTTATAATGAGTATCGCAAACATCACGATAATAAAAAACACAATATGGCTCCTTTAGAGGTTTTAAAATCTCAACCTGGCGCGATGTGGCCTTTTGTAGACGGAAAATCTACCAAATGGAGATTTAATGCAAAATATGACCCTGCATGTAGTAACGGTAAGGATTTTCATTTCTACGGGAAACCAGATGGTAAAGCCATCATTTGGCAACGTCCCTATGAACCTGCTGCCGAAGAACCTGATAGCGAATATCCATATTGGTTAAATACCGGCCGAGTTGTAGAACATTGGCATACGGGATCTATGACCCGAAGAATTCCTGTTTTGCATAAAGCCATGCCTCATGCATATGTAGAGTTACATCCTCATGATGCAAAACGCCTGCAGATTAGAACAGGGGATAACGTAAAACTCACCACAAGACGGGGAGAGATTGTACTTCCTGCTTCAATCAATCAAAGGGGAGTACCTGCTCCGATGCAGGTTTTTGTACCCTTTTTTGATGAAAATCTGCTAATTAACGACATCACATTGGATTCTTTTTGCCCGATATCCAAAGAACCGGATTATAAAAAATGTGCTGTCAAAGTAGAAAAAGCATAGGGTTATGAGAAAAAGACTAGGTATCATATCATTGTTTATACTATTATTTTTAGCCTTTATTATTATATGGAATTACAGCTATCAAACGGGACTAAAAGAAGCATACATTCCTATAGAAAATGGAGATGATAGTGAGGTGTTTCTATCAGAAAACGGAGTGTTTGAAAACTCCCAACTTGCTCTGGATTATGCAAATATGCCCGTTGATGAAAACCACCAAAGAACATTAAAGACGTATTATGATAATCGAGCGTATTATGGCGCTCCTCCTAGTATTCCTCATCCGGTAAAGGAAGAAATGAGTATGGGTGGTAATACCTGTTTGCAATGCCATCAAAGTGGTGGTTTTGTGCCTAAGTATAATGCCTATACACCTATTACTCCACATCCCGAAATGATCAATTGCAGGCAATGTCATATGGTTCAAAATACCGAAACCTATTTTAAGCAAACTGCTTTTGCCAAAAAGCAAGCACCTATAGTAGGTATAAATAATGCACTACCGGGCAGTCCGCCGATGATTCCCCATCAAATCCAGATGCGCGAAAATTGTTTGTCGTGTCATGCCGGTCCCGCTGCACCCAAAGAAATTAGAGTTACTCATCCAGAACGTATTAACTGTATGCAATGTCATGTCCCAGACAACACACAATTGGGTATAGATGCTATAATTTTTACCAGAGATAATAATAGCTATGATGAATAAATATATACTACATATTCTAGCCTGTGTTTTTTTCTTTTTGTGTACACTTTCATCCTGTAAACACAGCGAAGGAGAATATCATAGCATCACTGATAAAATAGAAGCCGAAAGTAAAAATTATCATGGGACCATTTCTTCTGAAGCCTTATTAGAGGGTGTTCAAACCATAGAAATCATCGAAGATGAGCATACTTTTTTAATTCCCGAGCGAAAAAGCCAAATAAAATCATATGCATGCACAGAGTGCCACAGTAAGCCGTTAATCGAAATGCAAAATAATGAAGATGTAAAAAAAGCACATTGGGATATCAAATTAGCGCATGCAGATTTGAATACAATGAACTGTATTACCTGTCATAATGGTGAGGATATGAATAATTTAAAAAGCTTAACAGGTAATTCAATCGATTTTGACCGTAGCTATAAACTATGTAGTCAGTGTCATACCAAACAATTTGATGATTGGAAAGGAGGAGCTCACGGTAAAAAAATTGCAGGATGGACTCCTCCTAGAGCATCAATGACCTGTGTAAATTGTCATAATCCACATAAACCAGGCTTTGAGTCGAGATGGCCAGTGAGGTTTAACACTCAGAAAGTAAAAGAAAGAGAATGATTAACATTATCAATAGTAATTATGAGCGATCACAATAATAAAAAATGGTTTTCACTAAATCTGGGAAATGGTAAAAAAGAAGCCAAAGGATCATGCGGTTGCGGAAAAACTTCTGGTGGATGTGGTTCTCATACCAATAATCATCAAATGAGCGATGCACAGTTTGATGCTGCAGTAGATGCTTCTATTGGTCAAGAAAAACACAAAGATGGTTTTGATCAGGTTTTTGACGTAAAAATGGATCGACGTACGGCTTTTAGACAATTAACAGCTAGTTTGCTAATTGGAGCAGGAGCAGTAAGTAGTTCCTGTAGTGTAGTGGTAGATGATGAGGCAAAAGAAAAAGCACAGATTGATTGGGAAGAACAGTTTAAGGGCAACTATAAACTGATGACCGATAATGAGAAAAAAAGTACTGTAGATCGATTGATGAGATCCTATGAATTAAGAAAAGGAAAATCCATCAATATGTCAGCAGCAAATGCTGAAGAAGATGTACTGTTTGGATATGCTTTTAATATTTCTAAATGTCAAGGGTATATGGATTGTGTAAGCGCTTGCGTTGAGGAGAATAATCAAGATCGTAATTCTCAAATGCAATATATCCGTATTCACGAAATGAAGGACGGTCAAGGCTTTAATTTTAATGAAGCCGATGATAATTACTATCACGAAGTACCTGCAGAAGGTCACTTTTATATGGGTACACAATGTTTTCATTGCGACAATCCGCCCTGTGTTGATGTTTGCCCTGTTCAAGCTACCTGGAGAGAAGATGATGGGTTGGTGGTTATAGATTATGATTGGTGCGTAGGGTGTAGGTATTGCATGGCTGCTTGTCCTTATGACGGGCGACGATTTAATTGGAGCACTCCAGAGGTTCCTGAAAATGAAATCAACAAAAACCAGCATTACTTAGGTAATCGCATGCGCAAAAAGGGAGTGATGGAAAAATGTACCTTTTGCGTTCAACGCTCAAGAGCGGGTAAAAATCCAGCTTGTGTAGATGCTTGCCCAACCGGAGCTCGAATTTTTGGGAATTTACTGGATCCAAATAGTACAATACGTTGGGTGCTCGAAAATAAAAAAGTGTTTAGACTAAAAGAAGATCTGGGTACAGAACCAAAGTTCTGGTACTTTATGGATTGATTAAAAATATACTCAAATGAGAAGACTGAAAGTTTTTACAAGCTTAGTAAAAGATAGCTTAGATACCACTACCCAAGGATCAAAAAGGTATCATATCTGGATGGCATTTTTGACTTTTATAATGCTTGTGGGTATGTATTGTTATTCTGTTCAATTAGAATTTGGCTTGAGCGTTACTGGTATGACAGATCGCGTGAGTTGGGGCTTATACATTTCTAATTTTACATTTCTAGTCGGTGTTGCGGCAGCGGCAGTAATGCTGGTAATGCCAACTTATGTATTAAAAGACATTGATTTTAAGCAAGCCGTGCTTATTGGTGAAGGGTTAGCCGTAGCGGCACTCATTATGTGTCTAGCTTTTGTGGTTGCCGATATGGGTGGGCCATCGGTATTATGGCATATGATCCCTGGGATTGGGGTGTTTAACTTTCCAAATTCAATGCTTGCCTGGGATGTTATAGTACTTAATGGATATTTGTTTCTAAATATTTCGATCCCATTCTATATTTTATTCAAACGTTATCAAGGCAAAACTCCCGACCCTAAAATTTATGTGCCTGGGGCAATTTTATCTGTTTTTTGGGCGGTAGCTATCCATCTGGTAACCGCTTTTCTATATCAAGGTTTACAGGCTAGGCCTTTTTGGAACAATGCTCTTTTGGGGCCTAGATTTCTTGCTTCGGCATTCGCTGCTGGACCTGCCTTGATTATTTTGGTTCTGGCTATCATCAGAACCTTTACAGAATTCAAAATTGAAGATAAAACCATAAAAAAGATAGGAATGATCGTTGCCGTAGCGGCTCAAATCAACCTTATTATGTTAGTGTCAGAATTGTTTAAAGAATTTTATGCGCCAACACATCATAGCGAAAGTGCTTATTATTTATTTTTTGGGTTACATGGTAAAAATGCTCTATTACCTTGGATATGGACGGCTATTCCTTTAAACGTTTTAGCCACAATTATACTAACTTTTGGGAAACTTCGGAATAATTTTAAGGTCTTGTACTTTGCATGTTTCATTCTCTTTATAGCAATCTGGATTGAAAAAGGGTTTGGGCTAATTGTACCGGGTTTTATTCCTGGACCTTACGGAAAAATTGCAGAATACACCCCTACAGGTATAGAGATAGGTGTAACAATGGGCATATGGGCATTGGGAGCTTTTATATTCACTATTCTGGCTAAAACCGCAATCAAAATCGAAACAGGAAAATTGCGATTCAAAAAAAAATAAAAGATTGGTGACTCAACAAGGTAAGTTTCACAATCAAAGTAACTCATATTTTCTTTTCAGAATAAAACCTGACAAAAGTCATTTTTTTAAAAAATGTTCGCGCATACTTTTGACTCATAATCAAAACAGGTATGGGTGTTATCTATGTACTCTTAACGATTAGTATTATCGTTGCCATCATCTTTTTTGTGGCATTTATTCTTTCGGTTCGAAATGGTCAATATGATGACGTTTATACGCCTTCTATTCGGATGCTTTTTGACGACGAACTTGTAAAAGAAAGAAAAGAAAAATCTTCAGTACCACCAAAAACTAAACAATCTTAATATGCAAATGGAACAATTCTATTACGATAATAAAATCGTAAAAAAATTCTTGTATGCTACAATGCTTTGGGGTATTGTAGGGATGTCTGTTGGTCTTCTTCTGGCATTTATGTTTTTATTTCCTAACCTTACCGATGGAATTTCTTGGCTTAGTTTTGGTCGATTAAGACCACTACATACCAACGCCGTCATTTTCGCATTTGTCGGTAATGCTATTTATGCTGGAGTATATTACTCTACACAACGATTACTTAAAGCCAGAATGTTTAGTGATGTCCTCAGTAATATTAATTTTTGGGGATGGCAATTGATTATTGTAGGTGCGGCAATTACACTTCCTTTAGGATATACTACCTCAAAAGAATATGCAGAGTTAGAATGGCCTTTTGATATTGCTATTGCCATAATCTGGGTTGTTTTTGGGTGGAATCTTATAGGAACCATCTTAAAAAGAAGACAACGGCATTTGTACGTTGCAATATGGTTTTATATAGCCACGGTAGTAACCGTTGCCGTATTGCATATTTTTAATAGTCTTGAACTTCCTATAAGCGCTTTAAAAAGTTATTCGGTATATGCCGGTGTTCAGGATGCATTAGTACAATGGTGGTATGGGCATAATGCTGTAGCATTTTTCCTAACCACACCCTTCCTTGGATTAATGTATTATTTTATCCCTAAAGCTGCTAATCGACCGGTTTACTCATATAGATTATCAATTGTACACTTTTGGTCATTGATCTTTATTTATATATGGGCCGGGCCTCATCATTTATTGTATTCTTCATTACCAGATTGGGCTCAAAATCTTGGGGTAGCATTCTCAGTGATGTTGATTGCACCATCATGGGGAGGTATGATTAATGGATTACTCACCCTTCGAGGTGCTTGGGATAAAGTGCGAACAGATCCTGTTTTAAAATTTATGGTTGTAGCCATAACGGGATATGGTATGGCCACTTTTGAAGGCCCCATGTTGTCCCTAAAAAATGTGAATGCCATAGCACACTTTAGTGATTGGGTTATTGCACACGTGCATGTAGGCGCATTAGCATGGAATGGCTTTTTAACTTTTGGAATGGCGTATTGGTTAATTCCTAGATTGTTTAAGACAAAATTATGGTCAACTGGGCTTGCAAATGTTCATTTTTGGTTAGGTACATTAGGTATCATTATGTATGCTTTACCGATGTATGTTGCCGGATTTGTGCAAGCTTCAATGTGGAAGCAATTTAATCCCGACGGAAGTTTGGTGTACGGTAATTTCCTGGAAACTGTAAACGAAATTGTTCCTATGTACTGGATGCGTGCCATTGGAGGTAGTATCTATATCTTCGGAACCTTTATTATGTTGTATAATGTTGTCAAAACCGTAAGAAGTGGTAGTAAGGTAACCGACGAATTGGCTGAAGCTGCCCCCCTTACCAAGGTAACCAAACATAGAACTGCTAAAGAAGGATATCATACTTGGTTAGAAAGAAGACCTGTAAAACTAACCATCTTTGCTACGATCGCTATTTTAATAGGAGGTGCTGTACAAATCGTTCCCACGTTAATGATAGATTCTAATATCCCTACCATAACCAGTGTAAAACCATATACACCACTCGAATTAGAAGGTAGAGATCTTTATATCAGAGAAAGTTGTGTGTCTTGTCACTCACAAATGATACGGCCTTTTAGAAGTGAAGTAGAACGATACGGAGAATATTCTAAAGCTGGAGAGTATGTATATGATCATCCGTTCCTTTGGGGAAGTAAACGTACCGGGCCCGATCTTATGCGTATTGGAGAGAAATATTCGGATAACTGGCATCTCAACCATTTCTATGACCCTCAAAGTACTTCGTCTGGTTCTATAATGCCGAGCTATAAATGGTTACTCAAAAACGAACTTGACCGTTCGCAAACAGAAACCAAAATGGAAGCAATGGTATCACTAGGTGTTCCATATACTCCCGAAGAAATTGCTAGCGCACAGCAATGGATGGATGAACAAGCCACCCAGATCGAAAAAAACCTATATACCGATCCTGATTTTGCTAAAACGTATGAAGCGGATAAAAAATATGCTCAAGAAAATGGATTAGATTTTATCGAAATGCGAAATCGCGAAGTCGTTGCTCTGATTGCTTATATACAACGATTAGGAACGGATATTAAAGTGAAAAGTGAAAACGAAGAAATGTATAGTTCAAAATAAAGAATAAAGTCATGCTAAAATTTGTAAAAGGTCATATGGAGAGTATTGAAGGTATAGAGATCTACCCAATGATTTCCTTACTCATATTTTTCATCTTCTTTGCTGCCTTGTTCTGGTGGGTAGTTACTGCCAAAAAGGAACATATCAAAGAAGTGAGTAATATTCCTTTAGAAACTGAAAACGAAACTACACTATGAGAAATACAGCATCCTACATAAGAATTATTGTCTTTCTAATCATAACATACATACTAATTGAAATAACTGTCGAATCAGGGGATCAATCTGCCTTTATTGCTCAACCGCTTACATGGTTGGTTTTGGGTATGATATTACTTTTTATGGTTGCCATAGAGATAAGCTTAGAAGCATTAAGAACTATCCTTTTTCGTTCTTTAAAACCAGATGCTCAAGAAAGGTATTTAATTGCTCAAAAGACTAAAAAAGAAAAGCAATTTGGATGGATAAAAGAAGCCTATCTAAAACTTTTAGATAGTAAACCTGTTGAAGAAGAAGAAGAAATAATTCTGGATCATAATTATGATGGTATTAAAGAATTAGATAATAATCTCCCACCATGGTGGGTGTATAGTTTTTATGCCACGATTATATTTGGAGTAATATATCTGGCTCGTTTTCATGTGTTTAATGATTACACGCAAACCGAAGAATATGAAACAGAAGTTGCCGAGGCCAAAATTGCTATCGAAGAATATAAAAAAACGGCTAAAGATCTTGTAGATATAAATACCGTAACCCTACTCACTGATGCATCTGATATTGGTGCAGGGAAGGCAATTTTTATAGCCAACTGTGTGGCTTGCCATAAAGCAGATGGTGGTGGTGGTATCGGACCCAACCTCACGGATGAATATTGGATTTTGGGAGGCGGAATCAAAAATGTATTCCGTACCATTTCTGAAGGAGGTAGGGATGGAAAAGGAATGGTAGCCTGGAAACAAACACTAAAACCCGCCGAAATGGCACAGGTGGCTAGCTATATTATAACTCTAGTTGGTACATCTCCGGCAGAACCCAAAGAACCTCAAGGAGAAATTTGGGTTGATCCTGATGCTTCAAAAGAAGAAATACCAGAAACAGTTTCTGATTCGACCGCTGTAGTATTGAATGAATAATTGAAAACACACACTCTTGGAAACACCTACAAACGAAAAATTCAGAGATTCGATTGCTACCATAAATGAGGAAGGAAAACGTGCATGGGTGTATCCAAAAAAGCCTAGTGGCAAGTTTTATGAGTATCGTAAATGGGTAAGTTATGGGTTATTGATATTTTTGTTTGCTGCTCCCTTTGTTAAAATTAACGGAAACCAGTTTTTACTATTCAATGTTCTAGAACGTAGGTTTACCATTTTTGGAGCCCCATTTTGGCCGCAGGACTTTCACTTATTTGTGATTTCAATGATCATTGGCGTAATTTTTATTACTCTATTTACGGTGGCTTTTGGAAGATTGTTTTGTGGTTGGATCTGTCCGCAAACCATTTTTATGGAAATGGTTTTTAGACGAATTGAATATTGGATCGAAGGTGATAGAGGAAAACAAATTAGATTAAAGAAACAATCCTGGAACACCGAAAAAATAAGAAAACGGGTAACAAAATGGGTAATATTCTTTGTTATTTCCTTTCTGATTGCCAATGTTTTTCTGGCCTATCTCATAGGTAGCGATCGACTATTGCAATATATCATCGATGGGCCATTTAAACATGTAAATACCCTAATTTCCTTGATGATTTTTACAGCGGTTTTCTATTTCGTTTTTGCATGGTTTAGAGAACAAGTGTGTATTATTGCTTGTCCATATGGACGGTTACAGGGCGTACTTTTAGATTCAAAATCTATTGTAGTCGCCTACGATTATAAAAGAGGAGAAAAAGAAACGGGTCGTGCAAAATTCAAGAAAAATGAACACCGTGAAACTACCGGAAAAGGGGACTGCATTGATTGTTTTCAATGCGTACATGTTTGCCCTACGGGGATCGATATTCGCAACGGGACTCAATTAGAATGTGTGAATTGTACAGCTTGTATTGATGCTTGTGATCATATGATGGAAAGTGTAAACCTTCCTAAGGGACTTATACGTTATGCAAGCGAAGAAAATATTGCTAAAAAGGCAAAATTCAAATTTACTCCTCGTTTAAAAGGATATAGTGCTGTACTTGCTATCCTAACGGGTGTTTTGGTAGGGATGTTATTTCTTAGAAATGATGTTGAGGCAAATATTCTTAGGCTACCCGGACAATTGTACGAACGAAAAGATAATAACATCATTAGCAACGTATACACTTATAAGTTAGTAAACAAAACCACTTTGGCAATCGATAATGTACATTTTGAACTACTATCGCATAAAGGTACTATAGAATTGGTAACACATAAAAATTTTACGGTACCAAAACAAGGGTTAGCCGAAGGAACATTATTTATTGAAGTCAATGCTGCTGCACTTAGTGGAGATAAAGACAAAATAAAAATTGGAGTATATAGTAATGATGAATTAATCGAAACGACCACAGCGGCTTTTTTAGGGCCGAGAAGTTATAGATAATGATTAATATTAAAGTTAACATATTATGAAAATAAATTGGGGAACGGCCATCGTATTGGTATTTGTAGGATTCATCTCTTTCATTATGTACTTTGTTATAAAAATGAATACCAATGAAAAATATGAACATGATTTGGTTACAGAAGAATATTATAAAAAAGAACTTGCTTTTCAGAAAGAAATAGATGCAGAAAAAAAAGCAAAAGCCTTAAAAAATAATGTCATTTTTAAAAAGAGCCTTAATGGATTGGTTATCCTTTTTCCGGAGGATAAAAGCTATAATGATATAAGCGGAACGATTTCTTTGTATCGACCATCAAATAAGAAGTTAGATTTCGAAATTCCTATTGATTTATCAAGTTTCGAACTTGTAATACCTAATGATAACTTGATTGAAGGACGTTGGAATATTACTATTAATTGGACATACGAAAATACTTCGTATCTGTTTAAAGAATCTTTTACGTATTAAATGTTAACTGCTGCGTTCATATTGGGTATACTAGGAAGTTTTCACTGCGTGGGGATGTGCGGCCCTATTGCCTTTATGTTACCCGTAAACAGATCAAACTCCATACAGAAGTTCTTTCAAGTCTTTTTGTATCATTTTGGAAGATTATTAGCTTATAGTATTATCGGTTTTTTCTTTGGACTACTTGGTAAAAGCTTAAACATTTTTGATATGCAGCAAGGGTTATCCATTGCTATAGGTATCTTGATGATTCTTATGGTATTGATTCCTCAGCAAAAATTTAGAAAATATAGCCTCTCCAAGCCATTATATAGTATTATCGTTAAGGTAAAAAGTGAACTTGGTACGGCACTTAAAAAGAAAACTCCAGACACATTTTTAACCATTGGTTTTCTCAATGGGTTTCTGCCTTGCGGGTTGGTGTATATGGCTGTTTTTGGTGCTATTGCTTCGGGGCATATCCTTGAAGGAAGTGCATACATGCTATTTTTTGGATTGGGAACAATTCCTTTAATGACTATAACCGTTTATGCCGGGAATTTTTTATCAGGAAAAGCAAGACAACACATTCAAAAGGCAATCCCTGTATGTATAGTTGTAATTGCCCTACTTTTTATCATTAGAGGTTTGGGATTAGGAATTCCATATTTATCTCCAGAACCTGTAGATCAAATTGTTTCGGCTAATTTTAACTGCCATTAAATTGTCATAGAAAACAATTTGGTTTCGGGTTTATTACGTTGTAATCGTAAATCAAAAGCCATGCAAATATTACGCACAAATGGCCGACCCTTTTGACTTACTTTAATTTTGGAATCTGATATCTCTACTAACCCATCTGTTTCCATTTCATGTAATCGAATCAATACTTGAGGTAATTCGGTAAAAGATGATTCTTTATTCCAATTGGTTTCAAAATGGCACATTAGGTTTAGTATATGTTTTCTTATAATCTCATCTTCTTGAGTTAACATATGACCTCTATATACAGGAATTATACCTTCTTTTACCAAATGTTGATATTCTTCAATATTTTTTACATTTTGGGCAAATCCATACCAGCTATCACTAATAGATGATGTTCCTAAACCAATCATCAATTGTGTTTTTGAAGCTGTGTATCCCATAAAATTTCTATGTAAAGTTTGATTTTGCATTGAGATATGTAATGAATCATTTTTTAGTGCAAAATGATCCATCCCAATCTCATCATACCCTACTTCAGAAAGCAATTTTTTGCCATTTTCATACTGTTTACGTTTTTCTTCGGCAGTGGGTAAGTCAGAATCGCTAAACCCTCTCTGTCCATTTCCTTTTTGCCAGGGTACATGCGCATAGCTATAAAAGGCTAATCTGTCTGGTAGTAATTCTTTGGTTTTTAATATAGTGTGTTTTACTTCCTCTTCGGTTTGAAAAGGTAATCCAAAAATAATATCATGTCCCACAGAGGTAAACCCAATATCTCTGGCCGTTTTTGTGATATATTTTACATTATCAAAAGGTTGTATGCGATTAATAGCTTTTTGAACCGTTTCATTATAGTCCTGCACACCAAAACTTACTCTTCTAAAACCAATATCATATAGGGCTTGCAAATGTTCTTTTGTAGTATTATTGGGATGTCCTTCAAAACTAAATTCACAATCTTCTGTTTTGTCTGCGTACCAAAAAATTCCGTTAATTAACTGCTTCAAGTTTTCTGGAGAAAAAAACGTTGGGGTTCCACCACCTAAATGTAGTTCTTTGATTTTGGGTCTTGTTTCGAAAAGATTTAAATACAGTTGCCATTCTTGCAGTAAGGTATGGATATATGGGGATTCTACCTCATGGCGTTTTGTGATCCTTTTATGGCAACCACAAAATGTACACATACTCTCACAAAATGGCAAGTGTATATAGAGACTTATTCCTTCGGTATTATTAGTTTCAGTAAAAGATTGTTGTACTGATTTTATCCAGTTTTTTAGAGAGAATGTATTGATATCCCAGTACGGAACAGTTGGATAACTGGTGTATCTTGGTCCCGGAATGTTGTATTTATTTACTAAGCTTGCACCCATCTTGGCTGTTTTTTTTATGTTTTATATAAAGAGAGGTATTCAACTTATTTAGAATCTATAGAAAACCTCTTGAAATCAAATTTTATTCATGTAATACCAGAAATGGTACATCGGTATGGTAACTGATCTTTTCAACAGTTGGATGAAACAAAATGCGTTGAAAAAAATTGAGATTTTTGGCAATCATAGTGATCATATCTATATTTCTACTTTCAACAAAACACTGTACTGCTTGCTCTATGTTAGAGTTTGATAAAAAGTGAAAACTATGCGCTATACTATCCTCAAGATAATCATCTAGAAAATTTTTATTCTTTTTTTGATGATCCGTAAGTTCTTGTTCTTTTTTGGCTATATGTAATACCCTAAGAGCAGCATTATTTAGGGATAAAACACAGGAAATTGTGCTCAATATTTTATTTTTATAAAACAAATTGTAATCAGTAGGGAAAGCAATCTCTTTGGGTTTGATATACGTTGCTTTTTCTGGAATTACGAGAACAGGACATTTCACTTTTGTGATTACATCTCCTGTATTACTCCCTACTGTTTTTTCTTTTAATCCAGAAGCTCCCTTAGTGCCCATTACGATAAAGTCAATATTTTTTTCTTCTACCTGTTTTCTAATAGCATCTATAAAAAATATGTACTCATAAATTGCAAAAAAATAGTGTTTGGTATTGAGAGGCAATTTCTCAATTTTATAGAGTAATGATTGCATTTGCTCTTTATCACTATGGCTAATTTTTTCTATAGCAATGTCCTTGGTGTCAAAAAAGGAATCTTCACCGATAATTTCATCATAAGGAGAAATATGTAAAAAATAAAAATTACATTTTACCTTCTTAAAAAATGATAACGCATATGTAATAGCATTCCACGAATTTTCAGAAAAATCCGTAGGAATTAGGATATTCTTCATGTTCAATACATTGTTATAAAACAAATGTATTAGGATGTCTTGGCGAAAAGTATGACAAAAATCAGTTTAAGCAATTTAATCTACCATTTGAAGTCCCGATAGGTCCAAAATCTTTATGTTACGTCCTTCGATTTCTATAAGTCCATCCTTCTTAAAACTGGATAGTGTACGGATTAAGCTTTCGGTAGCTATTCCGGCAACACTGGCCAAATCATTTCTGGATATTTTTATACTATCTTCTGGTTTTTTGTTGAGCACTTCTGCAAACTGTAATATGGTTTGCGCAGTTTTTTTACGTACCGAACTATATGCCATTTGAAGCAATTGCTCTTTGATTTCTGAAAGATTTTCGGTGAGAAGTTCCATTAATTCCAGAGAAATATTTTTGCTTTTTTCAAGTATGTCCTTCAACTTACTTTTTGATATTCCGGCAAGCTCGACAGTTTCGACGGCTGTTGCAGACTCTTGATAAGGTATGTTATCTATAAATGATGTAAATCCTAAAAAATCATCGGGTTTGTATAAGGCTGTAATCAATTCTTTGCCGCTCTCATCCATCTTATGAGATTTTATTACACCTTTGATTATTAGGTATATATTATTTGAATGATCTCCTTCTTTATAGATAGTTTCTCCTTTATCGTATTCGGAAATTTCACCATGATCGTCAAAGAAATTTTTGAGCTCATGAAGATTTCGAAAACCTGATTCTTCTTGAATTCCATTGGGTTTTTGTGAATGTTCTTCAAGAATATTAGCAATAATTTGAGCTTTTGCCAAGCGACTTTCTATTGCACTTAGTAGCTCATCTTCTTCAAAAGGTTTGGTTAGATAATCATCGGCTCCCAAATCCATTCCTTTTCGAATTTCCTTATGTTCTGTTTTGGCAGATAAGAAAATAAACGGGATTTGACTTGTTGTTTTATCATAGGATAATGCCTCCAAAACTCCATAACCATCAATTTCGGGCATCATTATATCACAAACGATAATGTCAGGTTTTTCCTCTTTGGCTTTGGCAATCCCCACTTTGCCATTAGGAGAAGTAATTACCTTATAATTTGATAGCTCTAAAAGCTCTGCGGTATTTTCTCTAAGCGCAGTGTCATCTTCTATTAATAAAATAGTTTTCATGCTTTGCTATGGTTAGTAGTGATAGGTATTTTAACTATAAAAGTCGATCCTTGGCCTTCTTTACTTGTAAAAGTAATACTGCCGCCAAGATTTTCTAAATGACTTTTTACAATATTGAGCCCGATTCCGGTTCCTTGATCCAGTAAGGCATTTTCTGCCCTAAAATATCGTTTAAAGATAAACTGCTGCTCTTTTTCGGGGATACCAATACCTTGATCAATGATCTTAAATGTAAGCATATCTTCCTCAAACATTATTTGTAAATCTATCACAGTATGCTCTCCAGAATACTTCACAGCGTTATGAATAAGGTTAGATAAGATCAGTTCGAGGATTTTCTCGTCAAATTCGATACTATAATCACTAATGTCATTATCTGGATAGTTGATTTTTTGTCCATCTTTAAGCAACATATTAGCATTATAGACGACTTCATTAATTACTTTACTCAATGGAAATTTACTGAACTTATAATTCACTTTTCCTGTTTCTAAACGCTCAATAGATAAGAAGTCAGTAAGAATATTATCCAGATACTTTACTTTATTTTTTATCGTATTAATGTGTTTATCTCTTTTGTTTTGCTCCTCCTCTTTGGTATATTTTTCTATTAATGTTGCCGAAGTAAGAATTCCTCCCAAAGGCGTCTTGAATTCATGAGAAACCAATGATAAAAACTTTGTTTTTAATTCGTTAAGATCTTGTTCTTTTTTTAAAGATTCTTTGGCTTTTGCCTCAGCTTCCATTCTAAGTTTTACTTCTTCTTTTAGCTCCTCGATCGTATGATGCAGTGCTTCGGTACGTTCTTCAACCTTTAATTCTAGTTGTGTGTTTAATTCTTTTATTTCTTTCTCTCGTGCTTTACGTTCTGTGATATCAATTACCAATGCCATTATATATTGATTATCATAAATGGTAAAAGGATTAAGCCCAGCTTCTAAAGGAAACTCAGTTCCATCTTTTCGGACCCCAAAAATATCTCGGCCCCGACCCATATTACGTTTTTCGCTATGTTCGACAAAACTTTTAAAATGATCGCCATGGTTATGGTGGTAATTTTGGGGTATCAAAGTATTTAAAGGTTTGCCTATAAGTTCTTCTTGATCATATCCAAAAATTTGATTGGCAGATCCATTGGTAGCCACAATAATTTGATCTTTATTAACCACTACAATGCCCTCTGAAACTGCTTCAGATAGGATTTTAAAAACATTATTTTGTTTTTCGAACACCTTCATAGGGCTAATCGGTTTGTTTTTGATGCAATTAAGTTTGTAAATATAATTTTTATCTCAAAAAGATAATTTCTTCATAAGATCGAAAATTATTCCAAGATCAAAAATAGTACATACATTTATAAAAATAACATCTGTTATTTCTTATTCATACCCCTTAAGATACTTTAACCTAAAATTAGGAATTATAAAAAAATGGTATTGCATTTAAGAAGAATGCTTAATGTAAAATGTAAGGATTCACTGGATTGCTATTTTGATTTGTTTATCTAGGGAGTCACGAGTTCGGATATATTCTTTTTTTATGATATCACAACTGATTAATATCATATAAATCCTCAGAAAGACCTCTTAATTTTATGTGTGAATCATTAAACAGTTTGTCATGAATACAACACAAAATATAGGCGTTACATTCTATCAAAATCTTGGGAAGTTATTTTATGCAATTGCGGCTTCGGATAAGATAGTTCGTAAGTCCGAATACGAATCCCTAAGAAAAATTGTAAAGTCAGAATGGTTGGATGTAGATGAGGTTAAAGATGAATTTGGAGTAGATGCTGCTTTTCAGATCGAGATCGTTTTTGACTGGATGGATTATGAAACTCCTAATGCAGAATCTTGTTTTCAGGAATTTGGATCCTTTTATAACGAACATAAATCACGTTTTTCAGACCGTATAAAACAATTGATTTGGAAAACCGCAAATGCTATTGCCCGGGCTTTTTCTGGAAAAAACAAATCCGAACTAATGATGCTTGGTCGATTAAAGCTATTATTCGAAAACTGATTTTTATCATATTTCAAAGTATAAACGATTCCTAATTTTACCCATAAATAAAAACTAATTATTATGACACTATATGCAAAAATAAATGCCGACTTTTCTGAAAACTATATAGGGTATTCTGCTTTGGCAATTATCGCGTCTACATGTTTAGGTTCGATAGCCATCATGACTACTTTATTAAACGGTAATGCTCCTGTTCAAATGTTTCTGGTTTTTCTAAGTGTTGTTGTTTGTAGTGCTCATAACGCCGCAATTTTAACTGTACAAAAACCAAAATTAGTATTAGATCTGTTGATCGCAAGTTTAATCGCAAATGCTTTGATCATTATCGGAAACGGTTTATTTTAATTACACTACTCTATATATGGAAAAAGGTGAATTCAATTTAGGATTCACCTTTTTTATTTGACCAATAGCTGATTGATATCATAGTTTTTGATTACATCCAGTCCTATTTTTATGATGATTAAAAACAACCCTATGAAAACATTAATCATCGGTCTCATTTTTTTAAGTTTTATAGCTTGCAAGAAAGAGACTTCGCCTCAAAAAGCAACTGATCCTAAAGAAACAGAAACCGAACAAAAAATAGAGGATCAATCCAGTAAAGATTCTTTAGTAGTTTTTTCTGAAGAACACCTTGAACTTAATCAAGAAAAAACCAAATCGATAAAAAAAGAACGATTGGTTAGAGCCAAAGACGATAAAGTTCAATTGCAAGAACTGGTCGTGTCAAAGAAGTTTTACAAAGACGAAGACTTATATGTTTTAGATTATCAATATCCGTATCTGAACGAAAAGATTGATCAGGGATATAAGGTATTTAATGACTTCATTATAGAAAACTATCTTAATCTCGAAAAGACCGAAAACCAAATCCTTGAGGATAAAGAGCTACTCTGCGATACCCTAAAGATTAATAGATATAGAGACAAGAGAATTATAGATTATAAAATATATAATGTAAAAAATGACCTTATAAGCGTTGTGCTTTATAAAGAGAATTATTATTCGGGTATGAAATACTCTACTTACCTTTTTGATTGTATAAACTTTAATCTCAAAAAACAGAATTTCATTTATTTTGATGATTTTTTTGAACCAGGATCTGAAGAAATAGTATACGAAACTATTAATGCTATTATAAAAGAAGGGATTACATCTGGAGAGTTATATTATGATTGCTGGGAGCTGTCTGAAGGAGATTTTAAAGCGTATAAAAATAATTTTGTGGTCGATGATAATATGATTAAGTTTTATTTTGATGACTGTATCATCTGCCCATCCTATACAGGGACCTATTCTATAGAGGTTCCGATAACCAAGATCATGCATCTACTAAAAAAATATAATGATCCTCCTGGAGTAAGTTAATGCATATCACAAAAGATATTTTATCAATACAATATATTACCTTAGTGATAAAATGACCATATAATGAAAAGTAGTTTTAGTGATATTATAAATTCAGAAAAACCAGTATTAGTAGATTTCTTTGCAGATTGGTGTGGTCCCTGCAAGGTACTAGCCCCAATCTTAAAGGAAGTTAAGGACGAATTAGGTGATCATATTAAAATAGTAAAGATTGATGTAGATAAAAATCAACCACTATCCGAAAAATATCAGGTTCGTGGTGTGCCAACAATGGTCTTGTTTAAAGATGGAAAACAACTATGGAGGCAATCAGGAGTATTGCAAAAAAATGATATTATTAATGTCATTAACACACATCAATAGTTAGGCAGCTCATACCTATATAGATCATACATTGCTAAAAGTTGATGTAACTGTAAATGACATTAAAAAACTTTGTGCATAACAAAAAATCTTATTAAGCTAGTTTCACAGGATTAAATTAAATTGTTAAAACCTGTCAACTTATTTTAGAACGGGACATAATAAACAAAAAAGCCGAATCATCTGATTCGGCTTTTTCTTTTACTGTGCGGGCGGAGAGACTCGAACTCTCACACCTCGCGGCACTAGATCCTAAGTCTAGCGTGTCTACCAATTCCACCACGCCCGCATTAAAAACTCTTACAATACTCAGGACTCTTTGTAAAAGCGAGTGCAAATATAAACAATACTTTTAAAATAAAAACAACCTTCTTAAAAAATATAAAGTTTTAGTACTTTTAGGCAAAATTTACTCAAGCCTATGCAGAATATTCAATCCTATGTTCAGGAACATAAAGATCGATTTATAAACGAACTTCTTGAACTTCTTAAAATCCCATCTATTAGCGCAGATACGGCCTATAAAAATGACGTGGTTAAAACAGCAGACGAAATTTATAAAAGCCTTAAAGAAGCAGGTTGTGATCACGTAGAAATTTGTGAAACGCCTGGGTATCCTATTGTATACGGAGAAAAAATTATAGACCCAAATCTACCAACAGTGTTAGTATATGGGCATTATGATGTACAACCCCCTGATCCTATGGATTTATGGGATAGCCCACCATTTGAGCCTGTGATTAAAAAAACAGAAATACATCCCGAAGGTGCGATTTTTGCCAGAGGTTCTTGTGATGATAAAGGGCAAATGTATATGCATGTAAAGGCATTAGAATTAATGACCAAAACAGATCAATTGCCTTGCAATGTAAAATTTATGATCGAAGGAGAAGAAGAAGTGGGGAGTAAGAGTTTAGGATGGTTCGTAGAGCGCAATCAAGAAAAATTGGCTAATGATGTAATTTTAATTAGCGATACCGGAATGATTGCAAAAGATGTTCCTTCAATTACAACTGGATTAAGAGGACTAAGTTATGTCGAGGTAGAAGTAACGGGGCCAAATAGAGATCTTCATAGTGGTCTATACGGAGGCGCTGTCGCCAACCCGATAAATATACTAACCAAAATGATCGCTTCATTACATGATGAAAATAATCATATTACGATTCCCGAATTTTATGATAAGGTAGAAAACCTATCTACCGAAGAAAGAGCCGAGATGGCCAAAGCACCCTTCTCGTTAGAGTCATATAAAAAATCACTAGACATCAATGCAGTGTATGGAGAAGAAGGGTATTCGACTAATGAGCGTAACTCTATTCGACCAACTTTGGATGTAAACGGTATTTGGGGTGGATATACTGGAGAAGGAGCAAAAACAGTGATTGCAAGTAAAGCATACGCCAAAATATCTATGCGTTTAGTTCCAAATCAGGACTGGGAAGAGATTACAGATTTGTTTAAAACACATTTCGAAAATATTGCGCCAGAAGCAGTAACGGTAAAAGTTACACCACATCATGGTGGACAAGGATATGTAACACCAATTGATAATATTGGATATCAGGCTGCTAGTAAGGCGTACCAAGATTCTTTTGGTAAAACACCTATACCACAGCGTAGTGGAGGAAGTATACCGATTGTGTCATTATTTGAAAAAGAATTGAAAAGTAAAACTATTTTAATGGGATTTGGATTAGATAGTGATGCTATACATTCACCTAATGAACATTTTGGGGTTTGGAATTACTTAAAAGGAATCGAAACCATTCCTTTATTTTACAAGTACTTTACGGAGTTGAGTAAATAGAAAAAAGCATTAATATTCGTTTTAAAAACACCCCATCAGAGGGTGTTTTTTTATGCCCTTTTATCAAAAAACCCTGTGTTAAACAAGTTAGGTTTTTATTAAGTTTTTGTTGTTATAATGAGTTTTAATCAGGTATTTTGTTAAAAAAATGAATAAGTAGATAGAATAGTATAATATTAAGGTATAATACGATAACGTTAAAAGCATCAGTAGTTTTAATTTTCGGGTAACTATAACACAAAATCAACTAGTTATGAAAACTAAAACTTTTTTTTTAATCGTTTTATCATTTTGGTATGCCGGTTTTCTTTCTGCTCAGGAAAGAAAAATTAACGCCGAACGATGTAAAACAAGTCAAGCTAATCATGATGCTTTTTCAACCAGTCCTAAAGCTAAGATCGAGTTTGATAAATTCAATGAATTCACAAAAAAATATGTCCAAAGTAAGACATTTTCTCAAAAAGCAGGAGAAACCTATGTGATACCTGTGGTGTTTCATATATACGGAGATGTACAGCATGGAAAAACAGTAACCTATCAAAAAATAAAAACCGCTCTTGAAATTCTTAATCAAGATTTTAATGGATTAAATGATGATTGGAACACGGTTGATCCCGTTTTTAATGGTCGTAAAGCTACATTAAGTGTGCGATTTGCACTTGCAAAAATAGATCCTAACGGTGGTAGTACAAACGGAGTGATTTTTTATCCAGAAGCCTCCGGAATGGGAAATTATAGTAATCCCATTGTTGCCAGAGATGGTTGGGATAACTATAAATATATGAATGTATATATCACAGGTGATTTATATGGAGATGGGGTATCAAATAACTCTGGTGTAGCCTGGTATCCTAACACTACAATGTCTGATCAAGATATAGCACGAGTAGTATATAATGGACAATATTTACATGGTAATACAGATAAAGAATTTGCTTCTATACTAACTCACGAATTTGGTCACTGGCTAAACCTTATACATACTTTTGAAGGAGGTTGTAATGATGCTAATGGTGATTACGTTAGCGATACTCCCAAAGAGGACTCTAATTCGGGTGATGATGGATGTACAGTTGGCGCTAGTGATTGTGGTAATTTGATCAACTATGAAAATTATATGGGATATGATTCTAACGCTGGTTGTGCCAAAATGTATACCCGCGGTCAGGTAAATAGAATGCTAGCAGCATTAGAACACTCTACCAGAAAACCACTTTGGCAACCCAGAAATTTGGTAGCTACGGGTGTTGATGCAAATGGAGCTTCTCTTGTAGTATCAAACTCAACAGTAGAAGAAGAATTATCAAACAACGGAATCGTGTTTAGTGATACTAATGAGATAGAAATTATAGATGGTAATTTTGCTTTAAGTTCGGGTGCAATGGTAGAAGGAACTCATTTTACTTCAGATTTACCACAAGGATATACTGCTTCCATAACGGTACTCAATAATAGAACACTTAGAGTTCGCTTTAGTGGTCAAACCAATAATCATGCAATAACCAATAATACGACAGGAACGATAACATTTAGAAACGCTGCAATTACTGGAGGTATAGCAACACTAGTTTCTGATAAAGTATCTTACCAATTTACTTTTTATGATCCGTATGGGATTGTTTACGTCAATAATGCTGATCTCACTGTAAATTCGGGAAACGTTTGGGAGCCTTTTACGGTTATTGGAGAAAACAAATATGGGCTTTTCTATGAGAATAATGAATTAAAATTAGAAACATATCGTCAAGCATTAGTTTGCGAGGCAAACACACGTAATGTAACGGCGTTACCTCAAAATACTGTTATATCTTCGTCAAGTAATTGGGTAAACGGAGGGAATTATCCAGATTTACATGTAGTAAGAAGTTCTGGCCATACATCATGGGATGGTCAAACGGCCTATGTAGGATTTCAAATGGAATTATACCCAGGAAAAATCAATTATGGTTGGTTTAGAGTTCGTGTAAATGCTAATGGTAGTGAAGAAACGTTATTAGATTATGCATATAGTACAGAACCTTTCGGCTCGATTAAAGCAGGAAGTACAGTGTATGATGGAGGTACTGATCCAACTTGTGATGATGGTATCCAGAATGGAGACGAAACAGGAATAGATTGTGGGGGTAATTCATGTCCCGCTTGTCCAGTAGAAGTTGATGGAGGATCGATTTCTTCAAATGATGATAGAACAGAGATAACTACAATAACTGGAGATGGTCAAGCAGATGTTATCACTTTTAAAAATACTAGTCCATCTAATGCCAATTACAGATATCTGATCACAGATGATAGTGGTGCTATCTTGGCCACAGAAACTATTTCTCATGATTTTGAAGGTGCTACAGTAGGAGTGTGCAGGGTTTATGGAATTTCTTATGATGGTAATCTAAGCGTTAATGGAAAAAATATAACAGATAACGGACTAGCAACAGGGGTCTTTGATATTTCCAGTAATTGGATTACAATAACTAGAATTGAAGATAATACGGGACCTACCTGTAATGATGGTGTACAAAATGGAGATGAGACTGGAGTGGATTGCGGAGGTTCTTGTCAACCCTGTGGTACAGTAACATATTGTACTGCATCTACCACTCAAAATACATTACATATTACCAATGTAAAATTTGGAAGTATAGATAATTCTACTGCTCATACACCATATGCTAATCATACCAATCTCTCTACTAACCTTACAGCAGGAGAACAAACGGCTTTAACGGTTAAATTAAATAATGATCACTGGACGTATAATGCAGTAGGAGTTTGGATTGACTGGAATAATAATGGAGATTTTACTGACCCGGGAGAGAAAGTATATGCTAGATATGCAGCAGGCCCGTATACCGGAAATGTAACTCCGCCTGTAGATGCAGTATCTAATGTTAATTTAAGGATGAGAGTAAGAGTTGGATATGGATCAGAATCAAAAATAACTCCATGTGAAGAAGATACATATATAGGAGAAGTTGAAGATTATACAATAAGAATTGAGGGAGTAGCTACTCCATCTTGTACAGATGGTATCCAGAACGGAGATGAAACGGGTATTGATTGTGGTGGATCATGTACCCCTTGTAACACTAATGACGGAGTTGTTTATGTAGATATAAATGATGTTTCTGTTAACTCCTCCAGTACCTGGAACTTCTTTAGAATAGAAGTAGGTGATGATAATGGTTTTGGAGCTTGGTATTCGGGAGGAACCCGTTTAGTAACCTATGATAAAGATGTTATCTGCAATGGTAGTACCAGTAACATTACTTTTTTAGGAGAAAATCAAGCTATAGACGGGTCAAGTAATTTTGTAGCAAACCCGCATAGTTATATAGTGAGTTCTTCTTCATACACCGATTGGAATGGAAAAACTGGGTATGTAGGATTTACTTTTACGATTAATGGAAATACACATTACGGCTGGTTCCATATTGAAGTTTCGGCAGATGGAGGGTCCTATACTATATTAGATTATGCATACCAAACTCAGGCAAATACAACAATATATACTAGTAGTGCAGGAGTAGCCGGAGCAAATGCTAAAGAAAGTAAAGAAAACTTAGTGAGGCTGAGTCCAAACCCTTTTCAGAATAATTTTGAAATTGATATGAGAAAGATGGGACAAGGCAATATTTCAATAGATATTTATAATATGTATGGAAAGAGAATAGTGAAAAAAGAATTTCAGGAAAATCCGGGAAAAGTTATTCTTGGACAAAAATTGTCTGCTACCGGGCTCTATTTTGCAAGGATAAAAGTCAGAGATAATACGATTATAAAAAGAATTATGAAAAAGTAAAGTAACAGTTAGTTTTATCAAATACAAGCCACTCAAAATAGAGTGGCTTGTGCTTTTTATAACATAAATATTTGGAAATATAATTTTTTATTCTACATTTGTAGAGTTAATTCTAATTAAGTAGAGCAATGCAATTATCCAAAGCAGAAGAACAATTAATGAAATACCTCTGGAAATTAGACAAAGCTTTTATGAAAGATTTGTTAGAAGCCTATCCAGAACCCAAACCAGCTACTACAACCGTAGCTACGTTGTTAAAACGGATGCAGGATAAAAATTTTGTAGATTATACTTTGTACGGAAAATCTCGAGAATATTACCCTTTGGTAAAAAAAACAGATTACTTTTCGAAGCATGTAAATGGCTTAATTAAGAATTTTTTTAACGATTCGGCCTCCCAGTTTGCCTCATTTTTTACCTCTGAGACTAATTTATCTACTACAGAATTAGAAGAATTAAAAAAGATCGTAGATCAACAAATTAAAAAGCAACAACAATGATAGCCTATTTAATCAAATCGACACTTTGCTTATTGGTTTTAGGATCTTTTTATAAGTTGTTTCTTGAAAAAGAGAAGATCCATAATCTCAAAAGATATTATCTCATAGTGAGTATTTTATTTGCCTATACAATTCCTTTGATTACCATAACCTATGAAAAGGAAGTGTATATAAACCCTCAAGATATAGTGGTTGCATCAGAGGCAATGGTCACACCTGGCTATGTTACAGAAGTTTATGATGTTGCGGCAGAACCCATAAATTATGTGCCTATTCTTTTATGGTGTTTGTATAGCATAGGGTTTATAATTTTTGGATTTAGATTTACTAAAAACTTGTACAGTCTTACTAAAAAAGTAAGGAGTAATGAAAAATTAAAAGAACCATCTCATACCAATGTTTTGTTGAGAGATGCGGTAATTCCTTTTACTTTTTTGAAATATATCTTTGTTCCCAAAACCGAATTTTTACAAAGATCGATTCCTGAAGAAGTACTTTTTCATGAAAAAGCACATGTACATCAAAAACATACATTAGATATACTGTTTGTAGAGGTATTGCAAGTTATTTTTTGGTTTAACCCGTTACTTTTTTGGCTTAAAAAAGCGATCAAGTTAAATCATGAATTTCTTGCAGACCAAACCGTATTGAAACATCAGTTTTCGATACAACGCTATGTCAATTTACTTGTTAATTATCCAACCAGTTCTAATCAAACTGCGTTAACAAGTACCATTAATTATTCATTAACCAAAAAACGATTACAAATGATGACAAAAGAATTTTCAAAAAAAAGAGTTACTCTTAAATTATTAGCAGTAATACCTACATTGTTATTATGTCTGTTATTCTTCAATAATGATATTATTGCCCAAGAAAAGAACAATTGGAGGTATAGTAAAACGAATAGCAGTCAGGATAAAGAAATTGAGATTAGAGTAAAAAATGAACAAATCAGAGTAAATGGCTCTTCGGTTACTTTAGATAATCTTTCTAAAACTATTGATGATATTACCAAGCAATGGAAAGATGATGAGTTAACAGGTTTTAACTTTGATGTTAAATTGCAGAATGTGGATCAAAAATTCGTTGATAGAATTAATAAAGAATACAGATCCACAAGGTTATACAAGGCAAATCCTGATGGTCACGATTTGGTTCCTCCAAAACCTCCAATGCCTCCTTCTCCAAAAGTAAGAAGAGGTGAGCCTAGTGATATTCCGCCACCACCGGCGCCCAAAGTAAGAAAGGGAGAAAAAAGTACTATACCGACTCCTCCAACACCTCCCAAAGCACCTTCTTATGAAGAATCAGAAAGTGAAGAGGAAGAAGAAATGCAAGAACTATTAGAAGAGGTTGAAGAGGCTCGATTACAATCTGAGGTTGAATATGAGGAAGAAATAACTAATAATATGGGAATGGCTAGTCAAGCAAGATTAGCTGCCGTAGAAGCTAGAGAAGCAGCCGAAGAAGCAAGAGCGCGGGCTTTGGAACAAGTAAAAATAGCGAGAGCTCAAGAAAGAGGTCAGATTAGAATTAGAACCGAAGCAGTTGAAGAAGCTCGAGAACAAGCACAATTAGCCAGAGAAATGGCAGCTCAAAATGCAGAAGAGGCTAGAGAAGTAGCAGAAAAAGCTCGTGTAATGGCTGTGGAAGCAGCACAACGAGTAAGTCAAGAAATGACACAAGTACGTAACCTAAGTAGAAACGCTGCAAAAGAAGCACGAGCTATGGCTCTAGAAGCTGCACAAAAATCAAGAGAAATAGCACTTGAAGAAAGAAAGAAAGTTAGAGAGTTAATTTTGAAGGAGAGAGTAGAAGCTGAAAAAGAGCGTGAGATGTTCATGAAAAGATCTCGAAAAGAAAGAGAACAATTAAGAAAAGAAGCTCAAAAAGCTATGGAAGCTGCAAAAAAAGAAGCAGAAAAGGCTAGAAAAGAGATGAGAAAAGAAATCAAAAGAAATAAAAAGGATAGAAATTAAGTACAAAATCAATATTCTTTTATAGTTAGTCATGATCAAAAACTCCCATATGGGAGTTTTTTGTGCAACAAAAGACTATAATTCAGCGTTCTAAAAGAATCAATCGAAAAACCCTTAGATAATGATTAAACGTTTTTTTATACTCTGCTCGGGATCGGATGCAGATATTTTGGAGAGTTGTTCTAACGGAGAACAAAATAAATATGCAGGTATTGGTGCTACTGTATTTTTTACCGCCGTAATGGCTTTCATAGCGGCAAGTTATGCACTGTATACCGTATTTGATAATTACTTTACCGCAGCCTTTTTTGGTTTGATATGGGGGTTGTTGATCTTTAATTTGGATCGATTTATTGTTTCTACGATCAAGAAAAAAGATAATTTTATGGATGAACTTCTACAGGCTTCTCCAAGAATTATTTTGGCAATAATCATAGCGGTTGTAATTTCTAAACCACTAGAATTAAAGATTTTTGAAAAGGAAATAGATAGAGTGTTATTAGAACAAAAGAATGATTATACCCTAGCCAATAAAGAACAAATTGCAACACAATTTACACCGGCTATTACTGCAATCGATGAAGAGATCGCTTCTTTAAAGCAAGAAATCGTAACTAAAGAGACCGAAGTAAATGATTTGTACGAAACTTATATTGCCGAGGCCGAAGGAAGAAAAGGTACCGAGATTATAGGTAAAGGACCAGTATATAAAGAAAAACGGGAAAAACATGATGCAGCATTAGCAGCATTGGTAGCATTAAAAAAGACAAATACAGATAAAGTTATTTCTTTAGAAACTCAAAAAACTGAGTTAGCCGCGGCATATGCAGAACAGGTGGATACCTCACAACCTATTATTGATAATTTTGATGGGTTAATGGCGCGTGTAAATGCATTAAGCGAACTACCATGGCTACCCAGTTTCTTTATATTTTTATTATTTCTGGCTATCGAAACCTCTCCAATATTTGCAAAACTATTGTCTCCAAAAGGAGAATATGACTTTAAATTAGAGGATGCAGAAGGTGAAGTGAAAACTTGGGTTGAGCAAAAAAATGCACAACGTAAAGTCGTATTGCAAACAGATTTCACTATCAATGATAAAGTATATGGCGACCTTACCGAAGAGGAAGAATTATATGCTTATAAAAAGAAAATTGCTCGCGAAATGATGAAAAAACAGCAAGATGCGTTTTACAAACGGCAAACGGGGATATTATAGGTATTGATATTTAGTTGTTAGAATTTTCTATCGGGGTAATATGTACTTAGATCCAGAGATGGTTTTGTATCCGAAATGATTTCCGAAACTAATTTCCCCGTAGAGGGGCCCATGCTCCATCCCATCATGGCATGTCCGGTTGCAATTGTAAGATTTTTGCAGTTAGAGGACTTTCCGATATATGGCATACCATCTGGAGTAACAGGCCTTAGTCCGCAGGCCGCATTGTTTTTTTCTTGAGGGGTTAGTATAACATTAGGATAATAAAGTTGCGTTGCTTTTGCAATAGCTTCTATTCTAACTCTATTGATAGTATGATTAATTCCTGCAATTTCCATAGTTCCTGCAAAACGAGTATATCCTTGCATTGGAGTTATGGCCACTTTAGCTTCGGCTAAAATAGCAGGCATGGTTATCCCAAAATCTCTTTCAGAATCTATTCGATATCCTTTACCAGCTTCTAGTAATAATTTAATTCCAAGTTTTTTACTCAATAGTTTAGACCACGATCCGGCAGCGAGTACAAATTCATCTGCAATATAAGTATGTGATTTTGTTTCAATCGAAGAAATTTTTCCATCCTTTATAGACAGGTGTTGGACCTTTTCATTTTTATGGAATATTACTCCATTAGATTTTAAATACATCTTTAGTTCTTCCATGAAAACCTGAGGAGTAGTGTGCGCATCGCATTCGTATAGCACAGCTCCTTTTGCCTGTAGTTTGGTATTGGGTTGTAGCCGTTTTAATGCTTCAAAAGATACTTCTTTAACAGGTAACCCTTCTTTTTTGGCTATATTGGCTACACTAAGTTCTTCATTCAACATTTTTTCGGTTTGGCAAATCATTAATAACCCTTTTTGCTCTAATTGAAAGTTGAATTTTTCTGTTTTTCTAATTTCAGCATACAAATCTCTTCCTAGTATGGCAATATCCTTAATTGCCGAAATATTACGATTTACATTTTTGGAGGAGCAAGATTTGTTAAATGCCCATACCCATCTCAAAAAATCAGCATCCATCCTAGGTTTTATAAATAATGGACTCTCGGGATTAAACATCCATTTCAGTCCTTTTTTCATAACACCAGGAGCAGCAAGTGGAATAATATGACTAGGAGAAAGATATCCTGCATTTACATAAGAAGCACCATAATCCATCGATGATTGATCAATAACAGTTACCTCGTGTCCTTCTTTTTGTAAATAATATGCAGAACAAAGCCCAATAATCCCGCCGCCAATAACAATAACACTCTTGCTCATAATTAGTTGTTTTATATAACTCGAAACCCGTGAGCATAAGGATCATCTTGATCGTCTATAATGATCGTATTATATCCATATATTTTTGCCCATCCTTGTATACTGGGTACTATTGCTTTTTTGCCGGCTATGATCGTTTCTTTTTCTATCCTACCAATAAATGTACTCCCTATAAAACTTTCATGAATAAACTCTTCATCAGGGTTTAAGTTTCCTTTAGCATATAATTGTGCCATTCGGGCAGAGGTCCCGGTACCACAGGGTGAGCGATCAATAGCTTTATCACCATAAAAAACAGCATTTCTTCCAGATGATCTTGAATCTAGTGGTTCTCCGGTCCATAATATGTGACTTACATCTCTAATGGTTTCATTTTCGGGATGAATAAACGCATCACGATATTTGTCATTTATTAAGTCGCGTAATACTCCAGAGTACTGGATTAATTTGTTTGCCGTATAATTTTGAACTCCTTTAAAATTTTTCTGTGGATCGATAATCGCATAAAAATTACCGCCATAAGCGACGTCAAAAACAAGTTCTCCTAACTCAGGAGAGGTAATAGTCAACTCATCTGCAGCAAGATAAGATTTTACATTTTTAAGTTTTACCCAATCCACTTTATTGCCAATTTTTTGATATTCGATCTCTACTAACCCTGCAGGAGCTTCCATCCTTATTTTACCTGGGATTTTGGGTGTGATCAATCCTTCTTCGACAGCAATAGTTATTGTGCCGATAGTACCATGACCGCACATGGGTAAGCATCCCGAAGTTTCGATAAATAAAATGGCAAAATCATTATTTGGATCATGAGGTTCGAATAAGAAACTTCCACTCATCATATCGTGACCTCTGGGTTCAAACATTAATCCTTGTCGGATCCAGTCATATTCTCTAAGAAAATGTTGGCGCTTTTCACTCATTGTTTTACCAATAAGATTGGGCCGTCCTGTAGTGACTACTCTAACCGGGTTTCCGCAAGTATGGGCATCAATGCATTTAAAGGACGTTCGCGCCATATGAAATAGAATTATGGGTTTGCTTACCATTTAATAACCTAGATATATCAAGAGGATTTTCATTTTTTAGCTCATCTGGCAATACGTCATTTGGCCAATTTTGATAACTAAAAGGCCTTACCCAACGTTTTATAGAGTGTATACCCACTGCTGTAAATCTACTGTCTGTAGAAGCTGGATACGGTCCACCATGAAGCATAGCAGGGCAAACCTCTACACCTGTGGGTACCCCATTAAAGATTATTCTTCCTACACGGTTTTGTAGTGCATCTAATACATCTTTGTATGTTGTTAACTCTTCATTATCGGCTAAAACTGTACCGGTAAGTTGGCCATCAAGGCCATAAACAATTGATACTAATTCATCTGCATCTTTGCATTGAACAATCATCGAAAAAGGCCCAAAAACTTCTTGATGTAGAATTGGATTTTCTAAAAAAGCTTTTCCTTCTACAGTTGTAACTGTTTGTCGGGCATGATTGGTAGTAAGTTCATTTGCATATTCTGCAGCCTTGATAAGCCCCTTTTGTTGTAGTGCATTTGTTTTATTTTTCTCGTAATTACCTACAATATTTGGATGTAACATGCAAGAAGGCTCAATGGCAATAATTTCGTTAGAAAGTGTTTGTATGAAATCATCTAAGGCTTCGCTTTTTATTCCTAAAATTAATCCTGGATTGGTACAGAACTGTCCTGCACCCAAAGTAATAGATTGTGCATAGGTTTTTGCAAGATCCTCACCTTTGGTTTGAGCAGCTTTTGGCAAAATAACTACGGGATTAATGCTTCCCATTTCTGCAAATACAGGTATTGGTTCTGGTCGTTTAGCAGCAAGATCCAATAAGGCTCTCCCTCCTCGGATGCTTCCGGTAAACCCTACTGCTTTGACACTTGGGTGTTGAACTAATTGGGTTCCTACTTCGATTCCCGAGCTATTAAGGTTTGAAAATACGCCATCGGGCATTCCGGTTTTTTTGGCCGCGGCAATAATTGCCGATGCTATTAATTCTCCAGTTCCGGCATGCATAGGGTGAGATTTAACAATCACAGGGCATCCTGCGGCTAGTGCTGCAGCAGTATCTCCACCTGCTGTAGAATAAGCCAAAGGAAAATTGCTAGCACCAAAAACAACCACTGGTCCTAATGGAATAAGCATTTTACGAAGATCAGGTTTTGGCATTGGAGTTCTGCCTGGGTCGGCTGTATCTATAGCAGCTTCAACCCAAGAACCTTCTGCGACTAAATTTGCAAAAGTTCTTAATTGTCCTACGGTTCTACCACGTTCTCCCAAAGCTCTTCCTTCGGGTAGCCCAGTTTCCGAGGTATACGTTTCAATTAATTCGGTGTCTAATGCCAAAATCTCTTCTGCTATAGTGTTTAAAAAATCTGCTTTTTTCTGGCCGGATATTGTTCGGTATATCTCAAAAGCAGCAGTAGCAGATTGAACTGCAGTTTCTATTTCTTCAGAAGAGGCTTCATAAAAAATGTGCTCATTTTCGATATTTAACTTAGGGTTAAATGTTCTATATGTAAGATCTCCATTAGAAGAAAGTTGGTTTCCGATGTAATTTTTGCCGGTGATCATGATTTGTTGGATAATGAATTAATTAAGTATTTTACAACTAGGTAATACGGGTCTGGTTTGTAGTCCTTTTTGGATGATTTCCAGTACTTTTTTACGTTCATCACCAACTAGTGGTAATCGAGGTGCACGTACATTTTCGGTACCGATACCAGTGGCTACTTCTGCCAATTTTATGTTTTGTACTAATTTAGAGTTAATATCTAATTCTAGCAAGGGTAAAAACCATCTATAAATTGCAATAGCTTCTTTAATTCTACCTGCTTTTTGAAGTTCATAAATTGCTACTGTTTCGTTAGGAAAAGCATCTACAAGCCCAGCTACCCAACCATCGGCGCCCATTAATAAACTTTCTAAGGCCAGGGTATCTACTCCACTCAAAATTTTTAATCGATCTCCGAATCTATTTTTAATTCGCGTAACATTAGAAATATCTCGAGTTGATTCTTTTACGGCCTGTATATTGTTTAGCTTCAATAGCTCTTCAAACATGTCGAGGGTAACTTCAATTTTATAATCAACAGGATTGTTATATACCATAATTGGTAAATCGGTACTATTAGCTATTTCTTTAAAATAAGTTACAGTTTCTCTATCTCCAGCATTATATCGCATTGGAGGAAGCATCATTAAACCATTAGCTCCATCCTCATGAGCTTTTTTCACAGCCGCGATAGCTCCTTTTGTTGTTTGTTCGGCTATATTAATAATCACAGGAACTTTGTTCTTAACAATATCTACTGTTGTTTTAACCAATGTGCTTTTTTCATCATCTGTCAAGGTACTTGCCTCACCCAAGGTGCCCCCAAGTATGATTCCGTGCACGCCTGCTTCTAATTGTGCATTAATATTAACTTCAAACATTTTTAAATCTAAAGTGTCTTGATCGGTAAATTTTGTAGTTACCGCGGGCATTACGCCCTCCCAAAGTATTGCCATAATTTATATTTTGATCAAAGGTATTATGAATATAAAGTGCGAAATATTTATAAATTATCTAATTATGATACTATTTTACCTTTAATATACGATTTTGTCAATTTAATGAGTAATATTGGTATAGTATTTATGAAAGCACTACCATTTAAAATACCAAAATCGTCGACAGATACGCTGATAGTCCAAGAGGATAAGGGGCTTGTATTTTATGATAAACTACATCAACACGAAGAGATTCAGATTTCTTTAATTGTTTTAGGAGAAGGAAGTTTAATTGTTGGAGATACTGTTACTAGTTATACGGCAAACGATATTTTGATTTTTGGAAGTCACGTCCCTCATGTGTTGAAAAGTAGTCGATCCGAAACGGCGTCTTATATGATTTCTATTTTTTTTACTAAAGAATCTTTTGGCGATGTCTTTTTTGAGCTTTCGGAGTTTGACGATATGACGAATTTTTTTAATAGTTTGGCATATGGCATTCAAGTAATTTCTATGAAAGAGGAGTTAAAGAATTGTATGTTATTAATTAAAGAGAATAAAAACAGATTAGATCGTTTTATGATCTTTTTACAAATTCTAAAATTGTTAAGTGAAGCCAAAGTACAAACGTTATCTTCTTCTATAATGAAGAAAAACTATTCTGACAACGAGGGTAAGAGAATGGCCAATGTTTTTCAGTTGGTCATGAACGATTTCTATAGAGATATTAGCTTAAACGAAGTCTCGGGTATTGCTAATATGACACCAAATGCATTTTGCAGATATTTTAAACAACGTACAAATAAAACTTTTTTTCAATTTTTGACAGAAGTCAGAATAGAAAATTCATGTAGGATTTTGTCAAAAGAGCCTGATATTTCTATTGCCGAAGCTTCTTATTCGAGTGGATTCAAGAACCTTTCTAATTTTAATAGAAAGTTTAAAAAAATAAAAGGAATAACGCCATCAGGCTATAGGAAGAAGTTACAAAACCCGAACTTTTTTGATTGATAATCACTTTTTCCCGTTACATTTTTACTGTTGCAAAAACACTCAAATCCATATTAACTATACAATCCCCATTTTTTTTAGTAAAAAAGAAGCATTCATATTTTGACAAACACCATCCTTGAATTTATAGTCAAAATACAGCTCATCATTTACGATTTGGGCATCAAAAAATCGATTCTGCACCTGCGGTAAATCAGACTCAATTTTACATAGACTCAAGTCGTGCGTAGCAATAATACCAGTAGCATTAGAGGCTACTAGTTTTTCGACAAATTTACGGGATCCAGCAGCCTTATCTTTACTATTTGTTCCTTTTAGAATTTCATCCAGAATAATAAAATAGGTGTCACTTTCTAGAGCAGTTACAATCTTTTTGAGTTGGGTAAGTTCTGAAAAGAAATAGGAGGCGTCATCACTTAGCGAATCAGAAGTTCGCATACTAGAAATGAGTTTAATAGGATTGTAATCACATGATTTGGCGCACACTGGTAATCCAACATTAGACATCATAATTTGCAAAGCGATAGTGCGCAAAAAAGTACTCTTGCCAGCCATATTAGCCCCTGTAATAATAAAAAATTGCTCCTTATTAACTAGAATATCATTATCAACCCGTTTTTGTGTTTGTAGCATTGGATGCCCTAATTGTTCTGCTTTAAGGATGATATTATCCGATGTAATAGAAGGATATACATATTTAGGATGATTAAAGGCAAAATTACTAAGAGAATTGTAGGCATCAAAGAATGCTATAACTTCAAACCATTGCTCTACTTTGGTATGATTTTTTGAGATCCATTGCTCGATTCGATAACTCTGCAATATATCCCAAAGCATGAGACCGTTTGCCAAGACTCCAAACATCATGTTATTACGTTGATCAAAGGCATTAAGTATACTAGCAAAGTGTTTCAACGTTTTTGAAGCTTTTTCTTTGTCTGTGATCACCAATTGTTGTTTTTCCTGAAGTAGAATCGAATCAAATTGAGTGTTTTCAATTTTATCAACAAGCTTATAATACTGCTCAAAAGTATCCTTCACTTTATTCGCATTATTATATAGCGCATTTATTTTTTTTATTTGAGTTCCTGTTATGGCTAATCCAATAAAAAACCAGAATACATATACCTGAAGAGTGATAATATCCAAAAACAATAGTACAAGTAGAACCAGTGATATTCCTGAAATGATGAAAGGAAGCTTGTGCATGATTTTTGGTACAAAAAAAGTATAATTTTGAAACCACTTTTGGATAGTGCTTATTGGGATTGTAACATCTGCCAAAGACGCTATTGCACTAAACTCTTGCCGCCATTGAGCTAATTTGGATAAGTTCTTAATGGCTTCTTGTTTTTGTTCTATATGATCGATAGAATTAGCAGTAAGTGCTGCTGCCAAAGTAGTTTTGCCAGCTAGTGTGGTAGTTCTGTTAGCGAATTGAAAAAAAGATTGATCTCCAAATAAATCGATATCATGACTAAAAGGGTGAGCGGTATCGATAAATTCTTTTCCTGGAGAGAGTTTACTTACATCACCATCAAAAACATCGAGTTCTAATTCATTGATTTGAATAAGTTTTTCAAGTTTGTTTTTAATATAGGTAAGATCGGTATGCCGATTAACCAAAAATATAAAGAGACCTATCCCGATCACCAAACTAGCGATAATGATTTGTGTATTCGGATACCCAAAATAAATTGCACCAGTCACTGCCAGAAAAACGATTAATCTAATTGTGCTAGAAAGAGCTAGTTGTTTTTTTACTTTTTTTAGAGATATACTATGTATAGCAATTTGTTCTCTATAAAAATCTTTAGGGTTGTTCATTATTATTTTAAATTCTGTTCTTTCTTTTTTAAAAGAAAATATGTTTTTGAAAACAAGTGAACTATATGCTTTAAGAAACACCTAATATGTTATGTGCTTAATCATCAAAGGTTTTCTAATTCTTGTTTTAATTTTTTTGTCAAGCTATTCACTACCAAAGTGTACGAGTGATCAATTAATTCGAATAACATATTAGTAGGTAAACTGTCAGAAAAGTTAACAGTATTCCAATGTTTTTTATTCATATGATATCCTGGAGTTATTTCGGGATGATATTCTCTTAATTCGATTGCTTTATCAGGATCACATTTAAGATTTACACTAAAAGGAATTCGATCAAGTCCGGTTAATGCAAACATTTTGCCCATTACTTTAAATACCAGCGTAGTTTCATCAAACGGGAAATGTTCTGTAACTCCTTTTTTTGCTAAACAATAATCTCTAAAAGCCTCTACATTCATTTATTTAGATATTTTGACCAGTTTTTCCATTATTCTGGTTGGATTTTCAACTTCGTTAAAACCAAATTGCTGATATAAGGTATGCGCATCCTTTGTAATTAGCATCCATCTTTTGATTTGTTGTAGATCGGGGTGCTCTGTAATATTTTTTACCAGTAGTTTGGCATATCCTTTTCCTCGGTGCTCTTGAATGATAAATACATCCATTAAATAACCAAAAACTACAGAATCAGTAAGGATTCTAGCAAACCCGATTTGTTTATCGTCTAGATAGACTCCAAAGTTTAAGCAATTTTGAATAGTAATAATTACTTCTTCCTTGGTTCTACCTTTTGCCCAATACGAATTGGTTAAAAATCCATGAATAAAGTCTATATCCAATTTTGCCTTATTGTTTGATATTGTAACGCTCATTATTCCTTATTCTTTTAACTCTTGGATCTTATCATTATTGTTATCTAACTCTAATGCAGAGTGATCTACGGTCCATCCTATAGATTCTGCTAGAGTTTCCATCAATGAGATTGCAAGTAATGCTTCCTTTTTTGCAGTTTCCATCAAACCACTTTGAGGTACTTTATCCTTAATAAATTGTTTGGCTTCTTTATTAAGTTCTGTTAAATCAGTTGATGTAAAAGGATTAAGCCAACCATCCTTTTTGTCGTAATATTTAAAGTCGGTTTCTATGGTTAATAGTTTAGGTTGTGGAAAGTGCGTAAGAATAATTTTCTTTTTTTTAGTATCGCTCTCTAGCTTTATTTTGGATAAATCAAAACCGACATACGCTTTGGCATCAATTAATATTAACGCTTTCTTGGTGCCTGTAAGAAGGTTGAAAAACTTTTCTTTTACACTTTCATAATGATAAATTTCGGCAAAATCACCCTCTACAGTTACTAATTTACAAACACTCTTGATTTTTTCCATGAGTATTGTTGATTGCGTTTTTACAGCAGCTTTGTTTTTTGTTGCATTGTATTTTGCAAAAATGAAGAAGGCCAGGATTGCACCCGCCAGAAGTCCTATAAACAATAATTCCATATTAAATCTTTTTCCCGATTTCTCCGAGGTGTGTAAATTTAAAACCTTTTTCTAATTTTAATCCATATCCTAACATTCTATCAAAAGCCGAATGCGAAAAAAGAATAATTCCTATTAATAACAATAGATCATTAGATACATAAATACCTATTAGATAAAGTAAGATTGCGATGCCTTTATGATGAAATATATTATATGTAAAAGCTCCTACTTTGCCATTTATAAGATAGCCAAGCATTCCTATATCTGGTAAAAGAAACAAAGCTAGAAATAGCCACCAAGGATAAGATAAGATGTTAAAAAAGTAAATTCCTAATATCAGCATGGCGATTTCTTCTAATTGTACAGTTATTTTCATTTGTCCAATATTTTGTAAAGTATAGGTTTGCTGGGCGAAGCATCGTTTTCGAATGGTGCAATCTGAAGATTCAACAAATAAACACCATCTGTTATATTGTTGTTTACATAGATTAATTCGGTAATGGTGGCGTGATATCGAATGGCATTAGGATAATCCCAGAAGGCCTTATGGGCAAGTAATTTTCCGTCATCCTTTTCTTTATCTACAGATGGTAAGTCTATCAGCAAATGTTCTATACCAGTTTCTCTTATAAATTTAGCCGCTTCTTCTGTGAGATAGGGCCAGTTAGTATGCGAATATTGCTGATTTAATTTATTGTCCTGGTTAGGAAGTGTTCTTATTACCAGTGCGTTACAATCTTTAGAAATGAGAGCATTTTTGATTAGATCTTTTGTGATTACCTTATCATCACCCCGTTTTGTAGGAGTTATTGAGATGATTTCGGTTTTAAAAAAGAACTGTTTTAAGACAGCATTAATACTATAAAACTCTGGTGTAATATGACCTACGCATTCGGTATGTGTGCCATGACCATGGGGGTTAAACGTTATGTTATTAAAGTTTGTTGAAGCACCTTTGGCTACTTGACCAATCCATTTTCCATCGATTACAGGTTCGATTTTGGGAGCATCTATATACCATGCATTTACATTTGTATCTGAAGCTATTAATGGAATAGAAATATCTAATGGTTTAGAAAGATCAACAGTATATTTTTGATTTTTATATGCTATTGTTGTGATCATATAATTATAAGTTATGCTTTTTTTGCAGTAATAAAGAGATAGTCGCCATCAGTATTTTCATAGGTCGAAATGATCGTCTTAATTTTCTCGGACTTGATATCTTTTTCGAGTAATATTAACCCTTGCTGTACCTCTTTGGCATTGGCAAGAGATGAAAATGATGAAATTCCATGTCTTACTTTATTTTCGAAATACAATTCTGGATTATGTTTCCCCGAGTATAAAAAGAGATCCTGCAAATCGGGCTGTATAAAGTATTTTTCGGCACTATGGATTTTTAAAGAATTTGCATTTAAGCTAGATTCAATATAATCATACCCAGGCATTTGTATTATAGAATCGGATAACATTTTCGGAAAATAGTGATGCAACCAATAGCCTTTCATCTGTTTAGGAGTAGCAGTAAATATGACAATTTTGCCATTTGGTTTTAAAACCCTGTTGAGTTCAGAAAAACCTTTTTTTAAATCTTGCCAATGATGTAATGTTAGACTTGCAATAATACCGTCTACACTTTCAGAAGGTAAATCAATATGTTCGGCTTTTCCGGTCTTCCAGGTTATGGAGTTATCCTTAATCTTAGCTTTTTCTAGCATTTCCTCAGAAGGGTCTATACCTATAAATTTACATCCTTTTTTGGCAAACTCCGAGGTATAATTACCAGTGCCACAACCTATATCAAGATATAAATTTTCTGCAACTGGATTTAATAAAGCAAATAATCGGCTAAAAAGATAAGGATCTGCTTTACGAGTAACATTATAATCAACACCAATAATATCATACTTTTCTTGCACGGCCCCTGTTTTAATAATTAGTCTAAATTTACTAAGAAAAGATCACTTGCGATTCCGTCACTTAAAAACTTTCCTTTCTTTGTAACTAATAAAGTATCTTTTTCAAGAGATAATAAATGTTCTTGGATATGTTTTTGTGCTTGTTTTAAAAGATATTTTTTGTAAGTGTCACCAAACTCTCGTTCTATATTTTGAATTGAAACCCCCCAAATGGTGCGTAATCCGGTCATAATATATTCGTTATATCTATCTTTTAAGGTTAACTCTTCAATTTCTTTTGGGAGTTTATTTTCTAATAGGGCTTTGATGTATTTGGTGTTGTTATTAATATTCCAACTTCTTTGTTTTCCGTTATAAGAATGTGCAGAAGGCCCTATTCCCAAGTACTCTTTGCCTTGCCAATATGCCGTGTTGTTTTTACTAAAGTAGCCTGGTTTCCCGAAATTGGATAGTTCATAATGTTTGAAACCTTCTTTCTCCAAAGTGTCTACAAGAATTTCAAAATGTTGTTGCGCCAATTCATCATCTATTTTTGAAACTACGCCTTTTTGAATGAGTGTTTCTAATGCAGTTTTAGGTTCAACAGTTAGGGCATAGCAAGAAATATGTGGTATGTCAAAATCCAATGCTCGTTCAATATTTTCTTTCCAACGAGAAATAGACATATTCGGAATACCATAAATTAGATCGATCGAAATATTTTCGAATGTATTGGTGGCCATAGACAAACAATCTAGGGCTTCTTGCGCATTATGAGCACGATTCATTAATTTTAAATCTTCTTCAAAAAAAGATTGAATACCAATACTAAGGCGATTTACGCTACTGATCGCTAATTGATCTATTTTTTCTTCGGTAAGATCATCGGGATTAGCTTCAACAGTGATTTCAGGATTTTTAGAAACAGTGTAGTTTTCGTAAATGGTGTTCATGATCTGTTGAAGTTCATTTACTGATAAAACTGTAGGCGTACCGCCTCCAAAATATATGGTATTAATAGGTTGATATTCTGATATTTCAGAACGGCGTAATATAATCTCCTGGCATAAAGCAGTAATCATTTCTTCTTTTTTCTTCATCGAAGTCGAAAAATGAAAATCACAATAATGACAAGCTTGTTTGCAAAAAGGAATATGTATGTAGATTCCGCTAATAATTTCCGGGTTTTATAGTTATATTTCTAAAAAAAAGAAATCTTATAGTTACTTTTTAACTCTACCTTCATTTTGTTTTACAAATGATGCCCATCCGGTATAACTTTTACCTACAGTTGATGCTCTTCCCATATTATAAAAATGACAAACGGCAGCGGCTAATCCATCAGTAGAATCCAGATTTTTAGGTAATGTTTTGAGTTGGAGTAAGCTTTGTAACATTTTTGCAACTTGTTCCTTACTTGCATTTCCGTTACCAGTGATGGCCATTTTGATTTTTTTTGGAGAATACTCGGTAATAGGAACCTCTCTACTTAATCCCGCGGCCATAGCAACTCCTTGGGCTCTTCCTAATTTAAGCATTGATTGCACATTTTTTCCAAAAAAAGGAGCCTCAATTGCAATCTCATCAGGATGATAGGTATCTATAAGCTCTACAGTACGTTCAAAAATTAGTTTTAGTTTTAGGTAATGATCGTCATATTTTCCTAATTGAAGTTCATTTAATTGTAAAAAAGACATCTTTTTATTTTGAACCTTAATCAACCCAAATCCCATAATAGTGGTTCCGGGGTCAATACCTAATATAATTTTTTCGTTACTCAAATCAGGAAATATGTTTTGTATATTACAAAATTACATAATTAAGACGAGGCATCAGATTTAATCTACACGAATAACAAGAGGTAATCGATATTTGGCAGATACAGGAGTGCTTCTGGTATGAGCAGGTTTTACTTTAGGAAGCGAATTAATAGCTTCTTCTATGATTTGTTTTAGATTCGGTATTTCAGAGATTACACGATCCGATATGTCAAAATCTTCGATAATGATATTACTTTCTTTAGTAATTAATAAAGGGATCCAAACGGTGTCTTGTATAGGTTTTTTTATAGTAATCGATTGTTTGGACAGATGATTATAAATATGCGTTGTAATAGTGCTCTGAAAACACGATTCTAGTTCTTCTTCGGATTTTCTTTTACAAATATCAAAAAGAGGAGGTTGATCAACTTCATCCCAATTAAGTTTATCTAATCGTTCTTTAACAATTTCCTCTTTATGCTCTTTTTTAAGAACGAAATTATCACAAGAAAATAAGTGAAAAGTTAATAATAAAATGATGTATATAGTTCTCTTATTCATTATCTACGCAATGATTTCGGATTGCCAAGCTACATATTTTTTTAAGAGTATAAAAATCGGAATCTTAAATCTTACATGATTTTATTTTGTAAGTGATCTTTTAGCGAAATGTCCTCTGGGACATTCATTTTTTTCTTTAGTCTTTTCCTTGCCATTTTTACGGCATGTGTCGAAACACTAAGCATTTGTGCAGATTCTTTAATAGATAGATTAAGTTTCATCAATAGGCAGTGCCTTACATCATTAGTAGATAGTTCGGGATAACTAGTATTTATCTGTGCTGTGATACCAGGATATTGCGATTCTATTCTATCTTTTAAAATACTAAGATCCGAGGTAGAAGAGATAAAATTTTCGAGCCTTTTTTCGGTTTCTTTTAATTCTTCACGATTATTATATTTTATCGCCGAGGATAGATTCTTTTTTATATAAGAAAGTTTGCTAAGTCTTTCATTTACAGATAGCATGGTTGCCAGGAATTCTTCTTCTTTACTTTGTAAGTGATTTTCTAAGATCTTTTTCTCATTTTCTTTTAATAGTTCTACCTGGCGTTCACTTTTATGATATTTTTTATAAAGAAATATGGATAATAAAATAAATAATAGGCTAAATAAACCAACAGCCAAAGAAATGATATATAATTCTTGTTTCTCATTTTTATAACTTAATATGTCGTTATCCTTTGTTAGCAATTCGTTTTTATACTCCTCTTCTATTAATTGTATCTTACCTTCGGATATTTTGGAGATATCTTCATTTCTTTTTTGATATAAACTATCTATTAACGCACCATATTTTTCATAGTTTTTTGCAGATTTATCCCAGGATTCTATTCTTTTATAGATGGCACCAAGGTTCTTGTAAGAAAAAGCAATATCTAGAGGATCGTCTGGGTTTTTAAGAATAGCATTTTCGAAATGAACAATTGCCATATCAGGGTTATCAAGTGAATTGTAAATTTTACCCAATACTAGTTCATTAACAGCAATATAGCCGCTAAACTCAGGTTTGTTGGCCAAAATTTCTCGAGCCTCCATGGCTTTTTCTAATGCAATATCATAGTCACCTAAATTTCGATAGGCATCTGCAATAGAGGTTAAATTATAACTAATCTCTCCTGTTTGTTCTGTATTTGCTATGCTTTCCAGATTTGCATTCCACCAGTTGATTGCTTTGCGATATTTTTTTTTATCAAAATAGGCTTTTGCCAAATTACTATACAAATAGTATTTTAAATCTTCTTGTGCTGTTACCGTAGAATCCTGCAATAATTCATTAGAATAAGCCAACACCTTATCAGGTTCGCCAAGTTCCAAATGACAATTTAAAATATTCATTTTGGTAATCATCGCCATTTTTTTGTCACCTTTTTTAAGATTGACCTTATGCGCTTTATGAAAATATTTTATAGCTTGATAGTGAAACTCCTGATTAGACAGTATAGTACCTTTATTATTGTAGATGTAGGATAACACAAATTCAAGTTCGGGATGTTGTCGTATGATTCTTTCTCCTCTTTCATAAGCAATATGTGCACTATCGATCATCGAATTGTGGGTATAATAAATACCCAGATTGACTAATCCTTTTACTTCTCCTTTAGGGTAATTAGCTTCTTTAGATTGCTTGATAAGTTTTTTTAGCATATCTCCGTTACCAATAAGATCTTGATTGGCTATTTCGTATAAACTATCGATTAGTTTGATCTGATGATGATCGCTAATAGCACTTTGACAGAAAGCCGAATTGAAATTATTACATACTAAAAATGTTAGTGCGAGGTAGGTTAGATTTTTCACTTTGGTAGCTAGTTGGTTAAATGTAATTGTGTTTACAGTTCAAAATAAAAAATAGTACGCTGTATGTATTCCTTTTTTTAACGATGTACTCCTAATGTACCCTTGCAAAAATAGAAAATGCACGTTTTTTAGAGCGTGACCTAATTTTGAAATCTAAACGTAAAAGAATCAATATTATTCTGATCACATCTTATTAATATTAAAAACAACCTTGATTTAAACACACACCTATCAAACACAAACTCAATCATGAAAGCAATACTACTATGGGGTATCTCAATACTTCTAACTTCTCGATCTAAGTTATTTGTTAACAGCAGTTTCAACAATATGTACTCTAGTTTTTATCGTATTACAACCCAAATAACGTAATAGAAAATAAGAGATAGACACGATCAAACTAATTATTTGTACCACATGTATTATCTATGATTTTAGATGATATAAATGTTGTGCAGTTTTTAAAATTTCACAAAATCACTCACTATGAATCGCTTAAAATATTTTTTCTCGATACTGCTTTTTTGTATCACTATAACACAAGTCAAATCACAAACTCCAACTCCCCCAAACGGTAAAAAATGGGTTAAAGTAAATGAACTCTCGGATGAATTTAATGGAAATAACTTAAATACCTCGAAATGGGCAGTAAATGTATCTACCTGGATAGGAAGACCTCCAGGGATTTTTAAACAGAATGCAGTAAAAGTAAAGGATGGTAATTTACAATTTACAGCATATAAATTATCATCTGCAGAAACCGTAAACGGTAATCGATATACGCATGCAGGAGCTTTGGTAAGATCGCTTACAAATCAAACCTACGGTTATTACGAATGTAGAATGAAAGCAAATAAAACTTTTATGTCATCTACATTTTGGTTGATTAATAAACGAAATGAAGGATCTGGATGTGACGTTAGAGTAACCGAACTCGATATCACCGAAACAGTAGGAGTTAATTCAAATGGTGCCAATTGGGTTAATACTACGATTTCAAGTATGAACTCAAATACACACAGTAGAGGAACAGTTTGCAACAATACTCCCGTAGGTCAAGAAGGAGGAAAAGCATCCTTAGGAGAACCATCTTGGAAAGGGTATCACATCTATGGAGCTTGGTGGAAAAACAAAGACGAGATTTTGTTTTATCTGGATGGAAAATTAGTAAATAAAATAAAACCACCAGCAGACTTCAACCTGCCTATGTACCTTAGGTTAGTAACAGAAACCTACGATTGGAACCCTCCAAAAGCAGGACAAGATGGTATGAATGATACTGCGGCAAACAGAACTACGTATTATGATTGGGTACGTACCTATAAATTGGTAGATGATAATGGAGGTACGGGAGAGAATACAATTGCTTTTAATAACGCACCAACTACAATAACACCACAATCCAATTATACGTTTAATGTAGATTATCAAGCATCTACAGATAGAGAAATAGTAATAGAATTTTGGTCCGCTACTAATTGGATCGCACAACAAAAAGTAACGGTGGCAAAAGGACAAGGAACCAAATCGATAACGGTAAACCTGCCATCACCTCCTGTACCAAGCTCGGGATATATCTATAAAGCACATATTCGACCAGTAGGTACTACTTGGCGAGAAGCTTTGGACCGAGACCAGATTGACAATGTAACTGTAGAAAGCGAAGTGATTTTAGAAGATAAAGTAGTATTTAAGAATGCTCCTACCACAATTAATCCAGCTAATGCATACACCTATGATATGGAGTATAGTGCATCGACCGATCGAGAAATTGTAGTAAGTTTCTGGAAAAATAATACTTGGGTTGCCAGTAAAGTAGAACGTGTCTCCAAAGGAACAGGGATTAAATCTATAACAGTTAATTTGCCTTCTTCTCCTACACCCGGAAACAATTACTCGTATAAGTCACATATTCGCCCGGTTGGAACCAGCTGGCAACAAGCTTTGGATAATGACCAAATTAACAATGTATCTGTAGTTTCTTTGAATCCACAGCTAATTGCAGATGGTATTTATTTTGTTACTGCTATTCAAAATAATCAACGGTTATTGGCAAGAGGAATAGAAAATCATAGTGCAAGAATGCATGCTCCAGGAAATTATGATGATCAAAAATGGGTGTTTACACACTTGGAAGACAATATTTATACTATTAAAAATAAAGGGACTAACAGATATTTGGAGGTGCCTTATGCCCGTTGTGGTAACGGAGAGAATGTTAGCACCTGGACCGACACTCGTGATAATCATAAAAAATGGAAAATAGTGGCTAACGGAAACGGAATTTATGCTCTAAAACCAATGCATTGTTTAACTAACGCATTAGATCGAGCTGGAGGAGCAATAAATGCAAATGTTCAAATCTGGGATTTTAATGCAACCACTTCAAATCAGAAATGGAAAATCTTGGGAGTAGATAAGAATAGATCAAATATTCAAAATGATCGTATTTCGGGCCTTTTTCCAAATCCTGCACAAGATATTGTGACTATTGTAGGTCAATATATAGGGGAAGAAATTATCGTTTATAACCTATTAGGAAAAGTAGTAAAATCTATTACTGCTACCTCTGCTAAAGAAAAAATTTCAGTATCAAACCTAGAAGCTGGGATCTATATAGTAGCCATTGGTAGTACATCTAAGCTGCAATTAATCAAGGAATAATGAATAGCCAGAGCTTCGATAATATAAAGGTAAAATTGTATAAAGTTTACGGTAAAAAATTGTCTATAAGTATCTGATTAATAACTCTTTATATATACAAGAGTTGTGTTTATAATTCACTTCTTTACTTAGATAATGAATGAAAAAAATAAATTCATTAGTTCAAAAAGTAATCATCAACCCCTGACGATTTAACTTTTTGAAAAGGAGTCTACTTTTATTAACGGCAACTAAAATTACAAACTTAACACTAACATGAATTATGAAAAAATTTAACAAGTTATGTCTGGTATTGATACTGTGTTTTTCTTACAGTTCAATAACAGCACAGTTTAATTATGGAGAAGCATTGCAAAAGTCAATCTTCTTCTATGAATCACAACAATCAGGAAAATTACCCTCTTGGAACAGGGTTCCCTGGAGGGGGGATTCAGCTTTAAATGATGGTTCTGATGTCGGATTAGACCTTACAGGAGGTTGGTATGATGCGGGAGATCATGTAAAGTTTAATTTTCCAATGGCTTATTCAGTGACTACTCTGGCATGGGGAGGAATTGAATTTAAAGATGCTTATATACAAGCAGGTCAATATGATATTCTAAAAAGAAACCTTCGATTTGTAACCGATTACTTTCTGAAATGCCATACTGGTCCGAACGAACTTTGGGGGCAAGTTGCTGCTGGAGGAATAGATCATGCATGGTGGGGTCCCGCAGAGGTTAATCCGCAACCCAGAGAATCATTCAAAATTTCTGGAGCTAATGGAGGATCTGACCTGGCTGGAGAAACAGCAGCAGCACTTGCAGCGGTTAGTATTTTATTTCAAGATGATGATCCAGCATATAGTGCTCGTTTATTACAAAGTGCCGAAGAGCTATATGATTATGCCGATCGAGTAAGAGAAGCGTATTCTAATTCTATAACAGATGCTGCGGGTTTTTATCGTTCATTCAGTAATTTTGAGGATGAAATAGTATGGGGAGCAGCATGGTTATATAGAGCAACTAATAATTCTCAATACTTAATCAAAGCTGAGGCCGAATATGATAATATGCAGCGTGAAGGTCAAAGCGCAACTGCCAAATATAAAGAAGCTTTTTCTTGGGATGATAAAGCCTATGGTGCTTATGTTTTACTTGCTCAATTAACCGGAAAAGATAAGTACAAACAAGATGCTGAGCGAAATTTAAATTGGTGGACCGGTGTCGGGGTTAATGGCGATGTAGTTCCAACTACTCCGGGAGGCCTTCCTCACATTAGACAATGGGGTACACTTAGGTATGCTAATAACGAAGCATTTTTGGCTCTGGTTTATGGAGACAAAGTGTCTACAAATGCAGCACAACAAACAGCATATAGAAATTATGCAAAATTTATGGCCGATTATACTTTAGGAAACAACCCTATAAGTAGAAGTTTTATGATCGGTTTCGGGAACAACCCTGCAAATAAACCTCACCATAGAGGTGCACATGGCGGTTGGACCAATAATTGCTCTGGAGTACCTGACGCTTCAAGTCATATCTTATATGGCGCTGTGGTTGGAGGACCAAAAAGCCCGGCAAACGATGGTTTTGCAGATGACAGATGTGAGTTTATTGCTAATGAAGTTGCTTGTGATTATAATGCTGGAATTACAGGCGTTCTAGCGTGGATGTACGGTAATTTTGGAGGTACACCATTGGTTAGTTTTCCACCTGCTTCCGCAGGAACTCCAACTAGATCCGAAGTAAGAACGATGTCAAAGTTCAATAGTAATAATGCTTCTGGTAGTACGGTACAAATTCGTGTTCAAAACAGAACAGCATGGCCGGCTAGAGTTACCGACAAACTTTCGTATAGGTATTTCTTTGATATTTCTGAAGGTGTAGCACAAGGGTTAACAATTGCAGACTATCAGCCAACTCTAAATGCGGTTCAGGGTTCTAGTACGATTACTATAGGTACTTGGGATGCTAGTAGAAATATCTATTATGCCGAAGTTTCTTTAGCGGGAGAACAAATAGCTCCGATAGGGGATCCTCAATTTCGAAGAGAAACTCAACTTAACTTTAGAGTAGCGAATGGAGTTCCTTATGATACTACAAACGATTGGTCAGCGCAAGGATTAGCAGGCTCCGAGATAGAGAGTAACAATATTCCCGTATATGATAATGGAGTGTTAGCATTTGGTAATGAACCAGATGGAGGAAACTCTCCAACAGCATCTTTTACAGCGTCTACAGAAACTGGTATTGCTCCATTAGACGTACTATTCGATGCCTCTGCATCTTCAGATCCAAACGGTGATGCATTGTCGTACAACTGGAATTTTGGTAACGGACAAACATCATCTTTAGTAAACCCAACAACTACATTTTCGACACCTGGATCGTATTTGGTTACCCTTACTGTTAGTGATGGGCAAAATATTTCTTCAGAGGCGGGTAAAACTATCACAGTAACCGATGGAAGTCCTATAGCAGATTTTACAGCTAATCCTGAGTCTGGAGCTGCACCATTAGATGTGACATTGGATGCCTCGAGTTCGTCAGATCCTGCTGGAGGAACACTTACTTATAACTGGGATTTAGGAAATGGTACTACAGCTACAGGAGTCACCACTATGGTGTCCTATACTGCAATTGGCGAGTATACGGTTACATTAACGGTAACCAATCAAGCAGGACAAATTGATACAGAAACGAAAATGATTTCTGCTATTGATGGTGATATAAGTTGTGCTTTTGGTACTCCTTTATCAGAACCATTACAAAATATCAATGATAGATTTAATAACGTATTTGTACTAGGAAATGGAGGCCCAAGCCTGGATAACCTAAGAGAATTTTCTATTAATTGGGATTTAGCAAATAGTGGATTATATGTTTTTGCAATTAACACCAATAATGGACAACCAGATTGGTATGTTGATTTAAGAAGTAATCTTTCGCAAAGTTTTAATACTCCAAATCCCGATGCTATATTATCTGGAACCGGAATTGCCGGATTAGATGGTTCATACTGGGTTACTCAAGATAAGGGTAATTTTGTAATGGTATCAAAAACGGGAGGGTTTACACTCTATTTTACCAATGATGCTACTGCTCCGGATTGCGGTGCTACTCCGCCATCTGTAAATGGAGGTACGATTGCAGGAGGACCATTTACCTTTGATGTTGGCGATGGTGTTGCAGATAATGTATCTGGGATTACGTTAACAGGTAATGTAGGTGAAAACAATCAATGGGTGATAACCGATGACCAAGGTAAAATTCTTGGGTTACCACCAACACCAGAAGCAGTTGATTTTGATGGTGCCGGTGCAGGAAGCTGCTTTATTTATCACCTAACTTATAATGGAACAATTACTGGGCTCGCTGCCGATGCAAATATATCCGGTTTATCAGGTATATTCGATTTGTCTAATAGTATTGAAGTAGTTAGAAACCCTGTAATCACAACTCCAACCGTTGATGGAGGCGTAATTTCAGGAGGGCCATTTACATTTCAAGTTGGCGATGGTGTTGCAGATAATGTATCTGGGATTACGTTAACAGGTAATGTAGGTGATAACAATCAATGGGTAGTAACTGACGATCAAGGTAAGATTCTTGGATTACCACCAACACCTGAAGCAGTTGATTTTGACGGTGCCGGAGTTGGTAGTTGTTTCATTTATCATTTAACTTATAATGGAACAATTACTGGGCTTGTTGCCGATGCAAATATTTCTGGTTTATCCGGCACGTTTGATTTATCTAATAGTATCGAGGTGATAAGAAACCCAGTTTCTACTGGGGGTGATTGTACTTTTGGAACACCATTAACTAGTGCCTTACCATCTATTAATTCTGAATTCGAGAACATTTATGTTTTAGGAACTGGAGGCCCAGACTTAGCTAACGTTACCAAATTTAATATCAATTGGGATTTGGCGAATAATGGATTATATGTTTTTGCAATTAATACAAATAATGGACAACCCGACTGGTATGTTGATTTAAAAAATAATCTTTCGCAAAGTTTTAATACATCAAATCCAGATGTTACGTTTTCAGAAACTGGAATAGCAGGATTAGATGGTGCGTATTGGGTAACTGTAGATTCGGGTAATTTTGTAATGGTTTCTAAATCTGGTGGGTTCACACTATACTTTAGTAACTCTGCTACTGCACCTGATTGTGGAAACACAGGAGGTAATACAAATCCTATAGCCGATATTTCTGCAACTCCCGTTTCTGGGGAAGCTCCATTACTAGTGTCCTTTGATGCCTCTGGATCAACTGATGCAGATGGAGATACGCTTACATATAGTTGGGACTTTGCCGATGGAAATACTGGAGATGGGGTTACTATAGAAAATACATTTGTGACCAAGGGGACTTACGAAGTTTCACTTACTGTAACCGATGGAAATGGAGGTGAAGATACTGCTGTAATTACGATTACTGTAACAGATGGGGATATTATCATTAATCCACCAACAGGGGATAATGCATATATAGATCGTTTTATCGAAATGAGAAATGAGATCTATGACCCAGCAAACGGGTATTTTAGTGCAGATGGATCACCTCACCACTCTATTGAGACTTTAATAGTAGAAGCACCTGATTATGGTCATGAATCAACCAGCGAATTATATTCATACTGGTTATGGCTAGAAGTTATGAATGGTAGAGTTACAGGAGATTGGACTCCTTTGGCCAATGTTTGGGATAAAATAGAGCAATTTATTATTCCAACAACAGCGGATCAACCTTCGAATGCGGCTTATAATGCATCCTCTCCAGCTGCTTATGCTAGTGAGTTTCCTTTACCAAGTGATTATCCGGCACCGCTTAATTTTAGTGCGCCCGTAGGGTCAGATCCGGTTTCACCAGATTTAACCGCAACATATGGTCCGGACATTTATCAAATGCACTGGTTGCTAGATAATGATAATTTTTACGGATACGGAAATAGAGGTGATGGAGTTAGCACACCTTCTTATATCAATACATTCCAAAGAGGAGAACAGGAGTCGGTATACGAAACAATACCCCATCCATCCTGGGAAAGCTTTGATTGGGGTGGTGCAGACGGCTATTTGCCATTGTTTATTGAGGATCAAAGTTATGCAAAGCAATGGAGGTATACCAGTGCTCCAGATGCAGATGCAAGAGCTGTTCAAGCAATGTACTGGGCTCAAATATATGCCAAAGAACAAGGGGCAAGTTTAGGAAGTCTTGATTTAGACAAAGCATCAAAAATGGGAGATTATTTAAGATTATCCATGTTTGATAAATATTTTAAACCTCTAGGTGTACAAAGTGCTACTAGTGGAGCGGGATCGGGATACGACAGTGCTCATTACTTAATGTCATGGTACATGTCATGGGGTGGTTCTGCAGATCCTGCTTCACAATGGGCATTTAGAATAAGTTCTAGTCATTGCCATTTTGGATATCAAAATCCAGTTGCCGCTTATGCCTTAACTCAGGTAAATGAACTAAAACCAAAATCCCAGAATGGAGAACGAGATTGGTCAGAGAGTTTAAAGAGACAAATGGAGTTCTACACTTGGTTACAATCCAAAGAAGGAGCCATTGCAGGTGGTGCAACAAATAGTTGGAATGGAGATTATAGTACTTACCCAGCAGGAAAATCAACATTCTATGATATGGCTTTTGATAAAGATCCTGTATATCATGATCCAGGAAGTGGAACATGGTTTGGATGGCAAGCATGGTCGATGGAGCGTGTTGCAGAATATTACTACATCACAAATGACCCAATGGCCAAGAGTTTGATGGATAAATGGACTTCATGGGTAAAAAGTGAAGTAAGACTTATTGGTACAGGAGATTTTGAAATTCCTGCTACTCTAGAGTGGACAGGTGAACCAGATACCTGGAATCCTAATAGCCCTGGTAGTAATAATAACCTTAGCGTAACGGTTACAGATTACGGTAAAGATTTGGGTGTAGCGGCTTCTATGGCCAAAGCACTTATCTATTATGCTGCAGCTACTCAAAAGTATGCAACTTTGGATACAGATGCTCGTGATCTTGCAAGAGAAGTTTTGGATAGAATGTGGAATACCTACAGAGATGATAAAGGAGTTTCTTCTCCCGAAGATAGAGGAGATTATAAACGAATCTTCGAAGAAGAAGTGTATGTTCCAAATGGATTTACTGGAGTAATGGCCAATGGAGATGTTATTCAGCCAGGGGTGTCATTTTTAGATATTCGTTCGGGATTAAAAAATGATCCCGAATACACCAGACTGAAAACTTCGTATGATGCGGGTCAGGATTTTACACAACGTTATCACAGAAGTTGGGCACAGATGGAAGTTGCTTTGGCAAATGCAGAATATGGTTTCTTCTTTGGTAATGACACCACTACAGGTACTGCACTAGCCAAAAAGCAAGTGGATGTATCTATAAGCCCAAACCCCGCTAGTTCTGGATTTATCAATATAGCAGTTAAAGGAATCACGAATTTCAAGGGTAAAAGTACTACAGAGGACTTAGCTATTGCAAGTATCCGATTAGTAGATCTGTCTGGTAATGTAGTTAGAAGCAAGGATATTAAAAATAGACAACAAATTCATGTTCGTATATCTGTAGATGGTCTTCCATCAGGAATATATGTTCTTGAAGTAATAGATCATGTTTTTAAAGAAAGATCTAGAAGAAAAATAGTTTTAGAATAATAGCATGTTTAGGATAAAGAGAGGAGTAGTGTTACTCCTCTCTTTTTTAAATTAAAATTATATAAAATGAAAAATACAATTATATATACCAAACGCATCCTGATCATGGCATTGGTGATGTTAAGCTTTACCCATATATTGGCGCAACAACAGAATTTTTTATCTGTTTCGGGCAATAAATTGTTTGATGTCGAAGGTAAAGAAGTAAGACTAACTGGTGTTAACTGGTTTGGATTTGAGACCTCTTTATATAGCCCACACGGACTTTGGACTCGAGATATGAAAAGTGTGCTACAACAAATCAAAGATTTAGGTTTTAACACAATCAGAGTGCCCTGGTGTAACGAAATGCTAAACCCTGGCGCTACTATCAATATTAATTCCTTTGGAACAGATGCATATACAGGAATATCACCAATGAACGAGGAAGAGTCACAGGTTACCAAGCCTATAGAATTGATGGATATTTTGGTGCAATGGTGCCAGGATAATGATATCAAAATAGTATTAGATAATCATTCTAGAGCGGCCGATGGTTTTTTAAATGAAGCACTTTGGTATACAGATCAATATTCTGAACAAAGATGGATCAATGATTGGATCTTTATGGCAAATAGATATAAAGATTTTTCTGCTGTTGTAGGAATGGATTTGAATAATGAACCTCATGGATCCTCTTGGGGTAACAGTAATCCGGCAACCGATTGGAATAAGGCTGCAGAGAGATGTGGAAATGCCATTCTACAGGTAAATCCTAATGTTCTGATTATTGTAGAAGGAGTAGGAGAGTTTGAAGGAGATTCTTATTGGTGGGGAGGACAGTTAATGGGAGCCGAAAAATATCCAATTCAAATATCTAATCCTGATAAATTAATGTACTCTGCACATGAGTATGGACCAGAAGTAGCTCCTCAAGATTGGTTTACATCAGCTAGTTTTCCGCAAAATATGCCGCAAATTTGGAGAGATCATTTTCATTATTTGTATGAAAATAATACTTCGCCAATATTCGTGGGAGAATTTGGAATTAAAGACCAAGATGCTTTTAATGGCATTGCATTTACATGGTTTACCGAATGGGTAGACTTTATGGGAGATATTTACTCATGGACGTTTTGGACGATGAACCCAAACTCTGGTGATACTGGAGGAATCTTAGCAGATGATTGGTCTTCTGTAAACGAATGGAAAATGAATGTACTTAGACCACATTTTGCTCCGTTTATACCTAATGTAGTTGGAGGAAACGGTAACCAACCGCCTACTGCAAGGTTTACTACAGATATCACATCTGGAGATGCACCGCTTACTGTACAATTTGATGCCTCAGGTTCTTCTGATCCAGACAACGATAATCTAACATATTCGTGGAATTTTGGCGATGGAACCACCACTACTGGAGTAGATATTTCTCATGTGTTTACACAGCCGGGTGTATATCAAGTAACGCTTACTGTAAGTGATGGATCTTTAAATGACTCCGAAACAAAAGCCATTACTGCAAATGATCCAGACACCTCTGTGACAGTTACAGCCAATATTTCTACAAGTGATTCGGGTGGAGTGGCGCCCATAACTATTTCTTTTGATGGATCAGGATCTTCTAGCTCTGATGGCAGTGCAATTACCTATTCCTGGGATTTCGGAGATGGCAGTACCGGTAATGGAGTAACTACATCGCATGAATATGCAATTGCAGGAAATTATACAACGACATTAACGGTTGCCAATGCTGCAGGGGTTTCGGATATAGCTTCAACTTCAATTGTGATTACAGAACCAAGTACTGGCGGAGATTGTAGTTTTGGAGCACCTTTATCAAACCCTTTACCAACAATTGCCAATGTAGCTTATACAAAAATATATGTGTTAGGTTCTGGAGGACCAGACCTGAGCAATGTAACTAATTTTACTATTAATTGGGATCTTGCAAATAATGGATTATGGCAATTTTCAATGAATACAAATAATGGTTCTCCTAGTTGGTGGAATAACTTATTATCTAATATAACTAGTCAGAACTTTAATTCAGCCCAACCTTCTGTAACTCTTGAAGGAACTGGATTTCCAAACCTTGACGGATCTTATTATGCTACTCAGGATGGAGGTAATTTTGCTTTGGTTTCTATAAACGAAGGCTTTACTATTTACTTTAGTAACAGTACCACCACTCCTACATGTACAGATACTTTAATAAGAGAAACTTCAATTTCGCTAAGTGTAAAAGCACTTGCTAATCCAGTTCAGGATAGGTTAATCTTAAAAGGAAATGAATCTCTAGATGGAACAGATGTTAGTTTAGTTAATATTACCGGCAATATTATGAAAACTATGCGTGCACATGGGACATCAAAACAAGTAGAATTTAATACCTCTGATATTCCTTCGGGGATTTACTTTGTGAAACTTACAAATAGTGGAAGAACACAGACTTTAAAAGTTATTAAAAACTAATTTTTGGAACCCTAAATCAAATGTAATGAAGGGAGCTTTAGCTTATAATGGGGCTCCCTTTTTACACAGAACTTTTAGTTGTACCAAATAGGAGGTGTAACTCTCTTAATTTTAACTTACAAAACACACATCCTTAATTATAGAATCGTACTGGGAATACGATTTAGCTTAAGCATGTAACCGAGCATCTAAATAAAACTAACTTTTTTGTACAAGATGTAATTAAGAGAATTTACATCTTAGAAATATAAAATATCAAAACGAATCGTAAAACAAATAAGAAATAAGTAGTAACCGATACATATTAAAAAGAGGTGGCGGCACCTCACTTTTCTACCCCTAGTTATCAAGATTTAGTTGTCAATAAAAATTAATTACTAACACATAAATCAAATTTTTAACTAGAATTTTTTTAATTATGAAACTTACCAAACTCAATTTTTTAATTGCATTTTTTGTGATGGGCTTTTTGGTTAAAGCTCAGACACCCGAAGGAGAACTGAAAAGATGGCACAAAGTTACGCTTACTTTTAATGGTCCTAATACTTCGGAAACGGCAAACCCCAACCCATTTTCAGATTTTAATCTGGAAGTGACATTTACTCATCAAGGTAGTAATAGGAGTTATAAAATTCCTGGATACTATGCTGCTTGTGGTAATGCCGAAAATAATAGCTGTACCTCTGGGAATAAATGGAGAGTACATTTTGCACCCGATCAACCCGGGACGTGGAATTGGTCTGCATCCTTTACTTCAGGATCTAATGTTGCTATTAATGGAGGAGGTTCTGGTGCCGGATTTATGAATGGCAGCACAGGTGCCTTTAACATTGCAGAATCTGATAAATCCGGAAGAGATTTCAGAGGTAAAAGCCTTGGGAGATTAAAATACGTAGGAGAACATTATTTAAAGCATATAGGAACAAATCCCTCAAGCCCTAATGGTCCTTGGTTCGTGAAAGCAGGAGCAGATTCTCCTGAGAACGCTTTTAATTATGTAGATTTTGATGCAACGCCGAGCTACAATAATAACTTAAATAAAATAGGAAATAAAACTTGGCAACCCCACCAAAGAGATTATGTCGCTGCTGACGCGAGCACATATACTTGGGGTAATGGAAAAGGAACAGAAATATTAGGAATGCTTAATTACTTGTCGAGTCAAGGAGCTAATGTAATGTCTTTTTTAACTTGGAATACCGCTGGAGACGGAGGCGCCGTTTTTCCGCATACCTTAAAGGTGTCAGAACAAGAATATGGTAATACGCCTAGAGGACAACAGTGGAATAAGGTAAACAAAGATCGTTTTGATGTTTCTAAACTAGCACAATGGGAAAAGGTTATGGAATACGCAGATAAAAAAGGAATATATCTGCATTTTAAGACTATGGAGACCGAGAATGACAATAAGATGGATGGAGATAATTTTGGTAGAGAACGTAAATTATACTATCGTGAACTTATTGCAAGATTTAGCCATCATTTGGCTTTAAACTGGAATTTAACTGAGGAAACAACTTTAAAAGATAATGTTGCTAAAGCAACTGCTTCGTATATTAAAAATATTGATCCATATGATCATAATATTGTGATTCATACCTATCCTAATCAACAAGATCAAAGGTATAATCCATTGCTCGGAAACAATTCAGAATTAACAGGAGCTTCTGTTCAAACAGACAAAAGTAAGGTTCATAATGATATTAAAAGATGGGTAGAAAAGTCTCGAAACGCTGGTAAAAAATGGATCGTAGCAAATGATGAGCAAGGTAATGCTTCCATTGGCGTAAGAGTTTCGGACAAAGAAGTTCGACATAGAGTACTATGGGGAACCCTTATGGCCGGAGGTGCTGGAGTCGAATATTATAGTGGTTATACCAATGATGATGGTGATATCAATGGTAATGATCATAGAAAAAGAGGTAAAAAATACCAAGAAGGAGGATATGCCCTTGCCTTTTTTAATAATAACTTGCAATCTGATATGGTGGATATGGTAAGTGCCGATGGAGTAACATCAGATAATAATGATTATGTATTAGCCAAAGCAGGTAACATATATGCAGTATACAGACCTAATGGGGGTTCTACAGGATTAAGCCTGCCCTCGGGTAATAACAAGTACGATGTACAATGGTATAACCCACGTTCTGGAGGAAATTTGACAACTAAGACTACTTTAGGAGGAAACCTAGTTGCTCCAGATAATAATGATTGGGTTGCATTAATTACCAGTAAAGATGGTAACGGAAATGGGGGTGGTTGTGATAATACAAAAGTTGCAACTGCAACTCAGGATGCATATCTTCAAGGAACTACCCGATTTAATACAGGAGACCTTAGAGTAGAAAGTGGTAACAGAATTTCGTATATTAAATTTACTGCCCCTTCTACTACAGAAAATGTAACAGCAGTAAAATTGGAGCTTACAGTATCGTCTGATGGTGGTAATGGGCTCATAGAAATTTTTAAAGGAAGTTCTAATAATTGGACAGAAGGTAATCTTTCTAATAGTAATAAACCAGCAGAAGGAGCTAAAATAGGCTCGCTTAATACTACCTATGGTGTAGGTCAATCTTATCAATGGGCTTTATCTGGAGTTACACCTGGAGAAACAGTTTCTTTGATAATTAAACAAACTGGAGGTAACGATGTGTCTTTCTCATCAAAAGAAGGTGCGGTAGCGCCAAAACTTATTTTTGAACTGGATTGTAATGACGGTGGAGATGGTGGTACAGATGGCGAAGGTTGTGTGGCGCTCGAACAAAACGGAGTGGTAGCCGTAGAAGCCGAACATTTTGCCAGTCAGGAAAAAACAAGTAAGAGAAAATGGTATGTTCTTGATGCAAACACATCAGGTACTCCTACTCCGGATCCTGATCCAAATCATTATAATGGAGCAAGTGAAGGTGGATATTTGGAGATATTACCAGATACAAGAGTTACTCATGGCGACCCACTAATAGTTGGAGAGAATTTTAGCAATACAGCTGGGCAGCTTACCATTGTAAATTATAAAGTGAAATTTACGAGTGCTGGTAGATATTTTGTTTGGGTACGTGCGCATTCTACCGGATCAGAAGATAATGGAGTTCATGTTGGACTTAATGGAAATTGGCCAGCATCTGGCCAGCGTATGCAATGGTGTGCTGGTAAAAACCAATGGACCTGGGAGAGTAAACAACGAACGGAAGCAAATCACTGTGGCGAAGCACAGAAGATATTCTTAGATATTCCGTCGGCAGGGGTACATACAATCTCATTTTCGTTAAGAGAAGACGGATTCGAAATGGATAAATTCGTCTTATCTAAAACATATACGAAACCTAATGGAAATGGTCCGGCTGAAGTATTAGTAGATTGTAACGACGGAGGTACAGAAAATAAAGCACCGCAAGTTGGAATGACATCTCCTGCGAGTGGAGTAACTTTTCAAACAGGAGAAACAATCACACTTACCGCAGATGCTTCAGATAGTGATGGTACAGTATCTAAAGTTGAATTTTATATAGGTACTAATAAAGTTGGAGAAGACACAACCGCTCCTTACGAAGTAACCACGACTATTGTAAATGTAGGATCATACAATGTAACTGCAAAAGCCACAGATAACGACGGTGCAACTACTACTTCAACAAGTGTCGTTGTCGAAATTGAGGACAACACACCACCTCCCGCCGTAGCAATAGATATCCCTGGTACTTTTGAAGCAGAAAACTTCAGTGCCAAATCAGGTAGTGTACGTGTTGAAAATACTCCAGGAACTTCTAATCAAAATTTAGGGTTTATAAAGAATGGAGATTATACGGATTATGTCGCAAATGTGAGTGAAAGTGGCGAGTATACTTTTGACATCTATGCATCAAGTGCAGGTGTAGGAGGACAAGTAGATATTATAGAAGATGGTATCAATGTAGGTACTATTTCTCTTCCTGTAACCGGGCAATGGCATAATTACAAAAAGTATACTGTAACTATTCCTCTTTCGGCTGGAGAAAAAACAGTTCGATTGTTATATAAAGGTGCCGCAGGTTACCTGTTTAATATTGATAAAGTAGTTACCACAGCTTTACCTGCAACTCCTGTAGAGCAAACCGTTACATTGTCGCCAATTCATGATGCGTATATGCAAGGAACAACTCGTTATAATAATGATATTATTAGGATAGAACGGGGTAAAAGAACAGCGTATCTTATGTTTGATCTTTCTTCAATTAACGGAACCATTACGAACGCTCAATTAAAATTTAAAGTAACTTCGGATCCAGGTAATGGTAATGTAATTGTGAATAAAGGAAATACTAATAATTGGACCGAAAACAATTTGTCTACTACCAATAAGCCATCTACGGGTATAGAGTTAGGAAATCTTAATTCTAGCTTCGGTTTAGGAAACAATAAAACGATAAACCTTAGCGCAAGCCCGATATCAGGAGATAAAGTCACATTGGTTTTAAATATGACTTCTGGTAATGATTTTGCTTTGGCTTCAAAAGAAAATGGAGCCGGTACACCACCTCAATTAGTGGTTACATATGTATCTAATTCTTTAGTGAAAGAAAGAGTGGATAATACAAATATCAAAGCTTTTCCAAACCCTATGACTAACTTCCTGAATGTATCAGGAGTTGCTAAGGGATCAAGAGTTAAGATATTTAATTCTATCGGAATATTGCAGAAAGAAGTAGTTATAAAAGATGGACAAAACGTTATCGATGTTAGCGAATTGCCATCTGGATATTACATTCTGAATGTTCTAGAGGAATATAAAGCAAACAAAATTATAACGTCTAAAAAAATAATTAAAGAGTAATAAAAAAAGTAGTTATTTAGACAAAAAAAGAGGTTATCTATTACAGATAACCTCTTTTTATTTTAAATGTGATTGATTAAGGCATTTTGTTATTGCTTAACTTGGTGCTATTCGTTTCAATTTCTTCTTCAAGTTGAATAATCCTTTTTTCAACTATAGTATTAAAATATTTTCGCCTTTTATCCTGCCCATACTTGGTTAAATATTCATTGTAGTATTTGAGTTTAATTTTTGGATCCTTATAATAAGCATCTGCAAACATTGCTAATTGATATTGAGCTCTAACATACTTTGGGTTTTCGTTTAGAGATAATTTCGCGTATTTTATTGCCTTCTCCCAATCCTCTTTAAATCGGTATACCAAAGCTATAGAAAAAAGTTCTTCTTCAATAGGTAGATCTTTAAGTTCTATTGCCATCTTGTAGTTTTCTAATGCTTTTTCATAGTTTTCTAATCTTTGATACGCATAGGCTAACATTGAATATCGTTGAGGTACTTTGTTATTATATTTTAATGCTTCGGTAAAGTGAATAACGGCTTTTTTAAAGTTATTAGTTTGATTGTAACATAGCCCTAATTTTGAGTGAACAAATTCATTTTTATAGTTTAAGGCAAGTAATTTTTCAAAATAAGGGAGTGCACCATAATAATCTTTTCGCAAGAGAAAATTTTGCCCCAAAACGCTTATTAATTCAACGTTTTCTGGATAAGAATGTAATCCAAGATTAGCAGTGTCCCATACCATATCGTAATTTCTCTTTTTAAGATAGTACTTAGAAATTTGAAAGCAACTTTTTTGATGTGTACTATCTAAAGAAAAAGCTTTTTTAAAATAGGTTATGGCTGTAGAATCTTTCAACAATTTCTTAGCGATTCCTAATCGGTATTGAAAATTAGGATTTGTAGGGTAATCAATGACCAGTATTGAATACACACTATCTGCTTTGATAAATTTACGTGTTGTTGTAAGTAATTTTGCGTACTCAAATTTGGTAACAGCATCAGACGAATATTCTGTAATTGCCTTTTCATAATACGAGAGCGCATCTGTATAGGTGCCCTTAGCTTTATGGGATTTTGCAATTTGAAGAAGAATATATTGGTCTTTTGGCGTGATATCCTGATATTTTTGAATTGCATTAGAAAAATCATCCAGGTGATATAAACTATCCGCAATTGCTAGTGCCGAGGATTGCGCATTAATTTTGGATGCTATTCCCAGTAATAATAATATCAGCAGTAAGTTTGTTCTTATATTATTTGCCATTTATTTTCAATATGTATAAGTCGCCATAAAACCTTCCATCAAAATTATTTAAAAGCATTTTTTTTGCCTCTTCTAACTCATCATACCTTTCTAAGTACACATAGAAATACTCATCTTTAGGGTTTTTAAAACTTTTGGCAGGGAGTCCTATTTTTTGAAGATTTTTTAACCCTCTTTGATAATAAGAATCATGCTTAAAAATATTAGAAACCAAATAATAACCAGATTTGATATTATGGTCGTCATAGTCGGTAAGTGTTTCTGTTAGGACTTGTTGATCTGTTATGTTAGCAATATTGTTTTTTCTAGTCTCTGCTTTGTTTTCATGGTTTTCAGCCTCTTCTTTTGGAATATTAATAACAATCGGTAAAGAATATAAAACTTCTACTTTTTCTCCTTTTGACTCTCCAGGAATCATTTGTGGTAGCATAGCGATCACTCTTTTTGCCTCGATCTCTGTTGGCGGAATTGGTCCTCGGGCTTGTATATCTACAATATTACCTAAAGTATCTATTTTAAATCGCACGTAAATACGATTAATACCAGTGAGTCCATTATCTTTTAAAACATCAGTTTTAAAATTTATAGCAACAAGTTTTTTAATCTCATCAGAAACACATTTTTTCATTTCATTTTTATTGGTAATACCCTTGCAAAATTTTGTTGTAGGAATCTTGTCTACTAGACTAAAAGGGATGGGTTTTTTTACACTGTCTGTTAATGTTTCTTTATATGTTTTAAGGGGAGGTGTGGCTTTTTTAGAAGCACCAATTTTTACAGTTTTCTGTATGGATTTTGTATTTTTAAAACTTTTTTCATCACTAAGATCAGGGGTTTTATTCATGTCTTTTTCGAGTATGTCGGTAAAAGAATCAACCTTATTTTCAATAGGAATTTGCTCAGAAAACGAGGCAAAAATGATCATAAGTCCTAAAATAGGAATGAGGGTTATGTATTTAAACTTGGCTATTTTTTTTGATTTACTTTTTTGTAACATTGCAATGCGTTTTTTTAATAATGAATGACTAAAGAATTGATTTATAAATGCAATATCTTCTGTGTCAAAAACTGTATGAAGTAGCTGTTCGTAATATTTTTTCTTTCCTAAAGTGATTATACTTTTGGCATCGGCAATAAATTCATGCAAAGAGTTTAATTTAGACTGATAAATGTATACCAAGGGGTTGAACCAAAAGATAATTTTGAGTAATTCGCACCACAATAGATCAATAGTATGTTTTTCTTTAAGGTGAACAATTTCATGAATGATAATCTGCTCTTTTTCGTGATTGGCTATTTGATCGCCCAAATATATAGTGTTCCAAAAAGAAAAGGCATCTTTACTATTAGGAATGGTACATAGGTGATAATGATCTATTTTTTTAAGAGTTGAATTTCTTCTTAATTTCTGAAGCTTGTAGTTTTTTTTCGCAAACAAAAAGAGCATCACAAACACTCCTATTCCATATGCTAGAAACAACCAATTTATTTGACTGTAAATAGTAGTGGTTTCAGCAATATTTGATGCAGATACGGGTAGGTTTTGCTCGCCAATAATAACAGCAGGAAGAGAAACTATGTATTCTTCTGGGATAACTTCTCTTACTCTATCAATTTTTATAAACGGAAGAATAAGAGATAGTATCGATGTAAAAAGCAGATAAACCCTATTTAAAGAAAAGAAGGTATCTTTTTTATGAAAAATATCATATATTATTAAAAAGAATAACTGAAAAATAACCACATATAAGAGATACTGCAACATAACTTTGATTTTTGAGTATTTAGGTGTTTTTTTAAATATTAAATTTGATCGGCATTGAAAATTGCACATTTACAACTTCGCCATTTACCTGACCCGGAATCATTTTTGGGATTAACCCAATGACTCTTTTTGCTTCTATTTCTAATGCTACAGCTGGACCTCTTGCCTGGATATCTGTAATACTACCGTTAGTGTCAATAATAAATCGAACATAGATTCTGTTTTCTCCTTTTTGAGCATAACTTTCTACAGATTTCGAATCAAAATTTTCATTTACAAAAGTTGTAAGCTTTTGGATTACGCACTGTCTTATTTCTTGAGAATCTTCAATCCCTTCACAACCTGCAGGAATAGGATAAGAGTCCAGATACATAAAAGGTACATTTTTGGCTACCGAAGCATTCTTGTTAAGGGGAATCACTTCATCTTTTTCTTTGATGCATGAAGAGAAAAGTAATGCAATACATATGCATGTTAAGGAAAACGGTCGGAATGGTGCGATAATGATATTTGAATTTGACATAATTTCGGAATATAAATTTTTATCAATTATTGTTTTTTATCGAGTTCTTTTAAGATTTTTTCTAAATCTTTAATATCCATATCGTTCTTTTTTACAAAAAAAGAAACCATATTCCTAAAAGAACCATTGAAATAATTATTCATTAATTTGTTAATGGATTGATTGCTATACTCTTCTTTTTTGACCAAAGGATAATAAATGTATCCTTTCCCTTTTTTACGATGCGAAACGAATTTTTTGTTTTCTAAAATCCTAATGATTGTAGATATCGTATTGTAGGCGGGTTTCGGTTCGGGCATTTGCTCGACTATAGAAGCTACATTAGATTCTTCTAATAACCATAACAATTGCATTACTTCTTCTTCAGCTTTTGTGAGTTGTTTCATAAAGTATATTATTCAACTAATTTTTTAGTTACAAAAGCAAATATAACTAAATATTTAGTTATAACTAGTTTTTTAGTTAAAAAAATGTAACAAATTGATATTAGGCTCGTCATATAGGCAAAATATATATACATGGATATTGCCCTGATCATCATTGGATTTCTATTCTGTCTTATAGGTTTGGTGGGTAGTTTTCTGCCCGTGTTGCCAGGGCCATTTACGTCATGGATTGGTCTGTTAATCCTCCATTTTACTGATGCCATACCTCAAAATTGGACTTTTTTGGGGATTACTTTAGGAGTTTCTATTGTTGTCTGGGTATTGGATTATATAGTTCCTGCCTTAGGAACTAAAAAATTCGGAGGCACTAAATATGGGATGATTGGCAGTTCGCTAGGTCTAATCGTGGGATTAATTTTTATGGGGCCTTTTGGGATTATTATTGGCCCATTTGCCGGAGCATTTATTGGTGAGTTTATAAGAGATAGTTCTGAGTCCTCAAAAGCTCTTAAGGCTGCATTTGGGTCGTTTATAGGGTTCTTGGCAGGCACTTTTATTAAATTTATTGTTTGTATAGCATTCTTAATCCTTTTTATTCAAGAGGTTTGGGATCATTGGGAGAATTTGTTCTAGAAAAGATCAAATAGTTTTTCTGTAAAATTAAAACTATGAATAGTACACAATCTATAGAATTGTTTACGGCTATAAATATAGGGATAGTGGGCTTATCTCATTTCCTACAACCCAAAATATGGATTGATTTTTTTGTATTTCTATATAAGTATAAGAACGTTGGAAATGTTATAAATGCATTGATTGCATTAGGCATGGGATCTTTGATTGTTTCATTTCATTTTATTTGGGATTGGCCTAAAGTTTTGATCACACTATATGGAGTTTTACAGATCATCAAAGCATTTGTTTATTTAATGGTACCATCATTGGGTATTGCTAGTTTGGCAAAAGTAACCGTTAAGACAGGATATAAATTTAGATGGGCAGGATTGCTTATGTTTTTGATGTCTCTTTTAATTCTTTATGGTTTATGGATAGAAGGCGTGTTTTAGCAGGGTTTTTAATATACGGTCTTATATAAATTAAAAAAAGCCTCTCCAATTTATATGGAAAAGCTTCTCATTGGTTTACTACTAAACCACTCACGCTTAGCGTGAGACAACACAACATTTTTAATTGCCAAAAAAAGCTTCAATGGTAGTTGAAGCTTTTGCAATTTTGCGGTCTGGACGGGACTCGAACCCGCGACCCCCTGCGTGACAGGCAGGTATTCTAACCAACTGAACTACCAGACCAAGGCCTTATTGCGGATGCAAATATACACCTCATTTTATTACCCGCAAATGTTTTTTTTATTTTTTTTGAATTTAATATTTTAAAATCAGGTAAATTTCTGCCTTTCAACCAAATATGTAGTCAAAATTTTATCAAAATCTTTTGTGGTATCTGCTAATACATATTTTATACCGTATTGAGCACATTTCAGTTTTAAATCATAAAAATAGGAAGAGACTTCTTTTTGGTAGTTGTTTTTGATATTATCAGCATATAGGTTAATATGTTCTCCGGTTTCGACATCTACAAATCGGGTAGGGCGATTGTTGAAATCAAAATTAATTTCTTTCTCACTATCAATAGTATGAAATAAGATTACTTCATGTTTATTGTATTTAAGATGCCTTAATGCTTCAAATAACTTTTCTGGACTCGAAGTGGCTTGCAACATATCTGTGAATAAAAAAATCAAAGATCTACGATGTATTTTTTCTGCAATCTGATGTAAGAATCTATACGTGTCAGTATTTTTATCAGTCGAACCGTTAATCAAAGTTTGATTTAAATTGTTTAAAAGCATTTGATGATGCCGTTCGCTTCCTTTTTCTGGAGCATAATAATCATACTCATCACTATAAATACTTAGGCCAATAGCATCACGCTGTTTTTTTAAAATATTCATTAGACAAGCCGTGGCCAAAACGGCAAAACTAATTTTGTTTAGAGAGCTTAAATGGTGTTCTTTAACTTTTGGATAATGCATAGAAGAGGAGTTGTCAATAATTATATGACATCTCAGATTTGTTTCTTCCTCATAACGTTTGGTAAAAAGCTTATCGGTTTTTGCAAAGAGTTTCCAGTCGATATGTTTAGTGCTCTCACCATTATTGTATACTTTATGCTCAGCAAATTCTGCAGAAAATCCATGAAAAGGGCTTTTATGCATTCCCGAAATAAAACCTTCGACCACTTGCTTGGCCAATAATTCAAGATTAGTGAAACCACCGGTTTTATTTATCTCTTTTTGAATATCCATAAATAGTGCAGATTTCTGTGAAAATAAAAAAGGTTTGACAATTCGTCAAACCTTTTTTATTAATTTATATCCAAAGTTCTCTTATAAAAGAGAATCTAAAGCTTCTGCGTATACATTTTTCGGAGATACTCCTACTTGACGACCTACTACTTCTCCATTTTGAAATACTAATACAGTAGGGATATTTCTTACTCCATATTTAGCCGCAAATTCTTGGTTAGCATCAACATCTACCTTACCTACAACCGCTTTTCCGTCATATTCATCACTAATTTGTTCGATGATAGGGCCTACCATTCTACAAGGTCCACACCATGCAGCCCAAAAATCTACTAATACAGGTTTATCACTTTTTAGGACTACTTCATCAAAAGTAGCGTCTGTTATTTCTAGTGCCATAGTTATTTATTATTTAAAAAATTCTTATTTGTTTTTAATATTCACAAAATTAGTCAATAATTCTGCCAAAGCTTACATACGTAATATTTGTTTTGACTATAGGGTTATCAAGTTTCTTGATGTCAAATATAATATTAAATAATTCTGTTTTGAGAAGAATTGTTTTAATCTTTCGGTTTTTAATACTTGCAACCAAAAAATAAAGATGGTCTTCTTTGGTTATAAACGCTATCCTATGGATTTTTATATCAAACAAGAGACCATTTATGGTACTGATCAATACTTTTTATTAAAGATGTATTATATTGGCTATAGTTATTAGTTGTGATCGTGACTAGTTAAGATCAGGAGTCGAAATGTTTGCCGGATAATTTTTGGTTGAATAGAAAAAGCTTAGAAGTACAATGACCACTAAGCTTTATTAAATTTCTACTTAACTTTTATGTTAATTTTAATAGTTACGTGGTAATCCAATCTGCGTACCGATAACACTGTCATCGGGTTGTGTAATTACTGGGCAATTTATGATTGCTCCGGTAGCTGTTAATAGATCGGATAAAGAATTTGCTAGTGGACTAGGGTTGGCGTTACCTCTGAAAGGGATTAAAATGCCTTCTTCTAGAAGTTGATTTACTTGATCAAAACTTCTTAATATTGGCCGATCTACTTCGGGAATTGTAAATTCTGTAACGTGCGCATCCCACATTGGTGCATATCTGTTGTCTCTAGGGTCAATAGGAAAAGTATTTGTTGGATCTTGTACTTGTTGATCACTTAAAGAAGCTGTATTTAAGCCTTGTACTCCAAAGCCATCTGTATCTGTAGTTCTACCATTTGCTGTAGGGCTAAAAGGCAACATAGATCCCCCGGGAAACAATCCGAATGTTGGTAAGTTTGCCAATCTTGGAGCAAAAACTCCTAATTCTATCGTTGCAGGCCCTGGGTCCGAAGTATCAGTAACAATATGAAAATAATATGGTCTTCCATCTTGCCATCCATCCAAAAGTTGCATTACAACTGAAGCTTGATCAATAGCTAAATTAGGATTGTTTAAATCATCCTGATCTTCGATACTGTTTCCATTTGGATTAGGAATTCTATCGTGAATACCAGTACTATTTGCTACCAATTGAGCATTAATCACCACACCACTTGGAAGCACTACATACGAAGACCATTTTGAATCTGCAATAGCACCTGGGTTAGCTTCTGCTGGCGGGAAACCAAACAATAATCCATCTGCAGGTCCGGTAACCAAAGATCTTTTTGGCGAAAAATCCACAGATCCTTCAAAAACTAATCTTCCTCGACGATTGAAATAACCATTTTGCTCGCCTCCTGACCCAATTGATGCTGCCATTCTTGGAGAAAAAATCACGCCTAGTTTTTTGGCCATAAATCTATCAGATGCTTCTGTTATGACATAATACCCCTTTCTTTGACTTCCGTCAGGTAAGGTCTCCAAGCCTTGGAACATTGGGAACCTAGCTGTAGGTCCAGCAGGAACAACAGATCTGTCTATTCTGAAATCTATACCTAAAACACTTGGTAAAAAAACATTTTGTGCTTCTGTGAACCTAAGTGCGGGATTAAACAGGTTAAACGGAACTCCTCCATCTCTACGAATACTATTTAATAGTATTTTGGCTTCTTTTAAAGCTCTTAATGATTGAAATAGGCCTTTTGTTTGTGCCTCTTTTTCCAGAGCGTCTTCTGCGGTTTCATTTATTGTTAATGGATCTTCTGTGACAATAGTGTCATCGGTGCTACAAGCTATGAATAACGAGATAGCAAAAATACTTAAAAGTACGGTTTTAAAAGTTTTCATTTTTGTGCGTTTTTAATAGTTATATTCTAAAAATTTCTAAAAAGAAAACAATCGGCCAATCGTTTTTAAATATCAAAGGTTTTAAGGTTTGATATAAGTTGAGACGCTATCCATATTTTATACTTACAACAAGTAATTTTAAAATAAAATAAATAATGTCGCTCTAAACTTTATTAATTTTGAATTTCATTGATTTTAAGGCTTTTACAAGGTTTTTGGGTAAAAAAAAGGGTTTGGTTAAAGAGTTTTTTTAACAAATAATTACCATATTTTCTCACTTTTTAAGAGGGTGTAAAAAAAGTATAAGTGTTAGATAACTAACACGTTAAGTGAGTATTTTTTACTATTTAGAAGATCACCTTGAAAACAAATATTAAGGTTAAAAACCAAGTCTTTTTGAGATTAAGAATATGGATATATTGAAACAATCCAATTAGAAATTAGTTGTCTATTTTTTAGGATATAAAATGTTTCTAATTTAATTTGTAATAGACCGAATCATTTTCGAGGGCCATAAGTAGTTCTTGAGAAATGTTAACCTTTTGTTTTCTGCTTGGCATATGCAATTTTAATTGTTCGGCCATCTCGTAAATCACAAAATTTAAAGTGTGATTTCCACTATGCTCAGTTAATAATTCCTTTAGTCCATCAATTCTGGAATCGGATAGGTCATTAATATCTAGTTGAATAGTAAGTTTTCGGGCATAACTTTCCATAACATCATGTAAAAGTTGAAAACTATTAAATTGAATTCTGGGGTCTCCTTTTTTTCCTGTATCTCGATTAACCCAGCCTTCTTTTACATATGCTTTGGCATATACAAATGTGTTTTTTACCAAAAAAGGGCGATGTTTAAGGTATTCTTCTCCAAAAATCCTAAACTCGTGAGCGGTATTATAATCTTCAACAATAAATGTTGCCCACCCTTTACCGTTTTTTGAGGTACGATGTTCTACACTGCTAATTACCCCGCCAAAAGAAAGTTCACGATTGATATTGCTTTCTAGATCTGCAAAATTTAACAACGTAGCGTTGCAGAAATATTTCATTTCGTATTTAAAATCATCCAATGGATGTCCAGATAGATAGATTCCAACTACTTCTTTTTCGCGAGCAAGTTTTTCCATAGTACCCCATTCTTCGCAGGGCGGTACTACAGGTTCAGGGATCTGTACTTCGCTAGCCTCTCCAAATAAACTAACTTGAGAAGAATTTTCACTTTCTTGAAATTTAGATCCATAACGAACGGCTTTTTCTAAGAAAGTAATTCCATCTCCTTCATCATGAAAATATTGCCCTCTGTGTGTATCGCCAAATGAATCAAATCCTCCGGCTAGAGCCAAACTCTCAAATGCTTTTTTATTAGCAGCTCTAAGATCAATACGCTTTGCAACATCAAAAATAGATTTAAAGGGGCCATTCTCTTTTCTGTTTTCAACTATTGTAGCTACGGCTCCTGATCCAACTCCTTTTATAGCGCCCATTCCGAATCGAACAGCACCATCTTTGTTAACCGAGAATTTGCGATAAGATTCATTAACATCCGGGCCCAGTACATCTAATTTCATGCGTTTACATTCTTCCATGAAAAAAGTAACTTGCTTGATGTCATTCATATTATTCGATAATACCGCTGCCATGTATTCTGCAGGATAATGCGCTTTAAGATATGCTGTTTGATAAGCAATCCAGGCATAACATGTAGAGTGAGATTTGTTGAAGGCATAGGCGGCAAAAGCCTCCCAATCTTTCCAGATTTTCTCTAATTTATCTTCGGCATGTCCTTTTTCTGAAGCCTGCTGAATAAATTTCGGCTTCATTTTATCCAGAACAGCTTTTTGTTTTTTACCCATTGCCTTACGTAAAACATCGGCTTCACCTTTGGTGAAATTTGCAAGTTTTTGAGAAAGCAACATTACTTGCTCCTGGTAAACTGTAATCCCATAAGTTTCTTTTAAATACTCTTCACAAGCTTCAAGATCATAGATAATCTCTTCGGTACCATGTTTTCTGTTAATAAAACTCGGAATGTATTCTAATGGACCTGGTCTGTAAAGCGCATTCATAGCAATAAGATCTGCAAAAACAGAAGGTTTTAGTTCTTTCAGATATTTTTGCATCCCAGGTGATTCGTATTGAAATATACCCACGGTTTCTCCTCTTTGAAAGAGTGCATAGGTTTCTTCGTCATCAAGCGGGAAATTTTCTGGATCAAGCTCTACGCCATGCTTTGCTTTTACGATTTTGACCGTATCTTTAATAAGAGTTAGGGTTTTAAGACCCAAGAAATCCATTTTTAGTAAGCCAGCACTTTCTACAACAGAGTTATCAAACTGCGTGCAGTACATGTCAGAATCTTTTGCTAAAGCTACGGGAACAAATTTGGTAATATCATCAGGAGTAATAATTACCCCACAGGCATGGATACCCGTGTTTCGTACAGATCCTTCTAATACTCTGGCTTGGTTTAACGTTTCAGCTTCAAGATCACTTCCTTCGGCAATATTAAGAAGTTCATTAACCTTTTCTAATTCGTCGCTTCTAAATTTTTTCTTTAAAGTAGCTTCATCGACCCCAAAAATTTTACCCAATTTGGACATATTAGGAATTAACTTAGCAATTCGATCCGCATCTCCAAGCGGAAGATCAAGAACACGAGCAGTATCTCGTATCGATGATTTTGCAGCCATAGTACCGTAAGTGATGATTTGTGCTACCTGATTGGCTCCATATTTTTCGATTACATAATCCATAACCCTACCTCGACCTTCATCATCAAAATCAATATCAATATCGGGCATGCTTACACGATCAGGATTTAAGAAACGCTCAAAAAGTAAGTCGTATTTTATAGGGTCTAAGTTGGTGATCCAAAGGCAATATGCAACTGCTGATCCTGCTGCTGATCCTCGACCAGGGCCAACAGAAACATCCATATCGCGTGCTGCACGGATAAAATCTTCGACAATTAAAAAGTATCCTGGATACCCCGTTTTTTCTATTACTTTGAGTTCGAAATCTAATCGTTCGTCAATCTCGGGAGTAATTTCTCCATATCTTTTCTTGGCACCTTCATAGGTGATATGCCTTAAGTATTTGTTTTCTCCACGTTTTCCTCCATCGAGTTTATCTTCTTCGAATAAAAACTCTTCAGGAATATCAAAAGCCGGTAGTAATACATCTCTAGCAAGTACAAAAGGTTCGATTTTGTCTACGATTTCCTGTACATTTATAATGGCTTCAGGTAAGTCTTTGAAGAGATTTTTCATCTCTTCCTGCGTTTTGAAATAGTACTCCTGATTTGGCAAACCATAGCGATATCCTCTACCTCGACCTATAGGTGTAGCTTGTTTTTCACCATCTTTTACACATAATAAAATATCGTGTGCGTTGGCATCTTGTTTCTCGCAGTAGTACGTGTTATTGGTGGCAACCGTTTTTATAGCATGTTTTTTGGCAAACTCTATTAGCACCTGATTAACTCTGTTTTCGTCTTCTTGATTATGGCGCATGACCTCTATATAAAGATCATCTCCAAATTCTTGATGCCACCAAAGCAATGCTTCTTCGGCTTGTTTTTCGCCAATATTTAAAACTTTACTGGGAACCTCTCCATAAAGATTTCCTGTAAGTACAATGATATCTTCTTTATATTGTTTAATAACTTCTTTGTCAATTCTGGGCAAATAATAAAAACCATCCACAAAAGCAATAGAGGACATCTTTGCAAGATTATGGTAGCCATTTTTGTTTTTGGCAAGCATCACAATTTGATATCCATTATCTTTTCGGGATTTATCTGTATGATTCTCACATACAAAAAACTCGCAACCAACAATTGGTTTCATTTCTATGCCTTCGGGTTCTTGTCCATTTTCAATAGCTTCGGCATTTGCTGCTTTAACACTTTTGTTATGATTAGATACCGCTTGAACAAAATGAAAAGCACCCATCATGTTAGCATGATCTGTCATGGCTACAGCTTTCATCTTATGTTGTGCAGCTATTTTTACCAAATCAGGGATGCTTGTGGTGGATTGTAGTACAGAGAACTGAGTGTGGTTATGTAAGTGTGCAAAATCTACTTCATCAAGAGCGGCAATGTTTTGGTTTATTTCTTGCTGAGATAGATTAGTGTCTTCTTTTTTAGTAAGTTCTTCTCGTATTTTTTGAGAAGCTTTTTGTAGGTTAATGTGTTTTAATCCTATTAACTGAATAGGCTCAGGATTAGCTTCTTTGAAATTTTGAAAGTAATCAGATGGTACGTCTAATTCTTCTAGAGTAAACAGTTGTTTACGAATTAATTCAAAAAAACATCGTGTGGTAGCTTCAACATCGGCCGTTGCATTATGCGCTTCGCCAAAGGCTATACCAAATAGATGTTCATGTAATTCGGTTAGTGTCGGGAGTTTAAATTTTCCTCCTCTACCTCCTGGGATTTGACATAAACTTGCGGTTGTTTCGGTACATGTGTCAAGAACAGGGAGATTTTGTAGATCATTTTCTACATTCAAACGGTAGAATTCTGCTCCCATAATATTAACATCAAAACCTACATTTTGCCCTACAATAAATTTGGTTTTCGATAAAGCAACATTAAATTTCTCAAGAACCTCCTGCAGAGTAATCCCATCTTGTTCTGCTAATTCTGTTGAGATACCATGTATTTTTTCTGCATCATAAGGGATGTTAAATCCATCGGGTTTAACCAGATAATCCTGGTGTTCGATACAATTACCCATGGCGTCGTGTAATTGCCAGGCAATCTGGATACAACGTGGCCAGTTGTCGGTATCGCTAATAGGAGCATCCCAACGTTTTGGTAATCCGGTGGTTTCGGTATCAAATATTAAATACATAAAAGATATGTTTCGAGAAAATTAAACCCTTACTATAGACTTTCAAAAATACGTAAAATCATAGGTTTCATTTTTGAAAAGTTATCCCGAATTATTAACGACCTGATTATAGTGTTTTCTTAAGATTGTTTTTTACGTTCAAAATGGATGAATTAATCAAAAAAACCTCAGGAACATAGAGTTACTAAGGTTTTTTTGGGTACTCAAAAATGATATCTTAATTTACTTTTTTAATTGTTACGAGGGTTTCCAATTTGTGTGCCAATTACATTTCCTGCAGGCTGTGTGATTACTGGGCAATTGATAATTGCACCTGTGGCAGTTAACAAATCTGAAAGCGAGTTTGCTAATGGGCTTGGGTTTGCATTTCCTCTAAATGGAATTAAAGTTCCATCCGCCAGAAGCTCATTTATTTGATCAAAACTTCTTAAAATTGGGCGCTCAGATTCTGGAATAGTGAATTCTGTAATATGGGCATCCCACATTGGAGCATATCTTTCGTCTCTAGGATCAATAGGGAATGTGTTTGTTGGATCTTGTACTTGTCGATCACTCAATGATGCTGAGTTAAGGCCTTGTACTCCATTTCCATCTGTATCTGTCGTTCTTCCGTTTGCCGTTGGGCTAAAAGGTAACATAGAGCCTCCTGGAAATAATCCAAATGTAGGTAGGTTTGCTAATCTTGGTGCAAAAACACCCAATTCTATAGTTGCAGGACCTGGATCTGAAGTATCGGTTACGATATGGAAATAATACGGTCTACCATCTTGCCACCCGTCTAATAATTGCATAACTACAGCGGCTTGATCTGGTGCAAAGTTAGGATTGTTTAAATCGTCTTCTTGATCTGGGCCATTACCATCTGGATGTGGAATTCTATCGTGAATACCTGTACTGTTGGCTACGGGTTGAGCATTAATTACAGCTCCACTAGGCAATACTACATATGAAGACCAACGAGCATCGGCAATAGCTCCAGGGTTTACTTCTGCAGGAGGAAAACCAAATAGAATTCCATCATCAGATGCACCACCTGCTATCAAAGATCTTTTCGGAGAAAAATCAACCGATCCTTCAAAAACAAGTCTTCCGTCATCGGTCCATGTTGCATTTTGTTCTCCGCCAGATCCTATTGATTCAGCCATTCTAGGAGAAAAAATAACCCCCAAATCTCTAGCCAAATCACTGTCAGAAGCTTCAGTGATTACATAATATAATTCTCGAGGGCCATTGGTTGTAGTTTCCCAACCCTGGAACATAGGAAACCTTGCTGTAGGTCCTGCCGGAACAACAGATCTGTCAATTCGGTAATCAATACCCAGTACACTTGGCAAAAAGACATTTTGATCTGCAGTAAATGTAAGTGCAGGACTATCTGCATTATATGGAGTTCCACCATCTTGACGAATACTTTCTAATAATAAGCTTGCTTCTGATGGGGCTGGAAGATCAACCCCTGGAGAGTCATCATCATCGCTACAAGCAATAAATGCTGAGCATGCTACTAGGCTTAAAAATATGGTTCTTAAATTTTTCATTTTGTGTTTTTTAAATGTTTATACTTTTTATAGAAAAACAGTTGGCCAATTGTTTCTGTAAATCAAAAAAACAGATGTTATATTTTGATATAAGTTGAGACGACAGAATATTTTGTTCTTACAAGATGAAAACAGTTAGAATAAAAAAAATTTATAGATATTTTTTTTGCGATAACTAAAAAATATACTGTTTTAGAGGGGTTTAAGGTAAAAATGAAGAAAAAAAGGCTTTGCAGAATATTGGTAATTTTATGTAATTATTAGCAATTAATTAACAAAGAGATAACACCTTGAAAAAACTGTTAAGGCCCATAAATGTTAGATATCTAACACTTTTGGATCGTTTCGTTTTGAGTAAATTTGAAGGTGTAAATTAAACTTTTGTGGTATGGTATGTCAATTTAGATATGTTCGAAAATTCTCTAATGACCAAAAAAAGAAAAGCACTCATTATTAATAATGAGTGCTTTTCGGCGTCAAGTTGAGTTGGTGTTTAGTAACCAAAATCAAAGAAACCTTCTGATACTTGAATACCGCTTCTGGTTTCAAATTCGAAACTTCCGCTAATACACTGTGTATCGATATTATGTTCTGATATTATTAATGTTCCTGATAGTGCAGAGGATTTGTCGGTACCCGACGTATATGTTGCACTATAATCACCTGATCCTGAAAGGGCGTAGCTTCCTGGGGTTATTCCTGAAGGAAATACTATTGCTATTTCTCCAGACCCATTTGTAGCTTTAATTAGGATAGATGCATCTTTTACTCCAAAAAGGTTAGCATCATGACTATCTGTAATCATTTCTGTGCCATCAACAAGTGCTGTTAATGATGCATTTAAAAGACATGGATTGATCGGGTCAATTTCTTCTTCTTCTTGAATAGAACCACTTTCGATTGGTAATCTGTAAAACCAACCATGGTTAAAATCTACAATATTACCGTCATTATCAGTAAGTCCTTTAAAGAAAAATTTACCAGATATTTCATTGTTGAATATTTCAGTAATAATAACTTCTCCTTGAGTTTCTCCATCTTTTGAAGTAAACTTTTTCTGACTGTTTAAGAAACTTACTTTACTTAACGTTTGTTGTTTAATCTTGTAAGTTCCAAGTTTAGTAGATGAAGTCGTAAAACTAATGGATTTTTCTCCCTCACTTCCTGAAATGACTAATGTTCCGTCATCATAAATAACCGCTTTTTTAATTGTAGATCTAAACGTTTCTCCTTCAACTTTTGCCTGCAAAGCAGGGTCGTTGATTTCGATATCGGTAGAACAAGAAGTAATAATAAGGCAGAAAACTGCTAAAAATATAGTAGTTATTCTAATCATAGGCTTGGGGCTTTTGCAATATTTGACTATGTTTTTTACACACAGTAAAAATGTTTACCCTACAAACATATGATGAAAATTCGAACAAAACAATTTTTTTATCGAAAAAAAGCATATAATATCGATGAAATACACAAAAAACATGCTTTTTCAACAATTTGTATTTAATTTATACGAATTTTGCCTTACAAAATTAGAGATAAGAATTCTTAAGAATACCCTAAAGAAGTATAAAGTATTCGTTTAAAGCATATAAACTTTCAAATTTGTAATTTTTTTAAATTAAAAATAACTACATTTGCGCCCTCAATTATAAACCGGGTCGTGTACCCAAAAATTAATTTATATGCCTGTTAAAATCAGATTACAGAGACATGGTAAAAAAGGAAAACCTTTTTACTGGATCGTAGCTGCAGATGCTAGATCAAAAAGAGATGGTAGATTTCTTGAAAAGTTAGGTACTTACAATCCAAATGTAAACCCTGCAAATATTGACCTTGATGTTGATGGTGCAGTAAAGTGGTTACAAAACGGTGCGCAACCTACCGATACTGCAAGAGCTATTTTATCGTATACAGGAGCTTTACTTAAAAATCACCTGGCAGGTGGAGTAAGAAAAGGAGCTTTGACTGAGGAGCAAGCTGAAGAAAAATTTCAAGCATGGGTATCAGAAAAAGAAGGAACTGTAAACTCAAAGAAAGATGCTATTGCTAAAGCTGATGCAGCTGCAAAAGCAAAAGCTCTGGAAGCTGAGAAAGAAGTAAATGCAAAGCGCGAAGCTGAAGCTGCACAAGCAGAGGCTGAAGCAAATGCAGAAGAAGTGGCTGAAGAAGCTCAGGAAACTGAAGCTACTACAGAAGCAAGCAACGAAGAAGAATAGTTGCATTATTGACGATGAAGAAAGAAGAATGCTTCTATCTAGGTAAAATCGTAAGTAAATTTAGTTTTAAGGGCGAGGTATTGATAAAATTAGATACCGATGAACCCGGAAGCTATGTGAAAATGGAATCAGTATTTGTTGATTATAACAACAATCTGGTTCCATTTTTTATTGAAAAAAGCTCGCTTCATAAAAGTGATCTACTTAGAGTAAAGTTTGAGGATGTCGATACCGAAGAAGATGCCGATGATTTAATGAAAGCCAAAATATATCTTCCTCTTACATTGCTTCCCAAACTTGAAGGGGATCAATTTTATTTTCATGAGGTTATAGGGTTTACCATAATTGATGCTAATTTTGGAGAAGTAGGTGTGATCAAATCCATTAATGACTCAACAGCTCAAGCATTGTTTGAGATTGATCGTAAAGGTATTGAGATTCTTATCCCAATGAACGATGAATTTATAGAAAGGATAGATAGGGGTTCTAAAACAGTACATGTTACTACACCAGAGGGACTCATAGATCTTTATCTCTAAACATAATGTCTGAAAAACCATTCGATTTTAAGCAATTTACTGTTCTTCAGGACCGATGTGCTATGAAAATAGGCACAGATGGTGTGCTTTTGGGTGCTTGGACTCCAATTAGAGAAACGGTAAATTCAATTTTAGATATAGGAACGGGTACTGGAGTAATTGCTTTAATGGCTGCTCAGCGATCTCAGGCAGAAATAATTGATGCTATCGAAATTGATACAGAAGCATACGAACAATCTGTTGAGAATTTCGAAGCCTCACCCTGGGGAGATAGATTATTTTGCTATCATGCCTCTTTTCAAGAATTTGTAACTGAGATTGATGATCAATATGATTTGTTAATTAGCAACCCGCCTTTTTATACAGAAGATTATAAGACAGACAATACACAACGAGATTTAGCAAGATTTCAGGATGCACTTCCTTTAGAGCATATAATGATTGGATCAACCAAATTGTTAACCAAAGATGGGCAATTGGCAATTATTTTGCCTTATAAAGAGGAGAAAAAAGTTATTGATATAGGAGAACAAATAAAGTTGTATCCTCAAAAAATAACAAGAGTAAGAGGTGCCAAAACATCCGATATTAAAAGGTCAATGTTGTTGTTCGGTTTTGAAAAAATAGATACTGAAATTGATGAACTTATCATAGAAAAATCACGACATCAGTATACCGACGCGTATATTAACCTGACCAAGGATTTTTATCTAAAAATGTAATCCCAGATACTGTACAATGCAGAAAAGGAAGATTGTACACAACCTTCCTTTTCAAAATTCAATCACTCTACAAAGCTTAATTCATAATGTTTTATCAATTAAAGCTTTTATTTTGATTAGTCTTTAGTTATCCAATTTCCATCTGCATCACAAAAAACTTCCATTTCTTTTTCTCCTTGTTTCAAAACTAATTTGAATTCTGATGCATCCTCTTTGGCTCCTGCGCTTTCGATTGTAGCTCCTGCATAATCTTTTGCAACAGCATCAAGAACTTTTTGGGGCAAATTCTCTACAGCTAGATCTATATATTTATCCTGGACCGTGGTAGCTACTTCTGTATTATCATTAGAAGCTATTTCTTGCGCGGTGATACCTTGTGTTCCTATTAATAATCCAAATGCTAATACTGGCAATACAAATAATTTTTTCATTTTTTATTTCTTTAAAGGTTTTAAAATTTATTACACATATACCATTAGAATAATTATGCCATAGATATAATAATCATGCTTTCTGGAATATAATTAACTGTTTTGCAATAAGTTATGAGTGTTTTCGTTTTTAAGACCTATTGTGTTAAAGAATTCTTATTTGTGTAGAAATGAAATGTATACTGCGGAATTTGTACACAAGTTCTTATAAAAAATACAATTAAAAAATGCTTTCTAATGGTGTTAATCATGATTAAACAATTCTCGGTTTTAAAATGATATTTTTAAAAATGTCAAAAAAATTGCCTGCTCCTTTTTCATTAATTACATTTGTTTAGCGTTTTGCTTGAATAAAATTGAAAATACTTTAAAAATACATATGAAACCTGATCTTTTTGAAGCTCCCGATTATTATAATATTGATGAATTGCTTAGCGATGAGCATAAATTGGTACGAGATGCGGCCCGTAGCTGGGTTAAACGAGAAGTTTCTCCTATTATCGAGGAGTATGCCCAACGTGCAGAATTTCCTAATCAAATTATCAAAGGCCTTGCAGAAATAGGAGCTTTTGGACCTTATATCCCCGAGGAGTATGGAGGTGCTGGATTAGACCAGATTAGTTACGGTTTGATTATGCAAGAGATCGAAAGAGGAGATTCTGGTGTTCGGTCAACTTCGTCTGTACAATCGTCACTAGTAATGTATCCTATTTGGAAATACGGTAACGAAGAACAGCGAAAAAAATACCTTCCCAAATTAGCTTCAGGAGAATTTATGGGTTGTTTTGGTCTTACAGAGCCTGATCATGGGTCAAACCCTGGAGGGATGACCACTAATTTTAAAGATAAAGGAGATCATTACTTGCTTAATGGTGCCAAACTTTGGATTTCTAATGCACCTTTTGCTGATATTGCAGTGGTTTGGGCAAAAGATGAGAACGGAAGAATCCATGGGTTAGTTGTAGAGCGTGGTATGGAAGGTTTTTCTACTCCCGAAACACATAATAAATGGTCTCTTCGTGCATCGGCTACTGGTGAGTTAATTTTTGATAATGTAAAAGTGCCTAAAGAAAATTTATTACCCAATAAAAGTGGATTAGGCGCACCTTTGGGTTGTTTGGATTCTGCCCGTTATGGAATAGCCTGGGGCGCAATAGGCGCGGCAATGGATTGTTATGATACTGCTCTTAGGTATGCCAAAGAACGAATTCAGTTTGATAAACCTATAGCCGCTACTCAATTGCAACAGAAGAAATTGGCAGAAATGATTACCGAAATTACCAAGGCGCAATTGATGGCTTGGCGATTAGGAGTATTACGAAACGAAGGCAAAGCTACTTCAGCTCAAATCTCGATGGCAAAGCGAAACAATGTAGATATGGCTATAAAAATCGCTAGAGAAGCAAGGCAAGTTCTTGGTGGTATGGGGATTACAGGAGAATATAGTATTATGAGACATATGATGAATCTGGAAAGTGTCATTACATATGAAGGAACACATGATATTCATTTACTTATTACCGGAATGGATATAACAGGTTTCCCAGCATTTAAATAAAAGGCAATTTGATATTAAAATTCTCCTACACCTAGGTATAGGAGAATTTAGGGAATTGCAAAAAATCAGCTAATTGCCGAAAAAATTATGGGCAACTGTACTGCCATAAATCCAATGTCTCGTCCTACCCAGCTTGGATTTAAGGTTTAGTGATTCCCGTAGAACAACAAACTGTTTTGTGACAATTAATGCCGTTTCCATAAACCCCAGTTATTATCTACAATGCAATAATAGGGTGAGTGAGTTTCATTTTTTGAAACTCAGATTATTTTTTGAAATAAATTTTATGACAATGCAGAACACATTGAAAAAATTTAAACCGATGAAAATATTTGGACACCGAGGAGCAGCTGGGTTGATAGCAGAAAATACTATAGCTTCTATATCAGAAGCTTTGAGGCATGGAGTTGATGGGATAGAAATAGATGTTCATTGTTGCAAATCTGGAGAACTGATTGTAATCCATGATAAAACTTTGGATCGAACCACCAACGGTAAGGGTGCAGTGTCTGATTATACATTATCAGAATTAAAACAGTTTACTACAAAAGAGGGGTTTTTAATTCCTACTCTTGATCAGGTTTTAAGACATATAGATGCTAAGTGTGCATTAAATGTTGAGCTAAAGGGAAAATATACTGCCTTACCCACAATGGCTTTATTAGAGGAGTATATTAAAAACACAAGTTGGGAGTATCACGATTTTATAATTTCAAGTTTTGATCACCAGCAGTTATACGAGGTTAAGAAGACGAATCCAAAATTTAGAATAGGTGTTTTAACAGAAGAAAATGTAGATGCTATTTTGATTGTTGCCAAGGATTTGGATGCATTCTCGATACATCCGCCAATATCATCTTTGACAAAAAAGAGTGTTGAGGTAGCTATAAATCAGGGATACAAGGTTTTTGTATGGACCGTAAATGATCCTTTTTTAATGCAACAATCAAAATCGTGGAAAGTTGATGGTATCATCACTGATTTTCCGAATTTTGCAGAATGAACTATGATTTAATAATTGTTGGTGGTGGTGCAGCTGGTTTTTTTACAGCGATTAATGTAGCCGAAAATAATCCAAAGCTAAGAATAGCTATTTTGGAAAGAGGCAAAGATGTGCTGTCAAAAGTTAGAGTTTCGGGTGGGGGAAGATGTAATGTTACTCATGCAGAATTTATTCCAAACGAACTTAGTAAAAACTACCCTAGAGGAGAAAAAGAATTAAAGGGGCCTTTTCATACTTTTATGACAGGAGATACTATGGAGTGGTTTGATCAACGAGGGGTGTCTTTAAAAATAGAAAATGATGGAAGAATATTTCCAACCTCGGATTCTTCTCAAACGATAATCGATTGTTTTTTGGCTGAAGCTAGAAAATTTACTATTGAAATTTTAACAAATCACTCGGTAAAAAATTTTTGTTTCGAAAATGAACATTGGAAAATTAAAAGTAATCAAGGGGATTTTATAGCCAAAAAACTGATGATTGCCACAGGGAGTAATCCTAAAATTTGGAAATTACTTCAAGATTTAAACCACCAAACCATAGATCCAGTTCCTTCATTATTTACATTTAATATCAAAGATTCGAGAATTAAAGATTTACCTGGTATTGCAAAAGATGCTCGAATAAAAGTAAAGAACTCTAAACTATCAAGCGAAGGACCATTGCTTATTACGCATTGGGGAATGAGTGGCCCTGCGATATTAAAACTTTCGGCTTGGGGAGCCATAGAGTTGCATTCTCGTCAATACACCTTTGAAATTATAGTGAACTGGCTTAAGGATTATACCTTACAAGAAGTGATTGAAGAAATCAGTTCTTTTAAAACAAATATTCCTAAACAACTAATTTTTAAAAAAGCTCAGTTCGAAATGCCTAAAAGGCTTTGGCAAAACCTGGTGCTGGCCGCTGGAGTAAATAGGGATATGCGGTGGGCTGATATAAGTAAATCTCAACTTCATAAATTAGCCGAAGAATTAACTGTAGCCAGTTTTCAGGTACAGGGAAAGAGCACATTTAAAGAAGAATTTGTTACGGCAGGAGGAGTGGATCTAAAAGAAGTCAATTTTAAGACATTTGAGAGCAAGAAGCATAAGAATTTGTATTTTGCAGGAGAGGTGTTAAATATTGATGCCATTACAGGAGGATTTAATTTCCAGAATGCTTGGACAGGAGCTTTTATTGCTGCGCAAGCCATAACTTCATAATATGAAAACATATATTGCTTTACTTAGAGGGATTAATGTAGGGGGTCATCATAAAATGAAAATGGCCGATTTAAAAGTAATGCTCGAAAAGTTGAACTTTACACGAGTTACAACCTATATCCAAAGCGGCAATATTATTTTACAAGGAGCTCAAAAAGACACTGTTGAACTATCTGACCTTATCAAAAAAGAGATTAAAAAACAGTTTGGTTTTGACGTGCCAGTTTTAATAATTACCGTAGAAAATTTGATCTCGATTTACGAAAACAATCCATTTTTAGAGCAACTTAACAAACAAGAATTAGAGGATAACAAAATGTTTTTTACATTGTTATCGTCTAAGCCTGATGCTTTGGGAATAGAAGAAATAAATACTAATTTCCAAGGAGAAGAGCAGTTTTTGATTACTGATAAGGTGGTTTATCTTTATGCTACAAATGGGTGCAGAAAAACTAAATTAACTAATAATTTCTTCGAGAAAAAGTTAAAAAGTGCCGCAACCACCAGAAACCTTAAGACTATAATTAAATTATTGGAATTAAGTAAATTGACTTAACAATATCGTTTTGATTTTTAGTTATTCTATGTAAAATTTCGTATATTAATGGGGTTTAACCAATACCTTGTTCACTATGAAGAAAATTACATTGTTACTTGTTTTTGTTTTTTTATTTGGTACCTATTGTCAAGTACATGCGTTTAACGAAAAAGAACCCGTTAATAAGCTGTTGATGGATTACATCAATAAAATGAATGCACTAACTCAGGGAACGCAAAAAGAAGATGTATTAAACTTATTTGATGAAAAATATAGGGGTAATACTGTATACGTAAATTTATCAGGAGCCTTAGTGAGAAAAAATTATGATAAAAATGATATTTCTTCTCAATTAGATGATATTATAGATGACAATAACTACAGGTTTAGGCTAATTTTGGACAAAGTGGTTTTTCAAACCCAAAAGGAAAGAGCAGGTACTATTTCGGCAGTGATTAGTTTTGAGTCTTTTATTGATAATAAATTGGCAGAAAAAGGAACGATGTTGATGGATCTTGTTGGTATACGAGTCAACGGGGGTTGGAAAATTGTTCAAAACAATATGGTTAGAGTCTCAGAAGCAAAAGATATTGGAGAATGTGTGTGCTACGTATATGGAAAAGGTACAACCAAGTTTGTAACAGAAGTGTATTTTCCTTCGGGATTAGAATATAGCCAAGAATTTGATGCATTTCAGGTAACAACAAGAGAAAATAGACGAATTATTAAATCTGATAACAACGAGTTTTACTGGAGCAGAGATACGGGTAAACTTAAGTTTAAAGGTGAAGAAATTGGTAGAGCAGACAACTCAAGAAAAGCGATAGAATTTGTGTTAAAAAACTTGTACAAAGACTCCTGCGTTAATATTGTGTTTAATTAAAATATAGTAAAGTGTAAAAACGAGAAACTCGAGTAAATTTACCCGAGTTTCTCGTTTTTTTATTAGATAACAGTTTGATCTTTTAAAAATCCTCTCCAAGAGATTTCTATGGCCTGATTAATATGTTTTTCTTGAAGTTTTACCTGTTCGTTTTCATGAATTTTTACCAGGGATACTACATTTCCAAAAAACAACTCTTCCATAACCAAGGTATTATAAGCTTTAAAAATCTTTTGTTTAATCCCGGTTTTAAAATACTCTTCGATTTCACCATAATATTGGCGAGCTTTATCCTTTAGTGATTGCGGAATTTCTGGAGAACGCGCAATTTGTTCAGAGAAAATAAAGGCGAGTGGATTATTTACAAAATAGTAAAATAAGTTAAGCCACATTATTGTAAACTGTTTCTTGAGATCATCTTCTGGGATATTCCTCATAACTACAGTACCAAAATCCTGGGTGAGCATTAGGTATAGTTCGGTAATTATTTCTTCTTTATTCTTAAAATGATGGTATACTGTTCCATTCGCTACACCAGACTCCTTAATTATTTGAGAAAGAGAAGTAGCATTAATGCCCTGTTTTGTTATTAATTCTAGAGTAGTCTGTAAGACTATTGCTTTTTTACTCATAAAAATCTTATTCCGTATTCTTCATTCAATTTAATTGCCATATGCCAAAATTTAATGCAGTTGCAAATGCAACCCAAATAGCATAAGGTATAAGTAGGTAAGCGGCTGTAGTATTTACTACTTTAAACCATTTAATCGTAAATAACAATAGGATAAATAGGGCTATAATATCCAATAATGCAATTAACGGGTTTTGTAATCCAAAGAAAAAAATGGACCACGCAGCATTGAGTAACAATTGAAACCCAAAATGATATAACGCAACTTTTACCCATTTATGATAAAAACCTCTACTCCATACAATTCCTGCTGCAATACCCATCATAATATACAGAATTGTCCAGACTGGAGCAAAAATCCAATTCGGAGGTGTAAAAAAAGGTTTATTCAAAGTTTGATACCAAGTATTAATTGATGTTTGGGTGGCAACGCTACCCAAAAACCCAATTAATATGCATATAAACACCGCAATGCTAATGCGAAATAACTTTTTTTTCATCAAAATTGGTTAGTGCAGTACTAAAATAGCAATTTATTTTAACTACTTATGGCTTTAAATATCTTGCAGCACTTATCTTTGCTTAAATTTTTTTTAGTATATGAAAGAATACCCTCAATTTACATGGCCTATAATTTCTGAATTACCTGATCAAGGAATAATAACCTGTACTTCTCCTAGCAATATTGCGTTGGTTAAATATTGGGGTAAAAGACCTGTACAACTCCCAGAAAATGCATCTATTAGTTTTACCTTGGATGCATGTAAAACTACAACTAGTTTAACATATAGAAAACTAGATAATAGTTCTGATGATTTTGATTTTGAATTATTTTTTGAAGGAAAATCAAAACCAGATTTTAAACCTAAAATTCAAAAGTTTTTTGAGAGAATAGAATCTTATCTTCCTTTTCTAAAGCAATATACATTTGTTATAGAAACAAGTAATACTTTTCCGCATAGTAGCGGAATTGCTTCTTCGGCAAGTGGTATGAGTGCTTTGGCGTATTGTCTTATGCAATTAGAGCGAAAAATAAACCCTAACATTTCTGATGCCGAATGTATACAAAAAACTTCTTTTCTGGCTCGTTTAGGTTCTGGTAGTGCCTGTAGAAGTATAGAGGGACCGATAACCGTTTGGGGAGAGCACAAGGATATAGACGGAAGCAGCGATGCATTTGCAGTTGCATTTCCGTATAAAATCCACCAAAATTTTGAAGAATATCAAGATACCATTCTGTTGATTGATAAAGGAGAAAAACAGGTAAGCAGCACTGTTGGTCATAACTTAATGCATGATCATCCATTTGCAAGAAAACGATTTGAACAAGCATCAGAGAATATAACCAGACTTAAAGAGGTATTGATTTCGGGAGATCTGGATGCTTTTATTGAAGTAGTAGAGAGTGAGGCATTAACACTACATGCAATGATGATGACATCCTTGCCTTATTTTATTCTCATGAAACCAAATACATTGTCTGCAATACATAAAGTTTGGGAATATCGTAAAAAAACGAACTCAAAATTATGTTTTACACTAGATGCAGGGGCAAATGTACATCTGTTGTATCCAGATTCTGAAAAAGATCAGGTTTTGGAGTTCATTACGAATGAGTTAGTTGCGTATTGTCAGAATGGGCAGTATATTTGCGACAAAATAGGATGGGGAGCAAAAATATTGTAACTTTATCCTAGTAAGGAATACCTATTAGATAAACTATATCAGCAATAATGAAGGGACCGCTATTTTATTCTAAAATACTTTTGTTCGGAGAATATGGAATTATTAAAGACTCTAAAGGTCTATCGATTCCATATAATTTTTTTAAAGGAGCATTAAAAGTCTCTGATAAGTCTGATCAAGATTCAATAAAGTCAAATAATAATCTCAGTAATTTTGCAAAATATTTAGAACAAATTCAAAGTAAAGGAGTTGTGCGATTTGATCTGCAAAAACTCAATGCAGATATTGATTCTGGGATGTATTTTGATAGTAGTATCCCTCAAGGATATGGTGTTGGAAGTAGTGGTGCTTTGGTAGCTGCTATTTATGATAAATATGCCGAAGATAAAATTACAGTTTTAGAAAACCTTACTCGAGATAAACTATTAAAACTTAAAGAGATCTTTGGGTTGATGGAATCTTTTTTTCATGGCAGTAGCTCTGGATTAGATCCTTTAAACAGTTACCTCAGTCTGCCGATTTTAATTCATTCTAAAGATAATATAGAGCCTGCAGGGATACCTTCTCAAAGTACTGAAAATAAAAAAGGAGCAGTTTTTTTATTGGATAGTGGTATTGTTGGAGAAACGGCACCTATGGTTAGTATTTTTATGGAAAACATGAAACAAGAAGGTTTCCGTAATATGCTAAAAGATCAGTTTGTTAAATACACAGATGCCTGTGTTGATGATTTTCTTAAAGGAGATGTGAAATCTTTATTTTCAAATATCAAAGAACTCTCTCATGTAGTTTTTGATAACTTTAAACCTATGATCCCTAAGCAATTTCATGGCCTATGGAAAAATGGAATCGAGACCAATGACTATTATCTTAAGCTATGCGGCTCTGGAGGAGGAGGTTACATTTTAGGATTTACACAAGATTTTGATAAGGCTCAAGCATCACTTAAAGATTATAAGCTAGAAGTAGTCTATAATTTTTAATGACTTATGTTACTATTTACTAGAAAGAATAAACTCTTTTTTCTTAAACTCTTGAGTTTGTTTTCTATAGTTAGAGGGTATAATATTTTGATTATTGTACTTGCTCAGTATCTCACCTCTATTTTTATCCTTGCACCACATATTAAATTAAGTAATGTTCTTTTTGATCCCAACCTTTTTGTTATTGTATTAGCTTCTGCTGGTGTGATTGCAGCAGGTTATATTATTAATAATTTTTATGATAAAGAAAAGGACCTGATCAATAGACCCCAAAAAACAATGTTGGATCGTCTGGTAAGCCAACAAACAAAACTCACGGGATATTTTATTTTAAATTTTTTATCGGTGGTTTTGGCTAGTTACGTTTCGTTTAGAGCGGTCATCTTTTTTTCTGTTTATATTTTCGGAATTTGGTTCTATTCTCATAAATTAAAAAAATTCCCTATTATAGGTAATACGGTAGCTTCAATATTAGCGATTACTCCTTTTTTTGCAGTATTTATTTATTATAAGAATTTTGATGAAGTTATTTTTGTTCATGCAACTTTTTTGTTTTTAATGTTGATCATGAGAGAGATGGTAAAAGACTTAGGTAACTTAAGGGGGGATATGGCTCAAAACTATAAAACGATACCTGTGGTTTATGGCGAGCCAATTTCTAAAAGAATAATTAGTGCTTTAATTATAACCTCTGGAGTGCCAATTTATTTTTTGCTTACCAAATATGAGATAGGATATATGTATTTATATTTCTATCTGTGTTTAATGCTTCTAACAATATTTTTGATAGCCTTATGGATATCTAAGGGTAGAAACCATTATATATGGTTGCATAATATTCTAAAATTAATAATAGTTGCCGGAACGTTTAGTATTGTATTGATAGATGTTAATCTGATTTTGGATAGGATTCTTTGGTAAACAAAAAAGCAGTTGTGTCTATTGTACAACTGCTTTGTAGGGTTAATAGATTAGGCTAATCTAATAATAATTTACGCTCCTTGAGGTCGTCTAATTTTCAAAGTGATTTGGAACACTTTGTTATCTTTTTCTGAAATTTCGGTAGTTACTTTTTTGTAGTTTAACCTGGCTTTTACATAATTTTCAATGATTTCTTTTTCCGAATCAACAGATAGTACTACAATTTCATCTTTGCTATTTAATACAAATTGAATATTTGCTGAAATTTCGTTTTTTTCTACCTTGATTTCAGGTTTGTCCAGAAGCAATGCGATTCTGTTTCTTAGTTCTTTTTCTGGGCTTTTTGTTGGGTTGTCATTAGATGCAAATACCTGACCTAGTCCTAGTACGATGATGAATAATAAAATTGTTAACTTTTTCATTTTTGTTGGGTTTTAAGATTCGAGTTTAAAATGTTATTTGTTTTAATAGTACACCACAAATTTAGGTCAGTAGTGCAGATTATTTTGATTTCGAATTTTATTAGAATGTATGATTAGTATTACGATTAAGTTAAAATGAATAGGTTTTAACGTAAATTAAACTTTGAGTAATGCATACTTTTTATATGTTTACTTTTTAAGATTATCACCTTAAACATTTTTTTGATTGTAGAATTCTTAGTTTATGTATAATAATGATACATATTTCTGTTTTTTGAGCACCATTTAATATTACTACAAGGTTAAGAAGAGATTTTTTGAAACGATGTTTTTTGAAATATAAAAATTTGATAATCAATTTTATACACATTAAATAACTCAACTATTAATGAAAGATCAATTACTAAAAGTTGCCTTGGCTCAGATTTCTCCGGTCTGGTTGGATAAAACTGGAACGATAAAAAAAATAGAAAATTCAATACAAGAGGCCGCTGCACAAAAAGCAGAGCTAATTATTTTTGGTGAATCTTTACTGCCCGGTTATCCTTTTTGGGTTTCTCTTACAGATGGGGCACAATTTGATAGTACTATCCAAAAAGAGGTGCATGCGCATTATGCTCAAAATGCTATTGTAATAGAAAAAGGTGATCTAGATAGCATTTGTAATCTTGCCAAAAAGAACAGTATCGCGATCTATTTAGGTATTATTGAAAGACCGTTGGATAGAGGAGGACATAGTTTGTATGCATCATTAGTATATATTAATGAGCATGGAGAGATTAAATCCGTACATCGCAAATTACAACCTACTTATGAAGAGAGATTAACTTGGTCTCCCGGTGATGGTAATGGGCTTAGAGTACACCCTTTAAAAGCATTTACCGTTGGTGGATTAAACTGTTGGGAAAACTGGATGCCTTTGCCTAGAACCGCTTTGTATGGTCAAGGAGAAAACTTACATATTGCAGTATGGCCGGGGAGCGATTATAATACTAAAGATATCACCCGTTTTATTGCAAGAGAATCCAGATCTTATGTAATTTCTGTATCTAGCTTGATGAGAAAAGAAGATTTTCCCGCGACCACACCACATTTTGATGAAATCTTAAAAAATGCTCCCGATGTATTGGGTAATGGTGGTTCATGTATTGCAGGTCCAGATGGAGAATGGGTAATGAAACCAGTGCTTCATCAAGAAGGGTTGTTGATCGAAACAATCGATTTTAATCGTGTATTACAAGAAAGACAAAACTTTGACCCTGTAGGACATTATTCAAGACCAGACGTAACACAATTAAGTGTAAATAGAGAGCGTCAAAGTACAGTTTGGTTTGATGAAGAATAGTTGTTAAACCTAAGAAGTAAAAAACTATCTTTGCACAAAATTTATGATATGAGTCGTGGAGATCATTCGCAAGGAGGAAAAAGAAGTGGGAAATCAAAAAAGAAGTCTTTTGGGCAAAGTACCGCTCCAATACAAAAGACAGCTAAAACCCCCAAGAAAGCTTCAAATTCTGATGAGATAAGACTTAATAAATTTGTAGCCAATTCTGGAGTTTGTTCTAGAAGAGAAGCAGATTTATATATTCAAACAGGGAGTGTTTGGGTAAATGGGAAACCTGTTACCGAAATGGGGTATAGGGTAAAGTTAACAGATGAGGTAAAATTTGACGGTAGATTAATTACTCCCGAAAAGAAAGAGTATATTCTTTTAAATAAACCAAAAGGATTTGTAACTACTACTAGTCCAGAAAAGACCAAAACAGTCATGCAATTGGTGGCAAATGCCTCTAAGGTAAGATTAAAGCCAGTTGGTAGGTTAGAGCGTAATACTACAGGTTTATTGCTTTTTACAAATGATGTAGATCTTGAAAAAAAATTAACTCACCATAAAAGTGAAGTGCGCAAAATCTTTCATGTAGAATTAAATCGTAATTTGAAGTTTGAAGATTTAGAAAAAATCAGCAATGGAGTTAAACTCGAAGTTGGTTTTATTCAGGTAGATGAGATATCTTATATTGAGGGAGCCGCCAAGAACGAAATAGGTGTGCAGTTGCAATCTGCAAAAAATAATGTTATACATAAACTTTTTGAACATCTTAATTATGATGTAATCAAATTGGATCGAGTAATCTTTGGTGGACTAACCAAAAAAGATTTACCAAGAGGACAATGGCGTAAGCTTACAGAACAAGAAGTTATTAACTTGAAGATGTTGTAAGAGAAGGTTGAACGGATTTGGAGTTTTGATAAATTTCCACACCTAAAACCGCAAATACTATGAAGTATTCGAGCCCTACCATCCAAAGGTTTTCTTTGAAATCTGGATGTATGTATGCCGTATAACTTAAGATAATTACAAAAGACCATACTATCGGGAATTTGTAATTTGTATACACACAAAGTGATAATGGTACTGCAATGTACCAGGGATGCACGGTAGTGGATAAGAAATAATATGTACAAATACCAATAACTATTGCTGTAATTAATTGAGGTATAGTATTATTTTTTCTGATAAAAGTTATTCCTAATAAAATGACTATTACCACGATGGGCAATATTTTGCCTGCAGTTTCGATCACATTCCATCCTACAATTTGATACCCAATCCAGCGTATTATAAAAAATATACTAGCATTAAATTCAAAATTTTGAAACCATAGACTAATTGTTTTACCGAAATTATTCAAGAATGCTCCAGAAAGAAAAGGAGCAAATGTTAGGAAAACAGTGGTCAATATGATACTGTAAAAGCCTAATAATTTGGGTAGCCCAGAAGTAATACTAATTTTATCAAAACCGCTTCTTTTGTCAATAATAAACTTTTTAAAGAATAAAGGTAAAAACAAAAGAGGGATTAATTTTACCGAAACAGAAAGTGCAAAAACAATAGCGGCCCAATACCAATATCCTTTTTGTAGCAAGTATAGGGATAAGATGATGAAAAAAATCATTACCGCTTCAAAATGAAGATTACCAGTTAGTTCGATAATGATAAATGGATTAAGGATATACCAAAAAATCTGTTTCTCGGGTAGGTTAAGAGATTTTAGTAATTTTTTTCCAAAGAAAAAAGTACCAACATCTGCCAAAATAAGGAGTGCTCTAAATACTATTGCAGAGCCGAGAATATTTTTGCTGGCAAATAATGCCGCAATAAAATAACAAAACTGACTTACAGGAGGGTAATTGGTATAATGATGACCATTAAGTTGGCCCATCCCAGCATACAATTCTTGCGCCTGTGCGATAGGAGCATTGCCGTTGGTAATCCATACTTCGGGAAGTGACAAATATGGGTTAAAACCTTCTAGTAACATTCGCCCATCCCATATGAATCGATAAAAATCTTGCGATAGATTGGGGATTGCAAATAAAAAGACTAAACGAAATGCTAATGCCGCAACTGCAAGAAGTTTCCAGTTATTTGGGTTTTGCTGTATAAGCTTATAAGAAATAAAGAATGTAACAGACCAAAGACTAATTAGTTTTAAAAAATCAGTACGTTCTAACTGATAGGCAAAACTCCAATAAAACAGAATTCCAACTAGAATAAGGAGAATGGAAAATTTGTTATGTTTCCATTGTTGTAACATTACAACTTAGAGGTTACAGACTTAAGAAATACGAATCCAAAACCAAGAAACAGCATGATGTGAAACAAGAATAAACCAAAGTCTTGTAGTTTAAATGCGCTATATAGTGCAAACCCGAAATATGCCATCAATGCAGCTTCAATAATTGTATTACCCGAAATGTTCTTACTTACATATTTATTACCTTTCCAAGAATCTTTTAGGGTATTAATATTAAATTTTGGTGTACGTACAAATTCACTTTTCTTACCAAAATGACCTTCAAGTACCGCCATAGAATTATGCACAGAGAATCCCATTGCAATAGAGAAAAAGGTAAAAAACATTTTGATGTATTCCATAAAATTCCAAAACCCTTTACCATGAATCTTTTTAAAAGTATGCCAATAGCAAAAGAAAAATATTACTGTACTTAATGCAAAAAATGCAATTACATTAAAATACCAGCTAAACATGGGGTTGCTATTTTTTATATACATTACAGGCACACTAAGCACGGCTACCAGCAATACTAACAAAAACATACTACTGTTTAGTAAGTGAAAGAAACTGTGAAATTTTGTTTTAAAAGGAACTGTTTTGTCTCTTAGAAGTTTCCAGTATAATTTTTGAAAGTTCTCTGCTGCGCCTTTATTCCATCTAAATTGTTGTGATCGTGCTGCACTTATAACAACTGGTAATTCTGCAGGAGTTTCTACTTCTTCAAGATACTTAAATTTCCACTTTTTGAGCTGAGCGCGGTAACTTAGGTCAAGATCTTCGGTGAGTGTATCCCCTTGCCAGTTTCCTGCATCTTCAATACATGTTTTTCTCCAAACACCTGCGGTACCATTAAAATTAATAAAATGATCTCTATAATTTCGACCTACCTGCTCCATGGTGAAGTGAAAATCCAAAGCAAAAGCTTGAATTTTGGTAAGCATAGAATAATCACGGTTAATATGCCCCCATCGTGTTTGCACAACTCCAATGTTTTGATCTTTAAAATATGGGATCGTTTGTAATAACCAATTTTTTCCTGGAAGAAAATCTGCATCAAAAATGGCAATATACTCTCCTTTGGCAATTTTTAGACCTTCTTTTAAAGCACCTGCCTTAAACCCGGTTCGATCTTTTCTGCAAATATGTTTGATGTCTAATCCAGTGGTTTGCAATTTCTCGATATGCAAAGCAGTAGAGGTAACAGATTCATCTGTAGAATCGTCTAATACTTGTATCTCTAATTTATCTTTAGGATAATCAAGTTCTGCAATATTACCCAGTAAACGATCCATTACGTACAATTCATTAAATACAGGTAATTGTACTGTTACATGTGGAATCTCTTCTTGTTTAGAAAAATCAAAAGTAGGTGAATTGTCGGGTTGCTTTCGGGCTTTCAGATAATTAACAAGCAGATTCAGTTGAGCCAAACTATACATAAATATAATCAGTAGGGCCAATGTGTAGGTTATGATGATAGCAATATCCATTATGAAAAGCTATATTTAAAAATCCAACTTAAAATCTTAACGCCTGCAAATATAGCACCTTTTATGGTTCCTGAAACTTTTGAGACACCAATTCTCTTTTTATAGTGCACAGGCACTTCAACGTAACTGTAACGTTTCTTTAACACTTTTAACTGCATTTCTATCGTCCATCCATAGGTTTTATCAATCATTTCTAATGATAGGAGCTTATTATATTTAATAGCTCTAAAAGGTCCGAGATCTGTAAATTTAGCATTAAAAAAAAGTTTCATTAAGCTTGTAGCCAGCCAGTTTCCGAAGATCTGAGGAACTGTCATAGATCCATCTTCTCTATGTTCTTTTACTCTAGACCCAATAACCATATCAATATCGTCATTAATTATGGGATTCACGATATTTATAAGTTCTGCAGGATAATCACTATAGTCTCCATCAAGAAATACAATAATTTCGGGTTTCGTTTCTTTTAAGGCGATATATTCCATGCCTTTTAGACATGCATATCCGTATCCTTTTCGTTTTTCAACTAGAACCGTTGCTCCGGCATTTCTTGCCACACTTTCGGTATTGTCTGTAGAATTATTACTCACTACAATCACTTCAGAGACTATATCGGGGATCTCTTTTATAACATGAGCGATAGATTCTTCTTCGTTAAAAGCGGGTATGATAACGTTTATTTTTGGAGGCATTATAGAGAAGCGTTAGGATTGTCTCTTTTAAAGCTAAAAACGTCGGTCCATTCTCCAGTTTTCATATCATTTATATAACGTTCGGCTTTGAAAAGTTTATTGTTTCGGTACAACAGACAATATCCTTCTTTTTTATTGTTTTGATATTGATATTTTCGGGTTATTCCGGCTGCAATATCGTAAATAATCCACCATTTTTCGGCTTTATCATTAATAAAATGTCCCTCTTTTAATAGTGTGCTTTTATCAGAATAGTAATACCAGTACCCATTTTTCTTATTATTATTAAAATGCCCTTCATGAGATACTTTGCCATTTAAATGATAAAAATGCCAAAAATCTACTCTAATTTCGCCTAGTTTCCAACCTTCGGCCTTAACCATACCATTTGGATAATACTCATAATGATACTCTTTTTGAGAGAATAGTTGATTTCCCGACAAGGAATATATGAGAAACAAAATAATAAGTTTGTTCATAGGTATTAGTTAATGTGTTTTTTGTTAGACGAAAATTATCTGCAACACCAACAAATAATTTGAAAAAAAATCATCTACGCCCAAATTATGAAGTATGGTTTGCATGAGTTTTGATCAAATTAGATGCTCTAATTAAGAGTATAAGACCAATATGTACTATTGTCAAGTATTAAAGTTAAGTTTTTTTTGGTTAGTGCGATTTCTGACGATAATAGTATGGAATTATAGCTGTGAATAAGTGAAGAACTCTGATTATCAGTTGGTTTTAAAGAAAAAGAAGACATTCTTGCTTGCTGCTTTTTCTTGTCTAAATTCATAAAATATCGATGAAAAGCATAAAAATATAGATAAAAAGCATTTTTTGCTTGTATATTCGTTAAACAATTGTTATATTAGTAGTGTATTACTTACATATTTCATTTACTTGATTGGGCTTATCTATCAAAATGTAGAAGAGTATGAATTTTTTATCTCAGAAAACAACAGGCCTTTTCAAATTTGACAAAGTATTATTTACAACACTTTTTATAGTTCTTCCAGGAATTGTTCTAGATGGTTTGGTAGAATATAAAAATGGAGGTGTCAATTTGTATTTTATACGAGGTCTTTTTACATTTTCAATTGTAACTGTTGGACTAGTATTATATAGTAAATCTTTGATAAGAAAATCAAGATTATTAGTGCTTTCGGTGTATGCGGTAGTCATTTGCATGATGGCCACTTTAATATGGGGTTATAGTGACCCTAACTTCCAGTTTGAACCTTTTTTCCTTAAAGTAGAAGTGATTATGTCGTTAATGTTTTTTGCAGTAGGGATGTTAGTCCATTTTAGGCATATTATAACATTATTGGCTCTTAATTTTATTTTTATAATAGTGTGTTTGTTTTGCTATCCTCAATTTCCTATAGAAAAATTTGCCTTTTACGGAGTGATTGTGAGTGGAGGTGGATTAATGGCCTATTTTGGTCAACGTACTCTGGTTATATTATCAAGAAAAGTTAAAGAAGCAAATAGGTTGATAAGTGTTAAAAATGAAGAGCTTAAAGAGATGAATCAATCTAAAGATGATCTTTTTAGAATAATTGGCCATGATTTGAGAACACCTTTTTATCAGCTAAGATCATTAATTGATATGGTGGATGAAGTAGAAGAAGATACTGAAAAAGCGAAAATCAAAGACATGATCAGGCAATCTGCAGATAAGGGAAATCAATTGTTGGAGGACTTATTAGCGTGGGGAAATATTTATAAAAAACAATCTCAAGTTTTATTAGAAACAAAAGAAATATCAAGCCTTGTGGATAAAGTATTTGAGTTTACAGACATGAGACGAAAAAACAAACAAATTAGCTTAATAAATGAACTCCCACGTGATCTAAAGATCACTATAAACCCTGCAATGATGGAAACTGTTATGAGGAATTTGATTGCGAATGCAATTAAATTTTCGCATCGGGGCTCGAATATAGTAGTTAGATCAGAAAAGGTAGGAGAGCATATCATAATTGCAATTGAAGACAGAGGGATTGGGATGTGTAAATATAGCCTTAGTAATCTTTTTACAACAGAACAAAACAGATCTACTATTGGTACAGAAAATGAAAAAGGAACTGGTTTTGGTCTTAGTATAGCCAAGAAGCTAGTAGAAAAACAGAACGGAATTTTTGAAATAGAAAGTAAGCGCGAAGAAGGAACCACAATCAATATGTATTTTCAGCATAGTATGAGTGCTTGATATATAGATGTGTTAATGGCAAAAAAAATAGCTCCGGATTGGAGCTATTTCTTATATATATTTTTGCGAATTATTTGTTATTCACATAATCCATCAAATCTACATCGTTACCTAATAAAATTTCATTAGAGCTTATACGACCATCTAATTTATCATTCTCCAGTTTTAAAACTCCTCTTGGGCAAACTGCAGAGCAAATTCCGCAACCTACACAACTTGATCTTACAATATTTTCGCCTTTTTGAGCATAAGATCTAACATCGATTCCCATTTCGCAATAAGTAGAGCAGTTTCCACAAGAGATACACTGTCCTCCATTAGTTGTGATTCTAAATTTTGAAAATAACCTTTGTTGAAACCCTAAAATTGCAGCCATAGGACATCCAAATCGGCACCAAGCTCGATTACCTAGGATAGGATAAAAACCGGTTCCGATAACACCAGAGAATATAGAGCCGATAAAAAATCCGTAAGAAGACCTAAGTGTTTCTGCTTTTACAAAGAAAATTTTACCACCATCTCCAAATACATGTATACCTATTAGCATTGCAATTACAACAAAGTATCCAACAGCTCCATATTTGGCATCTTTTCCTAATTCTTTTCTTTTAAAAACCATAACACCAACAAAAACTAGTGTTAGAAACCCAGCAACGCTCATCAAAAAAACGTCTTTAGTTAACCAATATTTGTTAGGATCATATCCTAGATAGGTATATACTACTGCCGTTGTCATTACTACAGCAAATACTAATACAGTATGAATTAACCAACGCTCTAATCTCCATGCGCTTAATTTTTTACTGGATAATTGTCTAAATGAATCTCCAGCAGTTTCGGCCAATCCACCACATCCGCATACCCAAGAGCAGTACCATCGTTTCCCGAATTTGTAAGTAAGAATTGGCGTAATAATAAATATAGAAGCTACTCCAAAAATAAGTAGTGCCAATCCAATATTACCGGCATTAATAAACTCATCTATTCTGTATTGTTCGAAGTTGTAATAATTTAAAGGCCATACATTTTTTAAATCATAATATGGTAGTTTAAATGTATCAGAGTTTAATCTAGCCATAAACTCAGGGATTAAAAATGCAAACCCCAGTTGAAAAAACATTACCGATACTGTACGGATTTGTTGGTATCTATTATGTCTATATTTTAGAATAAATTTATATCCAAAAGCGATTATGGCAATGGTATATAATGTACCATAAACAAACCATTGACTTGCAGGATTACCACTCAATATGCGGCTTAGGGGATCGAACAAAGCTACCAGCCCGGTATTAGCTTCTCCATCGGTACCCAGACCTAATAAGTCTGCATAAAAATACAATACGATATAAAAGGCTGTTAACCCAACACCCGTTAGCCAACCTAATACTCCCCGAGAGGAAATAGATTTAAACCAAACACCATCATTTTTAATCCCTTCTAGCTTGGTTAAATAAGCATCGTTTGCAAATAGGACAGTTCCTATAGTAATCAAACCAAGAGATATTGCTAAGAATACTCCTTGATTTGGAAAATTAGTATTAAAAAGAGCCAGTGCTAAAATAAAAAGCCCAACTAATCCAATAGCTAATGCTATTTTTTGTTTAGCAGAAATCCCTTTGGTATCAGGACTCGCAAGAGACATACTGTGATTTAATTTATTGCTCATTGTGTAATATTTTTAATTGGTCATGAATAACATGATCATTTTATTTTTATGCTGTTTGTAATTGCGATGATTTATAAGCCGAAAGGATTGCCGCCTCATGTGTTTTATATAATTCTGGATCAAAATTGGCCAGCGGTAGATTTTGCATAACAAAATCTACATCTCTTTTTTCGGTTAGCCAGCGGTCAAAAACTTCGTGACGCATCCTGATACCAAATGTGTTTATACCCAAAAATTCTTTGGTGTCTTTATGGTAAGATACTGTAATACATTTGGTGTCATCTTCATGTATCCAATGAAATTGCTGCTCATATTCTTTCGGATTTCCAAATACCCAACCATAGGTTTGGTATTCGATATCCAAAAATTTGGCACTATTAAACCAATGTCCAGGTTTATATTCGAGCTTATTACCACATATGGTTTGTGCAACGGTTTCACCCATCATTCTACCTGTGTACCATACCGCTTCGATAGGTCTGCGATTGCCTATAGCTTCATGTTGTTCTGCACAATCCCCTATGGCATATATATTAGGAATATTTGTTTCTAAATATCTATTTACTTTCACTCCTCGACCTAATTCAATTCCAGAATCTTTTAAGAAATCTACATTTGGTGATACTCCAGGAGTTAACCCTACAACAGTACAATCAATTACTTCTCCTGTTTCTTGTATAACTGCCCCCTTAACTTTACCATTTTCATCTGCAATGATTTCTTTAAGATTCATACCTAAACGAAGATCAATATGATGGCTGAGTATGTGCCTATTAATCATTCCGCTTTCACCAGGAGGTAGTACGGCATTCCAAAAACTATCTTCTCTTACCAAAAACGTAACCGGAATACCTCTGGAGTGTAACATTTCGGCTAATTCTATTCCGATTAATCCACCACCAACAATTACAGCTCGTTTACATACCTTATTATTAGGAGCGTGTTTCTCTAGATTTTCGAGATCTTGCTTATGATACATCCCCATTACTCCATCAAGGTCTTGACCTGGCCATCCAAATTTATTAGGTTTTGAACCTACCGCAATAATTAATTTATCGTAGCCAAGAGTTTCACCATTAGTAAATACAAGTTGATTTGACTCGTGATTTACTTTAGAAACAAAACCTTTTTTTAGTTCGAGGTTATTTTTTTTCCAAAACCAATTTTCATAAGGCTGGGTGTGCTCAAACTTCATGTGACCCATATATATGTACATTAATGCAGTACGAGAAAAGAAGTAGTCGGTTTCGCCAGAGACTATAGTAATTTTTTTGTCAGACATTTTACGGATATGTCTTGCAGCGGTAACCCCTGAAATTCCATTTCCGATAATTACGATGTGTTCCATAAAAGATAGTTGTTGATTGTGTCAATGTTTACTTAGAAGTGAATACTTCCAACAGTAAGTCGAACATAAATATAAGAACTTAAGTTGTTGAATTAATTTAGAATCAGTCTAAAAACCAATTCGCGTGTAAGGCAAGAAGAAATTTATCGTACGTAAAATTTTAATATGGATACGGTAAAAAGAAATTAGATAAATTCTCATTTTGTTTGTAAGTAGCTCTTTTTCGGTTCGACTGAACTCCCGTTGCCAAAGTAAATTTTAACATTTAAAAAATATAGTTTAAATTCAATTACAACCTAAACTATTTTAAAAAAGAATACTCATGAAAAGGATAACAATCATTTTAATTATATTGTCTGTACAGCTGGGATTTTCTCAAAATACAACAGATTTTTTTGCTAAGGCAGATGCGTTTTTTAAAACTTATGTATCTAATGGTAGAGTAAAATATAATGCAATTAAAAAAGATCCCGCTTCTTTGGACGAATTGTTGACCATAGCATCTCAAATACAAGTAACAAAGAGCAAACCCAAAACGTATCAGGCGTTTTATATCAATGCATATAACTTATCAGTAATCAAAGGTATTGTAAATAAATACCCTGTGAAATCTCCGACAAGTATTAAAGGATTTTTTGATAAAACGACATATACCATAGCGGGTAAAGCAACTACATTAAATGATTTAGAAAATAAGATTCTTCGTAAAAATTTCCCGGCAGAGGCTAGATTTCATTTTGCACTGGTATGTGCAGGATTGGGATGTCCTCCTATAATTGCTTCGGCATATACACCTTCTAGTTTAGAACAACAATTACAGAAGCAGGCAGTAAAGGCACTTAACAATCCTAATTTTATTAAAGTAAAAGGGAAAAGAGTACAGTTGTCACAAATTTTTGAATGGTACAAGGTAGATTTCACTAGAGATGGAACCGAAATAGATTATGTAAATAAATTCAGAAAAGAGAAAATCCCATCAAATGCAAAGATATCATATTACCCATATGACTGGACTTTAAACGCAATTAAGTAATCAAATAATCAAAATAATTAACAACAATATCATTAAAAAAATAGGGTTAATTACGATCTAGGTGTTTTAATGATACATAAACTCATATGTAAATAATGAAATTAGCTAAAAATATTACAACGGTATTTTTCCTTTTGTTAACGGTCACTTTTGGATTCGCACAGGAACAAGATAATGATGATCAAGGATCAGTAATCCAAACACTGACACCTTCAAAATTAATAGGAAAGGGTCAATATGACATCAAGTGGTTTAATAATCTATATACACAAACCGAAAGTACTTTTTCTGACGGAACAGAACCAAGACAAACTTTTTTTACATCAACAGTAGAAGCATATACCGGAGTTGGAAACAACAAACGATGGAATGTTGGTGTTATCTTAGAATTTAGATCAAATGTGGTTGGAGACCGTGATGCACTTGATGTATTTAAATTTGATGGAGAACGCGGTACAGCAAGATCAGGGTTTACCTCTATTGCTCCTTCTGTAAAGTTTGTACCTTTTAAAAACGTAAATAACTTTTCTATACAGAGTTCATTCTTTATACCTCTGGCGAGTAGTGAAACTGAACAAGGAGTATTTTTGGATCAAGATGGATTTATATGGCAAAATAGATTCTTTTATGACTATACCTTTCCTGGAAATAAATTTCAAATCTTTGGAGAGTTAAATTCAGAATTAAATTTTGGAGAGGAAGCAGTTTTTGATGCTAACTTTGATACTGTAGAAGGTAGTTTTGCAAATAATAGTCTTAGATTAACTCCTGGTGTGTTTTTTAGTTACTTTCCAAGTTCTAAATTTACAATCTTAGCATTGGCTCAACATGCGCAACTTATAGATTTAGGTAATGATTTTGATCAGGATTTTACTGCTGTAGGAGGAGGAGCAAAGTATCAATTAACAAAAGAACTTAATATCGAAACACTGTACACTAATTTTGTGCGTGGAAACAATACTGGTCTTGGAGAAACATTTAATATAGGTTTAAGAGCTGTATTCTAATAAAATTGTATTTTCAGCAGTAAAAAGCTATTATGAAGAAGGTCTTTTTACTGCTGTTTATCATTATTTTTTCGGGGTGCTCTGGACAAGAACCTAAGATAAACGGAGTGAGTTTTGTTGGTTCTCCGAAAGAAATCACCACCAAAGCAATACAACCAGTAGTGGCAGTGCATGCCAATTGGGCCGCTGTAATGCCTTTTGGGTTCTTAAGAAACCTAGAGACACCAACAGTGGTTTTTAATATTGAAAGACAATGGTGGGGTGAGCGTAGAGATGGGGCTAAAAGGACCATTGAGCTGCTCAATGAGAAAGGAATTAAGGTAATGCTTAAACCTCAGATCTGGGTATGGAGAGGAGAGTTTACTGGAAATATAAAGATGAATTCTGAAGAAAACTGGCAGACTTTTGAGAAGTCTTATGAAGAGTTTATCATGTTATACGCAAAGTTAGCTCAAGAGATGAAAGTGCCAGTGCTTTGTATCGGTACAGAATTACACACATTCGCTCAAAATCGACCAAAGTTTTGGGGCGAGGTAATTCGTAAAATAAGGTTGATTTATAAAGGTAAGTTAACCTATGCAGAGAATTGGGATCAATTTGGTAATGTTCCGTTTTGGGATCAATTGGATTATATAGGCATTGATGCATATTTTCCGGTCTCTCAAAGTCACACACCTAGTGTAGAAGAGTTTAAGCAAGGTTGGCAAAAGCATAAAAATGCAATTATTGCGCTAAAAGATAAAATACAGAAACCTGTTTTGTTTACCGAATATGGGTATAGAAGTATTCATTATACGGGTAAAGAACCCTGGGATTCGAGTAGATCCGAAGGAAAAGTAAACCTGGAAGCGCAAAATAATGCGTTGACGGCATTGTATCAAGAATTTTGGAGCGAACCGTGGTTTGCTGGTGGATTTTTATGGAAATGGTATCATAATCATAAAGAAGTAGGTGGAGAAAATAACAACCGCTTTACCATTCAAAACAAACCTGCCGAAGATATAGTACGAACAATATATAAAGATGACTAAAACGAATTACATAGTACTTTTATTTATTACGTTAGGGATTTTTTCTTGTGATACGGATAATGAAAATACTGTACGATTAGATACTTCTCTAGCATCTTTGGTAAATGCAAATACTATTGAAATTGATAATGTAATCGCTTGTGCATCGGGATCCGAAAATGATGAAAATACTATTATTGCTTATGTGTATCCTAGACCAGGAGCTACAGATATTAGATATTACGAAACATCTAGCGTCGAGGATGACAAAAATAACTATCAAAATTATACCCAAATAGATCTGGTGGCTGCAGACTTTTTTAATGGTTATCTAAAAAAAATGGAGCGTACTACTTCAGAAGAAAAATGGGTTATTATTACTTTTTTTGAAAATGATAAACTGCATTTATCTAACCCTATTAGATTGAAACACCGAACCAAACCAACAGAATTTGTAAATGAGGTGATGATAAATACGATGTCGTCTGGTATGCCAATTTTTAATTGGGAAGATGGAACCATTGCCGAAAACAAGATTTATTTTCAGGTAATATCAGATGCAAATAATGAATTACTTTCTGGCACTTATACTTTTGAAAAACAATTTCAATATTATAAACTTGATAATGTAGTTCTAAATATAACACGAGAAATACCACCGCAATTAGACCTGATGGATTCGTATAATTTTACCTTAATGGGAGTAAGCGAAGACAATTGGGTAAATTTATTTATAGAAAAAAGCTTTGAACCGTAGGATTATGAAGAATTTGATAGTTTGTATTCTATCCCTTTTTTGTTTCGTTTGTACCGCACAAAAATCTAAAATTGTAGACATAAAGATACAAGGAAATAGGAAAACGAAAACTGCGGCACTCGTTAAACTTACCAACGTCAGAAAAGGAAATACCTTAGACTCGTTACAAATAGAAGAAGATATAAAAAGACTTAAAAGATTACCCTCGATAGCTCATGCATATTATCAAGTGCATACAAAGGAAGAAGGGTATGAAATCGTTTATGGGGTAGAAGAAAACTTCACTATTATCCCCTCGGCCAATATTTATACGACCAATGATGATGAATTTGCATTTAGGTTAGGACTTTATGAATTTAATTTTTTGGGTCGAAATATAACTTTTGGTGGTTTATACCAAAATGATATTTATAGTTCTTATGGTGTAAATTTAAGAGCACCGTTTTTATTTAGTAAGCGATTAGGATTGGCACTTAACTATAGTAATTTAACTACCGAAGAACCTGTGTTCTTGGATAATGGTACCGCAGATTATAAGTATAATAATACATCCTATGAAATTTTAGGGCTTTATCAGTTTAATCTTCAAAATCGTATAGAAGCAGGGGTTAATTACTTTAATGAGGATTACGTGTATAAAAGTGGTGCAACAGCGGCAGAAATCCCGCAGGATTTTGATGTTAATAAATTGCTTTTTAAACTGATTTATGAATATGATAATTTAGATTACGATTATCAATACGTCTCTGGATTTAAGAGCACATTCAACATGCAATATGTAATTAGTACAGAAAATGTATTGCCTGATTTTATAATAGGATGGAATGACTTTTTCTATTATCATAGGGTTGGAAAAAAAGGGAATTGGGCCTCTAGATTGCGATTGGGATTGGCTACGAATGATGACTCTCCTTTTGCACCTTTTGCAGTAGATAATAACCTAAATATTCGAGGAGTAGGTAATACTATTGATAGAGGAACTGGTGTAATAGTTCTAAATACAGAATATAGGCATACTTTGTATGAAAAAGATTGGTTCGTATTACAAAGTAATATTTTTGTAGATGGCGGTAGCTGGCGTAATCCGGGAGGCGATTTTGGCGATTTTGGTGACACTCAAAATTATAGAGTATATCCAGGAGTTGGGTTACGTTTTACACATAAAAGAATCTTTAATGCGATCTTTAGAATTGATTATGGGTATGGTGTTACCGATGATGCTACTAATGGATTCGTCTTTGGGATAGGACAGTATTTTTAAGATTTCATGGGTTTTAATAGTTAAAATTGAGTTAATTAATTACCGAACGTTTGGTAAAAAACTATGTATTACTATATTTGTCCCATTATGAGACCAGTTAAAGTAGAAGATAAACAGTTATTTGAAGGCTTATTTAAAGTATTCAGGAAAAGAGGGTATGAAGGCGCTAGCCTTAATGAATTAGCAGAAGGAGCAGGCTTAAAAAAAGCAAGTTTATATCACCGATTTCCTGAAGGAAAAAAACAAATTGGCCTTGCTGTTCTGATGCACTCCTCAGAGTGGTTGGATGCAAATTTATACATGCTTTTAGAAGATAAAAATATTCCTGCAAAGCAACGTTTAGAAATGGCATTATCCAAAATTAGCGAATTGTATAATCACGGAAAAGAAACTTGTATATTACGATCACTATCCATGGAATCAGGGATGCAGATTTTTGGAGAGAAAATCAAAGGAGAGATGAATCGATGGATTACGCATTTTGCAAGCTTAGGAAGAGATTTTGGAATGCAAGAAAAAACTGCGCTAAAAAGAGCAAAAGAATCTCTGGTAAAAGTGCAGGGAAGTTTGGTAGTGGCTAATGCAATGTCTGATACAGCTATTTTTACATCCTCTTTGGATGAGATACGAGAACTATTTAATACGTAATTATTTTTTTATAAATAAATTATACCGAACGTTCGGTAATTATTAAAACAACTAAAAATTTAAAATCATGAAAACACCAAAAATCACTTTAAGTACTGCTTTATTAGCAATGATGACATTAACGACCTATGCTTTTGATGTAACAACCAAAATCAATGAAGTTACAACAGAATTAGTGACTAATACAATAACTTATAATACCGTTGAGGTAGATGGATTGGATATATTTTATAGAGAAGGAGGATCTAAAAACAAACCCACTATTCTTTTATTACATGGCTACCCTACTTCATCACATATGTTTCGTAATTTGATTGTAGACTTAGCCAAAGATTATCATGTATTAGCTCCTGATTACCCTGGTTATGGAAGATCAGAACAACCGCCAATGGCAGAATTTAAGTATACATTCGATAACATGGCCAAAATAGTTGAAGGTTTTTTAAGTAAACTAGCCATAGACAAGTTTAGTGTATACCTTATGGATTATGGTGCTCCTATTGGATTCAGAATTGCATCAAAATATCCAAAACGTATAGAATCTTTGATTATTCAAAATGGAAACGCATATAATGAAGGAATTACAGAATTCTGGAACCCCTTAAAAAAATACTGGAACAACCCCTCGATAGAAAATGGAAAACCTTTAGAAGAATTTCACAAAATTGATGGGCTGAAATGGCAATACACACACGGCGTAGGAGATGTAAGTAAGATTAGTCCAGATAATTGGGAAATTGATTTGCAGCATATAACTCGAAAAGAGAATAATGAGATTCAATTAGCGATGTTTTATGATTATAGAACTAATATCTCTCTATATCCTAAGTGGCAAAAGTATTTACGAGACTACCAGCCTCCTACATTGATAGTTTGGGGTAAAAACGATCAGATTTTTCCTGCATCCGGAGCATATCCTTATAAAAAAGATCTTAAAAATATTGAGTTTCACTTATTAGATACGGGTCACTTTGCCCTAGAAGAGAAAGGAAACGAAATTGCCGACTATATTCTTAATTTTTTGAAGAAAAACAACATTAAGTAACCACTGTTGTACTTTAGTAAAAAAGAAGAGGAGTCCGTGACTATATATTACGGACTCCTTTTTATTACAAAGATTGTATTGTTTTTAATACTTTGGCTTTTGTCATCTCGTAGGTCGTAACATCCATAGTCGTTCCTTGTAAAGAAAGAAAAGTAATATCGGTAATTCCTATCAAACCCAAAACAGTTTGTAAATATGGTGTAAGAAAATCGAGATCTTGCATTTCGTTTGATGTATATACGGCTCCAGCTGCAGTAATCACATACGCTTTTACATGTGTTACCATTCCATAAAAAGAGCCATCTTCATTTACCCCAAAAGTGTTATTAATTCTAACAATATGATCAATCCATGCTTTTAGTGCAGATGGTACTCCAAAATTATACATTGGTGTGCTAATTAATAAAATATCAATTTCTTTTAGCTCAGTAATGAGTCGATCAGATAGTTGAGTGGCCTCTTGTAATTTAGGGGTAAAATTTTGTTGCGAAGTATAAAACCCTTCTATCGTTTGTTGCGAAATATGGGGGATGCTAGTAGTAACTATATCCCTAATAACAACCTCACCATCTGGATGTCTAGTTTGCCATTGTTGTTGAAATTGATTGGCAAAGTTTCGACTATCTGATCCTTCTATTCTAGAGCTTGCATCTATTCTTAGTAGTTTCATACGTATTATCTTTTAGTGTTTAAATATTCGTATACTGCAGTAAAATCATGATTTCCAAAGCCGTGTTGTTTGGCCATGGCAAAAACCTCTTTGGAGGCATTTAAACTAGGGGTTGCAATACCTTGTTCATACGCCGATACAGAAGAAAGATGAAGGTCTTTTTGAATCCATTTTAAAGCAAAGTTGACTTCGTAGTCTTTGTTTTCAATTTTTGATCGTAATGCAGTTATCACTGGAGCCACTACGGGAGTATTTAGTAATACATTAAATAGTGTTTCTTTTTCTAACCCCATGGCTTCGCCCATGACCATAGCTTCGGCAAAAGCCACTATAGATTGCCCAAGTAATTGATTAACTAGCATTTTCATTGCAGCTCCTTTTCCTACTTCTCCAAGATTGAGTATCTTTTTACCCATAATTTCGAAAAGAGGTGTCGCTTCTTTAATGTTTTCATGATCACCACCAACTAGAAAAACTAATTCACCTTTTTGTGCTGGGTCTTTGGTGCCGGCAACAGGGGCGTCTAAATATCGGAGCTGATGATTTTGCGCAAGAATTTCCATTTCTTTGGTAAATGAAGGATTTACCGTACTAGAGTTGATCCAGAGAGAATTCTTTTTTATTCCATATAATAATCCGCTTTTTCCAGTAGCTATTTCTTTAATAGCTTGAGGTGTTGAAAGCATGGTGATAATTATATCTGCATGATTTCCTAATTCTTTTGGGGTATTAACCCATTTAGCACCCTTATTAATTAAATCCTGTGCTTTTTCTTTGGTTCTGTTGTAAATGACTATTGGGTAACCTGCTTTTTGAAGATTACTCGCCATACGACTACCCATAACACCTAAACCAATGAATCCTATTGTTTTCATTTTGTATATTTTAAATTATATACAAATGTCTATTTTGATAGGAGGAATAAGTTTTCAAGAAAACAAAAACTAGTGTTTTTCGGTCAAAAGATTATATCAGTATGTTCTTTCTATGATTGATTTGAAATTGTTTGGGAGAAATATCGAACTTTTTTTGAAAAGCTTTAATAAAGTGAGAGGTATTTTCATAGCCTACTTGTAATGCAATATTAGTTACCGAATCACTTTTTTCTTTAAGAAGTGCTGCCGCTTTTTCTAATCGCTTTTCAATTAGCCATTTTTTTGGCGAAATGTTGAATTTTGATTTGAAATCTCTTCTAAATGTAGAAATACTTCTTCCTGTGAGATAGGCATAATCCTCTATGTCAAGGGGTTTTTCAAAATTTCCGATCATAAATTTTTTAATATTTCTACGCTCTCGATGTTTCAAAGATTGAAGTTTACTTATGAAGGTTTTTCCTTTGTCTGAAACAGCGATTAGATGAAGAAATTCGAGTAACTTAGATTTTGTAAATTGATTTTGAAACTTTCCTCGATATAAAGTAATAAGCGTATCAACGAATAATCTTAGGTTTTGATCATAGTCAATAATTACGGTTTCTGAACTATTCTCTGGTTTTCTTACTTCAAACCCAATTAAGAACTCATCAATAATTTCTTCATCAAAGAAGAAAACTACAGCTTCAAACGATTGGTTTTTTGGGATAATATCCGAGATCATGTATAGTCCTTTTGGCAAAAGAACGATTTGATTTTTGTTAATTATAGTGATTTCTCCATCAGGGTTTTCGACCTGTAAAGACCCATTCAAGACCAGGGTTATGGCATGTGCAGCCAGATAACGCTCATTTTGTAGATCTGCTTCTTGAACACTTTTAATAATAATACAAGAAAGCCCATCAACCAATACTTTTTCGATATTAGGATGTTTGTAAAATACATGAGGCACAACTTTCATAATTGCAAAAATCTAAAGAAAAAATTGGCTTAAATGGCAATTTTTATTAAAAATAGTGATTTTCGGTCAAAATTAGGATACGACCTTATCCTTGTAGTACCGATATAGATCTTCAGATGATGCACCCATCCATCTTCGCATATGGATATTCAAAAAATGATATTGCAAACGCCATACTCCAATTTCTCTATACCTTCTGGCCGATGTGATCACATATTTTGGTATGATCACAAATTCATTAATATCAAAAAGACGATCTACCAAATCATTATCTTCATAGACGACATAAGATTCGTCATATCCATTTATTTCTTCAAATAATTGCTTGGTGATAAATTGACTTTGATCACCTCCACGACATCGTTTACTTTGAAATTGAGTCAGCCAACCCAGAAATAGTAACCATGGGTGCTTGTAATCAAATTTCATTCTAAAACAGCCGGCATTATTATCTTTTTCTATTTCTTTTATAATATCCTGATCATAACCTTTGGGCGGATAAGAATCGGCATGAAGAAAATATAATATTTCTCCTTTTGCGGCTTTGGCTCCTGCATTAAGTTGTTTTGCTCTTCCTTTGTTAGAATGGATTAATTTAACAATCGAATTTTGTTGGCTAGAGAATTGATTTACGGTCTCGTGCGATTTATCAATACTGCCGCCATCTACAACAATAATCTCTAAAACATTTTCGTTATTAGTTGTATTATAAATTAAGTGAGAAAGCAGCGTACTAATAGTAGCTGCTTCATTCAATATAGGAATTACAATGGATATTTTCAATGTAGGGGATGTTATAATTTAGGCTATAAATTTACACATTTAAGTTTCCTATTAATTTTTCTAATCAATTTTTTAGTCTACTACATATGCAGGGCTAACTACAGTACCTTCATTTAAACCCCAATCATAAGTTTTGTATCCTTTTTTAGACTGATTTGATATTTTTACGTTAGCGTATCGATTAATAAAATCCTTTACATCGCCGCCATTTACCTTGAAATCTTTTTTATACCAAGAGAATATTTTAGATACACTTACTTCAGTTTTGGTAATTGTATTTCTTGTAGGATCATTTATAAACTTTTCAGTTTGCTCATCTAGGGCAACATGAAGGCTAGTGGCTGTATAGGCTCTATTCCAAACAACGGGGCAAGAAATTGAAGCACAATTTATAGCAAAGTGAATTCTTGGATCTCCAAATTTTCTTAAAATTTTGTGTTCTAATTCTCCTAGACTATGCCAAGCACCATCGATTTTAAAGAATTTTTTACCCCATGGATCTTGAAGATCCTTGATACTCTTTAAAGGGTAACTGTCGATAACCAGTTTAATCGTGTAAGCATTATATGCATTTATCCAATAGGCTAGTTTTTCTTCTCGACTCCAGCTTTCTTTTGGCGGATTATCTGATAATTGTTTAAAATATCTGTATAATTGAGAACTATCTCTCATAAATCCGTCATAATCTACTTTTCCATCTTCAGATACATTTAATAATAAGGCTTGATCCCATACACTGTGATCAAAAGTGTCTTGTGAATTCATTTGGTTAAAAAATAAAACCGTCAACAACGTCAGTATAGTTTTTAGAGTTTTCATATGTTAAGTTTTTTGAATAGGTTTCTATTTGTTTCTTACTTCATCATTCATATTTTGTTTTATGAATGTGTTTGGTTTTAATATGGTGTTTTAGTAGGAAATCAAGAAATGACCTTACAAAATCAGTATACTATTTGATGATTGTACAGGAAAATTATATTCAAATGATCAAACGTTTTTAAAATGTAAAATAAATATATTTTACATGATAATATATTAATAATCAATATGTTATGTATGAATCAACAAGTTAAGCCTTCTTGCTTAAAAGGCTCTTTATACGGATAGGAGTATTTATAAGAATTTTAACTTTTAAAAATTAAGGATATCACGCTTTTCTGAGTTGATGTATCCAAAAAAGAAAAGAAATTCACATATTTATAGCAGCAAAAAACCTTATTCGTTTAATGTCCAATTGTATTTTTTATAACTTTTTTTGGCGTTCGATTTAATCTTGATTTTAGAATATTTATTCAAAAAACTAATTAGCGAACCTTGTTTTTTGAAGTCTTTTGCGAACCATAAAAATATTTTGGAGATAGCGATATTATTTTCGGTGATTGCATTGCGTTTGGGGTCATTAATAAATCTAACGGCTAGTCTGTCGAGCTCTTGATCTACATTTTTGGCAGTAAATGCCTTATTTAATAGAGGAGGACAAGAGTATGAGGCACAATTAATACCAAAATGAATTCTTGGGTCATTCATTTTTCTTAAGATCTTATGCTCAACATCGTTAAGTGTATACCACTTATCCTTTAATTTAAAGAACCTTAGATCCCAAGGCTCTTTGATGTCTTTAATACTTTTTACGGGGTAATTATCAATGATTAACTTTATAGTAAAAGCATTATACACATTCATCCAATAAGCGAGTTTGTCTTGTTTACTCCAGCTTTCTTTCGGGGTATTTTTTTCTAATGCTTTAAGATACGCTCTAAAAGTTGTACGATTTTGTTTAAAAGCTTTGTAGTTTATTTTTCCGTCATTACTCACATACTTAGATAACATAATGTCCCAGGGTGTATGATCAAATGCTACTGTTTCAGGTTTAATTTCTTCTTTATCTATGATTTTGAGTTGTTCTTGTATTGAATCAAGTTCTTGTACGTTTTCTTTATTTTCCTCCTTAGGGATTGTTTTTTCTATCGTAATTTCGGGTGCTTTTTCTTCAATAGGAATATTAGGTCGTAGCGAATCTCTTTCTATAGAAATTTCTTCTTGCTGAGGTACAACTGAAGCCTGAGAAGTTTGAATCGCCGCTTTACTTCCGCTACATGCAAAAGATGTACAGATAAATAGAATAACAAGTACTTTGTTCATGTTTGGGTTGTTTTTAATTAAATAAGGTACATTTTGTGTTAACGACATTATAGATAGATATAATCATGCTTATCCTAACTTATTGAAATAAATAAGTTTATATTAAAAATGATCTCTTATGATTAGTGTAAAACCAAAATTCGGGCCATACTCTATAGTATGGATATTTTTTTGATAGTCCAGGTACTTCTAATCTTCTCCAATTTTTCCGTAATCTCGTGTAAAGAAGAGTTGGTCGGGGATATTTTTGTAACCTATCAAATTATTGTTCATTTAGGCTCCAATTATAAGCCATATACCCATTTTTTGGTATCTTTTCTATTTTAACCTCAGAGTATTGGTTAATAAACTCAGCTACATCTCCATCGTTAAAATCATCTTTATACCATTCGAATATTTGTGAAATACTTATTTTATTTTCGGTAATAATATTTCGTTTAGGGTCATTGATAAATTCCATAGTACATTTCTCCATGGCTTCTTCAATGTTTTCAGAGGTATATGCTCTATTCATTAATTTTGGAGACGAAAATGACGCGCAATTAATTAAAAAATGAATTCTTGGCTCATTAAATTTTCTTAAGATCTTATGCTCTATATCATCCAGACTTAATCGTTCATTTTTAATTCTAAAGAATTTTTGATTCCATGGATCATGCAGTTCATTAATATCTTTTACAGGATAATTATCAATGATCATTTTTACCGCTATAGAGTTATATGCGTTTATCCAATAAGCAAGTTTTTCTTGTCTACTCCACTGATCTGTAGGAGGATTGTCGGATAATGACCTAAAATATTTATAAAATAAAGGGCTGTCCTTCATTACACCTTCGTAGTTAACTTTTCCGTCTTCGGTAACGTTAAGGATAAGGATTTGATCCCATACCGTATGATCGATCCCATGTTGTGCTTTTGCAGGGGCGCAAAACAATACAAGAAAGATTGCAAATAGTAAGTAGTTATTTTTCATTACACTTAGATTTTGTAATACTTTTAAAGTATTCATAATAAGATATTTCCCCAATGTTAATAATGATAAAATAACAAAAATTATCGATAAAATGCAAATTTTACGGTTAAAACGTAATTTTTTCATGCTTTTTTAAAATTGATTTAACTACCCCCTTAACTATCATACAATTTTTAAATTGCAGAATAATGCTAGATTATGTATCATTGCAATCGAACTATTTTGCTATGATTAGTACAGAAATAACACTTCCTTGTGGTGCAATAATAAAGAACAGACTTGTTAAATCGGCAATGACCGAACGTATAAGTAATAAAAGATTTGAACCTACCCAAGGGCATCAATTATTGTATCAGAATTGGTCAGATACAGGAGCAGGCCTACTAATTACAGGTAATGTAGTTGTAGATAGAAAACATCTGGAGTCTGCCGGTAATGTTTGCTTTGATGACGAAAAAAAGCTTTCTAAAATACAACCTTGGGCGCATGCAGCAAAATCCAATGGAAATCATGTTTGGGTGCAAATTTCTCACTCGGGAAGACAAGCTAATAAATTTAGTACAACACGACCACTCGCTCCTTCTAGCATACAGTTAAAAAAAATGGGTTTGTTTGGTAAGCCAAAAGCAATGACCGAAACTCAGATACAAGATGTGATTCAAGCTTTTGTTAGGGCAGCCAAGATCTCTAAAAGAGCAGGCTTTACCGGAGTTCAAATTCATGCTGCGCATGGATATTTATTAAGCCAGTTTTTGTCTCCAAGCACAAATGTTAGAACAGATCAATGGGGAGGAAGCATCGAAAATCGTAGTAGGTTACTTATTTCTATACTTAGAGAAGTAAGAAAAGAGGTTGGAGATGATTTTCCAATATCGGTAAAACTAAACTCGGCAGATTTTCAAAGAGGAGGATTTACTGAAGAAGAATCATTAGAAGTCGTGAAAATGTTGGATAAAGAAAAAATAGATCTACTCGAAATTTCTGGTGGAACCTACGAAAAATTAGCTTTCTTTTTGATGAATGAAGAAGGGGCCGAAATTAGAGAAAGCACCAAAAAGAGAGAGGCGTATTTTATTGATTTTGCTAGAAAAGTAAGAACAGTTAGTAATTTACCACTGATGATAACAGGAGGATTTAGATCGTATGATTTTTGCAATGAAGTATTAGAAAATGGAGAAGTCGATCTTATTGGTATGGCACGACCTTTTATAACCAATAGAGAAGATATCTCTGGTTTTTTGATGGGAGAAGTTCCGATTCTTAAAAATTTTGTGCTTAGGACCGGTATAAAACAATTTGAAGACGCTGCAGAAGGTGGTTTTTATGCCAGACAATTAATCCGCTTTTCTAAAGGAAAAAAACTTAAACCAAATATGAATCCATTGTGGTGCTCTATGTTTTTAATCCTTTATGAATTTAAAAAGGCAATGATCAAGAAGTTTTTCTAATAAAAAAATAAAAAAACAAGGTTAGTACCTTAACCTTAATTTCTAAAAGGTAGTTTAATAATAACAATAGTTCCTTTAGACTTCTTTTCAGAACCAATATTTTTAAATGTTAGGCTGTAGTCCTGATTATTATTTTGAGCAAATAGTTTCATACGCTCTTTAGTGATATCAACTCCAAGAGACTTATGAGTAATACTCTTTTTTCTTTGGATCTCGGTAGATCGATGCATTCCGATTCCATTATCAGAGATGATAATCTGTAATTCATCTTGATCTCTGTCAATATTAATTGTTAATTTCTTTTCTCCCTCTTTATTGGCTAATCCATGCCAAATAGCATTTTCAACAAAGGGTTGTATGATAAAAGGGGGTATTTTAATTGTATTAGTGTCAGATAATTTTTTGCTTACTTTTAATGTAAAATCAATTTGATTTTCGAATCTTAGATTTTCTAAAAGCACATACAGTTTTGTTATTTCTATTTCTTTTTCTAGCGATACGTATTCTTCCAAAGAATGATTTAGGATGTTTCGTATCAATTTCGAAAACTTATTAAGATGATCTATAGACTTTTCTTTGTTATTACTAATGATACTCGCCTTTATAGAGTTTAGGATGTTAAAAATAAAGTGTGAGTTCACTTGACTTCTGAAGACCTTCGATTTTAGCTTGTTTATGCTGTTTTTAAATTCTAATTCTATTTCTTTTTTGGTAAAGTTTTCAATTCTATCTGTTAGAATTTGATTATTGTATTCTGTTAATTTTTTATTAGTTTCTAATTGATCGATGAGCTTTTTCTGATACTCATTTTTTTGCTCAAATATTTGATATACCCTGATCCCAAGTGCAACTGCAAAAAAGACAAACTCTATGAGAACACCAATCATAAAAAAAACTAATGGGAAATCGATTTTTTTTGTAACCGAAAAATACATCGATATTAGAGCTGATGATACATATATCGTAGACCCAATGATTATAAAATATTTAGTAGAATCATTAGATCTCATTATCTTATATAATACATATGCTGCAAAAGGAACAAAAACGGGTATGTAAAAGAAGAGTATAAATTTCTCAAAATTGTATGTGATACTTCTGGAAGGCGTGTGCAATACAAAAAAATTAAGAAGTGTAAACCCCAAACAAATTATGCCCATAAACCAGATAAATTGAACTATTAATTTATCAAGCTTGGGGTTCTTATTTTTGAAATTAAAAAATGTTCTAATAAATTGAGTATATAGCAAGTAATAAACAAATTGTACAGGCCAATTAATAAGCGTTGTAAGCGCTACCCCAAAAACAATACGAGGCTCGTGAATCAAAGGCATAGCCTGAAAGGCTATATAGACGTTTAAAAATACCGCATATAAGGAATAATAGAGAAAACTTTTTTCCTTTATTTTTAAATATATTAGAAAAGTAATAGTGGAGAGCAAAAAGATTGCTCCTAATGTCCATCCAAAGAATAGAATTTGCGATAAGTATGAGTAATCTTTCAAAAAATAACTTATTTAAGAATATGTTTAAGTAATTCATTTTTCTTACTTCTAGACACAGGAATATTTTTGCCATTGATTAGCATAACTTCACCTCCATCTCCTCTGTGATATTCTTCAATAAAATTTAGATTAATAATAAACGATTGATGGATTCGAACAAACGTTTTTTGATCTAATTGCAAACTCAATTGTTTTAGATTTTTTGATATTATATGTCGCATACCATTCTCCAAAAAGACACGAGTATAACTTCCATCAGATTCGCAATACAATATTTCTTTTTGAGCAACCAATACTATTTTCTTTTCCATGGGCAATGCTATTTTAGTATTGTCGTGTGAAAGAAATTGTAAGTTGTCTTCAATATATGTTTTCAGATTCTCTCCTAAAGTTTTATTTTCTTTATTGATTACCACTTTCTCAATAGAATGTTGCAGATCTTCTTTTTCGATAGGTTTTAAAAGATAATCAATAGCATTAATCTTAAATGCTTTTATGGCATAATTGTCATAAGCCGTAGTAAAGATAAGATCAAAATTTTTGAAATCAAGTTTGTTTAATAATTGAAAACCATCTAATTCTGGCATTTCAATATCCAAAAATAATACATCTGGTTTCATGCGGTTAATTGCTTCGATAGCCTCAGCAGATTTGTTGGTAGAAAACAAGATGTTAACATTTTTGCAGTGTGTTTTGATTTCCCAAGTTAAGGTGTCGATTGCTAATTGTTCATCGTCTACTATGATAGCTTTTATCATTATGATAGGGTTTAGTGTTCACAAAGTAGTTAATTTTTATAAAAGCAACTATAAATATAAGAATGTTTAGAAGGATGATATTCCCAAATTTGTGATGTAACTGGTTAAATATAAACTCAGGACCGCGCTTTATAAATTCCACATTGAACCCCTGCTAATTTGTCTGGATATTTGAAGCGTTTTTTGATTAGTATTTGAACCTAGAATAGGTTAATGAAGTTATGTTATGGATCACAGAGTAGTAATAAAATCTTAAAAAGATGTTATAATATAACCAGAGGATAGAGGCGGTACTGAAGTGTTTAAAAATGTTCAGAACTTGATAAAACTTTAAGTTACACAAATCATGCTAACAAACATTTTATCGTTAATGATGTTTCACAATTAGGTAGGCCTGAAACAAAATTACATCACGCAGGCCGTCGAAATCCTTATTATTAATGCTTGAAGTAATAGAATTCAAAGTGAGATTTGAGTAAAGGGAGTAGGGGTATTCTCTTGACTATTTTTTTAAGCAAAATTTTAGTTGTAGATATAGATTGTATGTCAATAGCTATTACTGAATTAAGGGAATGTTTCCCACGTTCTCTTAATTCTATTTATGATAATTTCATAATGAGAGTGATGTGTAGTTACTCAAAAACTGGGGGTTGTTTCTTTTAAATGAGTAATTAAAAGGGATAGCCCCTTTTCGTTTTTGTGTAAAAAGAAAGCCGAAAACATATAAATGTTTCCGACTTTCAGGTTATAGTTAATTAGCCTTAAGTTTTAGCAGCATCCACCACCATCATAATGATAGGTTGATTCGCTGATAAAAATATCATCTCTTTTTAAATTAGCCAAATCACCTGCCGTTTTATCACACACTGCAATAGGTTGATTTTTTAACAAAACATGGCCCTTTTTATCATCAAAATAATCTTCATCCCCATAATAAATAGCCGCTTTACCAGTAAAGATACAAGGCCCATCTTCTGGCATAGGATCTTTTATGGCTGCGACCTCGATGGATTCGATATAAATTAATTCATTGGTGTCATAATTTTTAGGATCCAGAATTCGGTAAGGTTTACGTGCTCTAATCTCAATAGTTCCAAAGCCAACATCGGTTAATGCTTTTACATATTCGGCAATTGGTAAACTACCACTTAGGCATAATGCTCTTAGGCGCTCATCGTTTCTAAGGTTATCATTCATGGGTTGTTCACACGTAGGGTCACTCATTACTAATCTTCCGTGCGGTTTTAGGACTCTATACATTTCTTCAATGGCCTTTTTTAGATCTTCAGCCTTAAATATGTTGAATAAACAGTTTTGAGCAGCAACATCAATACTATTGTCCTCTACTGGTAGATTAAGCGCATCTCCATATCGAAGGTCTACATACTCACTTTTAAACCAATCGTTTTGAGCTTCTGCCTCTTTAAAGTTTTTACGAGAAGCCTCAAGCATTTCTTCTACAACATCTACTCCGATAACTCCATTTTTTTGGCGAGAAAAATAAGAGAATTGCAATAACTCCATTCCTCCACCTACTCCAACATAAAGTGTTTTAGGATTATTGGTTAAATCACGTGCATTTACCGTACTTCCACAGCCGTAATTCATTTCCTGCATGATCTTTGGGATTTTTAATCCTGGTAGCTCCCAAATAGGGTTTGTAGTACAGCATAAACCTACATCGGGTGTTATTGCTGCTTCTTTGTATACATCATGTGTAGTTTCTAAATAGCTCATATTTCTCTTTCTTTTTTTGTTTAAATAGATTTGATTAATTCTTTGAATAAAAGAATCATTTCGGGCTCGGCTTTTCCGGCCATTTGTATAATTTCTTCAATATCAACGGGCTTCAAATTGTCAGGATCGCACTCATCTGTTAATACGGATACTGCAGCAACCGGAAGATCTAAATGATTGGCAACTATAATTTCGGGAACTGTGCTCATTCCTACAGCGTCGGCCCCAATAATTTTGAGGTATCGATATTCTGCTCGGGTTTCTAATTGTGGTCCTACAACAGAAGCGTACACACCTTTATGAAGATTAATATTATTGGCTTTGGCAATAGTCTCTAACTTAGAATTTATTGTTAGGTCATATGGAGCGCTCATATCAGTAAATCGCGTTCCCAACTGTTCTACTCCTTTAAAAGCTAACGGAGAACCTCCTTGTAAATTAATATGGTCATCAATGAGCATTAATTCTCCTTTTTTAAAGTCTAGATTAATCGCTCCCGAAGCATTAGATACTAATAAGGTCTTTATGCCTAATTGATGCATAATTCGCACTGGATAGGTAACGTCTTGCAGCGAATATCCTTCATATAGATGAAACCGTCCTTGCATCACAATTACTGTTTTACCTTCTAGTTTTCCATAAATTAATTTCCCTTTATGAAACTCTACTGTTGCCGTAGGAAAATTTGGGATATGGTTATAGCTTACTTCTTTGATGATTTCTATTTCATCTAGTAATTGACCTAATCCTGTTCCTAGTATAATGCCTATTTCAGGATTGATAAATCCTTTGTCTTTTAGGTAATCGGTGGTTTCTTCGATGTATTTTGTCATTCTTTGTTAGGTTAAAAATTCTTGAAAAGCGGATATATCTTTGATGTCTTCATAATAATCCACATCGTTTCGTGTCTTTAATAATTTGTAGTTGTATGGTTGTAAATCTTCTAATGTACTCTGCAGTACTGTATTGGTTCCCCAGGTTTTATTTTCGAAAATGGTGGAGTGTAATTCTTTCATTCCCAATAAATAGTACCCTCCATCTTCGGCAGGCCCTACAACATAGTCATGCGTTTCTAGTTGATTAAAAGCTAATTCTATATCCCGTTGGCTAAGGTCATACATATCACTACCAATAATAATGATGTTTTTATAGCCTTGTTCAAAGCCTTTAATAAAAGCACGCTTCATTCTTTGCCCCAAATCATCTCCTAACTGTTGCTTTTTAACATAAAAATTAGGGTCCCATATATCATTTTCATGAATCTTTACCGAATAGTGAACTTGTTTGGTGCAAGAAAGATTTTTTGTAATTGCAACCGTATGATCAAGCAACATTTTATATACTTCTAACGCGGCCTCATCTCCTATGGTAGCAGCCAATCTCGTTTTGCATTTGCCAAGCTCGGGGTTACGGGTAAATATTAATAATAAGTTTTCTGTATCCACTATTTGTATATTTTATTTCCTTTATGCAACCATTTTTCCCATTGCTTAGAACAAGGGTGTACATTATCTGTAATTTCTCCTTTACTATTAACAATAGTGTTGTCATTATTTTTCCATTCAAAAATGCCTCCGTATAAATTGTAAACATTGGTATAACCTGCTTGCATAAGTTTTTCGGCGATATCCTCGGATCGGATTCCAAGACTGCAATACACTACAATTTTCGTGTTTTTGGTTATCTCGGGTAGATCCATAATTTTTTTTAAATCAAAATGAGTATAGCCTATTTGTACTGCATTTTTTAGATGACTTATGTCATACTCTTTTGGTTCTCTTGCATCTAATACTATAATTTTCTCCTCTTCCTTTTTTAATTCTTCAACAGTTATATACGGAATACTTTCATTATTGTATTGATCTAACAACCCTGCAAGAGAATCCTGACCGAATGCAAGTATTGAAAACATGGTATATGTTAATGTTATGATTGTTTTTTTCATGAACATAAATGTCTACTCTTTTTAGTATAAATTTTAGGCGCTAAATCGCATGCCTGATTGTAATAAATTGAAAGTGAAATTAATAGATGTAATGCAATGAATGCATTATGATATAGGAGAACCTTTGTTATAAGAAACAAAGGAGTAATTCGTATAGTTTTCTAATTTGATAAAAGTAAGCGTAGTATTAGAATACTGAAATATGAATTGAATAATCTTTAATAAAGACTTGGATATTGTTTTACTAAATTTTTGAATAACCTTAAGATCTTCAACACTATCGATATCATACAAAACCTGAAGTTTTACTGTTTCGATAGCTTTATTCTGAAAGAGAGCTGTAATACTTTGTGCTAATTGCTTGGATCTCCAAGGAAGTTTCAAAAAAGCTAAATAATCAAATTGAGATTTATGTAATCCCATAAGATAAAAACCCCCATCTGCAGAAGGGCCTATTACAATTTTATTCTTTTCCAAAAGTCGAGCACTTTCTAACAAATGCTTTTTGGTAAGAAAAGGAGTGTCATTACCAATAGTAATAACATTTTCAAAGCCTTTTTTATAAATTTCTTGTACAGCATTTACAAAACGTTCACCAAAATCACCACCTTGTTGATGTTCTTCGTTGATAATATAGTAAGGTAGTTTTGTGCTAATCACCACAGATTCTATGGTGCTATTTAATTCGGTAAATAACTGTTGACCACCAGAGATTGGCTTGCGTAGTGCTTCTTCTTGAGCAGAATTAGCAAAAACTAAAATGGCGGTCTTTAAGTTCATTCTTTTTGTATTATGCTACTGTACCTTGACAACTACTTCCTGCTCCAGCAGTACAACCGTAGCAATGTTGTGAAATTACAATATTCCTATCATTTAACAAATCTTCGTTATACTCACTGATATGTTTTACTTTGCTGGCTACTTTTAGATCCAACATTTGATTAAAATCACAATCATATAACCAACCATCCCAACTAATAGAAATTGTATTGGTACACATTACGCTTTCTACTGCAGCTGGATTATATGCTTCTACAAGAGCGTACATATAATCTTCATAATTTTCTGATGCGATAAGGTAATCTAAAAATCTACTTATTGGTAAATTGGTAATGGCAAATAAGTTATGAAACTGGATTCCAAAATCTTCTAGTAATGCTTTTTTAAAATCTTTTTCCATAGCCGCTTGATCGCCTGGTAAAAAAGCTCCCGAAGGATTGTATACCAAGTCTAGTCTAAGCGAACTGTCTGGCATACCATAACCACGTTCGTTTAATTCTTGTAAAGCTTTTATAGATTTATCAAAAACTCCATCACCTCTTTGCTTGTCGGTCTTTCCTCTAGTCCAATGTGGCATTGAAGATACTACATGTACGTTATGTTTTTTGAAAAAATCAGGCAGGTCATAATATTTTTTATTGGCACGTATAATCGTTAAATTACTTCGTACAATAAAATCTTTGATCCCAGCTTTGCTAGCCTCTTCTACAAACCATCTAAAATTTGGATTCATCTCTGGAGCACCACCTGTAAGATCTAAGGTATGCGCATCTGTTTTTTTTATAACATCCAAACATTGTTGCATGGTCTCCCGAGTCATAATCTCTTTACGATCCGGGCCGGCATCAACGTGGCAGTGCTCACACACCTGATTGCACATATATCCTACATTAATTTGTAAGATTTCTAATTTTTTTGGTCTTAGAGGTCTATGGCCAGTTTCGGCAATTTTATCAGCAAATTTGGGCAATTCTCCATTTGCAAAAATTCCATTACTCAGAATCTGCAGTTGTCGATTAGCATCTGCTAATTCATCATTTCTTTTGTGTAAGGACTTTGTAGCCATAAAAGGTTTTTAGTCTGTTTTTTTGTAATCTATAATTATTTTGCGATGATAAAATCACAATTTTCTATCACATAGAGAGTTTTTCATATTTATTCATCATTTGCACTCCATGTACCAAAGTTGCGCCACTTTCTATAGCCGCTCCAGCATGAACAGCTTCCATCATTTCTTCTTTTGTAATTCCTTTTTGTAGCCCATCTTTTGTGTATGCATCTATACAATATGGGCATTTGACTACATGAGAAACGGCTAATGCAATTAGAGATTTTTCTCGAGCACTTAGAGCACCTTCTTCAAACACTTTTCCATAATAATCAAAGAATTTATTCCCTAGTTCCTCGCTCCACTCCGTAATTTTTCCAAATTTCCTTAAATCTGCGGGATCATAATATGTTTTCGACATGCTGCATTATTTTTGTTACAGATATAATTTGTATCTGTCGTTAGTTGTATATCAATACTTACAATAAATTGTAAAATAGTTGTAAATAGTGTTTAAGGTTTTAAAAGTAAGTAAGATAAAAAACCTATGTTAATTACCTAATATTTTTTTTATTGAAAATGTACGAATAAGCATACAAAGTAACCTTGTAATTAATACTACATTAAGAAAAAAGCTTAATTTAGGCTCAAAATTCTTGTTCAAGCGAGAAATACGTCAAAATTGAGGTCATGAGGAAAAAAGTAACACTAAAACAACTCGCCAGAGAGTTAAATCTTTCAATTTCAACCGTTTCAAAATCATTAAAAAATGATCCGGAGATAAGTGAGAAAACAATTAACAGGGTGCATGAGTTGGCGGATTTCTATAATTATAAACCAAATGCTTTGGCAGTAAGCTTAAAGAGCAATAAAACCAAAACCATAGGTATTATATTACCCGAAATCCTGAATCATTTTTTTGCCAAAGCACTTTTCGGAATTGAACAGGAAGCATCCAAAAATGGTTATAAAATAGTTACTTGTATTACCAATGAGTCTTACCAAAAAGAAGTTGAATATGTAGAAATGCTTAACTATAGTAGTGTTGATGGTTTTATTGTGGCACTAAGCCAGGAAACACAGGTGATTAATGATTTTGAGCATTTTAAAGTGTTAAAAAGAGATAATGTGCCAGTAGTTATGTTTGACCGAGTTAGTGATGATGTAGAATGTGATAAGGTAATCGTAGATGACAAAGAGGCATCTAAAAACGCTATCCAATATCTTGTTAATACTGGTTGTAAAAAAATTGCGGTAATTACAACAATTAGTGAGTTAAGTGTAGCCAAATTAAGATTAGCCGGAGCAAGAGAAGTTGTACATGAAAATAAAGATGTTTCTTTAATTGAATTAGCAGTAAAAGATGGGATACATGAAGTATCAACAGAAGCATCAAATAATGTGGAAACCGAAATAGAAGGTTTTCTTAAAAATAATGATATAGACGCCGTTCTTGGGTTAGATGAAACGGCCGCCGCTATAACCATAAATATGTCTCATAAATTAGGTTATAAAATTCCGGAAGATATTTCGGTTATTGGCTTTACAGATGGTTTGTTGTCTAAACATTCTTATCCCAAATTAACCACTGTTTCTCAGCATGCCGAGGATTTAGGTGCCAGAGCCGCTGAAATATTATTAAAGCACCTAGATAATTTCACCGAAAAATATCAGACAAAAACAGAGATTGTTAAAACATCCTTGATTGTACGAGACTCTACAGTATAGAATTTGCTAGGTACTATCACGCAAAACTAATTCTGTTTTTAGTTTAATTACCTTTTTACGATGATTAACATCGTTTGGTTCATTTAGTTGATCTACAAGTAACTCAGCAACTTTTTGCCCCATTTCAAAACTTGGTTGAGCAATGCATGTCATCGAAGGAACAAATACTTCGCCCAAACCTAAATCACCAAATCCAATTACACAAACATCCTCGGGGATTTTGTAACCTCTTTTAAGAATCGTTTTCATGGTCAATAGTCCGTAGTTATCTGTGCAAGTAAATATAGCGTCAGGAATTGTCGAAATCTCATTAAAAAACCCCTGTATTTCTGCATCTTCAAACTCTCTGTCTAACGAATCGCAATGTAGAATTAGTTCATCATATATAGGGATGTTATATTTTTTCATAGCATCAAGATATCCTTTAAAACGATCTTGAAAAACTTTCTTTTCTTTAATGCCCCCTATAAAAGCAATACGTTTTTTGCCTTTCTTGATTAAGAATTCGACCGCATCAAAAGATGCTTTGTCATCTTCAATCAAAACATGGTCAGCACCTGATACTTCTTCTCTTATATTATCAAACAAAACAATAGGAATCCCTTTTTTGATGATACTTTTTATATGAGTAAAGGTCTCTGTTTCGTGAGTAGGAGAAAGAATAATACCATCTACCAATCCTCTTTCAAAAGAAATAAGATTCTCTCTTTCAAATTCGAATGAATTTCTTGACGAACTAATTAATATTTTATAATTGTGTTCACGTGCATATCGATCAATTCCTCGACAAACTTCAATAAAAAAAGGTTCGTCATACCTTGGTATTATTACACCTATAATGTTTGTTTTTCCAGAGCTTAAACTTTTTGCAATTTGATTGGGCATATACCCCATAGACTTTGCTTCTTTAAGAACTTTTTCTTGAGTACTTAATTTAACTCTGGGATTTTTATCCAAAGCCCTCGAAACTGTAGCGATAGAAATATTAAGTTTTCTCGCTATATCTTCAAGCTTTATTCTCTTTTTCTTCAAAGTCATTGATAATTTCGTTAAAAAATTATTATTAAAACATCAATTTTGCTAAAAATATAATAATACAAACGTTTGCATTTTTTTAAATCAAAAGAATGCTTTTCCATTCAATGAATAGTTTAGTAATTTGTAATAGTCACAATAGATTTTTGAGCATTTATTGATTAAACCTACTTAAAATAAGATTCTTGCAACAAAAACCTCCCCAAAAGATACATAAGTTCAATGCATCATGTGACTATGCTAATTTAGAATAAATAATGTTTAATCGAAACTAAACATTATTTAAAATGTAGTGAAGAAATTAAACATTTTCGGGTCAATCATTTTTTAAATTTTAAAACCTAATTGCATGGAGCTTTCATGGTTCAAAAAAGGAACTATATATCAAATTTACCCTCGAAGTTTTAATGATAGTAATAATGACGGGATAGGTGACTTAAGAGGTATAATTGAAAAATTAGATTATTTAAAAAGCTTACATATCGATATCCTTTGGTTGAGTCCGATTTTTAGCTCTCCAAACGATGACAATGGCTATGATATAAGTGATTACTGTGCAATAATGCCCGAATTCGGAACAATGGAAGATTTTGACGAATTATTACGCGAAACTCATCAAAGAGGAATGAGATTGGTATTAGATCTGGTTGCCAATCACTGTTCGGATGAACACGTGTGGTTTGAAGAAGCGAAGAAATCAAAAAATAATCCATACCGAGATTATTTTCATTGGAGGAAACCTGCGCAGGATGGAGGACCTCCAAATAACTGGAAATCTTTTTTTGGCGGAAGTGCATGGGAATTTGATGAGGCATCAGAAGAATATTATTTACACCTCTTTACAAAAAAACAGCCTGATTTGAATTGGGAAAATCCAAAGCTAAGACAAGAAATTTATGATGCTATGAGATTTTGGTTAGATAAAGGTGTGGATGGATTTAGAATGGATGTTATTCCATTAATTTCTAAAAGAGAAGCATATCCTGATGCTCCAAATGTAGGATTTAGAAAAATCATAGAGGATGTGTACGCCAATGGACCTAAAGTCCATGAGTATTTGAATGAAATGAAGAGAGAAGTAGTTAATCATTATGATGCATTTTCTTTGGCCGAAGGCGTAGGGATTAACCACGAAACTGCGGGATTGTATGTTGATTGTGATCGGGAAGAACTAGATATGCTGTACCATTTTGACATTCTCGAATGCACTATAGTTAATGGAAAGTTTGAAGAAGTATCAGCCTTTGATTTAACCAATATGAAGACCATTTTTAAAAGATGGAGAGATGCTCTTCATGAAAAAGGATGGTTGGCCAACGCCTTGGGGAATCATGATTTTGCGCGTATGGTATCCAGGTTTGGAAATGACACAAAATATTGGTCAGAATCGGCAAAGATGTTATTGATAATGCAAGCTACCCAAAACGGAACATTAAATATTTATCAAGGCGATGAAATAGGAATGACCAATATTGTTCTTGATTCAATTGAAGAAGTTAGAGATGTTCAGTCATTGAATTTTTATAATGAAAATTTAAAAACCAAAAGATACTCTGTAAACTCTGCCTTAGAGAGAATAAATAAAGAAGGAAGAGATAATGCAAGAACACCTTTACAATGGAGTGATGAAATAAACGGAGGTTTTTCGGTAGGAGAACCATGGCTTAAGGTTAACGCTAATTATAAACGCATTAATGTTAAGAATCAGGAACAAGACAAAAATTCGATATTAAATTTTTATCGAAGATTACTAAAAACCAGAAAGCAATACGATGTTTTTGTATATGGTGATTTTGAAGAATTAGAGTTTGATAATCCTAATATATACATCTATGAAAAAACGTATGCAAATGAAAAAATTATGGTAGCCCTAAATTTTAGCGTTGGAGATATTGATTTTAAAGGCTTTAGTGCTATATCTAATATAGAAATAATACTAAATAATTATGAAGAATTGGTCATTAATGGCGATGGGATGACCCTAAAACCGTATCAAGGAATAATTCTAAAAATAGATTAAACATAACAAGTAAATGCCTATATGGATACAGTAGAAAGTGAAAATAGTTTTTGTTTGTTAGCTGAGGAGCTCCCATGATGAAGACTCCTCGAAGGTGTAACAAAGGGGCATCCATTTTTTGTAGTTTTTTTAGTACTAATTGAGCTACAAAAAAGGTCGCAATGTGATAAAAAAGGCCAGGATGTTCCCATTGTTACTAACAATTCTAGAAGAAGATAGAAATAAAATAACACATAAATAATTTTAAAATTAAGGAACAAATCAAATTAAATCAAACTCTATATTATGAAAAGTATGATACTTAAAAAACTCATATTTCTACTCGTATTTTTATCGGGAAGTATGATGTTTTCGCAAATCACGGTTTCGGGGGTGATTTCGGATGCGGGGGGACCAATCCCCGGTGTAAATGTTCTTATAAGAGGAACAGCAAATGGGGCAGTTTCTGATTTTGATGGGAACTACACAATTGATAACGTTGCCGAAGATGCAATTTTAGTCTTTAGCTATGTTGGATTTAAGTCTCAGGAAATACCAGTTGACGGCCAAACAATAATAAATGTTACGATGCAAGAAGATGCAGCCGAACTAGAACAGGTTGTTGTGGTTGGATACGGTACTGTTAGAAAGAAAGACTTAACAGGATCGGTTGCCACAGTAAAACCTGAGGATTTTAATCAGGGAGTGCAAACATCTCCAGATCAATTAATACAAGGTCGGGTGGCAGGTGTTAATATTACCCAATCTAGTGGTGAACCAGGGGCAGGTTCATCGATTAGAATTCGTGGAGCCTCGTCTATTCGAGCAGGTAACAGCCCATTAGTGGTTGTAGATGGAGTTCCGCTTACTGATTCTGATGTTAGTCCAGGAAGTGATACGGGAATAGGTTCAAGCTCGGCAAGGAACCCTTTAAACTTCATTAATCCAAATGATATTGCCAGTATAGATGTATTAAAAGATGCATCTGCAACTGCAATTTATGGTTCTCGAGGAGCCAATGGTGTAATTATCATAACCACCAAAAAAGGTAAATCAGGAAAACCTCAGATGACTTTTAGTGTTTCGACTTCTGTGGGGTCTATTGCAAACGAATATGATTTATTAAGCGGTGATGCTTTTGTGCAAGCTGCTAATGCTGCAGGAAACCCAGGAGCAGATCTAGGGGGTAATGTAGATGCATTTGATGATATCTTAAGAAGTGCGGTGATACAAAATTATGATTTCTCTTATGGCGGAGGAAGCGAAACAGGAAGTTATCGTTTGTCTTTGGGGTTATTGGATCAAGAAGGTATTATTCAAGGAACTGGGCAAAAGAAATATAACGCTACAGTAAATTTATCCGAGAAATTTTTTAATAATAGATTAAAAATGGATGCAAGATTGCTAACATCTTTTATTCAGGATGATGCCGAGGCAATATCAGATAACGTTGGGGCAGAAGGTGATTTAGTGAGTTCTGCATTAAAATGGAATCCAACAAGAAATTTTAGATTACCCGATGGATCTTTTGACCAACCAAGCGATAATCAAAGAAACCCATTAGCGCTATTAGAATATTATGATGATAGAACAGAGACTTCGCGTATTTTTGGGAACATTTCTGCTACTTATGAAATAATCGAAGGCTTAAGTTATAAATTTAACTTTGGAGTAGATCGATCAGAAGCTACGCGTGGAGTAGAGCAATCACGTTTGCTAAACACCAACAATACTATAGGTCGTGGACGAGCAGATATTTTAACGATTAAAACTTTCAATAAATTATTTGAGCATACATTATCATATAATAAAGATTTAACAGATGATATAAGATTAGATGCTGTTTTAGGATACTCTTTTCAACAATTCGAGAGAAAAGGTACGAGTACAACGGCTTTTGATTTTGCATCTGATAATCAGTCCAGTTATATTGATAATTTGAACTCGGCGGCTACTTTTCCTACCGGTATTCAAAATGAGTCCCTCAATATCTTTTTTAATAGTTCGTTTTTTGACCCAACATCAGAATTGCAGTCCTTTTTTGGCCGTGCCAATGTAAATTTTTACGATAAATATTTATTAACGGCTACATTAAGAGCTGATGGATCCAGTAGATTTGGTTCGGGTAACGAATATGGATATTTTCCTTCGGCAGCATTTGCCTGGAAAATCGTTAATGAAGAGTTTGCTCCAGATTTGTTTTCGGATTTAAAACTACGTGTTGGATGGGGTATAACGGGTAACCAAGCTTTTCCTGCGGGTTCTGCACAAGAGCAATTTGGTTTTATAAGAACAACAGATCCCGTTACTCTCGAAACGATTTCGATTGTAGCCCAAATTAATGCAGCCAACCCCGATCTTCAATGGGAAAGTACCAGTACTATTAATGCTGGGATAGATTTTGGGTTTTTCGATAATAGGTTATCAGGATCTATTGATTACTTTAATAAAGTAACCAAGGACGTTTTGTTTAGATTCCCAACTGTGCAACCTGCAGTTCCTAATTCTTTTTTCTGGAGAAATCTTGATAATACCGAAATTATAAATACAGGTGTCGAATTAGGTATAAATGCAGTAGTTGTTCAAAATGAAGACTTAACAGTCGATGTAGGATTAAATCTAAGTTTCTTAGATAACAAAATAGAAAATGTTACTCAGGATAATTTTATCAATGGTATTATAACAGGAAGCATTTCTGGTCAAGGATTATCGGGTCAAAATGCACAATTATTGTTTGATGATCAAGCTTTATTCGCGTTTTATTTGCCTATCTTTGAGGGGTTTGATAGTACTGGAGCTCCGATTTTTAGAGATGTCAACGGTGACGGGGTAATAAATACCGATTTTGGTACTCCAGGAGAAACAGATAGAACTTTCGTGGGTGATCCAAACCCCGACATTTTAGTAGGTATTAGAGCTGCGGTTTCGTACAAAGATTTTGATGCCAGTGTATATTTAAATGGTGCCTATGGTCATGAAATTTATGATAATACGGCTAATGCATTATTCACTTCGGCAGCATTGCGAAGAGGAGAAAATGTAACAGAAGATATTGTAGGTAATGGCGAAGATCCAGGTGCGCCAAATACAGTATCAACCAGATTCTTGCAATCCGGAGATTTTTTAAGACTTACCAATCTAACCCTAGGATACACCATAAAAGGATCTGAAGATAATAGCTTGACGAATTGGTTTAATTCGTTAAGAGTATCCGTTACCGGGCAAAATTTATTTGTGATCACTCCTTATAATGGTTTTGATCCTGAGGTAAATACAAATAAACAAGTAAGTGGAGTGCCTTCTTTTGGTATAGATTATACGGCATTTCCAAGATCAAGACAGTTTACTTTAGGAGTTAATATGAATTTTTAAAAAAAAAGCGATGAAAAAAATTGGTTTATATACGCTTAGTGCGTTGTTGTCCATATCGGTATTTTATAGTTGTACCGATCTGGAAGAAGAATTGAATCAGAACCTTACTGCAGAAGAAGCAGCAGTCGCTGGATCAGCATCTGATGCTCTAAATGCAGCTTACGATCGATTAAAAGATTTCCAGCATACAGATTTTATGTTTATGCTTATGGAGCATCCTTCAGACGAAATTGCTGGTCCTACCAGAGGTGCAGATTGGGATGATGGTGGCGCATGGAGAGCTTTACATTTACATACTTGGAACTCATCTCACCCGAGGGTTGTAGGCTCTTGGGGGTCTGCATTATCTGGACTATTTAGGGCTACCGAAGTTTTAGGTTTTGTACCTACAGATAGCGAGAGAGCTCAAGCTACATTTCTTAGGGCGTTATTTATTTATACAGCAACAGATTTATTTGGTACAGTGCCTATTAGAGAGCCAGGAGAAGATTTGGCACAATTACCTTCTATTACAGCAAGTAGAACCGAAGCAATTGATATAGGGATAACCGAATTAGAAGATCAATTAGCAAATCTGCCAGCTACAACTAACCCTGCGGTCGCAAATATTTATGCAGGGCATGCGCTGTTGGCCAAAATGTATTTAAACAGGGCGGTTTATAAAGCTACCGATGCCGATGGCACACCTCAAGTTGGGCCATTTACTTTTGAAACTGCCGATATGAATAGAGTAATTGAACTTTGTGATGCAATCATTAATTCAGGTAATTATACTCTTGAGGATGATTATTTCTCAAGTTTTTCTCCTATTAATAGTGAAACTTCATCAGAAATTATATTTGTTTCTCAAAACACGAATGACTTCGGAGGAGAAATTAGAAGATTTAATTTTATGACACTGCATTACAATCAAAACCCTGGAAGTTGGAATGGTTTTGTAACCTTATCTGACTTTTATGATAGTTTTGAGGATGATGATGTTAGAAAAAGCTCTGAAATACCTAATTTATCCGAAAATTCGGGTTTAACAGGTGGATTTCTTATTGGTCAACAGTTTGATGTAAATGGCGACCCTCTAGAGGATCGATTAGGAAACCCTTTGGCTTTTACTCCTGATTTTAATCTGGCAAACTCTGATGAGGTTCGCGGAATTAGAGTAGTAAAATATCAGCCTGATTATACGAATATTAATATACCTAATCAAGATTTTGTGTTTTACAGATATGCCGATGTTCTATTAATGAAAGCAGAGGCCCTATTGAGAACAGGGGATGCTGCGGGGGCATTAACAATTGTTAATGATATTCGTAATATGCGTAATGCTTCGGTATTGACTGCTCTTACGGAGGCAGATTTGTTAGCAGAAAGAGGTCGTGAGTTATACTGGGAAGGTCATAGAAGAAATGATCAAATTCGTTTTGGAACATTATTGAACCCTGTTCAAGAAAGACCTACCACATCAGATAGAACAAGATTGGTATTTCCTATACCGGCAGATGCATTAGCTACGAACCCTAATTTATCACAAAACCCAGGGTACTAGTTTGTTTAAGTGTTAGGATTGTGATATTGCAAAGTCCTTCTTCTTCTCGAAGGACTTTGTTACTTTTATGTGCCTTAGGAGCAAATTAAACTTATATGAAATATAACTCTTTTTTATCCATATTATTGGTGTTGTTTTTATACTCTTGTGAGCAAAAAAAAGAGCAATCTTCAAACCTATTGCCTTCAAAAACTTTATATACAAAAATGACCCCTGATAGTACAGGGATCAATTTTATAAACAAAGTAACTAACCAAAAAGATTTCAATATTTTTAAGTATCGAAACTTTTATAATGGTGGTGGTGTGGCTATTGGTGATATTAATAATGATGGATTAGCAGATGTGTATCTCACTTCCAATATGGAAAAAAATAAATTGTATCTCAATCAAGGTAATTTTAAGTTTAAAGACATCACAGATGTTTCAGGTACATCGGGCAATAAATCTTGGTCCACTGGTGTAGTTTTAGTAGATATAAATGCGGATGGTTTTTTGGATATTTATGTGTGTAATGCGGGAAATGTAAAAGGAGATGATCAAAAAAATGAATTATTTATTAATAATGGAGATCTTACTTTTACCGAACAGGCTTCAGCCTATAATTTAGCAGATAGTGGATTTACAACACATACTGCTTTTTTTGACTATGATCTTGACGGAGATCTTGATGCTTATATTCTTAATAATAGTTTTATTCCGGTTAATAGTTTAGGATACTCAAATAAAAGAGAATTAAGAAGCGAGGATTGGGATTTACCAGCAATGTTTAAAGGAGGAGGAGATAAATTATTACGTAATGATGATGGAAAATTTATTGATGCAAGCGCAGAAGCGGGGATTTATGGCAGTTTAATAGGTTTTGGTCTTGGGGTAACGGTAGGAGACATAAACGACGACCTAATGCCTGATATATATGTATCTAACGATTTTTATGAAAGAGATTATTTATATATCAATATGGGTGATGGTACGTTTAAGGAAGATATTAAAAATAAGATTCCTCATTTAAGTTTGGCATCTATGGGAGCAGATATGGCAGATCTTAATAATGATGGTAAACCCGAAATATTTGTTACCGACATGCTTCCAGAGGGAAATGAGAGACTTAAAAACACTAGTGATTTTGAACGCTTTGACGTGTATCAATTAAAACAACGAAAAGACTTTTATCACCAATACATGCAAAATACGTTGCAACTTAATAATGGTGATACTACTTTTTCAGAAATAGCTTTTTATAGTGGTGTGGGTAATACAGATTGGTCATGGGGTGCCTTATTATTTGATATGGATAACGATGGGTATCGGGATATTTATGTCTGTAACGGAATTTATCATGATTTAACCAACCAAGATTTTATGGATTTTTTTGCCGCAGAGGTCTATCAAAAAATGGCAATTTCTGGCGTCAAAACTTCTCAAGATTCTATTATTAATAATATGCCAAGTGTTCCTGTGATCAATTACGCTTTTAGAAATAATCATGACCTTACATTTTCAAATAAAGCAAAGGATTTTGGATTTACAGAGCCTAGTTTTTCTAACGGAGCAGCATACGGCGACTTGGATAATGATGGTGATTTGGACCTTATTGTTAATAATGTAAATATGCCTCTGTTTGTGTATAAGAACAATACAGAAAATAATTATTTAAAAATAAAGCTGAAAGGCTCTGAAAATAACACATTTGCCATTGGTAGTGTTGTAGAAGTTTATAAAGAATCAGAAATTTTTAGACAAGAATTGATGCCATCTCGCGGTTTTCAATCTTCTGTAGATTACGGATTAGTTTTTGGTTTGGGTAAGATTGAAAAAATAGATTCAATACGTGTTATCTGGCCTAACAAGAAAATTGAAAAAATAGAAGAAACCAATGTCAATCAAACTCTTATCTTTAATATCGAGAATGCATCCAAAGAATATCAAAAAACTTCAACAACTCCAGATCAATATTTTACTGAAATAGAAATCAAAATCGAAAAACACAAAGAAGATTCTTATGTTGATTTTGATTACGAAAGTCTAATTTCTAAAATGTTATCAAAAGAAGGTCCCGCCATTGCTATTGGAGACATTAATCAAGACGGAAATGATGATGTATATATTGGCGGAGCCAAAAATCAATCAGGTGTTCTATACACACAAAATAAAGAAAGAAAGTTATCTATGGTGTCTAATCAAATATTTGAAAGCGATCAATTTTATGAGGATACCGCTGCTCAATTTGTAGATATTGACGGGGATAACGATTTTGACTTGGTGGTAGGGTCTGGCGGAAATTTTGCAAACGCAAAACCTGGACAATTTGCTATACGAATGTATATGAATGATGGAAAAGGTAATTTTAGTAAAGGACAAACTATCCCCAACCAAAATAATGCAGCAGTGATTGCTCCGCATGACTTTGATGATGATGGGGATGTAGATCTTTTTATTGGTAATTTGAGTGTGCCTGGTATATACGGGATCAATCCTAAAAATCAATTATTAGAAAATGATGGTAGCGGTAATTTTAAAAATAGTATAGGATCAAAAGCATTCAAAGCTCAAGATATAGGAATGATTACAGATGCCAATTGGAAAGATGTCGATGGCGATGCGAAACTAGATTTGATTCTTGTTGGTGAGTGGATGTCACCCAAGGTTTTTAAAAATACTGGGAAAAGATTAAGTCCCATGACTACAAACTTAGATGATATTTCGGGATGGTTTAATGCTGTACATGCAAAAGATATCGATAACGATGGGGATATTGATTTAATCATAGGGAACCGCGGTTTAAACGCATCCTATAGAGCAAGTAAGGACGCTCCTGCAAAGATGTTTGTAAATGATTTTGATAATAACGGTACGATAGAACAGGTTTTCACACAATCTATAGACGGAAAAGATATTCCGATACACCTAAAAAAGGAAATAACTGGCCAGATTAATTCTTTGAAAAAACAAAATTTAAAATTTTCCGAATATGCAAAAAAATCCATAGATGAGTTATTCTCTAAAGAGATATTGCAAAACACAATAATAAAGACCACAAATACCTTCGAAAGTTTAATTGCATATAATGATGGTACTGGTAATTTCGACATTGCAGAATTACCTCAAGAAGCTCAATTATCATGTATTTATGATATAGAAACCTTGGATCTTAATGCAGATGGGGTTCTAGATATAATTTTAGGCGGCAATAATTATAATTTCAAACCTCAATTTTCGAGATTGGATGCTAGTAGAGGTGTAGTATTATGTAGTGATAAAGATAAAAGTTATGAACCGCAAAAATCATCAGGATTTTTTGTCGAAGGAGAAGTTAGAGAACTGCATTGGATTCAAAATCAATCTGGTGATAAATACCTTATTACTGGTATTAATAATAGTATGCCCAAGATTTTTAAATTAAAAAAGTAATCAATTTATGGCTAAAGCTAGCCTTATATTCAAATGACTTGATGGTTAAAAGAGTTTTAATATTATATACAATGCTAAGCTTGTTTTCTTGTGATGACTATCAAGAAAAAGGAGGTTTGTTTGATAAAGTGGACTCAAGAATCACCAAAGTTACTTTTCAAAATATTGTGGAATCTACCGAGGACTTAAATATTCTTGACTATCTATATTTCTATAATGGAGCAGGAGTTGCGGTAGGAGATATCAACAATGATGATTTGGTCGATGTTTTTTTTACTTCAAATCTTCATAAAAACAAGTTGTATCTTAATAAAGGAAATTTTGAGTTCGAGGATATAACAAGTAAAGCAGGTGTCGCAGGAAACTCTGATTGGAACACAGGCACAACGATGGCAGATGTAAATGGAGATGGTTTTTTGGACATCTATGTTTGTGCTGTCGTGGGCATCCAGGGACTCGATGGAAAGAACGAACTGTTCATCAATAATAGAGATGGTACATTTACCGAAAAAGCATCACAATACGGATTAGATTTTGATAATTACTCTTCTGCTGCTGCTTTCTTTGATTACGATAATGATGGGGATTTGGATATGTACTTACTTAATCATGCAATCCATACACAAAAGTCTTTCGGAAAAGCCAATATTCGAAATAATAGAAATTTTGAAAGTGGAGATAAATTGCTTCGCAATGATGGAGAAAAGTTTGTAGATATAAGTGAGCAAGCAGGTATTTATGGTGGAGTAAATGGATACGGTTTAGGAGTGGCAACTGCAGATTTTAATAATGACGGATATACTGATCTGTATATAAGTAATGATTTTCATGAAGATGATTATTATTATCTCAATAACGGTGACGGTACTTTTAAAGAAGTCCTAAAAGAAAAATTTGGACATACAAGTCGTTTTTCTATGGGGAGTGACGTAGCAGATATCAATCATGATGGTTTTATGGATATTATGACATTGGATATGATACCCGAAAACGAAAAAACACTTAAGGCTTCTGTCGGGGACGAAACAATTGATATGTTAGAGATGCGTATTAATCGATTGGGATATCATTATCAATATGCTCGCAATATGCTTCAAGTTAATCAGGGAGGAGATTTTTTTTCTGAAACGGCATTACTTAGTGGTGTTGCAGAAAGTGATTGGAGCTGGTCTGCATTGTTTGCAGATTATGATAATGATGGTGAGCAAGATGTCTTTATTTCAAATGGTATTCCCAAAAGACCAAATGATCTGGATTACATTAAATATATATCCAACGATAAAATTAAAGATAAGCTTACCAAAACGAAGCTAGTAGACAATGAAGCTTTGGATATTATGCCTTCGGGAGCTGTTCAGAATTATATATTTCAAGGATCAAAAAATATTAGGTTTAAGAACCAATCTGCACATTGGTTACCTCAAGATTCTATAATATCTACGGGTAGCGCTTATGCGGATTTTGATAATGATGGGGATATTGATTTGGTGACAAATAATATCAATACTCCTGCTACATTTTATAAAAATAAAATCAATCAAAATTCGAATTATTTGAAACTTAAATTCGCCTATAAAAAACCTAATATTTTTGGGCTAGGAACTAAGGTAATATCATATCATCAAGGAATACCTCAGTATAAACAACTATATGTTACCAAGGGGTTTCAATCCTCTTCTGAAGCTATGATTCATTTTGGATACGGAAAAGCGGAAACGGTAGATTCTCTCAAAATCATTTGGCCGGATAACACGATACAAATTGCCGAAAACATAAAAACAAATCAGACCTTAACGATTAAGGTATTGCATAAAAGAGCGACTGCAAACTATACAAAACTATTTCCTAAGCAAAAACCATGGTTTAGGAGGGTAGATAGTATTCCTGGATTAGATTATGAGCACAAAGAGAATAATTATGTCGATTTTAATCGTCAAAAATTGATTCCGTATAAAATTTCGGATCGAGGACCTGCAACAGCGGTAGGAGATCTAAACAATGACGGGAAAGAGGATATTTTCTTTGGAAGTTCGAAAAATGAGCCATCTCAAATTTATTTTCAAACCTCTAGTGGATTTAAACTTCAAAAAGTTGAGGTTTTAGAAATCGAAAAACGAAATGAAGACGTTGATGCTGTTATCGAAGATTTTAATAAGGATGGAAAAAAGGATCTTCTGATAGCTTCTTCAGGAGGAGAGTATTTTGGTCGATCAAAAGAGCTGATAGATAGGTTATACCTTGCTTCTGATTCGGGATTAATTGAAGCTCAATTTCCAGAACTCTATGAGCATGAATCGGTGATTAAACCTTTTGATGTAGATAATGATGGGGATCTGGATCTTTTTATTGGAGGTTATACCGTTTCTAATAATTTTGGAGCCATTCCTAATTCCTATATTTTAATAAACAATCAAGGTGAATTTACTGTAAAAGAAAATAAAGAATTACAAAAAATTGGAATGGTTACCGATGCAATTTGGACCGATTTTGACGGTGATCGTATTAAAGATTTAATTGTTGTTGGAGAATGGATGCGACCTTCTTTTTTTAAAAATAAAAACGGAACACTGTTCAATGTTACTTCTCAAATTTCAAAAGATACATCAAATAATGGGCTATGGCAATCCATTGAAGAGTTTGATATAGATAATGATGGAGATTATGATTATCTGTTGGGAAATTTTGGTTTAAATACAAAGTTTAAAGCTTCGGTTAATTTTCCTTTAAAAATGTTTTACTCGGATTTCGACAATAATCAAAAGACAGAGACGGTATTGGCGATTGCCAAAAACAAAAAATATTATACCATTTTGGGCCTAGATGATTTATCAAATCAATTAAATTTTTTAAGAAAAAAATTCACTACCTATGCATCGTTTGCAGGTAAAACGGTAGAAGAAGTTTTTGACAAGAAAATGTTGGATAAGGCAATCTTGTTAGAAGTTCATCAATTGGCATCTGGGTACTTAAAAAATGAACAAGGTAAATTTACTTTTATCCCGTTCGAAGATGAATTACAAATAGCTCCGATAACTACAATGCTAAAGAATGATTTTAATAAGGATGGCGAGCAAGAAGTATTCATGGCAGGAAACTATTTTGGAGTTACCCCATATCATGGACGATTTGATGGTTTTGTAGGAGCAATAGTCGGTAAAAATAATATGCGTGTTTTTGGAAATCGATTAGGAGTTGACTTATCCAAAAAAGCTGTAATAACAGCGAATATCGTTAATTTTGGAGATAAAGATTATGTAATGGTAACCATAAATAATGGAAAGGTTGAGGTGTATGAACTATATTAATAAATTATACAAATCACTATTTGTTTTGGGGGTTGTTTTTTGTTTTTCTTCATGCGAAAAAGAAGAAATAATAATTACTGCAAATGAGTATCATAATGCAATAGATAAACTCACCGAGGTAATGGTGCATGATATATTTTCTCCTCCGGTAGCGAGTAGAATATATAATTATCCCAATATCGCTGCATACGAAATAATCTCTCAAGGAAATGATAATTATAAAACTCTGTCTAAACGATTACATGGCCTTGAAGCAATACCAAGTGTAGATACTACTAAAAATATCAACTTGAGAGTGGCCGCTATAGTGGCGTATCTAGAGGTGGGTAAACAGCTTGTGTTTTCTGAAGATAAAGTAGAAGTATACCGTGATAGTTTGTACAATTCGTGGAAAGCAATTAACAAAAACAGTTTTGATAATTCTAAAAAATACGGATTAGAGGTTGCAGAACACGTAAAAAAATGGGTAGCAACAGATAATTATGCACAAACCCGTACAATGCCCAAATTTTCGATAGATACAGAAAACCCTTCAAGATGGCAACCTACTCCTCCAGATTATATGGATGGTATCGAACCGCATTGGCGAGAAATAAGACCATCAGTAATTGACTCGTCTTCTCAATTTACACCATCAAAACACCCGGATTTTTCTTTAGAAAAGGATTCACCATTCTATAAAGAACTTTTAGAGACCTATACCGTGGGGGTAACGATTAAAGAAGAAGGAGAAACTTCAGAAAAACTTGAAATTGCCCAATTTTGGGACTGTAATCCATATGTGTCGACGCACAGGGGACATTTGATGTTTGCAACCAAAAAAATAACACCAGGGGCGCACTGGATAGGCATTTGCAAGATTGCTTGTAAAAAAGACAAATTGGATTTTGAAAACACGGTATATGCGTACACACATACATCCATTGCGATTGCAGATGCATTTATAAGTTGTTGGGATGAGAAATATAGAAGTAACCTTATCAGACCCGAAACATTAATCAATCAGCACATAGATGAAAACTGGGAACCGGTATTACAAACTCCTCCATTTCCAGAATATACTAGTGGGCATTCTGTAGTATCGGGAGCAGCATCCAAGGTGCTAACCCAAATTTTTGGAGATAACTTTGAATTTAATGATAATACCGAAGTGAAATATGGACTTCCTATTCGTTCTTTTGTCTCTTTTGATAAGGCAGCAGAAGAAGCAGCGATAAGTAGATTGTACGGAGGGATACATTATCGAGCTGCCATTGATTTAGGTTTGGAACAAGGCAGAGAATTAGGTAGTTTTGTAATCGGAAAACTTCAAATAAAAAAGAATTAAAGTAACATCATATTTAATGAAGAAAATTATAATTGTTTTAGTGGTTGCATGTTTAGCTTTTGCAGCATGGTATTTATTCATAAAAAAACATGATTATGTAATTACATTTAATGCAAACACATCGGCCAGAAGTGCTTATAATTATGTGAAAAGTAAAAGATTTGTAGATACAACGTCCTTACAATGGAACGCATCAATTAAGGATACAATTTTGTCAAAATCTATGGTGCAGGAAGTAGTTTTGGATGATGAAAAGATCATATTAGACTGGACATTTAATAATATAGCCGATACCATTACCAAAGTGGATGTAGGTATTGTGTCAGAGGATCATTCGTGGCGAAATCGTATACAGGCATTAACAGGTAATTCTAATTCGGTAAAACTAGTTAAGAGTGAACTAATTCGTTTACGCGGAGAATTTTTAAAATATACAAATAGCTTTGTAGTGGTGATAGATGGCGAAAGCGAGACTCCCGAAATGCAGGTGATATCTACTCGAGAAGAAGGTCAAAAAGAGCTGAAAGCCAAGATGATGATAAATGCCAATGCGTATTTATACCCTAAGTTAACCGAAAATCAAATAACGCAAGATGGTTCTCCCTTTGTGAAAATTACCAATTGGGATATAAAAAAGGATAAAATTGTATTCGATTTTGGGGTGCCGATTGTAAGAAAAGATACATTGCCAGATACTATTCCAAATATCAAGTTTGATAAAATCAAGTCTCAAAAAGCCTTAAAGGCAACATTTTATGGTAACTATAGCATTAGTGATGAGGCATGGCTCGCTTTATTAATGTATGCAGAGAAAAACAATATCCCTGTTGAGCATAAACCACTAGAGGTTTTCTACAATAACCCTATGGCGGGAGGAAATCAATTAGAGTGGAAGGCAGAAATATTCCTTCCTGTAAAGGAGTAAAACGATTTTTAAAAGGGGATTGTACAAAGAAAAATACAATTGTAGCATAGAATAGCATATAAAATATACTTTTGCTTGGAGTTTAAGGCAATAGTTCTGATATTTGTGTGAATTCACATCTTAATTATTAACCAATTACGTATACTGTTTTCGGTTTTTTATTGCATCCTGCTTCCAATAAAACAGTTTACAAATCATCAAAGTATGGCCAAGAAATATATTATTGCATTCGACCAAGGTACAACAAGCACAAGGGCAATTGTTTTTGATAATTTAGGATCAATTTGTGGAATAGCACAAAAAGAGCTAACTCAACATTACCCAAAATCAGGATGGGTAGAACATGATCCTATAGAGATATTTAACCATCAACAAGAAGTATTTAAAGAGGTAATAAAAACATCTAAAATATCAGTTGAAGAAATTGCTGCAATTGGAATTACAAATCAAAGAGAAACAACAGTAGTTTGGGATAAAAACACAGGTGAACCTATTTATAATGCAATAGTCTGGTTAGATAAACGTACTACCAAAATATGCGAAAATCTTGAGCAAAAAGGATTAAGTAATTATGTATCCAAAAATACAGGATTGGTTATAGATTCATATTTTTCGGGCACTAAGTTGAAATGGATTTTGGATCATGTAGAAGGAGCCAGAGAAAAAGCGTCTAAAGGAGATTTGTTATTTGGTACAATAGATACTTGGTTGATTTGGAAATTTACCAATGGCTTGAATCATGTTACAGATCATTCTAACGCCTCGAGAACCATGCTGTACAATATTTTGAATCTAGAATGGGATGATAAACTATTGAACGTGATGGATATCCCTAAAACCATGTTACCAACGGTGCAATATTCTTCATCAGATTTTGGAACGGTTAATTACAATGAACAAAATATACCTATATACGGAGTAGCAGGTGATCAACAAGCATCACTATTTGGCCAGGGAGGACATAAATCTGGAATAGCCAAAAACACTTATGGCACCGGATGTTTTATGTTGCTTAACACAGGAAAAAAACCTTACGAATCACAAAACGGTTTACTAACCACACTATGTTGTAGTCTACCAGAGGATAATATTAAATATGCTCTCGAAGGCAGTATTTTTGTAGGTGGAGCCTCGGTACAATGGTTGAGAGATAAACTTCAGGTAATTAATAATGCTCGTGAAACCGAAGAAATATGTAGATCCACTAATACAACAGATGATTTATATGTAGTACCCGCTTTTGCCGGTTTAGGTGCCCCTTATTGGGATATGGAAGCAAAAGGTGCTATTTATGGATTAACCTTGGATTCTGGAAAAAATGAGATTATAAAAGCTACTATCGAAGCACTTGCTTATCAAACAAGAGATGTTCTCGAAGCTATGGTTGAAGATAGTAGGAAACAAATGAAAGAACTGAAAGTAGATGGCGGAGCATCTGCTAATAATTATTTGATGCAGTTTCAAGCAGATATTCTTAATGTTTCGGTAGATCGGCCTAAAATGCTTGAAGTTACAGCACTCGGAGCAGCTTTTTTGGCTGGTATTAAAGCGGGAGTATGGAGCAAAAAAGATATCTCTAACATAAGAGCAATTGATACGGTTTTTAAGCCCGAGATGACCGCTCATGAGAGAAGTCGTAAATATACCGGATGGCAACAAGCGGTTGCACGTACAAAGACAACAAATAAAAATATGTTGGCGGTTAAAGAGGAAGGTCCCGTACGTTTTTCTGTTCTAGATCGAGATTTGCAAATTAGAAAAGCCAAAAATGAAAAATATGACCTCGTAATTATAGGAGGAGGAGTAACAGGTGCCGGAATAGCACTGGATGCGGCTTCTAGAGGATTAAAGGTATGTCTTGTAGAAAAAAATGATTTTGCATCAGGCACCAGCAATAAATCTACAAAACTCATTCATGGTGGGTTGCGATACTTAAAACAGATGGAAATCGGATTGGTTAAAGAATCGGGTAGTGAGCGAGCTACTGTTCATAAATTAGCGCCCCATCTTGTAGTGCCCGAAAAAATGTTGTTGCCCCTTGTTGAAGGAGGAACTTACGGGAAATTGATGGCATCAATTGGACTTAAGGTTTACGATTTTTTGGCAAATGTTGAAGGAGAGGATCAAAGAAAAATGTTAAGTGCCGAAGAAACTAAAACCAAAGAACCGTTATTGAATACAAAAGGGCTTACAGGAGGAGGGTATTATGCAGAATATAGAACAGATGATGCCAGATTAACCGTAGAACTGTTAAAAAAAGCTGCTTCTTTTGGCGCTAATAGTATTAACTATTGCGAAATGACATCATTTAATTATGATGATAATGGAAAAATTAAGAGCTTACAATGTCTTGATCATAATACCAAAGAAACTTTTGTAATACAATCCAGAAATTATGTGTCTGCGGCAGGACCATGGGTAGATTTGTTGAGAGAGAAAGATCATTCTATGAATAACAAATACCTTCATCTTACCAAAGGTGTGCATTTGGTTTTTTCTAGAGAACGTTTTCCGTTAACGCAGTCTATTTATTTTGATGTACCAGATGGCAGAATGATCTTTGCTATTCCTAGAGGAAGAGCAACATATGTAGGAACTACCGATACGAATTACAGTGCCAACTTAAACCGAGTAGTAGCAACCAAAGAAGATGCATCATATCTTCTTAACGCAGTTAATCACATGTTTCCTAGTCTAAAACTAACCATTACCGATATAGAATCAAATTGGGCTGGTTTACGACCATTGATTCATGAAGATGGTAAAGATCCTTCAGAGCTATCTAGAAAAGATGAAATATTCATATCCGAGACAGGATTAATATCAATTGCGGGAGGAAAGCTTACTGGCTATCGAAAAATGGCGCAAAGAGTTATTGATACGGTACTTAAAACAATGAGTAATAAGAAAAGAGAAACCTTTTCCAAATCACATACTCAGCAAATTCAACTTACCAGTGATCCAATCAATACCATCGAAGAAGTACATACTTATATGGATCAGGTAACTCAACAACTTAAAGATATTAAGATTAATGATCCTTATTACGGTTGGTATCTGGTTTCTACTTATGGTAAACAAACAGATATTATTATGAACAAGGTAAGTTATTTCCTCAATGATGCTGTTGAAGAAAGATTAATTAGAGCCGAATTGTGGTATAGCGTGCACCATGAGATGACCAATGGTTTAGCAGATTTTTTTGTAAGAAGAACGGGCAGATTGTATTTTGATATAAGTAGTATATATCAATACAGGTCAATTATTGAAGAAGACCTTATCAAATATTTAAAATGGGATGAATTGCGTTTAGAAAATGAAAACAAATATCTAAACATGCTATTGTCTGATGCTACGACTTATTACCAAGAAGAATTTAAGTAAATGGTCATGTTTAGAATCTTCCAACAACGCCCAGTTGGCCAGCACCTAAACTAAGATTCCATTTTATTTTATTTTTTTTATGCCCATAAACATAACGTTCTTTCTTTTTTAAGTAATTATCGATACCGTCTACGACAAAAACACTAATTGCTACTCCTAATACAACATCGGTAAGCCAATGTGCATCTGCCCATAAACGAGAAACAGGCGATAGCAAACCAATTGCATATATACCGCCTTTTAGATAAGGGTTTTTAAATTGTTTACCAATGGCGTAGGCAGTAGTAAATGCAAGTATTGCATGCCCGGATGGAAAAGAATGAAAACCTGCTTCACTTGACCAAAATCGAAAACTAAGATTGCCTTCGCCTGTGGTAGGTCTTGCTCGACCAACTAGTGTTTTACTTACTGTTTGTAGTATTCCGCCAGCGGTAGCCGATGCAATAAGAAGTACTCCTGTTCTTCGGATTTTTTCATTTTTGGTAACTAACCCCAATGCGTAAACACTTGTAGTAAGGCCATAGTTAAAAAGGGGTTTTCCAAACCTGAAACTGGCTTCGGTAATAAAGTCTGGAACACCTTCTTCTTGATTTGTAAAATACTCATTTGCCGGTTCATCTAATGCTAGTAAAGCTCCTGTTCCTATTAGGACCCCGCCAAAAGTAACCCAATCTTTCTGTTTCCATTTAAAAGGCTGAGTATATGCATGTTTTACACCTCCGTATACCGATAGACCATCATATTTGATCATTTGCCAGGTATTCATTTTATGTTGAGGAGAAGGAGTGGTTAATGTGTCTTTAGTACTTTGATTTGTGTTATCATTTTGAGAATACATGATAGGAGTAACCAACGTCAATAAGATAGTTACAAGTAGGATTTTGATAGATGTCATAGTAAAGGTTTACCTAACAAAAATAATAACTTATTCATAATAATGGTTATTACCGTTTGTGTAAAAATGAAGTGCTAGTCAAAAATGTATAAATCATATGTATTATGAAAAGATAAAAACATATGATTTATACGTTAAATGTAACATTTTAAAATCACAATATATTTTATAATTCCTGCTAAGAATAGTTTCCCAAATTTCTATAGTAAACGTATAGGCAAAACCCATAAACATTTTTTGATAAAAAGCTGCATTATGCAGCCTAATTTTAGGATTAAGTAAGTACTATTTTATCAAGTTCGATCAATTTATTCTGCGCGGCAAAAATGATTAGACCTGCAATATTTTTTGCTCCGGTTTTTGACAATAAGTTGGATTTATGGGTTTCTACCGTTTTTTTACTTACAAAAAGTTTTTCGCCTATTTCTTTGGCAGTAAGTTGATGACATAATAATTTAAGTACATCCAATTCTCTGGGAGTTAATTCATCCAAACTATTTGTAGGGACAGAAGGAGTATTAGAGGCTATTTGTTTTCGTAATACTGCAATTTGATCTGCATCAAGATGATGCCCATTGCGGGCAACGTTTTGAATTACCTTTACAAGATCTTTTTTATCAATTTCCTTAGGAATAAAAGCATTTGCTCCAGATTTAAACATATAACCCAAATAATTGGGTTGATAATGAGAGGAGATAATAATACTTTTGATATCAGGATATTCTTTGGTTAATGTATTGAGTACATCTTTACCCGAGCCATCTTTCATTCGTAAATCCGAAAGTACAATGTCAGGAATTTCATCTGATTTTAACGAATCAATAAAAGAATTACCGCTATGGAATACGGATATAACCAAAAAACCATCGATATTATTTAAATAATCTTTTAATAAGCTAGCTACTAACTTATCATCTTCAACTAGAGCTATTTTTATTGTGTTCATTTTACTTGTATAGTAGTGTGAATCTTGTTCCTTGGGGTTTGTTTGTTGTGAATTTATAAGCTGCATTAAGTTGTTGTGTTCTTAATGAAATGTTCTTCATTCCCAGACCTTTGGTTTTGTGTTTAGGCAACCCAACACCGTTATCCTGTACTGACAAAAAAATAATACGTTCAGATACCTTTAATTTAATGAAAATTTGCGAGGCACGAGCATGTTTTTCGATATTTGTAATGACCTCTTGAAAAATTCTGTAGATATTAATTTTATTTTTTTCAGGGATATATACCTCGGGATTTTCATTGATATAAAAATCAATTAAAAATAAACCACTCATTGGTGTTAGAATTGTTTGAAATAAATCACCAAGGGTGCTCTCATTTAGTAAGGGTGGTGTAAGATCATGTGATATGCGTCGAGCCGTATGAATACTTTTTTTTAAAGGTTCAATTAATACATCAGTATCATTTATAAGTTGTATACGTCTTAGTTCACCGATTAATTCATCATGAATATCCGCAGCTATTCGGGTTCGTTCCTTTTCTTGGATGTCAATGCTGTTTTGTAGCATTTCTTCATTATGTTTAATTTTTAAATTGGCCTTTTGTTGTTCTTCTCGTTTAATACGACTTACGTATTTTTTTGTTAGTAGTATTATAAATAATAATAGTACAGAAAATAGAGCTAATGCACCGGCTATCCACCATATTGGAGTTAAAGGGTTTTTCCAGTCTTCCATACTAAATTGACTAAGGTGATATAAAATACTAGTAAACAGAACGCTCTAAATAACCATATCCAACCTACCAAATTTAGATGTTCGTTGATTAGATAGTTAGTAGTGAGCGCAATAATGAAATCGATACTAAAATAAAACAGTATGATTAGTAACATCGTAATCGTAGTATTGGATAGTATGAGCTTACCGTCAAAAAACCTAAATAAGGTAGTAATCAATAAAATAATGATCGAAAAAATATAAAACAATCGATCATAAGATTGATATGAAGTTATTTCGGTATTAAAGATAAGACTAAGGATCATAGGTATTAGAAATAAGAATGAAATCAACGCGAAATTGTTTTTTTTCCATCTAAGAAAATGTATCAGGATATAATAACTTAAAAAGAATAAGTGTATATAATATGATATAGAAAATAGAAAAAGATTTACGTTACCATACGCGGCTATAATTTCTATTATAAGAATGGAGCCTAAATAAATTAAGGAGATAAGCGAATGCCTTTTTACAATACTATATACTAGTCCTATTAATAGGACTAATGCACATAGATTTGAAAAGGCATCCATTACCTTTTCAATAATAATCGTACTATCCATATATGTGTCGACTAGAGTAAATTAAAGCCCGAACTCATAGTAAATGGAGGGTGTGGTTGAGAGACATCCATAAACAGTTCTGTTACCGAAGTATCTGAAGTTTTAGTACCTCCCAATTCAAGTTCTCGAGTTAGAATAAATTCTAAATTATACCCGTAGATATTAAAATTTTTAAGGGCAGTAATAGCAAAAACAGTTTGATCACTATTCGTAAATAATGTTTCTACGTCTTCAAAAGGAATTGTAATTAATCTTAATAATTCACTTTTACCGATTTTATTCTTTTGCATCTGATCTTTAAACCAATTCTTAGAACCCAACATCCAATTTAAAATGCGCTGTTCTGCCTCGGTTTTACTAATTTGATCGATACAGGATATCGTTACTGGTTTAAAATCTTCGGTAGTTTTCACTCCTGCCGTATTAAAACTTCTGGTGAACTCTTTTTCGAATAAATTAACACCTAATTCATAGGATTGGTTTTTGTCGGTAACATTATCAACTAGATAAAACTTAAGTTCAAATTCACTTACACCAAAATAGCAGTGTATACTGTCTGGACTGTTTTTCTTCCAATTTTGATAATCTTCAAGTTCTATTACAAAACCATATCCCGATGTTAAGAAATTTAACGCCATATTTGTGTTTCTTACTTCGTTCCAGGTGTTGATGTTGCCTTTGATTTTAGCGACTTTGTTTTTGCTGGTTGTCATTTTTTAGGTTTTTTAGAGAATATTTGTACTAGGATAAAAATTACTAGGTATAACTAAAAGAAAGTCTAGGGGTAATGTATACGACTCTTTGGTAAAGTCAAACTTTCATTTTAATCGACCTCTAAATTCGGTAAAAAACTGTAATTAGAAAGGGATTTGATGAAAAAAAAAGAACTTTTTTATTTTTGTTGTTCAATTCTTTTTTTAGTCCGCGTAAAGAAATTATTTTAGATACCCATATACTTATAGGTATAAGTAAATTTATAAAGGATATTTTTGTCCTTTATAAAATAATACCTTAACTTTGCCTTGATAAAATTAGATATATGTTTTCAAAATCTTGTGAATATGGTCTTAGAGCAGTAATTTTTATTGCGCAGCAGACAACGCAAAACAACAAAGTGAGTTTAAGTACTATTTCGGAAGAAATAAACTCACCGCAGGCGTTTACGGCAAAGATTTTGCAGCAACTTACTAGAAACGATATTGTAAAATCTATAAAGGGACCCTATGGGGGTTTTATTATAGAGGAGGAGAAAATGAACACTAGGCTTAGTGAGGTAGTTAGCGTATTGGATGGAGATTCTATATACACAGGGTGCGGATTAGGGCTTAAACAATGCGATGCAAGCTCTCCTTGCCCATTGCATTTTAAATTTGTAGAGATAAGAAATAACCTAAAAGATATGTTAGAAAATACATCTCTTAAATCTATTGCAGATGATATGAATGTTGATTTAACAACTTTAAGGAGGTAAAAAAATTTAATCATATAAAGGATAAAAAGATCTTTTAATCGTTTATGAAAAAAGAGTATTTAAGTTTTACTGTTGCGATTATCTTTATTTGGGTAGGTTTTGTATGCGCAATTAGCTTTATGGAGGCCTGGTTAAAATTTAGAGCTACTGGGGTTACCATAGAACTGGGCCTTGCAATTGGGCAACTGGTTTTTAAAGCCTTAAACAAAGTCGAAATCGTATGCGCCCTTTTGATAATCGCATCTTTAAGATTCTCGAAATCCCATGATACACATAGATCTTTTCGAATCTATTTTTTAATGATTTTAATTATCCTAAGTATACAAACCTTTTGGTTGTTGCCAGTTCTAGATCATCGAGCAGATTTACAAATCACAGGAGCAAAACTACCTAAGAGTAGTATACATCTGTGGTACGTGATATTAGAAATCATGAAAGTAATCTCTCTTTTTATTTATGGAAGAAAGCTTTTGAATAGGATAACAAAACCAGAACATAAAATACGTACGATTTGAGCATTATCAATCCTTTACATATCACCATTATCGATGTGCATAATGAAACACACGAGATCGATTTCAGGCCTTATGAGTATGCTAATTTGATGGAGTTGATTATAAATAAATACTACGAAGAAATCGGAGATTGCGGAGGAAGAGGGTTATGCGGTACATGTCACGTTCAGCCAAACCAATTAATGATCTATGATATTCCAAGTTTCCAGGAGACCAAAACATTAAACCTATTAGGAGGTAAAAGCGGATCTAGTCGATTGGCCTGCCAAATAATGGTAAACGAAAAAATTGATAGAATGACTTTTAAAATTATAAATAATAATTGATTAAAACTATGATGACCGCATCACTTACAGAAAACGTAACCTACAAAGATAACGGACCTGCGATATCGGTTCTATTACAAACAAAAATGTCAAAAGAAATTAGAATCTTAATGAAAAAAGGACAATTCATGAAAGAACATAAAGCCCCTTTCCCGATAGTCGTACAAGTTTTTGAAGGTTTGATTGATTTTGGGGTACAAGGAGTAAAAAAACTATTAAGAAAAGGAGATTTAATAGCATTAGATGAAAATATACCTCATGATTTGGCCTGTATAGAGGATTGTATTGTTCGATTATCTATTTCGAACATGGATACTGCAGATCGAGTTAAAAATATCATCAAATAGCCTTACTAGATTAAATATATAAAAATGAAGAAAATTTGGATTGGATTTACCAGTGTAGTTGTGTTGTCATTTATAGCATTAATATGGGTAGGAACAGAAATTTATCAAACACAACCTCCTATTCCGGATACTGTAATTGTTAAAGAAACACAAGAAATTGTATTTACCAAAGATGATATTCAAATAGGGCAAAATGTTTGGGAATCTATTGGAGGGATGGAGGTAGGTTCCATATGGGGACATGGTAGCTATGTTGCTCCCGATTGGACTGCGGATTGGATACACAAAGAAGCTGTGTTTATGCTAGAAGCATGGGCCGAAAAAGATTTTAATACGAGTTATAAAAACCTGGACGTAGAGAAAAAAGCTGCACTAAAGGCTCGTTTAATACAACACGTTAAAACGAACACCTATAACACAATAGACAAAAGTATAACAATATCATCGGCCAGATATGAGGCAATCAAACAAAACTCCACATATTACGCAACTATTTTTTCACAAGGGCACGAGCAATATGCAATTCCCGAAGGGGCATTAGAAGATGTCAAAAAGCTTTCACAGTTAAACGCATTTTTGTTTTGGACTTCTTGGGCGGCAAGTACCAATAGGCCGGATGAAGCTTACACATACACCTCTAATTGGCCTCATGAACCCCTTATTGATAATACAATAACTCCGGATTCTCAAATTTGGTCTGGATTTTCGATCATCCTATTACTATTGTTTATAGGGATACTGGTGTACTATTATATTAGAAATCACGAAAAAGGAGAAGCTATAGTGCGTCCAAATACAGATCCTTTACGTAATCTACACTTGGTAAAATCCCAAAAAGAAGTATTAAAATATTTTATTGTGATTTCCTTATTAATTGGATTACAAATCGTTTTAGGAATTATTACCGTGCATTATACTGTAGAAGGACAAGCTTTTTTTGGTATTGACTTGGCAAGTATTTTACCCTATTCTATAACAAGAACCTGGCACACGCAATTGGCTGTATTTTGGATAGCGGCTACGTGGCTGGCTACCGGGCTGTTTTTAGCGCCAATGATTAGCGGTAAAGAAATGAAGTATCAGGTTTTTGGAATCAATTTCCTATTCATCGCTCTGATTATTATTGTTCTAGGTTCACTATTAGGAGAATGGTTAGGGGTACATCAATTTTTTGACCTAACTACCAACTTCTTCTTTGGTCATCAAGGTTATGAGTATATGGATTTGGGTAGATTCTGGCAAATCTTTCTTGGTATTGGCTTAGTGCTATGGGTTATGATGGTAGGTAGGCATGTACTCTATGGTATAAGAAGAAATGATGACTCTAAGCACTTATTAATAATTCTCTTAATATCTGTACTCGCTATTGGAATGTTTTTCTTCTCAGGATTGATGTATGGAGAAAATAGTAGTCTGCCGGTGATTAATTATTGGAGATGGTGGTTAGTACACTTATGGGTCGAGGGATTCTTTGAAGTTTTTGCAACTGTGATTATTGCATTCGTGTTTTTAAAGATGAAAATTCTTTCGGCCAGCACTGCTGGTAAAGCTTCAATTGCTTCAGCCACAATATTTTTGGCAGGAGGAATTATAGGCACTCTGCACCATTTGTATTACTCTGGTACTCCAGTCCAGGCTATTGCATTAGGAGCTACGTTTAGTGCCCTAGAAGTAGTGCCTCTTACCTTAATGGGATTCGAGATAAGAGAGAATTGGAATTTATTGAAATCGAATGAATGGATACAAAGATATAAGTGGCCTATATTTTTCTTTATCGCAGTAGCATTCTGGAATATGGTAGGAGCTGGAGTATTTGGCTTTCTTATAAACCCTCCAATTGCCTTATACTATATACAGGGGCTTAATACAACGGCAGTTCATGCACATACAGCTCTTTTTGGAGTATATGGTATGTTGGGAATGGGGTTCATTATTATTTGTCTTCGATTTTACTCTAATAGATCATGGGATAACCTAAAACTTAAAAGAGCATTTTGGTTTTTGAACATAGGATTAATTGCAATGGTCGTCTTGAGTTTACTTCCTGTTGGAGTGATCCAGGCATACACTTCTATTACCAAAGGGTATTCGTTTGCAAGAGACTCAGAACTCTTATACTCTCCTGTGGTTCAAACATTAAAATGGATGCGAATGATAGGGGATATTCTATTTTCTGTAGGAATTTTTTACTTCTGCTGGTTTGCTATTCAAGAAACGATCTACTGTATTAAAAAAAATGAAGTAACAACATAGATTAATGTACACCAAATTCTAAATGCTTGAATGGATTAAAATTGAAAATATGGAAGAGATAAAAAATAGAGATGATGTTTTTGTATTGGTATCGACTTTTTACAGAACAATTAGAAAAGATGAACTCCTTGGTCCAATATTTAATAGGCATATACCCGAAAAACACTGGCCTATGCACCTGGAGAAACTTACAGATTTTTGGGTTACGGCACTATTTGGGAAAGCGTGCTTTAAAGGTAATCCGGGACAAGCACATAGAAATGTAGATGAAAACCTTAATTACACTATAGATCAGGTTCATTTTGGAAAATGGTTACAACTGTGGTTTACCACGATTGATTCACTTTATAAAGGAGAATTAGCACAAAGGGCAAAAGATGCGTCAAGAAAAATGGCCACTAGTCAATATCTGTCCATATGGAAAAACAGGCCCAAATAAACATAAGTGTTATAAATAATAAAAAGAGTATAAACTAAAAGCAGAGCGACTTTTATAAAACAAAGAATATGAAAATTTACCAAGAATATTTAGAAGAGTACAAAGAAGGGATTATTGGATATACACCACTAGCAATCATAGGACAAAGTTGTTTGGGCTCTGTTGCCGCGATGTTTATTTTAATGAATGGAAACTCGGCATTACAAATGTTTCAATTATTTGTGATAACCATTTTGTGTATGTTTTATAATGGCGCAATGTTATCGCAACAAAAACCTAAGTTGAGTTTTAATTTATTGATTATCAGTGTTTTGTTTAGTGTTTTATTTACGATTATAAACCTCGTTTAATATTAGTTTTTTAAACCAAATAAATTTGAATTAACATATTATGGAACAAAAAGAATTATGGCTCGCAAGCTTAATTACAGCCAATCCTCAAGAAGGATATGAATTAGCAATAAAATTGTCAAGAATGGGAGTTAAATCTACGCAGCCGGATATGGAAGTGCTAAAACGACTGCGTAAAGACTATGCTAATAGTGCAAATGGTCTTACTGCTGCGTCTCATGTTATCGCAGTAAATTTTCAGACAATTTCTGCCGCAAATAACTATTGGAGATAACATTCTTATGTGATAAGAGAAAGCTTATTAGTATGTTGCAAAAATGAAAACCCGAACAGATCGTTCGGGTTTTTTCCAAAAGTGACTCAATACCCACTAGATGAATCAGCTTATGGCATTATTCTGATTTGTTTTTTATTTCACCCAGCCTACTACGCCTTCGTATTTTAAACCTGCGTTTACCCCTTCAGAATAATTTTTGGTATATAAATGATCAGAATTTGCTACATCATAAAATCGATATAGTTTCGAAGTTCCATTCCCAGATGATTTTTGTATAAGGATGTATTTATAGGTTACATTTCTCCATCCGCTGTTTTTTAAAGTCCAAAACTCGGAAGAACTTGTTGTTAAAACAAAATCTTTACGTTCTGGATGTAAAAGAAACCATAAAAAATTGTACTTATTACGATCTACCCCGGCAGAAGTAGGAGACGTTGGTGTTACAAAAGCAATACCCTCTCTGCGGCCTAAGGCGTATCCTGTTCCGCTTTGTGTTTTGTAGGTATGTACAGAATAAGAGCCTCCTTGATAATTTCGATATACTCTTTCGTTTGTAATCCCACTAGCCTTTTCAGTAACTTGAGTGTCTGGCGTGATTTCTTGTTGATTAATAGTTGCTTCAGTAAGTAAATCTTGATCTTCTTTTTCACACGAAGTGAATAAAAAAATGTTTAAAAATAAAATTGTAATAATAGGTAATAAAAGATTGTTTCTCATAATTTGTGTAAGTATTGATTAAACGATTTTTTGGTGGTTATTTTTTTAAGTTTTTTGGTTGTATTATTTTAATGAACCCCTTTAAATACTGATCTAAATAGATGATAGGCGATACAAAAGATGATTCCCCAAATCATCCAAAATTAGGTGCTATATATATCCAGTACACGTTTTAAATGATAAATTTGAAAATGATCATATATCTATGTATAAGCGGTAATTGTAAATAGTCTGTTCTTAGAATATTTATATTCGAGATAAGAACAGTTGTATAAGTAGCTATCATGTTTTTATAAAATGAATCATTAAAATAGTATGGTTTATTTGTTTGACTAGGTGCAACTGATTTAATCGTTTTAAATGATTTATAGGATCAAATTAAGGTAAGAAATGAACATTTTACAAGACCATATTCTTGATATTTATAAATTTCAACAGCTATATATTAAGGGAAGAGGCCTATAATAATGAGAATAATAGATAAAAAGGTCCGAATATATTTTTTGTTTTTTAAACAAGAGGATACACATAAAATTTATAAATTCGTTGAGATTAGATAAAATCATACGTAAGCCAATATTTTTTTATGATTAAGAAATTTTTCATAGCAACCCTTTTAATTGCCCTATCCATATCTGTCGAAACTGTATATGGACAACGAAAGAACACAAGATCTACACCCAGGGATTCGAATTTTGAGATTTTAGAAAAGAAACTTAATGCGCAAACAGAAGATGCTCTAAAATCACAAATTGTAGAAGAAGCATTACAAAAGGCAAAAATTGCTGCAGATACACTTGCCATGGCAGATGCGTATTATTTTATGTCTAAAATTAAAACATCAGAAAAAAGCGAATATGCAGATAGCATTATCGATATTACGCATAAAAAGAAATTTAAAAGGTACCCAGCTTTGGGATATCTAATTAAAGGTAATTTAAATTATGAGTTGGGAGCATATAAAAAAGCTTTGGATGATTATTTAAAAGGATCTATTGCAGCAAAAGAGAACGGAAATGAACCTTTATATTTTAGCCTAAAGTTTAATATTGGGTTGTTAAAAAATACAGCAGGAGAGAGAGCAGAAGCCCAAAAGATTTTTGCCGAACGCCTTGCCTATCTAGATCAAAACCCAAAAAATAAAACGTCCCATAATTATAATGGGACACTTTTTGCACTGGCCGACTCCTATATTTATAACAAACAATTAGATTCGGCAAAAGTATATATAGATAGAGGGATCGCAGAGACTTTGAAAGCAAAAAACGAATCTATTTACTCTATTTTGGTAGTGTATTCGGGGATGTATCATTATTTTTCTAAAGATTACGATAGAGCTATCGATAGTCTACAAAAAGGGAAACGATTAATCCAACACACCGACGAGGTAAAAACAAGAACAGCAATTTGCGATTATTATTTGGCACGTTGTCACCAGGCAATGGGGGATACTGATTTGAGCGTTCATCATTTTGAAAATGTTGATAGTATACTTAAAGAAACCGAAGATGCCATTCCCGAAATTATTGACACTTATGATCATTTAATCACATATTACAGATCGCAAAAGCAAGTAGATAAACAACTTGAATATATCAATACAAGATTAAAATTTGATAGTATACTTCATGCCAATCAGATCTATTTAACCAAAAATATTAGTAAACGATACGATACGTTAGAGTTGATTTCTGAAAAAGAAAAGCTCATTAGTCAACTAGAAGAAGATAAATTTTTAAAAGAAGAAAAAATAACGATACTGTCCATTTTTCTAGGGGTATTGGTTCTGGTAGCGGGATATGGATTTTGGCGTAGTTATAATAATAGAAAACTTTTCTTAGAGGTATTAGAAAAACAAAAGGAAAAAGAAAAAACAAAAGAACAGAATATAGAAGAGGTTATAGCTGCAAAACCCAAAGAAGAAATAGATATCCCAGAAGAAGTAGTGAATGAGGTATTAAAAAAATTACAATCTTTCGAAAATTCGGCTAAGTTTTCTAAAAAACACTATACATTAAACACATTGGCAAAAGAACTAGATACTAATAGTGCGTATTTATCCAAAATCATTAATGTATATAAACATATTAATTTTGCCAATTATTTAAATAATTTACGAGTTGACTTTGCCATAGATCAACTCACCACAAACAATCCTTTACGATCATATACGATAAAGGCCATCGCCGAAGAAGTAGGTTTTAAAAACGCACAATCTTTTTCTACCGCTTTTCATAAAAGAACAGGTATTTATCCCTCTTACTTTATTAAAAAGTTAAAGGTGTAGAAATACAAATTAAAAACCTAAATCCTCTATTTGGACTATTTTTTGTGTAAGAGGTATTTAAAAATTAGTAATAAACGATTAATAAAATTTAAAATCTATGAAAACAACAAAAACAAAAAAGTTGAGTTTGGATAAGATTAACGTTGTTAGACTCAATACTACGGCACGTTTTATAGTAGGCAAAGGATGTCCTGGTGCTGGAACTCTTACGATTTGTGGCCCAGATTGTACAGATATCACAAAAACAATACCCGCTACGGGAGGTGATGATTAGACGTGTGAGTATGCATTTTTAAATCATTAACACAAATCTTAATAAAACCTAAGTATTATGAAGAAGAGTAAAAAGAGATTAAATCTAGAAAAAATAAACGTTGTTAAGTTAACCGGAGATGAATGTATTAAAGGAGGAGCGTTAATCTTTCCTGAGACTGCAGTGGATTGTGCCAAAACAATTCCTGCAGGAGGGATTATATACCCATAAAGACAGGCATATGTTGTATGTAAACTGATTTAAAATAAACACAAATGAAAACGAATAAAAAATTAAGCTTAGATAAAATAAAAATAGCTCGAGTTTCTGGTATGAATCAGATTAAAGGAGGACAAATGAATCCTACAACATTAATAGTCGTTGAAACACAACTAAATGGTTGCGCTGTTACGACAAAAACGATACCGAACTCTCAAAGGGTATGCTTTTTTTAGGTTATATTCATTTGGTTGGACTCCTTAACCTTAAGCAAATTTGATATTAAAGTTGCTTGAATTTTTATATTATTTTAGAATAAAAAAACCCGAACAAATTTGTTCGGGTTTTTAGGTTACGATCTCTAAGATAGTATATAAGTTGCCGATCCTAGATTGTAGATGGATTAAAATTATATATTCTGACCCCATTAGGCTTCTTTATTCTTACCTTAAAAACCTGAAGACCTCAAATTCGATTCCAGTTCCTAATTATACCAGATAAGTGACCTTTTGTCCATTCTTTAAAAAGTAGTATTCGCCTACTTTTGGATAAAAATAACACACATGGAATTATCAAATAATATTAAAGACAAAGTTGTTGTAATCACAGGGGCTAGTAGTGGCCTGGGAGAATCAACAGCACGTCATTTGGCATCACTAGGAGCTAATGTAGTATTGGGAGCTCGAAGAGAAAGTAATTTGAAAACCATTTCGGATGAAATAAATGTTATAGGAAAAGGAAGGGCTGTATACGTCCCAACGGATGTTACAAATAAGAAAGATGTTAGGGACTTAATACAAAAAGGCATCGATTCTTTCGGAAAAATTGACGTTTTAGTTAATAATGCTGGTTTAATGTCTATTGCCCCATTAAGCGAAACTAAAGTTGATGAATGGGATAGAATGATTGATATCAATATAAAAGGAGTTCTTTACGGAATAGCAGAAGCGCTTCCTGTATTCGAAAAGCAAAACAGTGGGCATTTTATCAATATAGCATCTGTTGCAGGTATAAAAGTGTTTAGTCCCGGAGGAACCGTGTATAGCGGAACCAAATTTGCCGTAAGAGCTATTAGCGAAGGACTTCGCCATGAAGTCGGAGGAAATATTAGAACTACGACTATCGAACCAGGAGCTGTTGATTCTGAATTAAAACATGGTAGCTCACACAAAGAAAGCACCAAAAACCTTAATGAATTTTATAAAATAGCTATTCCTTCAGAGTCAGTAGCAAGAGCTATCGCCTATGCTATTGAACAGCCTAAAGATGTAGATATAAATGAAATTGTATTGCGACCAACAGTACAGGATTTCTAATATAATGAATGTAGTATTTAATTAGTACCCATAAAAAATAAAAAATGACACGAGAAACGATTATTAAAAAACAGCCAGAATACTTTCAACTTAGATCACCAGAAACCGAAAACGGTTTTGGATATTCTTTTGCTGTTAAAATAGGAAACCATATTAAAGCATCAGGAGCAGTAAGTATGAACGAAGCTGGAAACCCGACGGCAGTCGGAGACTTTACACAACAAATGAAAAATTGTTATGCAGACATCAAAAAAATGTTAGCTCATTATGGTTGTACCTTTGATGATGTTATTGTAGAAAACATTTATACGACCGATATGCCGGCATTCTTAGAAAACCTCGAGTATAGAAAATCGCTGTATAAAGAAAACCGTTACCCTAAATCAACTTGGTTAGGAGTAAAAACATTGGCTATGCCAGAACTTTTGATCGAAATTGAAGTAGAAGTTATTCAACCAGAATAATGTTACTTTTTTTAAGAAAAATAGCACGTTATGACACAAGAAAGTTTAAAAAATATAGAAGGTAAAATAACATCTCCATTAATTTCGACTCAGCAATTAAACGAAATTTTGGAGAAAGCTAATGTCAAGATTTTTGATGTTAGAGGTATCTGGGGTACAGACCCCAGATCTTTGCATAATGATTATTTATGGGGGCATATTCCGGGAGCGATTTTTCTTGATTGGACCCAAGAATTCGTAGAGCAAAACAAACCATTAAATTTGGCATCGGTGTCGGGTTATGAAGAAGCAAAACGGTCTTTCAAAACCCTGGGAATCAATAAAGAAGACACTGTAGTATTGTATGATGATGATTATCATATGTTTGCAGGTAGGATATGGTGGGCCATGCGCTATTGGGGATTTGAGAATGTATATGTTCTTAATGGGGGCTATACACACTGGAAATCTCAAGGCTTAACCATATCTAGAGAAATCCCTGAATTCGCTATGGGTACTTTTGAGCCTCTACAGCAAAAACATTTACGAGTATCGTTAGAAGATTTTTTACTTCAAAAGGATACTACTTGTGTTTTTGATGGCCGTGGTATTGCAGGTTATAATGGAAAGCCAGAAGATCCAAGAACAGGTCATATTCCTGGTGCAATTAGTACACCTTACAATGTTATTATAGATACGAAAACAGGAGTTTTCCGGGATAAACAAGAGCTTTTAACATTGTTTGATGATGCTGCGCCAAACTGGCGTGCGGAGACAATAATTTCTTCATGTGGAGCTGGATATTCTGGAACAGTGGCTATGCTAGCTTTAGCGAGTTTGGGTGTGCAATCCAGTTTGTTTGATGGATCGTTTTCTGTATGGAAACAAGACCCAAATAGACCAGTAGAGCAATCTTTTTAAATTATTAAAAATGATCAATTTTTAGTTAAAAAAATGAAAATTATACCCTATCCTACCAATGATTCATGATATCTTTATATACCTAATCAAAGTGCTATAGTTTATAATTTTAACAAGGACCTTACAATTCTCTCTATGAATAGTGATCATTTCAGAATAGAAACAGATTTAAATTATACCGAATCACGAGATAAAATATTTAGAATGATTTTTATCGATTCGGGTAGTGCTACGTTTAAAATTGATTTTTCTACTTATGATATCGATAGTCCTGCATTAGTTTTTATTTCAGAAAATCAATTGTTAAGTATTCAAAAAAAGTCCGAAGAGTTAACAGGAAGAACTGTGTGTTTCTCGAATGACTTTTTCTGTATTAAATTAAATCGTAGTGAGACCTTTTGCGATGCGGTAATTTTCAACACCACAAAACCTCCATATATTCCGTTACAAGGGTTAGAGATGAAAAAAATAGATTATCTCATTAATGCTATGAATAATGAGTTAGAAGAAGCAAATGATTTTCATGAAGAAATCATAATCTCACAACTAAAAACATTGCTACTGTATTCTTCAAAAATTAAATTAAAACAATTCGGCGAGGTAGATTTATCGATATTATCACCTGTTGTTACCGATTTTCAAAACCTATTGGATAAAGAATATGAACGTCAACATAATGTTCAGTTTTATGCTGATGAATTAAGTATTTCGCCTAAGGGATTAAACAAAGCCATCAAAAAAGAATTAGGGAGAACAGTAAGCGAATTAATTAAAGAAAAGTTAATTGTAGAAGCCAAGAGAGAACTCTATACAAAAGAGTTATCTATTAAAGAAATTGGTTACAAATTGGGCTTTGAAGATCCTGCTTATTTTAGTCGTTTTTTCAGAAAAGAAACTTCACATAGCCCTAAGGAGTATGCAGAGTTATTATAAATACTTCTAAATTCCAAAAAACACCATTCAAGGTGTTATCTGTCCTATATGTACCATAATGAATGGGAGTAAGTTTGTACAAAAGATTACAAATGACCCATTACAATACAATTATTATCGGAGCAGGACCCATAGGTCTTAGTTGTGGGATAGCAGCTCAAAATTCTAATATCAGCTATAAGATTTTTGATAAGGGAGCTCTTGTAAACTCTCTTCACAATTTCCCAACGGATATGACGTTTTTTTCCAGTTCAGAAAAGTTGGAAATAGGGAACCTCCCTTTTACGTCACTTTCGGTAAGGCCTACTAAACAAGAGGGTTTAGAATATTATAGGAGAGTTACACAACATTACCAATTAAACATAGGCCTTTATGAGTCATTCGTATCTGTAGAAAGATTATCTAATCAAGAGGGTGACAATATTTTTAAAGTAACTACCTCAAAAGAAACATATACATGTAATAACATCATCAACTCAACTGGTTTTTACGATACATCTGTAAAATTAAATATTCCTGGAGAAGGACTAAAAAAGGTTAGCCATTACTTTACCTCTGCTCATCATCTTTTTAATCAAAAAGTAGCCGTAATAGGTTCCTCTAATTCTGCAATCGACGTTGCATTAGAGGCGTATAGAAAAGGAGCAGATGTAACACTTTTGATCCGTGATAAAACAATAAGCGATAGCGTAAAATACTGGATTAGACCTGATATCGAAGCCCGGATTGCAGAAGGGCATATCAAAGTGTATTATGAAGCTAACACTTGTGAAATAACAGAAAACCATATTTCGTTTATTGTAAAAAATGAACATATACAAATTGAGAACGACTTTGTATATGCCATGACGGGTTATCAACCTAATTTCAAACTTTCTTCGGTATTAGGAATCGAGATTGATGCTACAACAGGATATCCTATATATAATAAAGAGACCATGGAAACCTCTTCACCAAATGTATACCTCGCCGGAGTAGTCATAGGAGGGTTTAATACACGTGAGTGGTTTATAGAAAACTCAAAAGATCACGGAGATAAAATTATGAATCATATACAAAAACAAAATAAATATGAACTTAAAAAATAAAGTAGCTATTATTACAGGATCCAGCAAAGGACTAGGGTTAATTGTAGTAGAACAACTGCTTTCTGAAGGCGCTATAGTTCTTGGTTTTAGTAGAAATAAAACCCCCGTTAACCATCCCAATTTTACCGATTATCGTTTGGATATAGGAAATGAAGATGCCGTTGTCGAGGCATTCAACCAAGTAATTGAAAAACACAAAACGGTTGATTTTATTATTAACAATGCTGGGTTTGGAAGCTATCACAAATTAGAAGAAACAGATTCGAATCTGATGCGTGAAATGTTTGAAACCAATGTTTTTGGTATTTTTTATGTAACCAAATGTGCTATACCTGTAATGAAAAAAGCACAACAAGGTCACATTATTAATATCTCTTCGATAGCAGGTATTGTGGGTATTGAAAACATGTCTGTATATAATGGGACAAAATTTGCTGTAAAAGGAATGTCAGAATCTTTGTACAAGGAGTTACGTCCATACGGGATTAAAGTGACTTGTATTTTGCCAGGATCCATTAGTACTAATTTCTTTGATGAGTTTGAAGGTTTTAAAGCAAGCAATACCATGATGAATCCTAAGGATGTATCAGATAGCATTGTGTATTGTATGAAATCTTCATCCACTTTTCATCCTGTTAACCTAGAGATAAGACCTTTCAATACTATAAAAAAATAAGAAGAAGAAAATAATACAAGTCAAGTTCCTTTTTATCCATTTCAGGAGCCTTGTTACCCATATATCTTTGCTATGTACAAGGATAATAATTAATCCAAAAATCATAATAAAAAATTTAGAAATCATGAAAAATTTAATTCTTGCACTTACAGTGCTAATTTCATCAATGAGTTTTGCTCAAAGTGTTAACACAAAATCTGTAGCTCTAGAAGGGTATGACCTAGTGGGGTATTTTGCCAAAAACCAAGCGATCCAAGGTTCAGACAAACTATCGGTCGAGGTAGATGGTGTTCATTATTACTTCAGCAGTGTAGAAAACCAAAAGCTTTTTAAGGCAAACCCTAATAAGTATATGCCAGAATGTGGTGGCTTTTGTGCTACCGCTGTAGCGACGTCTAATGCTAAGTTTCCTGTGGATCCAGAAACATTTCAGGTAACCGATGGTAAATTATATCTTTTTTATAATGGTCCATACAAAGGAGCTAATTTCAACGGAAAAGAACCTTGGTTAAAAGATGAAAAAGCATTGATCAAAAAAGCCGAAGCTAATTGGAAAACACTTAAAAATAGCTAATCAAAGTTTAAAATAAAGCCATTGTATTTATCCCTAATAACTATCAATGGCTTTTTAAATTAAAGTATATGAGAGCTTATGTATGCGTCTTAATCGTTCTGTTGGTTACCCCAAATATGAAAGGGCAATCAATTAATACTAAAAAAGTAGCCATAGAAGGTTATGATGTGGTTGCCTACCACAAAGGTAAAGCACTACAAGGAACCAATAGATTGAGCGCGCAGATAGATGATGTCTACTATCATTTTAGTAATGAAGAGAATAAAAATCTTTTTGAAAAAGACCCAGAAAAATATCTGCCTAAGTATGGAGGTTTTTGCGCTATTGGTATTGCCAAATACAATGGTAAATACGATATAGATCCCGAAGATTTTTTAATAGATGATGGCGAGTTGTATTTATTCTGTCCAAATGTGATCGATAAATGGATTGCCGACAAAGAAAATCTAAAAAAGAAGGCGGATAGCAAATGGCCAGGAATTAAAGAAAAACCAAAAAAGAAGCGAAAATGAAAAAATATATTTTATGGATATTAAGTGTTGTTGCTATAATGTCTGGCGTAAATGCACAAACTCACGATGATTCCTTTGCAGGAAAAATATTTAAAATTGATAATTACATTGGTGATATATTCGATAACTCCGAAGATTTAGTGTTTACAGATACAGAGGTCGAAGGCTCGATTTGTGTACAATACGGATTTAAAAAGGCCAAATATACTACAACTACCAATGAGAAAGGTCTTCAAGAGTTTAGTTGTACAATGTTTAGCAAAGAACATGGCAAAATGGTATGGACAGGTGAGAAAAATGGGGATTTCATTTCTGGAAAATATCTATGGACTAAAGAGGGGCAAGACCCTATATACTATACGTTTAAAGGAAAAATTAAATGAACATGAAAAAAAACCTTATCATAATAGCACATCCCAATTACAAGGATTCGCTAGCAAATAAAACCATAGTCGATACTTTGGAAGAAAAAACTCAAGGTAATACCATTCATAACCTATCTGAGCTATATCCAGATTTTAATATTGATGTAAAAAAAGAACAAGATGCTCTTCTAAAAGCTGATCATATTATTTTTCAATTCCCATTTTACTGGTATAGTGTTCCTCCTATTTTAAAACAATGGATCGATGTCGTATTGAGCTATGGTTTTGCTTATGGAGAGGGTGGAGATAAATTAAGAGGAAAAAACTTTGTGGTAAGTACAACGACAGGTACTCCTGTTGAGGCATATACAAGCAATGGCATGAATCGCCGAACAATGGAGGAATTCCTGTACCCCATAGAACAAACAGCCAAGCTATGCCTTATGAACTATGTGCAACCTGTATACTCTCATGCTATGATTGCCTGGAAAGATCAAGATCGCACCCTGGTAGTGAATAAAGCTAAAGAACATGCTAGTAGGGTGTTAACATTGATAACATAACGGTAAACTAATTAAAAATGAGTAAGGATATAACATTCAATTTTGCAGATTCTTCGGTAGCAGAAGCTTATGATCAAGTACTTGTGCCACTACTTTTCGAACCTTGGACCAAAAAGCTTATTAATGAAAACCGCTCTTGGTCAAGTAGGTATGTTTTAGATTTGGCATGTGGTACCGGTGCAGTTACGAAGCATCTTTTAAACCAGGTAACTTGTACCGGAAAAATATTTGCCTTAGATCTTAATGAAGAAATGCTAGCCATTAACAAGGCAAAATTTGAAGAAATGGGGTGTGAAGATACCATAGAATTTATTCATGCCTCTGCCGAAACTATACCCATTGAAGATAACACGTTGGATATTGTAATATGTCAACAAGGCTTGCAGTTTTTTCCTGATAAACTGAAAGCAGCCCGAGAAATATATAGGGTGCTCCATAAAGGTGGTAAACTCATTATTTCGACCTGGCTTCCGGTTTCAGAGTGTGATATCATATCAACATTGTGTGAAACTTTGGAAACTATACAAGAAGAAGAATTATCTCAATTAATGCGAATCCCTTTTGATCATATGCCAAAAGAGGAGCTCAAACAAACATTTGTAGAAGCTGGTTTTAATACGGTTAAAATAGAAAAGCAATCCATGGACCTTTGTTTACAAGGTGGAATGGATGAAGCGATTGCATTTATATATGCCACGCCTATTGGCCCTAATCTAAGGGCTTTGTCTAAAGAAAAACAAGAAACTCTAGAGCGAATCTTTAAAGAAAATGTAAAACATACCAATGAAATCAATTTTGGTAAAATGGTAACCCATGTCTTGAAGGCACAAAAATAGAAGCCTTTAAAGGCTATACATGTTTTTAATGAATTAATAATCAAAAAAATGACTTTAAAAGTCTACGAATACATAAAAAAATAAGCTATGAATTTAACAACACTCCTTTTACAAGAATTTAAGGCAGAAGCAGATACAACCATTCGTGTTTTAGACGAAATCAATAATGATATACTCGAATTTCGACCTCATGAAAAATCGATGACTATTAAAGACCTTGCAAATCATATGCTTTTAATACCTAGTTGGGTGAGAGCTATTTTAAGAGGAACAGAATTTGATTGGGCAACCTATACTCCACCATCTCCAATAACTTCAAAAGAAGATTTGATCATTCAATATGCACAATATGCGGCAGTAGCTACAAAAGCTTTAGAAGAAACAAATGATGAAGTGCTGCGCCAGTCCTGGACAATGAAAAAAGGTGATTTTACTTTTTTTACTATAGAAAAACATCAGGCAATCAGGAATTTAATTTTAAATCATACGGTACACCATAGAGCACAAATGGGTGTTAATTTAAGATTAAACAATTTAAAAGTTCCTGCTAGTTATGTGTCATCAGCAGATGAAAATTTATTCGATTAAAAAAATCACTTTACGATAAACAGAAAAAGAAAGATAATGTATTAACTTTATAAAAAGAAAATGCCTTTTAAAAGATAGCCGATATTTCAAAAAATACCGGTTTAATTGTTTGTGTATTAGGATTGATGTCTCTATAAATTCCGTTAATGTAAAATATTGAATAATGATACATATCATAACAACAGGTGGAACTATTAGTGGTATTGATAATGATGGTGAAAATAGTGTGAACTTAAAATCAAACGTAAATATTGGCAGTTTTTTGGAAAGCGCTAATGTTTCTTTCGATTATAAAGTTGACCATATCTTTGATAAGGACAGTCGTTTAATCAATTCTGAAGATCTTGAGATATTAGGGAATAAAGTCAGGTCTTCTATTTTCGACAAAATATTGATTACTCATGGAACATATACCATGTCTAAAACAGCAGAATATATAGGCAATCTTAATCTTAATAAAACGATAGTACTAGTGGGATCGTTTATTTTAGGTTCTGATCAGAACACAGATGCTCCTTTTAATATTGGTTTTGCAATATCATCTCTTCAATTTTTAAATAAGGGAGTCTACATAGTAATGAATGGAGAAATTTTTGATTGGTTTAATGTCTATAAGAACCAGAAAGAAAATAAATTTAAAACGCTAAAGAAATAGATTCTTCTAATTACTATGCATACAGCATAGTCCATCTTAAGAATAAAATACATTCGAGAACTAACTTATATCATTTCATAAATAAATTTATAACTCAAGAACCTATCACACACACTTACTTATAATTAAATTTTTCCATAATTTATTTAATTCATAATCACCTGTTAATCATTTTCATAACGGCAAAATAGTCTGATTTCATTTATTTGAACTCTCTTCGATACGTGTATTTTAAATTTTATTCGTCACAGTAGTGTTTCACGATTATAAATAAAAATATACACAATGAAAATTAGAAAAATTTACCACCTAATGATTGTTTTTTTCATCTCTATAAGCTTTGTAGCTTGTAATAAAGATGATGATGGATCAATTGCTCCAGATGACTTTGGAATCTTTAAATCCATAAACGCTACTACCGCCCAAATGAACGGGGTGATTTCGGGCAACACTCCTGCTCATTTCGATAATTTATTGATAAAGTATCCTAATCTCAAAAAGATTAATATGCTTGATTGTCCAGGTTCTGAAGATGATGAAGCCAATTTAAAAGTTTCAAAAAAAATGCACGAAGTAGGCATAGAGTTTCATCTATTTTCAACTTCGGCAATTGCTTCAGGAGCTGTTGATATGTACGTAGGAGGAGCCAAAAGAACTCGAGAACAAGGTAGTCGTATAGGCGTACATTCATGGAGTGGTGGTCCGGGACAACCAATTGCCACCTCTTATCCAGTAGGTCACACTGTGCATTTACAATATATCAATTATTACACATCAGTAGGATTTACGCAAAAACAAGCAGAGGACTTCTACTATTTTACCATTAATGCTGCTCCGGCCGAAGATGTGCATTGGATGACAGAAGAAGAAATAGAAAAATTTAATATAGTAAAACAATAAATTTTAAGAAAATGAAGAAAGTAATTTTATCAGCAATTTTTGTAACAGTAACAATTTTTAGCGTACCAGCCCAAAATACGGCGACAACGGCGCAATACGAAGTAAAAGTAATTACAAGCATAGAATCTATTATTCCTAGTGGTTTAGGAAGATCGAGATTAATTTCTGCTAATGCAGATCGAGATTTTGAAGAATTTACATCTCAAAGAACAGAAGAAAATAATACTAGAAATAAAGCGAAGCGAAAAAACATTAGAGTAAAGGATTTTGAAGAAACTAAATTGCTCAATTTTTTTAACCTAGGGGGGATACGGTTTCAGAACATAGCTTCTAATGATGCGATTATATCATCAAAACTTACACAAATGTTAGCCGACGGTTGGGATTTAAGCTTTGTTGTAAGTGGTGTAGAAAGTAAAGGAGGCGAAGGAGACGAATTCGGAATATATATCACTCGTTATATTTTTAAGCGCCAAAAGCTTTAGAAACAAGGAAGTCTTTAATTATAAAATATAAAAGTACATGAAGTATTGTTTTAAATTAATAAGCATTTTGATGGCCGGCACTTTTTTGTGTTGTATAGCTTGCTCAAAAGATGATGATGGATCAGGTATACCTACAACATCGATTATAGAACCTGGTAATGATCCTAATTTCAAAATTGTAGCTAATTCTGATGCAGGTTTTACCAATTTTAATAGAAAAGTAATAGTTTTTGATATTCCAATTTATGCCGTAGCAGCAGTTGAGGATATAAAATTGCTTCATGCTGCAAATCTAATGGCGCAGTATTTGGACAATGATGAAGATGGAGAAATTGATAATACGACCATTCATAATTCTATGAAATCAAACAAAGCCTTTCTCTTTATGTGGAAAACAGAAGCAGATAGAGATAATTTTAATCCTCCTAATGGGTTTGAAGTAGGGCAAGATTTGGGAGCAGACGAGACCGTACCTTCATGGCATACTAATGGTCATACAGGTCAATTTGATGCTGCTATAGAAGAGGTATGGCATATTATTACTAATGGCGGTCATGAAAGAGCATATGCTAATGTTTTTAGTTCACAAATCGGATCACAGATTAGCAAAGCTATGGATGTGGCAAGGGGAGGGAATTTTCAATCTCCGCCTGCAAATTACCCTGCCAATGCATGGTATACTTATGATGATACTACCTGTGATTATAATTGTCAGGTTGGTGAATATCTATATTGGGTAATGAGTTCTATACTTGGAGCGCAAGAAAATCGATTAGGAGAAATCGATAACGAATGGCGATTGAATACCAGAGAAAAAGTAAAAAATACCGATACTATGGCATGGGAAATATTTACTGATCCAACGTACAAATTGCCCATAAAATTACCAGATGGGACCTACAGAAGGTAGATAACGGCAAATAAAAATAAAAACCCGAACAATTTGTTCGGGTTTTTATTTGCCGTTATTTTATTTGCATTTTTTCGAGAATATAGGGGTTACTTCTATTTAACTACTATTGGTAGGGTAGGCCTGCTTCATGGTATTTAATCGTTATAAGTAATAATTCTTATCTCTTTTTTCGGTTGTCTTATTCAATAGTATACTTCTTTATTTTTTGGCATTGGTTAATAGATCAAATACAAATTTGAGATACTTCTTTTTCATAATTCGTAAACTGATATGTTATTTTTTGCGAAATATATAAATAAAGTGAAATAATAACATTTAGCGAACGTTCGCTTGTTTTTTCAAAAACTTTATTTTATGTTTGTCCTGACAAAAACAAATTGGTAATGCAAAATTCAATATTTACAATATCTAAAGTCCAGTTTTATAGCGGTATAACTCCGTACGATTCAAAGTTGATCGTTATTAGAGTAATGACGTTTCTAATTGCATTACACAAAAACTTTAATGCATTCAAATTATAAATACATAAAAAAATGTCTTGTAACTACCACAATAGTTTGCGAGACTTAATTATCAAAATTTCGAATAACCCAAATAATAAAAAGTAAGATTATGGAAAATTTAGCTCAAAGTAATTATCGTTCTGCTTTACAAACTGTAAGAGACCTTAAAGGAAAGTACGGTAACACTTGGAATGCAATAAATCCTGAAAGTGCTGCTAGAATGGTTGCTCAAAATCAATTTAGAACAGGTTTAGATATAGCAAAGTACACAGCGGCTATTATGCGAAAAGATATGGCGGCGTATGATGCAGATGCATCTGCATATACCCAATCTCTTGGTTGCTGGCATGGATTTGTGGCACAGCAAAAAATGATAGCTGTAAAAAAGCACCACAAGACGACTAGTAAAAGATATCTGTACCTTTCGGGTTGGATGGTAGCAGCATTACGTTCTGAGTTTGGGCCATTACCTGATCAGTCTATGCATGAAAAAACTGCTGTTTCGGGACTTATTGAAGAAATTTATGATTTTTTACGTCAAGCAGATGCTATTGAGTTAAATGATTTATTCAGAAGACTTGAAAATGGGGAGGATGTACAAGACCAAATAGATAATTTTGAAACGCATGTTGTACCAATTATAGCAGATATTGATGCTGGTTTTGGTAATGAAGAGGCAACTTATTTATTAGCAAAAAAAATGATTCAGGCAGGAGCTTGTGCTATTCAGATCGAAAATCAAGTTTCTGATGCTAAACAATGTGGTCATCAAGACGGAAAAGTAACGGTACCGCACGAAGATTTTATCGCAAAGTTAAATGCGGTTAGATATGCATTTCTTGAACTAGGTGTGGATGAAGGAGTAATTGTGGCAAGAACGGATTCTGAAGGAGCTGGACTTACTCAAAAATTACCGGTAAGTCAGGAGCCTGGAGATTTAGCTTCACAATATTTGGCCTTTGTAGATGCCGAAGAAGTGGCTATAGAAGATGCCAAGGAAGATGATGTTTTATTGAAAAGAGATGGTAAATTAGTTCGCCCAATACGATTGGCAAATGGTTTGTATAAATTTAAAGACGGCTCAAATATAGATAGAGTGGTGTTGGATTGTGTTACAAGCCTTCAAAACGGAGCGGATCTTTTATGGATTGAAACTCCTACGCCAAATGTTAAACAAATTGCTCATATGGTAAACCGAGTTAAAGAAGTTGTACCTAATGCCAAATTGGTTTATAATAACTCACCATCTTTTAACTGGACATTAAATTTCCGTAATCAAGCTTATGAAGAAATGTTGGCATTAGGAAAAGATGTGTCTGAATACGATAAAGATAATTTAATGGATGCGAAGTATGATGGTTCAGAACTTTGTAAGATAGCAGATCAGAAAATTAAAACGTTCCAGATCGATGGAGCAAGAGATGCAGGTATTTTTCATCATTTGATTACGTTACCAACATATCATACTACAGCGTTACATATGAATGATTTAACCGAAGGGTATTTTGGAGAAGAAGGTATGTTGGCTTATGTAAAAGGTGTTCAGAGACAAGAAATTCGTAAAGGCGTTTCTTGTGTGAAGCACCAAAGAATGGCAGGTTCTGACCTTGGAGATGATCATAAGACATTCTTTGCAGGTGAGAACGCTCTAAAAGCGGGAGGAGAAAAAAATACCTCAAATCAATTCGAAATTGATTCGAAAGATAGCAAGGTCGAAGAAGAATTAAGTGTAGTGGTTTAAAGTGTAAAATTTAAATACATCTATTCTTTAATTAGTTAATAAGAGACACATTCCATTAGGAGTGTGTCTTTTTTTTATAACAAATACATTTCCTTTTTTAACCATAAAACTTTTAGGTATTCTTATTTTACTTTCGGTTTCGAGTATTCGCCTAAATCCCACCAAAGCCTCATATAAGATATAGTACAGTCTTATAAAAAGCCTAGCGTTTGTGAAAAATAAAAAATGAGATGTTATAATGTTACGCGACTTTTAAGTGTAGCTTTTTAAATATTCGTACCATCTATTTACTCTAATAGATCATCTATTACTTCATACTATGATCAAAAACACCATAAATGTACATTGCAGTAAATAAATTTAAAACAAGTACGAATTTAATATCAAAAAGTTATGAGACCAATGCATTTACATTTAAGCATATGCTGGAAAGCATTAAAATATTTTATTAAACAATTACCAGCTGCAAGTAGCTATGCTATTCATAGGTAATAAAAGAACATGATACGTAGTATCAAAACCTAACAGCGATATACTTATCCATTATCGATTTTTTAAAGTCAATATTATGAAAAAAAAACTGTTCAAAATTGCAAAAGTTCTAATGGCTAAATTACTGCAGTTGATTACAAAAAAGCAGCGAAAAAAAAAGTCAGTAAAATCAAAAGACTTGTCAGAAAACCTAGCTCTTCTGCCAGATATGTTAAAGGCGATTGGACAAGTTTCAAAGGGTTTGAAAAACAACAATAGACAAATAGAAAAAAACAGGAAAAAATTAAGGCAAATACATAAGCAAAAAGAAGAACTCATAAAGTCTCATAAAAAAAAGGAAAAACAACGAGATAAAAAGGGATTAGATGCATTTCGAATGTTAAATAGTCAAGAGGACTATCGAGATCAAAAAACAGCACTTAATGGTAGAGAAGTGAAAAAAGAAGGTAAGGTAAAAAAGATGCGTAGAAGTATTGATAAAAAACACTCTTTGAGAAAACCCTATCGAACATAGCTAATCAAGTATAATGATTTGCGATGAATAATATTACATCACATTTTATCCAAGTATTACCTTGATAACACCGTTTGTTACTTAGTCTATAGTGCAATCTCTCATTGTGCATAAATTAGCATATTAGGATTATTAACTGAAAGAAAAATTGTAAACCACTTAACAAATAAATAAGAGATACTACAGTATGTCAATTTTTGAGACATTCATTAAAAAAATAACATCATGGCAGCACAAAATATACCAGAAACACAAGAGAACAATACTATTTTTACCGATATCGCCGAAGTATATCAAGAAGCGCTTAATGCTTTTATTAATGATTCTAAAAACCGATATGTAAAATTATTGATGAGTACAGCGCAGAAAATACAAAAAGACGCAAAAGAACAGGTGAATAATCATCCACATAGAAACGAAAGCGAGCAAATAAATCATTTGATAGAACAACACAAGAAACCTATCTTAGGTAAAGGTTTTAATAATTTTATCGATAAAATGGTTTTGCATACTGTCACTGTAGAGAATATACCGCGCATATATGATGCGATGAAAAAAGATATAAATAAAGGACTCGTTATAGATACAGAAGAAGAAGTAAGAAGCCTATTTACGAAACAATATGTGACTGCAAGTTTGTCTGATTTAGAAAAACAACTGGTATCCAGCACGATTGAAAATGCAATAGATAATGTCTACCATACACCCGAAAATAAAATGAAAAGAGTGCATTACGATGTGAAAAACTTTTTAGAAAAAAACGTGGTAGACGGCGGTGACCTTAAAAAAGAGGATTGCATACAGATACTGAAAGAGGATTATCTAGCACGAAATCCATCGGATAGAGATAAAGACCTTATGATAGCAACTATTGAAAATACAATAGATGAGTATTTTAAACCCAATGTAATAGAAAATAATATTCACCCTAGTGCTAAAATGAATGAGTTAAAAAGAGTACCTACTCTAATTAACCCAAAATCAAATAAAAACAGACTAAAATTAAGCAACGTCCAAAAAGACAAGAAAGTAAAAAAAGCAAAACAAAAGAGGCCTTAATTAGGAAGAACTCATAACGATTATTTCTTATCTCAAATAGCATAAACTTTTAATAATATACCAAATGAATTGAAAGAAAAAGGTTATGATATATAAGTAATCCTGGATATGTTATACATTATTACGCAATACACTTTTTTATGCATAACGAATGAGGTTGTTCGTCAAAAAATGTAGTAATTTTATGGTATATAGTTTTCCTTTTGTATGAGAAAAGATCATTTGTATTTACTTACTTTTATTGCGATTACAGTTATTTTTTTAATTGTAGCTTCTTTTAGTGTGAAACACTTTATTATGGAAAGTTCTGACCAATTAATTTCCATTCAGTTAGAATCTAGCAAAAGAGAAGCAGACGGAGTTTCACAATTAATAAGTACTCAGCTATCAGGAGGTATTGCTCTGGATACGGTGAAGATAAATATACAATCTGTCATCGAAAAAACAGAAAAAATGGCCTCGTACATTTCGGTTATCGATTGGTCTGGCAAACAAATTTGTCATCCCGATATTACAAAAATAGGAGAGATGGCAAACTCTGATCAAAATGTACTCGATGCATTAAGTAAAAAAGATAGAGCCAATAGGCTATACGAAATTTTAGTACATCAAAAGGATGAAAATGATGCGATAGTAGGATCAGAAGTCGTTTATCTATCTCCTGTTAAGGGGACCGATCTGATCGTAGGGGCAAACTTTAATTTGGATAAAATCACGAAACAGACACGGTTGCTTAAAAGCAGGTTTTATCGTATCCTTCTTTTAATGGGAGGATTTATTATTCTATCCTCTTTTTTTGCTGTCCGAATTTTAGGAAGTCTATATGAAAAACAACTAGAATCAAAGAATAGCGCTTTAGAAAATGAATTATTTAGTTTATCTAAGCTGAATAAAGATTTGATAGAACATCAACAAAAAATCCTTGAAGAAAAAAACAGTAATGAGCCTGTTATGGCAGGAGCAGTAAAACCCGAAAAGAAAAGGATACTTACCTATATTAGAAACGAATTGTTACCTATTGCCACAGATCAAATTTCTTACATTCAAACCGAAAACGGAATCACATATATTTATGCTATTAATGGTAAAAAGTCAACTACGAATTCGAGTCTTGACGACTTGTCTAATGAGTTAGATCAATCCTTATTTTTTAGAGCTAATCGCCAATTTATTATTAGTATTACAACAATCGATAAAATTGTAAAATATGGAAATAGCCAGCTTAAAATTATCATCCATAACAGTACAGATGTCGAAATTATTATTAGTAAAAACAAAGCTGCAGAGTTTAGGCAATGGTTAGGCCTTTAATATGAACAGAGGTACAAATAGAGTAAAAAAAAATCACGAGTCATAGTTCGTGATTTTTTTCTATGGTATAAAACCATTTTTTAAAGAGTTACATAGGCCTAGATTTTAATCCTCGCATGCGAATCTGACGTTGTCTAGGATTCATAGCGTTTTGTCCTTGAGGATTCGCAGGGCGTTGCCTTTGAGGATTAGGCGCAGCAGCTAATCTTCGAGCTGGATTTTCAACTGCATCAACAAATGTAGCTTCTTCGTATACAGGTTCTACATTTGAGCCATTACTATTAACTCTAGGGCGTCCTTGGGCTGCTCTTCTTCTTCTTCTTCTTCTTCTTCTGTTTTTAGGAAGACAACTTGTAAAAAGTTCTTTTATTCTTTGAAAAAAACTTTGACGTTCTCGATTGTTTCTTGGTCCTGCCATTCTGTTTAATTTTTAATGTTAATACTATTTAATAGTGTCAAATGTAATATCGAACATGTTTAATCAAAAGCAGAAAGTAATAGGTGGTATGTACAAAGTAATATATGGTCATATGTCGAACTTGTGTAATCGATGTCACTGTTTTTACTTGTTGTGCCTATTAATACATAAGCCAAAATTTATTCAATGCAGTTGATTATTAGTTCCTTTTATGTACTGCGTTAACCGCTGTTTTTTTGGCTATAGGATTAAGACAAAGAGATCTTTAATAGTATACATATCATTTGGATAACATCCATTCTAGTTAACGCTCATTACTTTATACATACCACTTATTACTCGGAGATAGGATATACTTCTTGTTTGGGTTTATTTTGTGTGTATATCAAATTAATAACTTAAAAAAAATAATATGAGCTTAAAAAGCAAACATACCAGTAGAATGAAGAAAGTTGATAAAGACACTAAAAACCTAACTAACGAACAAAAGTATTACCATGCGATTGATTATATAGAAAACATAATTTCGGTTAGTATTTCAGATAATGATAAAAAAAAGCACATGGTACCGTCCAGAGGAGAATTGGGAAACAGTACAGATTATGAAAAAGCGATGAACCTAGTTGAACTCTTTACTAAGTTTGATGAAGATTTGATAAAACCTTATCAGGAAGACCTAAAGAATTTGACACCGAAACAACGGGAAGAACTACCCCTCACTGGTGACAGGATTAGAGCTGCAAAAATCTCAAAGGAATATAAAGTGTATAAGAAAAGGCTTGTTAAAGAAATCAGTTTGTATCAATCAAAAATTAATGAAAAAGTGCTAGAAAATATCAATCAGGACAATGGCAAAGAACCAGTTCAAGAACAACTGGATACTGGATTATTAACTATTGTACCATCAAAAGATTATATAGGAAAAAAGAACATAAAAAACGTGACATCAAGATTAGAAGAATTAAATAAACCTACGGAGCCTATCGAAAAGAAAGGTAGTAAAAACGATAATAAGAAAAAGTTCGTGTTTAAACTTTAAAAACATAACGTTCAAAAAATCTATTCCTAAAAAATGTTCCAGTTCGTATGGAGCATTTTTTGTTATACCATCAACAAAAAAGAGCCATTTTTAAAAGATGATTTTTAGATAAGAAATGGTTTTGAAAGGCACTCATTAAAAAAGTGGATACTCTTTAACCAAGTATCTTGCTTTATTTTATAACCATTCTTTTTCAAAGTGAGTAAAACTAAAAAAGCTTCCTTCTTAAAGACGAAAAGGGACATAGATGTCAAAGTGATTGAGGGAAAGATATTGATCATATAATGTAACAGGAATGATATGCTAAGATTTGGTTATGCGTATTTTTAGGTATTCTATTTTCTAAGTCTACCCATGGCAACTAAGGGGTGTTTGTAAAACCCTACAGCTCATTTCTAAAACCTATAGAACTTCACTGTTTTTGAGGTAAAAGATGTTTGTTCTAGTTGTAAAAGAATTAAATTGGTTTACGCACAAGATCAGTAACAATGGTCAAATCAAATAAAGGTTGTTATAAAATCAAAGGTGTATTATTGCTAATTCGGAAGTAGGATACATTGTAATAAAATAACATCTTTTAAGTACCCTTTGCACACACCTTTAACTCTTATTTTTTGCCCTTTTTTTAAGTTTTTTGACAGCTCTAGTTGATCTATAGATAAATCGCAAAGTATATAATGATCTTTGTAGCCATTACTTAGTACAATTGTATGCCTGTTGTTTAAAAAGTTGATGTCTTTAATCGTTCCTTGGACTTCGATGACTTTATTAAGATATTTGGTATTTGCCTGCTTTTCATTATCCAAAAAAGAAGTGATTAATGTACCTGATTGGATAGTAGCTTCTACATCACTATTTTTGATAGATGGAGTCTTTCTGGAAATGGTATACAAACAAAAAAATCCAATTACTATAAGTAGTAAACCTATAGGAATGAATATGTGTTTTTTTTTGTTCATATCGTAATTTGAAAATTAAAAAAGTTAGGTTAATATATCTATTAAATTTTAATGTTTTTTTTAAACTGTTATTTTTTGTTTTAAACCTTTAATCCAAGTTTTAGTTTTTGAGATCAAAAAAACTTAGACTGACTTAGTGTAGTAATTAATTACAAGGCTAAAGTAGTTAGTATTCACCGGCAGTGCTACTACCAAATAACAAATGGTTAACATGGGTTGGGTAATATCTGATACTTTTTTTGTATAGTATCACGCCTTGAACTAGCTATACCTTTTATTTTATTCCTAAAAATTGGAAAAGATGTTCTTTTTTACGTTTGGCTACCGGGATCATATCTCGGTTATTCATTTCTATATATACTCCATCTCTTTTTTGAACATTTACTATATTGTCCATATTGACTAGATACGAATTATGGACTCTAAAAAAGTTGTTATGGATTAATTTTTTTTCATAAGCCCCCAAATTTGTACTAGACATTACGGTTTTATCTTTGGCAGTATGAAAAATAGTATACTTCCCTTCAGATCGGAGGTACAAAATATCATTAACTTTAAGAATCTTTACGTCATTGGTAGAAGGTATGGCAATGACATTTAATGGGGTGGATTTTTCTTTTTGATAGGCTATAATCCCCTGTGATTCTTTTGAGGCTTCAATATTTTGTTGAGCTTTTTCTATAGCTCCTAAAATACTACTTGGTTCAAATGGTTTTACAATATAATCTGTAGCCGTATTTGTCAACATTTGGAGACTACGTTCTTTTTCTGTAGAAATTAAAATTAGTTCTTTATCATTCAGGTCAAAAGAAGAATTTTGTAATATTTCAAAAGCGTACTCTTTTCCGGTTTCTATACCTATGATTAAAATATCATAAAAAAGATCATTAATTATTTTTTTGGTTTCTTCTGGGTTTGCCGCAATTTTATCAATAATAATAGTAGAACATTGTTCTTCTACGACTCTTTTTATCTGTTGAACCTCATCAAGGTTTTTCTCTATGATAACGGCTGTAATATTTTTAGTATTCATATTTTTTTAATTTTTTGATCATATACAGCTATAAAATTGCAATGTGATCGTGTTAATAATGCTTTGTTAGGTTATATTACCAACTATGTATATATCGTGTTAAGAACTGGCTATGTACTCAATGCTATAGACGATTACGAAAACCGGTACTATTGTCTAGTTAAAATCAAATTCTTTTACTCCTTTAATATCCCGGCGTTCATCAATAGCTGTTCTTATTCTTTCGATAAGTGCAGTACCATTTTCAATTCCTTTTAAAGTGTATTCGGGGTTAGTGCTATCTGAGGTTATCAAAACGATCTTTGATAATGCAAAAATTCGTAAAATCAAAGGCTGTTCTAATTTGATATCTTTAACCCGATACAACTCTAATTGATTGGTTGTAATAGATAATATCCCGCGTTGTTCAATAATTCTTTGGTCTGTGATTTTTATTTTATTATATCGGGTATCCAGATATTTCCATATTGCCAAAATCAAACCAAATCCATAAGCCATAATCAATACAGTACAACCTAAGTAGAACATAAAATTCATCCAGTGAGAAGGTGTGCCTTCCCATATTTTGTTTTCGGTTTCCATGAGCGCTACTTTGGAATATGTACAGGTTTAGATTGTAAAAGGTAATTCTCAATCAACAATCCATGTGGGTTTTGATCGGTTCGGGATACATTGTGCAACACAAATTTGGCTCTAAAATCATTCACGGTTTCTGCTTTTTGGTCCGTTCTGGATACTCTTAGTTTTCCGTATAATCTAGCCTTATAAGGAGTAACCTTATCATTGATTTTTATAGAATCGATATCTATGCTTTGGGTAAGATTTTGACTTACAATCTTGGCTAGGTGTCCATTGGCTTGTAGAGTTTGATAAAGTTGCTTTCCTGATCGTCCTGATAGATATAGTGCTTTATTTATTCGTCTTTCGTAATTGAATTGATCTACCTCCCAAAATCCTTTGTGAAACATTTTGATATGGTTCATGATTTCTGGTTTCCTAAACTCATCGACTTCGTTTAGTGCAATTCCTTGCATCATTGCAGCTTGCCCTTCTTTAGTAAGTACAAAAGCTGTGTTTTTTATAGTATTGGTAGTTACAAATGCCCATACCATGCTCCCTGCTGAGATGGTAATAGATATGATTAAACAATACAATAAAGATCGTTTTGCTAAGGCAAAACTTGCTGGTATATTTTTTAAAGTTTGTAAATCCATGATGTATGTTTTTTATATGGTTTTAATATTTTTTTAAAGAAGGGTCATCCCTAAAATTAAGCAAGAACTCCCCTATCTCCCCCAGATAAGGGAGTATCAGGCACCTCACAGAATGAGGATTTGCATACTATTAATTTTGGAATAGATCTTCCTTAGAATATGGACGACCCTTTACTGAAATCTACGCTACATACACCGAAATCATGTTCGTTTTATAGCGTAAAAAATAAGTTATGTGTCTTAGCCTACATCTGTCCCCACATCTGGCAAGAAAACATTAGCGATTAAAGCTACTAACCCGAAAATGGCTAAACCAATGATAAATCGAATAAAGTTTTTCTGTGCTTGTTCATTTCCTTGCATGTACTGAATAAATATTAAGAACCCCCCTGCAATAGAGAAAATACCTACTACTGCATTAAGTATTGTTTTGATTTGATCTCCCCATGTGCTTATCTGTGCATTTATATCATCCGATTGTGCAAAGGTTGGTGCGATATACAATACTGTCAAGAGAAGGGTGCAGATTAATTTAGGATTTCTGATTTTTGACTTTAATGATTTTACATCGATCGTCATTACCTTGTTCATTACTGTGTTCAATTTTCTAGTTTTCATAATTAAATTTGTTTTAAGTGATTATTATTAGATATTTTATTTTGTTTTTAATAATGTTGTTATTGGTTGATCTACCTGTATGCATTTGATGCTGGAATTGTACTTTAGCAGGGTACTTAACTCTCCTTTTTTTGGATATTTTTTTTGAATCTTTACATATGCCATTCCTATTAGGATAAATACTAATGATCCTAAAAATGAAGCAAATACAGTAAACAAAAAGGCCAAAAAACATCCTGCTATGATCACAATGGTCATCAAATCAAAACCGCCGATTACTGGTTTTTTTTCAAGTACTTTTGGTGTTTTATATTCCATGATTATTTATTTTGGTTTTTTCCCATTGATCTAAACCCATTGATCTGATACATCGTGGATACTGTATTTATTCCGTCTGATACAATGCTTCCTCCACTTTCACCTGCACTACTTACCAGGAAGTTGGCGTATTTAGGAACATTCCATATATAGTAGATCATTACTACCTGCAGTACTACTGCAAATAAAGGTTGTGCAAATCCATCAACAGGAGCATTATGAATAAGTGCGATAATGGTTTGGAAAATTCTTAATACAGGTAACCATAACAGCACCGATAAAAACCCGAAAAACCATTTTTTAAGAATCTCAAAGTTGGATGGGATTAAAGATAGTGGCAGTACCAAGACACCTAGTATGAGATAAATAGCCTTCATGACCAGCTGTTTTAGCAATATAAACCCTATAATTACCAAGGCGACGATCTGGATAAGTAGGTGAATAAATTCTAGCGCAGCAGATACTTGTAGAAAATCATAAATACTAACTCCATCATTATTATCGCCATCCGCAAATGCCGTAAGTCCTTGCCCTACAATATTTCTAAAACTATCCAGATCTCTGGTGTTGGTAGCTTTTAGACTTGCAGCTTCTACAGCATCAGTTACCAAATCAACCGGCTGCACAATTAGAAAATCAACTAGAGGTCGATATAAAAACAGTGCAGATAATACCAAAATAGGTTTAACCAATACGTATGGATCCATGTTGCTAGAGGGATTAGCAAAATAGGTAATTACCTTTGTCGCTACCAGTATCACCATGATAATGCTTGCCAATAGATAGCAGTAGGGCATAAGTGCATCAATAAAACCGTTTAACGCGGTAATCGTTCCGTCTCCGTCGAAGATAAAATCTCCTAATACTTCTAATACTTCAAAAATATTCATGATGTTTTCAGTTTGATGTTAATCTTTTTAATGTTGTGACAACTTTGTTTTTTGCCGCTATTTCTTTGTCAATTTTTAGGATGTTGTTTTTTACCCGGATTAATCTGATTAGTAATTTTAGGTATGCGGTATATACGTGACCTGTACCTCCGCTCACCAACATTCCTCCTCCGCCTATTAATACGCTCTCTTCTTGTAATTTTTGTAAATATCTTTTTTCGGTTTCTAGTTGATCTTGATATCTGGAGAGTCCTTGTCCAAAACCAAAGGAGGCGACTTTTAGCGTATTTATTGTAGATTCAATATTCGCTACTTTTTGATTGAGAAATACGAGTTTAGCTTGTATGGCAGCTACTACTATTGTATTTGTTTTGAAGTTGCCGAATACATTTCGTTTCGAATCGTAATCCTCTTCAGTATCTTCTAAATCTTTGATTAAATCTCCTTGCTTTTTTCTTAAGCTCAACTCGACACCTAGTGCTGTGCTTACTGCAGTCTTGTGGGTTGCTACGACAGGATCTGCAATGCTCTCAGAATGAGTTTGCGCAAAAGCAAAACCACATATGAACAGGAGTAAATATTTAAAACTTTCCATTTTCTAAGGTTAAATTGATTACACTTTCTAAGGTTGATAGCACTAGAAAAACTCTTTCTCCTTCTGGGATAGGGTTGTTTTTATCAAGGTACTTCATCATCTTATCCCTTTCTTTATTTAGTTTTTTTCTGAAACGGGCTCGGGTTACCGTATTCCGAACAACAGATGAGGGACTCAAAGGGTTGATGATTGGGTATTTTTCTTGTATGTACCCGTAGCTATTAAACCCTCCAGCACTGCTAAAAACAGGACCACTAATAAAGGTTCTTATCGCAGTTTTCTGGAATTCGAACCTAGAGTTAAACGATGTCAGTTCTTTTAATTGCTCATTAAAAATTGGTGTTAGCAGTTCAATACTTCCTTTATTTAATAGTTCTTGACCTGCAAGCGTTGTGTTCGAAGTATTGATTTGGTCATAAGCCGATTGTGAAAGGCGATCTTCTAAGTTTCCTTTTACATTTAGATTAATTACTACCTGCGCATTCCCCAAATACATGATCATTGAGAAACATATATGTATCAGTATTTTTTTCATCTTCTTTCTAATTAAAAATTCGATTGTATAGCTTGGTTTGTTCTATGTTATCTTCTACGATATCTAACACTCGATTTATTTCTTCGAGGGATTCCATCATATTCTGCAGCAGATTCATCTTTTCTCCATAGATGACAAAAACACCTTTTTGATTCCTTGCCTCTCGTTGTATATTATTTAGCATCGTTTCTATAAGTGCCAACATTTTGGTGTTTTCCTTTTTTTTAGAATAGTTGAGCAAGCTCAGGGAGGAGTTTCTGTTCTTTAATGTAGTATAGCGTGTAACAGAAGTTTCAATCTCATTAGTGATTCTTTCTCCTACTGCCAGAGAAAATCCCATAAAGTATACCTGACGCTTTATATAATCAACCCCAAAAGCCTTCATTTTATCCCTGTTTTTCTTATCCTCATCATCCAGTTGTTTATACAGTGCTAATGCTGCTCCTGAACCTGCCAATGAACCTGGATCTGTTAAAAAAGGGAACTGCTGAGCATTTAGCACGGATACTCCGATAAGTGTGAGTATGCAACTCAATATTTTCGTTTTCATTTGCATTAGTTTTTTATGGATAAATAGGTTTCTTTAAGGATCAACAAGGCTATTTCTATACATTACAACTTGTCAAAAAATTCTATGAACTGGTTATGATCAAGTTCATTAGGATCGTTGTCCATTTGCCCTGTATCATCATCATTCTCATTTCTATTTAATTGGCTGTATAGATTGACAAACTGCTTGTAATTAAGTACAGCTACACCAGCCGCCGATATAAATAAGGTTTGCCGTACATCGGTATCATTTTTGGCGAATTCTCTAAGTAATTTGCTTCGCAATCGATAAATTTCCTGCCGTTTGGCCGACTTTATATTGGTTTTACTCACAGATTTTAATGCCAGTAATAGGGCTTTATCCATGGTTACTTCATCTAGGTATGCTTGTTTTTGTGAAGTCATATAGGGTAATCCAGGGATTCTTGCTAATCCAGAAGCTCCTAAGCTTAATAGCGCAGAAATTCCAGCGGTTGTAGTATAACCAGTACCTCGATCAAACTGATTTTTGGTGTATTGAAGGCTTAATTGTTCTTTATGATTATCTAAGGCAGTCTTTAATTTGTCATTTGATGTGGTCAAAGAAGCATTTCTTCCTCCCAAAATGGTGATAAGAGCAGTCAGTTTTGCTTGAGTATTTGCGTCGTTATTATTAATGTGCGTATGAACATGAACAAATTGCCCAAATGTTTGCTGTCCTACCAACAGAAATAATAGTACTAGTGTGCATATCGTTTTCATGGGTGTTTGTTTTTAAGCGTTTATTTGATGATTAATCGTGTGTAAAAATTATCTTTTTCGGCTTTTAGCTTTAGCATCTCTAATTCTTTCAGAATGGTGTTGGTAATAGCAGTGTATTTTGCCAAAATTTGTTCTTTAACTCCATTGTTTACTTCGTTTTGAGTTGGAGTGTTTACGAAAAACAACACGGTCTGATGTGCATTTTTTAGATAATTATATTTGTTTGTACACTTTGCTTTTTCAAATGGATTGAGATAGCTTCTGCACATGTTACTATACTTCGAATAGTCAATAAATGCTAGGTTTATCGGATTAACCCGAAATTTGGTTCTTGTTAATCTTTCAGTTCCTGATAAGGCAGCCGTAGTCGCATAAACACCTGTTGTCGTTAGGTTTTGTTTCTGAAAATCTCTTACTGATTTTTCTTCAGCTTTTCGTATTGCCAATCCTGGAATATCAAAGTATGGAAGCTGCGCCCAACTAGTGTTGATAACCAAGAGGAATACTAGAGCCGAAATAATTTGTTGCTTTTTCATGACTACAGTACTTTAGGGTTCAACAGTTCTTCTCTGGGAATGATCATCGTGGCGGATCTACCGCCGTTGGTTTCAAAAATGTCAATGCTTAATTTTTCTTTTTCGTTAAGCATAAACTTGTCAAATATTAGGGTGATGTTTTGCTCTCCATTCCCTTTTATCTCAAAATTATCAGAACATATCCCAGAGGGGTGAATTACTCGTTCCTGATACAGATAATCTTTGGCAAGGCGCTTTTTTAATTTGGTTCTAAACAAAATATGGTCAATGTCAAAATCAATGGTAGATTCATTTTTTAGTTCTAGACGTAACCCTATTTTTTCTTTGATATAAAAGACCCCTGTAACCCGAACTCTGATATCTCCAGATTTTCCATTCTTAATATTGATTTTGTTATTAAAGTTTCTATCCAACTGGTTGCATAACTCTTCTAAAGCTTTAGCTTCTTCCTCTTCTTTTTGAGCTTCATCTTGCACTGCATCTGCAAATTCTTCGGTTCTTTTTACCTTATAGGTTAGATTCTGTAACAATCTTTTGTAGGCTAAAATAAAAGAGTAATATCCACCATCTTTGGTAATTACCGTAAGGTTAGATAGTTGGGTTCTTACATCTATCAATTCTTGCCCTATATGTTTCAATTTTACCATTTGCTTTGTAGTATCTGCCACAAAAAAAGGAGAACCAACATCGAGGTATTCAATTTGTTGATTGAACAATAAATGTGTTGTCTTGATATCAGAGACCTCTATTGTGTCTAGTTTTTTTAGAGGAACCAAATGGTTCTGACTGTTCATCATGCTATTAAGCCCGATTACTAATGTGATTAAAAGGATAAATTGCTTTTTCATTGTGTTTTTATTTTTGAAGTTTTTCTACAAATTCTGTTAAGGCTAATTCCATGTTTTTTTTCTCCTTGTAAGTATCAAATATGACTTTGTTTTCATCTGCATTAGAGGAGTAACAAGCGTATCGTTCTGGAGAAACAGCTACTTTGTATACATTAGACACACTACCGACTTTGATAAATACTTCTCGCTTATCTGTAGAGAATAATTTTTCTAAATCCGCTTCGCTAAAGGATAAATATTGCGCAAACTTGTCTTTGGTAGCCATTTTCTTTTTATGTGATAGTAAAATCATGGTATCTGTATTATTGATCATTGCAGGCCCGGCAGGCGTATCCAAAATATCTTCTACATCTTGTGTTGCGATGGCTACCTCACCATAAAATTTTCTTACGGTTTTGTATAGGTATTTGATGAACTGTGCCATTTCTCCTTTGGAAATCGGTTTCCAACACTCATCGATAAAAATGGACTTTTTTGCTTCGGGTATTTTTCTAATCTTACTCATGACCACATCAATACAGAGCATAGTTACAAGTGGGAATAAAACTGGATGATCTTTTATATTATCCATTTCAAAAACAATAAACCGTTCTTGCACCAAATCAATAGGAGTTTTAGAGTTTAGGATTTTACTGTATTTTCCATCATGAAAATCGCGAAGGGAAAGTTGAAAACTGATTTTATCAAAGTACCTTTCTTCATCATCCATCACTTGATTTTGATCAACAAATTCATAAAAGGAAGACATGCAAGGATATCCATCTTTTTCCTTTTCGAAAGACTCGTAATAGGCATCTAGATATAGACCTATGATTTGTTTTTCTTCTCTTCGAAAAGGATCGTCACCTTTCCATAAAAAGATAATCAGTGAGGTTAAGAATATCTTTTTGTCATTATTAACCTCGTCAATATGATGAAAGTGAAAAGGATTAAACTCTAAAGGGACATCTGGATCATAGGCATAGTATTGTCCTTTTACCAAGTTACATAGTTTCTTATATGAATTTCCGATATCGATCATTACGATATGATGCCCTTGTTCGTAATACTGACTGGCAATGTGGTTGATCAAAAAGGATTTTCCTGTACCCGATGGACCAAAAATTAAACGGTTTCTGTTTACGATCAATCCTCTCTTTACGGGCTCAATCCATAAATCTAATCGTACAGGTGCTCCATTTTTGCGATCGGTGAGTAGAATTCCATCCTTATTACCTTCATAATAGCTTTCAAAATTTAGTAATATTGGTGTTTGCTCTGATATACCTATAAATTTGTATAACTCAGGAACTCCCGTACATGCTCCCGGAATATTAGCAAAGAATAAATCCTTTAATGAGTTTTTGATTTGATAAGGAACGATTGATAATTCCTTGAATGCATTTTCTAATTGATTTTTATGGTTTTCGAGTTTTTCCTCATTAGTATCCCACAAAATGATATTGAAATGCTGGTATACAAAGCGTAATTCATTTTCGATCACTTCATTCACCAATTGATCGATTTGATTATAGGTTACCTCATTTTCTTTGGATAAAATTGCCAAACTCTTAAACTGGTTTAATTTTGTTTTTAACTTCGAAAATATTTTTTGAGAATTCTCGATATAAATGACCTGATTATAAATATGGTCGCATTCTAGACCTAAGCAAACTGGTTGGATGAATGGAATTTGAAAATCAGTTTTTTGGGTTGAGAAATCAATATTTTTCTTAGTCGTTTCTATAGTCAATGGCAATTGATTATACGAGCTAATTGCATACATCTCTGCAATTTTATTCCCTACTTTGAGCTGTTTGTCAAAAAATAGATCCTGTAATGATTGTTGACCATCTTTAGACAAAGAAATATACTTTTCTAACACCTCTATAATGGTCTCAGAATCCAGAGCATCTACTGTAAAAAATTCTTCTTTAGAAAGGAATGAAATACTGGTGGTCACAACCTGAATAAAGTCTTTAACCTCCTCCATGTACTTGGCATAGAGTTTTGCATTACTGGTTATACTGATTTTGTTTTTAGAGTCCTTGGTAATAAACAAATAACACTCATGGCTTAGCGTTGGTTTTTCATAGAAAAATTTATTATCGCTTCTAGACAACATCAAATCTCCTTCGGTTACAGCTTCTTTTATTTTATCAACAAAGAAGTAATCTTGTTTTTGGATGATTGTATTTTCTGGTAGTGAGCGAATGATCTTATCAAACAATTGATTAATTCTATCGATTCCTTCTCTATCAAGCGAATAAATCTGTGGTAACTGTAATCTAAATCCTAAGGTGATATCTCCATTTTTAGAAATGATCATGTCATTTTCTACCGCATAAATTGGAAATATTTTTTGCATTGTATCGCTTTTCATCTTACTTCGTTTTTATATTAATCCATAGGTGATATTTCTTAGGCATGAATACTTTTCTTTTTTCAAAAACCTCATTGCCAATTTCTTTTGCCGCCGATAAAATGGCAATGTCTCTGGCTTCGTCTAGGTTAACTCCTGTATCACCACTGCCAAAAGTTGAAGCCTGTGTTCCTTTTTGATAGGCATAATCGTATACATCTTTAGCTACTTTTCCCGGAATTTTGGGCCATGTACGATTGTCTAAGTGTATTCCCTCAGCTCCATCAAAATCAAACATGGTAAAATTGAGTTGATATAACTTATCTCTAGTTTTATAGCTGTTGATGTCGATTAACAATCTATTGGTGTCGAAGGAAACTCTACCGTAGACTATAGCTCCTTTTGGAATAAGTACTTGTGGATTACCAAGGCGTATTTCCTTTTTGGTTCTTATGGCAATAGTACTTCCATTAACTACAATTCCGTCATCTACGGTTTCTGCAGGAGTTAACCCAAGTACTTTGTCTTCACCTTTAGAAGATTGCGCTCCATGAAAAAAGTTTTGTGATTGAAATTGTGTATCGATTTGATTAGCTATTTTTTCGCTAACACTTGTTCCTATTTCTGTTATTTTTTCTGGAGTAAGTGGTTGACCGTTCTCATCTAACTGAATCTGGAAATTTGGCGCTCCTTCCTGAGTATATTGATTGTATGCAGCCAAAAGCTTTTGTATTTCTTCTGCTTCGGCATCATAACTTTTTGAATGGGTAGGAGTTTCAGATTGCGCTAATAACTGCTCTTGTAGCTTCATTAATTGTTTTAATTCTTCATCTTCAGCATCTTTCTGATATGATTGTGCCGATCTGCCCTGTTCTTGCTCAGTATTATCCCCTACAATTAGTGATTCTTCTTGTACAATTTCTTCAGTTTCTTTGCCTACATTCCCGAATCCTTTTACGATATCATTTTTCCCAAAACTTTTCAAAGATTCTTTATCATAATGCTCAATTTTTGATTTGTTCTCTATTTTGTCTTTGATTACTTCGGGAGTACTAATCGATAGTTGGTTTTTTCGAGTTTTGGTTTTTTCGACTGGGAATACTATTATTTTGAATACTACAATTAGCAGTACTACGCAAGCTATTCCTACAATGGTTACAATGATTTTCTTTTTTTTGTCCATAATTCTTTATTGTATTGCGTGATCTATTTTTTAAACTTTATTATTTGAATATTGTCTGATGATGCCCTTCCAGATGAGCATAGGGTCTATTTTTTTGTTATTCATGCGTATTTCATAATGCAAGTGTGGTCCAGTGGCTAACCCTGTTTCTCCTACAAATCCTATAATCTGTCCTTGAGTTACCATATCGCCTTTTCTAACCAGAGTTATCCATAAATGCGCATATAGTGTTTCTAGAGTAGAGAAGTGGGCAATAACAATGTGATTACCGTATCCCTTTTGATACATCGATTTTTGTATCACGCCATTTGCAGTAGCAAGTACAGCAGAACCCTTAGGTGCAACGAGATCTATACCGGCATGCAATTTGTTTTTTTGCAGAATAGGATGTTTTCTGTAACCAAAAGGAGAGGATATAGTTTTAAAATCTTTTTTTACCAATGGAAAACAGATGGGAAAGTTTGTGATACTATCAGATACTACTTTGTTTTCGGGTTTTTGTGCATAAGTAAACATAGAACAAACCAGTAAGATTGTTGTAAATAATTGTATATGTGTGTGTATTGTTTTCATGATCATGTGATGATTTTAAAGTTTTAATTTTTCAAAAATTAGTTTGATGCATCCATTTGTTCACCTTCATAATATGTATCTTCTCCTAGTTTGGCCAGTTCATTATCTACCAGAATATCAATCTCTGCTACGATTCTATTAAAATTGCCATCTAACAATTCGCCAATATCATTGTCTTCTCCTATGGTAAGTGGAATAGGGTCATTGATTTGATCATGGCGTTTATCTACTTTGATCTTACCTCTGAATATTTTTCGATTAATTTCTTCGCCAAAATTATCGGCCACTACCCCTACAAATTCTCCTTGTGATAATTGTGAAATGGTTGCAACTGGTATGGCATATTCCAGATTTTCATTAATGCTATATGAGGTGGTGTTGGTATCTACAGAAATGTTTTTTAGTTTTTGTTTCTTTTTACCAAATATCTCCTGAAGTTTAGAAGCGGTTTCACTTCGTACAGATCCACTAAAAATATTACCAACAATATTAAAAATGGTAGCAGCTACTTCATTACCATAATCCCTTTTTAATTGTTCCAAATCCTGCATCCCAATGGTTGTAGAGATTTTATTAGATCGAGCCGTTGCGATAAGATTATCTAATCCCATAAAATACATTGTGGGTAACTCATCAATAATTACAGAGCAAGGTTGGCGTTTTTGAGTATTAATTTCTTTCAGTATCTGAGTAGAAATTAGCCCTAAAGCAGGAGAATTTGTGGTTTGCGTAGCTGGCGAATTGGCAAGTACCAATACACTAGGTTTTTCTGGATCATTGATACTTAGGGATACATTTAATTCTGGATACACATTGTTGCCCATTACCCAAAAAAGCTCTTTGGTAGCTAGTTGTGATAAGGGTATCCTTGCAGAAGCTGTTTGACCAGACAATTGCTCATATGCTTCTTTTTCTAAAGCATCTGCAAAGGGCGTCATAAAGAATTTTAGTTCTGGGTACGAACCTAAAATTTTAAACACTTTCTCATCAGAACATGACGCTAGCGTAATCGCATGTGGTAATGTACAATATTTACCACCTTCATAGATTTTAAGAAAATAAATACAAGATGCGAAATATGATATTGCCGATTGTGCAAAGAAGTCTTTTTTGGTGATCCACTCCTTATTAAGATTATATAATACTGTTTGTGCGGCCTCAATTGCATCTGCCGCTTTACGGATAAGATCTGGACTTAATGGATTTACAAAATTAGACCGCTCAATATCATCCAAAGAAATTACATTAAACGTAGGTTCTATTTTATAAAGATCCTTGTAATATTGATAAAATGCGTAGGTTTCTTTGGCTAATGAAGGAAATTTAAAATCGTATACCAACATGGTAAATTGCTTTTGGATATGCTGTCTGATATACTCTTCGATAACAGAATAGGATTTACCAGATCCAGGAGTCCCTAATACCATGGTTGCTCTAAAGGGATTTACTACATTCACAAAACCGTTATCTGTTTTAAAGTTTACAGAATACTCGTTTGTCATAACCCCTTGTTCTTGTTTAAAGATTAGATTTTCATCATTAAACTCATCTTTACTGCCGAAGTAATTAAAATGTCTTCGAATCATAAATAGCGCCCATATAAAACCAATTAGTGCAATAATTGTTAGACTTAGGTCTGGTACGATAGAAATTGGCAACTCACCTGCAATGATGAATACTAGAGCGCCTAAAGCCAAACCAACATAATAATAGATGTTTTTACTATCTGCTTCGGGTTTCTTTTTGACATGAAACCCAAAAGAAGCAAAAGAAAATATCCCCAAAACAATGCATCTGCTAAAAAACGAGCTTTCAAAAATAGGAGCAGTAGTATACAATTTGGCAATGGTCTTGTTTATGTATTGATTTGCTATTCCTCGATCAAAAAAGTAATCTAGATGGTGTGCATAAATATCAATTCCTAATACTACTATACAGAGTAACATGGTTACCAAAATGATCATATCTATAGATAGTTTACTGTCCTTCATCGTTTAATTTATTATGAGTTATATAATGAAAATGTATTTACGATTATCTATAAATCGCAAAGTGACATGCCGCTGGTAATTGCTTTAAAAATTGTATTATTTTCTTATAGTTTACTGGAAATAGTTTTGTGATTTGACTCATGATTATATTGTTTTATGTTGTTTGTGATTTCTGACACAAATAACCGTAAAACAAGGGGTTAGCAACAACAAAACATGTGTGAAAGGGAAAGAATTGGGTGTAAAAGGGAAGATTTTTGGTTGAATAGTATCTGATTTTTATCAAAAAAAAACACCACTAGATGATAGTGGTGGTATGCTACCTTAAAAAAGGTATCGCAACATAAATATTTCTAATTTTTATCTACTTAAAAACGGTGCTTAGATCCTTTTTTCTTCGATTTAGACTTTTTAGAACTTGCTGTTGTCTGTGTATCACTTGAATTTGTTCTTGGCCTTTTCTCTGTTGGTCGTGGAGTATCAGGTCGAGTTGTCGTTGTAGTAGCTTGTGCAGCTTTCTTCTTTTTATATCCCGCAGAAGTAAGAATACTTAAATCAATACTTGCAGGTCGATTGAGTTGATCGTTAGCAGGTTGTTCAGGCGCTTTAGGAAACCTCCCTTTAAAAAGTTGACGTTTTGTACTCTCAGTAGTATCTTTAGTTTTTGCTTTTACATCAACCATCGGATCTAATATACGTCTAGTATTTTCTGAAAAATCGATACGCTCTTTCATCTCTGGGTTATTTTCTGCTAATCTCTTATTTGCGTTATCACGTTTTGCCACTAAATCTTTCATTTCTTTATCGGTCCCGGCTGTTTCTAATTTCTTTAGCTCTTTTTGCAGACCATTTAATTTCTTTTTATTTCTTGCGAACACATTTTTGTTTTTTTCTTTGTTTATCCCTTTTTTTAATTTTGAGGCTTCATCCCCGCCTTTTTGAACTATATCCACAACAGCACGCATATCATTTTGAATTTCTTCATCGGTGGTATCTTTGGATGTCCGTGCATCTGGATTTATTGGCATTGCTGCGGGCATTAATATAGAGTCCCGTGTTGCATCTGTTCTTGTGGATATATACATTTCTCGATTTTGTCTATTAGTATATTTTTGACGTAGGTTTTCAGGCATTTCTAATAAATCTAATCCATTGTCAATGCCTTCATCATGCGCATTGACTTCGTCGGTTGTAGATGGCTGTGATGCACCATCGTTCTGAACTGGCGGAGTATTATTTCTATTTCGTCCTCTTCCAAAAATCTTGTTCAAAATTTCTCTTAATTTTTTCATGATTATCAATTTTATGAGTTATACTATTAATATTGACATTTGTTCTAAATGCATTATAAAAGTATTCTACAATAACATGAATATATAGTCTTAAGTAATGGATGGCACAATTGAAGTAGTAATCGGACAATTATCAGAGATTCTCTTTTTTTGAATATAAAATAAACCAAAAGTACATTCTTAAATAAAGGTGGTTTATCCCCATATTTAAGTTTTAGAAATAATAATTTTAATATCGCTGTTTATTGCAAATGTTTTATAAGAGAACCTTATAAAAATATGAACATATAGAATGTCAAATTATTTGATATCGAGTTTTGTTTGAAATCAGAAGCTTATTTGTTGGACTTTTAAAAACATTCTGTTTTTTTTACATGGAGTAATGATGATAAATAAAGATTTATAGTTGTTACCATAAACGGATTATTTTTTCAATCCATTACGGAAATGTAAAATAAAAATACCCGTGAATCCAAAAACAAAGTTTTCATCCTTGAAATTAAAGTTATTCGGCGTTTGAGTAATAAAATTGTTTTCTTCTATTCCTTGAGTATTGGTTATTTGAAATTGTAACATCACATCACTAAGTTCCCAATTTACACCAAGCGCAAATGCATTGTAGGTGTCTCTAGATTTTAAAGGGTTAAATAAATGATAATACTCTGATACAAGAGATATGTGGCCTCCTATTTTATACCTGCCTCCAACACCTAATGCAAAATGATTACTGGGGTCTTCTTCAAAAGTAGAAGAAACTCTATGTATAAAAGTAGGGGAAAGTTGAACCGAAAACCGAGAGGTTATTTTTCGGGATACCAAAACTTGGCTAGTAAAAGCTAGTCTATTTATGAATGTGTCCCCTTGATGTATATCATTAATCTCGGAGTCTTTGCTTTGATAAGAAGCGTTTTGTAATATAGTAAGGCTAAAAGGGAACCCTTTTTTTTGTTGCCTTACCAGTTTGTATTTTATAAAACTATCAAATATACCATCTAGAGTAGTGGCACCTACACCAAAAGTAAAGCGGTCGGTTATACTATATTCTAAAGAAAAACGGGTACTCATTTTATCCGCTATAAAACTTTGAATATCTTCATCAGAAAGATTCCAGAATCGATTTCTCGCACCTATCTCCAGAACCCCTTTTTGTAATGTTTTTGTAGAATGGCCTATAGAAATTCTTGTTGATTTAAATACAGCAATTTCATATTGGGGGGTGTTTGTATACTCCTGATTTAATTCATCTAATAGACTTTGGGCATGCGTACAATTTCCAAAATAGGCTAAAGCTAAAAATAGGATATATATATTATATTTCATAAGCTTGGTATTCAAGTCTAAATTTTACTGAGATTGTTTTCGCAATATTTGGAGCTAATAAAGAAGGTATATTAATATCAAAATCCTTAACAGTCAGTTCAAATTCTCCAGCTAAAATGTATTTCTCACCAGTATATTCGATTTTGGTCTTAATTTCGATATCCTTTGTGATGTCTCTAATAGTAAGCTTTCCTTTAATTATTTTGGTTTGAGTATTTTTATCGGTAAGATTAAAATCAACGATGGTTCCTTCAAAAGTTGCTTTGGGATGCAAATCAGATTCTATGTAACTCTCATTAAAATGTTCGTGCATTAAAGCCTTTTTAAAAATAAAGGCATTCATAAGCATACTAATTGCAATTTCATTTTTATCAAGGTCAATTACACTAAGTACCTGATTGTTTTTAGCTTCTATATTTTCTACATTGGTATACGAAAAAAATGTAACCTGTCCCTGCCGAGCTATATACCTATTAGATATGTTAGCATCTGTATAAGATAAAGCAGTAACCAGAAACCCAAAAAAAAGTAATTTATTCATCATTTTAAATAGATCAAAAACGGTAAAAGATTATGAAACTTACAGCTTTCCAAAAAAACTTTCTTATTTCCTTATACAGTTTCTAACTCTTTGTTAGTTGGTTAATTTTTGTTTTTTTTAGATATAGAATCTCAAAATTGATTTACTATTTTAGTATGTGTACAACTAAGCGGACTATAATTTTAAAAGCGTCACAAATTTAGACATAACTTATCGGAAAAATAAAAATTTTTGATGTACAATAAGTAAACGAATTTGTTTTTTTGGTAGACAATAGGTAGACAAAAAAATTATATGTTTTTATTATGAAAGTTATATAATGAATAACATACTTAAAACCTTTGAAATTCAAATTGTTGTAAACAAAAAAAGCCCAAACTAAATGTTTGGGCTTTCAAGGTGGTGCCTCCAGGAATCGAACCAGGGACACAAGGATTTTCAGTCCTTTGCTCTACCAACTGAGCTAAGGCACCTTGCTGTAAGCGGATGCAAATATAGAACGCTTTTTTTAATAGTCAAAAGAAAAAATTAAAAAAATCGTTTTGTACTTTTGCAGCTTACTATTTATGGGATGAATCTTATTATAGATGTTGGGAATACGTACATAAAGATAGGTGTGTTTAATAATACGCAAATCATTTATAAACAAACTATTGAGCAGAATGACTTTATTGATGAAATAGAAATCATTAGGAAGAAGTACACTTTCATAACAAAAGCTATAATTTCTTCGGTATCTAATATAGAAGAGAGGGCTATTGTGCATATCAAACGTTTTTTTGACACACTTGTAGTAGATCATTTGTTAAAAATGCCCTTCAAAAATTTATATAAAACACCAGAAACATTGGGTATAGATCGCTTAGCGCTCGTTGCGGCTGCAGTTGATCAATTTCCTGAACAAAATGTTTTAGTCATTGATGCGGGAACTTGTATAACGTATGATTTTAAAAATAGTAAAGAAGAATATCTTGGGGGAGCAATTGCTCCAGGAATAAGACTTAGATATCAAAGTCTTAATAATTATACAGCAAAATTACCTTTGTTAGAACCCAAAAATCCTAAAAATCATATTGGTAACACCACAGAAGAAGCTATTCATTCGGGTGTTGTACAAGGGATTTTATATGAAATAAATGGTGTTATTGAAGAATATTGCAACATTTACCCTGATTTAACAGTTATTTTAACCGGAGGAGATGCACATTTTTTGTCTAAAAGATTAAAAAATGGCATATTTGCCACTTCCAATTTTTTATTGGAGGGATTAAACTACATTTTAGCTTTTAATAATAGTAGATGATAAAGAAGATTTTAGTAGTCGTATTGGCTTTTACAGCCATGATGTCCAATGCTCAGGAGGGAACTTCTTCTCCTTATTCTTTTTACGGAATAGGAATTCAGAAGTTTAAAGGAACGGTAGAAAATAGATCGATGGGGGGATTGAGTATTATTACAGATAGTATTCATTTAAATCTTCAAAATCCAGCATCTTTTGGAGAACTTAAACTTACTACGTATACAGTAGGAGGGTCCAACAGTAATTTTAAGATTAGTAATCAAACCGAATCTTCTTCGGGTGATGTCGCATCATTAGATTATCTGGCGGTTGGGATACCAGCAGGTAAGTTTGGATTTGGATTTGGTATAATTCCTATTACATCAGTTGGTTATCAGCTTAATGATATAAGTGATGATGGTTCTGAAAGTAGATTTACAGGAACAGGAGGCCTGAATAAGGTTTTTTTATCCGCAGGAGCTAAAGTTAACAAGAATCTAAGCGTTGGTTTAGATTTTAATTATAACTTTGGAAATATTGAGAATAAAGCTGTTTTACGAAGGCCTGATATTCAGTTTGATACGAGAGAAATTACAAGTTCGAATCTGTCTTCGTTCAGTTTGTCTTTGGGGGTAGTCTATAAGACAATGATATCAGATAAATTAGAATTATCTGCATCTGTTGTTTCTACACCATCTTTTGGGTTAACTGCCGAAAGTACAAGAGAGCTTGCTACCATTGTTATCGGTAACAATGGAGCAGAAGGAGTAGTCGAAAGACAAGAAACACAACTTGAAGATAGAGATATAGATTTGCCTGCAGAGGTGAAATTTGGAAGTGGAATAGGAAAACCAAAAAATTGGTTTGTAGGTGCAGAATATACATATGTAGATGCAGGAAGTGATACTAATGAATTGTTTTTACAGGATAATGTAGAAAACAGAAGCGCATCAAGATTTAAGATGGGAGGATATTATATTCCTAATTATAACTCGTTGACGAGTTATTTTAGTCGAGTTGTATATCGTGCTGGATTTAGATATGAAGAAACAGGATTAAGTATAAATGGTAATTCGATAGATGAGTTTGGCATGTCTTTTGGAGTAGGATTACCAGTTGGTAGATTATTCTCGAATGTCAATTTAGGTTTTGAATATGGCCAACGAGGGAAAACAGATTTTGGATTGGTTAAAGAGGAATTCTTTAATTTTTCCATAAGTTTATCATTGAACGATCAATGGTTTAGAAAAATAAAATTTAATTAACACAATGAATACAGCTATGAATACTAAAGTTTTATTTGTTATAGCAACAGGATTAGTTTTAGGTACTACAAAAGTAAGTGCCCAAGCTACTGATTGTGCTACTACAGCTTCTATTGCATATGAGCATGCTAAGGTGAAGAATTATGCGTCTGCTGAAGAACCCCTTTGGAAAGTAAGAAAAGAGTGCCCAACATATAGTGTCGCTACATATCAGTTTGGAGAGAAGTTATTAAAGGCTAAATTAAAAAAAGCCACAGCAGGAGAGAAAAAAGCAATTGCTAGTGAGATTATAACACTACAAAAGGAACGATTTCAGTATTTCCCTTCAAAGACCAAATTAGGAGATCTGCATTCCGATATTGGACAGTTAATGTTTGATAACAAAATTGGAACTAAAGATTCTCAATTTGCAGAATTTGATAAGGCATATAATGAAGACAAGGATAATTTTAAAAGACCTAAGAAATTATATACTTATTTTTCGCTATTTGTAGATTTGCATGATGAAGGTAAAAAAGAACTTCAAGGAGTTTTTGATCTATATGATGATATTACCGAGAAGATAGAAAATGAAGAAAGTAGATTGGCAAAGATAATTGCTGGATATACAGAAAAAGAAGAGTCTGGTACTGTTTTGTCTTCAAAAGAAAAGAAAAAACTTAAAAATGCAGGTATTAACCTTTCAGCGTTTAGTAAGGTAAAAGCAGGAATTAATCAAAAACTTGGAGCAAGAGCAGATTGTGCTAACCTAATTCCATTATATAATGAGCAATTTGGAGCTAAAAGTAGTGATGTGAGCTGGTTAAAAGGTGCTGCGGGTAGAATGTCTGCCAAAGATTGTACAGATGATCCGTTATTCTTTAAGTTAGTAGAAGCATTGCATAAAGCAGAGCCATCGGCAAAATCAGCTTATTATCTTGGGATATTAGCCTTAAAAGATAAAAAGACGACTACTGGATTAAAGTACTTTAATCAATCTGCCGAGTTAGAAACAAAAGCTAATGATAAAGCCAAAGTGTACTTTAGAATTGGTGAAGTTTTGAAAAAACAAGGAAATAAAGGAAGAGCAAGAGGATACTATAGAAAAGCGCTTAAATACAAGCCATCTATGGGTACTGCATACCTCAGGATTGCTAGTATGGTAGCAAGTAGTGCCAATGCTTGTGGAGATAACAAGTTTAATAAGCAAGCGGTATATTGGTTAGCTGCAAGTTATGCTACAAGAGCAGGAAAAGTTGATCCTAGTTTAAGAAAGACTGCAAGTAAAACGGCTGTTAGTTATAGAGGGTTAGCTCCTACCAAAACTGATATTTTCAATAATCCAGGAGTTACTTCGGTAAGCATAGGATGTTGGATTGGTGAAACAGTTAGAGTACCAAAACTATAATGCAACATAAAAAATATTACATAATTATAAACTTTGTCACAGCCTTTGCTGTGACATTGTTTTTTTCATGTCAATCAAATACCGCTAAAAAGAATAAAAATTATGAGACTGCTGGAGAATCTCCAATTGCAGAAGCATTTGATGTAAATCTTAAATATACCGACTCAGGAAGACTTACAGCAATACTTAAAACTTCTAAAGTATTGGATTTTACGAATAAATCTTTTGGATACCATGAGTTTCCAGAGGGGATCGTATTAGACGTTATCGATAAAGAAGGAAAAATAAGTGTGATCACATCGGATTATGCGATTTCTTATCAGCAAACGGGACTAATAGATATGAGAGGTAATGTGGATATAAAAACAGCTGATAGTACTCATTTACAAGCACGCCAGCTATATTGGGATCAAAATATAAATTGGATATTTACAGATCAACCATACAAAAGCCTCTTGCCCGATGGTAATATCAATGAAGCCGATGGTTTTGATGCTAATCAGGATTTTACTATCTTGAATTCAAGAATAAACGATGGTATAATGTTTATCGAAGAGTGACCTATCTATTATTATGATGAAAGTATTTAAGTTTTTCGAATATGCCTATTTGGCCGTAATGTGTTTTTTTGCATATCAGGCGTATGTAGAATGGGGACAAGAAGGAGGAAGAAGTTTATTATATCTTTTTTTTGCAGTAGTCGCGGTTTTTATGTTCTTCTTTAAACGCAATTTTAGAAAGCGATTTGACGCGAATAACAAAGACTAATTCATGGAATTACAAATCATTGTTATTGTTCTTTCTCTAATACTCTCGGCTTTTTTTTCAGGAATGGAAATAGCTTATGTTTCTTCAAATAAAATCCATATTGAAATCGAGAAAAAACAAGGTGGATTTATTTCAAACATTCTTAAAAGACTTACCAAAAAACCTTCAAAATTTATAGCCACCATGTTGGTTGGTAATAATATTGCCTTGGTTGTATACGGATTGTATATGGGTAAGTTGTTAATGGGGTTAATCGAGGGGTATTATCCCAATTTGGCTGGTAGCATTAGTTTATTAGTGCAAACATCTATTTCGACACTAGTAATTTTAATTACTGCCGAGTTTTTGCCAAAAGTTTTTTTTCAGATCTATTCAAATAATTTATTAAAAGTGCTATCCTTTCCGGCATATGTTTTTTATATCCTATTTTCTCCAATTTCTTCTTTTGTAATATGGGTTTCTGATGTTGTTCTGAAACAATTTTTTAAAACCGATGGGGATCAGGTACAATTGGCTTTTAGTAAGACCGAACTTGGAGATTATATCACAGAACAAATGGAAACTGTTGAAGAGCATGACGAAATAGATAGCGAAATTCAGATTTTTCAAAATGCTTTGGATTTTTCGGATGTAAAATCCAGAGAGGTAATGATACCGAGAACAGAAATCGTGGCTGTAGAAAAATCGCAATCCATAGAAGAAGTAAGTAAATTATTTATCGATACAGGCCTGTCTAAGATTATTGTATATAATAGGACCGTAGATGATATTATCGGTTATGTGCATTCGTTTGAGTTGTTTAAAAAACCTAAATTGTTAAGGTCTATTATACTTCCTGTTGTTTTTGTTCCAGAAACAATGTTTGTGAAGGATGTTCTTAACTTATTGACCAAAAAACATAAAAGTATTGCTGTAGTTATAGATGAGTATGGCGGGACTAGTGGTATTATTACTGTAGAAGATATTGTCGAAGAATTGTTTGGAGAAATCGAAGATGAACATGATTCTTTAGCGCTTATTGAAGAACAACTAGGAGGTGATCGATATCGATTTTCGGCCAGGATGGAAGTAGATTATATTAATGAGACATATAAGTTAAATCTACCTGAAAATGAAAATTACGAAACTTTAGGTGGAATGATTGTAAATCATACTGAAGAAATACCGCAACAAAATGATGAGGTAATCATCGATTCTTTTAAGATTAGTATTATCGAAACTTCTAACACTAAGATCGAAATTGTAGAGCTATTAGTAACCAACGAAGATTAATCATTCTCAGGCAATGCGTAAAAATATACTAAGTAAAAAACATGTTATTTTTATAGTAGTATACTTTATTATTCTTTTATGTGATCTTATATGTAGTAGTAATGCATCTTACCTAGAGTTTAGATTGTATACCAAACCTGCAATTATAGGCTCATTGATTCTGTTTTTTTTGGGGTTTAAAAAGAAACTATCACCAACTGTTTTTTGGTTTATAGGTATTGCTTTAATATGTTCTTTATGTGGAGATGTCTTATTGTTATTTACCGATAAATCTCAACTTTTTTTTATGATGGGGTTGGTTATGTTTTTACTAGCTCATATAATGTATATCATTGTTTTTCTGAAAAAGCGAGATAATCAAGGTAAAAACTGGTACTTTGGAGCAAGTACCCTGGTTTATGGTTTTGGATTGTTTTACCTGCTGCATTCTGGATTAGGAAATATGTTGATTCCAGTCGTTATGTATATGCTGATTATTTTATTGATGTCTAATGCTGCGTATTTAAGATCGAAGAACGTGTCAGAAATAAGTTATATGTTGATTTTTATAGGCTCTCTGTTTTTTATGCTTTCCGATAGTTTGCTGGCAATCAATATGTTTTATAAAAAATTACCTCTTTCACATATTTGGGTGATGGTTACGTATGCTATAGCTCAACTTTTAATAGTTTATGGGATTTTAACTCAAAAAGAACCCGTAATTCAAGAAAAATAGAGCGCCAAAAACAACTGTATACCATTGCAAAAACTAAAAGCGTAAAAACTTCAAAAGACTTTGATATTTTTAATTGGTATTATTACAATAAAATGGTATTTTCGCCCACTATATTTTGAATAAATTATAACACATCATGGCAGTTTTAAATAAAATCAGACAGCGCTCAGTTTTTTTAATTGTGATCATCGCATTGGCACTCTTCTCTTTTGTACTAGCGGATTTGATTCGTAATGGAGGAGCGATTTCTCAGAAAGCCGAAAATACTATCGCTACGATAAATGGAAAAGATATTGATAGAACCGATTTTGCAAGAAAGGTCGAAACGGCTTCTAGAAGTTTTGGAACTGGTGGATCTAGTATCCAGGCTGTAAATTATGTATGGGATCAACAAATTCGTGAAACCGTATTTGAAGAGCAGTTTGAAGAATTAGGGATCAAGGTAGGGAAAGATCAGGTTAATGAATTATTAGAAGAGTCTTTGGCTAATAATCCAACTTTTCAGAACGAAGCTGGTGTTTTTGATAAAGCAAAAATGCAAGAGTATGTAGCAAATGTAAAAGCTACTTCTCCGCAAGCATATCAGCAGTGGTTAGATTATGAAGCTTCTATTAGTAAAGGTGCTAGAGAAGAAACATATCTAAATATGATTAAAGCAGGTGTTGGTTCAACTTTAAAAGAAGGAGAGTTAGCATATAAGATGGAAAATGATAATGTTGATATCAAATATGTTCAACTTCCATTTTCTAGTATCCAAGATGCAGATGTAAATGTTACAGATGCCGAAATACAAGAATATATTAATAAAAACGTAGAGCAATATAAAGCCGATGCTTCTAGAAGTATACGATATGTTATTTTTAAAGAAGAAGCTAGCCAAGAAGATGAAGATGAAATAAAGAAAGATGTTGCCGCTCTATTAAATGATAAAGTTGAATTTAATCAAAATACTAAGACTACAGATTCTGTTGCTGGATTTGCAAGCGTAGAAAATGTAGAGGAATTTATCAATCAAAACTCTACATTAAAGTTTGATGATACGTTTAAATTCAAAAAACAACTTCCATCTTCTGTAGCCGATACACTATACAACCTGGCTGTAGGACAAGTTTATGGTCCGTATAAAGATGGAGAATATATGAAAATATCAAGGGTAGTTGCTCAAAAGCAAATGCCTGATTCTGTTAAAGCAAGTCATATATTAGTTGCTTGGGAAGGACTTCGTACTGCTGGTGATCTAAAACGTACCAAAGAAGAAGCAAAATCTTTAGCCGATAGTATTGCTGCAGTAGTAAAAGGAAATAATGATAAATTTTCTGAATTAGCAGCTACATACTCGGCAGATAATTCTAACAAAGATAAAGGTGGAGATTTAGGGTTTTTTGTACCAGGAACTATGGTTCCGGCTTTCAACGATTATTGTTTTGAAAATAAAACTGGAGATCAAGGAATAGTTGAAACACAGTTTGGGTATCATATTATTCGTGTAGATGATCAGAAAAATCAACAAAAAACGATAAAGGTTGGTACTGTTGCTCGAAAAATAGAACCGAGCGAAAAAACGATTAATGCAATATTTACTGAAACAACAAAATTCCAGATTTCGGCAAGAGATAAGGATTTTGAAGAAGTATCTAAGGAAAATGAGTTGGCTGTACGTCCTGTAAATAAAATTAAAGAATTAGACGAAAACATCCCTGGATTGGGAGCAAAAAGAGCTATCGTACAGTGGGCTTTTAATGAAGAGTCTAAAGTAGGTGAGATAAAACGTTTTGAAATCCCTGAAGGATATGCTGTAGTGCAACTAACTGCAAAAGCTGATGAAGGTACAATGCTTGTAGCAGATGCAAGTCCAACAGTAAAGCCTATATTAATTAAAGAAAAGAAAGCAGAGATGTTAAAAGCTAAAATCGCGGGAAGTGATTTAAATGCTATAGCAAGTGCTCAGGGGCAAACAGTAAGAACTGCTTCTGCATTAAATATGAAAACGCCTACGATTAGTGGAGCAGGAACAGAGCCAAAAGTAGTAGGAACAGCTTTTGCTAGAGAGATAGGAGGTATTTCTAATCCGATTGTTGGTAGTAATGGAGTATATGTTATCGAAGTGACAAAAAAGACTCCGGCAAGTGGATTGGATACGTATATTAGTTACGCATCGCAAGCTTCAAAGGCTCAGATAGGATTGGTAAATACTAAAGTATTTGAAGCGCTTAAAGAAGCTGCAGAGATAGAAGATAAAAGATCTAAATTTTACTAGAAACTAAAGATCTTTTGTAAAACATAAAAAAATCCTGAAGAAATTTTCTTCAGGATTTTTTTATTGATTTTAATATAAAACTGACTTATAAGATGATTTAACCTCTAACTTTCTGTTCCCATTTCCAGGCCGAACCCAAAGAATCATCTAAACTGCTTTTGGCTTTCCATCCCAATTCGTTATTTGCCTTAGTGGTATCAGCATAGGCAGCAGTAATATCACCCTCTCTTCTGCCTACAATCTTATAGTTTAATTTTTGATTTGACACTTTTTCAAAAGATTGTATCACTTCCAAAACTGTACTCCCGGTGCCGGTTCCAACATTAAATACTTCATAATTTGAAGCATTTTTATTTTCTAATAAACGTTGTAAAGCAACAACATGAGCTTTTGCTAAATCCACGACATGGATATAATCTCTAATGCAGGTTCCGTCTGATGTAGGGTAATCATCGCCAAAAACAGATAACTGCTCCCTTAATCCAATTGCAGTTTGAGTAATATAAGGGATTAAGTTCTGAGGAACACCAATCGGTAATTCTCCAATTTCTGAAGAAGGATGAGCGCCTATTGGATTAAAATATCGTAACGAAATTGCATTCAGACCCGAAGCAACTTTGCATGTATCTCGTATAATTTCTTCTCCTATTTGTTTTGTGTTTCCATAAGGAGATTCTGCCTCTTTTACCGGAGCATTTTCGGTAATAGGAAGCTCATCGGCTTGCCCATAAACGGTACATGATGAACTAAAAATAAAGTTAGCCGTTGATGATTTGCCCGTAAGTTGCTGTAAAATATATACTAATGTCGAAAGATTGTTTTCATAGTATAATAGCGGATTTTCTACACTCTCTCCAACAGCTTTAGAGGCTGCAAAATGTATAACACCATTAATATCATCATGGCGATTAAAAAAATCCTGAACTTTGTTTTTTTCTCTAAGATCAAATTGTTCAAAAACAGGTTTTTTGCCAGTTATTTTTGTAATTCTATCCAGAACATCGGCAGACGAATTAGAACAATTATCTATAATAACTACTTCATGACCCTTGTTTTGTAATTCTACGACAGTATGAGAGCCTATAAACCCAAGCCCACCAGTAACTAATATTTTCATTTTTTTTATGTTCTAATGTTATGTACCCTAATGCAATGGTAAAGTTACTAATACCAGTTATAATTAGAAATATATAATGAATAAGTTTTTTATCCTTTAAAAAATCAAATACGTGCTGATTACTAGTATTGTTATAATCGTACCGATGAGCAAAGCATATTTCCAAGGCGTTGTATCGATCTGTTTAGTAATCACAGGAACATATATGTCCTTTTTGGGTCTTAATTTTCCTATAACTAACATGATAGCCACATTAATAACAAAAAGAATTCCCATAATGTGTAAGAAATGAGGATATGCGCGTATCTCTATAAGATCTAATGTATTAGTGTCAACAATACCGTTGGCTTTGGCTTCAGTTAAAGCACTATTCGTAAAATGAGGCCCTATAATTAATAGGCTTACTAAATACATTAAAACGCCGCCTATTAATACTATTTTTGCGCCTAACGCAGGAACTTTTTTGGTGGTTATGCCTATAATTACAACGGCAAGAATAGGAACGCTCAAGCTCCCTAAGGCTTTCTGGATATAATCAAACAATCCATCTGGGGCATATCGTATAAAAGGTGCTATCGTCATGGATATTAATGCTAATCCCAAACCAAAATATTTTCCGGCTGTTACAGATTTATGTTCTGAGGCATTTTTATTGAAAAACTTTTTATATAAATCAAAGCCAAAAAGGGTAGCACTACTATTTAATAAGCTATTAAACGAACTTAATACGGCACCAAACAATACGGCTGCAAAAAAACCTAAAAGCCCGGCAGGTAATACCTTGCGAACTAATTCTGGATAAGCAGCATCAGCATCTTCTAAAGTAGTTCCAAAAATGTGCCAGGCAATAATCCCAGGAAGTACAACAATTACCGGAATTAAAAATTTTACAAAAGCAGCTAGAATCATTCCTTTTTGTCCTTCTTTTAAGCTTTTGGCTCCAAAAACTCGTTGTAATATAGATTGATTTGTACCCCAATAATACATTTGTGCGATCATCATACCCGTAAAAATAGTACCAAAAGGGATAGACGAACCTTCTCCTCCGATTGCATTAAATTTATCTTGATTTGTATTCCATAATTCACTTAACCCATCCGCAATATTACCATCGCCAATAAGAGCCAAGCCAAAGAAAGGAATCATTAATCCGCCTATTAATAAACCAATAGCATTTATTAAATCTGAAACAGCTACAGCTTTAAGCCCTCCAAAAATGGCATATATAATGCCTATGATTCCTATACTCCAGATAGAAATCCAATATGTTGTTGTTTCAGAAAAACCTAAAAGTTTTGGTAGTTCAAACATTGTAATGAAAGCTTTTGATCCAGCGTATAAAATGGTGGGAAGCAATACAAATCCAAAAGCAATTAAAAATAATACAGAAAGAATTGCTTTTGTATTTTCATCGAAGCGTTTTTCTATAAACTCTGGAATCGTAGTAATCCCACTTTTCATGTAACGAGGAAGCAACCATATAGCAGTTCCAATCATAGCTATAGCTGCCAATGTCTCCCATGCCATAACAAGTACCCCTTCAGAAAAGGATTGCCCGTTAAGGCCTACAATTTGTTCTGCAGATAAGTTGGTAAGTAATAGTGAACCCGCTATGGTTATGGCGCCTAAACTACGCCCGCCTAAATAGTAACCATCAGCAGATTTTTCGTCTGTACCCTTGGTTTTCCACCATGCGTATGCAGCTACGATTAATGTGAATGCGATAAAAGAAAAAATTCCCATAAATGATAGTATATATATTTAAAGTTAAGCCAAAATAGGTTCTTGAGCGCAATGTTTTATTATAAATACAAATTCGGGGCCTTGATATTTGTGATTTATTGTTTTATAATTAATTCTGATTTTTCAGGTTTGTGTACTTTTTTCTAGTCTGATTAATCCACAAGGGGGTACTTTTATAAGAACACCACCAATTAGAATCATTACTTTAGATTCCTTCAGTTTCTCTCCGATACAATTGTACACCGTGCAATGATATGCTCCATAATTATTACTACTGTTCAGTATGATTTTTTGTGCCAGTTGGGCATTGATAATATCAACCTTATTGGTTTCTTCTTCAAAATCAATGATGTGATTATCGAATAATCCTATAATAGTTAAGTTGTGATTGTAAGATTTAAGTATGGGGTAGTTAGCCAATGGCCTTTGGGGAGTAAATTTTCCGTTTAAAAAAACATCGGCATTGGTTTTCCAGTATTGAGTGTAAAAACCAATCATGGATATTTCTTTTTTTGTTGCTTTTTGAAGTAGAATAGATAGTTGCGGAACACCAAATAATGTATTTACCATTTGTAAAGCTTTAATTTCTATGGGTTCATCGGGATGATATGTAAACATATCACTATGAACAGCTGTCTCTCCCGAGAGCATCTTGATATCCGTAATGCGCACCCGATTCATCGTTACATCTCCTGGGCAATCAAATGCTCTAAACATATTACCGTATTTGCGCATAGCAGGCCCTGTATATTTTTGCCTAAACTCTATTACAATTTCTGGATTGATGCTGTATAATGATGTAATAATATCGGTCATTAAACGATCTACTGCTAGGTTTACAGACGAAAAATCTCTACCGTTTTCTTTGGTAAGTACGGTTTCGGGATACACCTTAAATTCATCGATAAAGTCTAACTTAAAACCATCGATTTGCCAATCCTTTAAGGCCTTTGTATAAAGATGAATTAAGTGTTCTCTTACTTCAGGATATCTAGGGTCAAATACAGGGGCCCAACGGTGTTTTTCGGTAAGAAACTTACCTTTAAACTTAGTATAAGCGGTTGATTTTTTTCCGCAAAAAGGAACAGAGTACCAAAGTGCTAATTTCATTCCTGTTTGGTGCACCCGAGAGACAAAATCTTTTAGCTTCGGGATTCTTTGTGGTTGCCAATCTCCCGTAAAATCATACCCTCGATTCTCGTCTTTTGTTTGCCAACCATCATCCAAAATAATGAGTTCGTATCCTAATTTTGATGCAATTTTACATTCTTCAAGCAGTTCTTGAGTATCTAATTTTTGATGAAATTGATACCATGTAGAATAGACCGGAACTTTTGCAAGATCTGGAGTTTTTATTGGTTTTAGTTCTGGATAATTACTCCACCAAAGACTCACATTATTCAGCGCATTAGAAAAATGTTGATCATTTTGATCAATTCGTAATTGAGCCTTGTAGGAACTTATTTTATGATGTCTTTCGGTAAAAAAAGAAATATGACAATAGATATGATTGTCTTCTTCTCGGTATAGTGCATTTAATTTTGTTGTGTTTATAGCATCAGAACATGCAAAAGTAAGAATGTTTTGATCATCATGTCCAAAAATAGAAATGACAGGAGAGTCAACCGAAATTCTTGATTCCATATGGTCCAATTCCCAATCATCCATAATTCTTTTTGAAAAATCTGTGGTTGGTTTCCATACTCCCTTTATGTTAACAGCAGGGATTTTCCATCTAATAGTAATTAAGTGTGGCGTAAATTCGGTTTTTGCCGAAAAATTAATATCGTAAATAGAAACCCCGTCATTTTCAGATTTTAATGTAACGGTAACCTCAAAATCTTCAGATTTACCTAATACTTCGATATCATGGGTAAGTGTGTCCTTCATTTAGTAACTTTTTATTCTTATATTTTACAGGCACACATGACTTTGAAAAGTAATACTCTTTTCACTTATAACCCCTGTAAAAATATAGTATTGATTTTGTTATCTTGATCTTTTAACCCTTTAGGACTAGAGGGTTTTAGCACCAAGCAAATCTATTGATTTGCTTGGAAGCTAAAACTGGGAGAACAATCAAACAATCAAAATTGTGTTAATAGGATATCTATTAATACCCATCATTTTGTCTTAAATTTCCATTGGCTTGTAACTCGGGTACAGGGATCCATAATAGCTCATCTTGTCCAACGGTAAAGACGGCTGTAGGCCCTGCCAGAGATTTAGGGTGTCGACCTCCTGCTATGGTTGATCCTGCTCCCAAAACGTCATCAGCCAAATCCCAACGAACTAAATCAAAAAAGCGATGCCCTTCTCCTGTGAGTTCCATAATACGTTCATCTATAATAGCTTGTGCGACTTGCGCTTTATCTAATGTAAGGGCTAAGGGAGTTATTTGAGCCCGTTCTCTTACTTGGTTGATAAAAGGAATTGCTTCTGCAGGTTTATTATCTTCGTTAAGAGCCTCGGCAAGCATTAATAAAACATCGGCATACCTAATAATTCTCCAATTGTTGCCAATGGTGTTTCCTAATACAGGAATTTGATCTCTTGTTCCTTCTTCAAAACCAGCGTATTTTTTGGTAAAAAGAGCTGGGATTCCTAACTGTCCGGCTTCTGCAATATCATCTGCAAAATCTTCGGTAAAAGGAACTCCTCCATACCCTAACGCACCTGGATAATCAAATGCTATGGTAGCATTTCTTCTTACGATGTCGCCATTATCTTCAAATACCTGTAAGATATGTGGGTTTATGAAATGACCATTATCTGGACTTAAATTTGGTGGTGAATAGTCTATAAAGTAATGTCCTTGCGTCCCCGTACCTGGAATATCTGTACCCCATATAAAATTAGCCTGACCTAAAAATTGAAGTTCGAAAACCGACTCTGTATTGTTTTCATTTACGGTGGTAAAGTTATCGTCATATTGACCAGCAGATAGTAGTTGATAACTAAAATCGGTGGTTACGGCTCTTAAATCATTTACTGCATTGGCGTAGCTTTTTGTATACAAATGTGTTTTTCCGCGTAGTGCCAAAGCCGAACCTGCTGTAGGTCTACCTCTATCTTCTTCTGTCCACGAATTAGGTAATCGGTTTGCAGCTTCTGTAAGATCACTAATAATTGCTGCATTTATATCTGCCGGAGCAGCAGGAAACGGAAATAATTCTTCGTTTGTTGTTGGTGTTTTTAGAACTAAAGGAACATTGCCCCATAGATTAACCAAATACCAATTTGCAAAAGCTCTCATGAAATATGCCTGACCTAAGATTTCATTCCTGGCATCTTCATTAGGGACGTTCTCATCATTTATTTTTTCGATAATTGTGTTTGCCCTAAATATAGTTTGATATAGTTGCGGAAACATATCGGATGACCATCGTGCAATACCGGGTTGCCCTTCTAGAGTAGACATAGTGGTGTTTTGCTGGAAAGGAACAATATTGAAAGCGTCTGATCTAAGCAGTGCTCCCGTGTGTACTACCCGACCCCAGAAAAGCACTGCCGTGATAGGGTGAAACATTCCGTTAACCGCTAGTCTAAAATCTGCTTCATTTTGAAAAAAATCAGGCTCTGCTACCGTATTAGGGTTCGAAAGATCTAGTTGATCTTCATTGCAACCATTTATAACAACAATAAGTGTCATTAGGATTGCGAGGAGGTAAAAATTATTTTTCAGTTTCATGATGTATATCTTTATTATATTTCTTCATGTTATTTTTTTATGATTAAAAGGAGAATTGAACTCCCATTATAAATGTTCTGGGTCTTGGTTGGGCTCTTACGTCTAGCCCTCTACCAAAAATTGGGTTGGTTACGCCTCTAAAACCGAAGAACCCAGTGTCGGCATCGGCCTGTGCTCCAGATGTAGAGCCTACTTCTGGATCATACCCAGAATAATTTGTGATAACAAATACATTTTGCATATTAAAAAATACTCTTCCTTTTGTTACCCATTCAGAATTTAGAATATCTGTTAGATCATAGCCGATTTCTAATGTTTTAAGTCTGAAAAAAGAACCGTCTTCGACAAAAAAATCAGAGGGTAATTGATTACCTGCAGGATCCAGATTCGTTACTCTTGGGATATTGGTGTTTGGATTAGCTGGAGTAAAAGCATCTCTGACCAGACCAAATTTATTATCATCGGCAAAGAAAACACCAAAGAATTTGGTTACGTTATAAATTTCATTGCCTTGCACACCGTTAAAAAATAGGCCAAAGTCAAATTTCTTATAAGATCCTGTAAAATTAATACCATAGGTAAAATCGGGAGTTGGATCTCCTAAATTTACTCTGTCGGTTTCATCAATTCTTCCATCGTTGTTAGTATCGACTCTTCTGAAATCTCCTGGTTGAAGAAGATTTCTTCTGTCTGGATCATTAGCCAAAAAAGGATCATTATCAATCTCTTCTTGAGAATTATAAATACCATCAGTCTGAAAACCAAAGAAAAAGCCTAGAGGTTCTCCTTCTTCATATTTATTAACTCGGGTTTGTTCTTCATTGATGACAGGACCCAAAATTGGATTTGCAGCAGAGGTTAATTCATTTTTTATAGTTGCAAAATTAAGACCAACGTCAAATTTAAAATCGCTTTCAGTATTATAACTGTAGCTGGCTTCGAGCTCAAAACCTTTATTATTTATGGATGCGGCATTTTGTATAACCGGATTAGATGACCCCGTTGTAGATGGTATTGCTAATGCAAGAAGAACATCATCATTGTCTCTATTAAAATAATCCAAACTTAGTTTAAGAGACCGGTCTAATAAAGTGATATCGGCACCAAAGTTTATTGTGGTAGAAGTTTCAAAACTTATTTGTTCGTTAACCAAAGAAGTAATCGCAAAACCTTGACTAGGATTATCTGCAAAAGCTACGTTGGATGTTGGGTTTAGAACAGATTGAAAAACATAATCTCCAATGTTTTGTGACCCTAACTCGCCGTAACCACCTCTAAGTTTTAAAGTGTTAATAATACCATCTTCTGGCCAGAAACTTTCTTCGCTTACGATCCATCCTAATGAAAAAGAAGGGAACACGCCTTCGTTGAGATCATCTTGAGAAGAAAAACGAGAGGTTGCATCTCTACGAATAATACCGGTAAATAAATACTTGTCGTTGAATTTATAATTTAACCTGGCATAATAGGAAAATAAACGAGAAACAAATTTACCACCGCCTGTATTTTCTACCTGATCCGTAAAGCTACCAATGTTTCTAATATCATTACTGGGTAACCCCTGGGCGTATACAGCTAATGTATTGTTATCAACTTCTTGTCTGGCACCACCAATTAATACATCTACACCATGTTTGCCAAAGGTGTTTTTATAATTCAACGTAGGTTCTACATTGGTGGATAAAATTTCACCTCGCACCTCGGTTAGATCATTTGCATCATTTAAATTGTTACTTGCATCTGTGTTACTTTGAAAAAATGTAGGTAAAAATGAATTTCGATATATGTTTTTATAGTCTAAACCAAGATTAAGTTTAGCCTTTAATCCTTCAATGATTTCATATTCTATATTGATGTTTCCTAACAGATTCCGTTCTGTGTTTTCGTCATCCAATAAGTTAGCTTGGGCAAATTTATTGGTTCCTCCAACTCCGGGATAGAGATTGCCATCTACAGCTTCAAAACCACCTTCATTATTGGGATTAAAAGCATTTAGTATCGGTAAGGTAGGTCCTTGATTACCAAACGCAAGGTTTTGCGTAAAGGTGTTTTCTGCGAATGAAAAAGATTCTTGAATCTTAAATTTTCCTATTTCAAACTGGCTATTAAGACGAGTATTGATTCTCTGAAAATCTTCACTTATCAATAGCCCTTCTTCATAATAGTAATTAGAAGAAAAGAAATACGATGATTTTTCATTACCTCCCGATATATTAAATCCATAGTCTTGTATTGCGCCCGAGTTAATTGTTAAATCCTGAAAATCGGTATTAATTCCAGGGTCAATAATATTGCCTGCTAGACCATCATTGATTCTACGCTGATTTAAAAATTGAATATATTCTGGACCATTTAATAAATCTAATTCTTTTGCCTGAGTATTGATTCCTCCTCTAATATCAATATTTACGGTTGGAGAACTGTCTTTTTTGCCTCGATTAGTAGTTACAATGATTACCCCATTGGCTGCTCTAGATCCATAAATGGCTGCGGATGTTGCATCTTTTAATACTTGCAGATCAACAATGTCTTTTGGGTTTAGAAAAACGATATCGTCTACAACTGTTCCATCTATTACATATAATGGAAAAGAATTGGTTAATGAACTCACCCCTCTTACAAATACATTTGTCGAACTACCAGGGGCTCCACCTGCACTTTCGACTTGTACCCCAGCAAGTTTACCTTGTAGAGCTGCTGTGGGGTTGGCAACTACCACCTGTGCAATATCCTCTGATTTAATTTGAGAGATAGCTCCGGTAACTTCGCGTTTGGATTGTGTACCAAAACCAACAACTACGATTTCATCTAAAGCAGCTGCATCTTCTTGTAATACAATGTCAATTGTTGTTTGTCCTGTTACTGTTACTTCTTGTGTTATGAAGCCTAAGTAGCTAAAGATCAATATAGCGTCTGCGGCTACATTTGATAAGGTATACTTACCATCAAAATCGGTTGTCGTTCCATTTTGAGTGCCTTTTACAATGATGTTTACTCCGGGTAGAGGTCCCTGGCTTTCGGTTACTGTACCAGATACTGTTTGTTGTGCAAAGACAACAGTAGTAAAAAGCCCGAATAAAAACATCATAAAACCAGTGAGAGTTTTTTGATCCATACGATTTGTGTTTATTTATAAAATTTTGAATTCGTCGAAAATTAGTAAGCCCAAGCTCAGTGAATATATTATATGCTATGATACACTATGCTACTATGCAAATATATAATTTTTTTTGTAAAAAATTAAAACATCGTTAACATGAATTCGAATAATTCATTTTAAATGTTAAAAAAACAAATTATTATCACTTTAAATAGTGCTGAAAAACCAGAGCTTATTAAAGGTAGACATCGATTAAGGTTATTTTTAATAAGTCCAAAAAGAGTGTTATGAATTCGAAATAAGTTTCCTTTAAAATATCTAGAACAACATGAATTATTCAGAATTGAACTCGCGTGTTGTACTATTTTATGTGTGTTTTATAACGAGTTGCGCTGGCGTAAATAGGTAGGAATTGTTTCTTGTATATAATTTCGCTCTTTAACAAATGAAGCTGCTTTTTTTGCCATCATTTCAAAATCGGTAGAAATTGTGGTAATACCTCCAAATGCGATTTCTTTTACAATATTATCATCATGTGCGAGTATCCCTATATCCGAACCAATGCGATATTCCATTTTCCTTGCATCTTTTAATACTTGCCAGAGATAAGTATCGCTGATCGAAAAATACACGGTTCCTTTTTTCAGAACACTAGATTCGTAATTCTCTACCACCTTTCCGTTAATATCATAATCTTGGATAAAACGGTTAAATGCATATAAGATATCTGGAGGCAAGTCTGTATTTTCTTTAAAAAATAGGACAAACGTATCATACTTTTTAATGGCAGGTGCTAATTCTACAAGTTTGGTATATGTTATCTCTTCAAATTCTTGTGTTATATAAGAATAATCATTTGGCATTTTAAGAAAACGATCTACTAATAATAGTCTATCCGAAGGGATTTTTTTAAGAAGAGGAGGTATGGATTTTTCCTGAATTGGTGCGACTACGTACATACCATATTTGCGGGAGATATTATCCATTATCGTTTTGAAAAGAGTTAAATTGTTGTGATGAAAGAAAATATCAATGTGATATTTTTTTCCAAGTTCTTTTCTGAAGGTATTATAAAAATCTTCCTGAAAACTATGAAATGCAAATAAAATCAAAGCTACTTTAAGGGTAACTTTAGTTTCTTTACTAATAATATAGTACCCTTTAAGGTTTTTGGATTCTACTAAGCCTCTTTCCTTAAGTTCGGTATAGGCTTTTACGAAGGTTTTTCGTGCATACCCAACTTCAGCTACCATTTCATTTATAGAAGGAAGTTTATCGCCTACATTTAATACACCAGAATCAATCGCTTCTATTATTCCCAGAACAATCTGCTCATGCTTGGATACGGTGTGTATATCTTGTAGATCATAAATTTTCTCTAAAAGTGGTAGCATAGTTTTGAATGTGTTTTCCGCACAAATATAACTATGAACTTAATTAGATTTCAAAATTATATTCTGATTTCTGCTGTTTATTACGCTTTTAAAGATCAAATTTATCTAAATCACATTGATTTAATGCACTAATCTTATAGATGTTTTTTCTAAATTATTTTGGCAACTTCAAAGTTTACAAATTCCAAAAATTGCTCATCTTCTATCGTAAAAGGATTTGGTGTTTCAGAGTCGATATCGATCTGACCTATATTTTCTCCATTTTTAAACAAAGGGATTACAATTTCAGATTTCACAGCAAAACTACAAGCAATGTAGTTATCCTGAGCTTGTACATCGGGGACCACAAAATTTTGATTAGAAATAGCAACTTGCCCACAAATTCCTTTTCCAAAAGGAATAATGTCATGGTCAGTTTTGGTGCCAACATATGTGCGAAGTTTTAATTCTTCTTTATCTCCATTCTTAAAATAAAAACCAACCCAGTCATAATGCTCAATATTGCCTTTAAGTAATTGGCAAATTTCATGAAGTCTTTCTGTAACGGATTGACTTGTGTTTTGAAGTATTTTTATTACTTCGGGCTTTAATTCTTCAAACCTCATTCCTACAATTTTATTCCGGCAAAAATATTTAAAATATTTCTAATACCTACTAACTCAAAATGGTATTGTTTTGTTAAAAATTCGATCTAAAAAAAGAAAATACACTGGTTATTGATGTATATATGGTTTACATTTACACACTTTTTAATTAATGATTGAATAGAAATAATGAGAAGATATTTTACTGCCTTGTTAATGATTTTTGTACTCATGAATGTGTCATGTAAAAAAGACAAAAAAATGGATGCTATAATCGATGAAGGGGCTAAGGATGGAATTGTGAACTATGACGTAACGAGTTCTAAATCCGACGTAAAGTTTTCGAATGATACAGTGCATCAAATTTATGTGCAATATCTTAAGATAAAAGGAGCATTGGTTAATTCGGATCATAAAACGGTACAAATAGAATCAAAGAAACTAGAATCTATAGTTGCTAATAATAAACAACTTAAAGCAACTTCGAAACTAATTTCCTTAACAAAAGACATCAAGAAACAACGAGATTTTTTTGTTACGCTTACTCATGAAATTGAAAATTTAATACATAAATCGACAATCGTTTCGGGAGAAGTTTATAAACAATTTTGTCCTATGGCTTTTGATGGAGAAGGAGGGTATTGGTTATCTAATTCTAAAGAAATTAGAAATCCTTATTTTGGGACTCAAATGCTTAAATGTGGAAGTGTAAAAGACGTTTTAAAAACCGAATAATATGATATTTTTTAAATAGAAAAAATCTTCTGTTTAGGCCAAAAAATATTTCGAAACAAAAATAATAACTATCTTTAAGAAAGATTAATAGTTTGAAATGCACCAATTTAAGGGAAAAAATATTGCGGCATTTTTAATTATACTGTCTTAATTGTAATTGGGATAAAACAAAAAAGATATGATAGAGAGAAAATTGATTATGTTGATTTTTTCGATAATTTTTCTTGCTTGTAATAACGCTAAAGTTGTTCCAGGAGTGCAGACGCTTAGCCTTTTAGAAAAGTCTAAAGCTCTTAGGTTACGAGGAGAAAAAGTAGAGAAAAGCATGCTCAGAAAAAAAGATTCTATAGAATCACTTTCTGGCGGAAAAAAAACTCAAGACACCAAAAAAAATGATGATTTTGTAAATATCGAAAGTCTATCAAATAATTTTATTTTGGATATGAAATATGCCACGGCGGATAATTTCTTGAAAGAAAAAGTGTATTCGTGTGCCGAATGTTATGTAAGAAATGAAGTTGCAAAAGCTCTTGTTAATGCGAACAGGGATTTTATTAAAAAAGGGTATAGAATTAAATTTTTTGACTGTTATCGACCGCATAGCGTTCAAAAAAAAATGTGGAAAATTGTTCCGGATCCAGGTTATGTAGCTAATCCAAAAGGAGGTTCTGTGCATAATAGAGGTGCGGCAGTAGATATTACTTTGACAGATTTAAAAGGTAATGAGTTGGATATGGGCACACCCTTTGATCATTTTGGTAAAGAAGCCAGTCATGCATATGCAAAATTACCAGAAAAAGTGATTGCAAATCGTAAAATGCTGCGTACTATAATGGAAGAAAATGGTTTTACAACCATTAGAACCGAATGGTGGCATTACAATTTTAGCACCGGAAAAAAATTCAAAATTTCTGATTTCGTTTGGAAATGTGATTAACGGATAGTTATCTATTAAAAGGGCGTTCGCTAATCCAATGAAATCCTCGGCTAATTAACAAAAAGTCTTCTCTGAGTTTCTTCTTGGTCATAATTTTTAAAGTATCTCCTTTGTGGACAGTTTCAAAATAAAACAAACTGTCTTTTTGTTTAAAGGAAAAACTCCTTACATCTGTACTGTCCGCATAAGACGTTAGCTTAAGGGTTTTAGAAACTGTATCTGTTTCCTCTTTGAATCCGATAATCTTTTCGTCCATGGTTTGAATCCCACAGCTCCGTTTATCGACAATTAAACGTTTCCAACGAATACTATCAGTTGCTAAAGGAAGTAAAGTGTCATTGTTTTGGATAAACTCTTCTACTTCATAAATCCCATATAAAGCAGGTTTTGGTGCTTTTTTACCCCATTTTTCTTGACGTTCTATGGATCTGTCAACGTTGTTGTATAAAAAGTAACCTATAATTATGATTTTAAAAATAATAACCGCTTTTTGGTATTTTGGATTTGAGAAATAAGGTAATATGGTTTTAGGGTATACTATTTTATTAAGAATGAAAAAGTTTAAAATACGTTTAATATCGGGAGCTAATAAAAACACTCCCATAATTGTGAGCAGACCACTATATAGTTTCACAGGTATGTCATAACTCATGTTCATCATAAAAACATTAAACATGACTCCTATAATCATAATAGCACCAAAAGTGACTGTTCTTCTAAAAATGAGTAAGATTCCTGCAATGATTTCAGCATATCCAGAAAATCTGGTATAAGTATCACTGTACTCCATGAAATTCCACATTAATCCCATAGGAGATTGATCCCCAAAAGTTTTGATCAAATCAAAATTACTTAGCTCTGAAAACTGAAGAGTAAATGCTTTTGAAAAGCCGTAAGAAAACATAATAGTTATTAAATAATACCTTACCAAAACAGTTACGTATTGTAAAAGCCGATTATAATTGGCTTTTTTTAGATCAATGAAACTCCAAATAGTAGTTCCAATTAATGCAATTACAATGATAACAAATTCAAAAACGTAATCTTTTGTAGTATCTCCACTTCCTGTTGGTCCCAGATACATTTCGTATGGAATATCAAGAATGTTTTTTCCTGTCCAGACACATAATATTTCCATTCCATCGTAATAGAATGAAAATAAATTTTCTAAGCCAGGAATAAGCCCTAGGTAGTATAATGGAAAAGGAAAAATATGAAGCAAAAAGTAAATCGCGCAAAGTCTAAATGCTAAAAGAGTTGATAAGTTCCATTTAGATTGAGTAGAAAAATCTTGTGCGATTTCCATGAATAAGAATTATTAATGCTGAATATAGCTATTTATGTCATGATGGCATAAAATGTTACCCAATATATTATTTATGGAGAACTAAAAAGAAAAAACGACATCCACTATGGTAGATGCCGTTTTTTGAGCACAATTATAAAAAATCGGAAAAAATTATGCTTGTATTTAGAATTCCTAAACTACTAAATAACAGTAGGTAATTTTCTGCTTATAAATATTGATACGCAGTTGTGGTTAAAAACTCTTCAAAATTATCAGAGATAATAAACTCTTTAAAAATTGAAATTGCGTTTTGATAATTTTCTGTTGCAAAAAGTTGATCTCCAACTTGTTCTTTTATAATTCTTAATTCATCTTCGAATAACGTATCAAACAATTGTTGGTTGAGGGCTCTTCCGTCTTCAAGATGTACTTCATTTTTTAGCCATTGCCATAATTGTGTTCGGCTTATTTCGGCAGTAGCGGCATCTTCCATTAGATTGTATAATGCTACGGCTCCATTTCCGCTAAGCCAATTGGCAATATAATGAATTCCCACATTGATATTTTCGCGTATTCCTCTTTCGGTAATTGTTCCTTGTGGGATCGCCAAAAGATCATCTTCTGTAATCTTTACATCATCACGTTTTACATCCATCTGATTAGGATTGGGCATATGCGTATCAAAAACTTGCATTGCTAATTTAACTAATCCTGGGTGCGCTACCCATGTTCCGTCATGTCCATTTTTTACTTCACGCTCTTTATCTGCCATAACTTTGGCAAAAGCCGCGGCATTACGTTTCTCATCTTCTTTAATAGGGATTTGGGCAGCCATACCTCCGATAGCAAGAATATTTCTTTTATGACATCTTTGAATTACTAATTTGCTATATGCATCCATAAATGGACTAGTCATAGTCACTTGAGCTCGATCTGGAACAACAAAACCTTGGTGATTTCTTAGTTTTTTGATGTAACTGAAAATATAATCCCATCTTCCGCAGTTAAGACCTACAATATGATCTTTTAATGCATAAATGATCTCATCTAGTTGAAAACTAGCGGTAATGGTTTCTACCAATACAGTAACTTTTACACTTCCTTGTTCGATACCTAAGTACTCTTCAGAGAAATCGATAACATCGTTCCACCAGATAGCTTCGGTAAAATGTTCTAGTTTTGGTAGATAGTAATAGGCACCGGTTCCATTTTCTTTTAATTGCTCATTATTATGAAACAAGTACAATGCAAAATCAAATAAAGAAGCACTCATTTCTTGCTCTTTGATCAATAGATGTTTTTCGTTAAGGTGTAAACCTCTTGGACGAACAATTAGCGTTGCAACTTTTTCTTTAAGTTGATATGTTTTATCTCTTTTTGGGTTATAAAACGATATAGTTTTATTAACGGCATCTTTAAGGTTTTTTTGCCCTTGAAGACAATTTTCCCAAAGTGGAGCATTACTGTCTTCAAAATCTGCCATAAACGTTTTGGCACCAGAATTTAAAGCATTAATGACCATTTTTCTGTCGACAGGACCTGTAATCTCGACTCTACGATCTTGTAGATCTGCGGGTATAGGAGCAGCCGACCATTCGCTGTTGCGAATCTCTTTGGTGTTTTCTGGAAATGAGGGATAGGTTCCCAGATCAAACAACTGTTGCTGACACTCGCGGTTTTTCAAAAGCGTTAATCGTCTTTCGTTAAAACGATCTTGCAGAGCTTCTAAGAAAGTCAAGGCACCATCCGTTAATATTTCTGGATGATAGTTTCTTACTCCTCTTGTGAAGCTGATTTTTTGACTAAGGTTTGTCTGTGTTTCCATAACTATTATCGTTTGAGTGAACAATATTATAAAAAAGTTTTTTATAAAACAAGCGAACGTTCGCTAAATGTGAATTTTTTCTTTTTTCTGGAATTACGCAAAATTTGTTACTTTTGAACTTATGGCAATAGCAGAAGAATATATAAGATTGATTTTTGGATTGAAAATCAAGCAGATACGGACAGAAAAAGAGTTATCTCTTTTTGGCTTATCTAAGTTAAGCGGACTGTCGAAGTCGTATTTAAATGAAATTGAAAAAGGAAAAAAGTATCCAAAAACAGATAAAATTATCAAGTTGGCGGAAACATTAGAAGTTCCTTATGATCAATTAGTATCTTTAAAACTGGATAAAAACCTGGCTCCGATTGGAGAGATTTTGCAATCAGGAATTTTGGATGAAATTCCGTTAGAGTTATTCGGGATACAACAAAGCGACCTTATCGATATTATTGCAAATGCTCCTTCAAAGGTAAATGCATTTATAAGTACAATTATCGAAATTGCTCAGCATTACAATATGAGTCGTGAAGGTTTTTATCTTGCCTCTTTACGATCTTATCAAGAAGCACATAATAACTATTTTAAAGATTTAGAAGATAAAGCCATAAAATGTGCTAACTCATATCAGCTGGATTTAACCGGCAAAATTAGCTCTGTAGAATTAGAAGAAATTCTTAAAGAAGAGTATGGGTATACGATTAACGATTCGGGAATTCCAAATCAAGAAGAGTTGGATAACTTGAGGTCTGTTTTTGTACCATCTACAAAGACTTTATTGTTGTCTGATAGAGTAGATGAGGCGCAAAAAACATTTATCTACGCCAAAGAATTGGGGTATCAATATCTTGAAATTAAAGAAAGACCATATACATTTTCATGGATACGTTATGATAACTTCGAGGAGGTATTACATAATTTCTACGCCTCTTATTTTGCAGGTGCATTGATTATACCTAGAAATCATCTTCGAGATCATCTTAAGGAGTTATTTTCAACAAAACGGTTTTCAGAAAAATCTTTTCATAAAATAATGCATTTGTATAATGCCTCACCAGAATCTTTTTATCAAAGGTTAACTAATATCCTACCAAGAGATTTTGGAATGCAGAATGTGTTTTTCTTGCGATTTACTCATAAGTTGGGGATTGAGAAATTTAATTTAGTAAAAGAACTACATATTACCCATCAACAACAGCCACATGCCAATGAGATTAATGAGCACTATTGTAGGCGTTGGATGGCTATAAAAACGTTGCAACGAACGGCCAATGAAGATTTGAGTTATGCATTTAATATTCAGATTTCTGATTATGCTGATACCGATCAACAGTATTTGGTGTTTACATCGGCAACCAAAGATCCGTTTCGAAAAGATTATTATCGAAGTATAGGGATAGGGTTTTTGATATCATCATCTCTAGAAAAAAAGATCAGTTTTGTGGGGGACACCAAAATCCCGAAAGTAAAAGTAGGAGTAACCTGTGAATCATGTTCTTTAACTGATTGTGAAGTAAGAATGGCACCACCAAAGCGATTATTAGCAAAAGCGAAGTACAAAAGAACTGCAACTCTTGTTGAGGATATTGTTAAGAAATATTCGTAGTATATTTCTTAATAAATAAAACTGTACCTGTTAAGTTTTCTGTTTATGGTTAACCTAACAGGTATAGTTGTTTTTTAGGCGTTACAGACAGCTATCACAACGGTCATGGAAAAATGGCATTTCCAAAACTCCGCAGTAGCATTGGCCACCTCCGTTTACAAAAATTTGCTCTTTTTTTTCGATTACTTTAACCCCTTCTAAATTTAAAATGTTCGTTTTCATAATTTTTTATATTTAAGTTATGGTTTAAAGCTACTCGAAACACGAGTTATTTTACAACAAAAGATTCTTGAGATTTATAAATCTCAAGAATAAACTTACAAGCCTAAAACAGTTTAAGAATCTATCTAAAAAAAGCTATCAAATGGAACGGTTGTAATAGTTAGTCAAAAAAAATGTGCCTGCTATACCGATACTAAAAATAGAATAGCAGGCACGAATTTTGGCATTACACTGAGATCAAACACAGGCAAGTTCCCGGAATGGTGAAAGCAGGTCCACAACCACATCCTGATCCATTTACCTTAAGCTGCTCTTTTTTTTCAATGATTTTTACCCCTTCTAAATTTAAAATGCTTGTTTTCATGATTTTAATATTTAAGTTATAAGTTTAAAGCTAGTCGAAACACTAGTTGATTTGCAACAAAAGGTTCTTGAGATTTATAAATCTCAAGAATAAACGTATGAAAAGAAGTCAATGTTTTCTATAACAGTATATCAAAGCAATTTGATTCCTAGATATTTCATGTTGTCATTAGATGTAAGTTTCTAAAAAAAATAGGACCCTGTTTTGAAATTTTCAAAACAGGGTCCTTAAGTATTTTTAACAAGGCATTATGTGATGAACTTGTTAGGTAATTCGCTTTTGTTGAGCGACTACATCATGCCCGGCATACCTCCACCCATTGGTGGCATTCCGCCGCCAGTAGGAGCATCCTCTTTAATGTCGATTAATGCACACTCGGTAGTAAGGATCATACCTGATACAGATGCAGCATTTTCTAGAGCGATACGTGTTACTTTTTTAGGATCAATGATTCCGGCTTTTAACATATCTACATATGCTTCAGATTTTGCATCATAACCAAAGTTGTCTTTTCCTTCAAGAACTTTAGAGATCACTACAGATCCTTCTCCTCCTGCATTTTCTACAATAGTTCTTAATGGCGCTTCGATAGCACGATTTACAATCTGTACTCCAGTAGCTTCATCGGCGTTTTCAGTTTTAACTTTATCAAGTACAGACTTGGCTCTAACCAAGGCTACACCACCTCCTGCAACAATACCTTCTTCCACAGCAGCACGAGTTGCATGAAGAGCATCATCTACACGATCTTTCTTCTCTTTCATTTCTACTTCAGAAGCGGCACCAACATATAGTACAGCAACACCACCAGCTAATTTTGCAAGGCGTTCTTGTAGTTTTTCTTTGTCATAATCAGAAGTTGTAGTTTCGATCTGTGCTTTGATTTGATTTACTCTGTTTTTGATTAAATCTTCTCCTCCGGCACCATTTACAACTGTAGTGTTATCTTTATCGATAGCCACTTTCTCTGCAGTACCTAAGTGTTCGATAGTAGTGTTTTCTAGAGTAAATCCTCTTTCTTCAGAGATTACTGTACCGCCTGTAAGAATAGCAATATCTTCTAACATTGCTTTACGTCTGTCTCCAAATCCAGGAGCTTTAACAGCGGCAATTTTAAGTGCTCCACGAAGTTTGTTTACTACCAATGTAGCAAGAGCTTCCCCATCAACATCTTCTGCAATAATTAATAAAGGTTTTCCGGTTTGAGCAACAGGCTCTAATACAGGAAGTAAATCTTTCATGGCAGAGATCTTTTTGTCGTATAATAAGATATACGGACTTTCTAGATCGGCTGTCATCTTTTCGCTATTGGTTACAAAATACGGAGAAAGGTATCCTCTGTCAAATTGCATTCCTTCAACGATATCTACAGTGGTATCTGTACCTTTGGCTTCTTCAACAGTGATAACTCCTTCTTTTCCAACTTTTTCAAAAGCTTGGGCGATAAGATCACCTATAGTTCCGTCATTATTGGCTGAAATTGCAGCTACTTGTTTGATTTTATCCGAAGAATCGCCAACTTCTTTAGTTTGTTTTGCTAGGTCTTCTGTAATAGCTGTTACTGCTTTGTCGATACCTCTTTTAAGATCCATTGGATTTGCACCTGCAGCGACATTTTTAAGACCTTCTTTTACGATAGCTTGTGCTAATACAGTTGCTGTAGTAGTACCATCACCTGCTAGATCATTTGTTTTAGAAGCAACTTCTTTTACCATCTGTGCTCCCATGTTTTCAAGAGCATCTTCTAACTCTACTTCTTTTGCAACAGAAACTCCATCTTTGGTCACTGTTGGTGCACCAAAAGATTTACTGATAATTACATTACGACCTTTAGGTCCTAAAGTCACTTTTACTGCATTGGCTAATGCGTCCACACCGCGTTTTATACCATCGCGTGCTTCTATGTCAAATTTTATATCTTTTGCCATAATTGATTACTTATTTTTTGAAATTGTGAATCCCGAATCGTATATCTCTTCAGAATTTTCGATTTGTGTTTTACGAATAAACAATGATTAAACGATAGCAAGGATATCATCCTCGCGCATAATTAGATAGTCTTTACCATCTAATTTTAATTCGGTACCAGAGTACTTTCCGTAAAGTACGGTGTCACCAACTTTTACAGTCATTTCATGGTCTTTTTTACCATTACCTACTGCAGCTACTTTACCTTTTTGTTGTTTTTCCTGAGCCGAGTCAGGAATATATAATCCTGATGCAGTTTGCGTTTCCGCAGGAAGTGGCTCAACAACCACACGGTCTGAAAGAGGTTTAATATTTACTCCCATTATGATTCGTTTTTTTTGTTAAAATTAAAATGAAATCTTCGATGCTGTTATTTCAGAAATTATGCCAGTGACTTCATACTGACAAATTGAAACAAAAAATGTCGACCGTATGACAAGTCGACATTTTTGTAATTATTTTTTGGATAATGTTTTATTCTTGATCATTATCATCTGTTCCTGGAGTTACAGGTGTATCTACCTGTACATCTTGAGTGTCTACTTTAGAATCCTGAACAGTATTTTCGCCCATAAGATCGATATTAGATAATAAGATCAATACCAACAATAGTGTTGCAAGAGTCCAGGTGCTTTTATCTAAAAAGTCTGTTGTCTTTTTTACACCACCTAATTGTTGTGTTCCGCCTCCGCCAAAAGAAGAAGATAGTCCACCTCCTTTAGGGTTTTGTACCATAATTACTACTACCAGTAAAAAAGATACGATAACGATTAATATTAAAAAGATTGAAAACGTTGTCATTATATTGTTATTTATTTTCTTGTAATTTCTTTATTGCTCGAATTTGGTCTGCAAAGAAACCACTTTTTTCGGGATTTTTCAAAATTAATATGTTATAAGCCTGAATTGCCTTTTTGTAGTTTTTTTGAGCCAAATATACCCTTGCTAAAGTTTCGGTCATAAGTTCATCTGAAGGAACCTGATTTTCTTTGGCCAAGTTACGTACGGGAGTACTTTTTTCTGCAGGTTGTATTTTGGGGTTATTGGCGATAAATTCGTCAATAAGTTCGAATTTGTCTTTTTGTTTTAACGAAGTATCATGAGGTTTTTTTTCACGTTCAGCAATAGTAACTTCGGATTGTTTATTGTTTTCTTCCTCTCTCTCAATAGGCGTTAACGAAGTAAGTTTTAGCCACTCGGCAAAAGAATGTGTTTCCTTTTTATTAAAGTCAAGAGGTTGATCAATTTTTAATTTCTGTTCTAAGTTTTTTTCTTCTTGTTCGGCAGGTGTAGCAATTTGTTTTCGTAAACTTTCTTCTTTCCGTGCCGAAAAAAGTGCAGGATCGAGAACGTCTTCTGCTTCTTCCATTTTCATTCGTACGGCATCACCCATTGCCATTCTTGGAAGTGTTTTTATTTCTTCATGATCAACAACTTCAATGTCGGATTTGCTTTTTGGTACCGAAGTTTCTTTCTCGTTCTTGGTATTAAACAGATCGGAGGTGATAAAGTCAAAAAGGATTGTTCGATCTGTAGTATATGCGGCTGTAGTTTTTAATTCTTGATTGTATCTAAAATCTCCTTGCTCTTTAAGTGCTTTTAAAAGTAGAGGTCTTACCGATTGGAAATAAGGAAATTCTTTGGATATTTTTTCCAAAGAGGTTACTTGCGCACTATCCAGTTGCGCGGGATGCTGAAGCAAGTATGTAAGTTCTTTAATATTCAATTTCTATAACTGGCTAACTATTTTATTTTTTTGATCCTATTATTACCATCTTGCTAATGTGGCATTAAACATATCTTGTGTAATTCGTTCAAAAATGATTTGCAGTGCCTGATCCCTCACGGCATTTTCAGATTGTGAGGCCGGATAATCGAAGAAAAACGAAAAACGCTGCTCAAGGTCTTGATTTGGATCTTTGGCATCATAAAACCTCATATTTACTGCAACAGTTAATCTGTTTTGAGCGGCTGTAATATCTGAGGTTGCAGTATTTGGAGATACGTAATCCTGTACAATCTCGCCTTCATATATAATATCTCCGCCAGATGTTACTAAATCCAAATTGGTTTGATTTAAAATTAAATCCTGTAATTGATTGGTAAATGTTAGATCTGCTCCTGGGAAAATTCTGGGAGATTGATTTTGGAAAAAATTTACCTGAAATGTTTTAGTATCTGGAGAAATATTAGTTCCGCTAAATGAATATATACCACACCCTTGACATAGGATTAGTGTAAATATTCCAATTGCAATATGTTTTAATGTGTTCATCAATGTTATAGGTCGTATTGTTTGATTTTTCTATATAAAGTACGCTCGCTAATTCCTAATTCTTCTGCGGCAGCTTTACGTTTTCCTCTGTGGCGTTCTAATGATTTTTTAATTAACTCTAGCTCTTTGTCTTGTAAGGATAGTGTTTCTTCTTCTTCGATTTCCTCAGCAAAATGATATTTATCATCTTCTTTTACTACCGAAGTAGCATGTGATGGGATTTGTAACACTTCTGCTGCAGGGGCCGCGGGTTCTTCAAAACTTAGTTCTTTTTCTTCCTCTTCGCGGTATATTTTTCTTATTAACCCTTCATTATCTTTCTGCACTTGTTGACTATTACCACTATTTTGCATCAACTCCATGGTTAACTTTTTGAGATCATTAAGATCGCTCTTCATATCAAAAAGTACTTTGTATAAGATTTCGCGTTCATTGCTAAAATCACTATCTTTTTTATCATCAGAGATCACTGCGGGCAAATTACTACCGATATTGGGTAAATACCCATGTAGGGCAACTGCAGAGATTGTTCTGTTTTGTTCAAGGACTGAAATTTGCTCTGCAATGTTGCGTAATTGTCGGATATTACCACTCCAGTGATATTTTTCTAATAAGGTTACCGCATCATCTGTAAGCCGAATGGTAGGCATTTTGTATTTTGTAGCAAAGTCCGATGCAAATTTTCTAAACAATAGATGAATATCTTCTTTTCGATTTCTTAAAGGCGGTAAAAGAATTTCTACTGTGCTTAAACGGTAGTATAAGTCTTCTCTAAACTTGCCTTTTTTGATAGCCTCAAACATATTAACATTGGTAGCCGCTACAATACGCACATCGGTTTTTTGAACTTTGGAAGATCCTACTTTAATAAATTCGCCGTTTTCAAGAACTCTTAATAATCGTACTTGAGTAGTTAACGGAAGTTCTCCTACTTCATCCAAAAAAATGGTTCCGCCGCTGGCTACTTCAAAATAGCCGTTACGAGTTTGAGTAGCTCCTGTAAAGGCCCCTTTTTCATGTCCAAAAAGCTCACTATCAATAGTTCCTTCGGGGATAGCACCACAGTTAACGGCAATAGATTTACCATGTTTACGATGTGATAGGGAGTGTATGATTTTAGGAATACTTTCTTTACCTACACCACTTTCACCTGTAACCAATACCGAAATATCGGTGGGAGCTACCTGGATAGCTTTTTCTACGGCACGATTTAGTTTAGGATCGTTTCCAATAATCCCGAATCGTTGTTTTATAGCTTGAATAGATTCCATATACTACTATATGATTGTGTGTTTTAATTTTAAAATTAATTATTTTCAGAATACCCCGTAGCCTCACCTAATAATGTAGCACTAGTACACTCATTAATCTGCACCATTACAAAATCTCCAATTTTATATGCGCCTTTAGGAAATACAGCTACAGTATTTTGTGTAGTTCTTCCACTCCAATGAGCATCAGATTTTTTAGATTCTTTTTCGATCAACACTTCCAAGGTTTGACCAATATAAGCCTGGTGTTTGGATGCGCTATGGTTACGTTGTAATTCGATAATCTCAGATAGCCTTCTTTTCTTTACATCTTCAGGAACATCATCTTCCATTTTACGTTCTGCAAGTGTACCAGGTCTTTCTGAATATGCAAACATAAATCCATAATCATATTTTACATATTCCATTAATGATAAGGTGTCCTGGTGATCTTCTTCAGTTTCTGTAGGGAATCCTGTAATGATATCTTGTGATATAGCACACCCCGGAATAATTCTTTTGATGTTATCGATTAAATCAAAATACTGCTGGCGTGTATGTAGACGATTCATTTCTTTTAGGATGCGATCACTTCCACTCTGTATGGGTAAATGTATGTACTTGCATACGTTGTTATGTTTTGCCATTACCTCGATCACATCAAGAGTCATATCTTGAGGATTTGATGTGGTAAAACGCAAGCGAATTTTTGGATATTTTTCGGCTACCATGTCTAATAATTTGGCAAAATTTACTGCAGTAGCTTTTTGAAAATCACTGGCTTTCTCAAAATCCTTTTTTAGACCCCCACCATACCATAGGTAACTATCTACGTTTTGTCCTAAAAGCGTGATTTCCTTAAAATTTTGATTGGCCAAATCATCAATTTCTTCTAATATACTTTGCGGATCTCGACTACGTTCTCTTCCTCTGGTAAAAGGTACAACACAAAATGTGCACATATTATCACATCCTCTAGTGATAGACACAAAAGCAGATACACCATTGCTTTGCAAGCGAACGGGTGAGATGTCTCCATAGGTTTCTTCTTTCGAGAGAATTACGTTTACTGCGTTACGACCTGCATCAACTTCTTCGATAAGGTTAGGAAGGTCCTTGTATGCATCGGGACCAACTACCAAATCTACTATTTTTTCTTCTTCGAGGAATTTACTTTTTAGACGTTCTGCCATACATCCAAGGACTCCCACTTTCATTTTGGGGTTAATCCTTTTTACGGCATTATATTTTTCTAATCGTTTTCTTACGGTTTGTTCTGCTTTTTCACGAATAGAGCAGGTGTTTACTAGCACTAAATCGGCATCTTCAAGATTTTGGGTCGTGTTAAAACCCTCTTTAGCCAAAATCGAAGCTACGATCTCGCTATCGCTAAAATTCATTTGGCATCCATAGCTCTCTATAAAAAGTTTGCGTTGGTTTCCTTTCTTTTGGTCAAGAACGAGAGGTTGTCCTTGTGCATTTTCGTCTATAATCTTCTCCATAAAAAATAATTCCTTAATGATTTAAGGGTCAAATAATGTGCAAAGATACTTTTTAATACGATTTGTGACAAAGTGTCAGTGTTTTATTTTTTGAAAAATTTAAATTTGCGTAATAACTAATAAACAACAATAATGGAACATCCTATTTTTAAAAAGATTGAAAATTCGAAAAAACCAGATTTTGGAGATATACTATCTAAAAGTTTTGAGCTATATAAAAAAACCTTTTCTGTGGGTTTGATTCATGGATTAATAAGTTTAGCCGTAGTAATCCCTTTTCTATTGATCGTATATATTCCTATAATACCAACGTATATAGAATTGATTGAACATTCAGGAGATCCATATTATCAGCCTACTTTTTTAGAAGATTTTTCTCCTGTAATGATTATTGTTTGGGTTTTGATAGTATTTGTAATGTCTTTCTTAATGCAAGTTTTAAATATATCTATTTATGGACATTTTTTTAAGGCGTTAAAAAACGAAGACTTAAATACAACAGATGATATAGGAGGCTATTTTACGATAGCAAAAAATCATTTCGGAAAAATAATAGTCCTGTCTTTGGCATCGATGGGTGTTGCGTTGTTAGCAGCATTGCTGTGTTATTTTCCTATTTTTTATGTGATGGTACCGCTTCAATTGGTTATTCCAATATTTGTTTTTAATCAAGAGATGAGTGTTGGAGATATTGTAAAAGCTGGTTTTAGGCTTGGAAATAAATATTGGTTGATCTTTTTTGGTTTGATATTCGTTTCTGCAATATTTTCTGCAATAGGAGTGATAGCATGTTATATAGGTGTAATTGCAACAATGTTTTTTTCATACATTGTTACCTATTATATGTATAAGGACACTGTTGGTTTTGAAGATGGTCCACCAGAAAAAGAAAATACGTTATTTGTAAAGTAATTTTTTAAAACCTGCCGACTGGCAGGTTTTTTTTGAACTAATTTTTTGATAAAGAATCTTGATATCATTTTTTTGATATACTTTTGTGGACACAAATTATAGGATTATGGCTAAGAATTTAGTGATTGTGGAGTCGCCGGCCAAGGCCAAAACGATAGAGAAGTTTCTAGGAAAAGATTATACTGTAGCTTCTAGTTTTGGACATATTGCAGATTTACCTGCAAAAGAGCTTGGAGTAGATGTAGATGGCGATTTTACACCCAAATATATTGTTTCGAAAGATAAAAAAGATGTCGTAAAAAAACTAAAAGATCTGGCTAAGAAAGCAGAGATGGTTTGGTTGGCTAGTGATGAGGATCGAGAGGGAGAAGCTATTGCTTGGCATCTTGCAGAGACACTTAAATTAGATAAAGATAGAACACGTCGTATTGTATTCCATGAGATTACCAAAAATGCCATTCTTAAGGCAATAGAAAATCCTCGTAGTATAGATTATAATTTAGTAAATGCGCAGCAGGCAAGACGTGTTTTGGATCGTTTGGTGGGGTATGAGTTATCTCCTGTATTGTGGCGTAAAGTAAAAGGTGGTTTATCTGCAGGACGGGTGCAATCTGTGTCGGTACGTTTGATTGTAGAGCGCGAACGCGACATAACAGGATTTAACCCTGAAGCTTCTTATCGAATAGATGCAGAATTTTCTAATGAAGCAGGTAAGTCTTTTAAAGCTAAGCTTCCTAAAAATTTTAAGACTAAAGAAGATGCACAGTCATTTCTAAAAAATAATATAGGAGCATCTTTTAAAGTCGCCGATCTTAGTACAAAACCCGCAAAAAAATCTCCAGCACCTCCATTTACGACTTCTACGTTGCAGCAAGAGGCATCGAGGAAGTTGTATTTTTCCGTAAGCAAGACAATGACAATGGCGCAGCGATTATACGAAGCTGGGTTGATTACATATATGAGAACAGATAGTGTAAACCTATCTGTTGAAGCTCAAAATGGTGCAAAAGCTGAAATTGTTTCAGCTTATGGTGATGAGTATAGTAATCCTAGACAATATAAAGGAAAATCAAAAGGAGCGCAAGAAGCTCATGAGGCCATAAGACCAACCGATTTCTCAAGACATAGTGTTAATGTGGATTATGATCAACAACGATTGTACGAGTTGATATGGAAACGAGCTATCGCATCGCAGATGAGTGATGCCCGTTTAGAGAGGACCAATGTGAGGATTGAATCTAACACCCATAATGAGCAATTTACGGCAAATGGAGAGGTGATTAAATTTGAAGGATTTTTAAAAGTATATCTAGAAGGTAATGATGATGAGGATGAAGAGCAAGAAGGAATTCTTCCTGCAATGAAAATAAATGAATCATTATATAATAAGTATATTTCTGCAACCGAAAGATTTACAAGGCCACCAAGTAGGTACACCGAAGCTTCTTTGGTTAAGAAACTTGAAGAGTTAGGTATAGGAAGACCTTCTACATATGCCCCAACGATTTCTACTATTCAGAATAGAAATTATGTTGAAAAAGGAGCAAAAGAAGGTGAAGTTCGAAATTATGTGCAACTCATTCTTTCCGGAGATTCTTTAGATGAGAAGAAATTATCAGAGAAAGTAGGTAGCGATAAAGGAAAATTAATCCCTACAGATGTGGGAATGGTGGTTAATGACTTTTTGGTAAATCATTTCTCTTCAATTTTAGATTATAATTTCACAGCCAAGGTTGAGCAGGATTTTGATGAGATTGCAGAGGGTCAAGAAGATTGGACGCATGTGATGAAAGAGTTTTACGAAGAGTTTCATCCTAGAGTAGAGGATGTAGCTCAAAATGCAGAGCGAGAAGTTGGAGAACGTATCTTGGGTGAAGATCCGGCTACCGGAAAAGTTGTGAGCGTGCGATTGGGTAAATTTGGGCCAATGGTTCAAATAGGAACGGCAGAGGACGAAGATAAACCAAGATTTGCGAGTTTACCTCCCGGACAAACCTTAAGCGGGATTACTTTCGAAGAAGCTATGGATCTTTTTCAATTACCCAAAGAGCTTGGTGATTATAAAGGAGAAACTCTAGTGGTTAATAATGGTAGATTCGGACCCTATGTTCGTTTTGGAGAAAAGTTCGTTTCCCTTGCAAAAGGAGAAGATCCACTAAATATAACATTAGATAGGGCTATCGAACTTGTTGATGAAAAGGAAAAAGCAGACGCTCCTATATATACGTATGAAAACCTGCCGGTTCAAAAAGGTAAAGGTAGATTTGGACCGTTTATCAAATGGAATGGTATGTTTATTAACGTAAATAAAAAATACGATTTTGATAATTTATCTGATGAAGATATCGTAAATCTTATCGAAGAAAAGAAACAAAAAGAAATCGATAAGGTAATTCATAATTGGGAAGAAGAAGGAATCCGAGTAGAAAAAGCAAGATGGGGGAGAAGTAATATTATTAAAGGTAAGATCAAAATCGAATTACCAAAAACTGTAGATGCTACAAAGTTAACTTTGGATAAAGTAAAAGACCTGATCGAAAAAAATGCTCCTAAGAAAAAGGCTGCTAAAAAGAAAACCGCGACCAAAAAGAAAACCACAGCCAAAAAGAAATAATACATGTCTTTCGAATTTCTTGCACCAGTTAGTGATTTAGTAGCTGCGCACACCAAATTACTTTCAGATCATTCTTTAGGGAAAAACATTAAAATTCACACGTTGAGTAATGGAGTGCCTGATCTTGAAAAAGTGGATATTGCTATTCTTGGAGTGCAGGAAAATAGAAATGATGTAGATTTTTTAGGCGAGCAATTAAATTTTGATACTATTCGCAGATCTTTATATGAGCTCTTTCCAGGAAATTGGGATACAGCTATTGTAGATCTTGGTGATATTACACCTGGTAATGAAGTTAGTGATACTTATTATTTGGTTCAAGAGGTGTTGTCTACACTTTTGCAAAAAAATATAATCCCTATTGTTTTAGGAGGGAGTCAGGATATCGTTTATGCGCAGTATAGATCTTTTGATATTTTAGAGCGTATGGTCAATCTGGCTAATGTAGATAGTAGATTTGATTTGGGTAATTCTTCTCAACCGATTACAAATACTTCGTTTGTAGGCAAAATTATTGTAGAGCAGCCTTACAATCTTTTTAACTACAGTAATATAGGATACCAAACTTATTTTAATGCTCAGGAAGAAATAGATCTTATCGAAAAATTATATTTTGATGCATATCGTTTGGGTGAAGTGATTTCTGATGTTACAATAGTAGAGCCTATAATGCGTGATGCTGATATTGTGGCAATAGATCTTGGAGTTATGAATTCAAATAGCATACAGGGAGCCGTGGCCTCTCCTAATGGTTTTGACGGAAGAGAGATATGTGCTATATCTAGGTATGCCGGGATTAGTGATAAGGTTAAAAGTTTTGGGATCTATGAGTTTAAAAATTTTAAAAATGAAGAAGCCGCTTCTGTATTGATAAGTCAAATTATTTGGTATTTTATTGAAGGAGTTAACTACAGGTCTGAAGAATTAGATATCAAAAATCAGAAAAGTACACTACATTATAATGTTCCGGTTGAAGACGAAATTTTGTCTTTCTACAAGAGTGCAAAAACGGGAAGATGGTGGATAGAAATACCTTTTATTTCATCTGGCAATAATAAATTGAAAAGACATACGTTATTACCTTGCACATACAACGATTATGAGCGTGCTTGTAATCAAGAAATACCTGAAAGATGGTATAAGGCAAAACGAAAAAACGAAGTTTAACATTTTTATTAGGTAGATTTAAGGTTTTTTTTAGAAAAAAATTGTTTTTCTGGAAATAAATAAATAGGTTTACGTCCTTAAATCTAGAAGATCTTAACCTAAAACACGTTATGAAGAAATTTGTATCACTCTTTGCTATTTTAGCAATGCTCTATAGTTGTGGTGGAGGAAACCGAGGAGAGCTAGTAGGAGCACAAGGAAAAAAATGGCACCCGCAGAAGCCATATGGAATGGCCCTCATCCCCGGAGGATCCTTCATTATGGGTAAGTCGGATGATGACAAAGCAGCGTTAGCAAACGCACCCACCAAAATGGTTACCGTTCGTTCTTTTTATATGGATGAAACGGAAATCACCAATAGTGAATATAGACAATTTGTTCATTGGGTTCGCGATTCTGTTCTTAGAATGAGACTTGCGATAATGGCTGATGAATTAGGTAAAACTCCTGGAGACGATGGTGTCGGGGAGTATGCATTCTTAGATGCAGATACCGAAAACATGTCGGTTTACGAAAAATACATGTACGATAACTATAGTGGCACAGGAGAAACTGGCTACGAAGGTAGAAGACTAAATAAGGATATAGATATCGAATGGGATATCGATGATTATCCAGATGAGTTTTATGCCGAAGTTATGGATACGATGTATATTCCTCTAGAAGAATCCTATAATGGTAGACGTACATTAGATGTAAGTAAATTTGAATTTAGATTTACTTGGATGGATATTCAATCGGCAGCTAGAGCTAGAAAAGGTGGAAGAAAAGATTTTGTAAAAGAAGAAGTAATTAAAGTCTATCCTGATACCACTGTGTGGATCAAAGATTTTAACTATTCATATAATGAACCAATGCACAATGATTACTTTTGGCATAGTGCATATGACGATTATCCTGTAGTAGGTGTTTCTTGGGAACAAGCTAAAGCCTTCTGTAGATGGAGAACTATTGAAAAAAATACCTTTCAAAAGAAGAAAAGTAAAGAATTTGTAAACTATTTTAGATTACCAACAGAGGCCGAATGGGAGTACGCCGCTAGAGGTGGTTTAGAATCGGCGACCTATCCATGGGGAGGACCTTACGCCCTAAATGATAGAGGTTGTTTCCTTGCAAATTTCAAGCCTCTTAGAGGAAACTACGCAGCAGATAATTTCTTATATACTGTCGAAGCCAAAACGTTTGACCCGAATGATTATAACCTATATAATATGGCGGGTAATGTTTCTGAGTGGGTACAGTCATCCTACGATCCAGCAGCTTATGAATACGTTTCGTCAATGAACCCAAATGTTAACGATGACGACAATAAACGTAAAGTAGTACGTGGAGGATCCTGGAAAGATGTTGCTTATTTCCTACAAGTAAGTACCAGAGATTATGAGTATGCGGATTCAGCTAGAAGTTATATCGGATTTAGAACCGTTCAGGACTATATGGGTACTGACGTGACTGGAGAAGATAATACTGTGAATCAAAAATAAGTCCCAAAATTTTCTATCAACTTAATTACTAACCCTTTTTTTTAAAATTTAGATTTAAAAAACAAAACAAATTTATTATGGCAAATTCAAAAGCAAGCAAAAAGTTAATGAACATGGTATACGGTCTAGGAGCGGCCGTTGTAATCTTAGGTGCACTATTTAAAATTATGCACTGGCCATTTGGTAACCAAATGCTTATTATTGGTCTGATTACAGAAGCATTCGTATTTACTGTTTCTGCATTCGAACCTGTAGATGACGAATTAGATTGGTCTCTTGTATATCCTGAACTAGCAGGAGGTAACAAGAAAGATAAAAAACAAGATGCTACTCCAGAAGGATTATTATCTAAAAAATTAGATGAAATGCTTAAAGAAGCTAGAGTAGATACTAGCTTAATGAACAGTTTGGGTGAAAGTATCCGTAACTTTGAAGGTGCGGCAAAAAATATTTCTCCTACTGTTGATGCAATCCAGGGAACTAAAAAATATAGCGAAGAGATGGCTAATGCAGCTTCTCACCTAGAATCTTTAAATAGTTTGTACAAAGTACAGTTAGAATCTTCTGCTAAGCAAGCTGAAGCTAATCAAGCTATCGCAGATAATGCGGCAAAACTTAAGGATCAAATGGAAAGCCTTGCTAGTAACCTTTCTTCACTTAATGGAGTGTATGGTGGTATGTTAACTGCAATGAACAGAAGTTAACATTTTAATAATTAAATAATTATATAATAACTACCAAAATCTAAGAAGAAATGGCAGGAGGAAAACTATCCCCAAGGCAGAAGATGATTAACCTAATGTATTTGGTTTTCATCGCGATGATGGCATTAAACATGTCAAAAGAGGTATTATCAGCTTTCGGTTTGATGAACGAAAAACTTACCGAATCTAACACAATATCTACAGAACGTAATAATTCATTTATGACTGGTCTTGCCGAAAAAGTGGCAGAGCAACCAGAGAAATATACACCACTAAAAGAGAAAGCGGATCAAATTAGCGTGCTTTCTAATGAATTTAATGCATATTTAGACAAAATTAAGTCTGAGATAACTCAGGATTTAAGTGATCCAACGGATTATGAAACAATGGATAAGTCTCTTACTTTGGATCAAAAGTTTTTTGCTGGAGGTAAAGTAACACCTGGAGCACAAGAATTTTTGGATAACGTTTCAAAATATAGAGATGGTGTATCTGCTGCAATTAAAGAAGTTAAAGAAGTTGATGCTTCGGTAGCAGATGATGTACTTAAAACTTTTTCTACTAGTGATGTTAAAGACAGAGCTGGTGTGAACAAAAAGTGGTTAAACTACAATTTTGAAGGATTTCCATTAGTAGCAACATTAACTAAGCTTACGCAAATGCAAGCAGATGTTAAGACTACAGAAAGTAAAGTGCTTTCTGCTTTATTAGCAGGGCAACAAGCATCAGAACTTTCTTTTAGTAACTATGAGGCAATTGTTGTAGCTGATAAAACGGCATTCTTTAGTGGTGAAAAATTTAAAGGTAGAATCGTTCTTGGACGTTTTGATGCTACTCTTAAACCAACCAAAGTAATGGTTAATGGTAAAGAGCAGACTGAAGTTCAGAATGGTCAAATCATGTTAGATTTCCCTGCAGGTAATGTTGGAGAAAGAGATGTAGCTGGTGAGCTTGAATTTAAAGAAGGAGATTCTATTGTAAAAATTCCTATCAAGAGTTCGTATACAGTAATTCCAAGACCAAACTCTGCTGTAATTTCTGCAGATAAAATGAATGTGGTATATCGTGGGGTAAATAACCCAATGACGATTTCTATTCCTGGAGTACCGAATGTAAATGCATCGGCTCCTGGTTTAAGAAAAACAGGAGGTGCTGGTAAATATGTAATGAATGTTACTACAGTGAGAGCACGTGAAGTAAGTATTAAAGTAAGTGGTAAACTTGCAAATGGTACTTCTGTAAGTGACAGTAAGAAATTTAGAATTAAAGATATCCCAAGACCAGTAGGAACTGTTCGTGGAGAAGATGGTGCAATAAAAATGGCAAGAAATGCGTTAAATATTTCATCTATCGGAGCTATCTTACCAGATTTTGATTTCGATATCAAACTTAATGTAACAGGATTTAAATTTAAAGTAGAAGGACAGCCTACAGTAAGTGTACGTGGAAAAAGACTTGATTCTAAGGCTAAATCTGCATTGCGTAAGGCAAAAAGAGGTTCTTCTGTACAGATTATTGATATTAAAGCACAGTTAACTACAAACGCTGGATATAAATTGAAAAAAATATCTCCGGTTATTGTTGAGTTAACGAACTAAAATAAACGTATTAGTTATGAATTTGAGAAATTTTATATTAACCGTTTTTGGTGTATTGATCTCGGCAGTTTCGCTAGGTCAAACCAATAATATATTAAATGCCGAACAGCCCGATGATATCGGAAAGAAAACGGCAGAGCAAATAATGTACGATAACGATCATCCGTTAGAGTATGGTTATGTTGATAAACGTGATGTATTATGGGCTAAGACCACTTGGGAAACTATTGATCTTGATGAGAGAATTAATTTTCCATTGTATTATCCTATTGATACTAATAATATAGGTGCTAATCGTCGTTCTTTATATGATGTATTGGTTTCTAATATCAAAAACGGAAAAATAAAAAGTATTTATTCAGATTCATATTTTACTGAAACACGTACTTTCGAAGATCTTCAGTCTACAATGTCTAAGATAGACACAACAGATTTAGGATATGAGCAATATAATGCAGGTGAAACAGTAGATCCTCAATATATTAACAGAAGAGATATTAGCTCTGCTGATATTTCAGAATATAAAATAAGAGGATATTGGTATTTTGATAAACGTCAAGGAGAATTGAGATACAGATTGCTTGGGTTAGCACCTGTAGCTCCGGATGTAAACTTTATCGATGATGATGAGCCGGATATGGTTGCATTATTTTGGGTATGGTATCCAGATGTAAGAGAAATTCTTCATAATGCGCTTGCTTTTAACCGAAGAAATACCTCGATGCCTTTTACTTTAGATCATATTCTAAATGCTAGACGATTTAACTCGATTATTTATAAGGAAGATAATGAACAGGGTGACCGCGAGATTAAAGACTATATCGTGGACAACGCTTTGATGCAACTTCTTGAAAGTGAGCGAATTAAAGAGAGTATTCGAAATTTTGAAATGGATATGTGGAGCTACTAAGTTCTATCTTATAAAATAACTTATACGAAAAACGCCCAACCTAGTTGGGCGTTTTTATATTTTTGCGCTATGTTAGATTATATTGTTGTTGGTTTTGGATTGGCCGGTTTATCTTTTGTAGAGCAATTGGAGAATAATGATAAATCATTCCTGGTTTTCGAAGATTCTTCTCAAAAATCATCTAGAGTAGCTGGTGGATTGTATAATCCTATAATATTGAAGCGTTTTACACCTGCTTGGAGTGCCGTAGAGCAAATTCAAAAAGCTATTCCCTTTTATAAAGGTCTGGAGACCAAACTTCATAAATCATTAGTTTTTGAACTTCCTGTACTTCGTAGATTTAATTCTATTGAGGAACAAAATACCTGGTTTGAGGCCTGTGACAAGCCGGTTCTAGAAAAATTTCTAGATCAGAAATTAGTACATAACACCAATACAGCTTTGGATATTCCGTTTCATTATGGAAAAGTGAAATATACTGGAAGAATAGATATAAAATACTTGCTTTCGTCTTATATAAAATACCTTGGTGAAAAGAATTGTGTGATACACGAATCTTTTGATCATGAACAATTAATCGTTACCAAAAATTTCGTCTCTTATAAAGGTCATAAAGCGAAACGCATTTTATTTTCTGAAGGTTTTGGACTGCAAAATAATCCGTTTTTTAAGTATTTACCTTTGGTAGGTAACAAGGGAGAATATATGATCATTTCGTCTCCCAAATTACAGTTAAAAGAAGCCATAAAATCTTCTATCTTTATTATACCACTAGGGCATGATGTATACAAAATTGGAGCGACTTACAATAATCAAGACACTTCTCCAGAAACTACATCATCGGCAAAACAAGAATTAGTACAAAAATTAGAGCGTTTTCTACAAGTACCTTATAAAATTATAGATCAGGTGGCTGGCATTAGACCTACAGTAAGAGATAGAAGGCCTTTGGTAGGAACTCACCCAGAGTATAAAAACCTGCATATTTTAAACGGTTTGGGCAGTCGAGGCATATTAATAGGCCCCACTGTTGCAGAAAATTTATATGATAGCATCCAAAATGAAATCCCTTTGGATAAAGAAATAGATATCAAGCGTTATGATAATTTCTTCTCTTTTTTATAATGCATAAAAAAGTTAATCCAGATATTTCGGGATAATCTTAGAATTATAGGTAATGAAATAATCATAGTTGCTGCGATTAGTAAAAAAGTAGCAACCAAATTAAGTTTCAAAAGAAAATAGCCAATCAAAAAGGCTGTAACTGCAAATGCTATACCTACCGGATAACTTACGTACATTGCTCCATAAAAAAAAGAAGGTTCTATCTTATATTTGGTTTTACAATGAGTGCATCGCTCATTCATTTTTAGAGTATCAGTAAGCTTATAGGGGTTTGATACCGTGTACATGCTTTCTTGCTGGCAAACCGGACAACTACCGGTTAATATGCTGTAAACCTTAGTTCCTTTTAAGAAGTTCATACGCTACTTTTATGGTAACACAAAATTAAGCATCTTTGCAGAAAATATTCAAAAGCTAATGTTAAACATACATAACTTATCAATATCATTTGGAGGAGAGTATCTTTTTGAAGAAATAAGCTTCAGATTAAGTGCAGGAGATCGTGTAGGATTGATAGGAAAAAACGGAGCAGGTAAATCTACAATGCTTAAAATTTTATCCAAAGAGCAAGAACCAGATACAGGGCAAATTGCTATGGATAAAGAAGTGAAAATTGGTTTTTTAAAGCAAGACATTGATTTTGTTCAAGGTAGAACGGTACTCGAAGAAGCATATGAAGCTTTTGTAGAAATAAAAAAAACAGAACGTAAGATAGATAAAATCAACGCGCAATTAGCAGAGCGTGATGATTACGAAAGCGATTCGTATAACCAACTTATTACAGAGCTTAGTGATCTTACCCAACATTTCGAAATCATTGGTGGGTATAATTATGAAGGCGATACCGAACGTGTATTACAAGGTTTAGGATTTGTACGAGAAGATTTTGAAAGATTAACCGATACGTTTTCTGGTGGATGGCGAATGCGTATTGAGCTGGCCAAATTATTATTGCAGAATAACGATATCCTGCTATTGGATGAGCCTACCAACCATTTGGATATAGAATCTATAATTTGGCTAGAAAACTTCTTAAAAAACTATGGAGGAGTAGTGATAATTGTATCTCACGATAAAATGTTCCTGGATAATGTTACTAACCGTACGATCGAGATTTCTTTGGGGCGTATCTATGATTACAATACGTATTACTCTAAATACCTTGTGCTTCGCAAAGAAATGCGAGAGCAACAATTAGCGACTCAAAAGAATCAATCAAAGCAGATAGAACAAACCGAAAAGCTAATCGAGAAATTTCGAGCCAAGGCATCTAAAGCTTCGATGGCGCAGTCATTGATTAAAAAACTTGATAAAATTGAGCGTATCGAGGTAGATGAAGATGATAATGCGGTTATGAATGTTAGTTTCCCGATAAGTATACAGCCGGGCAAAGTGGTAATTGAAGCCGAAAATGTCGGAAAATCATACGGTGAAAAGGAAATTTTAAAAGGTATTGATCTTTTGGTAGAACGAGGATCTAAAATTGCTTTTGTTGGTCAAAATGGACAGGGTAAAACAACATTGGCCAAAATTATTATTGACGAGATATCTCATGTCGGAAACCTAAAACTTGGACATAATGTACAAATAGGGTATTTTGCTCAAAACCAATCTGAGTATCTGGATGGAGAAATAACCATTCACGAAACTATGATTAATGCTGCAAACGAGAAAAATCGTAGCAAAGTACGTGATATGCTTGGTGCTTTTTTGTTTAGAGGTGATGAAGTGGATAAAAAAGTAAAAGTACTGTCGGGTGGTGAGCGTAACCGATTGGCATTGTGTAAGATGTTGCTAGAACCTTTTAATGTATTGGTAATGGATGAACCGACCAATCATTTGGATATCAAATCCAAAAATGTATTAAAAGAGGCTTTAAAAAGTTTTGAAGGCACCCTTATTCTTGTCTCGCACGATAGGGATTTTCTACAAGGACTTAGTAACACTGTATATGAGTTCAAGAATAAACAGATCAAGGAATATCTTGGAGATATAGATTTTTATCTGGAACAACGCAGGGTTGATGATTTAAGAGATATAGAGAAAAAAGATAAACAGCAAAAAGAAGTATCTAGTACAAAAGTAGCGGCAAAACAATCATATCAAGATCAAAAAAAGCTAAAATCACTCAATAATAAATTGAGTAACGTAGAGGCAAAAATCAATAAACTCGAAAAAGAAATAAAAGAAATTGACGTAGAATTGGCGATTAATTATGATCAAACAATAGCAAAACCCAATTTTTTTGATACATACCAGGCAAAAAAAGATCTTTTAGCTTCATTGATGGAAGATTGGGAGGTTACTCAAGAAGAAATTGACCAAATTACAAACGAATAAATGTGGAGTTATTTTTATTAAATTCTTAAAATTCTTTGCATAATTTTTGATATTTATATCCGCTAAAGGCCTTTTGTGAGAATCTTCTAGAAAGGACAAGTTATTTTTGGGTTAACCTAAAAATAGGTATGTTACTTTTACGATATTTTTGCGGTTAGATGGGAGTGCAACTAGATTTTTATGAATATTTTTGTATCCTGAAAATTAAAAGTAAATATCTATGGATAATGCAAAAGTAATCGATTTAAATACTCATGCTCTTTCTTGGGTAGGTAAAATTTATTATGATTTTGGCTTTTTGGTGCAGAAGGCATTTCAGGAAAACGGACTAGATTTGTCTAAAGAACAATGGAGTGTTTTAAAAAGATTATATGTTGATGATGGGCAACCTCAAAACGACTTGGCTTTTATTACTCATAGAGATAAAACCTCAATGACCAGATTGATCAATACTATGGAAAGTAAAGATCTTGTGGTTCGAAAAAATGATGAAAATGATCATAGGATAAACCGTATTTTTCTAACAGATCATGGTAAGGAGGTTATTGCAAAAGTGCAACCTATAATGTATGATTTGATTCCATCGGTTCAAGAAAGTTTGAATGATCAAGAAATTGAAGTTTTAATCAATGCCTTGAAAAAAATACAAGCTAAGATGGCAGAATTAGCATAATAATAATCACTTTTACCTTTTTAAAAACACCCGATCAAGAGGTGTTTTTTTTGTTTTATTTCTGTAGAAAATCCACCGTTCAATTTTTATGAGTTCTTTAACTGCAACCTAACGGGGTTGTTGATAGTTTTGTGCAGCCTTTTGTAAATAAGGCCTAAACAAAATTGTGTATGAGAAAAATAGTACTTGCTATACTTGGGTTAGTATTAATAGGGTTAGCTCTTTTTTTTGCTAAGATGATCGCAGATAGCAAAAAAAAATTAAGACCTCGTTCTGCCAAAGTTGTCAAAACAGTTTTTGTAGATACCGTGCAAAATAAGACTGTTCCGATTGTGATCGCAGCAAATGGTACACTTATAGCAAAAAGACGATTAGAGCTATTCTCAGAGGTGCAGGGGGTTTTTAGAGGGGGAACGAAACTCTTTAAAACGGGTCAAAAATATAGCAAAGGCCAGACGTTGATAAGGATAGATGCTTCAGAGTACTATGCCAGCGTACAATCTGCAAAAAGCAATTTATATAATCTTGTGACGTCGATAATGCCAGATTTACGATTAGATTATCCCGAGGTTTATGATAAGTGGCAGGTGTATCTAAATAATCTGGACATGAATAAAACGACACCACCATTGCCAGAAGTCACTTCAGAAAAGGAGAAATATTTTATTACCGGAAGAAATATTTATACTACATATTATAATGTAAAAAACTTAGAGCAGCGTCTGTCAAAATACAATATTACAGCACCTTTTGAAGGAGTGCTAACCGAGGCTTTGGTAAACGAAGGAACTTTGATCCGACAAGGGCAAAAACTAGGCGAATATATTAATACCAATGTCTATGAAATGGAAGTTGCTGTAGGAAAAGAATATGCAGATTTACTTGAAATAGGAAAATCGGTAAGACTATCAGATCTAAATAAGACAAAAACATTTACAGGAGTGGTAACTCGTATCAATGGTAGAGTTGATCAATCTACACAAACGATAACGGCGTTTATTGAGATAGCAGAACCATCACTTAGAGAAGGGATGTATCTTGAAGCTTATTTGGATGCCAAAGCCGAAGACAATGCGATCGAGATTAATAGGAGTTTACTTCAAGAAGGGAATCAAGTATTTATGGTTAGAGACAGTATTTTGGATCTGATTGATGTAAATCCAGTATATTTTTCAGACAAAAAAGTAGTGCTTAAGGGGATTCCTGACCAAACTATTATTTTGTCAAAAAGTGTTCCTGGTGCTTATGCGGGTATGTTGATTTCTGTGTATGGTTCGAAGAAAACCAAAGTAGAAGATAAATCCAATCGTAAAATCAGGCAGTAATGAGAAAGATAATTGCATATTTTATCAAATATCATGTAGCTGTTAATGTAATAGTTATCGCATTCTTGATTTTTGGAGTTTTTGGAGCATTTTCTTTAAAATCTTCGTTTTTTCCTTTGGTAGATTCCAAAAATATATCGATAAATGTTACGTATCCTGGGGCTTCTCCGCAAGAGGTAGAAGAAGGAATTGTACTTAAAATAGAAGATAATTTAAAAGGATTAGATGGTGTAGATAGAGTAACTTCAACCTCAAGAGAAAATAGCGGTACCATAAATGTAGAAATCGAAAAAGGAAAGGATATCGATTTTATGTTGCTGGAGGTAAAAAATGCCGTGGATCGTGTTCCTTCTTTTCCTACTGGTATGGAACCTTTGGTGGTGGCAAAGCAAGAAGCTATTCGACCTACAATTAATTTTTCGGTTAGTGGCAATGAGATTCCTTTGAGTACCTTAAAACAAATCGCTCGACAAATTGAAAATGACCTTCGTGGAATAGATGGGATTTCACAAATTAATATTTCGGGATATCCTTCTGAAGAGATTGAAATTGCGGTAAACGAAAACAGTCTATTAGCATACAATCTTAGTTTTAATCAAGTCGCCCAAGCGGTAAGTCAAGCAAATATATTAACAACCGGAGGAACAATAAAAACTGATACCGAAGAGTACCTTATTAGAGCTAATAATCGCTCGTATTACGGTCGTGAATTATCTAACCTTATTGTCAAAACTGATCCTTCGGGTCGTACAATACGCTTAAAAGATGTGGCGATATTGAGAGATCGTTTTTCTGAAACATCGAATGCAACATTTTTTAATGGCAACCTTGCTGTCGATGTGCAAATAACAAGTACCAATACCGAAGATTTGATCTCTTCGGCAGAAAAAGTCAAAGAGTATATCGAAGATTTTAATCAAAAATATACCAATGTACAGCTAAATGTAATTAGTGATCGATCAATTACCTTGGTGCAACGAACAGAGCTCCTTACAGAAAATGCAATTATAGGGATGATTCTGGTTTTACTTTTTTTATCCTTATTTCTAAATACGCGTTTAGCATTTTGGGTAGCGTTTGGGTTACCTATTGCATTTTTAGGAATGTTTGTTTTTGCGGGGCAATTTGGAGTAACCATTAATGTATTATCACTATTTGGGATGATTATCGTTATCGGGATTTTGGTAGATGATGGTATTGTAATCGCAGAGAATATATACCAACATTATGAAAAAGGTAAAAGCCCGGTTCAGGCCGCTATTGATGGTACTATGGAGGTGATACCTCCTATTATCTCTGCAATTATTACTACTATATTAGCGTTTAGTATTTTCTTGTTTTTAGATGGTCGAATTGGAGAGTTTTTTGGCGAGGTTTCGGTGATCGTAATCCTTACGCTTACGGTATCTTTGGTAGAAGCATTGATTATTCTTCCTGCGCATTTAGCACATTCTAAAGCACTAAAGAAACAAGGTAAAGAAACCAAAACAGGAATTGCAGCGATTTTTGCCAAATTAAGGTATATCAATACGTTCGGAGATCGTATAATGGGGTGGCTAAGGGATAATGCATATAGCCCTATGTTACGATTTGCACTACAAAATAAATTGTTCACATTTTCGCTATTTATTGTTTTGCTCATACTAACTATCGGAAGTATAATGGGAGGCATTGTTCGTACTTCGATTTTTCCGCAGATCGCTAGTGATCAGGTAAGAATAACGCTAAATATGCCGAATGGCACCAATGAAAAAACAACAGACAGTATTATTTCTTTGATAGAACTAAGGGCTATCGAGGTCAATAAAGAACTTACACAAACGCATTTAAAAGATCCTTTATATGAAGGGAAAGAACTATTTAAAAATATAATCAGTAATAGAGGGCCAGGATCTTCATCGGCTGGATTAGTGATCAACTTATTGCCCGGAGAAGAGCGTCCGGATGTGGTGTCTGCGTCAATGGTAACGAATCTTATTCGCCAAAAAATGGGAGAGGTTAATGGCGTAGAAAGTTTGGTGTATGGTAGCGGTGGTAATTTTGGAGGAAGACCCGTTTCTGTGTCTTTATTGGGTAATAATATCGCCGAACTAAAGGCGGCCAAGAAAGAGTTAAAAGAAACCTTAGTAGCTAATTCTTTATTAAAAGATGTTACAGATAATGATCCTGCAGGGATTAAAGAAATCAAATTAGAGTTAAAAGAAAATGCGTATCTGTTGGGGTTAAATTTAAACGATGTAATGCGACAAGTACGATCAGGGTTCTTTGGAGTGCAGGCACAACGTTTTCAACGTGGTCAGGATGAGATTCGCGTTTGGGTACGCTATGATCGCGATAATCGATCTTCTATTTCGGATTTAGAAGATATGCGTATTACGACTATAAGTGGAGAAAAAATACCGCTTACCGAAATTGCGAATTATAGTATAGAACGAGGTGATGTAGCTGTTAATCATTTGGATGGGCGTCGAGAAATACAAATTTCGGCGGACCTTAAAAATCCCGAAACGACAAGTTCTACAGATATTCTTACCGAGATCCGTACGGTAACTATGCCAGAGATTTTGTCTAAATACCCAACGGTTACTCCTTCTTACGAGGGGCAAAATCGCGAGGCAGGTAAATTTTTAGGATCATTAGGGCCAGTGGGACTTACGGTCTTGGTTTTGATTTATATAACTATTGCTTTTACATTTAGGAGTTATAGTCAACCGTTGTTGTTATTACTATTAATCCCTTTAAGCTTACCTGCAGTTGCACTTGGGCATTGGGCACATGGTTTTTCGATCAACCTACTGTCGCTATTAGGCATTATAGCACTTATTGGAATTATGGTTAATGATGGACTGGTATTAATTGGTAAGTTTAATAGTAACCTTAGAGAAGGACTTACTTTTGATCAGGCTATTTATGAGGCTGGAAGATCTCGTTTTAGAGCCATTTTTCTTACCTCATTAACCACTATAGCAGGATTGGCGCCGCTAATTTTTGAAGAAAGTAGGCAGGCAAAATTTTTAATCCCAATGGCTATTGCTATTGCATATGGAATTGGCTTTGCCACAGTTCTGACATTACTGGTATTGCCATTGTTTTTATCGTTTAGCAATATGGTAAAAGTTGGTGCCAAATGGCTGGTTACCGGTAATGCAATAACCAAAGAAGAAGTAGAACGAGCGATAATAGAGCAAAAAGATGAACATGAAGAACAGCATCATGAGGTACAAGTATAAATCTACCGCTATAGTAGTGTTACTTTTATTGGTAGTTTCTGTAAGTGCAACTGCCCAGAAATTAACCAAAGCTGAAGCTATACGACTTACATTAGAAAATAATTTTGGGATACTCGTAGCAACCAATAATATTGAAGTATCCAAAAACAATAAAAACATCCTTAATTCGGGATATTTACCTACTCTTGGTGTAGCGGCAGGAGGAACCTATCAATCTGCCGACAGCAATACAAGTTTTCAGGGAGCAATAGATCCTAATACAGGAGCACCTCGAGCAGATATTGAAATAGATGATGCCGAAACACAACGATACAATGCTTCATTAAATCTTAATTATACCTTGTTTGATGGTTTAGGACGGTTTTATAATTATAAACGATTAAAAGAGCAATATAACCTTACCGAATTACAAGCTAGAGAAACGATAGAAAACACAATTCTTCAATTATTTACGGTATATTATGAAGTAGCAAGGTTATCAGAAAATATAGAGATACTAGAAGAAACCTTAAGAATCTCGCAGGAGCGGGTGTCAAGATCTAATTATCAATTTGATTATGGTCAAAATACCAAACTTAATGTGCTCAACGCCGAAGTAGATGTGGCCAATGATAGCATCAATGTGCTCAATGCTAAGCAACAGTTAATAAATACAAAACGGGATCTGAATGTGATTCTGGCAAACAATTTAGAAACTGAATTTGAAGCAGATACAGTTGTAAAATTTATACCAAAACTCCTGTTGGACCAATATTTAGACTCATCTGAAGACCATAATGTGACGTTGTTACAAAATCAAAGTAATATACGAATTAGTGAATATGATATTAAGGTGAGTAAATCTGGGTATTTACCTACAATTGGATTAACCGGTTCTTATGGGTGGAATGAGAACAGAAATCCACCTTCTGCTTTTTTTCCTGGTAATGTTGCCGATACCTATACACTTTCTGCAGGAGTAAATCTAACCTGGAATCTTTTTGACGGAGGAGGTACAATCACCAGAGTTAAAAATGCCAAAATAGCTTTGGATAATCAAGAAATAGCAAAAAGCCAAATAGAACAGGATGTAAAACGTAATATTGCTAATGCATTAGGCAATTACAAAAATAGACTTAGTGTGTACACCATCCAACAACAAAATGTACTTACCAATCAAAATAATTTTGAACGCTCAAGAGAGCGGTTTAAACTAGGTCAAATTACATCTATAGAGTTTAGGCAGGCGCAGATTAATTTGATACTAGCCGAAACCAATAAAAATGCGGCAAAATACGATGCTAAGATTGCAGAGTTACAACTTTTGCAACTTACGGGGCAGTTACTGAATATTGATTTTTAAGCCCCCACGCTCTGTAATAATCGAGTTTGTCGAAGTATTTTTTAGAAGCATTTATAAACAAAACCTATGTTCGAACATTTTTTTCAATGCCCATATTGTTGGTCAGAAATATCGATGCTTTTGGATCCTTCGGTAAATTATCAGACTTATGTCGAAGATTGTGAGGTTTGTTGTAATCCTATTGAGTTGCATCCTCGATTTGAGGAGCAAGAACTTGTAAGTTTTGATGCTATAAGTATAGGGCAATGATTATAACGTATTAATTAGGAGTTACTTGGGTTGTTTTTACTATTTTTTAGTGTAAATAGTATTGTTTAAATTAAAAATGGTTGTATATTTGCCGTCCGCAAGGAGCAATACGTAGCTCGTCGGGCTCATAACCCGAAGATCACAGATCAAAGTGAGTTTACGATTGTATATCGCGGGATAGAGCAGTAGGCAGCTCGTCGGGCTCATAACCCGAAGGTCACAGGTTCGAGTCCTGTTCCCGCTACTAGATAACCTCTTGATTTTCAAGAGGTTATTTTTGTTTTTAGTGGTTTTTTCTTCTTGAAAACCTTCAATTTTTTAGGTTTACGTACAGCATTTACGTACAGTTTTTATTAAAAAAGTCCAATGAGAGAGATTTTTCTCTATAAACAGGTTCAGTAGTTGGAGTTAGTATTTTTACTATAAACAATTGATAGTTAATGTTTTGAATGAAATTTAGACTTTGAAATTAATCAATACTTTTATTTATAAAAATTGTGTCCTTCGGGTGAAGTACCCGAGATGACTCTGAAAATTATTTTTACAGACAAATTTTGAATGTTTTTATGCTTATTAGGTAGTAACTATGGAAATATTGGATTTGTAAGACAAACTTCCAATATATTCTCAGTTAATTCGATAGTTTCAATTTGTATTCTTTAAGTATACTTTGGTTTGTTTATAGATTTATTAATTAACTTTTCAGTACTTGCTAAGTACTAACCTAGTCCACTAATGATGTACTCATAAATCTCATTGTTTTGATAGCCAAAAGGGTCTTTAAAACTTTTCGTTATGTGTTTTGGTTTTGCTATAATTTCTCTTTCTATCATTTCATTGATGGTATTGTAGAAGTCCATAGAGGTTTTACCAACCAATAGCGGAGAAAGATTTACATCTACTTTCCATAGTTTCAATATTTTCTCAAATCCACTTAGGTATAGATAGTCTTTGGTAAATCCACCACCTCTAAAAATCCTTGTCACGATGATGTATGCATCATTTGTTGAAACACTATGTTGATTAACTAGGAAATTAAAGCATTCCATGAAATTAGCTCCATTACACATCATATCAGTAATAACTACTCTGAATGCTATCTTTTTTAGTCTTTTCAAGGTAATGTTTCCACTCAGGTATTCTGATAGAATTGCTAATCCTTCTTGAGTCATGGTATTCATTGGCAGACCAAGATTGAAAATATTCAGTTTCTCATCTGAAGAATTTTGTGTAGTCACCATGTGTACGCCGATTTCATGCTCTATGAGTGCATTGGCTTCTTTTCTTGTGAATTTTGCATCAGGTCGAATTAAAATTGTCTTTTTTGAGTTGAGTACCATTACTTGAGAAATCACTCGCTTACTCAGTTCGATTTTACAATCGATTCCGTACTCATCTAGTGCATTTCTAAATGAACCAATGGCCTCATCCATCGATAGAAATGGTACTCTTTTTGGTTCACTAGGGATAGATGGCAAGTGAAGAATATATTGAGCATTGGTTAAGTCTTTCTTACTTGGTCTTCCGAAATATCGGAGGGAGTTGTATAAAAACTTCTTTGTACCTAGTGCTGATAATAGATCAATCTTATCAAAGTAACTATTGATTACAGATTCGTATAATTGACGAATAGAAACATCTGATATATCTTGTGTTCTTAGTGTGCTTAATTGCTGTTTTAGCTCGAATGGATTAATCTTAATGGGTGCATATTTGAACTTAGGAGGTTTAGCGTATTTATTTTTAATAAACCGCTTTTGTTCAGAGTTCGTATTTATTGGGTTGACATAAGCTAATAATTCAAATCCTTTCAATAATTTGAAAAGCTTCTTATCTACAGAAACAATAGCTGGATCGGTTTTCTTATCTAATAAATGCACGCTGTTTTTGGATCTCCAATTGGTGTTTTCTTCACTGAAATACTGTGCATTGTTGAGAATAGCTCGTTTTAGTTTTTGCTGTAGTTCTCGTATCAATTTAGGATAATCTTCACCTGTTAATTCATTACTATAGACTTTTTTAATTTCCGTAGCCAGCACAAGTGTATTGGAAAAGTTCTGGGTAATAAATTCAAGATTATAACCTCTACCAAAGAAAACATCATTGATTGTCGTCTGATTCTCTATACCTGTTAACGAAATAGCACTTAATTCGGTTACCCAGTTTTCAATAAATTTTTCATATTTCGAACTATCAATGCGCTCTGTACCTATATTAAAAAGTGGCACAATTCTATCCCAACGTTGGTAATTATAAGAGTGTAAATCATAAACGATGCAAGAGTCATACAGCTCTTCTAGCTTCTGAATCAATGCATGGACGACTTTGTAAAAATTATGATGTTTTTGAAGGCTTGCTTGTTTTTCTGCAGGCGTAAGAGGACGTTTCCATACTTTTTTGCCCCATGCTTCATCATAGATGCAATCTTCTGGCTTTCTATTGAGGTCATACTCAAAACGGGAGTCCAATCCAACTAATGTAATAGGTAAAGAGTCTATAAATTCACCAGTATGTGGATCTTCTTCATACCATCGGTTATAATCATCGATGGCAATTTTGTTTTTTAACCGATCTCGAAGGTTACCGCCATCATGAATGGCCGTACAGCAATAGGGTACATACTTATTGATTTTTATACTGAAAGAATTATCCGAAGCTTTAGCTTCAAAGGTCTTCTTTTGCTCTATAAGCTTAATTATTTCACTAACCTTTAATTGCTGCATTTTCTAATAGGGTTTCAGGTCTAAATTCTTCTTTTAATTCGTTTCTACTTCCTACTACTTTTTCCAAATAGCCTAAAATCTTTTCTTGCAATCTAACTTTATTAAGCCTGTTTATGTCCGTAATTGTACCTGGACTCATTACATTGACTTCGATCAATTTACCATTAATTAAATCAAGACCAGCAAAGTAAATACCATCTCTAACCAATTTTTTTCCAATCTCCCTGCACAATATTTTGTCTGCTTTTGTTAATTTATATTTTTCGACTGCTCCTCCAGCTGAAATATTAGACCTTACATCACCTTGGATAGGTCTCCTTCTTAATGCTCCAATAGGCTCTCCATTTAACATCAAAATTCGAACATCTCCCTCTTCAGCACCTTCTACGTATTCTTGAAGAATTACATAGTTGGAGTGATCCTTGCCATGATTAATATAAAAGTCTAATAAAGAACGGATATTTTGCATTGCAGCCCTTTCAATAATGATAACGCCACTACCTCCATAACCATCCAATGGCTTCATAATCATCTTGTCATTCTCTGATTCTTTGATTATGTGTAAGAGATAATCAATGTTTTTAGAAACATATGTAGCAGGTATAATCTCATGATCAGGGTCGAAGTAGGCGGCAGTATAAATCTTATTATTAGCCTCTCTTAATCCATCAATTGCATTGATAATAAAAACATCATCTTTTATGGAATCCAAGAAATTCAGAACCAACCCATTCAATGGAGGGTTGTCACGCATAAATATTACATCAAACTCGCTCAACTCTCTCATTTTAGACTTAAATGTTACTGTCTTATAAAATGCAGTCATGCTTTTAGTGAGTTTTTCTCCTAGTGATATGTTCTTACACAAACTAAGGGTGATACTATGTCTAATAGTCAAGTTAGACGGATCCGTAATTGAAACATCATGGCCTCTTTTAACTGCTTCATGTATAATTCTGAGTGTAGAATCTTGTGATGGACGTACTTCTTCCCAAGGGTACATGATAAAGCATATTTTTATTTTCATAATTCTTTTTTTCGTAATTAAAAAAACCAAATTTTCTCTTTTCAAAAATTGGGATTTCGCTCTATTGAAAGCTATTAAGTAATTCTCTTGTCAATTCATTGTAAATTTAGCCAAAGAATCATGTCCAATGCAATTTTAAGATCCGACTTTTCCTTTATAAAGGCGTATATATGTTTAATAGGATTGATTCCAAAGCACACCTATTATACCAAAAATTATTAAAATTATAATAATCCACTTAAGTTTACTATTTTTCCTATGTACTATAATATGCTTAAAGAATTCTAGGTTTTCTTTTACAATGTTTAGCTTCTGGCTTATAGTTTTATGCTTATCATTTATCTCAAATTTTTTCTTAAGTTCAGTATTTAGCTTAGTAAGCATTTCATCATCCGAAACTGCACTAGGAGAATCAAATATGTAAAGATTTTCAGAAATCTTATTTTTGGAATTTAAAACCTTTTCAACGAAATGTTTATGTTTTTTATCATCTGTATATAGTCTTGTCCCTCTTGTCTCTATAAAATTAGTGTATTGTACTGTGTCTTCAATTAGTTGCTCTGCAATACTCAAATAATAGTCTAATATTATAGATTGAGATGCATTGAGCATTATCAAACGTATTTTTTCAATATTATTATCTGCTAGATGAACTGCATCAACATCTACACTAAAGGATTCGGCATCTGTAATTATGTCAATAGATTCGGTTAAAGAACTATCTATAAGCTTTGCATTTGTGGTAAATTCAAATAATTGTTGCCTCAGCTGATCCATTTCGTTTGGAGCGAAATTGAAAACACAAATAATACCATATTTAAAAATATAAGCATACCTCTGGTTTTCAAAATCGAAAAACAATTCATCACTATTAGAAAATAGAAGTGTTTGTTTAAAGTGATTTTTGCAGGTATCTATATCTATACTTTCTGCAATTTGTAGCGCAAAGGCGTTTGTTTTCATTTATCTTCTAATTCGTTTACATCTAAGTCATCATTATTAACGTTATCTTCATCGACATTATAATCCTCCATAGCAGTGACAAGGCGTTTACTTACTTTTACAAGATATAAAGTATCTTCAGTTTTTACTTCTACACATTCTACTATTTCATTTTGTGCATTTCTAAACGTAATGATATCTTCATCATCATATCCATCAGGATATTTCACTACAAGTAAATCCAAAATTTTATTATTTAACTTTTTGAAGTCAACAATAACTTTTTTTAAATGGTTGTTTTTTGAAGTTTTCATATCTATTACATATCTAATAAGTAGGCAAATATTAATGGCGCTACAATAGTAGCATCTGACTCTATAATGAACTTTGGGGTATCAATATCTAACTTGCCCCAAGTGATTTTTTCATTAGGTACCGCTCCAGAATAAGATCCATAACTTGTTGTTGAGTCACTTATCTGACAGAAATAATTCCAGAATGGAGTATCTATACGCTCCATATCCTGATATAACATTGGTACAACACAAATAGGAAAATCTCCTGCAATACCACCACCTATCTGGAAAAATCCAATACCGTTTTCAGAATTATCGGTATACCAATCTGCAAGAAAGGTCATATACTCGATTCCGGATTTCATGGTACTGGCTTTAAGCTCTCCTTTCAATACATAGCTAGCAAAGATGTTTCCCATTGTACTATCTTCCCATCCTGGGACTACCATTGGCAAATTGGCTTTTGCCGCAGCGTACATCCAACTATCCTTAATGTCAATTTCATAGTACTGTTCTAATACACCAGATAACAACATTTTGTACATAAACTCGTGTGGAAAATATCGCTCTCCTTTTTCTTCGGCATCTTTCCAGATCTTAAAAATATGTTGCTGTAATCTTCTAAAAGCTTCTTCTTCTGGGATACACGTATCTGTAACTCGATTTAACCCTTGTTCTAATAAATCCCACTCTTGTTTTGGGGTTAAATCACGATAATTTGGCACACGTTTATAATGACTATGTGCTACCAAGTTCATAATATCTTCTTCCAAATTTGCACCTGTACAAGAGATAATATGCACTTTGTTTTGACGTATGATTTCTGCAAAAATCTTACCTAACTCGGCAGTACTCATTGCTCCAGCTAGAGATACTAACATTTTTGAACCATTATTAATTTTAGCTTCATATGTTTGTGCTGCATCTACTACAGAGGCAGCATTAAAATGAAGATAGTGCTTCTCTATAAATTGCGAGATCGCTCCTTTATCCTTCGTATTCATCGTCAGAAAATTTTAAGTGGTTAGTTTTATCATTGCCTTTAAGAGCATATAAATTTTCATTTGCGTCATCAACATCTTGTTCAGTAAATTTGTAACTCAACATTTTATAGTATAATTTGGCAGCAGCAAAATCAGAAGATTTATCATTCTTATTTGGGCATAATTCTACAATATCGAATCCTACTACATTTTTTTCTTCAAATATTTTCTTAAGAAATTCAAGGGTTTCATACCATAATAACCCTCCCGGTTCTGGTGTTCCGGTAGAAGGTAAAATAGAAGGGTCTAAAGCATCAAGGTCAAAAGTGATATAGATCGTATCTGTCATTAATTCGATTGCATTGTCCATCCAATAATCATCGGTTGCCATTTCATGAGCGAAAAAGACATTTTCTTCATTCATTACAAGTTTTTCAGAAGCATCCATACTGCGAATCCCAACTTGAATAAGATTGGTATTTTGATTAGCCTCATAAAGTGCACAAGCGTGATTGTACTTAGAACCTTCATATTCTTTTCTTAAATCAGCGTGGGCATCTATTTGTACTACTGTTAAATCATTGAAACATTCATCAAAAGCACGTATAGCTCCTATAGAAATAGAATGCTCCCCACCAAAAAGCGTAACAAACTTGTTGCGTTTAATATTGGTTTTTACAGTATCGTGCACAGCCGTAACCATTGCGTTTGGTGAGCTTTTTTCGTCAATAGGTTGAGATAGATAAATACCTTGTTTGTATACTTCGCTCTCCGTTTCTATATCATAAAGCTCCATATTCTCTGAAGCGTGTAAAAATGCTTCAGGGCCTTTGTCTGCTCCTTTGCCCCATGTACTAGTTCCATCATAAGGAACAGGGATCAATACTACTTTTGATTTGTCATAGCCAGCGTATTTTTCTGGAATTCCGGCATATGTTTTCTTAGTTTCCATTTTAAAAATGTTTGGATTTAATGATTTTGGTTAGTTAGAGTTTATAATTATTTCTTTTTGTGAATATTCTAAAATTTCTTCTTTTGGTGTTTTTTGATATCCAAGAATAGATAGTAACTGTTCTGAAGTTTGTTGTGGTGCAAAAACTTCTGTAGTTAGATTTCCAGCCTCGTCACGATCTATCAAAATATGTTTAGGTTGCGGGATAAGGCAGTGTTGCAATCCACCAAAACCACCTATGGTTTCCTGATATGCACCAGTATTGAAAAAACCAATATATAAAGGTTTGTCTTTTTTGTATTTTGGTAGATATATGGCATTCATATGTTGTTCTGAATTGTAATAATCATCACTATCACAGGTTAATCCACCAAGTAGTACGCGTTCATACTCATCATCCCATCTGTTTACGGGCAACATCACAAAACGTTTGTTTATTGCCCATGTATCTGGCATTGTTGTAATGAAAGATGAATTGATCATATTCCATTTTTCACGGTCATTTTGCTGTTTTTGATATAGTACTTCGTAAATAGCCCCGCCACTTTCACCAACTGTAAAACTGCCAAATTCTGTAAAGATATTTGGAACATCTACCTGTGCTTCTTCACAGGAAATTTGGATTTGATTAATAATTTCATTGATTATATACTGATAGTCATAATCAAAGGCCAAAGAGTTTTTTATCGGGAAACCTCCGCCTATATTTAAGCTATCTAATGATGTGCATATTTTCTTAAGACTTATATATACTTTTAGACATTTTTGTAATTCATTCCAATAGTAAGCAGTATCGCGAATACCTGTGTTTATAAAGAAATGAAGCATCTTTAGTTTCACTTTTGGGTTATTCTTGATCTGATTATTATAAAAGGGTACAATATTACGATACCCAATTCCTAATCGAGAAGTATAAAACTCAAACTTTGGTTCTTCTTCAGAAGCAATACGTATACCCACCTGAAAATCTTCGTTAATTACATCGCTTAATAGATTAAGTTCTTCGTAATTATCAATGATAGGAATACAATTGTGGTGTCCATTATTAATCAATCTGGCAATGTTTTGAACATATTGGTCACGTTTGAAGCCATTACTAATAACATATGTGTCATTGGTAATCTTACCTTGGATCTTTAAGTTTTCAACGATATCAATATCAAAAGCGGAAGAGGTTTCTATATGTATATCATTCTTAAGGGCTTCGCTTAATACATGTTGAAAATGTGAGCTTTTGGTACAATAACAATAGTTGTAATTTCCTTTATAATCATTTGACTTAATAGCCTTGTTAAACCAGTGTTTTGCTCGATTAATGTTTTCTGATATTTTGGGTAGGTAAGTAAATTTTAAAGGCGCACCATATTGAGCAATCAATTTCATAAGATCAATGCCGTGAAACTCTAATAAGTTATTCTGGAGCGAAAACTCTTCCTGTGGAAAATGGAAGGTCTGTTCGATCAAATCGATATATTTTGTTTTCATTATAATGTGCTTGAAAAATTAGAAATTGATACATAAGAAATTGCGAAAGCAATTAATTTCAATCTAATCTCATACACGAAAAATAAAAATAGTGTAGGGCACGAACTGTATTCGTTCCAATAGTCTAAGTGTAGTATATACTTTAGAAGTCAGCCTGAGAATTCGGTTCCCTATCCCTAGGGCAGCTTTCGGAGTAGACTTCTTTATGCTCCTATGCCCGAATCTGAAAAAAGATTCCATTTTGTTTAGGCAATGCGTTTTTTATATAAAACGCATTATTGTTTAATCAAATGTAATAAAAAAATGATTTCAAAAACTTTTTTTGAATTTTTTTCCTAAGTTTATTATTAAGAGTGACTTAATCTAATTATAGAAAATAAAACAATATCTAATTTTATCCTTTGTAATCTACTTTTCTGTCTCATAAAACGATGAATTAATTTCCTTAGTAGTTATCAAGTAATCTTTGAAATATATCATCATAGCAATCTAATAATTTATCTAAGTAAATTTAGACACATTATTATGCAAATTAGCTGATAACCTAACAATTAGGTTGTAATCAGATGTCAAAAAGTTCGATATGAGCCCGATTCTCCCGGCCAAGTAAAGCCTCACAGAAATGCTAGGTTTTTTTGTATCATCCCTAAAGTAATTTGTAAGATCTGGCAAGAATTACGTGTTCATTTTTTTGATTAAAAAGTATTGTATACTTTACTAGATTATAATTTATATTTTTTCTACTTTGGACTGGAATTAAGAAACTTTGAAATTCTGAAATAATATACAAACTGTACGTAAGCGTTACGTACAGTTTTTACGTATCTATTTGTGCCTATTTGTTGGTGTTTGTGTACGTAATAATTTATAAACAGCTGGTTTACAGTGTGGTGTTAATAGCTTTTTCGGGCTCATAACCCGAAGGTCACAGGTTCGAGTCCTGTTCCCGCTACTAGGAAAGGTTAAAGCATTTATTTTTAATGTTTTAGCCTTTTTTAATTTTGTAATATTTCATCTATTTTTCCTTCATAATTGTGAACCTTTCATGTAACTCTCCCGAAGGTTTCAAATACATTATTTAAGATAATAATCAGGTTAACTTTTTTATTATAAGTGATTTAGGATGCTTTTAAATACAAACGTGTTTTTTGAAGTACCTAAACGAAGTACCTGTTTTTGTAGTTTTTATATCTGAAAATGACTCTCTTAATTGTGAAGATAGTTTAAAAATGGATCAAGCCTAAATGTTGTGTTTAGGCAAATATTCTTGTTAATCTAAAAAGGAAGAATTCTACATTTTTGACTCCTCTGAATTGTGCTCTAAATGCTTTTATCTTAGCATTGAATGATTCTGCTGAAGCATTTGTACTTCTGTTTATAAAATAATTTAAGATAGATCTATTGTTTAGCGTTATCGTATTAGCGATGGTATTAAAAGCCTTAAACTCTGTTTGCTCTACATCTTTATAAAAAGTATGTAACTTCCCAATTATTCTCCCGAAGGTCACAACTATCAATTTTATATCGAAAATTAAATTCAAATTACTGATTATTAAATAGTTATTGGTGATTTTAGAGAAAAGCTTTGTTGGTGTTTTGAATTTGGGAGAGAGGTTGGGAGAGAGGTTTTTGGTGTCATCATCCTTAAAAACCCTAAAAGTATTGGAGTTCCCTTGAGGATTGAGTCTGATTTCTTTGTTAATTTTAATCCTCAATACTACAGAATCAGGTTTAACTTTAACCTCCCTTTCTCCAACTACGGTTATTAGAAGAATATTCTCAAGTTGAGCAAATCCAGAATTACTCATTAAAATTGTAGTAGCAATGCGCCTTGTTTTTTAGTTTTCTAATGCATTTAGGTCTCTAATATATTTCACCATCAAGTAGAGCCGTTTCACTTTCCTTTTTAGAAGCTTCACACAGAAAACCTCTAATATACAACTCATCCAAAGTTAGATTTGTACAAGAAAACAAGGATAAATATAACATCTAATAAAGTACAAATATGGAAACGGCACCTTTAAAAATAATAAGAAATAATAAAAATAGATACGATGTAACAGATGTTTCTCAAGAAGTAAATGTTGAAATACCGATTCAAAAATTCAGAAAATGGTTGATACAATTTTTTATTGGACTCGAGCAATGGGGATCTGCTGCAGCTAAGGCGATTAGAAAATAAATCACTTAAGAAAATTAATTAAAAGTATAATAAAATGAAAATAATACAATCAATCCTAGGAAAGCTTTCTAAAAACTTTTGGAATAGTATAGTTAGAAAAAAGGGATATGGAAACCAAAAAGAGTTTCTGCCTTTACACAAGCAAGAAGAAGTTTTTTTATTCATCTAAAAAACATAACAAATTATGAAAACAATAAAAAAAATGACAGGAATATTCATGGTGTTGATACTCTTATCAAGCTGTTCATCAGTAAGAATAACAGATTCCTGGAGAAATCTTGAAGTGCCAGAGATAAAAGACAAAAAAGTGATGATAGTTAGTAAAACAGATGATCAAACGGTTAGAGTACGTTTTGAAAAGGATTTAGTTGAAAATTTAAACAAAAAAGGATACCAATCGGTCGAAAGTTATGTTGTTTTCCCAAACTCATCCCCAACCAAAGAATTAAGCAAATCCGAAACATTAGAAATAAAAGAAAAGCTTAAAAATTATGGTATAGATGTAGTAATAGTTACTGTGCTAAAACATAGTGAAGAGTATACTAAAACAACTAATAAGAACAATTCCTTTCATACAGTGTACCCGTCATATTACGGATTAGGATATTATAGAGGATTTTATAGATACTACGGAACAATATATGTAGACTCTGATCCGGTCACTGTAATAACAGAGAATGTTAAAAAATATACGTTAGAAACAGTAGTATATGATCTTACACAACCAAAAGAGAAACAATTGTTATCGGTAATTACAACAGAGATTGATGATCCACAAACCCTTGGGACAGTATCGATAGATTTCTCTAAAAAGGTAGTTAAAGAATTGAATAAGTAATTTGTTTTTTAATAATAGAGTTTGGTTGATGACTGGCAGTCGGGAATTTAGTAGATATTTTCGGCTGCCTTTTTAAATAATTAGTATAGAACCAATTCGAAGTATGCTAAAAAAATATTGATTTAAAGAAGTGGAGAGCCCCCCATATCTTCACTTCTACATAGAAGCCTCCAATTCCCTTGCGGAGGCTTCTTCTTATTATGAAACAAATAATAAAAACATGAACATAGTTAATAATCATATGATCAGTATAATTTTACGTAAATTTAACAAGTACGAATCAAAGAATACGCTATTTATATTGAGGGCTAGGAAAATAAAACACATTGTGATGTTAAGGGTATCACTGCTTATTGCAGCCCTTATTAGCTTACCACGTACATTGACATTATTTGATCTAAACCAGAAATTATTTGATTCTTTCTCAGAAGTTTCATTTCGAGATATAATCATTCGCTTTTTGTTTCTTTTTATAATGTCGTTAGTTTCATTAGAACTTAATACCAATTGGAAGCGTATATATTCTCAGTATTCTATTTTCGTAAGAACGAGTTTAACCATCGTATTAAATACAATGCTGTTTTTAGGCATAGTTCAGTTATTTGTTTTGATCTATCCTCTAGCAGTAAGACAAGTTTTATTGGAGTCAGAAATAGGGTTTACGTACTTCGTCTATTTTGTAGTTTTAGTGATTACTATTTTTATCACGAGAATTCTTAAATATCAAATGATACATCATGCAGATCTTTTAGAAAATGAAAAACTAAAGCAACAAAATCTTCAGAAAGAATTAACAGCGCTAAAAAATCAAATCAATCCTCATTTTCTTTTTAATTCTTTAAACTCATTAAATTCAATAGTACGTGATAATAAAAATGCAACAGAGTTTATAAAAAAGCTATCCTTTATGTATCGATATATATTACAGAGTGGAGAAAGAGATCTGGTCTCTTTACAAGAGGAGCTTAAATTTTTAGACAGCTATGTTCATTTGGTAAAAACTAGGTATCAGGATCGTTTTATAATAGATATAACAATAGATGAAAAGCACTTACAAAAAGAAATACCTCCGTTAGCATTACAACTATTGGTAGAAAACGCTGTAAAACATAATGAGATTTCGAAAAAGAATCCTTTGCAGGTAAACATATACTCAAAAGAAGAAATTATTTATGTCGAAAATGAAATACGATTAAGAACTTCGTTTGTGGATAGTACCGGTAATGGATTAATAAATTTAGATAAACGATATTTTTTACTACAAAAGCAACACATCAGTATTAGTAATAAAAAGAATATATTTAGAGTAAAACTACCTTTAAATTAATTGAAAATGAAAGTAGTCATTGTTGAGGACGAAATAACAGCAAGTGATCAACTCACTTTTTTACTAAATGCTATAGATCCCAATATCGAAGTATTGAAAGTTTTAGATTCTGTAAAAGCAACGATCGATTATTTTTCTGGTACTCATGAAGCATCCCTTATTTTTATGGATATTCATTTGGCAGATGGTATTTCTTTTGAAATTTTTGAACAAGTCAAAATTGAAACTCCTATTGTTTTTACAACAGCTTATGATCAATATGCAATTAAAGCCTTCAAAGTAAATAGTATAGATTATTTATTAAAACCTATTGATGAAGATGAATTGTCAGAAGCTATTCAAAAATTTAAAAACAGCGCTGACGCAGAGGGTTCTTTAAATAATCAAATTCATGGGATGCTACAATTACTTCAAGCTAAAACAAAACCTCATAAAACCACATATCTGGTACTTCATCGAGATGATTTGATTCCTATAAAAACCGAAAATATTGCCTATTTCTATATAGACACAGGTGTTGTGAAGGCGATTACCTCGGAAAATAAAGTATACAACATTGATAAAAAACTAGAAGATATTGAGGATGAACTAAACCCAGAGGTTTTTAACAGGGTGAATAGGCAATTTATAATAAATAGAAATGCTATAGAGAATATTAAACAATATTTTAATGGGAAATTGATTGTCAATATAAGTCCTGTTTCAAAAGAACGTATTGTAGTAAGCAAAGCCAAAGCCACTGGGTTCAAGAAATGGGTAGATTTATAATTTGTTCTCTATTGTAGCACAACTAAGCTTGCTTATAGCTTCCTTTTTTATTCCTGAAATACGCTGTTACTGCAATAAGTATCATCAATAATGCCAATACATAAACAAAAGAAGGAATAGGTATTGGATCTCCAGCTGCATAACTATGAAGCCCTGATAAATAATAATTTACGCCAAAAGAGGTCATAATAATCGACCAAAAAGCAAATGTACTGGCTACATTCAATACATATCTATTTTGCAACCTCGGAATGAATCGTAGATGTAACACCACTGCATATACGATAATACTTATCAATGCCCAGGTTTCTTTGGGATCCCACGCCCAGTAACGTCCCCAAGACTCATTTGCCCATACACCGCCTAAAAATGTTCCTACTGCCAATATAAACAAACCAATGGTCATAGATATTTCATTAATATAAGTAAGTTCTTTAATACGTATATCAATAGGAGTCTTTGTTTTATCAGTTTTGATAATCATCAAGATAAGCGCCATCAGCCCCAAAATAGCAGATAAAGCCAATGGCGCATAACTGCTAATAATAGTTGCTACATGTACTTTTAACCAAAAGGAGGATTTAAGAACAGGCATCAAGTTAGTGATCTCAGGGTTTAACCAATCCAGATAACTTACAAATAATAATGCACCAGAAAACAAAGTAGCTAATGGCAATGCAAAATCTGATTTTCTAAAAGTCAATAGCCCACAAAGCATCAACACCCACGATACAAAAACCAGCATCTCATACCCATTACTCCAGGGTGCGTGCTGCGCCACATACCATCTTAATAATATGTTTCCTGTGAATATCAAGAAGCAAATTAGCGATAGGATTATCAATATGTTCCATAGCAATTCAATAGATTTTTTTTGAATAAAAATTTTGGTAATTGCGATTACTAATAATATAAAACCCAAAGTAAAAAATACCTGAAACAACCAAAAATTAAGATTCAACTCGTTATACCATAACTCTGCAGCAACTCTTTCATCATTTGGTATAATAGCTGCACCCAGTACATTTTGATACGTCTTTATATATGAAAGCTTCTCTGTTGCTGCATCCCAATTCTTTGAAATCACATCCTGAAAATAGGAAGGAACAATGGATTGTACAAACTTGCCGTCTTCGGCAGGGAAATCCCTAAAATGATAGGTATAACTATACCAAGTGTTATTCTTGTCATTACTATTAGGAAAAACCTTTAAATAGTTTCCACTAAAAACATTGTACAATATATTGAAACGTTCATCTACTTTTATTACTTCCTTATCAAATTCATTACGCTCTGCCGGTTTCTTAAGATTTGCTTTTTCGACCGCTTCGGTCAAGATATAAGCTCCTTTTTCGTCTAACAGCGCATTAAATGGAACCAGACCATCTTCACTTAGTACTAAAGGCTTAAATAATACTCCTCCTTTTTTTTGATCTATCTTAATCAAAGGGATTTGTTGCCATGCATTTGGATTTACGTGCATCGCTAAAAATGCTTGATTAGCATCTAAACGTATGTTTGATCCATTGTTTGAATACTTGAAATAAGGTTTTCTAGATATCTTTCTCAAAAACTCAGAAGCAAGTGTATTTATGGGTTTGATTCGTCCATCTAGATCTTGTACCATCAATCGACCAAAGAGTTCGGCGTGATACGCATCAATCTGTTGTTCCGCTACAAGTTGTTGTTCTTTAGTCGACTCAGTTATATTCCCTTTGCAGAAAGTAGATATAAACAAAAAAAGTAATAATGGAACAATTTGACGTTGTTTTAGTTTTCTTAATTTTTGATTGATCAATCGAAATCTTGAGTTTTTTCCAAATAATGTAAAAAACATCCCCAATCCCATTAGGAAATATCCCAGGTAAGTAATCCAGGTTCCAGCAGCATCATGACTAACAGAAAGTACGGTTCCTAATTCATCGGTATCATAGCTTGCCTGAAAAAATCGATAGCCTTGATAATCCAGCACATTGTTCATGAAGATTCGATATGGTATCTCTTTTTTATTGTCAATAATGGTTACTTCACTCGCATATGCAGAAGGGCTTGTAGAACCAGGATAACGTTCTAATTGAAAATCATTAAGATGTAACGAAAAAGGAACCTCTTGTGCTTGTGCTCCATAAGAGAGCTGTATCGTTAATCCATTTAATTCGAGTTGATGTGTTGTAGGTAAAAAACCTTCTCGATATAATAATGAGGATTCTTCTATCTGATCATTGACCTTAACATTCACAATGAGTGCATCATCTTTGCCCCTATCATTATCCTTTGGTTTTTCGGATTCACTAACTAGTTCTATAGTTGCGCTAGGATGAAAAGACAGCGGTACAAAAGAAGCATCACCATCACGATATAAAGTACGTAAAGTTAACCGTTGTAGGCTATCTTTCTTAATTTTTCCAGCAGTTTGAGAAGCCATAATAAAGAAATCAAGATTTCGCGGAGATATTACACTAAAATCACCATCTTTCTCTATGATATTAATTATTCCTTCTTCTTTGGCATTATATCCAACTTTATGATGGTGTTTTCCGATACTTTCTACTTCACCTTTTTCCAAAAATACCGTTTGCCTTCCGTTTCCAGACGATACAACTAGTTGTAAGAGTGCTTTTCCACCTTCAACATCATCCACTATTTCTGGTACAGCGTCTGCGACAAATTTGCTATGAGATATGCGTATAGGTATATTATCAAAATCTGTTTCTATCGTAAAATCATTATCACTGATTGGAGAGAAACTCAATTGTTTTCGAATTACCTTTGTCTTGTTTCCATCAGAAATTTGTGCTAGCAAATAATTCTGATCTGAAATTATAATGTTTGAAGCGTTTCCTTCTCTAATACGCATAATACCGCTATAAGAAGAATGTCGCGTTATTCCGGCACCTATTAAAATAACTATAAATGCCACGTGAAACAAAAGAATTGGCCACTTCTCTTTTCTCCAAAGTTTATATTTATAAATATTAGTACCAAAACAGATACCAAGTCCTATCATAACGAGTTCAAACCACCAGGCATCGTAGATAATTTTCCAGGCGGTAGCGGTACCAAAATCATTTTCTACAAAAGTAGCAGTAGCCATTGCGATTGCAAAAAGCAGTAATAATAGAACAGCCAATATAGGTGAGGAAAAAAAACGATATAATTTGTGCATTATGTATTGTTTAAAAAAAGAAAGATAACTTCACTAGGTTTACTACTGAAGATATCTTATTTGTAAAAGTATATTTTGATTGTTTTATTCTTCTTGCATAGAAACAGTTTTTACATCCAGTTTTGCTTCTCTGGCTTTCGCTTCTTCTAACCACTTTGGTAGTAGTGTTTTTTTGAATTCCTCTTTTTCTGTTGTTAACTTTTCTATATCGAGACCAACATAAGCTTGCGCTGTTTCCTTAGAAGATATATCTGGCATTTCTACAGGTTTATTATGTCCTAAATCAGCCAATATACGAGCTAGTTTCACTCTAGCCTCTTGTGCAATATTTAACCCACCACCTATAACTCTAGCAGTTTCTACTGGAGAATGAAAAGAAGCACCATGAGAAGCAGCAGCATAATCCCAACGCCATTGTGCATGACGTATGTCTGTTAAAACAGCGGCCATTTGTTCTTCGGTAGCTCCAAGATCCCATGCTTTTTTAGCTTCTATATGAGCTTTAACTAGTAAATCTTCTAATTTTAAGCGGTTTTCTGTAGACTTTTGTTGACGTTCAAATACATTGGCCATTAATTTACTTCCTTCCTCTCTATGGCATACCTGGCAGGCATTCGCTATATTATTTAATGGAGATTGTATGTGATGATCTGTAAATTTTTGTCCTCCTTCACTTTTATAAGGCATATGGCAATCTGCACAGGATACTCCACGATCAGCATGTACCCCTGTTACATAGGTTTCATAGCCGGGATGTTGTGCTTTTAACATTGGGGTTTTACTTATTTTATGAGTCCAATCTTTAAATTCTAACTCATCATAATATTTCTCCATATCCTCAACAGCCATTCCATTTTTCCATGGAAAAACGAGATAAGGAGTTCCTTCTTTTCCTGGTATTTTTTTATCAAAATAGTATTCGACATGGCATTGTGCACATACCAACGAACGCATTTCTTGATGTGTTGCATTATTGATGTCTTTACCCATGGCATCAAAAGCTTCTACTAATGCAGGGCGGGTAATACGAAGTTTCATGCTTTTAGGATCATGACAATCTGCACAACCAATAGAGTTTACAATTTCTGCTCCTTTATCAGCCCATTTTCCTTTATAAAATTCTGCAATTCCTATCTCATTCATCAATCGGGGTACATCTGGACTTTTACAGGTCCAACAAGTAGCTGGCATTGGTCCATCGCCTTTTCCTTTGGGGCCTCCTGTCCTTAGGGTGTTATGAATATCTTCGATAGCATAAGAATGACCACGACCCTGATTGTAGTCCTTAGAGAAACCATATCCAGCAAATAAGACTACCAAACGCGGATCTTCTTCAAGCATATCACGCATAGCAGAGCCTCCTTGGTAGCTAGAAAAACTAGTATCAGTCGTTTGTAGAAAGGATTGGTATTCTTTTTGGAAATTTTCGCCCCAAACCGCATTACGAGGTTCATTTTCACTAATATCTACTTTAGGTACATATTTGTATTTTGCTTCAGACTTTCTATTAATGATACTGGAAGCCAGTAATCCCAATAAAAATACTACGATAATAGTAACAATGAATAATACCTTATTTTTCATAATACTAGATGTTTATTTTTCTTCAATTTCTTTTTGTAACCATTTGGGAATAACAGCCTCTACTTCATCTGTTGGTATAGGTGCTATGTTATATTTTACAGTCGAAATCCCATGACTACGCCCATGTGGTATTTCGCGATGGCAACTCCAACATTGTCTATCTGTTCTATCTGCTGCATGCCCATCTATCCAACCGTCATACTTAGTTTGGGTTACTTGTTGCACATGGCAACGAATACAATTATTCTGAACAACTTCTTGAGAGGCTTCTCGCATAAAAATCACATCAGGCTCTACGCGTAGTGTAAATATAGATGCATGATACAAGCCATCTTTGGCTTTAAAATAATATTTGTTGAATACATTATCATGAGGCACATGACAATCATTACACGAAGCCCATTCGCGATGTGAGCTGTGCATCCAGCTATTATAAACAGGTGTCATTACATGACAATTAACACAGGTTTGTGGATTATCACCCATATACGATACCACCTCAGATTCTTTAGCCATAAACAGTCCTAATCCAATAAGGGCGGCTATAAGAAAAACCGCAGTAGGACGCCATCGGGATTTTTTATCTGGTAATACTCTGTCTTTTATTGCCAAGATTTGTGTGGTGTGGATTAGTTTTTAAATTTAATAAAAAAAAGAATAAAATAAGTGATTTAGCTTTGTTATTAGATTATGTTTTTATTCTTATGATAACAGAATCTTATATTTCCACTACTTGCCCTTCACGAGCCAAAAAACAATTTGAAAAACGTTGCTGACACTCTTTTTCCATTTTTCTTAGAAATTCATCATCATGATCAGGGTCATGATGTGTAAGGAAAAGTTGTTTAACATTAGCTAATTTTGCTACCTCTATTGCCTGTTCCCAACTACTATGTCCCCAGCCTTTGTGATTTGGTAACTCCTCAGGAGTGTATTGAGCATCGTGAATAAGCACATCTGCATTTTTACAAAAATCTACTACGCTAGGATCTAATGCATCACCATGTTCTATATCTGTGCAATAGACAAACACTTTTCCCTCGGCTTCTAGACGATATCCATACGCTCCTCCAGGATGTGTATGTTTATTAACTATTATTTGCCCACCATCAAAGATAACTTTATCACCTTTATTCACAGTAAATGTAAAATTTGCCCCCATATCATCAATACCTATAGGAAAATAGGTGCTCTCCATTTGTTTAGCCAATATTTCTTTGAAATCATGTAAGTCAGGAGCATCATCTCCAATGATAAAAAATTCAATTTCTTTAGTACTATCATACGCAGGAGCAAAAAATGGAAACCCCTGAATATGATCCCAATGGAAATGTGAGAAAGTGAGATAAATCTTATTACCAGGAGAAAACTTTTTAGTGATAAGTTCTTTTCCAAGTTTTCTAATCCCAGTACCAGCATCAAAAACGAGTACACTCTCTCCTTCTTGTCCTCCAGACACCATTACACAAGTAGTATTACCTCCAAATTCCTGAAAACCGGACTCACAAACAGGTGTTGAACCTCTGGTACCGTAAAATGTTATGATCATATATCTAGCTTAGTTAAAGAAACAGGATGACAATAGATTACTTATTAATATTCCTGATTTCCTCTTTATACGTTTCTTGATCTATCCCTCTCTCAATAACAGCTAATGATTTTCCAACAATGTATTTAACATTTCCTGGGGTAAATCCTATTGCTTTGGCCATTCTTTCTAACCAAAGAGTTTGTTGTTCTCCAGAAATGGTTTCATCTTCAGAAATAAGCTTTGTTAAGGTATACATACTTTCTAATCGCTCATTATGGGTAGTGGTAGGTTCTAATGGATAGGTTAGATAGTTTTGCATGATATGATCATATTCTTCTCCTGAAATTCCTAAAACTTTGGCCAAATGATCTAAAAAGGTTTTCTCCTCTTGCGATACTTCGCCATCTCTTAAGGTTATTTTTACAACTGCGCCAAATTGATAATGATAGGTACTTTCTGATTTCATAATATCTTCTTGTAAATATTTGATTTATTAAATTTAAAGAATTATTCGATTAATTCTCATGATAATGTTTGTTTTAAAAGAAAATATTAAATTAAAAATCACCAAAACACAAAACCCATATGTCATAAATTCCACAAAATTGCACTAACTCGAAAGAGTAGAAGATAATCTTATACCAATATCATTTTTAGTTTGTTCCTGACTTTTAACATCGTTTATTATTAAAATGATTCATTAATCCCAAAATAAAAACCATTATTACCATTTTCTCCAAATCCGGTGTCCAACCGTAACCAAGTACTTTTGTTTTTAAGTAATTTAAAGCGTATTCCAGCTCCTACACTGGGTTTCATATTGCTTATGCTAAAGAAATTTTCAGGATTACTTGCTACTTCGCCTACTAATCCAAAGGCTGCCATTGTCCATCGTGGTCTAAAACGCCATCTATACTCTGTTTGTATAATATACATATGGTTGTCTGTAAATCTACCATAGAAATATCCTCTGGCACTATAGCTTCCACCAAACTTTGCTAATCCTTGAAAAGGTGCGTCTCCAAAAGTATTCTCACTATATACTTGCATAGCCAGAATGCTTGTTTTAGTTAATGGTTCGTAGGTCCGCAAATCCAAAAAGAATTTATTATACCCATGAGTGGCCCCCAGAAGTTCGCTAGAAAATTGAGCATTAAGCTTATAATAACGTCCGGATAGAGGAGATCCAATATCATCTCGGGTATCTAAATTAAAAACAACGCCTAGCCCGCTTATAATTGCACGATCACTGCCTAAAACTGTCGCAGCATCTAGAATTCCTCCCTCTTCAACCTCGGTAACTTCATGGTTTTCGAAGACATACTCAAATCCGAAATTAAGATTGGGAGGTAAGCGTCTTAAATACCCCATTTTTAATTTATGCGAAGTCATATTATAAACTTCCTCATTTCTGTCTGGTGTACTATTACCTATGCCCCAAAATAAATTAGGGTATATTTCCCAAGTATAGTCTATATCGATAAAATAATCTCCTTTACCCAAATAGATTTCTGGTTTGACTTCAAATAGAAACTGTTCATTTAGTGTGTAAATTCCACTAAATAAAATGTTTGATTGACGATCATTATAGATATTGCTTTTATTTAATAAAAAAAGTTGTCCTCCACCGCCAAAACCAAATTCAGTTTCTGGCGTATAAAAGGCAATAGGAACTCCTATAAATTGAATATTTTTTGTGCTTGCAATCGTGTCGGTTTTAAATACAGTCTCTTTACTTTGAGACTGAACCCCATTAGAAAATAATAATACGAGAGCAATTATATATGTTGAAATTTGTTTCTTCATTAGAACTGATCTACTAAAATGTTAAAACCAAACGAAAAAGAAATACTATTCACAAAAATGTCTTCTGAGGTAGTCGTATTTATAGGGATTGATTCTTGATCAATATTGATCCATAATAAGTTGGTTTTTAACCCGATATCAAAGGTGACTATGTCAAAAAAAGCATAAGAATACCCAACTCCCAGTAGTGTTCCAAAACCACCACCTTCACCTAATTCCTCTAAAAAACCGTTGGTTTGTTCTATTCGAGTATTATCTCGATAACGTACATAACCAGGGGATGCTTGAAAAAAAAGCGATCCACGTTCTACCTTTGAGATATAATACGAAACTAAAGGACCTACAAATAAGTTCTCTGTAGTTCTCTCTACAATTCCTGAGTTATTGCTCCTGTTAGCAGCAATAGTGATTCCTACTAAAAAACGATTTTTTATAAATTTTCCGGTAGTGAGATTAATCCCATATTCGTTGGTGGTTGTAGTTTCATCAGTACTTCTTAATTCAATGGTACTTGAATTAATCGTACCTGATAAACCCGTAAGCCATTTTCCTTTACGGAATGGAGATACAATGGTATCTTTTTCCTGACCACTTATACTATTGCTAAAAACTAGCAACAAGATAATGGTTAGTGTTTTTAATGAATTATAACTACGTATTTGCATGCAATTAATTTCTGTTAGATTCGAAATAGGGTTTAGTCTTTTTTTAAAGTTATAATTTTTCCATCACGCAGTACTTTTAACTCTAAGACATCTGTAGTTTTTAAGTTTTTACCCAACTCACCAAGTTTTACCAAAGAATCATCTGTAAGATCAAATATGATATTATTAAAAGCTAGAATAATATCACCACCAATAATGAGTTTTTGTCCATCAATTACAACTTCGGTATCACCTCCTAATAACCCCATTTTGTGCAATACAGATCCAAAAACAACACGTTGTACCAATAGCCCGCTATTTTGAGGTACATTAAAAAATCGCTTCGTCTTACCTGTAAGAGGGTGTGCATCAAAACCTAACCAAGGAGTTCTATTATTTGCGATCAGGTTTTTAGTAATATTTGCGGTCGCGGCGAACCCAATACCTTCAAAACCTCCTGATTTCGTAAGAATTTGGCTTACTACACCAATTACTTCTCCTTTCATATTAAACATTGGACCTCCAGAATTACCTGTATTAATAGCCGCATCTGTTTGAATAAACTCAGATTGAGTAAATGGATTAGCACCTAGTTTGTTCTTAATAATTCCGCTCACATACCCTGAAGAAAGTGAATGACTATAACCAAAGGGAGCACCAACAATGAACACTTGTTCTCCTATTTTTACTTGATCCGAGTCTCCAAAGGATACTGTTATAGCATTTTTTTTGGGTATATCTAATTTGATTAAAGCAACATCTGCTGATTTGAAGGTAGAAATCACTTTTGCAGATCGCACTTCTCCATCAATAAATTTAACTCTTAATGTTTCAGCAGCATCAACAACATGTGATGCAGTAATAATTTCAGATTCTGAAACCATAAAACCAGATCCTAATCCTTCAGAAGTAACTGTTTTGGTAATACCTCCATTAGATTCTAATTTTGCTTCTTGCGTGAAGATTACAACCACTGCCGGATTTACAGTTTCATAAATTTTAGAGAGATCTTGCGCCGTACAAAAACTACTTAGTAATATAAAAATAAGGAAGCATGTATTTTTCATCGTTGAATTTTCAAAAGAGTATGATTCTTGTATTACAGATGTTTTGCTACTTTAAAAAACTGAGTCAGTTTTTAGAGCATCGTAAGATTCATTAAAAGTAATATAAAAAACTTCTATATCAAACATCTCTAAATGCAACTGCGGAGATCAAAAGTATTGATCTTTTTCAGGGATTCTTATGAAAACATGATGATCGATATGACTTATCTTAAAATCTTTATTACTGACTTTTATCAGATTTTGGTATTCTAGATTTTATTTAAAAGTTTTTTGATTTCGTATAACTCCGTTTAAAACAAGTCTCAACAATTCATAAAAAAATCATAATCATATTATTTTAAATTAAAAAAGTTAAATTTATATGATTTTTAAACCAAAACTCATCAACACACAAATCATGAAAAATTACTTCACTGGACTACTCTTGCTAGTCTTCATATCTGCCTTTGGACAAACACAAGAAGAAAAACTACAGGAAAGGCAAAAGAACAAAGTAGAAATATTCGAATCCAATGAAAAAGACAATTTACAAGTTTTCGTTGCCGGAGAAGTGGATAAAATGAAACTAACAGAAGACCTTAGAGATGACTACTATGGTATTCTCTTATACTACACCAATAAAATGGGACGTATCGGAGATAAGAATAAAGGATATACCGAAGCTGAGATGAAAACAAAGTTTGACGCTATGGTAATTCAGCTTAATGATGAGGTCAAAGAATTTCTAACAGACGAGCAGTATAAAATACACCGAGAAAGTTTCGGTAAAATTGTTACTAGTGTCTACAATAGAAAAGGTTGGGTCAAGTAGCATATATCAATCATCATAACTTAGCTAAAGATATGAGGATCAAAGACATTTTTATCTGCATATGTTTTGCTTTTTTTTCAATAACCATTTTTGGACAAACAGAAGTTGTTGAAAAAGAGGCTAAACCTGTTTTGGAAATATTTAAGAAGGAAGAAACCAACTATATCGAAAATTGGATGAGGGATCTTATTACTGATGAAACGATGACTCCGGAAACAACTACCCGATTTACAATTATTACTTCTTATTATGGTTTGAAAATGAAGCAGCTTGGTGAAGACACTAAACTATCTAAGATTGAAATTATTGACGGCTTTAACAACCTGGTAAAAGAACAAAATAGGGAGCTTGAACAAATATTACCTATAGAACAATTCGAGAGTTTCTCTAATTTTTATGATAAACTATCCTGGTCAGTGAATAAGCGACTCAATCAATTATAAACTATTATTTTAATTTATAGTATACACGCATCATTTTAGTAATATGAAAAATATAAAATTACTACTCTTACTTATCTTCGTACACTTTTCAGGATATTCTCAATCCTATAAAACAGTGATCATAGGTATTCTTTCCGATACATCATCTGAAGAAACAAAACCCTTACTTTCTACATTAAAAAACGAAATAAAAGGTGTTGTTGGACAAGATGCAACGATCGTTTTTAAGGAAGTACTGGAAAACGGATTTAATGTTACCAGAGCAAAAGAAAACTATCAAACACTTATAAACTCTGATACTGATATTATTTTAGCGTTTGGAGTGATCAATACGCTGATCATTGATAAAGAAAAAAACTATCCAAAACCTGTTATTTTATTCGGATCTGCGAATAGCGATTTTTATGATTTTCCAGAAAATCAAAAAACTTCGGGAGTTGCTAATATTACCTACCTCATCGCGCCTTTTTCATATACAAAAGATTTAGATGTTTTCGAATCTCTTTACCCCTATAAAAAAGTGGGGATTATCATCGACGATTTTTTGCCTGATCTATTACCAATTAGAAAGTTATTAGACGACTATTTTTCAAAAAAAGAAGCTACGTATACATTGATTCCTCTTCAGAATAATCAAAATATAGCGACAGATTTAGATGATGTTGATGCAGTATACCTTACCACAGGATTTCATCTAAACGATACTGAATTCAAAACATTGGTTACTACGATCAACGCAAAAAAATTACCTTCGTTTTCAGCTTATAGTATCGAAGATGTACAGAGAGGGATTTTAGCATCTAACCAACCGGAAACGTATATCGATCAGTTTTTTAGACGTATTGCTTTAAATATAGAAGCCATTATTAATGGCACAAATGCTTCTGAGTTACCCATCTACTTAGAATACAAAAATAAACTTTCTATAAATGCTAATACCGCAAAAAAGATTGGATTTCCATTACGCTATAGTATGTTGGCTACAGCAGATTTTATCGGAGGAGCTAATGATGAACAAGTAGGTACGTCTTATTCTATTATAGATATCATGAAGGGAGTGGTCGCTAAAAACCTATCACTTGATGCAGAAAGAAAAAATATTGAGTTAAGTACTCAGGATCTAAAAACAGCAAAAAGCAGTTATCTTCCCAATGTAACCGCCAGTGCCAATAGTTTATATCTAGATCCGGATGTTGCAGAGATTTCTAATGGTGCTAATCCCGAGTTTTCTACTTCTGGAAACGTAACACTAGAACAAGTGATTTACTCTGAAGGTGCCGGAGCCAATATTACAATCAGTGAGAATTTACAAAAAGCACAGGAGGAAACTTATAATGCAGCAGAACTGGATGCATTATTAGACGCATCAGTAGCCTATTTTAATGCTTTGATTTTAAAAACTAATGTCGAAATTCAAAATCAAAATCTTCAGGTCACCAAAAAGAATTTAGAAATAGCGGATCAAAACTTTGCTGCTGGAGAATCCGGAAAGTCAGATGTATTACGTTTCAGAAGTCAGTTAGCACAGAATACCCAGAGTTTAATTAATGCAGAAAATCAAAAACAGCAAGCTTTTAACGCGATTAATCAGTTAATGAATAACCCTATTGCTACTGAGATTGATATTGATAATGCCGAAATATCCGAAGGGGTATTTGAAAATTATAAATACCAGGATTTTCTGGAAATTTTGGATGACCCAAAATTACGACCGGCACTCATTGAATTTTTAGTCGAAGAAGCAAAGAAAAATGCTCCTGAGTTAAAAAATATTGGCTACAATATGGAGGCTACCCAACGTAACTATCGATTTAATAATCTGGGACGATTTGTTCCTACAGTGGCGTTACAAGGCCAATATAATCTTGCTATTTCAGAATCTGGTAAAGGATCAACAGTACCTGCCGGTTTTCCTGATGCTCCTGATGGAACCTATAATGTTGGTGTAAATCTTTCCTTACCTATATTTCAGCAAAACCAGCGAAACATTAACAGGCAAACTGCAAAAATTCAAGAAGATCAGTTATTGGTCCAGAAAGAGAATATAGAACTTAGCATCGAAAGAAATGTAAATGACATTTTGCTAGACATGATCAATCAAATTGCAAATATCGAAATATCCAAAGTATCAGAAGAGGCTGCCAAAGAGAGTTTAGACCTTACTCAAAATGCCTATGCTCAAGGAGCTGTTCCACTGATTCAGTTAATCGATGCGCAGACTAATTATTTACAGGCCAAACTTGCAAGAGCAACAGCCAATTATGACTACTTATTAACCTCTATGCAGTTAGAAAGGGCTATAGGATATTTCTTTTTAATGAATGATGAAGCAAATAACCAGGATTTTATTCAAAGAGCTACACAATATATTTTAAATAAAAACTAATACACCACCTATGAAATCTATAAAGCATATAGTACTTATGGTATTTTCATTACTAATGATACATGCCTGTAAAGAAAAAGAAGTTATAAAAGAAGAAGTGCTAAGACCGGTTGAATATCAAGTTGTAGGTAGTTCTAACGCTCAAAAGGTGAGAACCTTTAGTGGTGTTGCTAAAGCTGGTGATGAAATAGAACTAAGTTTCAGAAGTACTGGAATCATTACGACTCTCGATATCAAAGTTGGGCAAAAAGTAAGTAAAGGTGATTTGATTGCTAAATTGGACAATGTACAGGCCAATCTTGCTTATGAACAATCAGTTTCTGCTCTCAATAGCGCTAAATCAGCTATGAATACTGCCAAATCTAGTATGGATCGTATTAAATCCCTGTATGAAAAAGGGAGTAATTCTTTAAGTGATTACGAATCTGCAAAAAATAATTATCAGAGTGCTTTAGATCAATATGAATCTGCAAAACGAAATAAAAGTATCCAGCAATCTCAGATCAGTTATGGATATATCAAGGCACCAAAGACAGGGATCATTGCTGCAAAAAACAGTCAGCTTAATGAAAATGTAAGTGCCGGGCAGGTTATTGCAATACTTAATGCCGGAGACCATACTAATATCGAAGTAGGCTTACCAGAAAATGTAATTAACAAAGTACAATTAGGAATGAATCCCGAGATCTCATTTTCCGCTTTGGGTGATAAGAAATTCACTGGAAATATTATCGAAATTGCCCCTATTGTAGTAGAAGGTTCTGCCACTTATCCGGTAAAAATTGATATTACAGATCCAACTAAAGAAATAAAACCCGGAATGACCGCCAATGTTACTTTTAATTTTGGAAATACTCAAACTAGTGGTGATACTGCATTAGTAATTCCAGTAAAAGCTGTTGGAGAAGATGGCGAAGGTAATTTTGTTTTTTTAATTGAATTTGAGGATGGGACTAAAGGGATTGTAAAAAAACATCGTGTAGAAATTGGAGAACTTACTACGGACGGTTTTAAAATTAAAAGCGGTCTTACGGAAGGGCAAAAAATCGCTACTGCAGGGCTTCAGACCTTGTTAGACGGACAAAAAGTGAAGTTACAATAATCCCCTCTCAAAAGAAGAATATATGAATTTTGCTAAATTTTCTATTGAAAAAAATCGTGTTGCGCTAAGTATTCTTGCTGTAGTGATGGTAATGGGAATGGTTTTTTATACCTCATTGTCAAGAGATAGTATGCCACCATATACGATTCGTGTGGCATCTGTTGTTTCATCATTTCCAGGAGCAAGTCCAGAACGTGTTGAGGAATTGGTAACAGACAAAATTGAAAAAATAGCGCAGGAACTCCCTGAACTAAAAAAAGTAACCAGTACTTCCAGAACAGGACTTTCTGTGGTTCAAGTAGAGTTAAAAATGGAAGTTGAGCCTGAACAGTTACAACCCGTTTGGGATCGATTACGCCGTAAATTAAATACAATCCAGGGATTACCAAGTAATGTACAGCCACAATTGAATGATGACGGTATTGGAGAAGTATTTGGTATCGCTGTGGGAATTACCAGTGATGGATTTTCATATGCAGCTATGAAGGAACAAGCAGATGATCTTCGTGATGATCTGATTAAGTTAGAAGATGCTGCTAAAGTAGAAATCAACGGAGCACAAGAAGAACGTGTTTTTGTGAAATTCGACAATACAAAACTCAAGGCATATGGGTTAACCTCGAGCAGTCTGCAAGGAATTATTGCAAGCACAAATATCCTGAATTCTGGTGGAGAAGTTAATATTGAGGACGAACGTATCATATTAGAGCCAACAGGTAATTTTAATGAAATAGAGGATATCAAAAGTATGCTGATTCCTATTGGGCAAAGTGGTCAAGTAGTTACCTTAGGAGATATTACGGATATAGAAAAAGGTTATATTAATCCTCCAAAACAAAAAGTACGAATTAATGGAAAAAATGCTATTTCACTACATATTTCCTTAAAAGAAGGGAGAAATATTATCCAATTAGGAGAAGAAATCGATCTGCTATTGGCAGAATGGCAAGCAAAACTACCTGTAGGATTAGAAGTTTCTCGATTAGCATCTATAGACCAATATATTGATCTTAAGATTAGCGATTTTATAGGAAATCTGATGCAAGCTATTGCTATTGTATTAGCAGTGATGCTTATTTTCTTAGGTTTCCGAACCGGGATGGTTATTGCCAGTTTGATTCCGATTGTAACAATTACAACATTAATGGTCATGGGACTTATCGATATAGGTCTTAATCAGATAACACTAGCAGCCTTGATTATGGCATTGGGAATGATGGTGGATAATGCCATTGTAGTGGCAGAATCCATTATGGTAAAAATGGAAAATGGGATCGAAGTAAAAAAAGCGGCTATTGATTCGTGTGCCGAATTATTTATGCCCTTATTGATTTCTACATTAACAACTTCAGCTGCATTCCTTGCATTTTTTATGGCAGAATCTGTGATGGGTGATATTATGGGGCCTATTTTTGTAGTAATTACCATTGCGCTCTTATCTTCCTGGATTATTTCACTGAGTATCATCACTTTATTCTGTGTATTTTTTCTAAAAATTAAAAAACGAGAAGATGGCAAAGTTGGCTTTTTGGATCGTATGATTGATGGGTTGAAATCCAAATATAAAGATCTTATCCTAATCGCTTTGGCATGGAAAAAAACTGTTTTGGTAAGTATTGTAGTATTGTTCTTTTTGTCACTTTATGGTTTCACAAAATTAGCATTTGTATTTTTCCCGGATAGTGATCGTAATATGATTACGATAGATATTAATTTACCTCAAGGAACAAAAATTGAAAGCACTACAGAAACCATATTAGCTATCGAAGAATTTATAACTAATACGCTAAAAGTTACTGAAGAAAAAGCAGATGGTATCGTGGATTGGTCCTCGTATATTGGAGAAGGACCATCATCCTATGATTTGGGATATAATGCCGATGAGCCTAATTCTAATTACGCTCATATTTTAGTCAATACTTCCTCTTTTTTAGTGAATAATGATATGGTAAAACAACTGGATGCTTTTTGCTTCGATACCTTTCCTAATGCAGATATAAAAGTGGGATTGTTAGGATCAGGCGGTGGAGGAACTCCAATAGAAATTAAGGTATCTGGTGATAATCCGGATAAACTAGCCAGTATTGCCGAAGAAATCAAGGCAAAACTCTTTAGTATTTCGGGGACTAAAAATATTAAGGATGATTGGGGACCTAAAGGGAAAAAGTTCGTTATTGATATCGACCAAAATAAAGCACAGTTGGCAGGAATTACAAATCAGGATGTAGCCATCTCTCTTCAAACTGTATTAGATGGTTTTCAGGCAGGAGAATTTAGAGAAAATGATAAGTCTATTCCGATTGTAATGACCAGTAATCAAGGAAAACAACAATCCTTAGCTTCTCTGGAAACGCTTAATATTTATGGACAAAACTCCGGAAAAAGTGTTCCTTTATTACAAGTAGCGAATATCATTCCGCAATGGCAATATTCTAAGATAAAGCGATTAAACCTTACACGAACCATCAATGTATCCAGTGAATTAACCGAGGATGGAAATGCCTCAGAAGTGACTGCAATAGTAACTCCATGGTTAAAAGAACAAGAATCAAAATGGGGAAAAGAATACACCTATACATTAGGTGGAGATGCTGAGAATAGTGCAGAAAACATGGGCGCTGTGGCGAAATATTTACCACTTTCCGCTTTTATTATTGTCATGTTATTGATCATTCAATTTAACTCTTTTAGAAAAATGACAATGATTGTTACTACCATTCCTCTTGGTGTGATTGGTATGGTAATAGGTTTATTAATTTTTGGAGTCCCTTTTGGTTTTATGGCGTTCTTAGGTGTAATCTCATTAGCAGGAATCGTGATCAATAATGCTATTGTATTAATCGACAGGATAGAAATAGAAGAAAACGAACTGAAACGAAAACCTCAGGATGCGATTATCGCAGCTTGTATTCAACGTTTTCGACCTATTCTTTTAGCAACATTTACTACGGTACTCGGTTTAATCCCATTATATCTTGGTGGAGGAGAAATGTGGGAACCTATGGCGGTAACTATTATGATTGGACTATTATTTGGTACTGTGATCACCTTACTATTTATTCCTGCTTTTTATAGCGTATTGTATAAGGTAGATTATACAGAATATGAGTTCGATGATACATTGTTGGAGTAAAATTATAAAACAACTGTTTTTTTGATGAATAAATATGTGTCAATTTTATGTTTAGCACTCCTATTTACGAGTTGTGGAGCAAGTGAAGTAATAGATTCCTGGAAATCAGATAATTTTCAAAATATAAAAGGAAACAAAATTCTTGTTATAGCAAAAACTCCTGATCCTATTGTCCAGAAAACGTATGAAAAAGCGATTGTATCAAAATTACAAGGACAACATATTGATGCTATCGGAATGCATAGGATATTCCCTGATATTGAAGATAAAGAACAACGAACTACAGAAGAAGTAGAACAGATACTAAGAATGTTCAAAGACAAAAAAATAGAAGGCTTATTAATAACATCATTAAAGCAGACTATCGAAACCAATAGTTCTTCGAAACCGGAGCGAGGAAAAATTCAAATAGAGAATAAAAGAAAAGGTTCTTTCACCATAGAAGCTTATGATAATCTAACTGATTTACCGGACTTAGACAAGTTAGATTTTGATACCTCTAAAGACTCAAAAAATATAGCTACTACGTATATTTTAGAATCTATTACGTACGATTTAACCTTAGAAAAAGACCAACAGCTAGTCAACGTATGTCTTCTTGATGTTGTAGATCCTGACGCTGCTGACCAAGTTCTAAATGCCTTTGTTAAAATGATTTCTGATCAATTTAAAAAATAGTTAATGTGACATTAAAGAAATCAACTTTCAGGAATTCATTAATGCTACTTCTTTGTCTTGCTTGTGCCAGTTGTGCTATTAAAGCTCCTATTGTTCACTATCCAATATCTAATGGAAAAGCGCCTAAAAAACTAGCTGTATTTCTGGATGGCACTCATAATAATGAGGCGAGTCATACGAATATATCTAAACTTTATAATCTAACGACACTTCAGGACAATCCAAATGTAAGTGCTGTATATCTAAGAGGAGTTGGAAATGGAGCAGATATATTAGGGATGGTGACAGGTTCAGGAATAAGACGAGAAGTATGTAAAGCGTATTTGTATCTGGCAGAGCATTATGATCATCAAACAAAAGATGAAATCTATATTTTTGGATTTAGTCGTGGTGCATATGCGTCCAGAATATTAGCAGGGTTAATTTACGTAGCAGGAATTGTAGATGTTAAAGATATTCCTAAAGAAAAGCGTTTAAAATTTATCAAAAGAATCTATGATGCGCACAAAACTAACAAGACCTTAGAAGATCGAAGAAATGATGTTTTAAAAATAACAGGAAAACTCTTAAATCCTGATAATTACAAGATCGATTTTATAGGGCTGTGGGATACAGTAGCAGCTCTTGGGGTTCCAAAATATGATGAAGAATATTATGCTCCAAAAAATAATTATTTTGATCAATTATGTAATGTAAAAAAAGCAGTACACGCATTATCGATTAATGATAATCGCAGTTCTATATTTACACCAGTATTGCTAACACAACAGCGTATGATATCTACATGTCCCGAGGTAAAGCCAGAGGATATTGCTAATGAAGTTTGGTTTTTTGGGGCACATTCTGATGTAGGAGGAGGCGCCAGAAATACCAATATTAGTGGGGTTTCACTAAACTGGATGATTCAACAATTAGAACCTTATCAACTACTTCCCCAAGGCGTGAGGGTGTACGAAGATCGTTTTGACAAAACTAATAATCCGGCAAAAGGCTTTGTGAGATTGTTTTATCCCAGAAGCAGTCGTAAGCTTTCTTTTTTAGTTTCTAAAAATGGTTATAAAAAAGAAAAACTAAAAATTCATAAATCCGTTTTAGACCGATTAAAAGTATCTTTACAAACTTATGAGATTAATCTTATCAAGCTTTTTAGCGAATGTTTTGAAAAAAATCAGATCGGAGGATACAATTATAATACAGATTCTGATTGTTTTATAGTGGTTGAATAACTTAATATGACAGAGAAATTATATTCATATCGTTTCGAGCTTTTTTTGTTTAGTCAGATTGCAATCCTATTTGGGTCTTTGATCATTCCTGGAGATTTTTTTGAGACGATAATATCTCCCATATTATTTCTTATCAACCTAGTTGCAGGGATTGTATTAATCTCTAAAAAGAAAAAACTCATGTGGTTTTTTATTATACTACTACTAGTATCTGGAATTGTTTTTAGTGCGGATTTATTCAAAAGTCAAAACAATAGGTTTCTAGATTTTCTTAATATGGGGACTTATTTTTTGTTTTACATCTTTGTTACTTTCGAGATTATCGGACAAATCTGGAAAACTAAGGTTATCAATAAGAATGTAATTTTTGGATTGATTAGTGGATATATTGCATTAGGGCTCATCAGTTTTTTTATTTGTTTATCTATAGAAATGGTTTACCCAAGTTCTTTTGAAGGACTTAAAGCTACCATTAACCAATCACAATTATTCACAGAACGATTGATGTATTATGCATATATTACTTTAATGACTATTGGGTATGGAGAAATCGTACCAGTGACTTCCTTGGCACAGAAAGCAGCTATCTTGATTGGAATGATGGGACAGTTTTATTTGGTGATTCTTACTGCGATTGTTGTTGGTAAGTATATAAATCAGAAAAAATGATTTCTTGAAAAACAGGTACTTCATAAAAAAGTACCTGTTTTAAGTACCCATTTGTAGGTATTTGCAAGTTTTTAGGTACTTCATATAAGTTAAAATACTGATAATCAGTATAATTTCAGTGAGACCGAAATGGCTCATAACCCGAAGGTCACAGGTTCGAGTCCTGTTCCCGCTACTTTAAAAGGCTAAAATATTGAAATTCAATATTTTAGCCTTTCTTTTTTTTATCTAATTTCATCTCAAAAAAGGTGAACCTTTCGTACGATTCTCCCGAAGGTTGCAAATACATTATTTTAGATGATATATGAGTTAGATTGTTTATTATGAATGACTTAAAATGGTTTTAAAGGCAAATGTACTTTTTGAAGTACCTAAACGGAGTACCTGTTTTTGTAGTTTTTATATCTGAAAATGACTCTCTTAATTGTGAAGATAGTTTAAAAATGGATCAAGCCTAAATGTTGTATTTAGGCAAATATTCTGGTTAATCTAAAAAGGAAGAATTCTACATTTTTAACCTCACTGCTATACCAGAAGTTAGCGTAGTTGGTATTATGAAGAGTTTATAAGTTTAATTTTAAGTTGGTATATGGGTTTGTTTTAAATCATGAAATGTGATATACAAGTATTTAACATTTGATATGGAGATAAGACCCAAATTAAAAGTATCTTTGCAATGATAAAATTCGTAAAGCTTCAATTTAATTTTGTTTTTTCAAATTCAATATTCTTTTCTTGCTCTCTTTTTTTCTCGGCAATAGTGCAAAAAACATTTTTAGGCTAAATGTAAGGATAGCAACATCGGTTTGGACGCTGTTTTCAATGTAGAACAAGTCCTCATGATTGGATATTTCTGTTTGTTTCTCAATCTTTTATGCTTATACATCGTCCTCGAATTATACTTGGACAGGCTTAAAACAAAAAGCCGGTAGTATCAAAAATCTAATTTTTCCCGAAAGAACAAACTCTAACTTCTCAAAAAAAAACGCTAAGAAGCAGAGTAAATAATTATATCAAACAAACATTAAATAGAATATTAAGTAATAAATACAAAGTAATGAAAGAAGGAACAGTAAAATTTTTCAATAGTGCCAAAGGATTTGGCTTTATTAAACTCAAGGATTCTGATGAGGATGTCTTTGTACATCAAAGCGGTATTATAGATGAAATTCGTGAGAATGATAACGTAAAATTTACGATGGAAAGAGGTGAAAAGGGAATGAACGCAGTCAATGTTGAATTGATTAAATAACAAGTCCTGTCGCTCTGAAAATGTTGAAAAGCCATCTATTGAAGATGGCTTTTTATGTCTTATTTCCTATGCTGATGATATACTTAAATTTTGAGTATCTAAAACCCAAGTTCAAGGATAATTAAGATATTTAGATTGCCCGAGGAAGCTTAAATATATATTCTTAAAGCAAAACTCCCTACAAAAAAACAAAAAATGACAATACAGATAAAACTTTTCTTAATAGCGCTGATGTCATTTACCATTTGCCATTCCCAAGAAATAAACCGGATAGAACAACTAGAGGGAGTGTATCAAGGACGTGTTGAAGGAGGTTATTCGTTTTGTTGTAAAACCGTATCTGGATTTGATGAAATATTGGTTTTTAATGAAGTTCTGTCTGTTATACTTGAAAAATATCCATTACATATAGATAAACATATTGGAGAAAATTTTATCATTTCGTTTACTAAGGATATAATTATTGAGGGGAAAAAGAATAGAGAAGTATCAACCGTACTACGTTTACAGAAGCTTGTGCCTGGACAGCATCTTCGAAAATGATATAAAATTTTAATTCTTAACAAAAAACAAATACATCGTCAAAATATAAACATGAGCACAAAATTATTCATTAAATACATGGTCAGTTTACGATGCAAACTCATGGTGAAAGAAGAGTTAAAAAAACTTGGATTGCATTATGTCGTTTTGGAGTTAGGTGTTATAGAACTCTTGGAAGATATAACCAAAGAGCAACGATTCGAATTGAAGAAAAATCTAAGTAAATCTGGCTTAGAATTAATGGAAAATAAAAAAAGTATTCTAATTGAAAAAATAAGAAATGTCATTATAGAAATGATTCATTATACAGATGAATTACCTAAAGTCAATTATTCCGATTATTTAAGTGAAAAAATTGGCTATAACTATACATATCTAGCAAATATTTTTTCTGAAGTGAAAGGAATTACCATTCAGCAATTTATTATTATCCATAAAATTGAAAGGGTTAAAGAATTACTTATTTATGACGAACTAAATCTTACCGAGATCTCCCATAAACTACACTATAGCAGTGTTGCGCATTTATCCAATCAATTCAAAAAATTGACAGGATTGACACCTACTTTTTATAAGCAATTAAAAGAAAAGCGTAAACAAAATCTGGAAGATTTATGACCAATTATATCATGTTAACCAGATCTTAAGCATATAAACCAATCTTTTATACAAACTTACAGGATACCACTTTTTCAATTTTGCATCATTTAGATAAACCGATATATTGTTTTGATACTTACATATCACAAAATGCCCTTCATTAAGTTCAATGATTGCTGTTTTACCAGTAGCATTTCTTATCCTAATAGGTAAACCCATGGATAAAATTATTTTTTTATTCATAACCATAAAGGTGACCTGTTTTTTGCCAGAAACCATGCTTGTTGAAAGTTATTTCTATACTAAATAATCTTTTTCTGTATTGATATTTGAGAATGTGTGATATATGTAATATGGATTTAGTGTAGTATAACACAATGTATATTTAATTATCCCATTTTTGTAGTAAAATAAAAGCAAAATGGATGATCAAGATATAAATCAAATAAAGAATGCATTGAAAAATGGCAAATGGAAGAAATTATTCATTTTGGCATTTGTATTTATACTATTAATAGCATTTAAGCCATGGGTTCAAGTAGGAGCAGGTGAAAGAGGAATTGTTCAAAATTTTGGGGCAGTTCAAAATGTTGTACTGGAGGAAGGGATTCACTTCAAAATACCAATAATGCAAACAGTGATTCTAATGGATGTAAAGATCCAAAAAACGATGACTGATGCTGCATCCTCTTCCTCAGACCTTCAGGATGTAGATTTATCAGTGGCCTTGAATTATCATATTATGCCGGATAAAGCAAATTTAGTTTACCAAACCATTGGAGTAGAATTTAAAGAGCGTATTATTGATCCAGCCATTCAAGAGGTAATGAAAGCTGTTTCAGCCAGATATACTGCAGAAGAATTAATTACCAAAAGACCTGCCGTCAGTACCGAAATGCAACAGGCACTTACCTCAAGACTGCTTGCATCAAATATATCAGTTGATGCTTTCTCTATTATCTCTTTCAGCTTTTCTCAAACTTTTACTGATGCCATTGAAGCAAAACAAACCGCAGAACAAAATGCATTAAAGGCAAAGCGAGATTTGGATAGGATAAAAGTCGAAGCAGAGCAAACGATTGCTGCTGCAACAGCTGAAGCAGAGGCGTTACGTTTACAAAAAATGAATATTTCACCTGACCTAATTGAACTCAGAAAGATCGAAGCAAACCTTAAAGCTATAGAAAAATGGAATGGAATTTTACCACAAGTTACAGGCGCAGGTGCTATACCCTTTATCGGAGTAAGTGATGCTGCTAAAAAGTTAAAACAATGATAGGGCAATCTTATGGGATCAATCTTTAGCTTATGATAATTTCATTTGTAATGATTCATTTGATTTCTTTTAAAACAAAAAATAAGTAACATATAGCTGTCTTTAAAATAATCAAAAATAGTATTTAGCTTCATATTGGGTTTGATAAAGACAGGTCATCGCCTATGAAAATAATAGATTTTATAACTAAATGGAGCAACAATTATATCGTAATTGTTGTTTTAGTCATTATAGTGACAATGGCACTTATCAAAGTATCGATATGGGTACTCAATAAGTACATTCTGCATACTTCAAAAAAATCTCAAATAGCGCCTACTCATTATCATTTTTTTAAAAATGCTGTTGCTTTTCTATTTTGGCTAATTGCCCTAGCTACCATTACTTTCCTAATCCCTCCTCTCAAAGCTTATGCACTTACGGTTTTTGCAAGTGCAGGTATTTTTCTAGCTATTCTTGGGTTAGCTGCGCAACAAGCCTTATCTAATATTGTTAGTGGAACTTTTATTGTTATTTTCAAGCCATTTAGAGTTGGTGATTTTATCACAATTGCTAATCAATATACAGGGACAGTAGAAGATATTACGTTAAGACACACAGTAATTGTCAATTTTGAAAATAGAAGGATCATTATCCCAAACTCAATAATAAGTGGTGAAACAGTTATTAATAGTAGTATTGCAAATGAAAAAATATGTCAATCAATTGAGATTGGAATAAGTTATGAAAGCAATATTGATATTGCCAAAACCATTATGAGAGAGGAGGCAGAAAAACACCCTTTTTGTATTGATAACCGATCTAAGAAAGAAAAAAATAGAAATATAGAAATTGTTCAGGTTTTTCTTATTGGTTTTGGTGAGAGTAGTGTAAACCTGAAAGCTAGAGTATGGTGTGATAATCCATACAAAGCTTTTGATATGCACTATGATATTAATCAATCTATTAAAAAAAGGTTTGATAAAGAAAGTATTGAAATCCCATATCCACACCGTACAATTGTTTATAAGAAGCCTTTTAAAAAGAAGAGTGATATAATGCCTTCTTCATTATAATTAGACCCTTTTGTTTATGATTAATCAGAAAAACCTCAAATGAGGAATTACTATCTAATCATATCCTAACAAATTGTAGTTCTGATATATTGGTTATTTAATATTCAAAATAATATTATTCAAAAGTGTGATATATGTAACGTAGGTTCAGCGTAATGTAACGCATTAAATCATTAATTAACTGATTTTTGTATACATATTAAAACTACCCATAACAGGTGAGCTACTAATATTATTAAAACAGAAAATCATGTCAAAAGAAAAAGAAGGTAAATCCAAGTCAGGTAAAAAAGCACCTGCAAAAAGCTTGAAAGAAAAAAGGGCTGCAAAAGCTGCAAAAAGAAAGGAGAAAAGGAGTGGTGAATGAACGTTATGTAAAAAATCATGATCATCTTATTCTAGTTTAGCATTAATCTTCTATCATATTATCCATGAAAAATCAAGAATTAGAAAAATCCTTTAAACTTAATTTGGTTGACACTATTGATTATGTGCCTAAATCTGTTATTATGAAAGCAATCCTGAAGAAAAAAACAGGAACTGTAACTATATTATCATTTGATAGTGGAGAAGCGTTGCCCTCTAAAATATCTCCTTTTGACAATCTTATTCAGGTAATAGATGGAGAAGCTGAGATTATTATTAATGAAGAATCAAATACGATTGAAACTGGTCACGTAATCATTATCCCAGCTCATACAAGAAATGTAGTAAAGGCTAATAAACGATTTAAAATGATGTCGATCATCATTAAAAGTGGTTATGAAGATGTGAGTATTTAGAATTTAAATATAAAGTATATGGAAGGACAAGAAAGTAAATTCAAACCAGGTGATACGGTTTACGCCAAAGCAAATCCTGAAGTTAAATTGATTGTACGATTATACTACCGCCGAATATATTACTGTACGTTTGCAGAAGATCCTAAGAAAAAGGAAGTAGTGTTTTTTGAAAGAGAGCTTTTATAATGATTACTTAAAATAACTAAAGTTAAGAACAAAATAACACATACATAAAATGACACAAGAATTAGGCATACCAAAAAAGCAAAGCTTTGATTTTAACATTCCAAAAAAGAAGCCTAAGATTGCCTACTTCATATTGGTTCACCGTTTTCCTGGACAGTTCAAACGATTGTTTAAAGCCATTTACCATCCAGAAAACCACTACTTAATACAGATCGATCAAGAGGTTGATATAAACGTTGAAAAAGATGTTAAAACATTTTTGGAAGATTACTCCAGCGTTTATCTTTTAAAAAGCGAAAATGTAGAGAGGGGAGGATATAGTATGGTACAGTCTCAAATTAATGGAATGAAATATCTCTTAAACCGTTGTCTGAAATGGGATTTTTTTATTAATCTAAGCGATCAGGATTTTCCTTTGAAATCTCAAGATTTTATTTTTGATTTTTTGAGCAGGAATAAAGAAAAAAACTTCATAAAAATAGCCAATCAAATTAAGAAGAAATCTGATACACTGAACCGCGTTGAAAATCATTTTCATGAGATAGGTATTGGCTTTTCCGGCATACCCTATAAAAGATCTTTCATGAAAAATGTGACTTGGTATGTCGGCGGACAATGGATGATTTTGACCAGAGCATGCTGTGAATTTATTTGTCACAGTCCCGAAGTGAAAAAGTTTGAAGATTTCTATCGTAAGATCCTAATTGCTGATAAATCATTTTTTCAAACTACATTAATGAATTCTTCATTCAAAGAAACGATCATAAACGATGATAAGAGAGTTGTTGTAAGGATAGTTAATGGCGATATAAAATTGAAACCAGAAACTTTGACAAGAGTGGATATTGATTTCTTAATACAGGGAGACAACTTATTCGCCAGAAAATTAGATGAAAGAGTTGATGAATCTATATTGGGTATTTTGGAGGAAGCTTTAAAAACAGATCAAATAACAAACAATTCTAATAGTATTGATTTTAACCTTATTTCAACGCTTACTATTGGTGCAAAAAAAAGTGATCTATTAGATCCGGAAACAATTATAAATCCGTCAATTCAACTACCAAAACCACTACTTAATGGTAGTAAATAAATAGTAAAATGGCTAAAACAAATATTACAAGAAGTTGGAGAGAACAAAAGGTAATGCTCAAACGGAGATTCACTTTTTTATCTGATAAAGATTTTGACTTTAAAGATGAGCAAAAAGAAGTGATGCTTGATAATCTTGCTATTAAACTTAAGAAAACCAGAGCAGAGTTAGAATCGCTTTTTGCAGAGCTTCAAACCTATTGAATTTTAATAATTAAGAAAAAAGATCATGCATAAATTCAAAATTCAACCGCTTGCCGATGGAGTCTTAGTAAAAGCAGATATAGCAGAAGAAAAATCAAAGGGAGGCATTATCATACCTGATAATGCTAAAGAAAAACCTCAAAAGGGAATCATACTGGCCGTTGGAAAGGGTAAAAAAGATGAACCCATGACTGTAAAAGTTGGTGATACGGTATTATACGGGAAATATTCTGGAACCGAAATTACTATTGGAGGTATTGATGCGCTTATTATGAAAGAATCAGACATCTTTGGTATTATTCAACCAACTACTACTTTAGAACTTATATAAGAATATTAAAACAGACATATTAGAAAAGAAAATATATTTTAGTTAAAGTACTACCTGAGTGTACTTAAGGAAAAGAGTATTGAATTACGCAATGAAAACATTTTTATAAAATACCACACGTCTAAAGATAAAAGAACACTTTATCAGGATATTGGAGATTGGCTGACTGTACAAACGATTCTTCTAAAATACCATAGTTAGCGTATTCCTCATTTTTTTCTACCGCCCAACCAATATTGCCATAGTCAAAATGCCAATATTCTTTATGATCACATACAAAATCTTCATCCTCGAAAAGTTTCATCAGAAGTTTGCGGTTTTTCTTTGCTTCTTCACTAATGTCAGGATGTTTGGGATAACATTTTTTATTTAAATCAATATGTAGTCCTTCGTTGGTTCCAAAATCGAGTACGCATTTTTTTCTTAAATCATAAATCAGCGCATCAACAGCACCTCCTGTTGCATGGGTAGATTGTCTTTTTGGAGCAATAAACATTGACACTATTTCGTTAATTTCTTCTGCTGTTTTGTTAGGGTATTTCTTTTTCATAAAACTGGCTTTTTGATCCCATAGTTTTTGTTGATGTTCAAATGATCTCCAAGCTGATCTAATAATTAGTTTTTTGCCCTGATTATCCAGAAGCTTACTGATTCGACCTATTTTTTCGTAGATCTCTTTTCTAACTAAATAACGATAGTTTTTTTGAATGGATTTTTCAAATATTAAATTAAAATCCGAATCCTGGAGACTTATCAATGGAGTGTGATCCTCATTAATTGGCATAGTAGCCGTATTCTTTTTGTGCAACCTGTCTTTTTCTTCTATTATGGCGCAATACGCTGCCGCACTTATAGGAGTGATAATGTTTTTAGAAATATAGGATGAATTCATAGCGGTAACTAATGCGCCATACTTTAATGTAAATGATACATCGCTACCCACTTTTAAGTCCTCCTTTTTGGCATTGATTATAATATGATCGCCACCGGCTCCCAGGATTTCAATATCCAATTTTGGAGTTAGCCCGGTCACCATTACGTCTTGTACACCCATTGCCAGGATAGCCCGTCGTATCATGCCTTGGTCTTTAAATTTTGGTTTGTTACCAAAAGAGTCCAGACCTATTTCACCATTGGGTACGGATGATTTGTTTTTCAATTCTATAACTTCAGCCACTAGCATAAAAGCGTCTTGATAAAGTTTTGGAATCGGTTTTCCTGTTAAGGGTTCATAACCCAAAAATATAGATTCTCCTAATCTCAAATTATTTATCCTGCCAACATCTTTTGTAGTGCTGAACCAATTATAATTAGCCGAATTTCCTCCTGAAATTATGGATAGTTTAATATGAAATTTTTTTTCAATACTAACAGCAATAGTAGACAGCATGTCCATCTTTTCTGTTGTGGGTTTAACTCCCGAAAAACAAGCGAGATTTGTACCTATTCCTTTAAGTTCAATACCTTTAAGGGTTAGGACCTTTTTGATCGTGTTTTCTAATTGTGATGGGATGATACCTTCGCGCAAATCCCCTAATTCTACCATGAGTATGATTTTATGAACCTTACCATGCAGGAGAGCAAATTCTGAAAGTTTTTTTATAACAGATAACTCCGAATTTAAACTCATATCGGTATCTAATACTACAGATTCTACCTGACTTATCATAGGTGTCCTAATCAATAAAAAAGTAGCTTTTACACCAGCCTCTTGCATTTTTTTGATATTTGCTATTCTTGAGTCAGCAAGAATTTTTACTCCGCTCTTCACCAAAATATTAGCAATATGCGGATGCGCACAAACTCCTTTGGTAACAACAATTATATTGATGCCTTTTGATTGAAAAAGAGAACTTAAAGCCTTAGCGTTATGAGCAATTTTATTAAGATTAATATCTATTCTTGGGGTTGGCATAGTAATGGATTGACACGAATTAAATCGGGGAATATTTCATAAAGTTTTTCTATCAGCTTGCTGCAATCATTTTTTAAGACATCAGTGACAGGTAATTGGTACTTTTCTTCATAAATCTTTGTTGTACTTTCAACTTCTTGGTCATTCATATCTTCATGATTGATTGTAATTGCTATTACTTTGGAGCCAGAGAAAGTTTCTAGCATTTTTATTTCACTTTCAAGTGTTGGCATGGGAATTTTGGGAAAATCACATCTGTTACGTCTTTTTGGTGGATGTTGAAGGATAATAGCCTTTGGCATAGCACCTCGAATGATTGCACTCGAAGAGGTAAATGCTGGATGACTAAGTGCCCCCTGTCCCTCTACTACAATAATATCGGGTTTTTCTTTGAGTGCTTCCATAATAGCATTTTCAACTTCTCCAGTCGCAAAGCCAGAACTTAGAACATCTATAGCAATACCGTATTTTGTACCTTGAAGTATCCCTGTTTGGCCTGTAGTTATGAAGATGGCATTCAATCCTTCATTCTTTAGAGCCGCTACCAATTTAAGTGCTGTAGTTCGCTTACCAACAGCACAATCTGTGCCTGATATTGTTATGATAGGGGTTTGAACATTTCTTATTTTGCCAGTAAATTGGTGAAGATTTTTTTTTGAAGGTGGTTTTCTAACATCAAAAATAGATACATTATATTTTTTTGCGAGACTCATACAAACTTCATCATCAGAAAGAAACTCTGGAAGTCCATTTACAATATGTAACCCAGCTTTGATGGCGGTGTAAATAATTTTTTTCTCTTCATCATTAAGTAAGGGCTGTAGAGGAGCAATTCCGTAGATAAAGTATTGTGGAATACTATCCAACATTTCGATAGCTTGATTAAAATTTCGGAATATGGGTATCCCATTTTTGATTCCATCTAAATATTCTCCTGCATCAAGACCTGATTTTGTACTATCAATAATACCAACGATTTTATACTTGTCAGAATGCCGGACAAGACCGTTTGCTATTTTACCATCCAGTTTGCCATATTCATTTTCGCAGTAGACAATTGCTGATGTTTTCATAATTTGTGTGATTTAAGATAAAAAAAAGATTTCGGAATAATTTAACTTCCTATCAATGCTCTTGCCGTCAAACCTAATTCCCATCTATCAGGATCATTTTGAAATCCACAGTAGTAGATTCCATCAATATATCGCTTTACTATCAGCGAAATGCTGGGGTTTATTTTAGTAAATACCGTATCACCTACTTCATATTTTAGAATTACATTTTTATTCAGTTTCATAATTAATATTAGAAGAGGTTTTTTTTCATTTCTTTTGCCCCCAGAGAATTAATTAATAAGTAAATAACCTCTGAGGATAAAAAGAATCAGCAAGAAAAATGACGATTTTAAAGAATCTATTCGAATGGCTTTAAGAGTTAGACTAATTATGTGTCGTCATTTTATATTAAAATTGATCTATAACATTGATTTGTGTATTGTTTTAATATTTTCTTACTAAAGAATATTTGTTTTGTAAAGTTTTATTCAACTTTATTAAAAAAGGCAGAGTTTTGAATTTCTGCCTCTTTTTTTACCTGAAAATGTTTTGTAGTATATATCAAATACTCCGCATGCATTATCATTTTGGTAATTCTAGGTCGTTCAAGATTCATTTTTTGAAAACGATTATATTCTCATTTTATAATATTTATTACAAAGATCTTTATAATTAATCGATGTAAGGTTATACAATAGGAATTCAATGTTACATAAATCATAGGTTTTAGGTTTTTACGGAAAATCTATTCTAAACATTTGGTTATCTACAAGTAATTTTTTGAATTATTAAAAGGAAAAAGCTAAAAACTGTATGCAGCAATTGTGTACAGTTTTTACGTATTTGTTTGTTTCTATTTGTTGATGTTTGCATACGTTAAATAGGTACTTCATAAAAAAGTACCTGTTTTAAGTACCCATTTGTAGGTATTTGCAAGTTTATAGGTACTTCAAAAAAATTAAAGTACTGACATTCAGTGTGGTTATAGTGCGACCGAAATGGCTCATAACCCGAAGGTCACAGGTTCGAGTCCTGTTCCCGCTACGAAGAAAACCAGATACGAAAGTATCTGGTTTTTTTATATCCGAAAATCTGATGCCTAGCATCAAAGATTGTAGGATATAAAAAGAGATGATGCTCTGCATCATGGTTTTCTTTGTGTAAGCTTCCCTAAAAGGTCCAACGACGAAACATAGTGAAGGAGTTAATCCTGTTCCCGACACAACATATATAACCTCTTAATTTTGAATGTGTTATATGTTGTTTGTATCTTTTTAGTTGTCTAAAACTTCTAAGAATTCAGTACTCCAGATTGATAGAGTACTGTTTTGTAGTACTGAATTTTTGATTTTTTTGGTCCGAAAGCTATAAATTACTCTCTTTATTACTTTAAGTATATTATTCAATAAAATTCTTTTTTGGTTGAGTACTCCTTGTACTCACCGGTGTTTTCTATGATCTTTAGTTCTAGTGAAATTAGGTTTTTATAGTTGTATGAAATTAAGTCCTTCGGGGTGGATTACCCGAAAGAACTCAATTTTTAGGCAATGACGATTTGATTTGTAAATCATACTACCAAAGCTGTTACTGGCATCCCAAATATTTCTACTACGGGTTCAGTTATTTGGGCAGAATCAGAATAACTTAAATTTTGAAGAACATTGTAGTTAAACCAAATCGATAATAATCGGTATGGGATTTCAAGAGAATCTTTTAATCCTAATTTAGAGTCATCCATATGAACCCATCTTTTTAGCGGTTGTTCATAGATTTTGTTTAGAATTATTACGTTTCCGAAGTGTTTTTTCATTCTTAAAAACATCTCGACATCAAATAACCATCTGCTAAAGAAATTTCTTTTAAACAATACGGGAACTAGTTTCGCTCTAAACACTTTTGCTCCACATTGTGTATCTTCAATAGGTAATCTTAAAATGAAAAAGACTAGCATTTTGATGACTTTAGAAAATAATGCTCTAATTGTGTCTTTTTCGATACTATTTGAAGCATTTTTAGCTCTTGAGCCAAATACCATACTCAATTTGTCATTTGACTTTAATGTTTTCAATAAGTCATCAAAATCTTTGAAATCTGTAGAAAGATCGGCATCTATAAAACCGATAAACTCTATATCACTCCTGTTATGAAGGTATTTGGCTCCAGCCCTTACTGCCGTCGCTTTGCCAGAGTTCTTTTTTATATCAATAACGCTAACCTTGAGAGGATTTTCAGATTGTATGTTCTTTAGCACTGTAATTGTATCATCTCTGCTGCCATCATTTACAAAACATAAATGAAAATCATTTTCTTTTTTTATAAAGTTTACAAACTCTAATGCATTTAATCTTTTTTCTTCGTTGTAACAAGGTATGATTATTCCGGTTTTCATGATAGATTATTTTGGGATTACACCTTGAAATTAGCTATGATTGCCTGTTAATAATGGACCATTTCGATGAGTGGAAAATTGCTGTCGGTGAATGGTTTTTATCGATAGACCTACCATTTGTCGAAACCAAAACCTTTGTTGTATATTTAAGTATTAGAAAAATTATACTTTGGATATAGACAAGAAAACTACTAACAAATACCTGATTACTGCATTACTTATTGGAGTCGTTTTTCATGGCGCAGGTATCTTTTTTACATTAGAATCTACGTATGATGCTTTGATCCATTTGTTTTTTGCCGATCACTATGCGACGAATTGGTTTGAACCCTGGAACTATAGTTGGTATACTGGGTTTACTGTAATGGGATACCCACCGCTAGTACATCAAATCATTGCATTGTTATCATATATCGGGGGATTGAAGTTTGGTATGTTTACAGTAGCAATTCTTGCGGTTATACTTTTTATTACCTCAGTATATCGATTTACTTTACTAATAACATCAAATAGAACAATAGCAGGTTATGCTGCTATCCTTGCTGTTTTTTCTTCTTCTTTTGTAGAAACATTACACATTTTTGGACAATTACCTAGTATTGTAGGTATTGCGATACTTCTGCATGCATTGCCAGAGATTTATTTATGGATCAAAACGGGTGCGTACAAATATTTGATTACATCACTTAGTCTAATTGCAGTTACGGTAACATCGCACCATGTGACTCCGATCTTTGGTATGGTGTTTTTTATTTTTCCTTTGATCGGTATGGTGATTATAGATGTATCAAAAGACAAGGTTTCTACATTTAAAGAAGTTACATTCGCAATTTTTTTTAAAACCTTTTTGAAGCTATTTAAAAGAATTATAAGTTTTGGAATTGGATCTTTAGGATTGATTACCGTTTGTATTTTACCATATTGGATCAATACTAAAAACAATCCGATTACTCAGGTTCCTATACCGCATGGCTCCAGAGATAACTTTTTTGAGGTTACCTCTTCGGGATTAATATTTTTTTTAATACCATGGGGGATTATATTATTTATACTTCCTTATGTATGGTATCGTTTTTTTAGTAAACGATATTTGTTTTTTGGATTATCTATTTCTTTACTAATGATTCTTGGAACAGGAGGTACAACACCTATCCCAAGAATGATGCTTGGAGAAAATGCATTTAATATTCTTACACTAGATAGATTTACCCTTTGGGCCACGATCATGGCATTACCTATATTTGGAGAGTTTGTCTACCGTTTTATAGAGGGGGACCTGAAGTACTATATTCAACAGAAATTTGGAAGCGTGTACCATAGAGTTTTAGTAGGGTTTTTGGCTGGGGCATTTATTTTTACTGCGATATTTACAACAAGTTTGGGGTATTTTAGACCTTCGCAACCTCAAAAAATAAAAATGTTACCTATTCTTAATTTCCTAAAACAAGACCAGCATGATCATTGGCGATATTTACCTTTGGGATTTGGAGATCAGATGGCTTGGCTTTCTGTCCAAACAGATGCAATGACAGTAGATGGTAATTATCACTCTGCAAGAAGGTTGCCAGAACTAACAACACGAGCAGTAGAAAGGCTAGAGAATTCAAAATTCAGAGGAGTAGAAGGAATAGGTTCTTTACAACAATTTCTAACTGTACCAGAAAAATATAGCTTAAAATATGTGTTCTCTAATGATAAATTCTATGATCCAATCCTATATTTCTGTGGATGGCAACGATTACGACAATTAGAAAACGGGATTATGGTTTGGGAGAAGCTCAATGTCCCACCGTTATCTACTATTTTACCCAAAGAAGATGTCGCAACATTTCAAAAACTGATGTGGGGATTAATACCCATTACCACAGCCTTGTTGGCTTTTATATTAAATATTCAAATGCTGTGGATACGAGTTTTAAAATCTTCAAGGATTATTACACCAGAGTATTTGAAGTTTGGAATACCTTATCAGGATTTTAGGCAAAAGATATTTATGATATCCCATATATGGGGATTTTTAATGCTATTGATTTTTGCCTATGGGATGTATCTCTTTTATATAAAGAATTCAACTCAAATTAGTCCGGAAAATACAGTGGCAGCATATTATGATGCGTTGGATTTCAAAGAATTTACTAGAGCATATTCTTATTTAGACCCAAAAGGTAATAAAACTATAGATCAGTATATGATGGAAGTTTCAGTTACAGATGGCTTGTTAAGTTCGTATGCCAAGCTTGATGAAATTAAAATAGAAATCACTACTCAAAATGATAGTATCGCCAAGGTAAAGGCAATTACCAATTGGATTACTCCTTTAGAAAAAATAAATAAAATCTTTTATCATGAATTGGTAAAACAAAATAACATGTGGTTTTTGAAACCATTAGATTATGATTTAGACATTCCGCCAGATCAATTATTTGCCGAAAATATCACTACTTTTTATAACCATGGGCGTAGAAGAATAACATCTGAGCAAACATATCATGAAGATGTTCTAAAACAGCCTGTTTTGGAAGTGCTTCAGGCAAAAATAATTCATAGCGATACCAGTCCGGTGGGGATTGATGCTAAAAAGACACATATACTAATCCTTCAAAAACTTATGAAAATTGAAGAAAAATTGGCGCGTTTAGAAGCAAAAAACCGGTAGAACAAAGTTCTAGTTTATTGCTTATCTTAGTAAAAAAAGACACGATTGATTTCAGAAGCCTTAGATACGTATTTCCCTAAATTGGCTACCATACCTGAGTTAAAAGAAAAACTGGTATCTATAAGTAGTATTCATAAGTTTGATGCAGGTACGGTTATCCTCAAACAAGGAGCTTATATAAAAGTAATCCCACTGATGATATCTGGTTTGGCAAAAGTATTTAAAGAAGAAGCTGTTCATGGCAACGAAGTGTTATTGTACTACATTCAACCTGGTGAGAGTTGCGTCATGTCTGTTACCACACTTATACGTAATGCAGCCAGTCAGGTAAAAGCTGTTATTGAAGAAGACGCCGAAGTTGTCATTATCCCGGCTGATAAAGCATTGCAAATTGCCAAATCATATCCCAAATGGAATGAATTTATTTATGATCTCTTTAATCTTAAGTTTGAAGAATTACTGAATGTTATTGAGATCCTAACTTTTTCGAATAAAGAGAAAAGATTAATCGAATATTTAAAAAAAGAATCCAAGCTAAAAGGCAATCACATATTACATACCACACATCAACATATTGCATATGATCTGGGTTCTTCTAGAGAAGTAATTTCAAGACTTCTTAAAAAAATAGAGCACGAGGGGATTGTAAAACTAAAACAGGGAGCAATAGAATTAATGTAATCCTTTTACCTTATGATCCTTGTCCTTTTTTAAACCCATAGGTATTTTGACCTATAAAATCCTTAGGGAATTTATCATCACCAGGAAATCCTAACGCTATAGTACCACTATCTTCGGGGATATAATGATGACCAAAAATATAATCCCACAAGCTCAAACTAATCCCAAAATTAACACCATATCGACCTTCTGGCAAATCATATACGTGATGATATAGATGCATGACAGGATTGTTTATAATATATTTTAATGGACCCCAAGTGATCTTGATATTAGCATGGTTAAAATGCCCTATGGCTATAGCGATAAAATGAACTATATAGGCCTGGTCTGGTTCAAATCCACCTAAAATCATAACTCCGAATGTTTTTAATGGTTTATAGAGTATATTTTCCATCCAGTGATAGCGAAGGTGAGCTGCAAAGCCCATTTCTTTTACACTGTGATGTACCTTATGAAATCTCCAAAACAGCGGAAATTTATGTAATAAAATATGAGTAAACCATTGTACAAAATCCAATACAATAAAGAACACCAATAATTGCAATCCTGCTGGCCAACCAGATATATCAATAAGTGCTAAGCTTTTTTCTGTAACTCCAATATCTGCAAAAAAGAGTTGTAATAGTTTGTAAAATCCACTTACAGCAATGGCAAAGACAAAGAAGTTGAAGAACATATAAAACCCATCCAGCCAAAAATCTTTTCTAAATGCCGATTGATTTTTTCGCCAGGGAAAAGCAATTTCTAAACACCAAATAATTAGTGAAATAGCAACAAGACCCCAGAAATAATTAGTGTACCAAGGTACTTCAAAAAGTATAGATTTCCAGGTCCATTGTATGGTGCCCAAAAAGGCATTTGCGAACGCTTCAATATATTTTTCCATAAGTCTCTATCTTTTTTCAGATGAGTATGATCAATAATCAAATATTGATCGATTTAAATGTATCATTTTTGAACTCTTTTTAATGTAACATTTGTTACAATTTCTATTTTTTTTGATAATATCTGCTAGAAAAGCAAAGTTATAAATGAATTTAGTCCTTGTTTTTCTGTATTACTAACGTAGACATGCACCTTAAGTCATTTACATTTGTACTTTTTAAAGGCTCCAAAAAGCTTAGCTGATGAGTGCTCATCACTTCTTGTAACAGGTTCTTGGTAAGCAAAAAACGTTCACTGCCATCACCTAATTCGTAGATGCCATTTTCGATATATCGCACGTGTTCCTGTATTCCTATGTTAGAAGCCATTCTAATAAGTAGACTACCCTCTGGTTTTAAGATACGGATTAGTTCTGCAAACATTTTTTTGAAATGTAACGCATTGTTTGCAAAATGAAGCACAGCAGAACAAATAATATGATCAAAGTAGTTATCAGAAAATGGAGTATTTGATATTTCGCAATGAATAAAGTTATCTGCCCTGTCAGGATATACTTGTTTTGCATAATCAATATATTCGGCATTCTTATCGATTCCCCAAACAGGATAATCATTATTGTAGAACCAGTATAGATTTCTTCCGCCACCCGTACCAGCATCCAGTATGTTATCGGTAGAACCATAACGTTCTTTTGCTATTTGATCAATCAAGTATATATCAGAGTTTCCGATGATATCATTCAATTTTTTTGAACTCATTTTAAAATATTTAGCACTTGTAACAATTGTTACAGCTTTTGCGTGGACACTAATTTAATTTTGTTGTAACAAATCATAAAATATAATATTATGAAATATACTTCTTTTTAAGCCTACTTGTTTTTTCTGTGTTGTGTATTAGTTATAACAAAGATGATGATACTAACGCTAGAGCAACTATGCGATAACCACGAAAAAGCGCAAAGCAATTTTCAACAAAACCAAAAGACAATTTGATAATATTATGAAAACGGATAAGGGATTAAAACTACTAATTGTTTGTGTGATATGTTCAAGTATTGTAGTTGGAGTAGTACTAATTATCGATTTTTTTTAACATAAAAACATTTAAACACATGAAAAAGAATATGGGCGGATTAGACCGCATTATCAGATTTATAGCAGCCGCAGTGATTGGAGTATTATTCTATACCGAAGTTTTACAAGGTACTTTGGCATATGTACTGCTAGGGCTTTCAGGAATATTTGTTCTTACAAGTTTTGTGAGTTTTTGCCCTTTATACGCACTGGTGGGGCTTAATACCTTTAAGGATAAATTACCATATTAAATAGTTACTTTATAAAGTGTTGTGGTTATTGTGACAACCATTTTTTAAACTTGCCAAGCTTTTCAATGGCAACAGATATTTGTTGATCTTCTGTAGTAGGTTCTAGGTGTAGCATAATCTTAGATTTAGAAGAATAGTACATTTTTGAAATAGCAGATATATGAATGATGTACTTTCTATTAATTCGATAGAATTCTTTAGGGTTAAGAATTTCTTCAAGCCTTTTTAATGAATAGTCAATAGGTAATTTCGTATCATTCTTAAGCTTTACAAATGTGATTTTATCTTCCGAATAAAAATAAGCAACCTCGTCTATCTCGACAGTTTTGAGGTTATTATTGATCTTTACAAGAAATCGCTTTTTGTAGACATTTGCTGGATTATATAAAATCTTGGCATAATCTGGATTAGGCTGATTATCGTATTTTCTTAATTTCTCGAGACTACGTTGTAGTGCTTCTTTTGGAATAGGTTTCAATAAATAATCTATGCTATTTTGTTCAAATGCTTTGATAGCATATTCTGAATAGGCAGTAGTAAAGATTATTTTTGAAGTAATAGTATCAATTTGATTAAAAATTTCGAATGAATTATCATCAGATAAATTGATATCCATGAATATTAAATCTGGGGTGTGCTCATGGAGATATGCAACTGATTCTTTTACTGAAGATAGTATGCGAGCAATATGAATTTCGGAATCTAGTTCTTGTATCATTTTTTGAAGCTTAATAGCTGCAATATCTTCATCTTCTATTATTATGGCGTTAATCATATGTTTGGGGTTATTAAGGGTATACGGGCCACATACTGATCCTTTTCTACTCTAAATATAGGGACTTCTGTATGTATCAACTCATATTGTTTTTTTAAATTTTTAAGACCGATTCCAAATGATGAATTGCTATCTACAGCTGTTGCTCTGGGTTGAAAATTATTCTCTACAATGATGTAATCTCCTTTGGTAACTATTGTAATATGCAATGGGTTTGTTTTGTTTATAATGTTGTGCTTAATTGCATTCTCAACCAATAATTCTAAAGTCATTGGTGGTATTAGATAATTGGTTTTTAACTCATCAATTTGATAGGTTATCTGTATACTTTCGCGAAAGCGGATATATTGCAAAGCCATATATGATGTAATAAGCGCTACTTCGTTTTTAAGAGGGACAACCAATTCTTCACTATGATTTAAATTATATCTGTATACATTAGATAATTGTTGTAAAAAATCATCTGCCTTGTTGACATCGATGCTCATCAAAGCTGATAGACTATTAAAGCTATTGAATAAGAAATGAGGATTTAATTGATTTTTAAGCGCTTGATATTTTGCTACCATACGCTCATTTTCTATTTCATTTAGTTTCATTGCAAATTCTTGTTTCTCTGCTTCAGATTCTAAAAAAGCTTCCATCACATACACAAAGAGTATTACGCAAAATACTGCTATGAAGTTTCCCCAGAAGAATAAACCTGTAATCGATGTACTATAATAACCAGGGAAAAACAGTTCTGATAACCCCATTGCCAATAAGGCAAATAGTGAAGATTTAATTATAATTAATACTAACCAATACCCCCATTTTATATTACGTTTCTCTTGTGGTATGATGCCATTAATAAATGGAAGATTTAAAATGTATGATCGTAAGTAATACATACTAATTGTAAACACCAATATGGTAGGAAAAATATAAGGTACATACCTCAAAGCTTCTATCGCAGATTCATCCTGTAAATCCCTTAAGAAATTAACTACATTTACCAGTGTGCACAGTAAAAAATAAAATAAAAACCTATTGATATTCAATTTGCTATATTTTTAATTATTCGGTTATTATAATTGAACTCTCTACTACATCTGCTGTATAGAAAAAACCTACCGCCCTATTACTTGGTGTTGTTATATTGATAACATTGCTCCTAATTGTAGCTGGTGGTGGATTGCCTCCAAAAGAAATCCCTGTATTACCAGTTTGAGTAAACAATTCAAAAAGATAATCAAAATATTCTTTAGATATACCAAGTTGTTGACCAGTTGCCATTTCACCAATTTCAAAACTTATCTCTCCATTTATATCAACACCTGTACGTTGTTGTCCATCAAAAAACTCGTCTGAAGTAATTAAGTTTTGAGCATTACCGGGATCCGGAGATATAACAAATTCACCATTTTTGAAAAGTCTATTGTAATAATAATTTTCAATATTAGCTGGATCAGTACTGTCAAATTTCAAAAAATAACCCCCTGGAGAAAAAATCGTTTCTTCTTCAAATTCAGTAAAAAAAGCATCAAATTCTGGAGCTTCATTTAATGTATCAGAACCTTGATAGGTTTCTCCATTCCATAATATAGTAATTGTATAGGTTGTTCCAAGTTCGGGAATTAGTGTTGTATTACTATAAAAACCATCTCCTTGATGAGTAAAGGTCCAAGTATTGGTGCCATCTGTAATTGATATATCAGCATCGGTTACGATTTGATTGGGTTCGTTTGAGAGAAAATTATTCGTTGTAGTCAATCTTAATTGTTGAACACTTAGAGGACTTACAGTGTTTCGTTCTAAACCTCCATTGATTACTAGCTTTGCTGGTGACGCCGCTAAGTTGATATCATTACTAACATCTGTTTCACAAGAAAAAATTAATACTACGATGCTAATATATACAAGGCATTGGATTGCTTTTGTTATTGTTTTCATATGTTTTATAATTAAAATTTAAACTGATAGGTTACTGAGGGTACTATCCCCAAAAAAGAGAATTTACTTGCTTCTGTTTGGCCTGTAGGAATATTTATATCGTTTATTTCATCGACTCTTTCTCTAAAGAAAATAGTTGCTGCGTTTTGCCTATTATACGCATTACCCACACTAAAAATCCAAGTGCCATTGCCACCTTTCTTAGGGTTAAGTGTTGCAGATAGATCTAAGCGATGAAATGCAGGTAGTCTATTTCCGTTTCTACCTTCAAAATCTGCAACGATAAGGCCGTTTTGCTCAAATTTACCTGTAGGATAAGTCACAGGTTTTCCGGAGCCGTAAACAAAGTTTGCACCAAAATCCCATCTGTCATTAAGCTTATAAAGTCCTACTATGCTAAGCTCATGAGTTTGGTCATTATTAGATGGGTAGTACTCGTTATTATTAATACCTAGTACTTGTCTTTCAGATTTTGCAAGCGTATAACTTAACCATCCTGTAAGCTTACCAGAATTTTTGTTTATTTGAAACTCCATCCCATAGGCTCTTCCTTTACCCTGTACTACCTGAGTTTCTATATTTTCTTGAAAAAGAAGATCTGCGCCATCTACAAAATCTGTTACATCTCTAAGGTCTTTGTAATACGCTTCTATACTAAAATCGTATGCGTTATTTTTTAAAGTCTTGAAATACCCCAAAGCAAATTGATCTGAATATTGCGGTCTTAGGTATGGACCACTGGGGGTCCAAATATCTAAAGGTGTTGCCGATGTAGAATTTGAGATGAGGTGTAAATACTGATAATTTCTATTATAGCTAGCTTTTATCGAAGTGGTTTTATTCCATAAATATCTGGCAGAAATACGAGGTTCTATATTGTTAAAACTCTTTATTGCATCTCCAGAGCCGAAATTGGTTGTTCCTATCACTTCATTTTCTTCAAACAGATCTAATGTTGGATTATAAGTTAATGGACTTCCGTTTGCATACTGCGAAACTGTTTCTTTGCCAATACGTTGAAAATTGGACCATCTTACCCCATATTGCAAACTCAGCTTATCTGATAATTTATGTTCAAAATCTACATAAGGCGCAATTTCTAAAGCATATTTATCCTGAAAGTTTTGAGGTGTTGTTGAAGAATTATTAAGAGCTGAAATCTCTCCTGGATTAAAATTGTAATAGGTAAAATCCGACCCTGTTCTAAGTGTGTTACCTGAACTTATAAACCAGCTAAGTCTAGGCTTGAAATTATAATTTACAATATTCGATTTCCAACGAAATTCTGACCCAGAGGTTAAAACATCAACCTCATATTCATAATCACTATATATAGCAGAGGCTTGAAAGAACAACTTGTCACTAATTTCACTAGTCCATCGTAATGTTGTAGAGCCATTTCCGTACGTATTTCCAAATACATTATCAATGGCAAACCTATCCCTGCCGAAGTATCCAGAAAGGAAAAGCCGATTTTTATCATTTAGATTATAATTTACTTTTAAATTTATGTCATAAAAGAAAAGTTTGGTGTCTTTAAAATCATCTACCAAGGGTGCAAACAGATCTATATAAGAACGTCTTCCGGCTAATAAATAGCTACCTTTTCCCTCTTCATTATTACCTTTATTTATAGGTCCTTGTACCAAAGCTCTACTTGATATAAGTCCAAGGCCAAGCTCTCCATTAAACTCTTTGGTATTACCCTCTCGTTGTTTGATATCTAAAACCGAAGACAGTCGACCACCAAAAGTTGCGGGTATTGCCCCTTTATGGAGTTTTACGTCTTTTACGGCATCTGCATTAAAAACAGAGAAAAAACCTAAAAGGTGAGAAGCGTTATAAATTGTTGCTTCGTCTAATAGTACAAGATTTTGATCTGCAGAACCTCCCCTTACATTAAAACCAGATGAACCCTCGCTAACGCTGGAGACTCCAGGGAGCAGTTGTATTGATTTTACTAAATCCACTTCGCCGAGACCTGTTGGTAATTTTTTCATAGTAGTTGCTTTAATAGTTGCAACACTCATTTCGGTAGATTTAATATTTCTACTCGCTTTAGATGATGTTATAAGTACTTCATCCAATGTTGCCGCTGCTTCTTCCATCTCGAAGTTAAATTTCATATCTCCGGTAATTGTGATTTCTTTTGTAATGGTTTTGAAGCCTATAGAAGAAAATTCAATGGTATGAATTCCTTTTTCCAATGTGATAGAATAGAATCCATAATCGTTTGTAATAGTACCTTGATTTGGTCCAACAATAATATTTACTCCCCAAAGACTTTCTCCAGAGGTAATATCCTTTCCGTAACCACTCAACGTATATTTCTCTTGTGCTTGTACTGTTAAAAAAAACAACCCAAACAACATATTGACGTATAATTTCATTTGCTTTTTGCTTTTAGATTTCCAGACAAAACTATTTTGGATGGGAAAGGTTTTAATGAGGAAAAAGATGAAACTGGATTTTTTCTGATAAACCTGATAAAAAAGGCGAAAAGATGTTGAGGAATAAAAAATGGAATTCTAGTTTCCTGAATTTTATAGATAAAGGTCATTCGACGGTGTTAAAATAAATTCTATTGATAGTTCAGTTATTCAAGAAAATATGAATAGCTTTTTACATGAAGCTGTCAATAGAAATTCAAGCTTTATCAACAAAAATCCAGTCTCGTCATATTTTTTATTTACATAAGGAAATCTCAAAATAAGTTTGTCTTCATAAACAACATACATCTCTGTGTGTACTAAATATTTAATTATATGAAAAGGTTAGTTAAACTATTATCGTATATCCCTGTTGTATTACTCGTTATTATTTACACCAAACATTCGATTGAAGCATTTATAGGAGTGAAATACATGTATGATATATTAAATATCCTGGAATTGGATATTTTGAGCGCATTAGTGTTATTAGTATTAGTCGGATTTCACGATGCACTTGTGGCTACAATACTACTTTTTAAAGAAAAATTAGTACCGAAACTTTCAACTGTTTACGTGTATATATGGGCTGGAATATGGCCTATAGTTCCAAGGTTTATTTTGTGGGGAGGTGGTGCTCCTTTTGATTGGATAGAAGTTCTCATTTTCACAAAACTATCAACCATTAGTTATTACCTCTTACTAAGAAGAAACACTATAAAGTTAAATTTAAAAATATCATAATTATGACAACATCACAATTTACACAATGGCGAGGCATCGCCTGGAAATCTTCAGCAGCTGCCGCCGCAAGTATTTTTCTAACTAGTATTTATTTTGCAGTGATTTTACCTCTTTTTGGATTTACTTTTGAAATGCTGGATGACCATGTTGCGGCCATTAATTGGTACGTAGAGGCAAATACTTCTGGTGTTTTTCAAGGCTTAATGGTGTGCTATTTTATATCACAACTTTTATTACTACCTGTTCCTTTTGCCTTACATAATATCGTATCAAAAGAACATAATTCTGTTTACTCATTTTACTTTGCCTTAATAGGCACAGTTGGAGCTATTATAGCTATGGCAGGTCCTATTTTTGTTTTTGCAAATATTCCAGAACTCACTAATACAGCGGCAAAAAATGTAGTATCTATTGACACCATGGTCATGACGGGAAATATGTTTGCAGACTTAACGAAAGATTTTCGTTTGTTTTCGGAAATTTTAATCGGCATTTGGCTAATTGGTTTTGGGTTTATGATTGCCAGAAATACAGCACATAGGGTCAAATCTCTTATCATAGGTGTATTTGGTATTGCTATCTTCATTATCCCAGCAATTAAACTGGCAGACCCTTATATGCATAGTGAGGACTATATTGGATTAATTTTGGCTATGTGTTTTATTTTACTATCGGCGGTAGCACATAAATCAAAACCTGAAGAGTTTATTGATTAATTGATATTGCGAGTTTTTCCTGAAGCAATACGTCTACCCGGTGTATTGCTTCTACGTTTATAAAGTTTTCGGGGTATAGGTATTGATACACGTCAAAAAAACTTCCAAAACTTCTTTTTACTTCGCCTAAGAAGTGTTTTAATAATTCACTTTTTTAAAAGGTATATCATTTGGTGATTATTGGCTTGTATTGGTTCATATCCAATAGTTCTTACAAATAATACAGTGTTTTTCCTTAAAATAAGGGTGATTAACCTTTTGTTATTCAGGTCTATATGATGTTATATTTATTCCCTCTTTAATGTGATACAAGAATCTTTGATCTAATACGATTCTTAAAATCATATTGTTTTCTTGTTCAACTATACTCCAGTACAAGAAATACTCCCCCACATAATTAATGTCAATTATTACAATTGATAGCCCCAGAAACAAGAATATAAATAATTTCAAATTATTTGATATGCTAAAAAATAATTCTGAGGACCAAAATACTAACGAACAGCAATCACCAGCAATTAATGTCGAACTTCTAACAAAAGAAAACACGACACAATCCAATGCCATAGAGATACCGTCAATCTCTCTTCCAAAAGGAGGGGGAGCATTAAAGGGAATTGATGAAAAATTTGAAGTAAACCCATCCAATGGCACTTCAGGTTTTAGTCTGCCGTTGCCTATTTCTCCTGGTCGAAATGGCTTTTCTCCATCTATAGGATTGAGTTATAATTCTGGAGTAGGTAATAGTATATTTGGGATAGGGTGGTCTATAGGAATACCTTCAATAAAGAGAAAAACCGACAAGGGATTACCTAAATATTTTGATGATGATTTTTCTGAAGATACATTTGTTTTTTCAGGGGTAGAAGATCTGGTGCCATGCGTCGAAGAAACATCTCCTGGCAAATGGGAAATAAAAACTCAGCAAGTCGATGGCTATACGATAAAAAAATATCGCCCTCGTATTGAGGGAGGATTTGCCAAGATTGAAAAAATTAGCCATCAGGATCAAGGGGTATATTGGAAAGTCACGACACCCAATGATCAGGTAACAATCTTTGGCTATAGTACAAATTATCGATTGGCAGATCCACTAGATAGTGTAAAGATTTTTGAATGGTTACCAGAGTTTTCATATGACAATAAAGGAAACTACATTTCTTACGAGTACAAAGAAGAAAATCTTGACAATGTACCAAACAAAGTGTATGAAAAGAACAGGATTAATGGTTTGGCTATTTTTACAAATAGATACTTGAAACGTATCACATATGGAAACCAAAATCCTTATTTCCCTAACATTCAAACACCGTATGTACTTGAAAAACCTTTAAATGATCCATATCATTTTGAATTAGTGTTTGATTATGGTGAGCATAATAACGAGGTGCCAACACCAGATGAATCCGATGCACAACAATGGCGTTATCGTCGTGACCCGTTTTCTTCATATAGATCGGGTTTTGAGATTCGAACCAATAGATTGTGTCAAAGGGTATTGATGTTTCATACTTTTCCACAGTTAAATGCAGGTACTCCAACGTTGGTTCGATCATTAGATTTTGAATATTTGCCTTCGACATCATTACAAGAAAAGTCAGATCGCCCTTCAGAACTTACCTATTTGGTAGGGATTACTCAAAAAGGATATGTGAGAAAATCAGATGATACCTATGCAGTAAAAGCATTACCAAAAATGACCTTTGAGTACCAATGGTTACATTGGAATACCGATGTGAAAGAAGTTTCAGAAGAAAATTTAATACATGCTCCTACCGGCCTTTCAGGTAATTATCAATGGGTTGATCTTTATAACGAAGGAATTAATGGAATGCTTACAGAGCAGGCTAATGCATGGTATTACAAAAGTAATTTAGGAGAAGATGACCATGGAAATGTACGTTTTACTCAGGCCAAAGCAATTATCCCTAAACCATCATCCTTAGGAATTAAAAATGGTGTAGTGCAACTACAAGATTTGGATGCTAACGGGTTAAAACAAATTGTAATACATGCTCCTGGGAAGCAGGGATATTTTGAGTTAAGTAATGAGGAAGAATGGCAACCTTTCAGAACCTTTATGAAAGAGCTACAAATAGACTTGAGTAATCCTAATGTTCGCATGTTTGATCTTAATGGAGATGGAAAGCCAGAAGTAGTTTTGAGTGATCAGGGAGCTTTTTGGTGGTATGAAAACAAAGGGAAAATAGGTTATGATAGTGCGCAATTTGTGCCAAAACCCTATGATGATGAATCCGGACCGGCAATAGTTTTTCAAGATCAACAACAACGTATCTTTTTGGCCGATATGACGGGAGATGGTCTTACAGATATTGTAAGAATTGTAAATGGCGAAATATGTTATTGGGCAAATCTTGGTTATGGCCGGTTTAGTGCCAAAATCACTATGGGAAATGCTCCTCGTTTTGATACTCCAGAACTTTTTAATCCTCAATACATACAGCTTACGGATATTAGCGGAACAGGGGTGGCGGATATTATTTACCTAGGTAAGAACACGTTTAAAGCATATCTCAATCATAGCGGAAACGCTTGGAGTGATGCAACAGAGATAGAACCTTTCTTTCCAACCGAAAAGCCTAACAAGATTACAATAACTGATCTATTGGGTAACGGTACCTCTAGTATTGTTTGGTCTTCAGAGCTTCCGGCTTATAAAAATGCACCCATGCGATATATAGATCTTATGGGAGGTATTAAGCCCCATATCATGAAAAGCTATGCAAATGGATTTGGTAAAAAAAGCGAAGTAGAATATAAGAGTTCAACCTATTATTATCTTAAGGACAAACAAAAAGGAACCCCATGGATAACCAAACTACCATTTCCTGTACAATGTGTTAGTAAAACTATTATAACCGAGGCGGTAACCAAAGTAAGATTCGCTACAGAATATTCGTATCATCATGGATATTATGATCATGCCGAAAGAGAATTTAGAGGGTTTGGAAGAGTAGAACAAAGAGATAGCGAGGTTTTTGAAGTTTTTGAAAAAACAGGGGCGAGTAATGTGGTAACCAAAGAAGATCACCAACCGCCGGTACTAACTAAAACCTGGTATCATACAGGCGCTTTTTTGGATGCAAAAAAAATAATTACTCAATTTAAAAAAGAGTATTGGTACGAAGAGTTTAAGAAAAAAGGGTATGAGGCCGATCCTATAGAATACGAACTATCTGATGCTGTTATAACTGCTGCAAAGCATCTAATAGATTTTAATTTAGATACATTAGATGTCCAGGAATATAGAGAAGCCCTGCGAGCTTGTAAAGGTATGGTGCTTCGTACCGAGGTGTTTTCTTTGGATGCTACGGATGAAAATGATTTTGAACAGTTAAAAATGCAGGCCACTCCGTTTAGTGTAGCTACCCATAATTGCGAAATCCAATTAATACAACCAAAATATCAAAATAAACATGCTGTATTTATCGTAAAAGAGAGTGAAGCTATAACGTATGCTTATGAACGTAACCCAGAAGACCCTAGAATTGCTCACTCCTTAAATATCGAAATTGACGAATATGGTAATGTTCTAGAGTCGGTAGCGGTGGTATACCCTCGTATACAAACAGAAGAAATATTGAGTGACTCCCCAAGTGATACCGTGGCAGCCCGCAAAGCAAAACAGCATGCACGTAAAGCACAACAAAAAAATTGGATCACCTTTAGCAAAAATGATTTTACTAATGATATCATTACAAATGAACATCATATTTTAAGACAGGGTTGGCAAACCAGAACCTACGAACTCACAGGATTGCAACCTATAAATGCTATTTTCTCTATTGAAGAATTTAGAAAAGCATTTAACACACTAGAAGAGATTGAATATCATCAAAAATCCGATTCGGGAAAGGAACAAAAAAGGTTAATCGAGCACATCAAAACTAAATTTTATGATAACAACCTTCAAAATCCTCTTCCAGACGGGCAATTAGGTCTTTGGGGTATTCAATATGAGAACTATCAATTAGCATTTACTCCTAATCTTTTACAAGATATATATACGCCCAGTGATCATTCATTAGATTTTGAATTGACTGATCAAGACATGCTACAGGCAAAATATCATCAACAAGATACCCATTGGTGGATACGTTCAGGAACTACTCAATTTGCAAATGCTGGAGAAACCATAGAGGATATCAAAAATCGTTTTTTCAGTCCTGTATCTTACACTGATCCTTTCGATACCAAATCCGAAGTGTTTTATGATCCACTTTTGTTATTCGTGAACCGTACTGTAGATGCAATAGGTAATGAAACAAGAGTATTAGAATTCGATTACCGCACATTTTCTCCAACAAAAATGCTGGATATAAATGATAATATCTCATCTGTGATTCTAGATGAGTTAGGGTCTGTAAAAGCAATGGCGATCGAAGGTAAAGATGCTAATAATGATAATATAGGTGAAGAGGGAGATAATTTAATTGGTTTGACCCAAATCACCAATGGTAATGAACAATCTCTTATTGATAATTTTTTTGCCACAGCACAAGTACATGAAATATGTAACTATACTCAATTACAGAGTCTGGCAAAAGATTTATTACAATCGGCAAGTAGTCGATTGATTTATAAGTTTGATCAAATACCAACGGTAGTGGCTAGTATTAATCGAGAGCAACACGCATCCCAAAATCAGGATAGCCCTTTGCAAATCAGTTTTGAGTATAGTGATGGTCTGGGTAATGTAGCAATGGCCAAGGTACAGGCAGAATCGGGTATCGCCAAAAAAGCAATACTCCTACCTGATAATACTTGGCAAATAGAAGAAGTAGATACTGCCAATCAACTACGATGGGTGGGTAATGGGCGCACGGTTTTAAATAATAAAGGAAATCCAATAAAACAATATGAACCCTATTTTTCGGTATCCCCGATATATGAAGATGCTTCAGGATTAGTAGAAACCGGAGTTACTCCAGTTTTATATTATGATGCCGCAGGGCGTGCTGTTAAAACCGAATTACCTAATGGAACATATACAAAAATAGAATATAACGCCTGGAAACAATATTCGTATGATACCAATGATACGGTAAAAGATAGTTCGTGGTATAGTGAGAGGATGGCTCTTGCCGATAATAATCCTGAAAAGAAAGCTGCACTCAAAACAGAAATACATGATAATACCCCTTCTTGCATCGTGTTAGACACCTTAGGTCGACCAGCTGTTGCCATTGATCATAACCGATTTAAAGATGCAAATGAGCAAACTATTGAAGAATTATTATACACCTACGCACTTATTGATATCGAGGGTAATGCCCTAGCGGTGATTGATGCTAGAGGCAATACAGTAATGCAGTATCAATATAACCTTTTAGGCCATCGCGTAGCGCAAACCAGTATGGATGCCGGTAAACGGTGGATGTTTATGAATGTATTAGAAAACCCTTTAAAAACTTGGGACGAGCGTAAATATGAATTCTCGTTTGTATACGATATCATACATCGACCCATAGAAGAATGGGTAAAAGGAGGAGAAGAAACTGTTCCCATTCATATATTATATGAAAAAATAGAATATGGGGAGGGGCAACCCAATGATAAACAAAATAACTTGCGCGGTAAAGCAATTGCAGTATATGATACTGCAGGCAAAATAGTAACCGATCAATATGATTTTAAAGGAAATGTACTTTCTGCAACTCGAATATTTGCAAAAGAATACAAAACTACCCCAAATTGGAATGTTGTTAATCCCGATGATCTATTAGAAGGGCCCAAATATAGCTTTACTTCAACTACACAATATGACGCATTAAATCGACCAATCACACAAATACTAGCGGATAAGAGTAAACATATACCCAGTTTTAATGCCGCAGGTTTCCTAGAAAAAGTAGAGGTCAAAAAAGGAAACACCACTACAAATTATGTGCAAAATATAGATTATGATGCCAAAGGACAGCGTACCGAAATTATCTACGGAAACAATGTGAAAACCAAGTATAAATATGATCCGGAGACCTTCAGGTTAAAACAATTAAGAACAATCAAATTGAACGATGAAATATTACAAGATTTACAATATACCTATGATCCTACCGGAAATATAACTGAAACAAAAGATCAGGCGATACCTACCGTATTTTTTAATAATCAAAAAATTACCGGAAGAAATGAATATGCCTATGATGCTTTATATCGCTTAATTGGGGCAGGAGGAAGAGAACAGAACACAAATACTCCTGATTTTGGAGCTGGAGATAACTGGAGCGACGAGAATGCTAAACATACTCATGCTAATGGAGATCCCATGGCTATGCATCAATACTTGCAACGATATCAGTATGACTCTGTAGGTAATATGTTGCAAATGAAGAACATAGCAGGAACACATTCCTGGACCAGAGACTATGTTTATGAAACTAAAAACAATAGGATAAAAAGCACAGAGATAGGAAACTATACGTATACATACAAACATCATCCACAACTAGGATTTATTAATGCAATGCCCCATTTACCATTAATGCAATGGAATTTTAAAGAAGAATTGAAAGCTACTTCTAGGCAAAACCGTACTGATGGCGGAACTCCAGAGATTACCTATTATGTGTACGATCGAAATGGACAACGGGTACGAAAGATTACTGAAAACGAGGCGGATAATGGGAATATTCCTTCACAAAAAGATGAACGAATATATGTTGGCAATTATGAAGTATATCGAAACGAAAAGGGATTGGAACGGGAAACGGTACATGTCATGGATGATCAATGGCGAATCGCTATGATAGACACCGAAACCGAACCTCAATTCATTTTAGGGATTCCAATCGGAAAAACTACACCAAAAAAAACAATTCGCTATCAGTTCAATAATCATTTAGGTTCTTCTAGCCTTGAAGTCGATGAGAATGCAGTAGTAATTAGCTACGAAGAGTATCATCCTTATGGAACCACAGCATATCAAGCCAAAAATGCGGCAATCAAAGCGGCCGCCAAACGCTATCGGTATACCGGTATGGAACGGGATAAAGAAACTGGGCTTGAATATCATTCTGCCAGGTATTATTTACCATGGTTAGGTAGATGGTTAAGTAGTGATCCAATTGGTATTGAAGATGGCCTAAATGTATTCATATATGTTGATGGAGATCCAATTAATTCGATAGATGATTCGGGAAATAGTAGGAAAAAATACAGAGATGATTTCATAAGAAGACGAACCGATATTGGATCGATAAGAAATGTGCCTGGAGCAAGAGCAGGGGAAGAAGCATGGAAAACTCCAAAAAGAGAGAAAGGATGGTATAGACAAGAACGAAATAGAACTAAAAGTAATTCTCCAGGAAAATGGAGGTTACCCGATTCCAGTAGAACAAGTGGAAGAAAAGGTACTATGAGCGGGCCCACTACCCAAGTCGGTCACCCTATCGGGAAACCACATCATTCACATGGAAATACTGGTGGCCCAGGAAGACCTGAAACACCTCAAGATAATTTAAATAAATATCAAATTGAACAAGGCAGACCTAGTCCGGAAAGACCTAAACCTTTACCAACAGAAAGAGTTCCTTCTACCAACGCAAACTCTAATACAGCATCAAGTCAACCAAGAGCTTCTTCAAGTTCGCCGTCACCAGTACCCAAACCGGCTAACTCAATTGAGCCAATACAAACTAAACCAACGATGCCAAAACCGACCGCAGCTACGAAACCTACAGTACCAAAACCAAAACCTCCGGCCCCGAAAACAAGTGCTCCTAAAACAAAAGCACCACCAGGTAAGAGTTCTAAAGCAATGGGTGCACTTGCAATTATTGGACTGCTGTTAGTAGGGCGTGAGCTTTACAAAGCAGAAACTAATGAACAAAGAGGTGAAATTGCTGAAGATACAGCTAAGGGATTTGCCGCCGCCGCTGTTGTATCGAGAATACCATACGTAGGCCCATTTGTTGTTGGTGTAGGAGGAGCTGCCATTACTGGTTATCAAGGAGGAATGGCATTAGCAGAGGATGTTATTCCTGATTCTGTAAATATTGCTATTGGAGAAACTCTTGTTCATGATGTAATCGGAGTGTCCCATGACGATATAGAAATTCTTCAGGATGTAGATATTACTGATGCAGCTGCCATTGGACTTGGTCAGGGGATAGTTGAAGATGCGTTCGGGGCGAGTAAAGATGACATCGAAATCCTTGAAAATATGAGTGTTTTTGGATGGAGGCCTTTTGCACCATAGAACTACGATTATAAGACTATAATTGAAAAATTTTAACCAAGGCGTAAATGAATAAATCCAGTTAAAAAACAAAAAGAATAACAAAACATAGTACTATGAAAACCAAGGGGAATAATATAACTACAAGACTTAATTTCTTTAAAGCAGATTTGGACAAAACAAAAGGAATTCATCAAAAGTTTGCGACAATCTATGAGGAGCGTAAAGGAGATTGGGATAAAATTGCTTTGCGATTAGAAACTGAGCCAGAGTTTACTCCTGAGGTATGTAGAAAATTACATTTTACTCATGAGATATCTCAATGGTGTGATGATAAAGAGAAATTAGTTGAGCGGTTTCAAAAGGATAAGAAAACTAATTCTATGAGAGATGTGGCACTTAATTTCAATAAAGAAGCTTTAGTAAAAGTAGTAAAAGATACAAATGTTGTTATAGAGGAAAAAACTCCAGAGGTCATAGCAAACGAGTTACATACTCGTTTATTTCATGTGCAACCCACGGCGACAATTCAGCGAATGTTGGGTGATCCTAAAGAAAGCCCTATTGCTGATAAAACGAAAAGCGGTCGGTTAGCTATTTTCTTAGAAAATCAACCCGAAAGTTTTAATCTGAAAATCACGTCGGTATATGAAGCTTTCAAACATGAGAATGCCTTTAAAAATATTGATAATAAAGAGGCAGAAGAGGTTGTGAAAGAATTAAAAACCCTACAACGAGTAGTTGTATTAAGTCCTATTCCGGAAGTCCTCCCAGTTTTAATAAAAACCAATATGACTTCGGCATTACGAATTAGCGATATGCCAGAGATTCAATTCATAAATACCTTTTCAAAAGATTTTGGTGAAGATGGAGAATTGGTAGCAAAACAGTTACATACCAATGCAGTTAATGCTAGAATCCGAAACGAACATGCATTAATCGCCTTAAAAGAGATCGGGCATGGAACAGGAGTAGATTTTATAGATCGATCATTACAAAAAACTCCAGTTGAGGATATCAAAAGTGTAGGAGCCATGGCTTCTGTTTCGTATGCCTCAGAAGGAGTTGTTCATAGAGTCTTGCAAGAACATCATTTAAGTTGGGATGCATTATTTGGTGATGCCGATTTTTGTGAGTGTGGTGAGTGTAATTCGGTATATAGTGCAGCTGCATATTTTGTAGAGTTACTACAGTACTTAAGAAATAACAATTTGGATCCACATGCAACCGGTTCGACTGCAATAAAACCACAAGATGATCGTGATATATCTAACACTCCTCTAGAAAAACTATTTGAGCGTAGACCAGATTTAGGGTGTTTACAACTTACTTGTAAGAATACAAATACGATTCTTCCGTATATCGATCTGGTCAATGAGGTTATGGAAAACTATATTGTTCACCATCATACCAAACCTTTTAATGTTACGGATCAAACTTCAGGCGAACTACTAGCACAACCGCAAAATACCGAATATGAGGCATATTGTATTTTACATAAGGCAGTGTATCCTTTCACCTTACCGTATCATCAACCTATTGATGTAGCAAGAGTATACTTAAATCATTTGGATACCAGTCGTACGGAGTTGATAGATACTTTTAGATCGGTACGAAAAGAAAAGACCGAACCTGTACCAGACGACGGAGATCCATCTACTGATTCCTCAATTACCTTTACCGAAGAAGAAGAAAAAGAGTTGGATGATTTACATACAACCTACATAGATCGGGCAGTAGATGCAGAGTGTTTACAACTTACACAAGAAGAATATGTAATCCTTACAAAAGAGGCTTTTGTTACTAAAGAGTATTGGGATAAGCAATGTAAAAAAGAGCACACAGATCAAGAGTATCTAGACAAAATAGGAGTAAAACCTGTACATGAATATTATGGCTACGCCACAGAGGCAGATATGCTAGATGATACCGAAACGTCAAAAACAGGGCTTACTTTTGTAAAAGATCAATTTTTACCGCGTACTGGGATTTCATATCTAGATCTAGTAGAGCTACTCAAAACACAATGTCTTAATCCGAATATCCCCAGGGGAGAAGCACTACAAATTATGCAAAATATTGCTTTTAGCTATCGTTTTTTACAGACATTAGTGGATTATGGAGCCAGTAACCCAAAGGATAAATACAAAGTACTGATAGAAGGTTTAAATAAGGCACAACCACTAGTTCCTATATATGAAGAATTACTAAACCCCGACCCATGTAGTCCAAAAGTTGACCCTTGTGCAGATCATAAAGATTTTGAAAAATGGGTGTATTGTTATTTCGAACGTATCGGAAAGATCATCGTGCTAGAAAATGGAGTGAGTTGTATTGATGGTGAGTTTACCTATTATTTTTCTTCAGACATCGGTAGTCTAACCTTGGGAATAGTTAAAAATTGCCAAATCATTGTTACTGATCCCACAACCGGCGAAGAATCTATTGCGGCTACTATTGATAAACAAACAGGTTTAATTACCATAATCGATGAAGATCCTAGCGTAGATTATAGTACATGGACTCTTTTTAAGTTTGAAAGTAGCGATGGTGAAAAAGGAAAAATCATCGAAGTTGGAAATGATTTATACCTAGTAAGCGAAAGACGAAATTTGCCTTTTTCTGTAGGTATGGTGGATAATTGTAATCTCGATACTGTAAGATTAATACATTTGGATGGAACTCCAGTCACTGCAGAAGAATACGATCATATCCACCGTTATATCCGGTTGTGGAAAAAATTAGGGTGGACTATAGATGAAGTAGATAAAGCTCTTGTTGGTTTAGGGGATCATAAAAGTGATTGCATAGATGATCTATTGCCCGATGCAGGGGATTGTACCGCAGATTGTGATGATTTGTTTGAAGATACAGAGGATTGTGGCCAAACCGAAAACAATGGAGATTGTTTTAGGGCAAAGCGTATTCAGAAAATACAATGTGAGATTACACCAAATTTTTTACATCAACTAATTGCAGTTAAAAAATTACTGGACATCACGGGACTTGAATTAATCAAATTACTCACCTTCTGGACAGATATTAGTACGTCTGGAGAGAAATCCTTGTACAAGCGTTTGTTTTTAAAACATAATTTAAAAGGTATCGATAAGATATTTGTCGAAGATAAAAATGGAAACTATTTAACCAAACAGACTAAAATCACTGAGCACATGCCAATAATTATGGCTGCTTTTAATATCCCTTCTGATCATATAAAGGTTATTATGAAAGCTGAAGGTATGGAAGATGTTTTGAATATTTCTAACCTTACGATGATATACCGTTATCGACTTCTTTCAAAAGTTGTTGGGTTAAAAATCCCTGCCTTTACAAGCATTCTTCCTTTATTTGGAAACCCTTTTATTGATGCACATAGCTCTTTGATATTTACGGATAATTGGACCAAAATGGAAGATGCAGGATTTAATTATCGTCAATTAAATTATGTAATAAAGGATGATGATGATCCCAAAAGGCCCTTAGCACCATCATCACAAGAAATATTACTATTGGCCAAAACACTTTATGATGGATTAAATGTCATAGATGCAACTCATCAAGATATTAAAGAAGAGGACGAACTAACTATCGAGATGATTCGTGCAAAAGCCGTTCTGTTATATCCTCAGGAATTGGTAGAGAAAATTATAGGAATCATTGAAGGAATGAATCCGTTCATAACCAATGCTCCTAAAAGCTTAACATTTGATATTGCAGAAGGCAAAACATTAAAAAACAAATTGCGCTATAATCCTGAAAAAGGAAACATACAGATCACAGGAATATTATCTCAGGCCGAAAAGACCGATTATAATAACTTAACCAATGATCCTAAATGGAGTGAAGCCTTAGAGCGAATTGAGAAACAGCAAAGTAAATTATTTAAAGAAGTATTATTTCATGTTTTTGAAGCTGAAAAACAAAAATCACCAGAGCGAAAAATAGAAGTAGAAGCTGCTGAGGTAATTCTGAAATCGGGAGATATCTTGATTCCATTTGAGGAAATAAATGAAGGAGAAGAAGATCCAAATACGGCTCCTAAAAAGAGTAGGGCCTTTATGAATGTATTTTTACCCTATTTGCGAGACCAGCTAACACATCGATTTGTAGTCGAAACGCTATCACAGTCTATCGAGCTTGAAGAAGAAGAGACTGATATTCTCATTTCAGACATATTGACAGCAGGCAATCCAAAGGAGCCTATTTACACTATTTTTAAGGCTATTAAAGAAAGTGCAAAACCTGTACAAACCGATTGGAATGGTTACCTAATTCCTTCAACAAAAAGTGAATATACTTTTATTGTAAAAGATACCGATACAGTACCTGTTATAACTTTGGATGGCAATATGCTATCATTTACGCAACAGGAAGACCCTACAAACGAATGGTGGAGCGATCCTATAAAGCTCGAATCAGGAAAGCTGTATACATTACATGTTTCGGGTAAAGAGATGAATACTGTATTCTGGAAAACACCAACATCATCAATCGAGAATATTCCGTCCTCTTTGTTACTTCCTGATTTTACAACAACTATGACAGAACAGGCATATATTCTTTTGTATAAAGCTTCGATTCTGGTAAGTGGTTTTGATATCACTAATTTCGAACTTAAGCATTTCAATGAATATCCTTCTGATTTCGGAAATATAGATTTTAATGCTATAACTTTTGATCATTGGTTGCGCTTAGAGGCCTATATACGTTTACGAAATTCATTACCTAAGACAGGAACTGATTTAATCGAATTTTTTAGGTGGACACATACTCCTGATGATGCTTCTAAACTTAGCGAAAATATTTCTACACTGACCCTTTGGGAAAAAGAAAACATTGACATATTGATTCATGAAGACCATTTCGATCTTAACAAACCTGAAGCTTTTCAAAATGAAATCAATTTGTCGAAATTACAAAAAGCTTTAAAAGTGGCTAATAAGATAGCTATGGATATCGATCTGTTGTTTGAATGGGCAAAACCGACATCAAACTTCAAAAAAACCAGAAAAATAGCAGATAGTATACAACACGCAATTCGCGCAAAATACAAGCAAGAAGATTGGGAACAGGTCGTAAAACCTTTGAATGATCAAATACGAAATCATCAGGAAGATGCCTTAATTACATATCTATTGCAACAACCAGATCTTATACAGTGGGGCGTAACGGATGCCGATGGATTGTTTGAGTATTTTCTAATCGATGTACAAATGGACGCTTGTATGGAGACTTCTAGAATCAAACAAGCACTATCCTCGGTACAATTATTTATTCAAAGATGTTTCTTAGGTTTAGAAGAAGTTCATAGCGGTATTACTCCAGATATTTTGGATAGAGAACGTTGGAAATGGATGCAACGCTATCGAGTTTGGGAAGCCAACCGGAAAGTGTTCTTATATCCAGAAAATTGGATCGAAAGCAATCTTCGAGATGATAAAACGCCTTTCTTTAAAGAACTAGAATCCGAATTGTTGCAAAATGATATCAATCCACAAAATGTTCAGGAGGCTTTAAAATCGTATCTCTATAAAGTAGATGAAGTTGCTAATATGGAGGTGGTAGGACTATACATTGATGGTGCCAAAGATTCTGGTGATCAATGGACCGAAGGAAGTAAACTTCATGTATTCTCCAGAACCCGAAATGCTCCCTATTTCTATTTTTATCGTTACCTGGCCTTGGATCAGATGAATTGGTATCCATGGAAAAAGATGCAAGTAGATATACCTAGTTATGATGTAACAGATGCTGATAATAAAATTACTGCTAGTGGATGTTACCTTATCCCGGTTGTATGGAACAAAAGGTTATTGGTGTTTTTTCCACAAATAATGAAAAAAACAAAGCCAAATCCTGCGGCAACAGGTAGTTTGTCATCGATAGCAAATAGTAATAATGGAGCAACAAACCTCAAACCTATTGATTATTTGGAAATCAAAATGGGTATGAGCGAATACCGTAATGGAAAATGGACGCAGAAACAGCTAAGCAAGGATACTCTTAATATTGAAAATGTTAGTTTACAAGGATTCGAATTTACCCCACTATTTAATACAGGCAAAACTACTGTAGCTATAAAAGTTTTTCATTACAGCAGTGCAATTGCCAGTCCAAATACTTTTGAGTTTGTAAACAATAAAATATCCGTTACTTCCGACAATTATACAGGGAGCAATAATATTACAGTTAATAATTTTCATCACGATAATTTAAATAAAATAAGCTCATTGCAGGTAGGTATTACCGACACCGAAATTAATACATATTCGTTCGAAGATAAAAATGCTACCAATTATAATAACGGAAATACTTTTTATCATGCATATTCTCATGATTTAATAGGAAAATTAAATACAGGAGAATTAACTAATTTTTTTAATTACAATCTTAACATCAGTGATCCTCAAGAAGCTTTTGGTGTGTTTGATCATGATCAGAGCGCAGATACTCCAAATATTTATCATGAACTGAAACGTCCTTATGCTCTTTACAACTGGGAACTATTTTTTCATACTCCGATGATGTTGGCAAATGCTTTAAACGAATCACAACAGTATGAAGAAGCAATGAAATGGTATCAGCATGTTTTCAATCCTATGGCAAAAGGAGCAAATGATAAGCGTTTTTGGCAGTTTCTTCCTTTTCAGGAAATGAATACTAAAGATATTCTGGATAGTATATTCAAAAATTTACAGCCAAACACAAAAAACGATGCAATTAACGAATGGCGTAATGATCCATTTAAACCGCATCTGGTGGCTAGAAGTCGCCCAGTAGCATATATGAAATGGACAGTAATGAAGTTTCTTGATAATATTTTAGATTGGGCAGAATATTTACAAAGACAAGATACTATCGAAACCCTTAATCAAGCTACACAATTATATGTGTTAGCCTATCATATATTGGGGAAACGACCACAAATGATTCCTAAGAGAGGAAAAATTAAACCCCAGACGTATAATTCATTATTACATAAATGGGATGCCTTCTCTAATGCCATGGTAGAGCTTGAAATGGCAGTACCCTTTAGCAACCAAACAGCGTTACCCATAGGAACCGAAGGCGGAGTAGTGGGGTTTGCTAATATATTCGGTTTTTCATCTGCATTATATTTTTGTATTCCTAACAATCCAAAACTGATGGCATACTGGGATCGTATTGAAGATCGTTTATACAAAATCCGCCATTGCCTTAATATTGAAGGTATATTCCGTAAACTTCCATTGTTTGAACCGCCTATCGATCCAGCATTATTAGTAAAAGCCGCTGCGCAGGGCCTAAGTATTGCTTCCGTATTGAACGATCTTAATACGCCAATGCCTAATTATCGTTTTTATTATTTATTACAAAAATCGATCGAATTGTGTAATGAACTGAAATCCCTTGGGAGTGCTATGCTATCGGTTATAGAGAAAAAAGATAATGAAACTTTGTCAATGCTAAGGGCAAAGCATGAAGGGGTAATGCAGAATTTATTGATGGAAATTAGAAAACAACAAATAGAGGAAACTCAAAAATCATTAGACAGTCTATTCCAAAACAGAAAATCACCAGAACAACGTATGAAATATTACCTAAAACTTATTGGTGAAGACGCGAATAAGGTCCCTGGATTGGATACAGATTTTACTGAGCTAGTAAATAAAATTGAAACACCTATTGGTGAAAGTGGTTTAAAACTTCTTAAAGATGAGAAGGAAGACATGGATAAAGCAAAAGAAGCACATAATCTGCAAGATACCATAGGCAAAGTAGAGTCTTTGGCTAGTACGCTTCATGCAGTTCCTAACTTGGGAGCATTTACGGCACCTATAGGAGTAGGAGCAACTATAACATTTGGAGGTTCTAACCTTGGTAATCTTACACAAGCCATTGCCAAATGGATGCAAACTGATGCTGCAGAACATTCTTTCGCCTCAACCAGAGCCAATAAAAAAGGAGGCTTCCGAAGAGCATTACATGATAGAATTCAACAAGCCAATGCAGCCGGATTGGAAATCAAACAGATTGATAAGCAAATTCTTGCACAACAAATTAGAATTAAGATTGCTAATCAAGATATCATTAACCAACAAAAGTCAATTGATAATGCTAAAGAAGTTGAAGAATTTTTAAAGAATAAATACAGTCAGGAAGAATTGTATACCTGGATGAGAGGAAATTTAAAAACGCTTTATCATCAAGTATATAAGTTAGCCTATGAATTGGGCAAAAAAGCAGAAAAAATATATCGTTTTGAACGCGGTCTTAGTAATTCAGATTTTATTCAATCGGGATATTGGGATTCGGGCCGTGATGGATTGCTAGCTGGAGAACAATTGTATGTAGGATTAAAACAACTCGAAGCTGCATTTCACGAGAAAAAAGCTCATGATTATGAAATCACAAAACACATATCCTTACGACAAATAAATCCTTTAAGTTTGATACAGCTTAAAGAAACGGGGACTTGTGAATTTAATCTTCCCGAAATTTTGTTCGATATGGATTATCCGGGGCATTACAAACGTCGTATCAAATCAGTTTCATTATCTATTCCGTGTATTGTGGGGCCGTATACAGGGTTAAATGCTTCATTACGACTATTAGAACATAAGTTTCGTAATAGTACTATAGCAAAAAACAAGAATGACTATAAAGAGAAAACAGAGGAAAATGATGATCGTTTTATGACGTTTAATATCCCCGTTACTGCTATTGCCGCTAGTTCTGCGCAAAATGAAAGCGGAATGTTCGAACTTAATTTCAAAGACGAGCGGTATTTACCTTTTGAAGGGGCTGGAGCAATAAGCAAATGGCGATTAGAATTACCCGATTTCCGTCAGTTTGATTATGATACGATATCAGATGCCATTGTTCATGTTCGTTATACGGCTAATGAAGGAGGTGATCGAATGAAAAAAGCAGCGAGTGATACAGTAATAGACTTCAACAAGAATAATGAAGAGTTAGGGCAGCAAGAGGGATTGTTCTCGATCATTGACCTTAAACACGATTTGAGTAACCAATGGCATAGAGCAATGCAAGTCGAAGAAGGAGATACAGAGCGAGTACTACCTATTAAAAATATCATAGATTTCTTGCCGTATTATGTGAGGTTAGACCAGAATGGTAAACCCAGAGAAGCAAAAAATATTAAACTTACAGATATTATTTTAACAACAGATTCGGATCTACAAGCTTCAGAAATTGTAATTAAACAAGGAGATGATGAAATTAACTTTACTGATGGAATATCAGTTGGAGAAACCAAAACTTTTGCGATACGAGATGAAGAAATAAAAGCCGAAGGTATGAGTGTAACCATCAAAAATGTAGATAAAGAAATCAATAAAGCGTTATTGGTAGTTCGGTTTATTTTAAAATAAACCCGAATACAAATGATGGTTTACAACATTTTATGATTTACCCTTTAAAGTTTTTATTGGATTACAGATTGTACATCTTAATAAACTTAGCGTACAAGCCATTTAATTTTTATTAAATGGCTTCGTCATTCTTTATAGTTAAATTAAAATAACATGTCATGGATGTTAACCTTTTTATGCTTTTATCATAAAAGGGAAACAAATAGTAAAACCATGACAAGAATATTCACTTTCGTATGTATTTTTCATTTTACTGTATTGGGGTCGTGTAGATCTAACATTAACTACACCTATTGGCTGCCAAAGAGTATAGTCGAAGTAAACGCTGCTAACCCAAACCAACAAACAAAGACTTCATTTGGGTATGATACTTCTTACCGTTTGATCGCTATTACAAGAAACACTACGTATAATGATCATGTTTTTACTGCATTTATAACGTACAACGAAGATGGACAAATCTCTAAAATCAAAGAAACTTCAACCGGTCCATCAAAGCCGAACTCAGAATTTTTATTTGAATATGAAAATGGTATAGTTACCCAAATAAAAATGAGTAATGCGACTACAACAAAATACATTCAAGTACTGTACAACAAAGAAGAAAACACCTATTCTTATGTATTAAATCATTCCAAAAAATCTTTCAGTTTTAATGATGATGGTAACCTTAAAGCATTACAGATTGGTGATATACGAATGATAGAAATAGCAATGACGTATCAAAATGGTTTATGTAAGGATGTCAATATCCAACCTGCACTGTTTTTGGTACAAAATTTACTTCATGCTACAAATTCATTTGGGATGCTTTTATACAATACTCAAGAAGTAGATGCTATTAGTTATGAAGGTCATAAAATGGCTATTGAAAATGAATTGGATGAGTATGGAAATATTGTAAAAGTTAGATTACTAGATCATCCAGAAGATCCTGTAGAACTTAGAATAGCGTACGAGATGAACGATATGAGATTATAAATCCATATAGAATTATTGAAAATCTAAAAAGCAAGATGTCATTCGAATCCAATCAAGAAAGTAAGAAAAATTAGAAATCATGAGATTATTAACTTTATTAGTAGTGTGCATTGCACTATGTATATCAAATCGCGCAGAAGCTCAGATATGGAAAAAACTGACAAAAAGCGCCGGAAAGACAGCCGAAAAAGCGATTCTAAAAAAAGCGGAAGAAAAAGCGGCCAAAACCATTGAAGGAAACCCTAAGAAAAAAACAAAAAAACAATCAAAAAAAGACAAAAATGACACTCAAGAGCATCATGAAGAAGTATCTGTTGAAGATACTTTTGGATCAGTAGAGATGTATTCCAAATTTGATTTTGTGCCGGGTCAAGAAATTTTATTTTACGATAATTTTGAGAAAGATAATCTCGGAGATTTCCCTTCTAGATGGGATGGTAACGGGGGAGGAGAACTGGTCGAAATAAACGACCAAAAATGGCTTAAGTTATCTTTAAAAACGGTGTACATGCCTTTACCCTTAGAACGGTTGCCTGAGAATTTTACTGTCGAATTTGATGTATACCCAATTAATTTTAAGCAAAGCGGTGGTGCTGCAGCCGCAAGGTTTTGGTTTTGGATAGATGATGATAAAAATTATAAGGCTGGTAGAAACTGGGCCGGAACCTCATTCACCTATTGGACCACTATTGATACACGGGTTCGAGTAAAAAATAATAGAAATGGTAGGGAAGAAATTAATAATAGGATAGAATATCCCGATCTGGCGCAACATTTTTTTCAACCCGCCCATATTTCTATTGCGGTCAATAAGAGACGATTCAGGCTATGGGTAAATGAGAAAAAGGTAGTTGATGTTCCTAGATTAGCTCCCGAGGCCAATTGGTCTACCTTTAAGTTTTATGTTGATGGATACAACGATCCTTTTTTGGTTTCAAATTTTAAAGTTGCAGAAGGAGGTACAAATTATAGAGAGCAATTAACTAATGAAGGTAAATTTTTTACAAATGGAATTGGTTTCGACTCCGGGTCTGCTGTCATTAAACCAGAATCTTATGGGGTATTAAAAGAAATTGCAATCGCCCTTAAACAAGACAATTTTAAAATTCATATTGTTGGACATACCGATACTGATGGGAGTGAAGATATTAATCTACAGCTATCCAAACAAAGGGCTACGGCAATAAAAAACACTTTAGTATCTCAGTTTAACATTTCAGAAGCTTTGTTAAGTACAGAAGGTAAAGGGTCTTCTAAACCTCTAGCAAATAATACAACAGCAGAAGGAAAAGCAAAAAACAGAAGGGTAGAATTTGTTAAATTGTGATAAGAAATATACCAAACACGTATTGCTTTGCTGATAAATTGTTGATTTCAAATTGTTTAGTTTATTAGTAATTACTTATTTTTAAGAAGGGTAAAAAAATAAAGTAAACAATCAACCATAAAAATTCACACAAATCAAAATGCAAACTATGAGTAATCGTAATACAATATTGTTATTGATATTATCAATAACAATATTAAATCAATGTACCACTTTCAATGATGTTATTGAAATTGAAGGAGGAAATAGTAATGATCAAACGTTGGTTTTGTCACCCAATAAATTAGTAGTAAGGTTAAAAGATAATATGACTGAAGCTAGGAAACAAGAGTTAATGGATATTGCTCATGTTAGCGAACCTGCAGAGTATTGTTCTTGTGGAGGCAGAAATATAGAGATATGGACAGTAGATCGAGATTTTAGAATTGAAGAGGCCGTAAGTAATCTTGAAAGAGAAGAAGAAAGTGCTGGAGATGTTGAAGGTGATCGGGAATTTAGTTTTAATGTAGAAGACACCAGAAGTTTTGATTTGGATTTTAATCAGTCTGCTCCAATTGCTTTGCTATCGCAAGAAAATAATATTTCTAGTGTAAATATAGCAGTAATTGATACAGGGGTAAATTTTGATTTTTTTCCGGATACACCCGAAAGAGAATCAAAATTTTTATTTACGAGTGCTAACTATAGTAATTGTGAAGATGTTTCGGGCGAGGTTGAAATATCAGGCTGGAATTTTGTAGACAATAACCCAAATGTAAGGGATAGTAAAAGTCATGGCACCTATGTTTCAAAAATAATAGCAAAGGAATTGGTCAAAGAAGGAATTGAATTTCAAATTTTACCTATAAAGGTTTTCAATAATAGAGGAGTGGGTTCTTATAGCAATATTGTTTGTGCTTTAAATTATATTAAAGGTATTCAAGAAAGAGGAGGTAATATTAATTTAATAAATGCAAGTTTTGGTGTTTCGTTAGGTGATGACATCAATGTTAATGATTTTGAAGTACTAAAAGGACTGATAGAAGAACTTCAAAATGAAGCATTAGTTATTACTTCTGCGGGTAATATGGGAATTAATACTGATGATCGAGGTATTCCCAATCATTTCCCCTCGGGATATGATTCAAGTAATATATTGGCAATAGGAGGTTATATTCTAAAAGAAGAAATATTTTTATTACACCCTAATTCTAATTATGGAAGAACAAGTATTGATCTATTGACAAAATTCGAGGGTTATAAACTTAAGGTCGAACTTCCTGAAGCTGGTGTTAGAGATAGCATAAACTTGTCGGGGACTTCATACGCAACTGCATATATTACAGGTTTGGCGGCCAAATTATATATGGATAACGGTAGGCCAAACCCTCAGACGCTCAAAGATATTATTCTTGATTCTAGCGAATCTATTTTAACCCTAAGAGATTCAATTAATCAGGGAAGAGTAATTATAAAATAATGAACGCATGCCTTAAATGTATAAGATTAGTAAATAAAACCTTATTTTTAAATGAGTATTTAAAACTCATAAAATGAAAAAGGTAAAGATATTTTGGGGTCTGTTTTTCTTATTTTCTATTTTTCAAAATTGGAGTCAAGGTTATCATCAAAATTTGTTGAATATTATTTCGGAGGATAACTCTGTAGAAATAAGACAACATAAAATTGACTCTTTTTTTGATCACATTACATCTAAAAAAATACCACCTAAAGTTTTAGCAGATTGTTATCATGATTTAGGGAGTAAGTGGTATTTTAAAAAATGGTGGCGTAGTAGAAATAAAGAAGATTTAACCAATGCAATTTCAGTTACCTATAGATCATTTGAGATTAAGGATAAAATCTTACAAGATAGTTTAGAAAAAGGTTCGTTAGAGAAAACGCTGTATAATCTAGGCTATTTTAACTCCAGAAATGACAACCCTTATGAAAGCATAAGGATGTATAAAGTATTAATAAATAAAGGTAAGGACAAGCGCAAAATTTTAAGTGGACATCGCGAGTTAGGGAAACAATATCGATATACTGGTGATTTTTATAAAGCACTTGAGCAATTAGGTAAATTTTGTACATTTTACGAGAAGAAAAGAGTTTTAGAAAAAAAAGAACGTCGAAATTTAAGCGATGTATACATCCTAAGAGCTGAAATATATGCTCTAATGGGGTATAAAGAATTTGAGAGTAATATCCAATATCATTTATCCAAAGCTGATTCTTTATTGCAAAAAGAGCCTAAAATTAATGTTGTTTTAAAAAATAGCATACATCAGATTGAGGGTAATACATTACTGAAAACTGGTAAGTATAAAGAGGCAATAAAAAGCTACGAACAGATCCTGAAAGATTCTAGCAACTTAAGATCAGGGAATTTAGCACGAGTATATAACAGTATAGGTCTTTGTCAGTTTAAAAAAGCTGATTTTGAGAACGCGCTATCAAATTTAAGAAAGTCAATATCATATGATAATAATTATAGCGACCCATATAATAACCTAGGAGATCTTTATGTTGCAAAAAAAGAGTTCAATAAAGCATTGTTCAATTATCAAAAAGCAATTATCTATGAGATAGATAAAACCAAAAACATACAATTTGATGAAACGCCAATAAGAGAAGAGGTAGAACTTTCTTCTAATAAAATTTCGTTGCTAAATCATTTGGTAACCAAAGCCAATGGTTGGATACAATATTATGAATATGATGATGATATTTCTCACCTTAATCATGCATTAAAGACTTTTAAAATTGCGGATCAATTAGTGGATGTTATTCGACATGAAAGTACAGAGTATCAATCCAAATTATTTTGGCGAGAACAAGGTGCAAAACTATATATGCAGGCAGTCAAAACTTGTTATCTATTGCGCAAGCCTGAAGAAGCCTATTATTTTATGGAAAGAAATAAGGCATTGTTGTTGCTAGAAAATGTTACCCGAGAGCAAGCCAAAGAAATCTCGAAATTACCAGATGAGATTGCTAAGCAAGAGTTTAAATTAAAGCGATCAATTTTGCTAGCCGAGAACACATTACAAAACAACTTAGAGCGATCAAAAGATACATTAGCGATATTAAAAGATGATATTTATAATCATAAAAGGAAATATAATCAATTTGTAGATTCTCTTACGATTGCTTTTCCCGAATATGCAGCACTTAAAAAAAGAGTAGAGATATTACCTTACCCCAGTATTAAAGAAAAATACATTAGTCAAGATGAAACAATACTGCAGTATATCCTCAATAAAGATAGTGGTTATGCAATTCTTAATACCTCCGAAGGGCCTTTGTTTTATGAACTAGAGAATACAGAGAAATTGAATGCATCGATTATAGAACTTTATGAAAGATTATCAAGTCTGATTTCAAACGCCAAAGAAATGAAAAGTTTGGCTAAAGTTTCAAATCAAGTTTTTAAAACACTTCTTCCTCAAGAAATTTATGATAATATTAAAGAAAAAAAACTAACGATTATACCAGATTATACATTGCAGCAGATTCCTTTTGAGACTCTGGTGGTGGACCCAGAGCATACTAAATACCTTATCGAAGATACAGAAATAAGATATGCGTATTCAATGTCATATCTAGATAGTAAAGAACGAATGAAAAATACCCCAAATAAGGATTATTTAGGAGTAGCTCCCATTCAATTTGAAACTTTAGGATTAAAAACGCTTCATTTTAGCCAAGCCGAGATAGATGAGGTGCAAGCGATTTATAGCGGAACTATATTGCAGGGTGATGAAGCCAAAAAAAATGAATGGATAGATCGAATGAAAGATTATAAAATTATCCACCTTTCTACTCATGCAGATATAGATGAGTCCGGAAATCATTGGATTGCTTTTAATAATGATAAGGTATATCTTAATGAAATTTATGCATCCAAAAACCAAGCAGACATGGTAGTATTAAGTGCATGTAATACCTCTCTAGGTGAACTTAAAAAAGGAGAAGGTGTAATGAGTTTGGCTAGAGGGTTTTTTCATACCGGTGCCAAGAGTGTGGTTTCTTCGTTATGGTCAATAAGCGATAAAACTAGTAAAGATTTGATTGTTGATTTTTTTAAGGGTATAAATAAAGGTTTAACCAAATCTGCAGCATTGAGAGAAGCTAAATTGGCATATCTTAATAAATACGGTAATAGTATACCTCCATCGTATTGGGGAGGTTTAATTGTTATTGGAGATAATACGCCGATAAAGACTTCTAATTTTATATATAATTATGGGACATGGATTGTTTTTGGAGTAATCTTAATTTTAATAACGATTTTATTTCTTAGAAAAAAAGCTAATCCATAGCTTCCAATAGCACCATGGCCGCTTTACTTTTATAACCTTCTTTTTCGACAATGGTTTCTAATGTGGCTGTGGCTTTTTGTATCTCTTTATTTTTAAGATATGCAAGAGCCAAATACCATTTTGAGGGCGAAGAGAATTGATTGTTTGCCGAAATCACTTTTTGAAATTGCGTTATTGCATTTAGTAGTTGATCTTCTTTTAAATAAGATTGCGCCAAATAAAAGTCTATATATTCTGGATACGGTTTTTCTTTCAGACCCATAAAAAGCTCAATGGCTTTGGTATCGTTATCGGTTTCATAAGCTTCAAAAGCTATTTGTTCTGGGGTTTGTGGTTCGGTACCACTGCGTACAATAGGAGACACAGTATTTGGGTATTTCTCATAATTAGAAGCAAATAACTCTTCGGTACTTTGGTTAAATACAGTGTTATACATATATACTCCCAATGAGATAATAACGGCTATAGATGCGGCTATGCTAAGAGGCTTCCAGTTTATGATCTTTCCCTTTTTTACATTTTTTGATTCCTCTTCAAACCCTTGTATTTTCTTTTTTAGATCAACTCTTTTATTATGTTTGATGACACGCTGTACACTCTTCTCAAATTCAAACTGGGTTTTAAATTCTTCATCATCTTCCAGAAGAGTAGTAAACATAGTTTCTTCTTCAGATGTAAGTTCATCCAAAAAATACTTGTGTAATAATTCTTCTTTATTCATCATTGTTTTGGGGTATTGGTGAATAATTGCTTTAGTGTTTTTAAACACCTTGATTTTTGGCTTTTTACAACATTTTCAGAGTTGTACTTACCAGCAGACATAATCTCCCGAATACTGTATTTTTTATAGTAAAACATAATCAGTATAGCTTTACATTTTTCACCTAACTGATTAAAATATTTTTCTAATAGTACTTCTTCAGGAGTTAATTCTTCAATTTCGATTTCAAAAGATTCTAAATGATCATCTTTTTGATGAGTAAGTTCAAGAATCAATTCGTTGTTTACGTTTTGTTTATTCTTCCTTAATCTATCTAGAATCTTATATTTTCCGATACTGATTAAATAGGTGGATAAGGTGCTAGATAATTTTACCAATTTTCCATTCTGAATATTTTCAAACAAAGTGATAAACGAATCTTGATATATATCTAACAAATCATCTTGCCCTAATCCATATTTTCGAGCGAAGCTTAAAAATAATGCTTTGTTTTTTTGGTAAACTTCTTTAAAAGCCTCGTCAGAGCCATTTTTTAAAGATTCAAAGAGAGTAAGTTCTGATTTTTGTACCATACAATGACCTGGGTGAAGGGTAACATTGACCTAAAGGTAAAAAAAACAAATAAAATGCGAACTTGTTTTGCTATTTCATCATAATTTTAAAAGTTAAGTTTAGTTCTCTAAAAGGGTTTAATATCTTATGTTCATCTATTTTCTAATAGTCTTTGTTCGGTTCTTTCTATATTATTGTCTATTTGTTCTAAAATATATTCATGTTGTCGAATAACTCCTACTTTTACCCATTGGGGTTGATTATCTAATGATTGCATTTCTCGTATTGCCCGCTCCATACCGGGTTGTTGAAATTCTGCATACCCCCATGATCTTACTTGATCAATACTTCCGTATTGAAAATACCTTTCCCAAGCTCTTCTATATCCTGTTAATTGAGACATAAACTGTATATGAGAAAGCCTTCCGGATTCACCAGTACCCCTGGGAGGTAACCTCGAAGGTCCCATGCGGGTAACAATCCGTTCCATACGTTGTCGTATTCTTTGTTGCCGATCCTCACTATGTTCTGAGCGTACATGATCATCCTCAAAAGTATGTTCTTCACTACGCGTGCTAAAACGAATAAAAAGCACATATCTACGGGAGTCTCTAACGATGTTTCCGGATAGACAAACTTCTTGTCCCTCTCTAAAACCAATTCGCATATAGCCTCTATGGATGTGTCGTAGATCTGGTCTTCTATCAATCACTGTACCGGCATGTAAAGAGTCACTTCTGTAGATCATTCCCCTTCTTAGTTCGGCAGAGTTACGAACAACAGATTGCCGAAATTCTTCATAATTTCGTTTAAAAGGAGCGCATACTTCAAAGGCCGAAGCAGAGGCTTCACTTTCGGGAACACGATCATACCAGCCTGTATTTCCGCTGGCACCTCTCAAAACTCTCAAGAATTGTGCTTGCGTCCTGGCTAGTCCCAAGCTGTTCATTTGGTGGGCTCCCAGATGTACAATACGTTCATAATCATCACCGTGTTCTTGAGTACCACAAATAAAGAAATGATTACTTCGGATACAATTCACCCAGGTATTTGATACTTCATTATTAGTAAGACCATCGGTATCATCGTAAAAAAAGATAGCTACTCGTTCTCTAAATCCCCTTACTGTAGTTGTTATACTTTCATGAAACTCGGACTGTTGTTCATTTTCTTGAAAAATTGCTTGTACTAGTTGTTGTGCGATTTGCATATTGGGATTGGACCCAAAAATTGAACTAGAATTACTAATATCAACTCGCCTCGATTCATTATTTGTATTTGGATTTTCTACATAATATACCCTAAGTCTTTGAGAAATTATAGATGAATCGTTACTCCCATCCTGTGCCATCCCAATTTGATAGCAACTTAACATGCAAAGAAGTATGATATACTGTACGTTAATATATATTGAATTTTTCATGTTATTTGTTTTTAATTTGAAGATGCATTAGGGTTTTGAGAGATCCATCGATTGGTAAACCATTCGACTAGACCTTCTTTAAAATGATAGTCTCTCGAATTTCGATAAGAATTTGGTTCACTTGTTACCAAAGGAAATAAAGAATCTGGTACAAAAGGAATTTCCTGAGCAATCCAAATACTTATATTATCGCTACTGCTTGGTGAAGAATTACGTGTATTTAGCAATTCGTTTACTTTGGCAGTAAGATGGTTTCTTCCCCAAGAAGAGAATATAGGATGATGTTTAATAAATGGTAAATCCTCATAAGGCCTTCCACTGGTGTTAGGGCCTTTAAAAACTCTCCAAACAGGGTTGCCAACGGTGTGTGCTGTGGTTCGATGTGCCCAGACCTGGCGATTGTTTCCGCCAGTATTGAGATGATTTTTAATTGCTTTGCCAATAGAACCCTCTCCAGCGGTCGAAAAATCCTGATCGCGAGCACGAATATTGGCAGTGTTTCTGTTTTCCCATACATCATCAGACACCGAACTACCAGATAAACAAGCGTATAGAATTATACTGGCATTAGATGTAAGAATTGGATGTATACCATTGGCAAAGGTTGCTGCAGTTTCATAAGCATCAGGCGGCTGATTTCGATTTTTTTGCCTAGCGATGCTTTCATTAACCGCTATGATGTTGTGATTACCAAAATTCACATAATTTGTTAATCCATGTGTGAGTATGGCCAGAGTTTGTATTTTAAGAGAAGGATTATTTGTTGTTTCCCTTAATCGTGTTATAATCTCTGTTGATCTATCAATTATTTCCTGAACAGTAAGTATGGGTATGGCAGCATTCTCACCATTTATAATATTCCGGCCATTTAAAGCGACTGCATTATGTTGCTTAGAGAACTTTCTAGCATATCGCTCAAACTCTGCATGAGAATTTGATGTAAATGCTGTGTTTGCATTTACATAATTGGTATAAAATGTTAAGGTAACACCGTTTTGAGCTTCTGATGAAGAATTAGTATCCGAACCAAGTAACGAAAGCAATCGATTTTTGGCCAATTCGATTCCATCATTATTCATTTGATGGCCTCCATAATGTACTATACGAGCATACTCATCATCAGCTTCGATGGTTACACAAGAGGTAAAATGGCCTGATTCGATACAATTCGTCCAATTTTCTGAAGCAACAGCTTCATCAAGAGGTCCTTCATTACTATATAAGAACAGCGCTACTGGTTTCTCGTAATTTCTAATAATTTCAATTACGGTTTGTTGATATTCCTGGTTGTCTCCTGGAGAAAAAATTGACCTGATCAGTTGTTGGGCTACTTCCATTTGGGGGTGACCTCCAAATAGATTTCTTTCTGAAGTAATTTCACCTGGATTTACTAGTCTATATTGATCAGATGAGGGATCCTCGACATAATATATCATTAAGTGATCTCGCAAAAAACCATTGGTATTTGATTCCTGTCCAATAATATATGTTGTCAGAAATAAGAATAAAATGATTTTATAATTTATGTTGATTTTCATGTTTTCTACTATTTTAAAATTGACCAATATCACTTAAGAAAATAGTCTCATCCGAGGTTGCCGTGCGAGCTTGAGTAATAGGAGACCTTCCTTTAATATGCCATTTTACCTCATACTCGTATTGCAATTGATCATCTGCCTGAATAATACCAATACGCTTAGAAAGCTCATCTTTGTTTAGATCAATACGAATACGTTCTACTTTTTCTTTTTCGCCTTGAGGGTAATACAATTTGACCTCTGCAAAACGAACTTGATAATCTTCTTTTAAAGTGTCGTCTATTTCGATATAAACATCTTTTTTCTGAAAAGGGGGCGCTAAGGCTATAGAGCCAGCTTCTCTCTTGCTCCATGGTGTAGAGACTTCATGACCTCCAAAAAAGCTCCAGGTAGTTTTGTAATCGTATTCCAACCATTTGCCTCTATTCTTATCACCTTTCCATCCGTATGGGTCAAATTTGAAAAGATTACCATTGCTAAAATTGTTACGATCAATTCTTATCTCCCGTTGTGTAATCTGGCCATTTTCATGTTTTTTCTTTAATAATACACTTACGAAATTGACAAACTGCCCAAAATCGTCGGTGTTGAAACCATCTACAAATGCAACAATTTCTCTTTGTTTGTATAGGGGATCATCCAGATTTACCATATGAAAACAGTCTTTACATTTTATACGTCCAATCCCTTCATCAAAATTGATCACTTGATTACGGGGTAAGGATTTTTCCATATTTAGATTAAATGTTCCAGTTTTTTTAACACTTTTAAATCTAAAAGCTGCTGCAATGGCAATCGAAGGAGCTTGGGGTTCATTAGTTTCTCGTGGTTGGTATGGTGGTACTGTCGAAGGCTCATCTTCGGGACTAGCTCTTCTTACAGCTGTTCCTGCACGAGGTTCGATGTCATCACTTTCGTTATCTGCCGTATCTTCATGATCGTCATTGTCTTCAGTTCCAGATGTGGTGTTTGAATTATTAGGACTTCTTGGAGTAGGAGTATTTGATGATGCAATATTTGCCGCTCTTACTTGATTATTATAATCTTGTCGTTGCTGATTCAGAAGTGCGGTAGCACGATCTAGCATGCTTGGTCTGCTACCGCTTCCTGAAGTGAGCTCTGATAAGGATGGGGTGGTTGAGTTTTCTTGAGATTCGAACATTTCTGTTCTAACAATCTCCATCACCATATTACGTATTTCATCAAAATCTTCATCTTCACCTATTTCTGTGATCGAAATGGTATTGTTTTCCATCATTTCATCCATCGCAGCATCAATTTCTGCGGATAATACAGGGGTAGCTACACCCGCTTGAAAATTCTTGTGTTCGTATATTTTTTCCCACTTGAAATTTACCTTAGCTTTGATAGGAGAGTTATATCCTTCAATTTCCATATTAAACTTAAAAACAATATTTGGAGTATTGGTTTTAAAGGATTCCCAAAGAATTTTAGAGCCTTTTTTGGTCAATTGTATCGACACCGAGGCTTTTTGACCATCCAAAACCGGAGCCGGCCCTAATCCCAATACTTGCTGCGAAAATTCTTCGTTTTCGGCATTAAATGCCGAAACCAATGCAACAGTTCCTCCTCGATACATCACGGGTCCCTTGATTTTTCCTCGAGGATTAATTCTCCTTAATTCTTGTTCTGCCTCCTGCTTTTGTTCGTCAGATACTTTTAGTTCTACTAGTGCAGTAACAATGCCACCTCCGGCTCCTTCGGTATCCTTGTAGTTATCTTCGGTAGTCGTACTTTGATTTTCTACCCAACGAAGGAACGAAAATTGAGGCTTACCATTATCATCTTTTGCCAGTCTTACCTGATCAGAAAGATAATAGTACTCATTCTGGTTATAAATACTTGGAAATAGTGTTAAATCTCCTGCTTTTACGAGTTCGTCTAATACAATCGCTTGGGCATTTACAAAACTCATCCAACCGATGCATAGTATCAAACAGATATATATGTTTTTTTTCATCACGATCTTTTTTTGATTATTTTTTAAATAGTTCTTCAAACTTATCCAACACCTTTTCGCCAGCACTTTTTACCAGTTCTTTTCCGGTTTCTTTGGCGATTTTAAATACTTCGGATTCGGTATCTAGATCTATCAATTCATCTGGGATATTGGCATAGATATAATTGTCATTGATCATAGGTTCCCAGGGGAGTATTAGTTTTTTCTCTTTTTTATGATTAATGATCAATCGATATACATATCCATTAGTATCTCTGTCTAGAAAAATCTTTTTTTCGGTTAAGGGTTCTCCTTTTGAAGCAGAAACGTGAATATTGGATTCTACTTCTTGTCCAAATCGTTTGTAGCGAATTTGAGCGGTGATTCTGGCAATATCGCTACTCTGAAGTTGATCAATATCTGCTTCTAATTCAATAGTTCGAGTAGTAACCGGAGGTTCCAGAGTAACGCCTTCCCATGCACCTCTCTTCCATCTTGGATTTTTTGGGTAAATATTACCACCACGCAAACTCCATTGTGTTTGGTATTCATAAGCCGAAGGGTCGGTATCTTCGCCTCGGGCATAGGTTTTTACACCAGTGATACCGTTTTTGGCAATAAAAGCTTTGTCAATAGTAAGGTGATCTTCGTAATCATTACCAGAACTTCGTTTTTTACGAACATTAACTGTAACGTAGTTTACTGCTTCGTCAAACATCTCTTTAGCTTCTAGATCCAAAACAAATCGGATATCTCTATGTTGAAAAAAGGGATCATTAAGGTTGACGCTGTACACGCATTTTGGATTGTCTCTAACCTGATTGTACCAACTTGCCAGGTTACCAACGATCTGATACGGCTGTTTTACGGGCAATCTTACCTCTCTTAAATCAACTACTTGTGTTTTTCTTTTAAAAGATGTTTTTGATAAAGAAGACCTGAATTTATATCCTGCTCCGCTTTTAATATTAGGAACAGATAAGGTATCGGCTAGTGTTGGAGTACTACTTTCATCGGATTTGGTAGTGTTAGCTTTTTCGGTAAAAGCATTTAAAAAATATTGGAAAAAAGCTTCTCTAATCACTGTTACCCGCTCATCGTCTAGCTTCTCTTCCCATTCAAAACGAATGACTTCTCTTTCTCTTAGATAATCATAATGACTTCTAATTTCTCGGTATGATCTGTAGGTCTTATTGCATAAAAAACCACAACCTTTATCCCTTTTAGAATACCCCGCCGAAATGTTGTCGTATTCGTGTTCGAATTTACTCCAGTCAAATACAATTTTACCTTTTACTGCTGGTGTTTGCAGAGTAAAATGATAATCCAAAACTACAGAAAGATCTGTAATGGATTTTGCTTTTTCGAAGGTAGAAGCCAGTAATTGTGCTCCATATTTATCTAGTTGCGAAGCGGCAGCTACTTTCCCATTTTCTATCAAAGGAGCTTTGCCCGAAGTAACTACTTTGGATGTCCTTTTATCATCCGAAAGTGTTGCCGAAAGAATACGGAAAGATTCAGTTTTTTCATCTAGTTTCATAGGAACCGCTCCCATAACTCTGGCTCCCTTTATTTTTCGTGCCAGTTTTTCTTCGAGTTCGGTTTTTTGTGTAGGAGTTAATCCCCATTCCATTAAGAAGTGAATAATTCCACCACTAATCCCACCTTGATCCGAACGTTCTTCTGTGGTAAATTTTGCAAAGAGAAATTCGGGAGTACCATCAGGTCTTGAACCGATTTTTAATCCTGTGGGTAAATAATAGAATTTATTGGTCTTTGATCCAATGGTAGAAGAACTCTGTCCATATAGGATTACAGACGTGCCGTCTTCTAGTTTAATATCAATTCTGTTTTCTGCATCTAATGCTTGTGCCGATAGATGGTTTGGCAAATAACATAAGATGATCATAAAAGCAAACTGTACCAGTTTGTTTACGATATGTTGTTTTGTGTTTTTCATATTTTATAGTTTTTTAATATTTAAGTGTTATTGATTTGTAATGTCATCGATAAAGATGATTCCTGAGTTATCAGCTCCGTTTTTGGTGATTCGTTTTCCGTTTTCGCCGATCCAGGTCATCTTGTAGTTATAATCTTGATGGTTAAGCGGGAGTGTTATTTCGAAACCTGATTGAGAGAGGTCATCACCTTGTTTAACAATTTTTTGTGGACGCATAGTTTTCCCAAAGAAGGGATATTCTATTTGTACGGCTACGGCTCGATACCCTCGGTCTTGTATAGTTTCCAGATCTCCTGCCAATTGAATATGTGTTCGTTCAAAGGGAGTAAATAGATTGATCATAGAAGCAGAGGCTAGTTTCCAATCGGTTTCGTAATTAGCCCCTCCTTGAAACTGCCAAATGGTTTTATATTCGTAATCAAGCCACAAAAAGCGATCGTCATCTCCTTTAGATCCATAGGTGATAGAAAAAGGCTGTGCATTGTTTTGATTAAATTGTATTTTGTTTACGATTAAAGAGCGCATCGTTTCTTCACCATTTTGATGTTTTTTTCTAACTAATACGGTTACATTGTTCACCATTTTATCAAATTCCTCATATAAAGAGCCATCGATACCAACACGCACTTCTCTTAGTTGAAAATCTTCATCTTCGATAGAGGTAGTTTTAAATATGCTGTTGTCATCTTTATACTTCTTGTATAGATTGCCAATATTGAAAGTGATAAAATGGTGTCTTTCGATTGGTAATCTTGAGTTAAAAGAAACCGTACTTTTACCAGATTTTTTTACTTCTTTGTATTGATAAGAAGCCTGAAAACCAAATCCCCCCGTGCTTAATCCGGGCTTATTGCCTTCCTGGGATTGACTCATTAAACCTGATAGCATTTCGGTTATTGAATCTTGGTTTTGTTGAGTAGGCTGTTCTACAGGATCAAAAAGCATTTGGAGCATTTTTTCCATGACCGTATTCATGAGTTGATCCATCTGTTCATCTACTCCATTTGTAGTTAATTTTATAGCTTGATTTTTCATGAGTTCCTCAATCTCGAGACCTGCTTGAGCTCCTATAAACATATAACCGCCTCCCACACTGGCTTCGTGACGTTTGTTTACTTCTGACCAGTCAATTTCTAGAAGAGCATCATAGGCATTACTCAATCCCGAAAAAGTAAGATCAAATACCAATGAGATATCGGGAGTAGCCATTTTAAAGCTTTCAAAAAGAAGCTTAGAGTCCTTAGGAGTTAATTCAAAAGACAAAGCAATTTTATTACCTTCCAAAACTGGTGCTTTTCCTTTCATCATCACCTTGCGTTTTTGCCCTCCTTCGTCGGGATCTATAATTGAAGATACCAAAGCATAGTTACCTTCTTTAAAAATAACAGGTCCCTTAAGCTTAGCATTATAATCCCCAGTGATATAGGCCAACTCATCTCTTACGATTTCTAATTGCTCTTGGGGAGTTTCGTAGAGCACAAGAAAATGTAATACACTACCCCCTTTTGCTTTAAGAATACTATTACTGGTTTCACTTTGTTCTGCTTCTGTACTCACATATCTCATAAAAGAAAATTGTGGTTTGTTTTCTTCAATACCTAACCTTGATAAAGATGGTAAGTAGTAATATGAGGAAGGATCTTCTTTTGATGGAAAGCACCAAACACCTTCAACGCGTATGCCTTGATCTATTAAAAGTTGAGCAAATAATCCCTTTGGAATCCCTAAACAAATCATTAGAAGGATCCCGATACTTGTTATTCTTGTCTTCATTACATTTTGTTTTTAGTTTCCTATATCCCTTGGGGGAGTGAGATATATGTATCCGTTTTCTAGTTTTTGATGGGGACTTTTTATTTTGTTTCCATTTTTGGTATACCAGACCGTGCGATAGGCGACATCACCATGATGATCATAAAATACTGCGGTTTTAGAATTGTTCTCTTCTCCAGAGCTTCTTAGTGTAAGGGATTTTACCAATTGAGTTTTGCCCAGGAAGTCAGCAGCAAAATCTACGATCACTGATGCTATATCGGCATCTGCTAGCACTTGTTTGTTGAGATCTACTTCGACGGCAATTTTTTGAAAAGGAGGTGAAATTATAATTGCCGGACTTTGGGATGTTTTCCATTCTGAGTTAGACCCAGCAAAATCTGGAGCACCTCGAACGCTCCATGCAATTTGATATTCGTATTCTCTCCAGATATCAGATGTTTCTCCAAGTCTTGGGAAAATAACAGATTTAAAAATTTTTCCGTTTTGAATATCCTTGGCATTAAAATAAAGTTGACTGGTAAAATCACGTCTGCCATTATATTTTTTTCTAAAATTTACAGTAACAAAATTTACAACCTCTTCAAAAGATTCTGCAAAATCCGTATCCAACTGAAAGATAATCTCTCGTTTTTCGAAATCTGCATTATCCATATCGACTACTCTAAAATATCTCGAGTCGTCCTTAAAATATTTATATAGCCCACCTAGATTACCTGCCGTATAAAATGGTACTTTTATAGTGGTGGATTCGCTTAGATCTAACCTGAATCGATGTGTTCTAATATCTTTCTTTTCTTTAACAATATGTTGAATATCTGGGATAAACATACTTGCAGGACCAAAAGCAAATCCAGATAGCACTCCTTTTCCTGCTTTGTCTTTTTCTTTGGCAGGGTCCTCTATATCTGGCCTTTTTGACCATCCTGTCTCGGTATCAAACATGATATTGATGAGCTTATCGGTAACAATCTGTAGTATTTTCTTTAAATCACTTTTTCGGCCTAGTGTCTTAGTGCGATCAAGTGCCTGTATTTTTATGGTACCATTGTTATATAAACTATCTACAACCTTACTTACTTCATCGTGCGTAAAAAGTGTCTCGGTTTTTGAATAAGAGCTGAAATGGTTATAAATCATCTCCATTTCTGCTTCAACGACTACATTATATGCTTCGACGGCTGCTTCATAATATCCATCTACTGCTATCGAAACATCGGATGCAGCTCCTTTAAAAGTTTCCCATAATAGAGTTGACCCTTCTTGATTAAGTTTGGCCGCGAGCACAGCTTTTGATCCAGGAGTAAATGGTGCTCGACCGCTCGTAATCATATTTTTGGTAAAACTTTCGGTTCCCAAAGTATCTGTTAGGATAGAAGAAATTACTCTAAAACTCCCTAATGCAGATTCGCCTTCTTTCATAGTTTCAAGAAGAGGAATTGGGCCCTTGATTTTGGCATCTTTAATTTTACTTTGTAATTTTTTTTCAGCTTTTTTTAGTTGTTCTTCTTCCATTCTAAACTCAAACAAGGCATGCAGTAATCCTCCATTATCTTTTTTTCCTTTGCCCACATACTTAAGACATAGGAATTCAAATTCTCCTTCGTCATTAATTGCTAAACGTGGGTATTGCGGAAGGTAATAGTAAGTAAGAGAGTCATTATAATCTTGTAATAATTGTAATTCGTCTATGGTTATTCTTCCTTTGTCATAGTGTACCTGCGCAACACATGCAACCTGTACAATGAGCCCTAATGCTATGATGATCAATCGTTTCATTTTTTTTCATTTTTAATGTTTTCTTCAAAATCTTTTTGAGAACTGATATCGATAATTCCTGTCCAATTCTCTTTTTGTTTCCAATCTCCTTCGATAATTTCTCCCTTTTCAGTAAGTTCAATAACCTTATATTTTAATGGTTTATCCAGTCGTACAGCATATTTGAATCTTAACTCATGAGCATATATGTCTGGTGAATCTTTATTGAATTCGAGTTCGGAAGTCACCTTTTTACCTCGTACACCTTCGGCTTCGAATTCTATGATTTTGGCTACGAGATCTGATCGTATTTGATTTGTAAAATCATAACAGTAGATATCAATTAAGCCATATCTAGGGGATAAGGTGCTTTCGAAACTAATTTCATTAAACAATTGAGGCCATGTATTGCTGTCGATATCAATAGGATATGCTCCTGTACTTATAAGAACCCCATTGGTTTTTTGTTTTGTAATCTCCAAAGTGTCTTTATTTAAGTTATGAAACACCTCTGCCAATTCTTTAGGGCCAGTAAACTTATAGGAAATACTATCTGTATATTTTCCTTTGCCCCAGATGGCATAGGCAACACTTAAAACCCCTTTGTTTTTTTTGAGTCCATCCCAAATAATTTGTGAGGTATATTTATCAGGCCGAATGGTAAATGTTTTGGTATTCCACATACCTTCTTCGAATTTTTCTTTGACCCTATTTTTTGCATAATTCGAGGTAAGAATTTCTTTTTTATCCGTTTCTAGATCTACATATACAAGATGAGCTTCCATTTTTTTTATAGGCATAGGCCGAACCCTAAGCTTACACGATTGACAGATACGTTGTTTAAGTACATTTTTCGCAAACTTTAACTGTTTTGATCCAAAAAATTGAGGTGAAATTGTAAACTGAATCATACTGCTCTGCTTCCAACCTTCGGTTCCTCGAGCTCGACTACCGATATGAGTCATTTTTACAAAAGAAAAACTAGGTTTTCCGGTATTGTCCTTATCTAATTTAATATACTTTGGAGCATAGTAAAACGTGTTTTTATCGCTTTGATCACCATAAATAATCATTTCCTGAATCAGATGTCTATCAGACATATTAGGTTGGGCTGTTAAGTTAATTGACAACCATAATCCAATTGATATGTATGTAAGTAGTTTCATATTTAGATGATAGCGTTTTTTCAACCTCTTAATGTTCTGTTTCTTCTAGATCTTCAGGCGTATCAGTATCAGGCCACTGGTTAAAGTGTGTTTTTAAATTACTAGGACTAAGTATGATCTGAAGTTTATCCCCTTGGATCCATTTATTCATCTCGTATTGTAAACCATCTGGCATAACTATAGTAACACGATATTGAAAACTGGGTTTTTCTGAATCGAAGAGATAAACTGTAGGTGATTTTTGACGTTGGTTATCGTCAGAAATCTCAATAGGATCAGAGGTTTCTATTGTTTTTCGTTTACCAGGATCCATTTGTGTTGATTTAAGATCTATCCAAACAAAAGCTGCTCCTGTACTTTTTAGAAGATTAAGCGACCTAAACGTTATCTTTTGTTTTGTTGCGGCACTCAATCCACCAGTAATATCATTGATGATATCTTGAGAACAAGGCTCGCATTCTAATAAACTATAATCAATAAAAGCACGCAATGGTTTTAAGCTTTTTGGGATTTTAAACCTCTCTGGCTTCGTGAATTTTAAGATATCTTTGGGTTGTACTGTTTTATTTCCCAAATCAAAAGAGTAAATAGTCGGTTTGATTCCTTCACTGGTTTTATTTGGTGCTAATACATGAAGGTATTTGACAAGAATAGGAAAAGGAATTGGATTGGTGAGTTGAGAAAGTGAATTCAGGTTTACTTCAAAAACCCCATAAGATTGCTTGTCTCTAATACTGATTTTTGCAGGAATGTCATATGGCTCTTTATTTTCATCTTCATTTTCTAGTTTAGATTGAAAATGTAGTATAAATGAGAGCCCATTTTGCAGTACTCCACTTTTAAGAGCATCAATGTTATCATCAGAGGTGGTAAAGGCAATTTCTAAAGGATGACCAAAATCCGAAAAACCGATTGTTGATATTTGATCATCACTAATATCGAATCCACCGCCACTGAATTCTATTTTTGGGTTTTTTACAGGTAGAGGTTTTAATTTTACTTTAGGGTTTGTCATACTACCATCGATATCTCTAATAATTTTCTTAAGCATGTCCTCGATAAACCGTATTTCTTTTAGAGTAATGCCCGATGTAAGTGTAGCTTGCACACGAGTGCTATTGTTTTGCTCTCCACTAGAGTTTTTTCCATAGTCAACATTTAATTTGTGTTTTTTGATGTCCTTATCCCATTCTAAATGGTATGAATTGGGGAGGTAATAGAACACACCAGACTTTGGTTCTTTGTCTACAATTAGATTTGCTTGTATACGAGAGTATTGATGAGATCTGTTAGGATCAAATCGATCACTCAATTCTGCTTCAAGATTGATAAAAACAGGTAATGGCTCTTTGTCAAGATCAGGCCCCGCTGGAGCTTTTGCTGGTCCTGCTGGTGATGCAAATGAGAAGTTACCTAGATATTGATACAATGAATTGTTATTTAATAATAATGGAGTGTTCATTGTTGAGGCTGTGTTAGGAACTTCTTTTAGCTTCCATTTTTGTGCATTTCCTCTGTTTAGAGGATACATCCATATTGGTGTGCCATCGGCGGATCGCCCTCCTTGTACATCTAGGTAAGTACCTTTCTTAGATTGTATAAAATAGTATCCGTTAGAGGTGGGTACAAACTTCCATTTGGTATTATCATTTCCTTTACCTGCCCATAGCAAAGCAAGAGCTTTTGGTCGATTTGATCTGTTTTGTACGTGAATATATTTTCCGGGCCTAAATCTTATATAAAAATATCCGCCTCCTGCATTTTCTAAAGTAAATTTTTGAGCATTACCCCCATTATACCTCCATAAATGAAGTGGTGTGCCATTTGCAGTTTTATTTCCCTTTATATCCATGTACTTTCCGGCGATTGCAGATTGTATATAGTATGTTTTGCCTGCTAATTTTGTTTGGGTATTTGCTGTAAATACTTGTGATCTGTCTCTAGTGGTACGAACAGTAATGGGTACTTTCTTAAGTTTCCAACGTTGTGCATTACTGCGGTTAAGAGTATATAACCAAATTGGAGTGCCATCTGCGGATTTTCCTCCTTTTACATCAAGATAGGTTCCTTTTTTAGACTGAATATAGAAATAACCATTAGGAGCTGGGACAAAACGCCATTTGGCATTGTCATTCTTTCCTTGCCATATATGGGCTAAAACTCTAGGTTGATTCGATCCGTGTTGTACATGAACATATTTTCCTGATCTGAATCTGATATAGAAATATCCTCCTCCAGCATTTTCTAGTGTGAATTTTTGTGCATCACCACCATTGTGACGCCATAGATGTAATGGAGTGCCATTGGCTGTTTGATTACTTTTTACATCCATATTTTTACCCGATATGGCAGATTGTATGTAGTACGTTGCCCCGGCGCGTTGAGCTTTTAAGCTTGTTAACGAGAATATTAGTGCAAAAAATAGTATGGTGTATTGAATATTTTTTTTCATGATTTCTGTAATTTTAATTGTGGATAAATGTTCTGCGAGTTTTTTCTAGAGGGGTTAGTCTTAACTCGATAGTTTGTGGGGTTCTTTCTACTATTGCCGGTGGAGAGTTTTCTGAGGTGCCCTGAGAACTTGAATCTTTTGAAAACCAGTTTTTGTTGAATTCGTAGACATATGAAATACCTTTGAATCGCAACATACCATTTGTAAAAACGAGCTCTATTAAATTTGTAGTTGTTTCCTTCGAACTCATTAGCTTAAGACGTGCTTTTATTCTCTCCTTTCCGGAAGACACCTTTTTGGCGAAGGGAATGATTTCTAATTTTGGATTTCCTGATTTACTAAGAGCTAATATTTTAAGGTGTTTTCCTGAATATCCTTTAAAATGAATATCCAATTCTAAGGTGCTTTGAGTTTGAGTGAGTACAACAACTTTTTCTACACTACCCTCCATTCCTTCTAATTGTTTTGCTTTGGTGCCTTTGCGTTTTTCACTTTCAGATTGAAGATATTTTAGCTCTTCATTTTGAGATATGCCCTGGAAACAGGAACAAAGAATGATCATAATCCATAAAATTTTTCTTGCCTTCATATTGAAAAGATTTTGAGTTTATTTAATCAGTTATTGCCAATAGGCTTACTTTTTATAAACTCGTTTGTCTATTAATGAAGATTTTCAAAAAGGTTAACATGAGATCTCATGAATGATCAGAATTCTTGAAAATATATAACACGAGAAGAATTAGAAATGCAAAGGTAAATGCCCAACATAGGAAAGTGTTTTTGCAGGGTGAATGTGTAGAACGCAATTCAATTTATTAAGAAAATAAACTAATAAGAGATGAATTTTATCGTCTTGTGTAAACGGGCATGCAGAATCGCAAATTACTAATAGTGTTATACGAGAGATACGCCAAATAATCTATTTGGTTTGTTGATCTAATTAGAACGTAATAGGATAAACCCCATAAGAAGAAATATAATCTTAGTTAAGTTAATAACCAAAACTTTCGCAATTTAACCTAATCGAAATTTTTTGGAATACTGAGATGGAGAAATACCGTATTTCTTTTTGAAACATTTTGAAAAATAAGAATGATCAGAGAAACCAATTTGATACCCAATTTGTGTAACCGAATCTACGTTGTCTTTTAATAATTGTTCTGCTTTTTTTAATCGAATGGTGCGTATAAACTCTGTTGTAGACAGTCCGGTCAAAGTTTTTAATTTTCTATGAAGCTGGGTTCGGCTAATATGCATTTGTGACATAATAGATGCTACATTAAGCTCTGGATCTCCTATATTGTTTTTAATATATTGTAAGAGCTTACGCAAGAATTTTTCGTCCCAATTTTCGGTTTTACCCTCTATAATTATAGTTGTATTATTTTCTGGCTGTTGTTTTTTTAGTTGCTCACGTATGGCAATTAGGTTTTGGATCTGGGCATTTATTTCTTCTACCTCCAAAAGTTTAGTAAGATGAGTGTTTTCTTTAGTATTTATTTTTTGTTTTTCAGATATACTATTCACTTTTGGGTTGAACATTACAAAAGGCATATTCCTTGATCTATGGTTATTTCTTACCCATGCATGTTTACTGGTTTCTGGTAATAAACCATAATATGAATTTATAGACACGTGTTTTTTGTTTAAAGAGGTTTTAAGAATCAAATTAGTTTCCTCTTCCTTAATCCCAATGGATTCTTCTTTACTTAAAACAGATACTGATAAATTTCTTGAATAGTTCATAATTCCTCACTTTTTATGAACTCAAATATATAGTCACCTCTTATCCTAATACAAATGATGCATCTACGTTTTCCGGAAAAATAGCTATGCATTCTGGGAATGCGTTTTTATTATTGAATATGTAAATATTTGATTATCAAATTATTGTATTAAGCTTGACTCAAAAATCGTCTAAAATAGAAATCTGTATATTTATAATGTCATAATTGAGTGTGTTTTGTAATATTTACATTATTTAAAAGTTATATATGATAGGATTAATGAAATGATAATTAGATTAGTACTACAACCATACCTTACTGATCTTATCTCATAAATCTATCTTAACTAAAGGCGAACTTTGTAAACATGAATTATAAATTAGTACTGAATACCGTTATAATTTTACTACTATACTCTGTTCCTAGCACAGCTTACCAAAAAGATAAAAAAACCAAAGATAACGAAGAGTATAATTTTTTAAGAAAAAGTTATTATGATAACAGAGGAAATTCTAAAGAATTAGCAAATAATATAGCTCACAAATACCTTTTAAAAGCCAAAAAAAACAATGATACCTTAAGGATGGCAGATGGTTTTTATTTGTTGTCAAAAATTACTGAAGGTAATATTTCTCAAAAATATGGTGATAGTGTAATTGCACTTACAAAGGATAAAAATAATCGTTACTTCCCTTTATTGGCTTATCAAGATAAAGCGACTATATATTATAATGAGTATAATTTTAAAAAGGCTTTTGATTATTATTTAAAAGTTGCCGAAGAGGCAGAAAAGCATAAAAATGATCTTTTTTATCATCAAAGTATACGAGATATGGTGATATTAAAGGCGCATGTGGGAGAACATGAAACAGGTTTAGAAGCTTTAAGAAAATGTATAGTTTATTTTTCTAAAACAAAGGAAGAAAAGCCCGATGATTATTTTATTACAATGTTTGCTTTATCAGATTCTTATATACAACATAAGAAATTAGATTCTGCCACTATAATCAATAGATTAGGCCATAAATATGCAAAGATTCTGGATAAGGATTCTGTATGGCTATATAATTTTGTCCTTAATGAAGGGATAAATCAGTACTACAAAACGAATTATAAGGCGGCCAAAGATAGTTTGAAGAAATCTATTAGCGCAATATCAAGATCTGATGATCCGATTGGTATGGCAAATGTAAGTATGGCTTATTTTTATTTAGGAAAAACCTTGTCTGCTTTAGGCGATTCTAAACAAGCATTAATAGCACATAAAAAAGTAGACGAAATATATCAGAAAAATGGCATGGCGATTCCTCAAATTAGGGGTAGTTATGATATTTTGATTGAGCACTATAAAAATAAAGGCGATAAAGATAACCACTTAAAGTATATAGAAAGGAAACTGAAAATTGACAAGAATTTGACTAGTGATTATAAATACTTGATAAAAAATGTGGTACAAAAATATGATACGCCTAGACTCTTATTAGAGAAACAAGAAATTATCGACTCTTTAGAAAAAGATAAAAAATCATTTACCCTTGTAAATAGTATACTCATTCTGCTAAGTATAGCCTTTTTGGGATTTTGGATGCATAATTATCTTAAAAGAAGAAATTATAAAAAGAAATTTAACGAATTATATAATTCTACAACCCAGGATAAAGTAGTTACGGATAAAGTAGCTTTGAATCAGACCGATTATAACGAAATCGGGATTTCGGAAGAAATTATAGAAGATATTTTATCTAAACTGAAAGGATTTGAACAAAACCTTGATTTTTTGCAATCTGATATTACGACGAGTACTTTAGCAAAAAGTTTTAACACCAATTATAAGTATTTATCTAAGGTGGTGAACAGGCATAAAAATAAAAGCTTTAGCACCTATATTAACGATTTGCGAATAGATTATTCTATTATTAAATTAAAGGAAGATCAAAAATTTAGACACTATACCATGAAGGCTATTGCGCAAGAAGTCGGGTTCAATACAAGCCAGGCATTTTCAAAATCGTTCTATAAAAAGAATAGAATTCATCCTTCTTATTTCATCAAAGAGTTACAAAAACAAGAATCCTAATACCTTCAAAATTTTATCTAAAATGCTGTTTTATAGTAGTTTAAAAAGTGTTTTTCCGGAAAACGTAGAGGTCAAAGTACCGCGTTGTTATTTTTGAGATCAATTATTCTTATTTTTGGGTTTGGGGAATAAAGCATAAACTCATGAAAAGGGCACGAAAAAAATTGAACATAGAAAAATTGGTCGTCGCCAAGATTTCTAATATGAAAACTATCAGGGCTGGTATTATAATTAATTACTCTGTTATAGAAGAATGTGATTTAACAACAAGACCTAGAGAATCTGTAGAGGGTAATAATTGCGAATCACAGAATAATTGCGATATGTCTTTTGAATAATTGTCGTGCAAATTTGCCTTTTTACAAGGCGAAATAAATGGACATTATTCTCGTTTATATAAATAATTTCACCATTTTGAATTAGAAGTAAAGGGGGTAAACAAAATGAAAAAAAGAACTCATAAGAAACTAAGTTTAGAAAAATTGGTAGTCTCAAAAATTTCCTATACAAATACAATTAGGGGAGGGATAATAAGTCGTAAATCATTAGAAATACCTTGTGATCTAACAACAAGACCTAGAGAATCTGTTGGAGGCAATAATTGTGCATCACAAGATAATTGCGATATGTCTTTTGAATAAGTATTGTACAAATTTGCCTTTTTAGAAGGTGAAATATAATGGATGTTATTCTCGTTTATAAAAATAATTTCATCATTTTGAGTTAGAAGTAAGGGGTAAACTAAATGAAAAAAATAACAAATAAGAAACTAAGTTTAGAAAGATTGGTAGTGGCTAGAATTTCTAATATTAAAAGTATCCACGGTGGAGCGGATCAGATGTCCTGGATAAATTGTGAAAGCGATTTAACAACAAGACCTAGAGGGTCCATTAATGACAATAATTGTGCATCGCAAGAATGTGATATTACTTTTGAGTAAACAACTGTATAATTACACGAGGCAGACGGTTTAGATTTTTTGGATCAAAATAACTGTAAAATTAAAGATGTTGGATTTACCTATGAAGACGATCTAGAATTTCCATCACCTCATTCTTTTTGCGTACAGATACAGGTATATTTTCTCCATTTTTAAGCATAAGATATCCTCCATCAGTTTTAATAAAAGCACTAATGCATTGCAGATTTACTAGGTGACTTTGATGAACTCTCAAAAATTGATAGTTCTTCAACATGTCAGCAAAGTATTTTAGAGTTTTAGTAACAAATATTTTTTGCCCATCCTGAAGATAAAAGATAGTATTGTTACTATCAGATTCACATCGTATAATATCATCAAGATTTACAATAATGATTTTATCTAGGGTGTGTAGCGAAATTTTATCAGGTTTTTGTTCTGGGGCAGATAATGTATCCTTTAAAATGTTTAATCGCTCTTTATTGGGTTGAATTTGCTTCTTGGCTTTATCAATGGCTTGCCCCAATTCTTCACTAGAGTATGGTTTTAATACGTAGTCAATTGCTGCAAACTTAAAAGCACGAATAGCATACTCATCACTTGCCGTAACAAAAATGATCTTTGATCTTAATTCAGGAAAAATTTCTAACACATCAAAACCAGTTCCATCGCCTAGCATGATATCAAGAAAAAGAATGTCGGGTTCAGTATTTCGTAATGATTTGGCAGCTTCAACAACACTTTGAGCAGTATCGATGATTTTAATTTCGGGATGGTTGGCCTTTAAGTCGCTTTTTAAAAGTTGTAGCGCGTCTGGCATGTCTTCTACTATAATTGCTGTAAGCATAATCGTTTTAATAGTCGGTTTGTAATGGTATTTTAAATGCTATTTCTGTTCCTTCAACAGTTTTACTTTTATTAATAATCTCTTTTATATGAAGTGAATCTTTTCCGGATATAGATTCTAATCTTTCTCTGGTTACGGTTAGTGCCATAGATTGATGATCTGTGTTTGTTTTGATTTTTTGTGATTCAAAAATTCCTTGACCATTATCCAATACAGTACAATGTAAAAACTCTCCAGAAGTATAAAATTGGATTTTTAACTCTCCATCTCTTGTGCCTTTAAGAATACCATGTCGTACTGCGTTTTCTACAAATGGTTGTATTAGCATTGGTGGAATTAGTATTTCTTCGGGATCAAAGTCTAAATCTACAGAAATGTCGTACGTAAATGGCTTATTGGCCATTAATTTTTCCATTTCTATGTAGTGTTTTAGCGTTTGTATTTCTTGATCCAAAGTGATATAATCTTTTCTCGAGTTGTACAAGGTTTCCCTTAGCAAGGTAGCAAAAGTATTAATAGTGTTGTTCATTCGCTGTGGATTACTGGTTCCCATTGCTTTAATTCCGTTAAGAACATTAAAAATAAAATGAGGATTCATTTGTAATCGTAATGCTTTTTGCTCTAGAGAGAGTAGGTGATTTTGCATCTGTAATCGTTCTCTTTCTTCTTTATTTTTTTGTTTAACTCGCCTGATGTAGGATAATGCATACCCCCCTAGTACGAGTAATATTCCGGCAAGAACTGCGAGTTGAAACCAGGTTTTTTCGTAGATGGGACTGTCTATAAAAAAACGAAATGTAGAAAGATCACTTTCTTCCCATCTGTAATTTCTGGATTGTGCCGAAAAATAATGCGAGCCATAGGCGAGCCCAGCCAAATTTTGCCTGCTTTCTGAAGACCAGGGACTCCATTCAGAATTATTTAATCTAAAACGATATTGTATGTCGTTAGGATGATCCAAATCAACAGTTTTATAACTAAAAGATAATTCGGTTTGATTTGGATTTAATTTTAAAACTCGATCGCTATTGGTCCATGAATTTAAATTAATAGAGTCCACACTTTGATATGCTACCTCGACATCTTCAAAAAACAACCGCGGTTTTATAGTAACTTTTGTGGTTTCGGTGGGTTCATATTTTGTTAAGCCATAGATAGCTCCAAACCACAAATTACCTTCTTCATCTTTTGTAGTGGCATTAAGATGAGTTTCTATACCTAAGAAACCATCGTTTCTTCCAAAATGAAATATATCTACTATATCATTAGATTGGTTGAGTTCGATCCTATCAACTCCTCGTTCGCTACCGGCCCATAGATTATCTTGATCATCAAATATCATTTGATATATGTTGTCAGAATACGGTTTTTTTCGCCCTTTTAATTTTTTGAATGTAATATTCTTTTTATCAAGTTCTGCCCACCATATCCCTCTTCCTGCGGTACCTAAGTACAACTTGTTTTTGTGAAAAAGTAAGGTGCTAATAGCAGTTTTTTGATTTAAAACATTTCCTAAATGAACAACTCGATTTTTGTTAATATAGCCTATATGGCCATTTTGCGTAGCATACCAAATTTTACCCAAAGAATCTCTTTTCATATGCCTGATTTGCAAATCTTTGATTCCCTTTCTTCTTTCAAACTTTTGGAGATTAGTTATCCTTTTTTTGTCAGAATCATATTTGAATTTAAAAATCCCGGTCGAATAGGACGCCACCCAGATTGTGGTATTGTCAACCAAAAGTGTTCTAATCCAATCCGAAGGTAATCCGTTATCACCGTCAATAATGTGATTTATATAAACAGTTTTTTGGATGGTATCTATTTTTACTATAGAATCGGTATTTGCCTCTTGGATTTGGCTAGAATCGATAATAATACTATCGATTTGTACTCTCTTTTTAAAAAGGATTCCTTTTCCATCTGTTCCGGCCCATATATTTTCTTCGGGATCACTGGTTATAGTTTTGATTTTTACATCGGTTAGATGATCGTCTTGTTCCATATGATGAACACCAAGCGAATCAATTTTGATCAATCCAACTTCAGAATTTGAAGCCCAAATAGCATCTTTTGTATTGTGAACAGCGTAGACTCTATTACCTTTTAGACCTGTGTTTTGATCGTAGTGGATAAAGTTATTTTGAAAGTATTTGTAAAACCCTCCTCCCGAGGTTGCAATCCAAATATTAGATTGTTGATCTATAATGCTTTTTCTCATATGCGAAACGGCAAGACCATTTCTTCGGTTGATGGTTTTCTTCGGGATATTTTTTTTCCCATCAATAATTCTGATGCCTTCATTGTCAGTGGCAAACCATAGTTCATCATCATTATGAACAGAAATGCTAGTAACTCTTACTGGTTTGGATATCCATCGATTACCATATGATTTTGCATTCGTATTAAGTACAAGAATGCCTTCGTTAAAAGCCGCTGCAAAAATTTTATTATTATAAAAAATTGCAGCTGTAAAATTATGAGCACTATGCCGCTCCATTATAGTGGCATTCTTTTGTATGCTATTTAATTTCCAAAGACCTTTGTTTGTAGCTACCCAAAAAAGTTTTCCATCAAAGGCTATATCATTGATAATACTGGTATTAATTTTTGCATTTAGTGCTATTTTTTTGAGACCAAATTTATTGTCATATCTATATATTCCAATATTAGTAGCTAAAAAGGTTTTATTCCCTATTCTACATATTTTATTAATTCTTGGACCTTCAAGATTAGTAAATTTGTTTTTTACCTTAATAGATAGCCCTCCTTTGGTACCTATAAATAAACTATCATTGGCAAATTTCAATGAGTGAATATAATTTGATTGTAGACCATCACTTTCGTTCCAAATATCAAATTGTTCCCCATTAAATCTACATAACCCACCTCCTTGAGTACCTAACCACAGGTATCCCATTTCATCTTGTATCAGATCATAAACCTGAGACTGTGGTAAACCATCTTCTAGGGTATATGCCCTTAACTGGTTGTTTTGAGCTTTACTTGAGTAGATACAACACCAAAAACAAAAGAATAAGGAATAAAAATTAATATTGCGGCAAATAATCATAAATGGTAAATCTGGTTGAGAACAAATATAAACAAAACTGATTTTGACTTTAAAATAGTATGTATTAAAAACAAAACCGACAATACCTTAAAAAGGCTTGTCGGTATAATAAACAAAAGTTTCCCCCTTTTTGTTTATCAGATTGAATCGTGTAAAGATTATTAATATCCTGTGATTGCTGTTGTTTTAGAAATATCTATCGTTCCTTCATTATCGTTCCAGGCATAGCTCTGCTTTAAATTCACATATTTAATGTCTCTCGTGTTTTTATAAAATGTTTGAGTTTGTAAAATGTTACCAGTAATTCCGTACTCTTGGTTCGGAAATATGTACTGAAAATCTGTATCAGAATCTTCGCAATACACATTTTTAAGTTCTGGTAGTGCAACAATATTACCATCTTCTTCTACCATAAAATAGTAAGATTCTACATGCGCACAACAAGCCAGATATTCGACTTCCATCTTGATCACCTCAGAGATCCCTTCTAGGCCGGGGTTCTCTAAGGTGGTAATAAAGATGTCCTCAAAAAGTTCTGTATCGTTAATGGTTAACGTGGATAATTTTTTGGAGCTATCATCAGAGCTAACCAAATTAACAATATAAGCAGGGTACTCCTGCTCCTGATTAGTAATTTCAGTTGTCACTAAATACTTTTCAGTTTCAATAAATCCTTTTTGTGCATTTAGGAATTGAAAACTTTGAAATAAAATAATGATTATGGCTACATTTTTCATAACAGAGTATTTTGAGGTTGGCTATTTGATGTAAAAGTAATGCCTTGATGTATCTAAAAAGATAAGGTTCTAGAATTCGTTATGATTCAACTAGAATTCGTTTTATGTGGCTAATCAATAAAGATTTGTTACGATACATAACCTGGTGTTGTAATTTGTTTACTTAAGCAACAAAAAAAAATAAATTCTAGAAAAGAAGCATTTAAAAAGAATCAATTTTTGGTTAATTAAATCTATCTGAATTGATTAAGTTCATGAAAAAGCAAAACCTTTGGTAAGGCTTAATTTTACTATACTTACGTTAAAACCATAAACTTTAAAATTAATTTTTTCATAACATTTTGGATACACTTTTTTTTGTATCTTCACATTGATTACCCCGATAAAATTATGTGCCTTTAGGTTCATAATTCTTTTGATTTATTTATACCCCATATAAGTAAATCTATTCCCTTTCGATATTTAAGAAGATGAAGATTTGTATGATTCTTATATAAATCTATATGTCAGAGATTATATTTTTTAATTAAGAGACATTGCATTTTTATGCAAAATGTTTTAGCTAATGCTCTGTCATTATCTAATACGATGTGTTTTATAATTTAATAATTGATTATGATATTTCAAGTACTACAAATAATCAAGGAAGAGGTAAATGACTATTTCGAGGATGATAATCCTGTAGAATTAGCAAATATTGCCACTATTGAGACCGGTGATAACGATGACGATGATGGTGATATTATTTTGACATTAATTAATATAGATGAGGAACCTACTTTAAAAAATGTTCCTAATTATAAAATCGAAGGCACTTCTGTTTCTTATATGAACCCTAAGGTTAATGTCAACCTTTATGTAATGTTTAGTGCTAATAATAGTAGGTATACCGAAGCCTTAAAAAGCCTTTCTCAAATCATTGCTTTTTTTCAAGGTAAAAATGTGTTCACTCACGTTAATAGCAACTTTAACAGAGATGATGCCGATATGCAGGATCTCGGAAATTTTAAATTCATAACAGAATTATACACTCCATCCTTTGAACAACTTAGTTATATCTGGGGAATTTTGGGAGGTAAACAATACCCTTCGGTATTGTATAAAATAAGATTATTAGAGATCGAAAGAGAAGTTTTACAGGCGCAAGGATCTGTTATTACCAATATTAAGGCAACCTTAAATAAGAATTGATGAGTTTTCAAATAGTGTATAAACCCTTAATAGATATTAAGATTCACCATGATTATTTTTTGGATGATGGTGTAGATAAATTTGTAGACTTATCTGATGAACAAAAGAAAACTCAATTAGAAGGATATCAATTTTCGGATAATATATCAGTTGTTCCAACATTAAAAACGCAAATCAACCTTAGAAACCATAAAATCGTTTTTCGCCAGTCTGATGAAGGACTTCATCTTTTTGTTAATGTAGAAGAGTATACCAAAGTTGCAGATGGTGAAAAGGTATATTGCCCAAAGATTCAAATGGAAGATGACCTAATGCTTACGTTTGAATTGCGATTTTCAGATCCTTTTTTTAATAATTATACCAACGATAAAAATAATAGCGAAAATAGATACTATTATTTTTCGAATACTAAACCCGACAATGAACCTAATTCGTTTCCTAATTTTTTAAGCGAAAATGATGTGCATACTAAGTTTTTACTGAAGGCAAAAACTAGTAGAGAATTACTTTATGATATTATCACAAAAGAGATAGCACCAATTAATGATTTAGGCTTAGATCGTATAACGGCTATTAAAGAAGCCGATATAGAATCCCCAGAAAATGTTGAGGCCCTAAATAACTATATAGAAACCGAGAAACGTAATGGATTGTTAGGGTACATACGTTGTACAATTAAAGGAGATAATAATAATGATCTTCTTGAAGATAACTTGGTAGAAATTTCTGGTGACCCTGATCAAGTTTTGGGATGTTTACCAGATAGTACTCCTAACCCCACAGTTCGATTTGAAAATAGAAAGACTTTTTGGAGATATATTCAATTAACAACAGATGATGTATTTGAAACCAAAAGAAAACAACCGCTTACCCAAAAAGGTTTTATTGATCTTAGACCAAATGACCTTCAGCCCAGATTAAGAAATGTGTTTCTTCTTAATCCAGGTAAAAGTGGAGTAAGAATAGAAGATGATAAAATTTACTCAGAAATATTTATTTAAAAATTTAATACAAATTAAAATTCAAAATTATGGCAACGTACAGCACACCAGGAGTCTACATTGAGGAAATAGCAAAGTTTCCTCCTTCGGTAGCTCAAGTAGAAACTGCGATTCCAGCTTTTATTGGTTATACACAGAAAGCTACGAATAAGACCGAAGGGGATCTTAACGAGATTCCGACACGTATTACTTCTATGTTAGAGTATGAAACTTTTTTCGGCTTAGCCGAATTGGAAAAAGGAATCGATGTTGAAGTAGTAGAAGATGTAATCTCTGTAAAACCTCCTACAACAAAATCTCCTTTTTTGATGTATTACTCTTTGCAACTGTACTTTGCTAATGGTGGTGGACCTTGTTATATTCTTTCTGTAGGTCAATATGGAGAAGGTACTACACCAGTTACTGCCGTAACTTTAGGCTCAGAAACTTCTGCGGGGTTAGCAAAAGGGCTAAAATTGCTAGAAAAAGAGGACGAGCCAACATTAATCGTTTTTCCTGATGCTACATCATTAGCAGGTAGTGGTGATTTCTATGGTTTATATAAATCTGCACTTATACAATGTAATAAATTGCAAGACCGATTTGCGATTATTGACACTTATTCTTACGATAACAGTACTCCTGTAGATACGAATATAAAAGCATTGAGAGACGGTATCGATTTAGGAAAAGATTTTATTAAATATGGTGGAGCTTATTATCCTTTTGTAGAAACTATATTGGATTATAGATATGAAGATCAGGATGTTGATGTAGATGTTACTCCGGCTGGTAAAACTGCCGATGAGGTAATCAATGAAGCTAAAAAGTCGTTTACCGAATATGTCACTCAGATTGTTAGTCTTAAAGCAGATGTTACCGCTACCACCAATGCTGTTGATGCAATAGCTTTAAAACCAGCAATTTCGTCATTATTAGATGATATGATAGAACTGGCTACAGATACAAACGATGCGTTAACAACTTTGTATACTGATGCAAAAGCAAGTACAAATGCAGATGTTGCAGCATCTGGAGCTGTTTTAGAAACATGGGTAGATACCAATGTAAAAGACTTAGCTACCGATCTTACAACTCGCCAAACAGGAATTAATGACGCCGCTACAGATACCAAAACCAAAATTCTTGGATTTATCTCTACTGGATCAAACAATGTTTATGGAGATTTAGGAGTCAACGAAACTACCATAGCTAGCTCAACTATACTGGTGCAGATCGATGCCTTAAAAAGTGGAGGAGATATTACTACAATTAAAAACGGATTAGGAGATCCAAAGATCCCTGGCAAAAAGGCTTCTTTTAAATTATATGAGTTAGAAACTCAAGATAATGCTCTTTTTAATAGAGTTAAGGCAGAAATAGGACAAGTGCCTGTAATACTTCCGCCAAGTAGTGGTATGGCGGGTGTTTATGCACGTACTGATAGTACTAGAGGGGTTTGGAAAGCTCCAGCAAATGTTGGGATGAATTATGTGATCAAACCAACGGTTCATATTTCTCATGAAGAACAAGAGAGTTTAAATGTTCATGAAACTGGAAAATCGATAAACGCTATTCGTACATTCTCTGGTAAAGGAACATTGGTATGGGGAGCTAGAACTTTGGCCGGAAATGATAATGAGTGGAGATATGTATCTGTTCGTCGTTTCTTTAATATGGCAGAAGAATCTATCAAAAAAGCTTCAGAGCAATTTGTTTTTGAACCTAATGATGCCAATACTTGGATTAAGGTAAAAGCCATGATAACCAATTTCCTCAATTTGCAATGGAGAGCAGGTGCTTTGGCAGGACCAACACCAGATAAAGCATTTTATGTAAATGTTGGTTTAGGAGAAACTATGACCGCTCAGGATGTTCTTGAAGGATATATGATCGTAGAGATCGGTATGGCCGTAGTTCGACCTGCAGAATTTATCATTCTTAAATTCTCTCACAAAATGCAAGAGGCATAAATAACAAATCATCTTAATAATTTTTAAAGTATATAAAAATGGCAACAACATATCCATTACCAAAGTTTCATTTTAGAGTATCATTTGGAGATTCAGAATTTAATTGTACCGAAGTATCGGGATTAGATTTTGAAAGAGAAATGATCGAATACAGAGCAGGAGCCGATAACGAATATCATAAAACAAAACAACCGGGACTTTCTAAATACAGTAACATTACTATCAAAAGAGGAACATTTGCTGATAGTAATAAACAATTTTACGAGCAATGGGTAAAAACGGTATATTTTCAAGAAGGAGAAGAGCAATATCGTGGAGATTTAACGATAAGCCTGCTTGATGAAAAACATGAACCTGTAGTAACCTGGAAAGCAGAACGTGCCTATATTACTAAAATTCAATCAACAGATCTTAAAGCAGATGGGAATGAAATTGCTATAGAAACTGCAGAGTTTGTTCATGAAAAACTTTCATTAGTATAATATGGCTGCATACTATCCACCTGTTGGGTTTCATTTCAAGGTTGAATTTCAAGATATTGAAAATAGAACCAATGATCACCAGTTTCAATCGGTTTCAGGTCTATCTGTAGATCTCGAAACCGAAGAGATTGCTGAGGGTGGAGAGAACAGATTTAAACACAAAATCCCAGTGCGTACCAAGTATCCCAATTTGGTATTAAAAAGAGGACTTTTGATAGATTCTGGACTCATTGATTGGTGCAAAAAGGCAATAGAAGATTTTGAAATAGAACCCATTAATCTTACTATAAAATTACTTAACGAAAAACATGAACCTTTACTAACCTGGAATGTCGTTCATGCCTATCCTGTAAAATGGACTGTTGAGGATTTTAACGCCGAAGAAAATAAGCTGTCAATAGAGTCTTTAGAACTTTCATATAACTATTTCAAAACCATTACTTGATGCCAATAGAAATTAAAGAATTACATATTAAAATCAATGTTGATGAAAGTAGTAAAGGCCAGCAATCTGTGGCAACTTTTGGTAAAGAACAAAAGTCGGCATTAATAGCATCTTGTGTAGAGCAAGTTATGGAAATTCTAGAAATGCGTAAAGAACGTTAAAGATTCAAATATGAGTGAAGGTAAATTACAGAAATTAGTAATACGGTGTTTCAAAGATGAGCGATTTCAGGATGAATTAGTAGATCTTAAATATACGGCGTTATTAAATCCTGAAACATATTCATTTTCGTTTAAAGCCGATTATCAAGAGGAGCAAGCACAAGGAACAAGTTCTGATGATCCTAAATTTGTGAGATCTCTACCCGAAGACTTGAGTTTGGATTTTCTTTTTGACCGTACCGGAGTAATCGTGCATTATGGAGATGATCCATTATCTAGCGGGGGAGATATGGTGTATAAGGATCAAGGTAACGGAATTATAGATGATGTAGACGCTTTTAAGAAAGCTGTATATGATTATAATGGAGATAAGCATAAACCCAATTACCTTATCGTTACCTGGGGTGCACTTTCTTTTAGGTGTTTCCTTACCTCTATGGATGTTGAGTATAAACTCTTTAAACCAGATGGTACACCGCTTAGAGCTAATATAAAGGCCACATTTAAGCGGTTTATTGAAGCCGAAGAAAGAGTCGCTCAAGAAAATAATCAATCTCCGGATCTTACTCATTATCGTAGAGTAAAAGCAGGAGATACGCTTCCATTAATGACGTATCGTATATACGGAGATCCTAAATATTATCTCGAAGTGGCAAGAGTAAATAATATTAGCAATTTTAGAAAACTGAACGAAGGACAAGAGCTTTTTTTTCCTCCATTACAAAAACAATCTTAGATGAATAATAGTGGTGTCATACAAACTTCACAAAGTGCGGATCTGGTTACATTTAAGATTCTCATTGCGGGACAAGAATTATCTAAGAAATATCAGGTAAAAAGTATTTCTGTCGATAAAGAAATAAACCGAATATCCACAGCAAAGTTAATTATAGTTGATGGAGATGCATCAACAAGAGATTTTAAATTAAGTAATGAAGAATTACTAATTCCGGGTCAGGAAATAGAAATTACCGCTGGGTATCACTCTGATGAAGCCACTATTTTTAAAGGTATAGTAATTAAACATAACCTTAGGATAAGACCAAAGAGTAATCAATTAACCATAGAATGTAAAGATGAAGCGGTAAAACTTACCATCGGTAGAAAAAGTAAATATTTCTATGATAGTACGGATAGTGACATTTTTGAAGAAATTATTGGTACGTACGGAATCGGCAATGATGTTGAAGCTACAACCTATACGCATGCCGAATTGGTACAGTATAATGCATCGGATTGGGATTTTATAATGTCAAGAGCACAGGCAAATGGTAAAATCTGTTTTATAGACGATGGTACGATCAATATTAAAGAACCAGACCTTGGGCAAGAAGAGATAGAAACTATTGTTTTTGGTGGTAACCTTTTGGATTTTGATGCCGAAATGGATGCAAGGCACCAGATCAGTAAAGTATCCTCATATGCATGGAATTATGCGGATCAAGAATTGCTAGAAATAGAAGCAAGTGATCCGGCAGTTTCTCTAAATGGCAACTTATCTTCGGGCGATTTATCAGGAACTATTGGACTAGAAAATTTAGAATTGCGACACGGAGGTGCGGTTACCGATTCTGAATTACAAAATTGGGCAGATGCCAAATGGCTATTTCAACAACTCGCCAAAATACGAGGAAGAGTAAAATTTCAAGGTATTCCGGATGTAAAACCCAATACAATATTAAACCTCGAAGGTGTAGGAGAGCGGTTTAATGGAAAGGTCTATGTAAGTGGAGTACGTCATAACATCACCGAAGGAAATTGGACTGTTGATGCACAATTTGGGTTAGATCCAAAATGGTTTTCAGAAACATATGATATCGATATGTTGCCCGCATCTGGATTACTTCCGGCGATTCATGGATTACAAATAGGAATAGTATCTCAATTACAGGATGATCCCGATGGAGAGGAGCGTATTTTGGTGCAAATTCCAATTATTGATAACCAAGAACAAGGGATTTGGTGTAGAGTAGCATCCCTGGACGCAGGGGATAGTAGAGGTGCTTTTTTTAGACCAGAAATTGAAGATGAGGTTATCGTAGGGTTTATAAACAAAGATCCTAATGATGCTGTAGTTTTAGGAATGCTACATAGCAGTGCCAAACCAGCACCAATAACTGCAAGTGACGATAATCATGAGAAGGGTTTTGTAACTCGTAGCGAGATGAAAGTACTTTTTGATGATGATAAAAAAACCATAAATATTACAACGCCCGCTGGCAAACGCATTGCTTTAGACGAAGACGAAGGCACCATAGTTGTCGAAGACGAAAACTCTAATGTCATCACAATTGATAGTGCTGGGATTGTAATGGAAAGCGCCGGCGATATAGAAATAAAAGCCGCTGGTGATGTAAATATAGAAGGAACTAATGTGAATCTAACGGCTAGTGCAGCTTTTAAAGCCGAAGGCTCTTCTGGAGCAGAGGTTTCCTCTGGCGCTACAGCCGTATTAAAAGGATCATTAGTGCAAATAAACTAAGTGTAAGACGATAGTTTTAAAATATAAACAATAAGAAAAATATATAGTATGCCACCCGCAGCAAGAGTAAATGATATGCATGTATGCCCTATGGCAAATCCAGGTCCTGTTCCTCATGTAGGAGGCCCTATTCTGCCAGCAGGAGAACCCACAGTTTTAATTGGGGGGATGCCTGCAGCTAGAGTTGGAGATATGGCAACATGTAGTGGTCCTCCAGACACCATAGCAGCAGGATCTGCAACAGTTTTAATTGGTGGGATGCCAGCCGCAAGAATGGGAGATTCTACAGCTCATGGAGGATCTATAGTGGCAGGAGAACCAACTGTAATGATAGGATAATATGGAAAATAAAAAATCATTTCTGGGAGTAGGATGGAGTTTTCCGCCCGAATTTAATAAAGAAGCTGCAGCCGTAAAGATGATTTCGGATGAAGAAGACATAAAAAGTAGTCTCGAAATTTTATTGTCTACTCGTTTGGGCGAAAGAATAATGGTTCCTCAATACGGTTGTAATCTAGATGAATTACTGTTCGAAAACTTAAATAGAACGCTTGTTACTTATGTAATCGAGCTTATCAAAACAGCTATTTTGTATCACGAACCTAGAATAGATGTAGATCGTATAGATATTTCAGAAAGTGATGTCTTACAAGGAGAATTATTTATTAAGGTAGAATATACAGTTAGAGCTACGAACTCCAGAAATAATGTGGTATTCCCATTTTATTTAGAAGAAGGAACTGATATTTAATTATTAAAACACGACAATGTCAGAAAACTGTGATTATATAGATAGCATTCTAAGAAGAAACGGAAGAGATCAGCAACAACGTTTCAATAAAATATTGAATCCCGACGGCCTTAAGCTGCATGATCTCGATATTGAAGATTGGATGCTTTTTGCTTATAATTTTGCCAAAAATGTTAACTATTTTGATAATAATAGTGACGATGTTCCCGCCGGGAATTGGCAAGATTTATTTCGTTATTTCAGCTTTAAAGGAGAGACGATTCCGTTAAGAGGAGAATCGGACTATCAGAAAATCAAAAATGAGATTACTCAAACTCTTGCAGCACAAGAAAAAGATAGTATAGTTACACCTCATTTTACCTTGTTTGTTTGTTTTCTCAAGTTATTGTCGCTCTCGCAAAAACGTTTTAATGGCTTAACAAAACGACATCTTGATTTCTATTATAAAGAAATACTAAAAGTTGAAAAACTTCCGGCTCATCAAGATAAGGTTCATCTTCTTTTCGAAATCGCAAAGAAAAGCGCAAGTGAAAGAATCATTGAAGGAACCGAATTGGATGGCGGTAAAGATAAAAACGGAAGTAAGCGTATATTTAAAACATCCGAAGAATTAGTTGCGAACAAAGCAAGTATAGCGTTACTGAAAAATGTATATAATCATCAGGAAGACGGTACGGATGGGGTTAAAAGAGAGCTGAAGGCGGCAAACATGGCAAATTCGTTGGATGGAAATGGAGAAGATTTTCCCGATGGTCAGGCGGATTGGTGGCCTTTTGGATATCCATCATCTGTTGATACGTATCCCGCACTTCCGGATGCTAAAACAGGATTTAGTCTTACCTCTCCTCTCTTTGAGTTAAAAGAAGGAGAACGAACTATAAATATTATTGTAAATCATCAAGTGCCTTCAAGTCCTGGACCAGATGATCCACAACCTGTAATCCCGTTACCTCCGCAAAATTTTTCTTTTGATGCTTTACGAGATAATATTAGTGTCTATTGTAGTGGAGAGTCAGGGTGGTTAGGGCCTTATGAACTTGAAAATAGTTCGGAATTAAGTCAAAGTAGTATGCTACTTTCTTTTAAAATAGCTCGAGACGAACCTTCTGTTGTGAATTATGATAAAAAAATTCATCTTGAAGACTTTGATACCAAACATCCAGTTGTTCGTTTTTTGATAGATCAATCTACAGAAGATGGATATGATATTAATAGAAGACTCGCGATTAATACACTTAGTTCTATACAGGTAGATGTTAAGGTTACCAATATAGAATCATTAGAATTAGAGAATGATACTGGTGTACTTAATGTCAAAAAACCATTTTATCCTTTTACTACAAGCCCTATAAAAAGATCCAACTTTGTAATGAATTATCCTGAGGTATTTAGAAAACCTTGGAATAATATTATAATTGATATTACATGGAAAGATACTCCAGAGGTAAGTTTCGCTGATCATTATCAATATTATAATGTTGCTGGTATTAATGATGATTATTTTACGGCATCACGATCGGTGTTTGTAAATGGAGAATATAAACCTTTAACGTCTAATGTTGACTTATTTATAAAAGATGGTCAAGTATACAAGGCTAATTTCTCATTTGCGAATAGTAATTATGAGTTGTATAAAAATGGACCATTAAGGTTATCATTAAATACATCTTTTTTACAGGAGTTATATCCAACCAAATATGCATTAGCTATTTCAAAAGAAATTTTGATCGACCCTCCTCCAGACCCTCCAGTAGAACCTCAGATACCTAAAGAACCTTATATTCCTTTGATCGAAACAATCACGATGGAATACAATGCTTCAGCAACCACAACGCTGGAGTTGATTGATGGTGCAGATAATGAAACGCAACAAAAAAATTATGAAAATAACCTCATTAAATTATTTCATGAATCTCCTTTTGGGCAATATGAAGAACATGAATACCTAAAGAAACGAGTATTAGAAAAAAACGATGAAAGTCTCGAGAATAATATTAGTTTTTTGACAAATCACCTGGTACCCCAGCATTGTAGAGGAGGATCATTGTTTATAGGTTTAGAAAATGCTGAAATTGGCCAACAAGTATCATTGTTAATTCAGGTTTTAGAAGGAAGCGAAAACCCTTTAACCATTTCTTTCGAAGGTAAAGAACGTGTAGAATGGTCAATTTTATGTGATAATCATTGGAAAGATCTTCAAAACGATATTCTAAAAAACAGTACGGATAATCTGTTAACCTCAGGAATTGTAAAATTCGGAATTCCAAAGCAAGTCACAGATCAAAACACAAGACTCCCGCGAGGATATGTGTGGCTACGAGCTAGGATTCATAAAAATTATGATGCGGTAAGTAAAGTAAAAACGATCCATACACAAGCTGTTTTGGCCGAATTTGAAGATAGAAATAATGAATTATCTCATTTAGAAACTGGGTTACCCGATGGTACTATTAGTAAACTTATTACTAGAGTACCGCAGATTAAAAGTATTACTCAACCTTATAATTCTTTTGATGGGCAGCCTCAGGAATCTGATGAAGCATACTACAGAAGAATTAGTGAACGCCTTAGACATAAAAATCGAGCGATTACACTTTGGGATTACGAAAATTTGGTGTTACAAGAATTTCCTGAGATATATCAGGTAAAATGTTTAAATCATACCAATGCATCTTCATTTTTATCACCAGGAGATGTAACTCTAGTCGTTATCCCCGATACGATTAATAAAAATGTGTTTGATATTTTTCAACCCAGAGTAAGCAGGGCAACTTTAAACAAGGTAAAAGCATTTATCAACCGATTAAACTCAATGCATGTAGAGACCGAGGTAATTAATCCTACCTATGAAGAAGTAGAAATTTCGCTAGCTGTAAAATTTTATGATCAATATGATGAGAATTTTTATACCAAGCAGTTGAGTGAGGATATCACGCAGTTTTTATCACCCTGGGCTTTTGATACATCAAGAAGTATAGATTTTGGAGTTACGCTTCATCGAAGTGTACTTATCGATTACCTCGAAAAACTATTTTATGTAGACTATCTACAAGATGTAGTAATGAAAAAAAATGGAGAAAATTTCATAACCAGCATCGAACCCTCTAACCCGGCTTCGATATTAGTTTCGGCTAGAAAACATATAGTGAGTACAGATATAGAAGAGTGTGGAAACCAAGAAGAAAAAGAAATAGATACATGTCAAGTATAGATACAAATATTACGATTCCCAAAAATGTTGCCTCTCAGGACGACTTGGATTTCTATTTCTTACGTAAGAAAGGGATAGAATATATTTCGCAGTTAGGTGGTAGATTATGGACAGATTATAACTCTCACGATCCTGGGATCACGATTCTCGAAATGTTGTCGTATGCAATTTCTGATTTAGGAATGCGTATCAATATGCCTATTGAAAATTTATTGGCAGCCGAAGAAAGAGATAAAGGGATAGAAGCACAATTCTTTAAACCTGCTGAGATCTTTCCTTCAAAACCGGTAACTGCTTTAGATTACAGAAAGATATTTATTGATATCCCGGGTATAAAGAATTGTTGGTTGAGTAAGTTCGAGAAAAAGATGTATCTCGATTGTAAAAAAGATAAACTTACATATAACAAAGAAGATATTGATATACTAGGGTCGGGAAGTATAGCTGAATCAGATTTTATAAAAGAGTTTAACCTAAAAGGTCTTAATAATATTACGTTAGAATTTGATGAAGATTTTCTTAAACTGGGGACAGAAAAACTTTCGAAGCAAAAGAAAGCCGAACGAATCCAGACTAAAAAAGAAGAGCTAGTCGAACAGGTTCGGGTTAAATATCATCAAAATCGTAATTTATGCGAGGACCTTATCGATTTGGGAGAGGTCGAATTGCATCCGATTTCAATTTGTGCCAGTATTGAAGTAGAAAATGAAGCTGATGAAGAGTTAATACATGCCAAGGTTTTGATTGCAATCGAAAATTATTTTTCGCCTACCCTTAATTTTTACTCTATCCAACAAATGTTGGATAAGGGATATACCACCGATCAGATTTTTGAAGGACCAATACTCAACAGAGGATTTATTGATACCAAAGAGTTAGAAAATGCAAACTTAAGAGAAGAAGTACGACTTTCTGATCTTATTAAACTGATCATGAATATCGAAGGGGTAAAGTTTGTTAAAGAAATTTCGGTAGGCAATTGTGAAGATGATATTGCAGAATCAAATGATTGGTTGATTTGTATTGATGATGGTAAAAAACCAGTGCTATGCGATAAAAGTATCATCAATTATAATAAAGGTTTCTTGCCTCTTAATCTAAATCAAGAACAAGTCGAAAAATATCTCGAAGATTTAAAACCTGAAGCGACTTTGGTATTAGATCAGGAACTACCATTACCCGAAGGGCAATATTTTGATAATGCTTCTTATACTACCATTCAAAATGATTTTCCAGATACGTATGGTATTGGAATTGACGGATTGTCGGCCAGAGCAACTACTAACCGAAAATCTCAGGCAAAACAGCTAAAAGGATACTTATTATTTTTTGATAAAATTTTGGCCAGTTATTTTCAACATTTGGGCAAAGTCAAAGAGTTACTATCCGTTAGTGGTCAATCCGAAAACACATATTTTACTCAGGCAATCAAAGATGTAGCGGGATTCGAAGAATTGGTAAATAATTATAATACCAATAATGATGAAGAATTAACGAATGCATTATTTAAAGAAATCGATAATAATACGACACGTCGAAATCAAATTTTAGATCATTTATTAGCGCGTTTCGCAGAACGTTTTAGTGAGTATACATTTTTGATGAAAACACTATATGGTGATGCAACAGGAGAAGTAGTTCTTCGAAATAAAGAAGCGTTTTTAAAGGATTATAAAGTTATTAGTCGCGAACGAGGTAATGCTTTTGATTATTACAAACAACCATTTAGTAATTTATGGGACACCAATAATGTTTCGGGAACACAAAAGAGGCTAGCGCGATTGCTGGGAATAAAAGATTACAATCGCAGACATATATCTAACTCATTTATAAATATCAAAACCGATGTAGACGAAAATGATTGCAAGGTGTTTAGATGGGAAATTTTAGATACCAAAGGAGAACCAATTCTTAGATCCACTGAAAATTATAACTCTAAGACAGCTGCCATAAATGAACTTCATTTTTCGGTTTTACAATTAATAGAAACGAGTAAATATGATCTCGAAGAAGCATTTTCCAAAACGATTAAAGATGATACAGATGTTGATAACATCAAGCTCAATAAATCAAGTTTAAAAGGAGTATACTCATTTAGTGTAATTAACCCAGATTTTCCTGTTTCTAGTACCAAAAGAATAACAGCGATACATTCTAGGTTTTATGATACACAAGAAGAATTAAGGGATGGGATTTTCGAAACTTTAGAATTTGTAGAAAATGATTTTACTGAAGAAGGATTATTTCTTGTGGAGCATATTTTATTAAGACCTGATGTAAAGGAGATTGATGTAAATGAAAAAAGTTTTATCCCAGTATGTGCAGATACTTGCGAAAACTGTGAACCCGTCGATCCATATTCGTTTCGAGTAAGCATTATTTTGCCGGGGTATACCTATCGGTTTGCTGATACGGATTTCAGGAACTATATGGAAAATGTAATCAAACAAGAGATTCCTGCACATGTAATAGCAAGAATTTGCTGGGTCGGTTATAGAAAAGGAGAGGTTGCTGATGAAGAAAACGGACTACTTAAGTTCGAAAACGCCTACAAAGAGTTTTTAGAAGCAAAAACATCAAATACAAGAGAAGAAGAAATGAGATATACAGACGAAGATACAGGAGAAGAAACATCAAAATTAGAACAGTTTGTCGATAAATTATTTAGCCTGCAAACCTTATATCCAGCGGGTCGATTGATCGATTGCGATAATGATGATGATATCGAAGGACAAGTTATCCTAGGTAAAACTAGTTTAGGATCGCTATAATCAATAATGTAATTATAAAAGACGAAAGAAAGTAAATAACAACATGTTTTCACCAAAAACATCAAATACCGCAACTAAGGGCAATAACACGCCTTCCGCTTTTAAACCAAAGAGCGGAAGTGACATGTTTATACAGCCAAAAGTAAAGGTAGGACAACCTGGTGATAAATATGAAGTAGAAGCGGATCATGTTGCTGATCAGGTAGTTAATAAACAACAAAAAGGAGCGCAACCTGGTATAACACCGACTCCGGTTTCGGTACAAACCATGACCGAAGAAGATACCATACAAGAAAAACCTATTGCAGAACGTATTCAACCACTAACCAGTCTGTCAGATAGTCCATCTGTACAAAGAATGGAAGAGGAGCCAATGCAACTTCAAGAAGATGAAGATGTGCAACAGATGACCGAAGAAGAAGTGCAAACCATGCCTGCAGAAGAAGATATCCAAACCATGGCCGCTGAAGAAGACATCCAAACCATGGCCGAGGATGAAGAAGTGCAAGCACGAGAAAATCCAGGAAATACAAGAACAAATTCTGCTTCTAGTATTGGTAGTTCACTCCGGAATTCTAGAGGACAAGGCTCTCCATTGCCAAATGGAGTGCGTACACAGATGGAATCTGGATTTGGAGCAGATTTTAGCGGAGTAAGAATTCATACAGGCAGTCGGTCGGTTGCGATGAATCAAACTTTGGGAGCGCAAGCGTTTACCAATGGGAATGACATCCATTTTAACCAAAACCGATTTAATCCAACTACCAACGAAGGGCAAACATTATTAGCTCATGAATTAACACATACAATTCAACAAGGTGCATCTGGACCAGCTGCACAGGAAAATGCGGGAACTACTACGGCCACAGGAACTTCACAATCCCTAACAACCGAGTCAGAAACGCCTTCAGAGACTCCTGTAAATGAAGTGGAAACAGAAGTTGCAGAAGCGCCGGTATTGGGAGAAGAAGCAGTTGTTGCAGGAGGAGCTCAAGAAGCAGGAACAACCGAAGAAGCTCAACCCACAACCCCAAGAAGTCCTGAAGAAGATCCAAATTTTAAACAATTAGAGCAAAGAGTAGATAATACAGCTAGTGAGCAGCAAGATCATGAACCTGCAACAGCTTCGGCTGGTAGTGCACAAGCAGCAGCAGCCTCTCCTTCGAACGAACGTCAAAGTGGAGCACAAGCAGCGCAGGTCGATACGATGGAGGAGCAAGAGGCGGGAGAATTTAGTGCAGAAGCATTCAAAACACAGCTCATGCAGCGTATCGAAAGTATGCAATTACCTGCTAATGAAGAAGAGGCTGCAGATTTTGAAAATAATAATAATATCGATGAAGTTCGTGACGCCGCAACACAAGATGTGCAAAGCGAACAGGCCACTGCCGCAGGTAATATATCGGCATCTACGGCTCAAGAACCAAATACAGAGGCCATACCAGAACGCGAGGTAACACCACTGCCAGAAGCCCCTATCGGAGGTGCTCCAAACAGCGTGCGAGCACAAAATGCTATGCCTCCAGCTAGAGGAGATAGTGAAGTGAGCCAACCATTGCAGGATAATATGTCTGAAGTGGATCAACAGATGGCCGATAATGAAATTACCGATGAACAATTAGCTAATTCCAACGAACCAGAGTTTGTTGGTGCGTTAGATTCTACCAATCAGGCAAGAGAAAATACGGCTCAGGCACCAGGTGAGTTTAGAGCAGGAGAACAAAGCGAATTACAAAATGCTCAAAATACTGCTCAGGGTAATAGTCAGCAGTCTTTAGAGGGAATGCATCAAGATCGCGCTGGGATCTTAAATCAAGTTACTACAGAACAAACACAAACTGGTACTACTGATACTGCAGAACGTGAACGTATTGCCAGCGAAATCAATACCCTCTACGAGAATACCAAAACTGATGTAGAGACTATTCTTAGTGATCTTGATACTCGTGTAAGTGATATGTTTACGGCGGGTGCAGAGCGTGCAAAACAAGCTTTCGAGAATCATGTAAAAAGAGAAATGGATGCTTATTTAGATGAGCGTTATGGTGGTTTTGGAGGTTTCTTAAATCGAGTAGGAGATGTGTTTACAGGATTACCAGATGAGGTAAATGAATTTTTTGTACGCGGTAGAGAGATTTTTATAGAGCGAATGGACACGGTGATTACGGATATTGCAAATGTAGTTGCTACAGAGCTTACCGCTGCCAAAAGTCGTATTACCCAAGGTAAACAAGAAGTGCAGGATTATGTGACTTCGCTCCCACAAAATTTACAAGAAATAGGGCAAGAAGCTGCAGAAGGAATTCAATCTCAATTTGATGAGTTAGAACAATCTGTAGATGATAAACAAGATGAATTGATTGATAGCCTGGCGAACCAATACAATGAGAGCCTGCAAGCTGTAGATGCCAGAATTGAAGAAATGCAAGCCGCAAATCGAGGCTTGATAGATATGGCATTAGATGCTGTTGCTGGTGTGATCCAGACCATCATCAACATCAAAAATATGTTGACCGAACTCCTAAGCGCCGCTATTAGCGTTATAGGTACTATTATACAAGATCCAATAGGTTTCTTAGGGTTGTTGATTCAAGGAGTAGGCCAAGGATTAAGCAACTTTATGAGTAACATCCTATCACACATGCAAGAAGGACTTATTGCGTGGTTAACAGGGTCATTAGGTAGTGTAGGTATCACTATACCGGATAATCTATTTAGCCTTTCCGGAATCTTTGATTTAGTTGCACAAATATTAGGAATCTCATGGGATTTTGTACGTAGTATAGCGGTACGAGTTTTAGGAGAACCAGTGGTACGCGTTGTCGAAACCGCATTCGAGATCTTTACCATATTGCGCACAGATGGTATCGCAGGGCTTTGGGAGTATATCAAAGAGCAATTTAATAACCTGAAAGAAATGGTGATGGATGCTATCCGGGATATGATCATCACCAAAGTTGTAGAGGCAGGAATTAAATGGGTACTGGGGTTATTAAATCCTGCAGGAGCATTTATCAAGGCTGCAATGTTGATTATAGATATCGTAAAATTCTTTATACAACGAGGTAGTCAAATTATTGAGATGGTGCGTGCCTTTATCGAAGGAGTAAAAGCAGTGGCATCTGGTAATGTTAGTGCTATTGCTAGTGCTATAGAAATGGCCTTAAAGAAATCAATACCAGTATTAATTGGTTTCTTGGCATCCTTGCTTGGGATTACTGGTATTACTCAAAAAGTGCAAGAGATTATTCAAAAAATCCGTAAAAAGATCGAAGATGCAGTTGTTGGGTTGTTAAACCGTATTAAAAGTGCTGCCAAACGATTGTTTAGACGATTAACGGGTCGTGGTGGTGATGAAGAAGGCGCCGAAAATCAAGAAGGAGACGAAGAATTGGATGATTCTGAAGTTGGAAAAACGATCAACTTTGCTGCAGATGAAAAGCAACATAGAACATGGCTTCAAGTAAATGGAAACGATGTTGAAGTAATGGTGGCCAGTACACCGATGTCTGTTTTGGATAGATTAAATGGTTGGGAAGGTAAAGTAAACACCTTACCTGATGAAGATAAACAACGAGCAATTGGCTTAATTGGAACGGCAAGATCGCAATATGCTCAAACTAAAACAGAAGGAGAACAGGCGAATAGAGAAATACAAGAGGCCGAAACAAGTGCAGATGCGCAAGAAATAGAACAAGCAGAGCAAGCCGATCAGGAAGCAGAAAATGCTCAAGAGACTTTAAAAAATACACTTCAGCAATTGTTTGAAGTATTTGGAGAAGATGAACTTGATTTATCTGAATTTAGAGAACAATTTGAGGCTGCCGGTAATGAAACACATACACTCTTCTTTGAAAGACAAGGAGAGGATTATGAATTAATGATTGCTAGTGAGAAAAAGACCTTCCAGGCTTTTATAAATGGATTACAAATCGATACTTCTAATGCGGATAAAGTGAATGCTAAAAATCAATTGGTAAGCCTAGTACAGGAATTAGATACGTTGGTAGATCAAGATGATGAGGGTGTAAAAGATCGTATCAGAGAAATCTTTAATCAGATGTTAACCCATACTCGAACTCTTTTTGAGGTCGGTCAATCCTCAGTTCCTGTTTTTGAAGCTGTAAATGCTGCCGGATTTGGAGTTTCTATGACGATAGAATATCTAAGTAAAATACCATATCCTGGAGTACAAGGTTCGAATCCAACCGGTGTAAATACTAATACGTATGAATCTTTAAATAAACGAAGAACGGGTAATGGTTCGTACTATATCAAGGGGCATTTACTTAGTGAGAGATTACATGGTCCAGGTATCTGGCCTAACCTTACACCATTATCAAGGAGCGGAAATAGTAATCATGAAGCACAAATAGAAAATGCATTAAAATCTAAGGTTACCGAATCTGCTGGTTCGGGGCAAGTGTTTTTCTATAGAATTTTTGCAAGCTATGATAGAGGAATTAATGCAGGATTACTTTCACAAATGGCCGGATCTAATGATATAGATAAGGAAGTGAAAAGAGAGGTTGTAATGGCCGAACAGTTTGTGCCGACTAGGTTGACAGCAACTGCGGTAGAGTTAGATCCTATGACAGGAGAAGCTAAAGCAGGAGGAGAAAATCTCTCGGCCTCAATCACAAATGTAATTGATCAATCTAGCGCCGATGCTTATCAAGTAAGGAATAGTGGAAGACCTGAAATACCATTAAACTTAAGAACCGCAAATGAAAATGATTTAAAACACTTTTTTAGCGATAGTATCGCAGAAAGTATACCTGTGGCTTTTGAACTTCATTCAATTGGTAGTTTAGAAGATCTAGCAAATCAAGTTCCTTTTCTTAGATTATCAAGATTGAATCGCTTACAAAGTGAAGGAATGATCATATTGTAAATCATATTTTATGAAAAAAAATAAAGAACCAAAATTTTTAGAACCGACCAGATTAATTGTGACTGGTATTGCTAAATCTAAAAAAATTATGGTAAGCGAAAGAAATTCTTTGATTCCAATAGATTTGGATATCTTCAATAAACTTAAAGATTATCTATCTGAAAGGGTTATTGATTTTTACCAATGGAGAGATGGATTTACATATGGTTGGTCTCCAAAAAATGTTGACAATCCAGATATATATGGAAGAATAAACATATCGAAATTAGAACATCTTTTTGATGAGACTATAGTGAAACTAGATCAACCAGAAGGATATGTGTTTAATGGGAATTCTTCTGAAAAAATAGAGTTAGGAGGAGTGTTTAGACCTTTAGATTATTTTGCAGATGAAGCATGTATAGGGTTTTTTAGTGACTATGGCTCATTAGATGAGTTGTATTATCACGATTTCGGAGCTTCATTTTATTCTTTAAAGGTTGATTTTGAGGGATACTTTAAGTTACTCACAAAATCCTATGGTTATGCATATTGGCAACAGGTTATACTTAATAAAGAATATAACTATGGGACAGATACGACAGATCGATTTAAAGAAGATATGCCCAGCCTATTCGCAGATTTTGATTATGACACATTTATAGAGCTATACGAATCGGTAAGGATTGATAAATAATAAAAAGACATACAATAACAAAACACACATAAGGTTATGACAACGACATTAGAGGCAATAACCACCAATTTTAGAAGGTTTACTCAAAATCAAGTGCTCACCGAGGGGCATCTTAATCAAATCGTGGATTACTTTGATGATCAGATACGATTATCCAGAACCTGCCTTAGTGGGGTAGGAATCGTATGTGGTTTTGAGGTAAGCTGCGATGAAACCACTAAAAAGATTACCATCACCCAAGGAGTGGGTGTTACAACCGATGGAGACCTCATGCATCTTTTTGAACCTGATACAGATGGAGGGCTAACGATAGATTTAGAATCTATTACCTATGGTGGATATCGTGGTTATGACAATACCCAAGGCGATTATAGACCTTTCTTTTATCGAGGGAGTTCTCAAATTACCTTAAGAGAGCTTACCGTGCAATCTAGCGGAGAGGGAATACGACCTCTTAGTAGTTTATCTACGCTTAAAGATATGGTCGTGTTATTGTATCGCGAAACTTATATAGAAGATGCCGATCTATGTACTACACTAGGTTGCGATAATCAGGGAGAGAGTAGAGTAGTTAATCATCGGGTATTACTAGTTAGCAAAACAGATGCACGGTATATTATTAGCCGGGATCAAACGATACAGAAAACTAATTATGGTAAGTTGTATTATGATTTGCCAGAGGTTACTATGAACAAGGTAGTCGCTACACCAGGTATATTTGACACCTATGCCGACTTAAAACAGAGCTTTTTTGAAGTAATCAAAACAACAAATACCTTACAGGATTTACGAGAAGGATATACTAAGCTTTTAACGACCTTAGAAGCACCAGATTTATTAACAGCGGTAAATGGAAAACTAACAGAGCTGTTTGGTTTTACAACGATCAATATTCCTGATGATTTTCAGTATCGATATGATTTGTTAAAAGATCTTGTAGATACCTATAACGAGATCAAAGAATTCTTACTTACCATAGAAGTGTCTGATTGTTGTGCTGGTTACGAAGATTTTCCCAAGCATTTAATGTTGGGTGAGGTAGAAAAAGCAGGAGAATGCTACGAGTGTAGACATGGTTTTTATAAATCTCCAATATTAGCAGATCTTGTATCGACAACTTGTGATAGTTGTGCTCCCAAAGAGTTAGATTATGATATTAGTGTTGGCGATGGTGGTGATGATCCTGCTTGTGATGATAGTGTAGACAACACCGAGGGTAATCATATCGTTTTTGTTATAGATGAGTCAGGTTCTTTTAGATCGCAAATAGATTTTGTAAAAGATTCTCTAAATGGTTATCTGGATTCGGTATCCACAACGAACACAAATATTTCGCTTATTGGGATGTCTACTAATATAGATAATACCAGAAGTGATCATGTGCTTTATAAGCGAGCTAATGATCCAGCGCACAGAAATTGGATCGATAGTATTTATGGTACCGCGGCTTCTCAAGGAAATGGGGGGTCTGATTTTTGGGGGAGCGGATATCAAGTAGTAATAGAATCAATTTTGGATACTAGTATTCCTGATCCAACAATTGTTATTGTTCTTGGAGACGAAGGCCCAGGACCTTATAACGCTGCTGGACATAGCGTGACTATCGACAGAGCGGGAGCCTTAAAAAGAGATACCAAGTTGTTTCTATATATTGTAGATAGCAACAGTGATGCTATATTATCGGGTATAGCATCAGATGCGGTTTCGGCAGATTCTGTAGCAAGTATAGATGGCGAAACAGATTTAGATACTTCAGATTATTTTGTTACGGCAGATTTTAGAGATTTAGAAATTAAAATAAAAAACTTAAACGAATCCCTTATTAACTCTAATATTCTATGTCCCGAAACTACTGAAGACGAGGTAGTAGTAGGGACATCAAATGCTGAGTTAGCTATTTGTTATAGCGCTGGTAAAAGTGAACAACGACTTTTTACATTGATAAGAAGAGCAGTACAACAATTAGCCAATTACAACCCTGATTATGGCTTTATTAAAGTTACACCATCGATGAATTTAGGCGCCTTAAGTAAAAAAGCAATTCCGTTTTATTACAATGTGGGCGAAAAACTAATTGAGTATTGGGATTTTGATAAAACCATTCTCGGAAGACATCGAACCAATTTAAGTTATCACGATGGTCTATTAGCCTTTAAAAAACCATTAGAATTCTGTATTGATAGTGATTTTTATAGAGTCGAAGGGCATTTAGGGCGAGATTTTAGAGAAGTTGTCGGTAGAATTAATGCCATCAAAAAATCAAACAGTTTAGGTTTTAATGTAGTGGCATTACCTATTGATAATGATGATGTCATAGGAGAGGACTATAAGTCTTTTTACTTAAATCGTAATTTTGGATTAGAACATAAAGCCGGTGTGCCACCAGGAGGAACCCTCGTTTTGTTTTATCTACAGAATAGACAATCTGAAGGAGATATTTTTGTAGGAGATGGTGAAGGAGATTTTGATGGGGTTAGAGAAGTGCCCTCAAAAAGACGGAGAGCTATAGTGGCCAGCAATGCATCTTTTGCGATAGACCCTAGAGTTGCTAATCCTGTTGTGGCAGATTTTTGTTTACCATATCTGTGTTGCGACGAAAATGAAGTTGAAGTTAGTCTTCCTGATGAGATTATTTGTTTTGACGAAAAAACACCTCCAATTCCTTTTGATGTAGTGCCTAGAACGGCTGTGGTAAGAGCAGATGTCCCTGATGGATTAAATGGAGGAGTGATACGAAACCCAGACGGAACATATTCATTCGATGCCAGACGAGTAAGCCCACAATTACATGGTATAAGTATTCGATTTATTGTGAATAACCAAAATTCTAATTTTGGAGTAAAAGTGTACGAAAAACCAGCATTATCGGTTACCCGATCGGTAAGATATAGTAATAATAATACTTTGGCTACGGTAACCTTTACATTAACAGGAAGTGATATTGGGACCATCACAGATTTTAGATGGGATTTTGGAGATGGTTCTCCAATTGCTAGTACTAGACCCAATGGTTTAGGACAGGTGATTAAAGTATATAATTTGCCCGTTAATGCGAGCAATACGGTATCTCCAATGCTCACCATTACCAGAGATTTTTGCTCAACCGATATACCCATCAATGAAATAACTTTTGACGCAGTACCTTATTACTACGGGTATACAGATAGCGTAAGAAGATTTGATGGCGATGATGACGATATTTTATCAATGTCTATAGGAGATTTATTATAGAAAATTTTGGAAAAAATCAAACTTATATATAGCCTAAGTACGTATCCCATTACCCATAATAGATGGAATATGGGTAATAAATTACGGGATACAATTTATATGACTGCTGCCAGTATTTTGCACAGTTGTTTGTGGTATGAAGAGGTCGAGTTGTATGTGGATCAAATAGGTTATTATTATTTAGAATCATTGCCATGTAAAGTGACTATGGTCGACTTTGATTCTAATTCAGAATTGTGGATGAAACCAAAATTATCAACTATCGAAAAACAAGATCAACCTTTTATTCATATAGATAATGATGTTTTTCTGAAGAAATCAATTTCAATCGAATTTGATGAAGTATTGGTAGAACGTAAAGATCTGGCTTACCATAATTATAAAGATTTGGTAACTTTTTTTGATCCATACTGCAATGACATGGCATTTTGGGACTCAAATTTAAAACATGTATGGTCTTGCGGTGTGATTGGGTTTAAAGATTTAGAATTAAGAGATGATTTTGTGAATTCGTTCAAGGTACTTGAAGATATTTTTGAAAAGAATAAGTCGAATTATGAGCTTTTCAAAAGTACTTGTAACGGAAAAGGATGGTATTTAGAACCAGGCTTGCTTCTAGAACAGTATAATCTTACTAGTCTTCTTTCAAAAAGAGAGGTAACACCTATAGTTTTAATTCCGGGAGAATCACATCAACAACAATCATCATATGCAAATGATATTGGGTATACCCATCTTTTTGGAGCCTCCAAATATCATCCCAAAAATGTAAATAAAATAGAAGAATTACTAAAGCAAAAGTTCTATGTTCATTATAAAACAATCAATGAAAAAATAGCGTCAAATGAGATGGCAATGGCATAGATTTTAAAATAAATTGATAATTACATTAACATATATAGTGCAACATTTATGAATAAAATAGTGTACAGTTTCTGGACTGCACCTTTAGAACAAAGGTGGAGAGAACATAGACAAGGTTTAGATTTAGAAGAGATAATTCAATCTTCTATCAATTGCCTGTACCTATCTGCATTATATTCAAAGAAATGGGGTTTCGAAGTAGAAATTATAACCGACTTAGATAGTGTAAAGCATTTTGAGAAATTGCATGTAGATCACCTGTCTACAGAGCTTACTTTTTTAAGTTATGAAGGTAGCTCGTGGATCCAAGGAAAAATGTTTGCAATTTCAAAGCAAACCAAGCCTTTTATACACATCGATTGGGATGTAATGCTAAGAAAAGAAGCTGTAGTTGATATTATCAAATCTTGTAAAGCCGATGTAATTGTACAAAGTTTGGATGATATTTCATTTGATCAAAAAAAGGCTATTGGCAATGAAATACAGTGGGAGCATATCGAAAATTTTAAGTGGATTGCCGATAACAGCCCTTTTTATATTGAAGAACTCAATAGAACCCACTATAAAGTATATAATACTGCTATAGTTGGATTTAATGATTTAACGATAAGGGATGCCTATATTAATGATTTTTTGAAGTGCCTTCAAATTAATCGCGGCACAAACAAAAAAAGATTTTTTGATATTGATATATCCCGAATGATAGATCAATATCTCATGTATTGCGTTGCAAAATCGCATAAAGCAGATGTACAGGTATTACTTCCTAAAAATAAAGACATACAAACTGAAGCAAAAGATATAGGATATACGCATCTCACTTTTTTAAGTAAATACACCAAGCCGGTACAACAACAAATCATTCGCAATATTCATAAAGAATTTCCAGAATATGGTCATCTCGTTGCTTCAAAACAACCTACAGAAAATAAAATTAAAATTAGTTTATGTACTGTGGTGATGAATAGGTTTGATCACTTGATCACTACTTTAAAACACAATCTTGAGATTGTTCGAAGTTTTGAGGGTACTGTTGATATCAATATCATCGATTACAACTCGACCGATGGATTAGAAGATTTTTTATTTAGTCAAGATTGGTTTATCGAAGGTGTACAAGAAGGATTAATTATTTATTATAAAAACTATACAGCAGAGTATTATCATCGTTCACTTCCTAAAAATGTAGTACACTATTTGGCCTTGGGAGAATATCTGATCAATATCGATGCAGATAATTTTGTAAGCAGTAGCTATCTTAATTATTGCCTTTCATTAATGCATCGCGAGAAAGATTTTTTCTTGCGTCCTTCTATTTTATGTACCGGCGGGTCTTTTGGTCGTATCATGGTGAATAGAGAAGATTTTAAAAAAATTGGAGGGTATAACCTAAAGATAGAGAATTATGGATACGAGGATACCGAATTTACCTTGAGACTCAGAAAAATGGGAGTAAAGCAACTAAAAGCTCCGGGACACTTATGTAGCGACGTAATAGAGCACGATGATGCGTTAAGAACAGTGAACGAAAAAAAACGCATCGATACAGAGTCAGAGGGCTATTCGCATGATGAGTCTGATCATCAAAACAAGAAAATTAATTTTGAACTGTATCCTAATAAGAATAAAGTAATTAATATCGAATTGTTTAAGCTAAATCATAATAAAAAGAAAATAAAAATTCATGACGCCAGTACAATTGCTTTGGACTAAACCATTTGATCATAATAATGACAAATTTGAATCATGCATCTATATGTTTTTGAGCGCATTGATGATCAAAAAAACATATGGCGAAGTCCATATACTAACAGATTATTACGGAAAAGAACTGATTCGCCAATTAGAGCTTCCGTATGATGTGATATATTCAGAACTGGGGCAAATGGATGAGGTATCAACTTTTGTTGATGCAAAAATATTAGGATACAAAATGTTGGCTGATTTAGTACCGAATTATCTATATCTGGATTACGATATTTTTATTACCAAACCCATCAAAGAGAAAGATATCATTGTGCAATGTGATGAAGGATTAAACTCTCATCCTTATTGTCTATATCACTATTTTAAGGATAAAGGAGTAAAGTTTTATTATGAGTATACAGATGAAGACTTACGATTCCTTAATATGGGATTATTTAGATGTACAGATAGAAGTATAATCTACGATTATTATGATGCGTATTTTTCTACCATATATCAAAATCAACATTTGGGTTTTGATGAGTATACCATGACACAACTCACCATGTTTTTAGAACAAACATATGTGTTAAAAACGGTTCAAAAGCACAACAAGGTAGATCAGATATACGAATATTACCCTAGAACCAAAGCTACTTATAATGATTATATGTACACCAATAGCGATCATAGACTGGACAAGATTATCAAAAAATATGTAGGAAACACATCAAATCTTGATGACGGCTTTTATGTAGCTCCTTCGGATATCAATAATATTGATAAAACAGGGTATACCCATTTGATGCATTATAAGAGAATGAAAGAAATATCGCTTGATGTTATGGAGTATGCGTTTAAAAATTACCCAAGAGAGTTTGCAAATTTAATGACCAATATGAAATATATCTGCTAGATGAGTAGTACCACAAAACATATCATAAATAAGATGTTTCTAGAAATCAATACGAATTCTAGAGATAAAGCTTATGAGATTAAGGATAATCTTGATGTGTTTTTGAAAGAAAATGTGTTCCCTAAATTAGAAAGCCATTTTGAGGCCTTAGAGAAAGAATATCACTTTGATATAGTTCGGATTGAAAAACTAGACTTAGATCTCAAGTTTGATCGTCAATTTTCGAATGCAGAATTACAGGATGAAATTATAAAAAATATTGATCGTGAAATTAGAAAAAAAATTGAACAAGAAACCTTTGAGGATGCTACATCTGAGGTTTTTGTAAACACCGAGAAAAGTAAACTAAAATCATTTTTCTATTTCCTGAAAAAAGGGACTACGCCATGGTGGGATACTCAAACTACTAATTTTTTGCTTGAAACAGATCAAATCGAAGAGATTATTAATACCACGGGATTCGAAAACGCAATTGTCGAGAGTTTGAAAAATCCTGTAAGCAAAAAACGATTAATCAAACAGTTTAAGGATGAAGTGGTGAGATCGATACTAATCCCAATGTATGAGTCAAATATCCATTCGATTGAATTTGATATGTTATTTGGAGATGATTTGATTACATTTTTAAAACATGTAAGCGATCAGGATCGTGTGATCATATGGGATGCCATAATTCAATTTTTGTATACAAATAATAGCTTGGCTTTTTATCAAATCTTAAAAGAAATTGCATCTACAAAAGAGAAAGAATTGATAAATAAAGACAGTTCATGGCTCTCAACAATAATTAATAGTGTTGCCCAGGAGTTGGCAGATACCGAAACTTCTGAGTCAGACAAAAAAATATCTGATGTCGATATTGTACAAAAAGAACCTTCAGAAGATAGTATCATCAGAATGGCTGATGAAGAAACTATAAGCGACGAACAAATACAGGAAAAAGAACATGAGTCAAATACAATATCTATAAACGAAGATCAAGTTGTTGATAAGGATAGTATTGAAAAAAGGAATAGTCTCGCTAAGAGCGATGATCATAATGAGGTTAATGAAGAAACAGCAGAATCGTATTTCATCTCAAATGCAGGATTAATTCTATTACATCCTTATTTAAAATATTTTCTTGAGCATTGTAATTTACTTGATGCCGATAGTAAACATATTAGGGATCAAGAATTAGCTGCACATTTGCTTCATTTTGTAGCCACTCAAAAACAGGAGCAACCCGAGCATCTCATGATTTTCGAAAAGTTTTTATGTAATATCCCAATTCATCAACCAATTGTTCGTGATATTACATTGTTTAAAGAACATAAGGACCACGCAGAAGAACTTTTAGAAGCAACCCTTAAAAATTGGGGAGCACTCAAAAATGCTTCTCCGGATTTATTGCGCAATGAATTTATACAACGCCCAGGCAAACTAATTTTAAAAGGAGATAATCCTAAGATTATTATTGAAAGAAAAACGCAAGATATTCTTTTGGATAGACTGCCATGGAATATCAGTGTCATAAAATTACCATGGAAAGATAAACTGATTTTTGTGGATTGGTAAGCTTATTAACCAGTAGAGATATATAAAATAATATAATAAAATATACACAAATCATGATCACCAAACTAGCAAAAATATCGCCCGGTTTTAGAAGGTTTTCAAAGAGTCAATTCTTAACAGAAAACCATCTTAACCAAATTGTTGATCATTTTGATGATCAAATACGCTTGTCAAGAATCAATTTGAGCGGGGTAGGAATTGTATGTGGTTTTGATATAAAATCAACAGCAAGAACAATAACAATAACTCAAGGACTTGGTATTACTACAGATGGAGATTTATTGCATTTATATCAAGATAGAGGAGAAAATAAAATCATCGATTTTCCGCAGATTACCTATACGCATTTTCGGGTGTATGATAATGATAAAGCTAATTACACTCCATTTTTTTATCAAGGAGATCAGCAAATAGAGCTATATGAACTCCTTCCTAGAAGAGAAGATAGTGAAACCTTTCCGCTTACTCAATTATCTGTAGGAGATGGGCCTGATCTGCAAGATATGGTAGTGTTAATCTATCTTGAACATTTTGAGCGTAATATCAATAGATGTAGTAGTTTAAGTTGTGATGGAGAGGGTATTGATGTTGTTGCTAATTTTAAAATCTTAATCACTACCAAGGCTAATGCTGCGGTTATTAGTAGTCACGATCAAACCATAAGTAGGCCAAATTTCAGCAATTTATATTACCAATTGCCCGAAGTGTTTTTGCCTAAAGTAATTCCTGGGGTCGATGATTTTCAATCCGTTTCAGCACTTGCAGAACTCTTGAGTTCTCCTTTTGAGAATGCGAAAATTATAGAAGATATAAAAGATGGTTTTATAAAAATATTAGATACTTTAAAAGCTCCAGGGCTTAGAGTAAGACTCGAAAACCGCATAAATGAACTTTTTAATATCGGTGTCGAGACGCCTATTGATATACAATATCGTTATGATCTATTAAAAGATGTTATAGATACTTACAATGAAATCAAAAGGCTATTACTTCAGTTATCATCTACAATTTGTACGGCTAACTTAGGAGATTTTCCAAAACATCTAATGTTAGGAGAAGTAGTTAAAGAAAACACTTGTTATGAGTGTAGGCATGGTTTTTATAAGTCAGTAGCACATACATCAAAAAGCGGCAGTCGCTGTAATAGTTGTAATGAGGAAAGCAGTAATGCAGAGCTTAGTGTATGCTATGATATTCATAGCCCAGAACAAAGGATGTATAGCCTTTTGTTGAGAGTAATTGGGCAACTCGAAAACTATAATCCCGAATATAAATTAATAAAGATTACCCCATCACTTATCCGTGGAGAGTTAGGTGGTAAAGCTATACCGTTTTATAATAAAGTGGATGCATCACTATTAAAACTTTGGAATTTTGATAAATCGGTACGAAACCATCAAGGAACAAACATAAGTTATCATACCAATTTATTAGATAACAAAATTCCGTTGGATTTATGTATTGATAAGAACTTTTATAGAATAGAAGGGCATCAAAGAAAAAACTACAAAGCGGTTATTCAAAAACTTAAAGAAATAAAAAGCCAAAAAGCAATATCTTTTAATATTGTGGCGCTAGGAGTTACAAGTCGCGAAATTATTTCTGGAGAAAATTATACCTCGTATTATCTTAATAGAAGGCATGGTATAGAACACAAAGCAGGAGTATCACCAAGAGGGACATTCATTTTAGTTTTTCTAGAAGATACCCCAAGAATAATAGGTGAAGGCGACTCTTCAATAGAAGCTTCAGAGCTTTCTGGATTTGAAGAAAGTGTTTTTCAGCCGGTGATAGCCGATTTTATGGTTCCTTATTTGTGTTGTGATGAAAGTGTATTAATGTTAGAATTACCTATGGATACCTTATGTTTTGGAAGAGATACAGAGCCTATTCCGTTTAAAGTTACTCCAAGAGATGGTTTTGTAACCGCAGACATTCCAGCTGGTTTAAACGGAGGAGTAGTGAGAGATAGTAATGGTGATTCTTTTTTTAATCCCAATTTAGTGAGCCCACAATTAATAGGAACTCCTATAAAGTTCGAAATTAATAATCAAGATTCTGATGTTAGTATAACGATTCATCGAAAACCAGAACCAATCATTACCACTTCGGTAGTGTATGATAATGCTTTTAAAACCGAAGTAACAGTTACATATACAGTATCTGGACCACATATTGACGAGATTACTAGATACGAATGGGATTTTGGTGATGGTACCATTGAAGAAGTAGAACCTAATGCATCAGGAGTAGTTGTTAGACAATACGATAATCTTCCCGAAACTGCGCCAAATACAATTAATCCGATACTAAGGGTAAATACAGAGTTTTGTGAGAATATGATTATTATAGATCCGATCACTTTTGAAGATCCAATAGTGATTGAACTGGAATTAGATAGAAACGAAATTTGTGTAAATCCAGCCGATTGTGATATTCCTGTGCATATAGCATTATTGATTGATGAATCTGGATCAATTAGTGGTAATGAAATTACCGAAATTAAAAATGGACTTACGGTGTTTGTAAGTGATCAAGAAAATTCAGGAAACTTGATCACACTTTGTAATATGAATGTTAATGATGATCTTTTACCTACTAGAATTATTCCGGAAACCGCCATTACACCAACAACAAAATCGCAATTTACCAATTGGATTAGCGAATATAAAACAGATAATTCTGCTCTAATAAGTGCAGATTATTGGGCAAGTGCAATAGGATATCTTACCAATGATATCTCCTCACCAAGTCCCCTTACAGTAGATTTGGATATAGTAATTATTATTACGGATGGTTTGCAAACTCAAAACTTTACTCAACTTAAAGATAGAGTAGCCAGATTAAGTAATCAAACTCATATTTTTTATTATGCGTTAAGTAATGGATCTTATGCAAGTTCTTCTAGCAGTAGAGATTTAGCAGTAGCATTGCCCGATCTTTTGGGTAGGCCACCGGTTTTAAGTAATCCTGATTTTTCAGATATAGACACGGCAGATTATTCTTCCTTTACAAATTTTGGTCAATTAGGACAGTTTTTGAGTAATCTTAAAAATATATTAGATAATTCGATCGGTTGTATCGAAAAAATTAATGCGATAACATTGCAACCAGCAGGAGGACAAATTACTACCTTGGGGATTGCTCCGTTTAATGGCTTGAATATTCAAGGTAGTGTGATCACTATTAACCCACAAGAGTTTGATGCTTACGGCCAGATCATAAGATTTGCAGTAGATGGGTTTGATGCGGGAACAACTTTGGTAGTTGGTAGAACACCAGAATTTGACATAACCGTAGATCCGGATAAAATCGAATATAATGAAGATAAAACAAAAGCTACCGTGACATTTGATGTTGCCGGAGAATACATTCCTGAACCTTTTGCTCTAAAATGGGATTTTGGTGACGGAAGTCCAGTTTTTGAAGGTTCCGAATTAACACAAAAACATGAATATACAGATATAGCGGCCCTCGATGATAGAATTGCAATTGTAAATGTAACCGTTGAAGATCCAGCTTGTGGACCAGTGACCGAAATCACTAGAGTTGTTTTTGAAGAGGTTGAAGAAGAAGTGTCTTTAACCATTGCGCCAAGAGTTTGCTTAGACGCTAGTGGAGAAATGGAAGGTGATCTTCCTGTTCCTTTTGTAGTAACTCCTACAGGAGGAAAAGTGGCAGCGGTAAGAAGAGCAAATGGGATGCGAATAGGTACTAATCAATTAACATTATCTTCTGGTTTTACTAGGTTTGACGAACCGATTGAGTTTACAGTTAATGATAAACCAGTACCAGATACGCTTACCGTTGTTAAAAAACCATTCTTTTCGGCCAGGTTTAATCGATTCGCAGAAGAAGGTATGATCATTACAGAAGGACCGATTATTGATGGTCCTCAACCAAATGCATTCCCGATAATATTCTCGTTTTTTGCAGAAAACTTAAGTAATGTAGATGATAAAGATTATAAGTTTATATGGGATTTTGGAGACGGTAGCTCTTTTGAGGGTAAAGAAATTGCACACCGTTATAGGGTAAGAAACGTAAGGATCAAAGTTACAGTCACATTAACTATCGAGGGTGGTTTGTGCGATATAGATCCAATGCAAATAGAAATAGATCAAGTATTTTTAGGCTAGGAGTAATTTTGTAATGATAAAGTTTTAATATATGAAAACGATACGCTATAGATCTCGAGGTGAAGATGTTCACCATTTAGAACAAATTCTTACCAAATTAGGATATACTGTATTTGTTTCAAATTTCTTTGGGAAAGACACGCATAACGCTGTAAAGGATTTCCAGCTTAAAAATAATTTAGTTGTTGATGGTATCGTTGGATTAAAAACATGGTCTGTACTCATTGAGGCTGAGAAAAATTTAGTGGCTTTTAATGACAAATTTCTTTCAGAAAAAGATGTGAAGGATTTTGCCAAACAGTTTGGATTAGAATTAGCGATGGTTAAAGCCGTTAATGAAATAGAAAGCAGTGGTAAAGGGTTTTTACTACACGGGAGGCCAAGAATTTTATTCGAGGGTCATATTTTCTGGAGACAATTAGAAAAACGAGGCATACAACCGTCGCAATATGTTTCAGGAAAAACCAAAGATATATTGTATAAAAAATGGACCAAAACACATTATAAAGGAGGATCAGGAGAATATGATCGCTTAGAGAAAGCTGCAGGAATATCGGATAAACCAGAGTTTCATGATGCGGCATTTAGTTCAGCTTCATGGGGATCATTTCAGATCATGGGATTTCATTATGAGCACTTGGGATACGCATCGATAGATCATTTTGTTTCAGAAATGTATGAGCATGAAAGAGAGCATCTTAAAGCTTTTGGTAAATTTATCTCAAAAACTTCTTTTAAAGGTAAAAGGTTAATTGATTGGATTAAAGAAAAAAACTGGGCAAAATTTGCAGAAGGATATAATGGTCCGGGATACAAAAAGAATAAATACGATATCAAATTGAAAAATGCATATGTCAAATATAGTAATGACTAATGAAGCGCATAAAACAGAGATAGAAATACTATTTCAATATTTAGAAGCATATATAAAATACCGTCTTAGTATAGAACTAAAGAAAGACAAAGTAGAATTACCCAAATTGCAATTGCCATCGGATAAATCCCCGTTGGCACAATTTATTGTCACGAATAAATTATCCGAGGTCGAGATTATATTGGTATTATTGGCGCTTACTCCACATATAAATCCATCATTATTGCAAGAAATAGTGTCATCTTACTTTCCTGATGGGAGCGATTTTGTAGCTTTTGGCGGGACAAAAGGAAAATTTCATAGAGGAATTATTCCTACCGGAGAAACGGCACTATATATTTTGGCAGGAAGCCATATTGAAGAGAGAGTTATGTTGATAGATTATATCAACTCGGGATCAGGATTGTTTAAAGAACAAATACTGTATATAGATAACGTTCCCAACGGAGAACCCAAAATGAGTGGTAAATTGTTTATTGATGAGGAGTTTTCATCATTTTTGACCACAGGTAGGATATTAAAACCAACCTTAAGTCAAAATTTTCCGGCTAGCCTTATTAGTACAGAGCTAGAGTGGGATGATCTTGTTCTTCAGGAAAAAACACTCCATCAAATTCAGGAAATCGAAATATGGTTGCAACACAATCATATCTTGATGGATAAATGGAATATGAAAAGCAAGATCAAACCAGGATATAGAGTTATGTTTTATGGTCCTCCTGGTACGGGTAAGACGCTAACAGCTAGTCTACTGGGAAAATACACGGGTAGAGATGTATATCGTGTTGACCTATCTATGGTAATATCAAAATATATAGGAGAAACAGAGAAAAACCTATCATCTTTGTTTGATAAAGCCATCAATAAGGATTGGATACTGTTCTTTGATGAGGCAGATGCCATATTTGGAAAAAGAACCAATGTAAGAGATGCTCATGATAAGTACGCTAACCAAGAGGTTTCATACTTATTGCAGCGTATTGAAGCACATCCCGGCTTAGTTATTTTGGCTTCTAATTTTAAAACCAACATTGATGCAGCATTTACGCGTAGATTTCAATCCATTATAGAGTTTCAATTACCGGGAGCTCCAGAACGCTTGAAGCTTTGGCGTACCATACTACCCAAAAATGTTGATTTGGACGACGATGTTTCTTTAGATGAATTATCTAGAAAATATACAATTACGGGAGCAAACATTGTTAATATTGCACAATATGCTTGTTTAAAAACAATTGCCAATAAAGATGATAAAATCAAATTGAATTATCTTCTCGAAGGATTAAAAAAGGAATATACCAAAGAGGGCAAAACAATTACAATTAGTAAGTAGAAATTTACTTTTATATTTTTACGGTTATGATAGATAACTTTGAAAATGAGTTTTTTGGGATAGGTATTCAAAATGGTAAAACTCCAGAAAATTTAGGAGTACTATGGCGTTCTGCACAAAATATGGGAGCAAGCTTTATTTTTACTATTGGTAACCGATATGCAAAGCAAGCTAGTGATACTCATAATGCAGTAAAAGCGATGCCATATTTTCATTATGATACGTTTGATGATTTTTATCGCCATTTACCAAAAGGCGCTATGCTTGTTGGTGTAGAATTAACCAAAGAAGCCAAGGATTTAGAAACATTTAATCACCCTAAGAGATGTGTGTATTTATTAGGAGCAGAAGATCATGGTCTATCTAAAATAGCAATCGAAAAATCTCAATTTTTAGTAAAATTTAAATCAGAACTAAGCCTTAATGTTGCTGTTGCAGGAAGTATTATTATGTATGATCGCGGGATTAACAAGCCTCGATTTATAAGGATTTCAGAATAGTTTTGTATAAATAAGATGTTGTTTTCTACAAAAAAAGGAAGGCTGTAATCCGATTTTTGTTATTACTTTTATAATAACTACAATAATTATGTTCGAAACATTAGAAGGTCTCGTGGCTAGGTTTAGTTCTTGGGTATGGGATTGGCCATTACTAATACTTCTTATCGGAGGAGGATTATTTTTTTTGATCTACTCACGTTTTACTCCTTTCTTTTACTTTAGGCATGGTATAGATGTACTTAGGGGTAAATATGATGATGCAAATGCGCCAGGTCAATTAAGTCATTTTCAGGCGTTATCATCTGCTATCGCAGCAACTGTTGGTATGGGTAATATTAGTGGGGTGGCGGTTGCTATTGCTACTGGTGGTCCTGGAGCAGTGTTTTGGATGTGGATTAGTGCTGTAATCGGTATGGCAACCAAATTTTATACATGTTCACTTGCAGTAATGTATAGATCCGAAGGAGAGAATAACACTTCTGTGGGTGGCCCAATGTACGTAATTACAAAAGGCTTAGGCGAAAAATGGAAACCTCTGGCCGTTTTTTTTGCTTTGGCAGGTCTGGTTGGTACACTGCCAGCATTTACGGCTAATCAACTTACGCAAACACTAGTAGATGTAATGCATTGGGAAGAAAGTTACAAGGTGTATATAGGTATCGCATTGGCAGTATTGGCATCATTGGTAATATTAGGCGGAATCAAAAGAATAGGTGTAGTAGCAAGCAAACTAGTACCATTTATGGTGGTTTTATATTTTATAACGGTAATCACAATTTTAATACTACAAATAGATAAAGTACCGTATATGTTTGGATTGATTTTTTCTGACGCATTTTCTGGTAATGCTATTGCAGGAGGTGCCATTGGATATCTTATAAAAACAGGAATAAAAAGAGGAGCTTTTTCTAATGAAGCCGGAGTTGGTACTGCACCAATGATGCACGGTACTGCTAAAACCAAGGAGCCCATTAGAGAAGGATTAGTAGCGATGATTGGCCCTGCAATAGATACGTTATTAGTGTGTACACTAACAGCGTTGGCAATACTATCGACAGGAGTTTGGAAAGATTCAGAGAGTAACGGAATTTCTCTTACGTTGCAAGCTTTTAATTCGGTATTACCTTATGGGTTAGGTGATATCATAGTTATTATTATGGTATTGGTATTTGCGCTATCTACATTATTCTCATATTCGTATTACGGAACGACATGTCTTGGGTTTTTAACAAAACCCAAATACGGCAAATATTACAATTATATTTATATCGCTTCTATAATTGTTGCAGCTATCGTAAAAATAGATTTTGCAATTAATTTAATAGATAGTGCTTTTGCTCTAATGGCGATCCCAACCGTAATATCTGGGTTACTGCTGGCTCCAAAAGTGAATAAAATGGCTAAAATTTATTTTAGTAAATTCAAAGTATGATCTCATGATTACACCAAAGAATTATTTTTTACTTCCGAATAATGAACTCACTTCTTCGGTTTTCTTGATGCTCTTCTTCTGTACAAGGCACATGATCTTTACATTTATTAATTAATCTTCTTTCTCCATAAGCTTTACCTCGGATCCTACGCCAATAAATTCCTCCCTCTTGTACAATATACTTGATTGTTGCACGCATTCTTTTTACACTTAATCTTTTGTTATACCAGTAACTAGATCTACTATCTGTATGCGAACGAACTTCGATTTTTAAATCGGGATAGATATTCATAGCAGAAATTATTTTCTGTAACTCTACCTCTGCTTCAGGTGCAATAGTCGAATCATCTAAACCAAAATAAATAGGTTCCATTTGTAGAATTTTTGATAAGTCATCTCCGATATTTACAGCAACTTCGGTTAATAATAACTCACTCTCCTTCTCTGGATTTAAAACAATGGGAACATCATGGGTAAACTCAAAAACATCATCTGTATTCAATGAGATATCTTTTGGGATAAATTTATCTTTAGAAGCTTTGATCATATACGACATATTACATTCGATATCAAAACTATATTGTCCCAAACTGTTTGAAGATGTTTGTTCTATCGTATTTCCGTTACTGTCGACTAATAAAAGATGTACCCCAGGCAAGCTTTCATTGGTTTGACTGTTACTGATAATACCCTGTACATATTGTTTGCACGATGTAATCAATTCTTCGGTTTGCCTGAAACTATAAATATCATCATTTCCTTTTCCTCCTTTTCTATTACTGGCAAAATATCCTGTTTTTGTATCCTCATTAAGTACAAAAGTAAAGTCATCTTTAGAACTGTTTACTGGTTTACCTACATTAAAAGCTCCAGAAAAACCAGTTTCTGAGGGTACTGCTACAAAAATATCTAACCCACCCAAGCCTACATGGCCATCACTTGCAAAATATAGCCTCCCGCTGTTGCTTATATAAGGAAAGGTTTCTCTTCCTTCAGTATTAATTTTATCTCCCAAATTTTTAGGTTCGCCAAATTTTCCGTTACCTAATACATCAACTACAAAAAGATCAGATTGCCCTAAGGTACCCGGCATATCACTAGCAAAATATAATTTTTTGCCATCTTCACTTAGCGACGGATGAGAAACAGAGTAATTATCACTCGAAAAGGGTAACTCTTTAATATTTGACCATTTTCCTTCTATTAAATTAGCGCTATACAATTTTAGTAATACAATTCCCTTTTTGCTGGTTCCAAGTTTATTATTGGTATAATTATTTCTAGAAAAGTATACTGTTTTGCCATCTTTGCTAAAACTAGTAGAGGATTCGTGAAATTTGGTGTTGATTTTTCCTTTTAGTTTTTTTGGTGGTTCTAAAGAAATCTGATCTTTTAGAATGGTTGAAGAAAATAGGTCTAAAAATGGCGTTCTTGTCCAACCATGAATTTTCGAATTTTTCGAATCTTTACTTCTAGATGAAGCAAAAACGATTTGATTATTGTGATTAAAACTTGGAGCATACTCAGAATTTTTGGAGTTAATACTCAAATTAAAAATATCATATTTACCAGATTGCATTTCGATAAAATCCAGATAATTTCGTTTGTTTATAAATGATTTGGCCCTTTTATCATTTCCTGTAATGGCATAAAACTGATCCATGATGCGATCAGCCTCTTTATAGCGTTCTACACTCTTTAAACTTTGTGCATATCTAAATAAATATTCGGGATCTATACTGTCGGGATAATTGTTTATTAATTTTTCATACCATGCTACAGATTCCTCCAACTCTGCTGTAAAATAAAATGCATCTGCTAGTTTTTCGAATAGATTTTGCGAGGCGTATCCTTTTTGTGCAACATCCAGATAAATGGCTCTGGCATCGATATAGGCAAATGCATCAAAATCCTTATCTGCTTTAGTTAAACGTTTGGTATGATCTTGCGCGTTGAGAGTGAGAGATACCAGAAGTAAAATGTTTAATAACACGATACTCCTCCTCATGAAGCCTAGTAAAGGAATAAATAAGTAATTTTTCAAATTGTCCCAGTATTTTGTAACACAACTTGTTTTCATGGGGTTTTTGAAAACATACTGGAATTAAATTTATAAAAAAATAAAAGAAAAAATTACATATAATTAATTATTTGCTAACCATTTTTTGAATATAACTGTTAACAAATCATAGATATTCAATAATCTTGATTAAGAATTACAATCTTCTTTAATATTAATCTACCTTTGCAAAAAATAAACAGGATGACTCATAAAGCAGGTTTTGTAAATATTATAGGTAACCCTAATGTTGGGAAATCTACATTAATGAATGCTTTTATCGGAGAAAAACTTTCCATTATTACTTCTAAAGCGCAAACAACCAGGCATAGGATTTTAGGTATTGTAAATGGTGATGATTTTCAGGTTATTTTATCTGATACTCCAGGAATCATAAAACCGGCCTACGAACTCCAGGAGTCTATGATGGATTTTGTTAAATCTGCATTTGAAGATGCCGATGTACTTATTTATATGGTTGAAATAGGGGAGAAAGAATTAAAAGACGAAGCTTTTTTTAATAAAATTACTAATGCTAAAATCCCTGTTTTATTATTAATCAATAAAATAGATCAATCTAATCAAGAAAAACTCGAAGAACAAGTTCAGTTTTGGACCAAAAAAGTTCCTAATGCCGAACTTTACCCTATTTCTGCTTTAGAAAATTTCAATATAAGAGAAGTTTTTGATCGTTTGGTCGAACTATTACCTGCATCACCTCCTTTTTATCCAAAAGATCAGTTAACCGATAAACCAGAACGTTTTTTTGTTAATGAGGCTATTCGCGAAAAGATTTTATTGTACTATAAAAAAGAGATTCCTTATGCTGTAGAGGTAGAAACAGAAGAATTTTTTGAAGACGAAAACATAATCCGAATTCGTTCTGTTATAATGGTCGAAAGAGACTCTCAAAAAGGTATTATTATTGGTCATAAAGGGGCTGCACTTAAAAAAGTAGGTGTAGAATCACGAAAAGAATTAGAAAAATTCTTCGGCAAGCAGATACATATCGAACTCTATGTAAAAATTAATAAGAATTGGCGTAGTAATGAGCGTCAATTAAAACGTTTTGGGTATAATAAATAAATCTATTTAACTGTAAATCAATTACTTGGTATATAAAAAGTAAGTTTTTTCTGATTGACATGAATTAAAATATGCTTTTTGTAGATTAAAAATAGCATATTGACGTTTTTAAAAGGTTTTGTTGCTGATATTCAATGGTTAATGTATATTTTAGTTGTCCAAAATATTTAAAACCGCCCCAAAATATGACAAAAAAATGCTTCTTCACGCATCTTTATAAAAGATCAAATTACTTTTTTTAAGTATTCTCAAAAAGATTTTTACCAGGACTTATTGGTGTTTAATTACAGCTTTAATAAGTTTTTGGTTATGATCATTTTTTGTGAAATAAAAAACTAACTAACGAATTCATTTTTCGAATTTGATAAACACAATAACCCATGTCAATAATTACAATTAAACTTAGCGAGAACAGCAAAAGGAGGCTACAGACAAATATGTTGTCCGTTCTTTTTTGCGTTGTATTAATGTTAATTTTCATCGGTACTTCAGGCTTCACCAAGATCACCAATGAAAATAATACGAACTCTAATGATACTTCAACCGAAGCTAATATTTGTACACTTTCTGTAGATGCAGGAGAAGATGTAGAAATTTGCGGAAACCAAGAAGTAACATTATCTGCATCTGTGTCTGGAGAATCAACATGTACAGATTGTACAGAAACGTATGAAATAGAGAACACCTATCGATGCGGAAAAGATTTTTATTATGTACTCTGGTTAAAAGATGATAATAATAATGTCGTTAGAAGATTTTCTAATGTCGATCTAAAATGGCAAGAATTTAATAATGGTACCGCAACTTTAACAGGTACCGTAGTAGATAACAATGATTCGCAAATTGTTTTAGATGTAGATGTAACGTATTCGGGGAGAACTACAACCACTCCTTCAGGAAGTCCTAAAGATCATTTTTGTAATACAGAAGACTCAAACGCATGGATATACTATACCGAAGTAACAGGTACTGTTACTCAAACCGATGGTTCATGGTCTTTTGATATTTCAAGAAGAGGACCAGCTTTCCAATTAGGAAATGGTGCTAATGTTACAGAAGACGAGGTCGGAAAATATGGAGGATCGGGTTGGTTCGATACCACAGATACAGATTTTAATAGAGGTGATTTTAACATCAATATTGGCGATTGTATTACCACCCAAAATAAAGAAGTTTCTTATTTATGGTCAACAGGAGAAACTACACCTACAATTACAGTAACCGAATCAGGAACCTATACAGTTGCAGTTACTGATTGCGGAGATTGTGAAGATAACGACACAGTTACCGTAACATTTACAAATCCATCAACGGTTAGTGCAGGAGAGGATCAATCGGTATGTTTAGGAGAGTCGGCTATGTTAACAGCTAGTGAAGGAGACACCTATAGCTGGTCAACAGGAGAAACGACACAGTCGATTTCAGTAACGCCAGATGAAACTACAGACTACTCTGTAATTGTTACAAAAGGAAGTTGCGAGGGTACAGATACTGTGACAGTGTCTGTAGAAGACCTGGTAGTAAGTGCCGGAGATGATAAGGCGATTTGTTATGGAGAATCTGTTGAGTTAACAGCTAGTGAAGGAGATTCGTATCTATGGTCAACAGGAGAAACTACACAGTCTATAATAGTTGCCCCGGAGGCAACTTCGAGTTATTCGGTTACGGTATCCAAAGGGGACTGTTCGGGATCAGATGATATTGTGGTTTCGGTTACAAGATTTAGAGCTTCTGCTGGAGAAGATGTAGAAATATGTAATGATGGCGGAAATCCTGATGCATTTAGTTTCTCAAAATTATCAACTATTAGAGAGCCCGTTACGCTTACTGCAAGCGAAGGAGATTCGTATCTATGGTCAACAGGAGAAACTACGCAAAGTATTATTGTATCACCTACAGTAACTACTTCTTATATCGTTACAATAACACTTAATGGTTGTGAGGCATCTGCAGAAGTTGCTGTTATCGTAAAAGATTGCGATGGTGGGCCAACAACGGTAGCTGCAGTTTACCCAACATTGTTGAAGCCTGATGGAAATCTATCTGTGAACCTTTCTTTAAAAAAGAGTCAATCGGTAAGAATATCAGTACACAATTTATCCGGAGGTACTGTTGGTCCGGTAATCCGAAAAAATATGACCAAAGGAGATGCACAAATGAATATTGCCCTTGGTCAATTCTCAAAACTATCATCTGGAATTTACATGATCCATATCAAAGGTGATAATGGGTTGGATATGGTTAAAAGATTTGTTATCGACTAAATAAGAAGAAAATCCAAAATACATTTTTGTATAAAAAAGCCTGTTTGCGTTCGCAAGTAGGCTTTTTAATTTCTTGATCAGAAAATTAATATTACAAACCTATTCGTATTTGATTATTTAGCTTTTGCATAACGTTAAAGAAATATGCATTGTTAATTTTTGAGGTTTTAATCACACAAAACGATTTCAACAATGAAAATTTTTAACAAAAGTATTCTTTTTACAACCTTCATTTTAGGGGTATTTACCTCATGTGATATTGATGATTATCATGGTGGAGGAAATTCTGAAAATCTAACATTCAATAAAATAGGAGGTTTTACCAACGGAACAGGAGACGAGGGTTTCGCCGAAATTTCGGCATTTGACCCATTAACAAATAAACTTTTTGTTGTTAACGCAAATGACAATGAACTTTCGGTATGGGATATATCAAATCCTATTGCACCTGTACGCGGGACAGCAATTTCTGTATCAGGAGTACCTAATAGTGTTGCGATTCATAACGGAATTGTAGCCGTAGCACTCGAGAATTCAACCAGTAAGCAAGCAAACGGTACTGTTACAACATACGATTCGAATACGCAACAACTACTTAATGTTTACGAAGCAGGTCCTTTACCCGATATGGTAACTTTTAGTCCTAATGGGAAATATATTGTTGCCGCAAATGAAGGAGAACCTAATGATGAATATACAAATGATCCCGAAGGCTCTATTACTATAATAAAAACCAACACAGGAGAGGCATCTAAAGTTGGTTTCTCGAATTTTACTGATGCAACTATAGGTAGTAATTTTAGAGTTTTTGGCCCAGGTGCTACTTTTGCACAAGATGTAGAGCCAGAATATATAGCTATTTCCAAAAATTCGAAAACGGCTTATATTACATTACAAGAGAACAACGGAATTGCTGTTTTAGATCTAGAATCTAAGACTATAACCGATATAATAGGGCTAGGTGTTAAGAATTACAATTTACCGAATAATCAAATAGACGCTAGTGACAAAGATGATATTGCAGGAAATTTTCAAAACTGGCCAGTTTTAGGGTTTTATCATCCCGATGCTATTACCTATACAAAGATAAGAGGTGCAGGATATTTAATTACTGCTAACGAGGGAGATGCAAGGGATTATGATGGGTATTCTGAAGAAGAAAGAGTAAAGGACCTAGATCTTGACCCAATTGTTTTTCCAAATGCTGCTGTTTTGCAAGAAGATGAAAATTTAGGAAGATTAAAAACTACTACAGCAAATGGAGATATTGATGGAGATGGAGATTTTGATAAAATCTATGCGTATGGAGGTAGATCATTTACTATTTGGTCTACTTTTGGATCTCTTATTTATGATAGTGGAGATCAAATTGGTAAAACTGTTTTTGATCTTGATCCAGGTGCGTTTAACAATAATGAAGGTAGCGAAGCCGATAAAAGATCTGATGACAAAGGAGCAGAGCCAGAAGCTGTAGAAACGATAAAGATTGGTAATAATACACTACTATTTGTGGGATTGGAAAGAACAGGAGGGATTATGGTTTATGACATATCCAATCCATCAAACCCAAAGTTTTTAGAGTGGTTAAGAGACATAAATGATATTAGTCCAGAAGGATTAATTACAGTAAAAGCTTCAAATAGCCCAACAGAAAACGCTTTGGTAATAGTTACCAATGAAGTTTCTAATACGGTGGCTATTTATGAAATTAAAAAGGATTAAGGGTTTAGCCCATTCTTGAGTAGAAAAAAGAAATTACCTATGAAATTTCACAAAATAACTTCCATAAAAACTTTGTTGTTTTACAGTAACCTAGTTAGCCGCAATACTTGGTATCTTTGAATCAAGTAATTATTTCACTGACTGACTATCAATTATTAGAAGTTCCATGAGCCTATTATGTTGGCCATGGAGCTTTTATTTTTCTAAGTATTTCAATCATATTAAACATTTATAGTATTGCTAAAATAAAAAGTCTAATTTTGCACAAAATTTAGAAAAGATCTCGATGAGTAGTATTGTGGCAATTGTAGGAAGACCTAATGTAGGAAAATCAACTTTTTTTAATCGACTGATTAAGAGAAGAGAGGCTATTGTAGATGCTGTTAGCGGCGTTACTCGTGATCGTCACTACGGTAAAAGTGACTGGAACGGTGTAGAGTTTTCTTTAATCGATACGGGAGGATATGTTGTTGGAAGTGATGATGTTTTTGAAGCCGAAATAGATAAGCAAGTAGAGTTAGCTATTGACGAGGCAGATGCCATCATTTTTATGGTGGATGTAGAGTCTGGTATAACCGGGATGGATCAGGATGTCGCTAATTTATTACGTAAAGTAGATAAGCCTGTATTTTTGGCAATAAATAAGGTCGATAATGGACAGAGAGCCGCAGATGCCGTTGAGTTTTATAGCCTTGGTCTTGGTGAGTATTATACTATTGCCAGTATTAATGGGAGTGGTACAGGAGAACTTTTGGATGCTTTGGTAGCCGCACTCCCCGAACAAGAAGAAAAAGAAGAAGATGAATTACCAAGATTTGCTGTAGTAGGTAGACCTAATGCTGGTAAATCATCATTTATTAATGCATTGATAGGCGAAGATCGCTATATTGTTACTGATATCGCAGGAACTACCCGTGATGCCATAGATACCAAATATAATCGTTTCGGATTCGAATTTAATTTGGTAGATACAGCAGGGATACGAAGAAAATCAAAGGTAAAAGAAGATTTAGAATTTTATTCGGTAATGCGATCTGTACGTGCTATCGAGCATTGTGACGTTTGTCTTTTGGTGCTAGATGCTACCAGAGGTTTTGATGGTCAGGTACAAAATATTTTCTGGCTCGCAGAACGTAACAGAAAAGGAGTTGTGATCTTAGTAAATAAATGGGACCTTGTTGAAAATAAAGAGAGTAATACACTTAAGGATTTCGAAAAATACATCCGTAAAGAGATAGAACCTTTTACAGATGTGCCAGTCGTATTTATTTCGGCGTTGACCAAACAGCGTATATTTAAAGCTATGGAAACTGCTGTCGAGGTGTACAAAAACAGATCCAAAAAGATTAAAACTAGTGAGCTTAATGATGTATTGTTACCTATTATAGAAAATAATCCACCACCAGCATATAAGGGGAAGTATGTAAAGATAAAATACATTACGCAATTGCCCACACCGCAACCTCAATTTGCATTTTTCTGTAATTTACCACAATATATACGAGATCCTTACAAACGTTTTATCGAAAATCAACTGCGTAAAGAGTTTGATTTTCATGGAGTACCGGTTTCAGTATATTTTAGAAAAAAGTAACGTTATTATCGAGAGAAAAGAGATAGAGAACTATTGTTTAATTTGATATTTCCTCCCTTGTTTTAGATTTTCATTTAAGTATCCACTAAACTGAATTGGGATGGCGATATCTCTTTCTTTTCGTACGACAAAGTGAAGGTGAGGGCCTCTGGTAAAACCTGTAAGGCCCGAAACTCCGATTTTATCACCAATAGCTACCATATCTCCCTCTTTTACAAAACTTCCTTTGTAATCCAAATGTACATATGAGGCCATGGTACCATCATCATGTAAAATTACAATTCGATTAGCCGCTTTTATTAATTCTTTACCTCCTTGTTTTGTAAACCAATCAATAACTTTGATGACCAGTCCGCCTCTAGCTGCATATACAGGTTCTCCAACCTCTAACTGGAAATCAATAGCATACATAGATGCGGTACTATTGTGAGAAGCTTTTCCTTTAAAACCTTGACTTACTCGATATTTTTTTCCTTCTTTAAAAGGTAATCTATAGGCAAAATCGAGATCTGGACGAACAGCCGATTTGTGACCAAAGTAGTAACTGATTTTTAAACTATCCATCAATTCTTTACGAAATATACTATCCGGTTTACTTCCTTTATACTTTATTAATGCAACGCTGTCTTTTGGTTTTACAATAAGAGAATTTAATGCTAACCCTGATTTTCTATTGGATATAATAAATTCGCTTACGACGTTTAATTTGCTTTTTGCAATAAATAGCAAACTGTCGTTTCCTTTTTTCCATGAAAAGGTAAAATCATCTTTATAAGAAGTAGGTTCGTCATTTTTTTTCTGACCAAAAGAAAATGTTGAAAACACTAGTAAAAGAAGTATGATATAATAATTTTTCAAAAGAGATGGATTTAATACTACCCCTAGGGAATATATTTTATTTAGAAATATAAATCATTTATTACGAATAACCTATCAATTACCAACTGCCTCCAGCACCGCCGCCTCCAAAGCCACCGCCCCCGAAGCCGCCTCCAAAACCACCACTAGATCCACCTCCAAAGCTTCCGCCGCCATAACTTCCTCGACCCATATTGCTTAAGATGATTACATCTAGTAAGCTACTGCCGCGAGATCGATTTCCTCGATTTCCTCGGCCATCATTACCATGATTGCTTTTAGAAAAAGCTCTTACAATAATAATAAAGAATACGATTAACAATACGAGTTGTACTATAGGAATACTTTTATCCTTTTTGCGAGTTCCTTTAAATGTACCATCAAGTACTTCAAAGATCGCAGTTGTGCCTTTATCTAGGCCATTATAAAAATTACCTTTTTTAAATTCTGGAGTGATAATTTGGTCAATGATCGTCTTGCTGGTAAAATCTGTTAATTTTTCTTCGACCCCATAACCGGTTGCAATCCAAATTTTCCTATCGTTTTTGGCAACTAAAACGAAAACCCCATTATCTTCTTTTTCTTGGCCAATACCCCATTTATGCGCCCATTCTGCGGCATATAAACCAATATTCTCACCTCTTAGAGAGTTAATGGTTGCCACTACGATTTGTGTTGATGTGGTATCGCTATAGTGTACTAGTTTTTGTTCGAGACGTTTTGCTTGTGAAGACGAAAGCATATTAGCCTCGTCATAAACGGAAGTTTCTAATTTGGGTTTAGCCGGAATAATTCTTTGAGCAAAGGTAGTATGCACAGATAGGAAGCATGTACCTAATATGAGAACACAAGATGTTATAAGTTGCTGTAATCTCCTCATCTATCCTTTTGATATTTCGTCTGGCAATTCATTAATATCCCCATGATCCCACGGGAAATAACCTTGTAGCTGCTCTCCTGCCAAAAGAACCCCATCAATTAGACCTTGCGTAAAATTACCATCTTTAAATTGTTTAAGAATACTATTTTTGGTGCTTTCCCAGAAATTTTGAGAGACAACTTCATGTATGCCTTGGTCTCCATAGATAGCAAATTTATGATCCTCTACAGCTACATAAATTAATACTCCATTACGCTGGATGGTATTGTCCATTTTTAACCAATGAAAAACCTCTTTTGTTCGATCTAAAATATCCAGATCTGTATGTTTTTCGATATGTACTCTAATTTCTCCCGAGGTTGATTTTTCTGCACGTCGTATTGCAGCAACTATTTGCTGTTCTTGTTCTTGCGTAAGAAAATCTTCAACTTTGGACATTATTTAAAATCAAAATCTACATCTGGTGCTTTTTCGGTGCCTTCGTCTGCTTCGAATCGTGCCATTTCTTCAAAACTGCCTAAAATACTTAGAACAATATTATTAGGAAATACTTTGAGGTGTTTATTATATTTCCCAACAGCCTCATTATAACGATTACGTTCTACATTAATTCTATTTTCTGTGCCTTCTAATTGTGTCTGTAAATTCAGAAAATTTTGATTAGATTTTAAATCAGGATAACGCTCGACAGTAACCAATAACCTAGAAAGTGCAGATGTTAATCCGCTCTGCGCTTGTTGAAATTGAGCCATCTGCTCAGGAGTAATATTACTCGGATCTATATTTACCGATGTGGCTTTAGATCTAGCATCAATAACTTCTTTTAAAGTGGTACGTTCAAAATCTGCGGCACCTTGCACCGTTTTTACCAAATTACCAATAAGATCACTACGCCTTTGGTATGCACTTTCTACATTAGACCATGCAGTTTTGGCATCTTCTTGCAAAACTATGGCTTGATTATATTTACCAGCGAATAACGCGTAAAGGATACCTACGATGACAATTAGTATCACAATTGGAATTAAAAGCTTTTTCATACTCTAGATATTTTCAGATGATCTTTATAGTTGTTCTTTGATTTTTAATAACTGCCCTTTGATAGATTCTAGTTTTCGGATGATATCAAAACTGTCCAGGGCTTCTTGTTTTTGTTCTTTAAGATGAATTTTTGCTCCTTCTAGGGTAAAGCCTCGTTCTTTAACAAGGTGATAAATCAATTCAAGATTTTTGATATCTTCAGGAGTGAATTTACGATTACCTTTTGCATTTTTTTTTGGCTTAAGAATATCAAATTCCTTTTCCCAAAAACGAATTAAAGAAGCATTTACATCAAATGCATCAGCAACTTCGCCAATCCCATAATACATTTTTTTTGGTAAGTCTACATACATAATTATTGCTCTTTTTGTTGAGTAAAACTTCCATCTTCATCAAAAATAAGCTTGCTTTCCGGAAAATCTTCTTCTGTTAATTTTTGAATTTCTTTAAGCGCTCTTTTCTTCTCGTCCATAAAGGGATATACCTCGTCTATTTGTTTTGCCGAGTGTAGTTTTCCTTTAATAAAATTACCCTCAAGATCAATTTCAATTTCGGCAATTGGAGCGTATCCTTTTATACCACTTAAATTAAATCTTGAATAGGTGCAAAAATTACCTAAACTATAGGCGATAAACTTATTGTTATATACTTCAAAACCCCGCGATACATGTGGTCCATGGCCAATTACTATATCTGCGCCCGCATCAATTACAGTATGTGCAAAAAGATAGACGTTTCCTCGATCTTCTCCGTAAAAACGTTCAGTTTTTCGGGTAACATGGGTGTGTTTAAGACCTTCGGCTCCACCGTGAAAAGAAACTATCACAATGTCTACTTTTTGTTTAAGCTCACTTACAATTTTTTTTGCATTGGTTAAGTTATGAATTTTTATGCAATCTTTATTAGGTGCAAAAGCACAAAATCCATACGTAATTCCATCTTTTTCAAAAATGGTTGATGGTTGTGCAAATACACCGGCATATGCAATGTTGTGTTTTTCTAGAGTTTTGGAAGTGTTTTTAATTCCTATTTCACCAAAATCTCCAATATGATTATTGGCGATACTCATAACATCAAATCCAGTTTCTTCAAGATATTTACCAAAATATTCTGGTGATCTAAAAGAATAGCATTTTGAAGGATCCGAACATCTTTTTGCATTTTCACCTTCGTCTGTAAGTGTTCCTTCTAAGTTTCCGAAAAGAATATCTGCTTGGGTGAGGATGCCATTTACATCATCAAAAGGGCCTTTGCCATCTGGAGGGAGGTAACTTTCATTAGGAAAATCGGTACCCATCATGATATCACCTACTGCCATAACCTTAATTTTTTTTGGCTTTGCAAGTTTAAGTTGAGTACTCTGGGTGATTACAAACATCGAATCTATTACTTCTTTTGAAAATTTTTGAGCTTGTACAGTTATACTTAAACCAAAAATAAAAACAACAAGAAGTATTTTACGCATAGATATCTAGTCTAGAGTTTCGTTGATAAGATTAGAGGCTTTGAGCATTTCATTAAACTCTTCTGAAGTTAAACTTCCGTAGTAAAAATTACGAGGATTAATGCGCTCACCATCTTTAAAGATTTCGTAATGTAAATGCGGTGCAACAGATCGTCCAGTACTACCTACATAACCAATAATATCGCCACGTTTTACTTTTTGACCTTTCTTTACATTATACTTGCTTAAATGAGCATATAAACTCACATAATTAAAGCCATGATCAATTCGGATATGTCTACCATACCCAGTAGAATTTGCATCGGCACGAGTTACAACGCCATTTCCTGAAGCATAAATTGGTGTTCCGGTGGCTGCAGAAAAATCCATACCGTAATGAAACTTTCTGGCCTTTGTAAAAGGATCACTTCTCCATCCATAACCAGATGCCATTCGTTTTAAATTAGAATTTTCTATCGGTTGAATAGCAGGAATTGTTGCTAATAACTCTTCTTTTTGTTCTGCCAAATCTGCAATTTCATCAAGAGATTTTGATTGTACTACGATTTGCTTGGTTAGTTTATCGATTCGTTCGCTACTTTCAATAATCATTTCAGAATTATCAAAACCTTCAAGGCTTTTATATCGATTTACACCTCCAAAACCGGCGTTACGTAATTCTTCTGGTATCGGTTTGGCTCCAAAATACAGACGGTAAATATTATCATCTCGTTCTGCAATTTCTTGCAAAATAGTCTCATCCCGCTTCAATCTCTTATTCATTAAGTCATATTGAAGCTGCATATTTTCGAGTTCTCGGCGGTATGCTTTTTCTTTAGGAGTCTCTAACTGAGGTATATTAAGGTATATAAGAAGTAGAACAAAACCTGCCAAAAAAGCCCCAATAACGCTTAAAGCAACGATACCAAATTTACGCCCTTTCTTTTGCTCTATTTTGCGATAAGAAAGCGTGTCACTATCATAGTAATATTTAACCTTTGACATAATCTAAAATATGCTATTTTTGCAGGATATCAACCAAAAAAATCTTGTTTTGTAACAAGATAACGCAACAAATATAGTAAAATGTTGCAAAGTCCAGAAAAAACTGACGAACATCGAGCAAATAACTGTTGGATTAAAAGAGTTTAACTTGTTGTTAACTATGTGTTTGTGAGTTTTTCGAATAAATTTAGTAATACTATAGAATTCATGAAATCCCAAGAAGTTAGAAATCAGTTTTTAGAGTTTTTTAAATCCAAAAAACATAGTGTAGTGGCCTCGGCACCTATGGTTATTAAGGATGACCCTACGTTAATGTTCACTAATGCGGGAATGAATCAGTTCAAAGAATTCTTTTTAGGTAATGGTACGCCCAAGAATAATCGTATTTCGGATACGCAAAAATGTCTTCGGGTTAGCGGTAAGCATAATGATCTAGAAGAAGTGGGTATGGATACGTATCACCATACCATGTTTGAAATGCTCGGAAATTGGAGTTTTGGAGATTATTTTAAAAAAGAAGCCATTCATTGGGCTTGGGAGTTGCTTACCGAAGTATACGGTATCCAAAAAGACATGCTTTATGTTTCGGTTTTTGAAGGAGCAAAAGACGAAAATCTTGATATGGATCAAGAAGCTTACGATCTTTGGAAAGCAATTGTTCCCGAGGATCGAATTATTATGGGAAATAAAAGTGATAATTTCTGGGAGATGGGAGATCAGGGTCCATGCGGCCCATGCTCAGAGATTCATGTAGATATAAGATCTGAAGAAGAAAAAGCTAAAGTCCCAGGCAAAGATTTGGTTAATGCAGATCATCCTCAAGTGGTAGAGATCTGGAACCTGGTTTTTATGCAATATAACAGAAAAGCGGATGGGTCTTTAGAGAAATTGCCTGCACAGCACGTAGATACAGGTATGGGATTTGAGCGTTTGTGTATGGTGCTACAGGGAGTAAAATCAAATTATGATACAGATGTATTTACTCCGCTTATTAGAGAAATAGAGACCATCACCAATTCTACTTATGATAAAAACAGTTTACCAGCAAATGATGATGGTAAAGTGAGTGTGGCTATTAGAGTAATTGCAGATCATGTTAGAGCGGTTGCTTTTTCGATAGCCGATGGTCAATTGCCTAGTAATACTGGAGCAGGGTATGTGATTAGACGGATTTTAAGAAGAGCAATCAGATATGGGTTTACGTTTCTGGATACCAAAGAACCTTTTATTTATAAACTGGTGGAGATCTTGAGTAAACAGATGAGTGCTGCGTTTCCGGAACTTAAAGCCCAGAAAAACCTTATTTTAAATGTAATTAAAGAAGAAGAACATTCTTTTTTAAGAACACTGGATCAAGGATTGGCTTTGTTGGATAATGTAATCAAAAATACAAAAGGTAAAATAGTATCTGGAGAGAAAGCTTTTGAGTTATATGACACATATGGATTTCCGATAGACCTTACAGCTTTGATTTTAAGTGAACAAGGATTAGAATTGGATGAAAAAGGTTTTGAGGTCGAATTACAAAAACAAAAAGAAAGATCAAGAGCGGCTTCTAAGGTTTCTACAGGAGATTGGGAAATCTTGGTAGATAAAGCCACCGAAGAATTTATTGGATATGATAGTTTATCTTCTGAGGTGAAAATTACACGCTATAGAAAGGTGAATAGTAAAAAAGACGGAGAATTATTTCAATTAGTATTTGATCAGACTCCTTTTTATCCAGAAGGAGGAGGGCAAGTTGGTGATAAAGGGTACCTTGAAGCTACCAACGGAGATGTGGTATATATTATTGACACGAAGAAAGAAAATAATTTAATTGTTCATTTTGCTAAGAGTTTACCTAAAAAAATTGAAAGTGGTTTTAAAGCTGTGGTAGATAGTAAGCAAAGAGAAAGAACAGCTTCAAACCATACTGCAACTCATCTTTTGCATCAGGCATTGCGTACGATTCTTGGTACACATGTGGAGCAAAAAGGTTCGATGGTGCATAGTGGAAATTTACGCTTTGATTTCTCTCATTTTTCTAAAGTGAGCATGGATGAACTCAAGGAGGTAGAAATATTTGTAAATGCAAGAATTAGAGAAAACCTTCCGCTCGAAGAGCAAAGAGGTATTTCGTATGATAAGGCAATAGCAGATGGTGCAATAGCATTATTTGGAGAAAAATATGGTGATGCGGTTAGAGCAATCCGCTTTGGAGAATCTATGGAATTGTGTGGTGGTACTCATGTGCAGAATACAAGAGATATTTGGCATTTTAAAATCACATCAGAAAGTGCTATTGCAGCAGGTGTGCGGCGTATAGAAGCGATAACTGGAGATGCTGCCAAAGACTATTTTACTACGCAATCAGAGTCATATAATAAGGTTAAAGAAGTGCTTAAAAACACAAAAGATCCAGTTAAAGCTATTACCTCTTTACAGGATGAGAATGCAAATCTTAAAAAACAGATAGAAGGACTTCTTAAAGATAAAGCAAAGAATTTAAAAGGAGACCTTAAATCAGAATTCGAAGAAATAAATGGAGTTAATTTCTTAGCTAAGAAAGTGGACCTAGATGCAGCTGGAATTAAAGATTTATCGTTCGAATTAGGAGGTGAATTAAATAATATTGTAGCGTTATTTGGTTCTGAGCAAAATGGAAAAGCATTACTCTCGTGTTATATCTCTAAGAATTTGGTAGCCGAAAAAGGATTAAATGCGGGTCAAATGGTTCGTGATCTTGGTAAATATATTCAAGGAGGTGGAGGTGGACAACCATTTTTTGCAACTGCTGGGGGTAAAAACCCAGGAGGATTGGATGAAGCACTAGCCAATGCGAAGCAATTTTTGAACTAGTATAGATGTAATATAGATTCTTTCTTACCGTTTAGTGAAGAAATGGACCAAAGGCTTATGAACCTACAAACAAAAATATCATTAGTGCCAAAAGAACCTCAAATTGATTATCAATCAGAGGTGGTAATGCTAGGGTCTTGTTTTGCCGAAAATATAGGAGAGAGGTTCGAATATTATAAGTTTAAAAACTTGATCAACCCATTTGGGATACTATTTCATTCCAAAGCTATCGAGACTTTTCTTTGGATGACTGTGCAAGAAGAGAAATATACAGAAGCTGACTTGTTTTTTAACAATGGACAGTGGCATTGTTTTGATGCACATTCTTCTTTGAGTGACCCGAATAAAGAGAAATTGCTATCACGTTTAAATAATGCGTTAGTATATGGTAGAAAAAAGATAACTACCGCTTCTCATATATCAATTACGTTAGGTACGGCATGGGTGTATAGGTTGATAGCTCTAGATTTGGTAGTAGCCAATTGTCATAAAGTACCACAAAAAGAGTTTGCCAAAGAGTTACTTCCTGTTGAAGAAATTAGTCAATGTATTCATAATTGTGTTCATTTAATTCGAAATTTGAACCCTACAGTTCAAATTTTGTTTACCGTATCTCCTGTAAGACATATGAAAGATGGTTTTGTAGAAAATACGAGAAGTAAATCGCACCTAATTACAGCAATACACAATGTGGTTGAGCGGGATAAAACCTTGGATTACTTCCCTTCGTACGAGATTGTTATGGATGAACTCAGAGATTATAGATTTTATAATGAAGATATGATTCACCCTAGCGAACTAGCTATACAATATATTTGGGAGCGTTTTTCTGAAGTTTGGATTTCAGGAAACGCCAAAAATACTATGAAAAAAGTAGCAGAGATTCAGAAAGGATTAGCGCATCGCCCATTTCATCCCGAAAGTACTCAACATCTAGATTTTCTGAAAAAATTAGAATCAAAAAAACATCAAATACAGGAAAAATATCCTTTTATGATTTTTTGATTTTAAACCCGTCTTATATTGCAGTTGTTTTGTTGGCGATTATATCCAAACCACTTTCAATTAGATGTTTAATTTCTGGTTTTTTAACCTTTATGTTGTTTAAATGTTCTAAAATATTTTCACCAAATTTTTCATCTCTATCATATATGAGTTCATAAATTTCAAGCGGTGCTAACCAGTCATCGGCATAATCTTTGGCTAGAATATCAAAGGTTGCTTCTAAAGAAAACTTGGTGTTTTTTCCTTCTCTTATATTTCTTATTGATTCGTACAAAGAGTGTAGTTCTATTTGTTTGGTTGTAAATGTATGCTTAGTGGCGGTGGTCGAAGATTTGTGGGTTACTAAATCAAAAGAATAGTCGTCTGCAGGTCCAGAAAAAGCAGAAACAATTTCTTTTCCTACGGCAAGGTCAAAAGTCCCCCATTCGGGTTTAAAAAGATATTCATCTTTATATTTTATAGTGCATTCACTAAACTGAATCAAAATAAGTTCACCTTTGATATTTCTAATACCTGTAATATTCGTTCCAGCAACCGTAATACCACTTTCAAATTCAAATTCAATATATTCTCCGTCATAAAAATTATATGCCTTTAAATCTCTTGGAGACATATTTTCTATAGCTAGATTAATGCCTTTTAGCTTTCCTAAAGGAGATCTAAAACCATTAGGATGAGTGTCGACACCATGCCCGATAAGTTCTTTTTCTCTAAAAGAGAGGGCTGTAGGGCCAGAAGTTTCAAAATAAATAACTTCATTGTCTTCATTTTTTATCATGCGAGAAAAGGTTCCGGAAACTTGTAGACCAGTACTTAATTCTATAGTTCCAAGGTTTTCGGATTCGATAAGTTTTGCAAGTCCTCTATGCCCTCCTTTGCGTAACGCCATTGTATCTGCAAATTCCTCAAGTACTTGACATAAATATGCAAAATCCGGAGTAACAAACAACTGTGGTTGTGGTTTGGTGATGTCAAAATCGCGAGATGCAGCTTCGGGAGAATACGGTATTTTTTTTACCTGATCTGTCATGCACCATTCACTTTCTCCGATAGATGAGAGTAATCCTGCTCCGTAAATTTTGGGATGATCTACCGAGCCAATTAACCCATACTCAACAGTCCACCAATGTAAGTTACGAATCAATGCCATTTCAGACGGATTTTCCTTTTGTTCTTGTAGTTCTTCAACTCTTTTTTCGGCCTCTTTAATTTCTTCTGGTTTAGTGCCATGCGCTTCTTTTAAAATTGATAGCGTCCTCACAGCTTCATAGATGTCATAATCTCTTTTGGAAGAAATAGCCTTGCATCCTATTTTTCCAAAACGCCTTAAATACTCTGCATAATCAGGATTCGCAATAATAGGAGCGTGCCCTGCCGCTTCATGAATAATATCGGGAGCAGGAGTGTATTCTATATTTTCCAATTGCCTTATATCCGAGGCAATAACAAGAATATTATATGCCTGAAACTCCATAAAAGCATTTGGTGGGATAAAACCATCTACAGCAACGGCAGCCCAACCAATTTCTTTTAATATCCTGTTCATGCCGTACATACTCGGAATTGAATCAACAGAAATCCCTGTTTTATTTAAGCCGTTTAAATAAGAATCATGAGCAACTTTACTTAATGAGCTAATATTTTTTCTCATAACATATCTCCATACAGCTTGATTTATAGGAGTGTACTCCTCATAATTTTGAGGCTTTATAAATTGCTTTAAATGCGGAGGTAATTTGTCAATTAATGGGTTAGATGTTATGGATAATGACATATAAACAGTTGATTTGCGTATTTTTTAAAGTTCGGAAAATTACAGGTTTTGTGAGCAATATAGGTATTTATTAACTAAATTTGTGAAGATTTGAGTAGGGTGTTTGCTATGTTTGGTGTTATATTATAATAGGGAATAATAAACTATACTTTGATAAGTTGCGTTAACTTTAAACAGTCAAATTGTTTTACAATGAAAAAACTATTTTTTTATATCGTGCTAATATGTGGTTTTAATTTGGCGACAGGTCAAGTTACAAATGAAGGGACACCTTGGAGTTGGGATATGAATGAAGTAAATAAAACTAGTGTTACTCCTGTTGAGATGAAGAGTTTTGATTTGAGTAAAATTAAGGCTGAAGATGCAGTAAATGACTTAAAAGGAAATGTACCATATAGATTTGGTTATGAATTTACGGTAGATATGGGATTAGAAAATTCTGGAGCTTGGGATCGACTACCTAATGGAGATAGAATCTGGAGGATTAATATTATGTCTGAAGGAGCAAGAACTATGAATTTTGTTTTTAATAAATTTCAAATTCCAAGAGGAGCGACGATTTATTTGTATAACAATGATAAAACTGATCTCTTAGGAGCGTATACCAATATTTTTAACCGACCTGATGAGATGCTGGGAACCTGGTTGGTGCAAGGAGAGAATGTATGGATCGAGTATTATGAACCCGCAGCTGTAAAAGGACAAGGAAAACTAAACCTTAGTAAAGTAGTACATGGGTATCGCTCGGTGACGGATATAGAAATTCAACAAAAAGCATTAGGTAGTTCTGGTGATTGTAATCAAGATGTTAACTGCCCGGTTGGAGATGATTTTGAAGCTACAAAAGACAAATTAAAAAGAGCGGTGGGGTTTATTGTTTTAAATGGATTTGTTTGTACAGGTACGTTAATTAATAATACCAGTAATGATAAAGCACCTTATTTTTTGACAGCTAATCATTGCGAATCTGGATCAACATCCACATGGGCATTTCGATTTAATTGGATAAGTCCAAATCCGTCGTGTGCTACTACGGCAAGTAGTCCTGATGCTACAGTTAATCAAACCACTAGTGGAGCTACTTTGCTTGCAGCAAATAGTGAATCCGATATGAAATTGCTTAATCTTGATGGAGGATTAGATGAATCCTGGGATCTTGAATGGGCAGGTTGGGATAGAACGGGAGTAACACCGAATTTCTCTGTAGGTATTCACCACCCATCTGGCGATATCATGAAGGTTTGTCGTGATAATAATGCTCCGGTTAAGAGTGTGATATCTTTTAATGGTAATGCTGAGACCAAAATGTGGACTATAGAAGATTGGGATCTTGGTGTAACAGAAAGAGGGTCTTCGGGATCTGCCGTTTTTGATCAAAATGGTAGAATTTTTGGCCAGTTAGCCGGTGGGGCTGCGGCTTGTAATGGTACAAATGATAACGATCAGCCCGATGTTTACGGACGCTTTGATGTCTCTTGGGATTTTGGAACCACTGATGCTACAAGATTGTCAAATTGGTTAGATCCTACGAATACCGGAAAAACGACGTTGGATATGTTGTCTGTAGAAGAAACAAATGGCGAGGTAACACCACCGGCAGTGAATGAAATTTTGGTGTCTTTTAATCCCTCAATAGCGAGAGTTAATATCTTCAAGACTACCGAAAGCGCAATAGAATATATGATTTATGATATTTCTGGAACACTTATAGATACTGGTCAATTAGTAACTCAAGAAGGAGAAATTGATATGGCCGATAAATCTTCTGGGATGTATTTTATTTATATCAAGGATTTATCCAATGGTAGTGCTTTTACCCGAAAAGTGGTAATAAATCAAAGGTTTTAGATTGTCAATGCTGTCGTTTACCAAAAAATAACACTGCTCCATCTGCGCTTTTTAATGTAAGTGCATCATTTTTGATAACTTTCGTATTAACGGCAATTAATGCTTTAAAAAACTCTTGTTCCAAAGCTTCTTTTTTCGGGCAGTACATCTTTGAGGCAATTGGTAGTGCAAAAGAAATTATGTCTTTCTCCTGGGTGTATTTGCACGAAAAAGTATTGCAGCCAGAATATCCCGAAACGGTATTGTTTTCCTTATTAAAGACAATATAGAGCTTGTCTCCTTCAACATTTTTACCATTTAGCCGGTGTATTTCAAAGGTTTCCTTTTTAGGTGTTTGGATTTCTTCTGCGGTGTCAGTAGTAGCAATTTTGTTTTTAGTGGTACAAGTGCTATTACTAGAAAGAATTAAAGAAAAAAATAGTACAGTTAGATATTTCATAAGTTAATTTCTTTTTATTAATAAAAGAAGATGCTTGGATTACAAATTTATTATAATCTATGTTTTTAATTGCAAAAAGACATATTATAAGAGATTAAAATTTATTTTTGGTAGGGAAAACTAACGAAATCATCTATGAGACCAGAAAGTAGAAAGGAAGAAATCATTAATGCGGCATCTATTCTTTTTAAAGAAAAAGGATATAGTGCTGTTACTATGAGAGATTTGGCTAAAGCCATGGGGATTAAAGCGGCGAGTCTCTATAATCATATTCAGTCAAAACAAGAGATTTTGGCTACGATTATTATTGATCTGGCCGAAAAATTCACGAATGGAATGGATCGAATCGTAAAATCGGATGAAAACACCATACAAAAGCTGGAGAATATCATAGATCTGCATATTGATGTGACTTTGAGCAATGCTGATGGTCTGGCTTCATTAAATAATGATTGGATGCATCTTGAGGAAGAGAATCTTCAATATTTTGAAAAAATGCGCCAGGATTACGAAGAAAACTTTAGAGATATCGTAAAACGCGGAGTGAGCAGAAAAGAAATAAATTCGTTTAATATTGAGATTATAGTGTTTTCTACGCTTTCTACATTGAGAACATTATATCTATGGTATCCTAAACAGAGAAATATAGATGCAGAGATACTAAAACATGATATGGTATCGGTGTTGCTTAAAGGTATTGCTTGATAGATATTTGTAAGTTCTAAAATTAACAAATAATTATTTGTGTATGAAACTAACAATTGTTAGTTTTGTTTAGCTATAACGTTATAGTTAAATAGAGTATATGACAGATTTTTATCCAATACGAGTTTCTGAGGTGCATAAGGAAACTAAGGATTGCACGTCCATCACTTTCGATATTCCTGAAGAATTACAAGAGATATTCCTTTTTAAACAAGGTCAACACCTAACTCTTAAAGCAATGGTAGATGGTGAGGATGTAAGGCGATCCTACTCATTGTGTTCAAGTCCTTTAGAGAATAAATGGCAGGTAGCTGTAAAGCGAATCAATGGAGGTGTATTCTCAAATTACGCAAATAATGTATTAAAAGTTGGAGACACGATAGAATTAATGCCACCTCTTGGCAGTTTTTTTGTCGAAACTAACCCTTCTGTAGCTAAGAATTATGTTGTTTTTGCTGCAGGTAGTGGTATTACTCCAATACTTTCTATTATAAAAACACATTTGGCAGCTGAACCCAATAGTACTTTCAAGCTATTTTATTTGAATCGGAATGTTAAATCGATTATCTTTAAGGAAGAGATTGAGGCATTAAGAAACATGTATTTTGGAAGGTTAGAGATTTTCTATTTCCTTACCAAAGAGCAGAGAGATATCCCGCTACTTAATGGGCGGTTTACCTCTGAAAAAATACAAGAACTCACAGCTAAAGTTTTGGACGTATCGGCAATCGATGAATGCTTCGTGTGTGGGCCAGAAGATATGATTTTTATGATCAGAGATGAACTGGTAAATGCAGGTTTGGCTAAAGAGAAAGTTCATTATGAGCTTTTCTTTTCTGGAGGTAGCGAGGAAGATAAGAAGAGAGCAGCAGAAGCTGTTGAACATAAATTCGAAGGAACTGAAGTTACTATTATCGATGGCGGAAAAGAATTTCATTTTGCCATGGATGATGATTATGATAATATTTTAGATGGTGCCTTAGCTGCAGGGGCAGATTTACCCTTTGCATGTAAAGGAGGAGTGTGTAGTACCTGTAAATGTAAAGTTATTGACGGTACTGTTGAAATGAAAATAAACTATGCATTAGAAGAGGATGAAGTAGCCAAAGGGCTGGTTTTGTCTTGTCAAGCAGTACCTACTACAGAGAAAGTAGTTGTTGATTTTGATGTATAAAACTCGATCGTAATGAGTGAAAAGGAAATTAAAAATTTAGAAGAAATCTTTGAGCAAAGAATTGCCAGAGATGAAAAAATTGAGCCTAAGGACTGGATGCCTGAGAAGTATCGAAAAACGCATATTCGTCAGATCTCGCAGCATGCACATTCCGAAATTGTAGGGATGTTGCCAGAAGGTAATTGGATTACCCGTGCCCCTTCATTAAGACGTAAGGTTGCACTACTGGCAAAAGTTCAGGATGAGGCAGGACATGGTTTGTATCTATATAGCGCTTGCGAAACCTTAGGGATTTCTAGAGACGAATTATATGAACAACTGCATACCGGCAAAGCCAAGTACTCTAGTATTTTCAATTACCCTACAATCACATGGGCAGATATTGGTGCGATAGGATGGTTAGTAGATGGAGCAGCAATTATCAATCAAGTTCCGTTATGCAGCACATCTTATGGCCCTTATGCAAGAGCAATGATTCGTGTATGTAAAGAAGAAAGTTTCCATCAGCGTCAAGGATATGAGATCATGATCAAACTTGCAAATGGTTCTCCAGAGCAAAAAGAAATGGCTCAAGATGCTTTAAACAGATGGTGGTGGCCTTCATTAATGATGTTAGGTCCTACAGATGCAGAATCTGTACATACTGAACAATCTATGAAATGGAAATTGAAACGTAAAACCAATGACGAGCTACGACAGCAGTTTATAGATCAAACTGTTCCTCAAGCAGATTTAATTGGGTTAACAGTACCAGATCCAGAGCTAAAATGGAATGAAGAAAGAGGTCATTATGATTTTGGAGAAATTGATTGGGATGAGTTTTGGCAGGTTGTAAAAGGTCATGGTCCTTGTAATAAAGAACGATTATCAGCTAGAGTTAATGCCTGGGAAGAAGGAGAATGGGTTCGTGATGCTGCAATGGCGTATGCCAAAAAACAAGAAGATAAAAAGCTGAAAAAAGCAATTTAAAAAATAAAACAGATGAAAAACTGGCCACTTTGGGAAGTGTTTGTAAGAAGTAAAAACGGTTTAGAACATCGTCATTTTGGAAGTCTTCATGCTGCTGATGCAGAAATGGCTTTAGAAAATGCAAGAGATGTATATACTCGAAGAAATGAAGGTGTTAGTATTTGGGTAGTTGAGTCAAAAAATATTACAGCCTCAAATCCCGAGAATGGAGGAGAGCTTTTTGAGCCTGCTCAAGATAAGGTGTATAGGCACCCTACGTTTTATGATTTACCCGATGAGGTAAAACATATGTAAGGATGTAAATAGATGTATAAAGCTTAAGTAAAGCAAGATTTAATGATGAAAAACGAAAATTTAGTACACTATATCTACGGGATTGCGGATAATGCATTAATTCTGGGACAACGATTATCAGAATTGTGTGGTCACGGGCCAAGTCTAGAGACCGATATTGCATTAACTAATATGGCATTAGATTTACTAGGGCAAACCAGGAGTTATTATCAATATGCAGCAGCACTTTTGGGTGATGGAAAAACAGAAGATGACATTGCCTATTTAAGAATAGAAAGACAATATAAAAATGTGCTACTGGTAGAACAACCAAATAAACATTTTGGTTATGTGATTGCTAGACAGTTTTTTTATGATGTTTTTCATTTGTTATTACTACAAGAATTACAAAATAGCAAAGATGAAACCTTGTCAGCAATTGCAAAGAAAGGAATTAAAGAGGTGAGTTATCATCAGAGATTTTCTTCGGATTGGATAAAAAGATTAGGTGATGGTACTGAAGAAAGTCGTAAAAAAGTACAGGAAGCTATAGATGACTTATGGAAGTTTACAGATGAATTATTTCATATGACCGAAGATGATAAACTGGTTTTTGAAGCTCAGATAGGAGTTGATGTTACTGCTCTTAAACAAACGTATTATCAAAGAGTAAAAGAAATATTAGACGAAGCGACACTATCAATTCCAGAAATTAAATGGTTCCAAAAAGGAGGTAAACAAGGTATTCATAGTGAGCACATGGGGTATTTACTTGCTGATTTGCAATATATGCAACGAGCTTATCCTAATATGAAATGGTAGCCTAGAGATATACTATTTCCATAAAAATCTGGTGAGGAGATGACAATAGAACTAGAAAATGATATCGATCCAAAACTTTTTCCAATTCTGGAACAGGTAAGTGATCCCGAAATTCCAGTTTTATCAATCATGGATATGGGTGTTGTGCGATTTGCAAAAATGATAGATGCCGTTGCTCAAATTAAAATTACACCAACATACAGCGGCTGTCCGGCAATGGATGTTATAGGAGAAGATATCATTGAAGCTTTTGCCAAAGAAAATATTGAAGCCAAGGTGTCTTTAGTCCTGTCACCAGCATGGACAACAGATTGGATTACTCCAAATGGTAGAAAATCATTAGAAGAATACGGAATAGCGGCTCCTTTAGAAGAAAATGCGGATAAAGAAGCCTTATTAGGCAATAAGAAGATTGTAAAATGTACAAATTGCGGATCGGTTCAAACAAAACTAGTAAGCCAATTTGGCTCTACTGCTTGTAAAGCTTTGTTTCAGTGCGAAGATTGTTTAGAGCCTTTTGATTATTTCAAATGCCTTAAATAGTAGTTTAGGAATGATATATAACTCAGAATTTAAAATAGAAAAATAACATATGCCTTCAATCGAATTGTATGTCGAGAATGGAGTGGCGAGAATAACACTCAATCGCCCTGAATCTTTTAATAGTTTTAATAGAGAAATGGCTCTTTTGTTACAAAAAACTTTGGATCAATGTAATACTGATGCCGAGGTTAGATCCATTGTAATAACAGGAAACGGAAAGGCTTTTTGTGCTGGTCAGGATCTTAAAGAAGTTACTTCTCCAGAATTAAATCCTGGTTTCAGGAAAATTCTCGAAGAGCACTACAACCCGATAATACAAAGAATACGATCTATCGAAAAACCTATAATTGCTGCCGTTAATGGTGTTGCAGCAGGAGCCGGTGCTAACATAGCTCTAGCTTGTGATGTGGTTGTGGCAATAGAAACAGCAAGTTTTATTCAGGCATTTAGTAAAATAGGGTTGATTCCTGATAGTGCCGGAACTTTTTTCTTACCTAGACTAATTGGGTTTCAAAAAGCATCGGCTTTAATGATGTTAGGAGATAAAGTGTCTGCCAAAGATGCAGAACAATTGGGTATGTTGTACAAAGTGTTGGACGTAGATACTTTTGAAGAAGAAGTGTCTAAATTAGCATCGAAATTGGCACAAATGCCTACCAAAGCATTGGGGTTAACAAAAAGATTACTTAATCAGTCAATGGTCAATACTCTTGAAGAACAATTAGACCTAGAATCTGATCTACAAATAGAGTCAGCAGAGAGCGAAGATTATGCCGAAGGAGTAAATGCATTTATAGAAAAAAGAAAACCTGTATTTAAAGGAAAATAAAAAATGGTTGTAGGAGTAATAGGTTCTGGTACAATGGGAAGTGGTATTGCGCAAGTTGCGGCTACTGCTGGTTGTATCGTAAAAGTGTTCGATACAAACGAAGAAGCATTAAATAAAAGTAAGCAGGCACTTGAGAAAATTCTTTCTCGATTGGTTGAAAAAGGAAGAATAGATCAAACAGAAAAAAATCGTATTCAAGAAAACATATCTCATGTTAATTCCTTAAAAGATTTAAAAGATGCAAATCTTACTATTGAGGCTATCATTGAAAATTTAGATATTAAAAAGAAAGTGTTTGCTGAACTCGAAAGTTATGTCTCTGAAGATACAATCATTGCTTCAAATACCTCTTCGTTATCCATTGCTTCAATAGCTTCAGCATTACAGAAACCACAGCGATGTATTGGGATTCATTTTTTTAACCCAGCACCGTTAATGAAATTGGTAGAAGTAATTCCTGCAATACAAACCTCTGATGAGGTTACGAATAAGGTTGTTGAAATTATCAAAGACTGGAAAAAAGTAGTTGCTCTGGCAAAAGACACTCCTGGTTTTATTGTAAACAGAGTAGCTAGGCCTTTTTATGGAGAATCCTTGAGAATCTTAGAAGAAGGCATAGCAGATGTAGCCACAATAGATTGGAGCCTTAAAACCCTAGGAGGGTTTAGAATGGGGCCTTTTGAGTTAATGGATTTTATCGGTAATGATGTAAATTATACTGTGACAGAAACTGTTTTTAAAGCCTTTTATTTTGATCCAAGATACAAACCTGCTTTTACTCAAAAAAGATTGTCCGAAGCGGGATATTTAGGAAGAAAAACAGGAAAGGGATATTATGACTATAGTGATACAACAACCAAACCGGCTCCCCAAGAAAATAAAGAGATGGCAACCTATATTTTTGATAGAGTATTAGTGATGCTGATTAATGAAGCGGCAGATGCCTTATTTTGGAATATAGCCTCGGCCGAAGATATTGATAATGCAATGACCAAAGGAGTTAATTATCCGAAAGGATTATTATCCTGGGCTGATGAGAAAGGAATCAACTGGTGTGTAAGTAAACTTGATGCTCTTTATGATGAGTATAAAGAAGATCGATACAGATGTAGTCCCTTGTTAAGAAGAATGGCAAGAGAAAATGCAACTTTTTTTAATGCAAAACAGGCAGTAGATAATTAATTATGATGATGAAATCGGAGGAGATTCCACATAAGATGCTTTCTCAAGATGCTTTTAGTCAATGGTTGGGTATAGAAGTTCTTGAAGTCGAAAAAGGTAGATGTAAGGTAGGAATGACAGTGCGAAAAGAAATGCTTAATAGTATGGGTAAAGCACATGGTGGTATATCGTATAGTTTGGCAGACACAGCCTTCGGATTTTCGGCAAATACACATGGCAAGTATGCTGTATCTATCGAGACTTCGATAAATCATATTGAAGCCCTAGAAGAAGGTGATTACTTAACAGCAGTAGCAGTAACAGATATTGCTAAGACTAAGATTGGTTTTAATATTGTCGAAGTTAAAAGAAATAATGAAATAGTAGCCCTATTTAAAGGGGTGGTATATAGAACCAGTAAGGACTGGGAATAATAAATGAAATCATAAAAAATGAAAAAGGTTATATTTTTAATTTCAATAATTGCTTTTTTTTCCTGCGGGAAGAACAAAGAATCCAAAGTAGAATCTTTACCTAATATATCTACAGAGTCAAGTGCAGATCAACCATCTGAAGCTGAGAAACAAGAGGCAATAGATAACCTTTTCAATTCTGAAATAAAAATGGATGTCGATGAAACTATTTTTGTAATTGACAACGGGACCAATAGAGCAACCGAAGATATGTCTGCCGGAATTATGAAAATGCTTTCTCCTCAACCATACCTTATTCTTAAAGAACGAATAGAAAAAGAACCAGAGAATCAAAATGGAGTCACTTCGTTAGGAGTTGAAGAAATAGAATTAGAAGGAAAAAAAATATTAGTGCAAAAATCGATGGTAATTGATGAGGTTGGTGATAAGATGATTATGATGATGCATGCCGTTCCTGCTGGAGAAAAAACAATGATGATCTCTTCGTTTTTTCCGGAGGTTGAAGAAAGTAAATATTTACCGTTAATTGAAAAATCTGTAGTATCAGCAAGGTTAGAATAATATAAAAACAAGTTCACACCTACACTTATAATAGTATAATGAAAGAAGCATATATCATAGATGGGATTCGAACTCCCATAGGAAATTATAAAGGCACATTATCGGCAGTAAGAACTGATGATTTAGGAGCGCTTGTTATTCAAAAATTAGTAGAAAAATATCCGAATATCCCAAAAGATGCATATGATGATGTAATTATGGGGTGTGCCAATCAGGCGGGAGAAGATAATCGAAATGTAGCGCGAATGTCCTTATTACTTGCGGGTCTGCCATTTACAGTTCCTGGCGAAACGGTTAACAGGTTATGTAGTTCAGGGTTATCTGCAATTATTCATGCAAATCGAGCTATCAAAGCAGGTGATGGTGATCTATTTATTTCTGGTGGAGTTGAGAATATGACTCGCGGGCCATATGTGATTGCCAAACCATCGTCGGCCTATGGAAACGATTCTAAAATGTATGATTCTAGCTTTGGATGGCGCTTTGTAAACCATAAAATGCATGAGTTATACGGTACCGATGGTATGGGTAATACCGCCGAGAACTTGGTAGAAAAATATAATATATCGCGCGAAGATCAAGATGCTTTTGCATATTGGAGTCAAATGAAAGCGGCCAAAGCTCAAGAATCGGGAAGATTAGCAAAAGAGATTACTACTGTAGAAATTCCGCAAAGAAAAAAAGATCCTATCCAATTTTCGAATGATGAGTTTATAAAACCAGGTACAACAAAAGAGATACTTGGTAAACTAAGACCAGCATTTAAGAAAGAAGGAAGTGTTACGGCGGGAAATGCATCAGGACTCAACGATGGTGCAGCAGCTACTATAATTGCTTCAGAAGATGCGGTAAAAAAATATAATTTAAAACCTCTTGCAAGAGTAGTGAGTTCGGCAGTAGTTGGTGTAGAGCCAAGAATTATGGGTATAGGTCCCGTTCAGGCTTCTAATAAAGCATTAGAGAAGGCAGGTATCACGATGGATGATATTGATGTAATAGAACTTAATGAGGCTTTTGCCTCACAGGCACTGGCATGTATACGAGAGTGGGGACTAGCAGATAATGACTCAAGAATAAACCCTAATGGCGGATCCATTGCTATCGGACATCCATTAGGAGTAACAGGAGCCAGAATTGCATATTCTGCTGCTCTAGAACTGCAAGAACAAAATAAGCGATATGCTTTGATCACTATGTGTGTAGGTGTAGGTCAGGGATATGCATGTGTGATCGAAAACACAAACCTTTGATATTATGAAAAAACTAGAAAGTTATATAAACGGTAAATGGGTTTCGGGTTCTGGTGATGGAACAATAATGCATGATGCCGTTACTGGTGAAGTTATTGGGGTATCATCTACTGAAGGTTTAGATGTGCCAGAAGTATTGCAGTATGGTAGAACCAAAGGAGGAGAAATACTTCGAAAAATGACTTTTCAAGAAAGAGGTAATATGCTTAAAAAATTAGCATTATTTCTTACCAAAAGAAAAGAAGAATTTTATGAACTAAGTTACCGATCTGGTGCTACCCGTGTAGATAGTTGGATTGATATCGAAGGAGGTTTCGGAAACTTATTTGCTAACGCTTCGTTACGTAAATTATTTCCAAATCAAGCATATCATGTAGAAGGTGATCCAATAGATCTTTCTCGCGGAGGGCGCTTTATGGCGCACCATATTTTGGTGCCTAAAAGAGGAGTAGCGGTACACATCAACGCGTTTAATTTTCCTATCTGGGGGATGTTAGAAAAATGTGCTGTAAACTGGATGGCAGGAGTACCAGCAGTAGTATTGCCAGCACCGCAAACCGCATATTTAACTGAAGCTGTAGTACGAGTGATCATAGATTCGGGTATTTTACCAGAAGGATCATTGCAGTTATTAAGCGGGATGACCAAAAATATTTTGGATACTGTAGAGTCTCAAGATGTAGTAACATTTACAGGGTCTGCACATACCGGTAGAATCCTTAAAGCACATCCCAGGTTAATTGAAGAATCTGTTCCGTTTACGATGGAGGCGGATTCTCTTAATGCGTCGATATTAGGTGAGGATGCTGTGCCAGGAACTATAGAGTTTGACCTGTTTATCAAAGAAGTTCGTAAAGAAATGACTGTAAAGTCAGGTCAAAAATGTACGGCTATAAGAAGAATAATTGTACCATCTAATTTGGTAGAAGATGTACAAATTGCCTTAGGTAAACAATTAGACAAAGTAACCATTGGTGATCCAAGGTTAAAAGAAGTGAGAATGGGTGCTCTGGCAAGTAAACAGCAGGTAGAAAGTTTCAGGAATAATGTTACCGCCATAGCAAAAACAGCGCAAATGGTATATGGTAATTTGGATAAAATAGAAACTGTTGGTGCTGATGCCGAAAAAGGGGCGTTTGTATCTCCTATTTTACTAAGAGAAGATCAACCGTTTAAAAATACAAACGTTCATGAGATAGAGGCTTTTGGTCCAGTGTCGACCATTATGCCTTACGATACCTTGGATGATGCCATTACATTATCTCAAATGGGTAAAGGATCATTGGTATCTTCGATATTTACTTATGACGATACTATTGCAAAAGAGTTTGTAGTAGGAGCGGCATCTCATCATGGTCGTATCTTGGTAGGTAATCGAGAAAATGCAAAGCAGAGCACAGGCCATGGTTCTCCATTACCGATGCTTACTCACGGAGGTCCAGGTCGAGCTGGAGGTGGAGAAGAAATGGGAGGTATGAGAGGTATCAAACATTATATGCAACGATGTGCCATTCAAGGAACACCAACTACATTAACTGAGATCACCGGTATTTATCAAGCTAATTCGGCATATAAAGAAGCTGAAAATCACCCGTTTTCTTATCATTGGGAAGATATAGAACCGGGGATGTCTATTAAAACCCATAAACGTACGGTTACAGATACCGATATTATCAATTTTGCAAATCTTACTTGGGATCATTTTTATGCGCATACAGATATCACATCGTTAGACGGAAGTATTTTTGAAAAACGTACAGCGCACGGATATTTTATTTTGGCAGCAGCAGCTGGATTATTTGTTTACCCTAACAAAGGGCCGGTAGCGGCTAATTATGGGCTAGAAGAATGTCGATTTTTACGCCCTATATACCATAATGATACTGTATATGTAAGATTAACTTGTAAACAGAAAATTGATCGTGATCACCGAGGAAAAGAATTACCTAGCGGAATAGCGAAATGGTTTGTAGAGGTATTTGATCAAGATGATGAGCTCGCCGCTATTGCCACAATTTTGACAATGGTACAGAAAAAATCACCATTTATACAAGTGGATAGATCGAATATTGAAGGATATTTATCAAAACTAAAAGAAGATGCAAAACCTAATTGGGGACTAATGACTCCGCAACATATGGTCGAGCATATTGAAAAAACGATAAGAATTGGTGCTGGACAAATTCAGAACTTTGAAATAGCTACTCCAGAAAAATACTTGGAACGAGTACAAGAAATGATTTATAATCATAAACAAATGCCAAGGGGAGTATACCATCCTTTAATGAAAGAAGGGCAATTAGAAGAACTAGTTCATGAAGACTTGACAGCTGCAAAAGCTAAATTAATAGAAGCTTTAGACGAATTTGAAGCATATTATAAAGAAAACCCAGATGCAATAACAAAAAATGCTGTGTTTGGCGAGATGAATAAGTTTGAATGGGATTTGTTAAATGTTAAGCATTTAAATCATCATTTTGAGCAATTTAACCTTTTAGATTAATTAATAAAATAGAATACATGAAGCACTAAGGTTACCTATAGTGTTCATGATTACAAAATATAATGACTGCACCATACGTAAATATTGATATAGAAAACGGAATAGGAACGATAGAATTCTTTCATCCCGCTCACAATTCGTTACCAGGAGATATTCTTGCAAAATTGGCCCAAACGATAACAGATGCTGGAAATAATGAAGCTATTAAAGTGATTGTTCTTAAAAGTGGAAAAGATAGAACCTTTTGTGCTGGAGCAAGTTTTAAAGAGTTAATTAATATCAATGATGCTGATACAGGTAAGGTATTCTTTTCTGGATTTGCTAATGTTATTAATGCTATGCGTAAGTGCCCAAAGTTTGTGATTGGTCGCATACAAGGAAAGACTGTAGGAGGAGGAGTAGGATTGGCAGCAGCAACAGATTATTGCATGGCCACAAAGTACGCATCAATTAAGCTAAGTGAACTTAATGTGGGTATTGGACCATTTGTAGTAGGACCCGCAATAGAACGTAAAATAGGATTATCTGCCATGACACAAATTGCTATCGATGCAAACTCGTTTTATGAGGCAGAATGGGCTAGAGATAAAGGGTTGTTTACCAAAGTTTTTGATGATGTAGAAACTTTGGATGCAGAAGTACATGCGTTTGCAACACATTTATGTACTTATAACCCTGAGGCTATGAAAGAAATGAAAAAAGTATTTTGGGAAGGTACAGGCCATTGGGATACATTACTGGCTGATAGAGCCGTAATTAGTGGGAGATTAGCGCTAAGTGAATTTACAAAAGAAACCTTGAAACGATTTAAATGATTTATAGCTTTAAAGGATACATACCTGTAGTGCACGAAAGTAGTTTTGTACACCCTTTGGCAGCTGTTACCGGTAATGTGATTATTGGTAAAAACTGTTATATCGGTCCTGGGGCTGCAATTCGTGGAGATTGGGGTGAGATTATCCTTGAAGATGGCGTAAATGTACAAGAAAACTGTACTGTACATATGTTTCCTGGTAAATCAATTATTCTTAAAGAAAGCGCTCATGTTGGTCATGGCGCAATAATCCATGGCGCAAATTTAGGCCGTAATTGCTTAATAGGTATGAATACAGTCATCATGGATGATGCAGAGATTGGTGATGAATGTATTGTTGGTGCTATGTCTTTTGTAAAGGCAAATACAGTTTTTAAAAAGCGTAGTTTAATTGTAGGTAACCCGGCCAAGGTAGTTAAAGAAGTTAGTGATGACATGATATCTTGGAAAACAAAAGGAACAAAATTATATCAGCAACTACCAGCAGATTGTTTTGATTCTTTACATGAGGTAGAACCTTTACGAGAAATTCCTAAGGATAGACCTACCCAAGATGCGTTTTATAAAACACTAGAAGAGTTTAAGAATACATAAAAATCATATTTCTGGAAGTAGCACTAAACTTGTTGAAGTGTAACTGAAAGAAAAGTTTAAAAATAGTAAACTAACGAACATTAGTTAACCAAAATGACGACAATAGAACTAAAGATGCCCAAAATGGGCGAGAGCATATCGGAAGCTACCATTTTGAACTGGTTAAAGAATGTAGGCGATACGGTAGAAGAGGATGAAACAATTTTGGAAGTCGCTACGGATAAAGTAGATTCTGAAGTACCTTCTCCTTGTACTGGTGTGATCACTGAGATACTTTGTCAACCCAATGAAGTTGTAGAAATAGGTAAAGTAATTGCAGTTATCCATGCAGATAAGGATACGGCTATAAAAAGTACGAAAGCTCAGGATAATGAACCCAAAGCTTCGGTTCCTACAAAATCGATAGATAGGTCCAGTCATGATTCGAATAGAGATATGCAACGATTGGTATCTAATCCTGATGCATTTTTGTCTCCATTAGTTATCAGTATTGCTCAAAAAGAAAACCTCACTATCGAAGAGGTACAAAGTATTCCTGGAACAGGAACCGAAGGGCGTATTCGAAAAAGTGATGTGATGAGATACTTGAAAAATAGACAATATCCATTACCTAGTAGGCCACAAAATCCAGTAGCAAAATCTACATATAACGCACCCCCGATATCATATGTTGAAGGAAAAGATAGCATTGTAGAAATGGATCGTATGCGCAAAATGATTGCGGATCATATGGTCTATTCTAAACACACTTCTCCACACGTCACTAGTTATATCGAAGTTGATGTAACCAATATTGTGAACTGGAGAAATGCAGTAAAAAGTAAGTTTCAAGATAAGCATGGAGAGAAATTAACATTCACTCCCATTTTTGTTGAAGCTGTTGCCAAAGCTATTAAAGAATACCCTATGATCAATGTATCTGTAGATGGTAAGAAAATAGTGGTACATGATGATATTAATGTAGGTATGGCGACTGCTTTGCCTAGCGGAAACCTTATTGTTCCTGTGGTTCGAAATGCGGATCAAAAAGACCTTTTAGGATTGGCCGAGAACGTAAATCATTTGGCAAATAGTGCTAGAAATAATGCTCTAAAACCTGATGAAATAGGCGGAAGTACATTTACAATTTCTAATGTAGGAACTTTTGGAAGCTTAATGGGGACTCCAATTATCAATCAACCCGAGGTAGCAATCTTGGCATTAGGGATTATCAAGAAACGACCAGAGGTTATTACAACAGATAAAGGAGATGAAATAGCAATAAGGAGTATGATGTATTTATCATTATCCTTTGATCATCGAGTGGTTGATGGATTTTTAGGAGGATCTTTTTTACGAAAAGTAGGAGATGAATTAGAAGCATTTGATATAGAAAGAAAAATATAATACAAGCGCAAGGGATAGAAGTGACATCCTTTTTTGTTTGTCAAACTGAGCTTGTCGAAGGATAAAACAAATAAAAAAGATATAACAAATAGCCCGACCCGAAGGGATGTGCACTAAACAATATAAAAATGGAATCACAGATCAAGATTACTAGAACATCAAATTCGGCGTTACAGCATATAGATTTTGACAACATCCCTTTGGGAAGAACTTTTACTGATCATATGTTTATTTGTGAATACGAAGATGGAAAATGGCAAAGTCCTAGGATTGAACCCTTAAAACTTATCCCAACGCATCCGGCAGCTATGGCCTTGCATTATGGTCAAGCTATTTTTGAAGGTATGAAAGCTACTGTTGGCACGAATAACACCCCGTTATTATTTAGGCCAGAAGAAAATGCCAAGCGTTTTAATCATAGTGCAGCAAGAATGGGAATGCCATCAGTACCCGAAGAGCTTTTTGTAGAAGCCGTAAAACAAATTGTGGGAGTAGAACATAATTGGATTCCACCACAAGAGGGCAGTGCTCTATATCTAAGACCATTTATGTATGCAGACGAACCATTTATAGGTATGCGTGCAGCTACAAGTTATAAGTTCATAGTCATATGCTCTCCGGCAGGACCGTTCTTTACCAAAAAAATAAGACTATATGCAGAAACCGAATATATAAGAGCGGCAGACGGAGGTACAGGAGAAGCAAAGGCTGCTGGGAATTATGCAGCGGCAATATTACCTACAGAAAAAGCTAAAGCCAAAGGATATGATCAAGTATTATGGTTAGATGCTAATGAACATAAATATGTGCAAGAGGTAGGTACTATGAATATCTTTTTTAAGGTTGAAGGTAAATTTATTACACCCAGTACAGGCGGTTCTATTTTAAAAGGAATAACGCGGGATAGTGTAATCACTCTTTTAAAGGATAAAGGCTTCGAAGTAGATGAACGCCCTATTACAATAGACGAGGTGATACAGTTTTCTAGAGAAGGGAAATTAGAAGAAGCCTTTGGAACCGGAACGGCTGTTGCTATTGCAATGGTAGAAGCCATAGGCTATAAAGATGAGGTAGTAACATTACCAGGAAATAATCCAGTAAGCCAAGATGTTAAAAACACATTGGACGAAATTAAGGCTCAGAAAAGAGATGATACCCACGGATGGATCATACCGGTAGATGTTGAGGAGAAAGTAGGATAATAATTTTTTTAGAGAATAGAAATACGAATTTGGAATCATAAACACCATAGTCGTACATGCAAAAATTGAAGGATATGTTAGCTGAAAAAACAATAGCAAAAGAAATATTACAAAAAGCGTTTTTGACACTTTGCAAAGCGAAGTCGATGACAGAGTTGTATGAAGAAAATTTCAAAACTGTTTCAAAATATGTGCACGCTACATCTAGAGGGCATGAAGCTATCCAGATAGCTACAGCAATGCAATTGTTACCGCAAGATTTCGCATTCCCATATTATAGGGATGATGCCATGTTATTGGGCATCGGGATGCGTCCTTATGATTTGATGTTACAATTATTGGCAAAAAAAAGTGATCCTTTTTCGGGCGGGAGAACATACTATTCGCATCCAAGTTTACGTGATGATGATAAACCTAAAATACCACATCAGTCTTCAGCAACGGGTATGCAAGCAATACCATCTACAGGTGTGGCTTTGGGATTACAATACAAAGAGTTGATTGGTATAGATGATAAAACGTTAAAAGAAAAACCTTTGGTGGTATGCTCTTTGGGAGACGCTTCGGTTACCGAAGGAGAAATTGCAGAAGCTTTTCAAATGGCAGCGTTAAAACAATTACCAATCTTGTATCTAGTACAAGATAATGGATGGGATATTTCTGCTAATGAAGCCGAGACGCGTGCACAAAATGCATATGAATATGCTGCAGGATTTAATGGATTAGATGCTATTTCTCTAGATGGAGCAAATTTTACTGAAAGTTATTTGGCAATACAGGAAGCATTACGAATCATTCGTGAAGAACGAAGACCAATATTGGTGCATGCCAAAGTACCTTTGTTAAATCATCATACTTCTGGTGTACGTATGGAATGGTATCGTGATGATTTGGAAGAAGCACGTACAAGAGACCCTTATCCCGTACTAAGAAATCAATTATTGGATAATGGTTTTAAAGAAGAAGAGATTAATGCCATAGAGACAGAAGCTAAAAATACGGTGAAAAAAGATCTGGAAGAAGCTATGAAAGCCGAAGATCCAAAACCAGAAGATTTATTTACCAATGATTTTGCGCCAACTCCAATTATTGAAGAAACTGGTGAGCGATCTCCTTCAAACAAAGAAGAAGTGGTTATGGTGGATTGTGCATTATTTGCCGTTGAAGAATTAATGAAGCAGCACAAAGAATGTTTACTGTATGGTCAGGATGTTGGAGGAAGGCTAGGAGGTGTCTTTAGAGAAGCGGCTACCTTAGCTCAAAAATTCGGAGATGAGCGGGTATTTAATACTCCTATCCAAGAAGCTTTTATCGTGGGATCTACGGTAGGAATGTCTGCCGTTGGTTTAAAACCTATTGTCGAGGTGCAGTTTGCGGATTATATATGGCCAGGACTAAATCAATTATTTACAGAGGTAAGTAGATCCTGCTATCTTTCTAATGGAAAATGGCCTGTTTCGATGATATTAAGAGTCCCTATTGGCGCCTATGGTAGTGGTGGACCTTATCACTCATCTTCTGTAGAGTCTGTAGTAACCAATATACGAGGAATAAAAATTGCCTATCCTAGTAACGGAGCAGATCTTAAAGGACTAATGAAAGCTGCGTATCATGACCCAAATCCGGTTGTAATTTTAGAACACAAAGGATTGTACTGGTCAAAGGTAAAAGGAACTGATGCTGCTAGAACTATAGAGCCTTCAGAAGATTATGTGTTACCATTTGGAAAAGCTAATATTGTACAACGAATCTGGCCCGAAGATGAAAAAGAAACACTAACTGTAGTTACTTATGGAATGGGTGTACATTGGGCATTGAATGCTACAAAAGATAATAAGGATGTTGTAGAGATTATCGATTTACGTACATTATATCCATTAGACGAGGAGACGATTTTTGAATCGGTAAAGAAGACTAAAAAGTGTTTGGTAGTTACCGAAGAACCATCTAATAATTCTTTTGCCCGAGCTTTGGCAGGAAAAATCCAAGAAGAGTGTTTTAAATATCTAGATGCTCCTGTGATGACTATTGGATCAGAAAACATGCCAGCTATACCTTTAAACAGTACATTAGAGCAAACCATGATACCATCAACCGAAAAAGTAAAAATTAAGATTGATGAGTTGTTAAAATATTAAAAACAGGACAGAAACCAATACATTGGTTTCTATCCCATTTTTAAACTTCTTCTTATAGCTTTTTATAGGTATATCTATTCCTAACAAAAGGTTCTGTGGCGTTTTCAAAAAGAACCTCTTTGGTCATTGTAAAATTAGTTTTATCAAAAACATATTTTATAAATATGGTAGCCGGTTTGTTATTATCGCTTCCCTTATATTTTGTAGCAATTTGTATAGAACCATCATCTTGTTTGGATTTTGCAATTATTTCTTCATTATTAATGAATGTTCCATTATTTTTTAGTTTTAAGACAAATTTTCCGTTGGCGCTAGGTTCATCGGGATAACCAATTTTACCAATAAGTTTATCTTTTTTTATTTCAATCAGTAAAGTAGTTTTTAGTGTTACTTGGTTATTATCACTGTAGTTTATATACATTAATTCACCTTTCCAATTGCCTTGTAAAGTTTCTAAATCTGATATTTGAACGGTGTTTTGAGCTATACCGATTATAGAGAAAAATAAGCTGATGTTTAATAAAATTGTTTTCATGATTTTTTAATTTATTATGATGAATGATTTAAATGATTTCCTTAATTGGAGTATTGAAATAGGTAGATGCTTTCATTTTCTTAATAATGAGATAATCAATACCAAAGCGACCAGAACCTAATATTAAATTATAGATAGATACCCATAAAAAGCCCATAGCAGGTAGCATTCCCCATACTCCTTGATCCCATTTCTGAAAGAAAACAGCAACCAACATGGTACACAGAATAAAAAATGAAGCTATCCTTGTTTTTAGACCAAGTGCCAGAAAAACCCCTCCGATTGCTTCACTAGCGGCTCCCATCCAGGCAAAAAATATGGGAGCTAGTGCGAATACACCTCCGTATTCGGCAATGTCTTTAGAGAACCATTCTGCGACCTCAAATAGAGATAAGTTTTTATCGTTTGGAGTCCAAGGCATACCAAATTTACTACTACCAAAATCGATTGTTAAAACGAGTCCACATAAGATTCGTGGTATAGCAAATAATGCATCCGAAATCCAGGATATTTGTACAATAGGAGTAATTAGTTTAATAAATACAGTTTTCATTGTAATAAGTTTTGTAATTCGATAGGTCAAAATTGCAAAACCATTATGAGTCTATCGTCTCATACTGTATTAGTAAGACTCAGATACGATTTGAGACGTCTCTTTATGTAGAATTGTATTATCTAATGGCGTTCGGAGATGTGCTTTAAATGCTCCGTCGGTGAAGTATTCGTCATTTTTTTAAATACACGATTAAATGTTGCTTTGCTGTTGAAGCCACATTCGTAAGCTATGCCCAATAATGACAGTTGTTGATGTTTACCGTCCACCAGCATTTGCTTTACCGCATTTACGCGATATTGATTAATAAAATCATTGAAATTTAACCCAAAACCATCATTAATTACTTCAGAAAGAGTGGCTCTGGTCATGTTTAGTTTTTTGGAGAGTTCTACAAGGTTAAGATCTGGGTCTAAATATGGTTTTTTATCCTCAATAAAATTTTCTAACAGCTCCTTTTTAATTATAAAATCATCTGATTGCTCTGAAGTTTTAATCCCTTTTTTGGGATTTACAATTTCGGGTTGTACTATGTAATCATGAAAAATAGCATTTGAATTGCCATAATTAAGATTGGTAAGTTTTATGGTATTGGTAAAGTACCCTTTGATACCAATATATATGATCGCCAAAGCTGAAAAAAATTGTTCCCACCATTTTTGTTTCCAACTCAATTCTGTAATAGAAAGATTGATAACAATTTGCATAATTTCATAAATGAAAAGAAAAGAGTAAATGTAAAGGAAATTACGTATCCAATTGAGTTCTAATTTATATGTATTTGAAAAGAAATGTTGAATATTGGCCCTGTATAAATAGTATAATTGAAATGTAAAAGCCAGGTATAATAGCATTTGACATATGGTAAGTATGGTTAAGATAGGTTCAACGTACTTCCATTGTAAGTTAACTACTAAATACCCATTTTGCACATTTTGAAATTCGGGTAAAGATGAGTCGTAGGCCAGCACCACTACCTTGAAAAGAAAATAAAGGACACCAGGTATAAAATGGAAGTACTTTTTTTTTGAAAACTTGAAATTAGAGGTAGTTATAGATTTGACATAAAAATAAAGTAAAGGTGCCATGAAAAGTGACAAATTCACCAGATAGTAATTGATTTTCGTATTACGAAAAGTATCATACCATCCCATAAAACCAATCGTATATGTGGTACGATGATAACAAGTGATGAGTAATATTATGCCTAGTAAAAAATCCGAAATATTTTGTTTCTGATAATATCGTATAAATAATAAACTGGAGAATATCAATCCTTGCAAAACAAGAATTAACAATGGCGTACTATAAAGGTTAAAATCAGGAAAAGAAAAATATAGAAATCCCATATCTCAAAGATATAAGTTTTCTGAATGACACATTAATTTTTCTTAAAAATACCAAAAAGCTCATTTCCTTGCCTTTCGGGGATAGAATTGTAACATTTTTCAAAAGTAATGACACTAAAATGTGGGTTTAAAAATGAAAGGTAAATTGTTTTATCACCGCCAAAAGGTCTTTTTTCGAGATCACCAGTAAGAGGAATATCAAACCATAGGCCAACTAGTTTGCCATGTTTGCCAAGCAATTTTGACATCTGAGTTACATATGCGGTTCTATTTTGCACTGTTGGAACAAAGGAGCAGAAAAAAGTTTGCTCAATGATTAGATCATAATTTCCTTTTAGCGTGAAAAAATCACCAAGCAATAATTGAGATTTAGGAAACCTAGGGACTCTTTTTGCAAATGCATCCAGAGGAGTTTTAGAAATATCTAAAACAAAAACATTTTTAAAACCATTCAGAAATAAATACTCAGCTTCATAGGCATTGCCCGCTCCTGGAATCAAAATTTTAATACTCTTATCTGTTAATTGATCAAAATATTCTTTTAGCGGTGTAGATATATATCCAATATCCCAACCCATACGATTTTCGTTATAACGTTGAGTCCAATAACTACTTTCCTGCGATTGATTTATTTCCATTATTACGTTAGTATTTAATGCAGAAATATAGTAATTATGCGATTTGCGAGCTATTACTTTTTGATTAGTTTAATAAAAGCTTCTGCATTTCCATTAAATATATCATAGTCTACATCTCCCAGCGCGCCCTTTAACTTTTTTTGATCAGTACGTTGCCAAATGATCCAACCTTTATTTCTCCAGGTGTATGGTACTTCTGGAGATTTGGCTTTGGTATAATCTGCAATCCAGAATTTATACTTGCTAAATTCAGGATGTTTTAAATATCTATTGGCAAAAACGGTATTTGAATATAGGATCGGACGAATACCCAATTTTTCTTCTACAATTTTTAACCATAATAGAACATTGGTCTCGTATACCTCTTTGGTAACAGGTGTTTTTATTCCGAGTTCTTCAAGATCAATAACCGGAGGTAAATCTCCTGATTCTAGTTTATTAACAGCTTCAATAAAGTTTTGTGCTTGTTTTTTTGGATTTTTTCCTGTTTCGTAAAAATGGTACGCCCCTCTATATAGGCATTCTTTTTTTGCAGAAGCATAATTCTGCGTGTACTTAGGATCTTTAAACTCTGTACCTTCTGAAGCTTTGATATATACAAAATTAACTCCATCACTTTTGAGATCATTCCATTGTATGTCACCTTGAAAATGGGAAATGTCTAATCCTAGTATACTAGGGTCAGTTTCAAGTTTTTTACTTTGAGAAGAACACAAAGAAATAGGGTCTTCTACTTTTTTTTGATTATTTGGTTCTTTTTCCTCGATCGTAGCATCTTTTTTACAGGATATATTTAAAAAAAATGATAGTAGTAAAAAGGGTATAATATTTTTCATTGGTTATTAAATTTAGGTGTTAAGAGGTATTTATATGTTAGGTTGTACGGTTTTTTAGATCAGCGGCAAGCGATTTTAGGTTTTCAAATTCGGCTGTAGCGATATTACTAAATCCTGAAAAATGAAAAAACTTCTTAAGTAAGAAACTCAGTATGTAAAAATAAAATAATGGTAAAATTAAGAACAAAACTATAAGATTGCTTATCATGTTAAGGATAAGTTTCATGAGTTCTTTTTTTCCATTTTTTAAGACTTCAAAAATTTCAGAAACCCCTTGACCAATATCTACTCCTACGTCTTCAATTGTATTTTCTACGGCATCCTCGGCTTTTCGGAAAATACCAATGCCTTTATGCCCTTTTTTCTTTGCTCTTTCGAGTTGCTTTTCTTTTTTGATTTCTTGCTTAGATTTAAGCTTTTTATGCCTTTCTTCATATTTGTTTTTAATTGAAGAGAGATGTTTATTTAAATCAGAGCCTAAGTTTAACTCCATAGATTGAGATACATATTTGATTCCATTCACATATAAAGAAAGACCAGGATTAATCAAAAGTATGATGATCAGAAACTTTAAAGCAATTTGCTTGTATTTTTTTAAAAACAAACCCGCCAGAAAAATTATGGGTAAGATTTTAAATAGTAATGATTTACTCATATTGACCAAAATGGTCTGAACTCCTACAACAACATTGGCAAAGGTGAGATAGTTTATCGTACGGGTAAAAATATCCTGAAGTTGTGATGATAATCCGCCAATTAAAGGGATTTTGGAGATATCGGTGCCTGCAACAATACTTTTTAGTTCCATTGCTATACCCAGACTTAGCATCATGTCACCATTTATATCCGATAAAAAGTCAATGGCAGGGTTTACAAGAATATTTGTGCACGCTAGTGTTATTAAAACTCCCGAAATAATGATGATCCAGATTTTGTTTTTTGTGATTAGAGTAGCTAATACGTGATTTGAGCCCATTTTTGCTAGGTTAAAGAATTATTACTTACTCTAAAGGTATTATATTGGTAATAAGTAAGGGTAATGGTTTTTACTTGGATAAGTAAAATAGGTATTAGTACTAATAATAGCCTAATACTTTTTTTACCATATCTTTATAATTACGTCCTATCGGAATCTTAGTTCCTTTAATGTTAATTTCACTAGGAGAGAAAGAATTGATATAATCTATAGCTATAATAAAAGATCGGTGAACTCGCAGAAATTTTTTGGTAGGCAAAAGACTCTCGATAGAAGATATACTTTTTAGTGCCATTATTTCTCTATCACTTGTTTTGATTTTGATATAATTTCTCAAACTTTCGATGTAATAAATATCTTTTAAAAACACTTTTTGCATTGTTTTTTCGACTTTCAGATATAAAAAAGAGTCCGAAGTATCTGATTTGGTATTAGTAGATACTAGTACTTCTTCTTTGGTGTTGCTTGTAAGTCTAAATACTTTATTAATAGATTTTAAGAATCTGGAAAACTCAATAGGTTTAAGCAAATAATCTACAGCTTCTAAATTAAAAGCATCTACAGCATATTCACTATAAGCCGTGGTAAAAATTACTTTTTGCGTTGGCTGTAATTCTTTTAAAAATTCAATACCAGTTATTTCTGGCATTTGAATATCCAAAAAAATCAAATCCACAGGTTTTTTAGTAATGAGGTTAAAAGCCTCTAGTGCATTAGAACAGCTGGCGATTAGTTCCAAGTTGTCAATTCTAGAGATATAATTTTTGATAATATCTCTAGCTAAGGGTTCATCGTCTATAATGATACACGATATGTTAGATTTACCCTTCATTTTTATCTAAATTTAATTTTAAAATCACTTCATAAGACATTCCATTGTCCTCTGTGTGCAACGAATGACTATTTGGATAAAGTAACTCTAAACGCTTTTTTACATTATCAAATCCAATACCTCCTTCAAAATTTGCTTTTTGATTTTTTTCAATTTGTTTTGCATTTTCTACCTGCATGATTAGATTTTTGTTTTTTACATGAATACCAATAACTATCCAAGAATTGTTATTAGAACCGGTTCCATGTTTAAAGGCATTTTCTACAAAGGGAATTAGTAAAAATGGGGAAATATGGTAGTCTTTATCTATTTCGGTACTAAAACTTATATCGGTACGGCTATCAAATCGCAATCTTTCTAAATCCACAAAGTTTTTTAAATATTCGATCTCTTTAGATAATAGAACTTCGGTAACATTAGCCTCGTATAGCATATATCGCATAAGTCCAGATAATTTTAATACTGCAGTTTCTGCCAAATCAGATTTTTTTATAATCAATGAGTAAAGATTGTTCAAGGTATTGAATAAAAAATGGGGATGTACCTGATTACGAAGTTGATTTAATTCGGCTTCTAGTTTTTCTTTCTGAAGCGTTAGTGTTTTTTGTTGTGATTTGTAGTAAAATTTAAAAACAATGTAAGCAAGCGGCAATATCGCTGCATTATTTACATCAAGAGCAGTTTTCATGATTTCATTGATTGAAAAAAAGCCTTTGCTGCTCCACCCCGGTAAATAATTAGGTTCTACATGATATAACATTATTGGTCTTTGAACAATAATGGTGGTAAGTATCAATATGAAAAAATAGAAAATAACAAACCGTGTAAATTTTCGGGTTACAAAAAAATTAGGAATTAAAAACAGCAAAGTAATATATACTAATATTATTTTACCGGGAAGTGCAAAAAACTGAATAAGAAATGACCTTTGATAATCATGATCATAAGTTCCCCAGGTAATTCCAAAAAACACTACCATTCCTATCCAGTACAATATGTGTTTTGTGATTTTTTTCGAAAAGAAATCGTGTGTAGATAAAATATGTAGTATATGGTCTGATTTCATAGCGGATACTAAAATCTAAAAAAATATTGGTAAATAATAGAATCAAGTACGAATGACCGGTAATTTGTTACAAACAACCTTTTAAACTTATCTTAATCTATATCATCGCAGTTTTCTCCAAAGTTATATTATAGGCAGTTTTTTGTACTTACAAATAGATGTATGTACAATCTGTTTGTGATCAAGGGTTGCACTTTGTAATTATGAAAGAAAATTAGATTTACAGATGCGAAAAACAACATTACAACTAGTTATTATATGCGCTATTTTTTTTGGATTATCCCTAAATGCGCAACAGAAAAGCAATAATACATTTAAACATGTAGAACCTCCATTTTGGTGGGTAGGGATGAAAAACACCAAATTACAATTATTGATTCATGGGGAGAAGATTAGTGATTTTGAAGTCGAAGTCTCTTACTCTGGAGTTAAAATAGGAGGTATAAATAAAGTAGAAAACCCAGATTATCTATTTATAGATCTTGAGATAGCTAATAATACAAAACCAGGGATATTACCACTTCTTTTTAAGAATGAAAATAAAAAGATAATATATGAGTATTCTTTGAAACCCAGAGTAAAGAGAATAAGTAATAAGCAAGGTATTGATTGCTCTGATGTTATCTATTTGATTACACCTGATCGATTTGCAAATGGCGATTTATCTAATGACACTACAGATGACACAATTGAAAAGGTAAACCGAAAGGATGAAAACGGTAGACACGGAGGTGATTTAAAAGGCATTTTGGATAATTTTAAATATTTTCAAGAATTAGGAATCACTACTTTATGGTTAAATCCGATTTTAGAAAACGATCAACCAAAATATTCTTATCACGGATACGGAATTTCTGATTTTTACAAAACCGATTCACGCTTTGGTAGTAATGATGATTTCTTGACTTTGGTTAATAAAAGCCATGATAATGGAATGAAAGTTATTATGGACCAGGTATTCAATCATTGTGGATCGGGGCATTGGTGGATGAATGATTTGCCATCCAAAGATTGGCTCAATCAATGGGAAACTTTTACGAGAACCAATTTTACTAACATCGCATCTTCTGATCCTCATGTTTCTCCAAGCGATTTTAATTTGTTAACCAAGGGGTGGTTTGATTCTAACCTACCGGACCTAAACCTAGAAAATAAATACTTAGAGACGTATATGATACAAAATTCAATTTGGTGGGTCGAGTACGCTGGCTTGGATGGTATACGAATGGATACTTATGCATATCCTAATCAAGGAGCGATGTCCAGGTGGATGGGGGCTCTTAAGAAAGAATATCCTGATTTTTTTATGGTGGCCGAGACCTGGGCAAAAAGAGCATCATATTTATCATATTGGAATAACGAAAAGGCCAATAGAAACGGATATGTTTCTAATGTAAATAGTGTGAGTGATTACCCATTATACTATTCAATTATAAGAGCTTTTAAGGAAGATGGGGATGTATACGAATTATATGAAACTTTGGCAGAGGATTTTGTATACGGCAACCCAAGTAACAATAAAGTTTTTAATGGAAATCATGATGTTGATCGGTTATTAGCGCAATTGGATGGGGATGTAGATAAACTTAAATTGAGTATGGCCTTTGTACTTACTACAAGAGGGATTCCACAAATTTACTATGGTGATGAGATTTTGATGAAAAACAAAAGACCAGATGGAAAAGTAAGAGAAGATTTTCCCGGAGGTTGGAAGGATGATTCTCGTAATGCATTTATTCAAAAAGGAAGAACTGCAGAAGAAAATGAAGTATTTAATTACGTTAAAAGAATTCTTAATTGGAGGAAAAACGCAAAATCTATTCATCAAGGAAAACTCACTCATTATAAGCCTGACAATAATGTATATGTCTATTTCAGACATAGCGAAAACCAAAATACTATGATCATTATTAATAACAGTGATAAGAATATCCAAACATTTGATCTGGGTAGATATAAAGGATCTTTAAAGGGATGTACTAAAGGAGTAGATATTATAACCGGTAATAAGATAAGTAAACTAGATAAGTTAGCATTACCAAAAAATACAGCTTTGATAATAGATTTAAAAAAATAAGATAATCTGATTTGGTATAGAGGGTAACACGGACCTCTTAGAATACATTGACAAATTGGTAAACATATATCAACCTAATTAAAAACTAAGGCAATGAGTAATAATAAACACAATATAAAAGAATTCTTAATGCAACCCATGACAATGGCATCATTTTTTATGGTAGCAGTTATAATTATTTTTCCTGAACATTGTTTTTCGCAGCATAAAAAGAAGCTTACGTTTAATGTAGATATGAATACTCAAAAAACAGATTTAAATGTTCAATTACGCGGGGATTTTGCTCCGTTGTCATGGTATGAAGGTCTCAAATTATCCGATCCAGATAAAGACGGAATATATACTGTATCGGTTGATTTTGAAATTCCTGAGGGAATCGAATTTTTGAATTATAAATACTCATTAAACGGTGATGATTGGGAAGCTGGGCAAAATAGAAAAATATCAATACATGATGATTCGAATATTTTTAAGGATAAATTCAGATATGCTAAGAAGCTTGAAAATCCATTCAAAAAATTTATTGGTAAATGGAAATTAAAAGATAATAATTGGGAGTACACCAATGAAGACTTAAGTGTGAGATATATTAAAAGGCCTAATCATTTTATCATTTGTAAAGAAGTGAACACAGTTAACAGTGTGTTATTAGTTGTAGATACAGGTGCTAGTCATGGTAGCGCATATTGGATTTATGATGCCGATAAAAAAGAAATGAATTCACTTTCTAGTTTTTCGAATAATAGAACTGGAGTAGGTACAGGCACAATCGACAATAAGGGAAATATAGAAAGTAAAGTAAGGTTTCAGGGAGTAAATGATGGTAGATATAGAATATATGTATACACATGGATTTCAGAAAATGAATACATCATCAAATCTTATGAATATGATAAGTATGACAAACGTACCGGAAGTTATTATAGTGGAACTTTTATAAGAATAGATTGATGAAAAAAATTTTTAATACCGGAGGGGCATCTTTTAATTCTATTATCCATTTAGACGAATTTCCTCAACCAATCCCTACAACGATACATGATTGCAAGTTTAAAGAAACTGTTGGCAATACGGGAGTAGGCAAAGCAGTAACGCTTTCTAAACTTGGATTTGATGTCACTTTTCATGCTATGATAGGACAAGATCTGTATGCAGAAAAGATCAAACTTTTTTTAGATCAACCTAATCTCAATTTCATTTACGATATTGACCCTAAAGGCACCGAACGACATTTGAATCTCATGAATCATAAAGGAGAACGGATATCTATTTTTATGAACTCTATATCTAATGATCCGGCGATTGATTATAAAATATTTGAGGGCTATTTGAAATCTTCAGATTATGTAGTTGTTAATATTTCAAACTATTGTCGAAATATACTACCTATATGCAAAGCAAAGAGAATATCCATATGGACAGATTTACATGACTATGATGGTAATAGCATATATCATCAAGATTTTATAGAGGCTTCGGATTATATTTTTTTAAGTTCAGATAATTTAAAAAACTATAAACCCTTTATGCAAAAAATGATAAATGTCGGGAAAAAATTGGTGGTTTGTACACATGGTAAAGAAGGAGCAAGTGCTTTGACTAAACAAGGATGGATAGAAACTCCAGCAATTAACGATTTTAAAATAAAGGATACTAATGGAGCAGGAGATGCTTTTTTTTCGGGTTTCATGTATGGTTTTTCTAAAAACTATTCTCTTGAGAAATGCATGCAATATGGAACAATCGCAGGAGGGTTATGCATACAATCAGAAAATATTGCTAACGATAATTTATCCGAAAAAATTATAGAGAACGAATACTTAAAATATTATTCGTAGCTATTTATCCAAAGTAATTTCCAAAAAGTAAATGACATAAAATAAAAGCAATAACCGAAAGAATTATACCGATAAGAAAGATAGTAAAGGATTTACGAAGGAGTTTGAATTTTTTATCAATGATCTTTCCTAAATGATAAGTGTCTTTGGCAATGGTTTTGTATAGCTCATCTCCTTGACTCATTAGATTGGTAAGGTTATTTACATAATCTGCTTCTTCCATTTCATGGAAATTACCATAAAACATAAGGTTATTAGTTTGTCTATCACCATGTTTGAGCTCTGGCCGGGTAGCAAAAACTGCGTATGTGATAGATACAAGATTAGTTAATAAAATTAGTATTGCAGGATAAATTAGATGCGGGTCTTTATCTAGCTGATTTAAAACAGTACCTAAAACAATCGAAAGAATTAAAGCATTAATTGAAATCAAAATATTCGATTTTCTATCTATCATCGAATTAAGGGTATATTGATTTTTTGAAAGTAATCTAAACAATGTTTCTACACCTCGTTCTGGACGTGGAGCAATTTTTGAAAGTTTCTTTTTTAAGGATTTTAACTCATCTTTGTCAATATTAAGCTCTTCCATTAATAATTGATCCTTAATTTTTTCCGACTTTTTATCACTCATAATATTAGGATGCTTTAAATTTTTGACAACGTTTCTAGTTGAGCTCTTACTTGCGAAGAAGATTGAACATAAACATTGTTTTGAGTTTCATTAATTATCCTGGCCTTTACCGTATCTTCTAGTTGAAGTTGGATCATTCCTCTAATCTTAGAATACACATCTTTATCCAAAATAGGGGTTATGACTTCGATTCTATGATCAAGGTTTCTAGTCATCCAATCTGCAGAACCCATGTACATTTTTTCGTCTCCATCATTGCCAAAAATATAAACTCTTCCGTGCTCTAGGAAACGATCTACAATACTTGTTATATAAATATTTTCACTTTGCCCTGCAATACCCGGTACCAAACAACAAATCCCTCTAATGATTAATCTAATGTTAACTCCGGCATTATTTGCTTTATATAGTAAATCAATCATTTTAGTGTCTTGTAGGCTATTAAGTTTTAAAATGATATATGCTTCTTTACCGGCGATAGCATTTTCAATTTCTTGCTCTATAAGTTTCTTAAAAGCACTTCTGGTTGTGAAAGGAGAAACTAATATTTTTTTAGTTTTAGGAATAATAATCTTACGCTCTAATAATTGAAAAACCTGGCTTAGCTCTGAGGTTATTTTTTTATTGGCAGTCATCAGACCAAAATCTGTGTATATTTTGGCAGTTTTTTCATTAAAATTACCCGTGCTAATATATCCGTAATTTTTTGTTTGATCGCCTTCAATACGTTCAATAAATAGTATTTTTGAGTGTACTTTTATTCCGGGATAACTGTAGGTTACTTTTGCGCCATTATCTTCTAAGACTTTACCCCATTTAATATTGTTTTCTTCATCAAATCGAGCTTTTGTTTCTATAAAAACGAATACTTCTTTTCCATTTTTGGTAGCTTCAAGTAGCGCATCTGCTAATCCGGATTGCTTGGCAATTCGGTATAGCGTAACTTTTATTTTAGTAACATTTTTGTCTGTAGCGGCCTGTTGTGCTAGGCGTAATGCATCATCAAAAGATTCATAAGGATAGTAGAGTAGTCTATCTTTTTCTGAAATTGCATCAAAGATATTCGAAAATCTTTTTAGGTCAGTATTGCGAGTGGGAATTAACTCCTCTTCATTTAGCAATTTATGAGTCGGGTTCGGAAAACCAAAGAAATCTTTGAAGTTATGATACCTGCCTCCATGAAGAATATCTGTATCATTAACATCCATCATTTTTTTAAGTAAGTCTAATAACTTTTCTGGGATATCATGATCTACCAAAAGCCGAGTAACTTGCCCTGTATCACGATTGCCAAGTGAATCTTTAATTTTGGTCAATAAATCCCCAGAGTATTCATTATCAATGTATAACTCTGCATCCCGAGAAATTTTTATGGAGTAAAAAGAGGATATTTGTTTTTGAGAATAAAACTGTGTAAGATTATATTTTAAAATATCATCGACAAACGTAATATCATAAGTATCGTTTTCAATAGGGAATGTGATAAATCGAGGAGTCTCTGAAGGGATTTTTACTAAAATTAACTCTTTGTTATTTAATAAGGCTATTAAGTACAATTGCTCATTTTCGATAAAAACAGTTTCATCACCTTGTTCTGTATTTATGGTAATAGCCAATTTATTTCTTAAATGTTCTTGATAATATGTTTTAGCATATTCTTTTTGAGAATCTGAAAATTTTTCATGGCCTATTAATCGAATTCCTTCCTTTTTTAGATCGGGTAAAATATGATTACTAAAAAGATGGCCGAATTCTTCTTGTTGTTGATGGACTTGCTTTTTAATTTCTTTTAAAAGCTTATTGGGTTTGGTAATTAATTTTTTTCGTAATGGCTTATCCAGGTTTTTGATTTTCCTGATATCAGAAACACGTACTTTAAAAAACTCATCTAGATTTGACGAAAAAATGGCAAGAAATTTTATGCGTTCATACAATGGATTACTTTGATCTGCAACTTCTTGCAAAACTCTATGATTGAACCTTAGCCATGAGAGGTCTCTGTTGTAATATTTCTTTGAAATTAATGCCATTTTTTGTGCTTTTTTTACCCTATATTTTAATTGGATAGATGATCATTTATTTAGCGAATTTGTACAAAGTAGTATGATACTTTATTGAATACAAAAAAGATAAATTAAGTTTTGATTATTTTTTTTAACGATATAAGCGTTTTACCAATTTCCCTATACTAAGACCTTGCACAATGATAGAAAATAATACAACCACGTAGGTGATATATAAAATTACTTCGGATGATGAAGTATCGGCTAGACTTAATGCTAAAGCAATAGAAATACCACCTCTTAGTCCACCCCATGTTAACACGGCAACAGTTTTTAAGGGTTTATCTTCTTTATGTTTTAATAAGGAATAAGGTAAAAACACAGAGATAAATCTAGAAATTAGCACAATTACTATAGCTGATATTCCTAGAATAAGATGATCTAAGTCGAATTTTAAAAGATGTATGGCTAAACCAATTAATACAAACAAAATACCATTAAAAATATCATCCAGAACTTCCCACATTTCGTTTAGTAGTTTTCTGGTAGCTCCTTTATTTTCTTTTACATTAATTTTATTACCTATGATTATTCCGGCTACGACCATAGCCAAGGGCCCAGAAACATGTATCATTGATGCTAGCGAGTATCCACCCATAACGATTGCCAAACTTATCATAACCGCTAGTTGAGGGTTTTCTTTTACTGATTTGATAGATACATATCCCAAAAAACCTAATACAGTACCATAGAGAATACCTCCTACGGCTTCTTCTAGAAATAACTTCCCTATTTCGATACCTACAGAACCTTCACCATGATGTTCTCCCATTCCGGTAAGAATTAAAATCCCAGAAAACACCACAACTCCGATACCGTCATTAAATAGAGACTCTCCCTCGATTTTAATACCCAAACTCTTTGCAATATTTGCTTTTTTAAGAATAGCCATTACCGCAATGGGATCTGTAGGGGAAATTAGAGCACCAAAGAGTAGCGCATGTAGAAAAGGAAGGTCGATATGAACAAGTTGCGCCACTCCAAAGGTTAATCCTCCAACTATAAATGTAGAGATAAGCACACCTAAAGTTGCAAATAAAATAATGGACCATTTTTCTTTGGCAAGATCCTCTATATTAACATGTAAAGCACCAGCAAAGAGAAGAAAACTTAAGATACCATCGAGCAGCAGCGTTTTGAAGTCAGAATTAGTTACAATATCACAAAAAAATTGATAAAACTCAGGTACAATACTTTTACTTATGGTGATGATTAAGATAGTAGCCAAACTCATCAACATTAAACCTATAGTGTTAGGTAATTTTAACCATTTATAATTGATATAGCTATAAAAAGCAGCTATTGCAAAGATAATACTGAAGGACTGTAACATAGTTTCTAAGATTTTACGTTAATATATTTTCCGACAAAAACGGCAATAACTATGGCAAGATAAAACTGGCCAATAATATTAAGAACCAAGGTTATTGACTGAGCTTGGGGGGTGAGTGGAGTTATGTCTCCATAACCAACTGTAGTAATGCTAATAAAACTGAAATAGTAAAAAATATACCCAGAATAATCTCCTCGCAGGTGAAAAGAATTTGGATCTATATAATGAATAGTTTCAAAAAGAATGCCTCCGATTATTCCTAAATAAATAAAACCTAATATAGGTCCTAATATAAATTGAAGATTAATCTTTTCAATTTTTCTAAGTTGTTGTATTAGTAAAAAACAGAAATAAGAAAACAAGATAAACGATGATGATAACCTAAAGATATTAATCATCGTCATTTCTGGTTTAGAAAACTCGAGCCATATAAAGAGTAAGGCTATAACTCCTAAAACATAAGATCGCATTCGCGTCTTTGTACTAGATGCAATTAAAGAACTGGCCAAAATAACAAGAGTGTAATTAGTAACCACTACATGCGCGGGATACATTTCTGAAATACTAGCATGGATTGGTGTCAACAAAAAATTAAATACACTAATCAAAGCGATTAGATATTTATAGGTATTTAGTTTTTCGATTAGTTTCTTTTTCATGTTAGAACATCAATATATTTTTGATGGCAAGTTCAAATCTTTAATATTTTTAGTGTCTATTCGTAATTGATACCAATCCTCTAATTGTACTACTGTACCTTTTAGAATAGAAGGTTTCCCAACATGAGGCAGTATGTTTTTGTGGATAGGCTTTCCTTTGATATCTGTTATCAAATAGTATTCTGATATATTATTCTTATCTGTAGTAGCCAATACCGGAGGAATACCTCCGGAAATGCATAGTACAGCGCAACTTCTATGAATTTTTCCTTTCCCCGGTTTCATCACTCCAAAGTAACATTTGGGATCGATAATTTCTCCTTTAAGTTCCATATCGTTAACCAATGTTTTTGTTTCGGGTAATCGTTGGGGATTAGTTTTTTCAACAAGTGTTATTTTTTCATCATCGGTAATCTGTAACAAAGTTTTTCCATTGTAATAAATAAGATTCCCTTCGATACTTAACATGCTGCCGGATAAATTAGGCACCTGATTTCTTATCGTTTTCAAAAATGGATTGGCACTATATTTACCAAATCCAATTAGTAGTATATTTTTAAAGGTGTTTTCAGCCGTTTTTACTTTTAACATGGGATAAGGCATTTCATGATAAACACCCATAATTTTAGTATTGGTTGTGAGTTCAAAGGTGCTATTCTTAAAGTTATTTTGAGTAAATGCAAAAGTGATTGCAATTACAATTAAGATTAACAAACCTATAATTACAAAGTTTTTTAGTGTCGCTTTTGTTTTGCGATCGGTATTTTCGAGGTAACCTATATAAAAATCATCATTTTTATTTTCCATAAATCCTATATTAAAAAGTAACGGGTTTTACTTCGGTTCCCTCTGCCAGAGCTTCGGGGAGTACGAATATTTGATTATCTATTTTTTTCAATCGATAGGTAGCTATTTTTTCGGTAAATGGAGGGGGAGATTGACCATTGTGAGGTAAATATTGATAACCATGCCAGGGACAGGTTACACATCCATCAACAATTTTTCCTTCGCCTAGAGGACCTCCTTGATGTTTGCAAACATTAGAAATGGCAGATAGTCTATTGTCATATTTAAAAACCGCAATACGTTCGTTACTCACGATAAATATTTTGGCCCTATCCTCGGGGATTTCCTGTAAATCACAAACATATTCCCAGCCTTCTTCAATTATCGAGGTTTTCTTTTTATCAATTTTGGATTCTTTTATTGCCGTAGTGATATGTAGTACTGCAACAGTTAAAAACCCAATAGTCAATATTGAAATTGAGCCTATTGACGGTTGCTGTTGAAATGCTCCTAGAAATACATGCAGTAGTATTAAGGCATATGCAACATATACCATCATATGTAAACGTTTCCATACTTTGGGAGAAAGATTCTTTAACCAAAAATCATGACTTGTTGCGGCCATTAGAAATAGAATGATTAATGCGAAAAAACCTAATACTTGAAATGGGAAATTGGCGAGAGAATCATACTCCATATTAGATGTAAACAAGGCATAAATAGGATTCACGTTTCCTAAAGAGTGAAACTGGAAAATAGAAAACCCACCGTGAACTAAAGCAGCGAGAAACATACTTACGCCTAAATGCCTGCGATTATATAATAATGGTAAAAATCTAGGGTTGAGTCTAGCCAAAGGACCTATGACTAAAATAATGTGTAATAAAGCAATGGCTAGAGTACCAAAACTTCTAATAATCAGTGTTTCTATGCTCGTTTGCGAGTTGGTCAAAAAAGTGACCCCAATAAAGCTAATTAGATAAATAACCACTCCAAAGGCTATCCACTTATCATATTTCTTCTTGTTTTTATTCCAAAGTACTGTTTGATAATTTACCCCCATTATAGTTTAATATTTATAATATCGTTTTTCTTTATTTCGTCGTAAATGGTAATGCTTTCGGTAAGTTTATTTAACTCAAACGTATATATCCCTTTTTTATCCAGAACACCTAAAAAAGTACGATTCTGCCTATTTATGTTTTCTTCATAAACAATTGAAGAGGCGCTTTTTAAGGGTTTTTTCAAGATTAATTTTAAAGTGTTTGAGTCTTCCTCTTCATCGATACTCATAAAAAAATATTCGTTATCAATAATAGCTCGTTCTCCAGATAACTTAGCCGTTAGAGACACATCGCTATCAGTAAGTACGGGTTGTTGAATGCTCTTTATGGATAAAAAGATCAATATCGGAACAATACCGATAAGCATTATCCACATAGTTTTATGCATTTTCCTTAATCCTGAAGTCATACCTTATGTTCTTAATTTGTTAATTATTTTTAAAAGAAGTATTGGCCAAAGACCTATGGCTCCCGGAACGACTAATAGTCTAACTGTCCATTTACTTTCGGATATCAATTCATCTAATTGAAAAGCACCTTTGAAAAAAAAATACAAGCCAAATAGCAATCCTATTCCAAAATATAATCCCAAAAGAGAAAGTATTATATCAATTACAATTTCCATAGTTATATTAAATTTACGTCGGTTATTATTTCTAATAAAGCAGGGCCATTATGATCCCTCAATTTCTCTAATGCAGGTAATAAATCTTCTTGTTTAGTAATTTTGATTCCCAGCGCCCCACAGTTTTCTGCATACTTTGCAAAACTCACATTGTGTAATGAAGTTTTCCACACATCCAATTCGGCAGCTTTTTGTTCTTTGGATATTTTTCCTAATTCAGAATTATTTAGGAGTACGTGTTTGATATTCATATTATACTTTACCAAGGTCATCATCTCTCCAAGGTATTGACCAAAACCACCATCTCCTGATACTGACCAAATAGGCCTTTCTTTTCCTTGTGCGGCCCATGCACCCATTGCGGCTGGTAATGAGAAACCAATAGAACCCAAATATCCCGACATGAGGATAGATTGATTTTGAGGCTCAAAATATCGCCCAAACGAATAGGTGTTATTTCCTACATCGACTGCGATAACTGCATTTTCTGGAGTTACCTTATTCATTGCATCAAAGACCGCAATAGAACTTATTCCTTTATCACTTTGATCTTTTAATCTATTTTCTTTTTCTTCTTTCCAGATGTTCCATCTTTCTTCAATTTCTGGTCTTCTATCTACAGTATTAATGTTATCTTTTGTTGCATCTTCTATGATAGATAAAGTTTCTGAAATTTCACCCCAAAGTGCAGCATCAACTTTATGAAATTTACTCAATGCTGTAGGATCATAATCTACTTGAATAATTGGTTTTTTTGGTGTGATTCCGGTGTGATTCGAGAATGATGCTCCAAATACCAGCAATAAATCACTTTCATTCATAAACCATGAGGCAATAGGAGTACCACTACGTCCTAATACTCCGCAACCCAACTCATGACTATCTGGGATAAGTCCTTTGCCTTTAAAAGTGGTAATTACGGGGCACTTTAACTTATTCGCAAAGGCGATAATAGCTCTCATATGAAATCTAGCACCATGTCCAACAATGATAGCCGGTTTTTTGGATTCGGAAAGCATCGCAACTGCCTTTGTTACCATTTGTTTGGGAGGCGAAATATTCATGGGTGTAATACGGCCTTCTGGAGTTTGTGCTTCCTCACCTTTGGGTTTGGGCATAAAAGCAACCTCATCCGGGAAAGTAATGTGCGAAACATTTCTATTAAGTAATGCACTTTTAATGGCAAGACTCATTAACTCACTATGCTTAGAGTTTTGTTGTACGGCATGATTAAAATCTGCAACCGTTTGAAATGCTTTTACCAAATCAACTTCTTGAAAAGCACCAGTCCCCATAACCTGTGTATTTACTTGTCCAGAAAAGGCCAATAAAGGAGATCGGTCTACTTTGGCATCCCACATCCCAGTAAACATATTGGTAGATCCTGGTCCTGCAATCCCAAAGCAAGCAGCTGGTTTGCCCATTAATTTACCGTAGGCAGAAGCTGCAAATGCAGCAGCACCTTCATGTCTAATTCCAAAAAACTGTAACTTTCCTTGTTCTTCTAACCGCATCATAGCGTCTGCCACACCCAAATTAGAGTGACCAACCATCCCAAAAACAGTATTTACTCCCCAATTACTCATCGTTTGCATCATTACATCAGAGATGGTCTCTTCATGAGTGAGTTCCTCAGGAATACCAACATAAATAGCACTGTTTTCTTCTTTAACTTCAAAAGTGGTCACTCCATCATCATACCCCCCTGGTGGTAGCCCTGTACAGGGATGAAAATCCCAACCGTGCCATGGGCAACGTAGCATACCATTTTCTATAGACCCTTCTCCCAAAGGGCCTCCTTGATGTGGGCATCTATTATCTAGAGCAGAGAATTTACCTTCAAAATGTGTTAAGCAAATACCTTGATGACCAGCAGTAACGGTTTGCACTCTTCCTTCTGGAAGTTTATCTTTATTACTTAATACTTTGTACCAAACTGTTTCTTTTTTTGAAGTCATTTGTGTTTTTTTATAGAGTTAGCACTTATTGTGAAATTGATTTTGTCTTATTTTTACAGCCCTATAGGAATAAATGATTAAAGCAATCAAACCTAATAAAGCACTAATAATACCAGCGATAGTGATATAAATTCCCGAATCGAAACTAGCTTCGATACTTTTTAGTATCCCTGAAATTAATGCTGATATAACCAAACAAGCAACAGCCACATAAAGAAAAACCATAGCATTATTCAATAGCCTTAGTTGCTTTAGTTTTTGCTTTATTAACTCTTCTTCCATAGCTATTTCTGTTATCAATGTTTTAATCTCGGTACTAAGATTGACCAGAAGATTAGAGGTAGACAATATTAAAAGCCCTATGCCAGGTATTATAGTTGCAGGGATATACCAGTTTTCCATAGTGTTTAATTTATATATTCGGCGAGTGCTTCTTGAAAAAAGGCAACTCCAGTTGAATTATCTATTCCAGAAATTGGTAAAATGGCTCCAATAAACCCCTCGTCTGACCATTGCCCATGAGTTAATGGTTTAAATCCTGAAGTGGATACTGCGTCATGCCCTTGGTAGGCACCTATATAAAAGTAGTAGTCATTATGCAAAGTATCAGGAATTGCAAGCCCTAGTCCGATAGAGATTCCTGTTTCATCTTCTAAAGCGGCAAAAGCACCTGTGTCAAAATGATGAGGCCATATTCTAATTTCAGAATCCAACTTATTATGTTTAAGAAAATCTTGGATAACCGATTGGGCAAGCGTTCTGAGTTTTATTAATTTTTTTAACTCACTTGCATCCTCTAATTTGAAAATGTAATCATCGGTAATGTCATATGGTAAATCATAATGAAGGTTATATTGAAATTTCTTTCTCATATCCATTGCCTGGGCCACTTTTCCCATCCATTTAAGTACATCCAGATGTGTTTTTTGATCTAGATAGATGCTTAATCGAGCATTATTATTGTTTAGCCAGTATAGCGCAAACTTATTATAATCTAAAGCAATGGTGCACCCAGAACTGTTTAATGGTCGAGTCTCTAAGTATCCTTTTTGGCTATTGTATTTTAGGTTGGTGTGACTATCGTCATCTTTTTTGTCTAAAAAACTTATACCTGCAGCAGCCAAATATTGAGCCGCAATATGCATTTGAGTGGTCATGATTTTTATATTTATAAGTTAATACTGGTACATAAACCCGTTTATTTTTTTTCTATATGTTTAACTAAAGGAAATATAACTCCTACAGTAACAAACTCATCGTTGAGTTTTCCTGAAATTCCTTTGAATTCGGCAAAAGCAAAAAGCTTTTCCAAATTATAATGTATCCCAATTCCATAATTCAACCCAAATTCATTTTCTTCTTCGTTTTGGTCAGATTGCTCAATTAGGCGTTCTTTTTCTATGGTATAATTAATTCCTGTAAGCGGATAAAAACCAAATTTTTCTGAAACCTCTAAAATGTAATGCACATTGATATTTAAATCAATAATAGATAACTCGGCTTCGTTGTCAATACTTTGGTAAGGGAAATAAGTTATTTCTGGTCCAAAACAAATTTGTTCATTAAGTCCATAATAAAATCGCCCATTAATTCCGATCAAGTCTTCTTCAAGCTCTAGAGAAGGGGCAAGCCCTAGCATCCATCTTTCTTGCCCACTTACGAATATTGTTATCAAAAGCAGAAAAAGAGTTGTGTGAATCTTCATGTTTACGGATTTTGATTTTATAGTATTAATGCACTTTGAAATAGACAAAACAAGTAATTATCTACGGTAGGTTTTGGTTCTTCATAGACACCCTTAATAATACATCTATATTAAACCTAAATCTACCGTAGATGCATAACTATTATCGTTTGTGTTCAGGGCTATCAAATCCGGCGCGACATCCAGCTTCCCATTCCTCAGGTTGATTTCCATGTGCAGGAATCCCTCCGTTATCTTTTAACATTCGAGCCATGTGCATACAATTCCAAGCTAAAAAAGTAGTGTTCCTGTTGGTGAAATCATTTTCTGGTCCGCCAGAACCTTCATCTCTATATGATGGTCCAGGACCTGCTTCTCCCATCCATCCAGCATCAGCTTGAGGTGGTACCGTGTACCCTATATGCGATAACGAAAAGAGAATGTTCATAGCACAATGCTTTACACCATCTTCGTTACCGGTGATTAGTGTTGCTCCTACTTTTCCATAATCTCTATATTGTCCTTTGGTGTTAAATTGGTGTGTATATCCATACATACGTTCTAATACGCGATTACAGACAGATGATTTTTCTCCTAACCAAACTGAAGTACAAACGATCAAGATGTCACATGCGTCAACTTCTTTTTGTAACATTGGCCAATCATCTTTTTCCCATTCAGGAGTTTTTGACATATCCATTCCTAATCCTGCCGGAATTTCGTAATCTACGGGGCGAATCACTTTGGTTGTAGCACCATTGGCTTCAAAAACTCTTTGGGCAACGCCGATAAGAGCTTCGGTATGAGACAATACAGGAGTTCTATTTAGAGTACAATTCAAAAAAAGTACTTTCAGATCGTCGTATTTAGCGGGTGGGTTTTCACAATGTTTTTCTGTGATTTTGTTTAATTGTTTTGACATTTTTAGAATAATTATAAGTGAAACTTTAGATTTGTATTTAATATATTATACTAGTATGTAATGTGTAATTCTTCTTTTTATTTAAGAATTACAAGCTTTTATTTTAGCGTCGAAATTCTTAAAAAGCAAACCCTAATACAAAGACAATTCTACCACCGTCTGAGCTCGAAAAATAACCTAGGTTCCCTGTAAAGGTATCTAAACCACTTACCCAAAAAGATGCTCCTAAGCTGTTATTCCATTTATCCGAATCGTCATTTTCTATCCAAACTCGTCCATAGTCGAATCCACCTGTAAGCCCATATTTTAAAGGGATAAAGCTAGTTTTGAACTTTCCTATATGATAGCGTATATCTATATTTTGATAAGCCGAGTATTTACCAGTAAATCGCTCATTTCTAAATCCTCTAAGACTATTTGTACCACCTATTTGAGCAGCATGATAAAATTCAAAATTATCACCAAGAATAGCTTCTCCTCCAATTTTAGTAGCAAAAACAAGTTTGCCATTTTTGGATAGTTTATGATCAATGGCAATATGTGGTCTTACATATCCAAAGCGATTATCCGAATCTCCTCCATCGATATTTGTTTTATATCCAGCTGTAATCCCTACATCTAATCCTAAAGTAGGAAAAGCAAGGTCATTCATATTCCTGAAATTGTAATTAACTTCTGCTCCAGCATAGGTTTGTTGCTCAAAAAAACTACTTCCGGCAGGAGCTAAGTTTATAAATCTATCTTCGGTATTTTCGACCTCAAAAGATTCTAATAAAGGCTTGAAATAAAAAGACCCACCATCTCTACCTCTCCAAATTAATGAGATAGCAGCATTCCATTTTCGAATACGAACTCTATTAAAGTCCAAATCGACTTCATCTTTATCATAGACTGTTTCATTTCCAAATCCGAAGAAATTTTGAGCAAAATTAGGGCTGGTATACAAGCCTTCGATACCAAAATTCCATTTATGAAAAATATTAGAAAATTCTCCCGAATAAGTCACATCGAATCCCGAAGAACCGGTGTAATATGAAGCCCCGAAAGAATGTGTAGACGTAAATGGATTTCTTTGTAATCCAAAATGTGTAAAGTTATTTAAAACACCAATTCTTAATCCATCATCGGGGTTAAATGCTATTAATGGAAGTACTTGATATACCGAGTAATTTCTTTTTTTATAATCGTAATTATTGATTTCATACGAGTCTACCAGCCATTTTCTTGATTTCTTGTTTACGATTGTATTGTTTTTAGATTTGTAATCGTATAGTTTTACTTTTCTGGAGTTTTTAAAATCGTAGGTGTCATTTTTTCTACCACCCATAATTCTAATCATAATGGGATGATCTCCTTCTCCTTCTACAATAAAAGAATCTTTACCATCAAGGCCGTACAACCATATTTCTTTGGTCTCTTCTGCAATAAAAGTTCGACTAAATATTCCTAAATCTTTTCTATTAACTGTTATAGCAGTTTTACCTCCCGGAAGCCTTGTAATATTAAACTGATCCTGTTTTTGGGTACCAGCAATTACTTCGAATTTATTAATATACAGATAATATTCTCTGGCAATTTTTAGAATGTTTTGTCTCCTTCCTTTAAGTTTTGATTTGATTTCTTCTATAGTTTTTCCTTGAACTTCAGCAGGAAGTTCTTGAAAAGCCTGATCGATAACTTCATCTGTAAGTTGAGTTTGTATATATTTTACCTGTTCTTCCCATTGACTCCAATCTGACTGGTTTAGAAATGTAAGATCAAGAGGATAAGGTTCAAAATTAAACCACTTAGTGCTGGGTAAATCCTCATCATAAGACTGCATCATCCGAATAAAAGGTACCGCACATCTTAAAAAAGAGATAATACTGCCATCAAATACAGAAAATGCTTGGTCTCTATCTCTGGGGATAGGTTTGCAGATCTCTGTTCCGTCTTCTTTTTCGAAACGAGCCCATCTCCATTGGTCTTCATGTCGATCCCAGTCACCTATGAGCATATCAAAAATTCTGGCTCGTATGTATGAAGGTTCATCTACGATAGATTTCCCTGTTTTATGTATTTCTTGTAAAACATCATCGGTACTAAGAATATCTTTTGGTTTTCCAAAACTTTCTAAATCACTGTGGTTTGATTCTACCCGTTCTTCAATTAAATATAGTTCATTACCATACTCATCATTGTATACACTTAAACCTTCTTGTTTGGGTATATAATATAGTTCGGGATTTGTATGAAAAACACCAATTGCGTCTGCTAGGGTTCCTACTGCAAAAGGAGTATATGGGTGTGCCGTAGTATAAAAATCCAATAAGAAACGATCTGCAAAACTGTCTTCTAGATCTTCTTCAACATATTTGTCTTGAAATGCAGTGGATTGCAGAAATTTTATAGCACTTTTACGAAGTGCTCTCATCACATATTGTTTACCGTTTTTGTCCACCAAGCGTAGTGATTTTGACTGGTGACCTCCTCCACGCCTAATAGGAGTTAATCCGCCTTTTAGAGTGTCTAAAAAGGCTATAGGAGCGTTTACATTAGTACTATAATATTTACGATAATGATCGCCCCACAAACCCTTATAGAGTTTGCCTTTGGTAGTTTCTTCTTTTGTATATACTGAAGCGCTCAGAGATGATCCATAGCTACTTTTTGGCGCAAATGTATAATCTGTTTTAGGGGCTTCTCCTCCAAATACTTCTACAGAGTGAATTTTTGAAGGATTAGTATTGTTTACACTATAATAGTTCGCTATGACTTTACCACTTTCAAAAATATTTAATCTAGCAAATCCATTTTCGGAAGAACCAAAATCACTGTTTTCAGAAAGTTTAACTTTTTTAGTATCACCAACAGCGCCACTTATAATTTGTGGGATACCATATTTAGAGATATATTGTAGGTTTTTACCCTGACCAGAAGCAAAAATTACATTTTCTTTTTGTCTTGCTAATGTAATAAGTTTATTGCGGAGCGCTCTATATTGTTTATTCTGATAATCCTGGATCGAAAGCCCTCCAGTTCTGGCAATAAGTCCCATTTTGCTATTTGTAAACATGGGATGATGAAGAGCCACAATCGTGGTTTTATTTTGTGATTTCTTAAGAATACTTTCAAACTCAAGAAAGAATTGTGTTCTGTTTTTGATATCACAATCATCATTGATGTAGGTGTTTTTGTCCCAGTCTTCGAGAAACCATTGCGAATCTATTGTTATTAGTACAACATTTTCTGAAATATCTTTTTTCTTAATAGAACAACCATCATCGGGATAATATTTGGCTCTACTATTTTCCTGGATAAATTTCTCTAAGCCTTTTACATTCTTATATCCTTTGGTTTTCCATTCGTTTTGTCCTGGAACTAAAACAATCTCTCCATTAAAATCGGCAATAACATCTAATTGTTTTCCTACGGTGGTTTTTGCAGAATTTTCTTTAATACTAATTGGATCCGCCATATTACCTACAATTAATAAAGTAGCGTTTTTAGTTTCTGAAGACGATGATACAATACTTTGTAAAATACTTTGATCTATATCTTCACTGGTATTGGCTATAATATATATGGAAGCTTCTATATTCTGACCATAAGAATTTATAGTCATTAATAGCAAGCCTATAATCAAAAATCTGGTTATAATAGAGATATTCATTGTGGATGAGTTTTAATGTAAACTAAATCATATGAAAAATACTCGTTCGGCCCTACTAAAACAGAAATAATATAACCTATATATCCCCGTGTTTTGGTTGTATCGATTGTTGGTTTCATTAGTTAGATTAGACTAGGTTCGACGAAAAAATTTAACATTCCTTTCAGTGAAAAAAAAGACCATTGTAATTAGAACGGTAATTATTACTCAAATCAGAAAGCTCAAGAATAATTCATAGGACATAGATTTTATAGTTTCAAAAAAGCTAATTTTATCCATTTTTTAAGTAAAAAAAATCATGTTTTTTGGGGTATTGACATCGAAATATATTGCGAATCGTAATTAATTGTTTCGTTTTTTCTTAAACTACTCAAAACATTACTAACTGTTTGCCTTGAGGTGTTGGTAAGGTTAGCGATATCTTTATGTGACAGGAGATTTTTTGCAATTATTCTGTCATTTTCTAGCTCACCAAATTCTTGAATATAATCCTGTATAAACTCTGTGATACGTAATACACTATCTTTATATAATAAATCCCTTAGTCTACGTTCTAATTTTTTAATACGTAAACCATATACTTTTAAAACCCCATTTTTTAGAGATTTATGTTTTTCCATGATTCTTTCCATTCTATCGGCTTCGATATAACAGATAATGCAATCCTCTAAGGCAATAGCTAATTCTTCTGCTGCTGCATCAGTATCATATAGAGATAATTCTCCAAAAATATTCCCTTTTTTGACTATGTATTTTACATTGTTATTAGCACTATCTATAATTTTGATAGTTCCTTTTTTAAGAAAAAATATGCTTTTCTCGTTCTTTTTTATGAGTTCAATTTTGGTTCCTTTATTAATGTTTTCCATTTCAAGAATTTCGCACATCCGCATCATCGTAATTCTGCCTAATTTATTGAAGAGATTAAATCCTTTAAGGAACCAATATTTGGTGTATGTATTCAAAAAGAGGAGGTTAATTAGTTATTCTTACTAAAGTAGTGAATTTTAGTAACACGCTGGTTGTATTAATTTTGCAAAACTTACTTCAGGCGACAAAACGAAGAATTAATGGTTTTTTTACTAAAAAATAGATATAAAAAAAGCCTCAATAAAGAGGCTTTTTTATAGATGTATATATGTAACTATTTGTTTCCTAGCATTAGTAATTCGTTACAAACTACCTCTGTAATATATCTTTTTTGCCCTTCAGTATCTTCATAGCTTCGAGAGGTAAGTTTACCTTCTAGAGCAATTTCCTGGCCTTTAGTAACATATTTTTCGATAATATCTGCCGTTTTACCCCAGGCCACTATATTGTGCCATTGGGTATCTGTGATTTTATCTCCTGCCTTGTTATAATAATAGTCGTTTGTAGCGATGGAGAATTTTGCTAATTTTTTACCAGATTCAAGATTTACAATTTCAGGTTCTTGTCCTAAGTTTCCAATTAACTGTACTTTGTTTTTGAGCGTGTTCATAATTTTAATTTTTAGCGTTAAACATTTAGTAGTATCGAGTTTTGATATTTCGACGATGCAAACATAAAACGGGTTATTAACGAGATTCGGTTAGGAAGCGTTTAGTTTCGGTTGTAAACGTTTGTATTCGTTTGTAAATGAATATTTGATAAGATTAATAACAGTTATACATTGGCTTACACTAAATAGAAAAGTTTAATTAGACAACTTTATATGCCTTAAATACATTTTCTTTTGAAGAAAATAGGTGAGAAATAAGAAAAACTAAGTAAAGGTATTTTTAATATATTTATGTAATTCGAAAGAATTAAAAGAACTCTCTTTCTAATGTATAGATAATATTACAGGTGTACAGCAAATTCGAAAAAATAAAAGTGGAAATTACCAGTAAAGAGATTCTCTTCCCCCATGGATATTTTTTCAAGCAAAGCCCTGTTCATAAGACCAAAAAAATTGATAGGGATCAAATATCCGAAATTAACCTAAATACATACCCTCCTTCTTTGGTATACCACCATAATGAGATTATTTTCTTAAGAGATGAATCTAAAGAAGAATTAGAAATATTCGCCAAAAATAACTCCATTCCGGTAGTTGATAGGTTTGATATTTGGGAACATATAAATAGGCCATTTTTGGATACAGAATTTGAGGAATATGAAAAGTCCATGTCGATACAACAATTAGATGAAAACGGGATTTCTAAATCTGAATTAAATCGAATTAGAATAAAAGCAGGAAAAACTATGTGCATTAATTTTTTAGTGTGGGAATGGATATATTTAGGCTTGTTTGATTATCTAAGCTGGACCTGGTTATACAAGAAAAAATATTGGTGGGCCATGGATGTAGGATTACGTAATTATAAAAACAAAAGCAATATTTCATAAATGATAGATATCTCATTGATTTTGAACTTTCTTATCGCCTATGGTACTTGTCAGGCATTTTTTATTGCGTTTGTGCTTCTTAAAACTGAAAATAAAACGCTATTTAAAAAGTTATTCTCTTTATTTCTAATTATTGAAGGAGTAACACTTATAGAACGGTTACTGGTAGAAACAAATCTTATTGTTTCTATTCCTCATATCTTAGGAGTTAGCTATCCAATAAGTTTTATAAAGCCTCCTTTGATTTTTTTTATGGCTTGTTCTTTAACCTTAATACGTTTTAAACTAAATTACAAAAGCTACCTTCATTTTATCCCTTTTGTATTGATGTTGCTCCTCAACCTACCGTTTTACTTTTTAGAAGCAGATAAAAAGATAGAAACTGTTCGGGGTTTTATGGCGAACACCCCTGATTATCAAAATTTCGAATTTTATTTTGGCCTTAGTTTTTTTATTTACATTGGGGTTTATGTCATTGCGGGTATTCATAAATTAAAACAATTTAAAACTCAGGTAACCAATAACACTTTGGTAAATTGGTATTATCATGTTTTGTTATTGTATACTTCATTTTTGGCGTTATACTTTGTTTTTTATGTGTTTCAACCTTTGGGAGGGTTTAAAATGATACATATTAATCAAATAAGCATGCTGATTATGACCTTTATAATTCAATCTATCGCTTATAAACTGGTTGACAAATCGTCAATTTTCAATTCTAAAATTGTCGATTTAAGTGATCTGAAAAAACGTAAAAAAGACGAGAAACTGATTATTAGTAAATTTGAAATCGACAAAATCCACATTGATAATTTTCTAACGTTAGAGCGTTTTTCGGCTTCTGTTTCTTTACCAGCACCCTATGTTTCAGAAATAATTAATCAGAAATTTAATTGTTCATTTAAAAATCTGGTGGCTCAATATAGGTTAAATGAGGCTAAGTCAATTATGAAACAAAAGACTCATTCAAAAACTAAATTAATTGAAATAGCCTATGACTCAGGATTTAATAACAAAGTCTCGTTTTATAGAACTTTTAAGCTGTATGAGGGTATTTCTCCTTCAGAATTTTTGGAGCAATTAAAAAATAAATAAAAATTTAACCTCAAATAGGTTACAAAACACTTCTGTAACCAAAAGTCAAATTTGTATTTTTAACTATGCCCTCGATATTAAATTAAAAATAACATTATGAAATTTAAAGGTTCATTAAACATTCATCAATCACGAGAAAAATTAATCACTATTTTTATGGATGTGTCAAGTCTAAAAGAGCATCAAGATGGTTTTGTGAAAAAAGAACTGCAAAGTGGAAATGCGGGAGAAAATGGTGCAATATCAAAAATGTATTACAAACATGGCAAGCGTGATATGATTTTAACCGAGACTATTCTCAATAATAATCTACCACTATCATTTGAGGCGCATTATCATCATAAACATATGGATAATACCATGAAATATACATTCGTTAAAATTGATGACCATCAAACGCGATATGATTATGAGTGCGAATATACTAGGATAGACTGGGTATTGCCGAAGCTAATGGCGTTAGTTTTTCCTAGTATGTATAAAAAACAGGCCGGGAAATGGATGAAACAATTTAAAGAGTTTGCCGAAAAACAATAAGCTATGTGGAAAGAAAAATTAAAAATTTATGACGAACTTGTAGCAAAGTGTGATAGATTTGAAAGAAAGGGGAAGACAATGCCATATACTTCTGCCAATGGGTATATGTTTTCACTCTTTAACAAAGCAGGAGAAATAGGAATTCGATTTTCAAAAGAAGTTCAAGAAAAATATATTAAAGAATTTGATTCAACACTATACAAGTCATATAATGCCGTGATGAAAGGCTATGTGTTAATACCAGAAAGGATGTTAAAAGATTTGGACAAAGTAGCTCAATATCTAGATGAGAGCTATGATTATGTTATGAGTCTCGAACCAAAATAATATTAAAACCAATTTAATTGAAAAATAATATCATATTACTTCATGGAGCACTAGGAAGTAAAAAACAGTTTGAAAAACTAATAGGGACCCTAGAAAAAGAATTTAATGTTTACACGTTTAATTTTGCCGGACACGGAGGGGTACCTATAAAAAGTGATTTTAGTATTGATTTATTTACAGAAAATACGAAAACGTTTATAGAACACCATGAATTAGACAGTGCGATAATTTTTGGGTATAGTATGGGAGGATATGTTGCAATCAATGTAGCACGAAAATATCCGGATATCGTTGATGAAATAATTACTCTGGGAACAAAATTTGATTGGACTCCAGAGTTTTCTAGACAAGAAGTAAAAATGCTAAACCCTAATAAAATAGCTGAAAAAGTTCCAAAATTTGCTGAATATCTAGAAAGCTTACATTCTAGTAAATATTGGCATGATGTGGTGCATCAAACAGCAAAAATGATGAGTGATTTGGGTGATTCTCCTATATTAACAGAACAAGAATTAGTGCAGGTACAACATCAAGTGTTAGTATGTGTCGGGGTATTAGATAAAATGGTTACTATAGAAGAGTCGCAACGAATTAGTAGGGCATTACCTAATGGAGAATTGTTGCATATTGAGAATTGTGTTCACCAAATAGAGCGGGTAAATATGGTCGAATTGGCAAAAACGATAATAAATTTCATTAAAAATTAAGATAGGGGGTAGGGTAATTGATATCATATTCGTTTTACATATATAACAAAATAATAATCTGTAATAATTTAAGAAGTTTGAGGGACAAAGCGAATTTCTTTACACAGGTTTTATACTAAGATGGAAAGACAAAAATCTTTCCATCTTTTTAATATGTATACGAATTGAGATATTGTCATTCTGGTATATACCAGAGTCCTTACCTATATGAGTTTGTTTAAGTGGATCTCAGGCCCAAAATCATTAGATGTTGGGTCTGGGGTGGCAATTACAGAGACATAAAGCTGCAATTAATCAAGAAACTCTTCTAAATTTGTTTGACTTTCTATTTCGGTATGGTTATACTTTAACCTCCAGCCTAGAGAATTTGTAAGAATATATATTTTTTGAAGTTCGCTAATCAGCCTATTTTCAGAATTAGAAACTAATGTTGAGTTTTTAACCTTTTTTTCTAATTGTACCGTAACTTTCTTTTTGATTTGATTAAGGTCTTTGGCAGAAAATGTATTAAAGTAACCAGGAATTAGGCTATGATATTTAATATCAGGATTTATATCGATTTCTGCTTCTGGTATTTTGGTAATAGTAACCGTTTTATTTTCTTTATTGATAATATAATCGATTTTACTTAAGTCGTAAGCAATTTGTACTTTGGCATTAACGACTACAACTGCGGATTTTCTTGACCTTAGGGCATTCCAGTAGTATTTCTTGGCATTTTTATAGGTGATAACTTCAGCAAAATGACCTTCGGTCACTACCAATTTGCCTACATTTTTCATTTGCGTCAAAATCAGATCCGACGATTCTATTTCGGTTTTTCGTTCATTAGATTGATCTATAAAATATTTTATTCCAAAGACTAATAGGGCAGCCATTAATGCACCAAGCAAAAAATTACGCATATATTTTAGTGTCAAGTTATGTATAAATGTACATAAAAAAATAGCCTTTCTACAAAAGAAAGGCTATTGCTCTTAACGTGAGATAGTATTTAATAATTTAACTGTGGCGGATATTTTTCTAAGATAGCCGATACAATCTCATTCATTTTCTCTTGTTTTTTATCTACATTTTTGGTTAATGCAGAGGTCCCCATTCCTTGCCAAATTAGTTCTTTCTTAGAAGCATCAATAAGATCAATATACAAAGTGCCCTCGGTAGTTCGGGATACAGTATTGTTATAGCCTGGTCCCCAGAACCATGGATTCCATCCCCAGCCGTATCCAAAACCTCCAAATCCAAAATTATTTTGATAGACATTTACGTTTTCTTTAGTTTTTGTAAAAATACTGACCAATACATCTGGATTTTCTGATTTGGTAAATCCTTTTGCGGCCATATCAGATTCGATTGCTCTTAAGATGCGCTTTTTGTCCAAATCACTAATTTCAGCCTTGTCTATGCCGGGCTTGTAAAAAGCGAAGCTCTTGTAAGTAGTAAAATTTGCCTTCTTATCATAATCCGAGGCAACACGCACAGTAGTGCAAGAACTAAGAGTTATGATAAGGATTAATGATAAAAGTGAAAAAAATTTCATAATCCCTGATTTTTATAGATTTAACAACAACATTTGTAAATAAACCTGTCACAATAATCATACCATGTAATGGGTTGCAGATCTATTTTTTAGAATAACTATTGGTTTTTTTGTCATACCCGTATGGGCAATGCCTACAACCACTTTCACAGCAATACCCTCTTCTTAAATGATATTGCTCTGTAAAACATCGATACCCTTCTGGGGTTATATAATAATCTCCTTCTTTTGGAGTTATTACTTTTTTAGGATTGTTCATATTATACAAAAATAAGTATCTTGCAGTTATATGCCCGTAATCGTTAACAAATATTTGATTGGCCGACATTTTGTTGGTATTGCGCTTTGGCCATTTATTGTGGTTAAAGAATCTTTTTTAAAGCAAGATGAGGCTTTTATTAACCATGAACGCATTCATTTAAGACAACAAGCAGAGTTATTGGTAGTGCCTTTTTATTTTCTTTACATTACCGAGTATATTATTCGTTTAATTCAATATCGAAATTCTCGACAAGCGTATCGCAATATCTCTTTTGAAAGAGAAGCCTATTTTAATGAGGATGATCTCTATTACCTGAAAACTAGAAAACCATGGAGTTTTCTTAAGTATTGGTAAAAGAAGAAGCTGCAAGGATTTGAATTAGTTATGTGTTGTTTTTACACTGTATAGTACTACCTCGGCAGATTGATCATAATCCGAATTCCATTTAAAATAATTACCAGTTTTGAAATAATTTTCATAGCGATAACCGTTTCCGGCATAATCATATAAAGTGATAAAATCAGTATCGATATTCTTGGCAACACATACCAATTTATATAATAATTTACCCTCTTCAATTTTTAAGTAGATAGTGAACTTTTCATTATCCACCCGACCAATAGTAACTTTTTCATCGCCATCACTTGTCCATTCTCCAGTATCAGGTTTCTGATAATACTCTATCACTATATTACCATCGTACCATTGGGCTTTTACAGTGGCCGGAGAGTTTTTAAGCCCTAGATCATCATTTTTAATTCCATGAATTTGCGCAATATAAGTTTGCTTGTTTCCTTCACAATGGTTTACTCGCAGTGTAGATTCTAATAGGTGTGTACCTGTGGTCATAGGCCAGTTATCTGATGTACTTTGATTACCTCGCCAATATTCACGTAATTCTGTTCTACAATATTTCCCTCCGTTTAGAGGTGATTCTCCAGAGGTGGTATATCCTGTAAAATGCGTATAAAAAGTATAACTTCCATCTTCGTTTTGATAAAAGTATTTTTTTTGATCAGTTGTAAGTGCATCACTTTCTATAGCTTCGTAATAAATCGAAGTGGCTTTGCCATTACCTCTATTAATTGGAACTGATAGATACCAGTTTTTCCAAACAACATTTTTTGCTTGTTCTTCCTCTTCTTCATTAGGTTCTTCTTCGGTCGGAATTTCTTCAGAGGTTTCTTGGGGCGTGTCCTCTTCAGAAGCAGTACAGTTTACAAATAAGAGTGATAGTGTTATTAAAAACAATGTAGATAGTAGTGGTCTATAAAAGGTCTTTATGTTTACCATGGTTTTTGGTTATGTAAATTGGTTGACCAAAAATAAGAAAAAATAAATTAAACGTACTTTTGTGCTCTTAACTAAAGCATTTATGATGCAATTTTTTTCTTCGGAAACGATATATTCTAAAAATCAATCCATCGCTCATTCCATTTTGGATAGTGCACAAGTGGTTTTGGATGTAAAACGCGAAGACCAGATTCATGCTTTCGTTTCTGGCAATAAATTTAGAAAATTAAAATACAATCTTACCGAAGCCAAGGCATTAGGATATGATACTATTCTTACATTTGGAGGTGCTTATAGTAATCATATAGCCGCTACAGCTGCTGCAGGAAAAATCGTGGGATTAAAAACTATAGGCATTATACGTGGCGAAGAATTAGGAAAAGATTTTGATAAAACAATATCTGAAAATCATACGTTGCGATTTGCGCATGAACAAGATATGGATCTGCATTTTGTAACTAGAGAAACGTATCGAAATAAAACTACTTTAGTCTTTTTGGATGAATTAAGAGCCAAATTTGGGTCGTTTTATTTAGTCCCAGAAGGAGGAACTAACGATTTGGCAATAAAAGGATGTGAGGAAATATTAACTGCGCAAGATTTAGAATATGATGTTGTATGCTGTGCTGTAGGTACTGGAGGAACTATTTCGGGTATTATCAATAGCTCATTGCCACATCAAAAAATAATAGGTTTCCCTGCTTTAAAGGGCGATTTTCTTAATAAAGAAATTGCTAAGTATACCACCCAAAAGAACTGGGAGTTGATTTTGGATTATCATTTTGGTGGATATGGTAAAATAAATCAGGAACTAATTGAGTTTATTAATGTGTTTAAAGAGCAGCAACAAATAGCATTAGATCCAGTCTATACAGCTAAGATGCTTTTTGGCATTTTTGATAGAATTCAAAAAGGGATTTTTCCAAAAAATACTCGTATTTTAGCCGTGCATACTGGCGGGCTTCAGGGTATAGCTGGAATGAACAAAAAATTAATGAAAAAGAAGCTACCCCTTATTACAATTTAATACTAAAATGAAGAAATTTATTTCGTTGTTGTGCGTAGTTGCATTTTTGATTTCCTGTGGAGGAAACAAAAGAGTAATATCCACCTCAAGAACAAAAAAACCAGCACCTCGACAAACCTCGGTAACCAAAGTAGAACGCTCTACTTCAGAGAAAACAATAGAAAAACCGGTTACAAAACCTAAAACTGCACTTTCATATAAAGAACGAGTACAACAATATATTTTTGAGTTTTCTGCGATTGCCAAAGATGAGATGAGAACATATGGTATTCCTGCAAGTATTACTTTGGCTCAAGGGATTCTTGAATCTGGAGCTGGTTATGGCGAACTTACCAGCAAAGCAAAAAATCATTTCGGGATCAAATGTCATGATTGGGAAGGAGCAAGAGTATATCATGATGATGATCGCTCGCAAGAATGTTTTCGAAAATATGACCAAGCACAAGAATCGTTTAGAGATCACTCGTTATTCTTGAAAAACAGAAAACGATATGCCAGGTTATTTACATTTAATCAACGTGATTATAAATCTTGGGCTCGGGGACTTAGAGAAGCTGGTTATGCAACTGATAAAAAATATCCTGAGAAATTAATCAGTATTATAGAGCGTTACCACCTGGATGAATTTGATAATGATGTTCTGGGTAGGAAAAAACGCAAAACACCTAAGAAAAAGAAAAATGTTACTACAGTAACAAGTATTTCTAGTAGTAATGGACATCTTGTGCAAAAAGGAGATACATTATATTCTATTTCGAGAAGATATAATATATCTGTCGAAGAACTTAAAACCTATAATAATCTAGCAGATAATAATATCAAAATCGGGCAAGTGCTAAAAGTTACGGCCATTGATGGCGATGAAGAAGATTTCAATTAAACATGATCTACCAAAGAAGTAGTGCACTTTTTAAAGCGGCACAAAATGTAATCCCTGGAGGGGTAAATTCACCTGTAAGAGCATTCAAGGCGGTCGGAGGAGACCCCATATTTGTTAAACAAGCCAAAGGAGCATATCTATATGATGAAGATGGAAATAAATTGATTGATTATATTAACTCCTGGGGTCCTATGATTCTTGGTCACGCACACGAATCAGTAGTTAATGCGGTGGTCGAAAAAGCTAAGAAAGGTACTAGCTTTGGTATGCCAACTGAAATCGAAACACAGATCGCTGAATTGGCTGTGTCTATGGTGCCTAACATAGATAAAATAAGATTTGTAAACTCGGGTACCGAGGCCTGTATGAGTGCAGTAAGGTTAGCGCGAGGATATACAGGAAAAGATAAGATCATCAAATTTGCCGGATGTTATCATGGACACAGCGATTCGTTTTTGATACAAGCCGGTAGTGGTGCTGTTACTTTTGGAAGCCCAAATAGTCCTGGTGTTACCAAAGGTACTGCTCAAGATACATTATTGGCTAAGTACAATGATCTGGCGAATGTTGAAAGTATCATAACATCTAATACAAATGAAATTGCTTGTATTATTATTGAACCCGTTGCCGGTAATATGGGGTGTATACCACCCGTTAAAGGGTTTTTAGAAGGACTTAGAGCTTTGTGCGATACACACAATATTTTATTAATCTTTGATGAGGTAATGACAGGGTTTAGATTGGCAAAGGGAGGTGCCCAAGAGCTTTTAGGAGTAAATGCAGATATCGTTACCTTTGGGAAGGTGATTGGAGGAGGGCTTCCTGTTGGAGCATTTGCAGCTAGAGAGGAAATCATGAATCATCTTGCTCCTTTGGGTCCAGTATATCAGGCAGGTACTCTAAGTGGTAATCCTTTGGCAATGGCAGCAGGTTTGGCAATGCTTACCGAATTAAATGATAATCCCGAAATTTTTAAAAGCATAGCTAATAAAACCGAGTATTTGCATAAGGGAATTGCGGATGTTTTGAACAAGTACAATGTTGTGCATACTATTAATAGATTAGGATCTATGATTTCTGTACATTTTGCTGAAGAAAGTGTTGTGGATTTTGATACGGCGGCTATTGGGAATAATGATACCTTTAAAAAGTTTTTTCATGGCCTTTTAAACAACGGAATCTATATAGCACCAAGCGCTTTCGAAACGTGGTTCATTACTGAAGCTCTTACTTATGATGATCTTGATACGACTATTGCGGCCGTAGAAAAAGTGGCGAGTACTATTAATCTTTAAGTTGTTGTAAGTGCAAAAAAGTTATGACGTCATCCAATCGGTTAATTTTTTGATATTTCCATTAGGATATTTAATGTAATATACTTGTTCTTCACCTTCGTGAATATAAGGGTATTTTTGTAAAAACTCTTCGCCTCCGTAATCATCATAATCTCCTCTTACGGGTAACATTATAATATCTTCTACTGGGATTTTAGTTTTTGCCAAACGAAGCACCCAATTACACCATTTTGAATGTATAGCATCCTCTGTTGCTAAGAAAATAAACTTATCATTATTTTTAATTTTTTGAGTAATGGTTTTAGTAATAATGTCACTTTTGTCTTCTTCTACTGCATCTTCTAACCAGTCTACGTGGATCAGTATTCTGAAATTATTCAAAAAATTTATAGCACTATCCAGTTCTTCCAGCTCATTAGGTTTATGAAATAAAAAAAGATTAACCTTTCGTTCTCTCGTTTCTTCTTTAAACAGTTGTAAGCTTTCGGTAATACTTGTATGGTATATCCTTACCGAGTTCCTAAACTGTAATAATCCAAACTTTGGTAATATACTCATTAGTGCGAAGAGATGATTTTTACAATTTTATAACGTAGTAGTTATTGTTTTTGTTGTTTATTATAAGGTCAAAAGTAATTAATTTTAATGTTAATACGATCAATTTTGGCGTTCATGATAATCGATTTTGGTTCTTTGTGTGGTTATCTGAAGTATAAAAAATCCCCGCTTAATATACTTAAACGAGGATCATTACTAATAGATAAGTCTTTTTTTACTTTTTAGGATCAAGAATAGAAGCAATGCGCTCTACAATATCCTGTAAATGATATCTAGTCATTGAATCACGAGTTCTGCTAACTGCGTTTCTAGCATCTCTTTGTAATGCTTTTAGTTCTGCACGCACCACAGCTCTAATATCACTTTGAGAAGCATTTACAGTAGTCCGCCTTACAAAACGCCTTATGTTTTCAGGAATTTTAGGTTGCTCTTTGGTCATTAAAAATTCCATTCTATCAATATAAGCCCTTTGTAAATTACGTCTATAAATGTCTATAGTTTTACCACTTTGTAATTCTGACCATAACCCTGATCTTAATTGAGACATCATATCGAGCAACGTATAGGCCTCATTAGTATTTAGAGTTTCATTTTCTAATAATCTAGCCATACGACCATGTTCTAACAACCTGTTTAAAGTTCTGGATTGAAAATTACGAATGCGTTCTATACTGCCAGAAAATTCTATTTTATCAAAAATAGTTTTGTCTAATAACCATTCTGGTGTTGCAAATAATTGCTCATGTAAAAATTGCATAGCTCGTTTTTGATTCTCTTTACTAACATGGGTGTATACAGCTCCTTCTTGATCGTAAGTTTTATAATACTCATATACTCCGCCAATATTGGAACTTACATGACCCATATATCGATTAAATTGCCCTAGTACTTGCCTGTACATAGTGCCAAGGTCGTCATAGTTTTTGCCTTCTTCTGCAGTCCATTTAATTAAGTTTGGTACAATTCGTTTTAAATTTTTAATACCATAAGTACTAGCATTTACCGCATCATCACCTAAGTCCTCTGTTTGTGAACTAGGGTCGATTACTCCAAATTGCTGTCTTCCAAAACGATACATAGGATCGTCTTGGTGTTTAAGGATCCATTGATCTAATGTTTTCTTTTCGTCTTCTGCACTTTTATCTAATATAGGACGGTATCCCCATCGTATAGCATGCTTGTCATATATACCAATGTTAGGCATTAAAGCAACATCTCCATCACCTGGTTGCGCTATATAGTTAAATCTTGCGTAATCCATTATTGAAGGTGCTGTGCCATATTTCTTGGTGAATTCTGGATCTCTAAGAGATTCGACAGGATAAGCCACACTACTTCCCATATTATGAGGTAAGCCTAAAGTATGACCCACTTCGTGAGCCGATACAAATCGGATTAGTCGCCCCATGACGTCATCCTTAAAAGCAACACTTTGAGCATTTGGATTAATAGCGGCTGTTTGTACAAAAAACCAATTTCTCAATAGCGTCATTACATTATGATACCAGTTAATATCGCTTTCGAGAATTTCACCGGATCTAGGATCACTTACATGGGGTCCATTGGCATTAGGAATAGGAGATGCCAAGTAACGTACTACAGAATAGCGCACATCTTCGGGACTCCAATCAGGATCTTCTTCTTTGGTAGGAGGGTCTTTTGCTATAATCGCATCCTTAAACCCAGCTTGTTCAAAGGCAACTTGCCAATCCTCAATACCTTGTTTAATGTACTTTCTCCATTTTTTGGGAGTAGCTCGATCGATATAATACACGATCTGTTTTTTTGGAACAACCAATTCGCCGCTATTGAACTTATCAATATCTTCGGGTTTCACTTCTAACCTCCATCGATCTAAATATCGTACTGTTTTGCTCTCTTGTGCTTCGAGGCCGTAATCTGTTTGACCTCTTGCAAACCACCCAACACGTTGATCAAAATAACGGCGTTTCATAGGTGTTTTAGGAAGCAATATCATTGAGTTGCTCATTTGTAGAGATATAGACCCTGTGCTTGTATTAGAAGGGGGCTCACCGGCGTTATACGTTTTAACATGACGAGCTTCAATATTCAATGGGTAACTTCTGATCGTATCAATATACGATCGATTATCATCTAATTTTGAAATTTTGTATTGCTTACGTCTAGTATCAGGAAACCCCAATGCTTTAACATCTTTTTTAAATAAGCTAGTAACATCTATTACAGTCGCATTATTGCTGGTGTTGCTAGAATCTTTATGAAAAGCTTTGATAGGAAAAGAATACAAAACCGGTTCAAAATTAGAATTTACAACAGCCTCGTGGATGGGTAATGAGTCAGGCGCAAAAATTTGATGTGAAACTACACGCAGTAATATTTGTTTGTTTTTCTTTTGCCAACGCAGTACTTGAGTGTTTTGTTTGCCTCCTCCAAATCCAATTCCTGTAGCAGTTTTAGCAATACGGGTTACCATTAACATTTCTCGATTGAGTAGCGTATCCGGAATTTCATAAAAATACTTGTCACCTACATAATGAATGTCAAATAAACCTTTGTCTGTCTTTGCATTTTTGGTGATGATTTTATGATAAGGCATAATAGTGTCCTTTTTGCCTCCATTGGATGGAGATGCTATAGCCGCCTTTTTCCCTTTTTTTCTTTTTTTGGATTGAAAAGCATAACAATCCGCTGTTGTAATAGTTATCGCTAATAGAAATAACCAAAATGTATTTTTTAACATGTGAAGAGTTTTAAACGGCGAAAAGTACTAAAATTACATAAGCGCTTATGTGAAAGTAAGGTTAAAGGGGAATATTTAACAAAATGCCTACTTTACCATTTCTAAGATTGTTGTATACAATTCGGTATTATATGCCTTGGATTTTATCCAGGCATAAAAACTCATTTCAAAAATGTCTTCTTGTTCTCGTTTTACTGTGGTAAGTGAGTTCGAAATTTTATTTTTAAAAATATCAGTCGTTACCGTCTCAGGATTGCGATCGTACTCAAGCGCTAGTTTTAAGAATTCTAATGCTCTATTATCATTATTGTTTTTGAGGTGTGTACTATGTTTTTTTCTAAAACTATTGGCTCGTGATTCTACTAGATCTATGTTATTTAATTCGATATGTAAGAGAATCTCTACCAAGTTTTTTTTAATGACCCATATGATCCCAGCTTTTTCGGTATACCAATGATCACTATGATAGAGATTTGTTAATACGGCCAGAGCTTCTTTAAATCTTGATTGCATGAAGTAAAATACAATCAAACTTAATTTTAAATCTAATAAGTAGGTTATTTGTTCCTTGTGTTTAGTTTCTTCAAAAGCTTCGATAGTTACAATGGCCGCATCGGCATTTCCGGTATAATTAAGGTTTAGCGTGTGCAGTAGTATGTATTGCGGGTGAAACCGGCGATAATATTTATGTTTACTTTTACTCATTTGCTCTTTCATCAAAGAGAGGTAATGCATAGAGGTTTCAAAATTCTTATTTCTGAAATAGGCATTGGCAACATAATACAGAATCTGAATATGATAAAACAAATGTTTGTCTATCAACTGTTCTCTGGTATCAATTAATGTGTAGGCTTCTTCTACAAAAGGTAAAATGGTAAAATAATCACGTGTGGCTTGAGCTGCAGTATTTGTAATTTCTAAAATTTTAAACAGTGATCTAAATGTAAGATCTTGAGTAATTGAGATTCCAAATTTGGATAAAGTATCGCGTATGATTATAGCAAAATCATCATGTTTCTGGATGAGTTTGTTTTGTACGGTTGCGTAAAATAAATTTAGATTTTCCTCTTGTTGTATAGATGCTTTGTTGTTATTGAAATCAGAGATAAGGGTTTCTAATGATGTAGTTGTATTAAGATGAGCATACTGGATTTTGGTATAGTAAATCTCATTCAAAATACTGTACAAATCGTAAGTTTTTGCCTTTTGTTCTGCTTTTAGGATAGTTTTTAAGGCTATCTTATATTGTTTTTGTTCAAAAAATATTCTACCTGCTAATAAGAGTTTTAGAATTTCCATCTCTTCAGATGTTTCACCCTCAAAACTTTTAGAGGCTACAAAATCGATCAAACTATCATGCAGTCTTTTGCAAAGGGCATGAAAAGCACCTTTAGATCGTTTTCCGTAAATCTTTATATCAAGGTCTTTTACTTCTTTTTCGGTATTTAATAGTCTGAATAACTGAATGTTTTTAGTGTCATTTCTTTTATTTTTTTGCCGTAGCATTGTAATGAAATTCCTTTTGTCTTCATCAGATAAGGTACGGATTATAGATGTAGTAGTATTCATTATATCATAAGTATAATATGATATAAATATAGTAAAATTGGTATTTAAATTAATTTTTATGTTAAATTATATCATAAGTTTTTATCAAAACTAGAATTTTGTATCTGACTAGAGGGTTGCACATTTGTACTGTTCAAAATGAAAAAATAATCATCAAAATTAATTAATCATGGAGTACAAATTTAGCAATGACGTATCTGAGGATACTACAAACGAGAAATTAGACAAAAGAGAGTCCAAGGTGTATGATCAAAAGCCAACACCCGCTTTTATATCAGCATCATGGTCGGCATTATTTATAGGTATGATATCCTACTGTATAGGGTTGTGGAATGCATACATGCCTTTAAATGAAAAAGGATATTATTTTACAATCCTGCTGTTTGGATTGTTTTCTGCAGTATCAGTACAAAAAAGTGTTCGGGATAGATTAGAAGGGATTCCGGTTACCGACATCTACTACGGAATTAGTTGGTTTACAACACTTACATCTATCTTGTTGTTAATTATAGGTTTATGGAATGCAGATCTCGAATTAAGTGAAAAAGGGTTTTATGGGATGTCCTTTACCTTAAGTTTATTTGCGGCTATAGCCGTACAGAAAAATACAAGAGATAAGAAGTATATCGAAAGTAGGGAGCAATAATCAAAAGAAGAAGCCATATCTATTTGATCAATAATGAAACGGTTAAATAGATATCCTGGGGGGAGGCTTCTTGTTTTGATGATTAGAAAAGACAGCTGTATAACAGCAGCTGTCTTTTTATCTAATGTATAACTAAACAATTTTGTAGAATGAGTTCAAAATTTAATAAAGAACTGCAAATACTGGTAAAAGATAAAGTGATTTCACCAGAACTTGCAGATAAAATAGAACAGTATTACGCTACCAAAAATTTAGGAAAACCCAATAGATTGTTTACCATTTTTGGGATTTTTGGAGCATTGCTTGTAGGATCAGGTATTATTTTAATGCTAGCACATAATTGGGATGATTTTTCAAAAATCACAAAAACTGTGCTTGCTTTTATTCCTTTGGTTGTTGGTCAGTTTATGGCCGGTTTTTCAATACTTAAAGAAAAAAGCAGTACTTGGAAAGAAGCTTCGGGGACATTTTTGTTTTTCGCGGTTGGTGCTTGTATATCTCTGATTAGTCAGATATATCATATTCCTGGCGAGTTAGAGTCTTATTTGCTTACCTGGATTGTTTTATGTCTACCCTTAATCTATGTGTTAAGATCTAATGCAGTTGCCTTGTTGGTACTTATTCTTAGTACCTATTATGCCATTGAAATAGGAGTATGGAATTACCGAAATACTCAAACACCTTGGTTGTATATTGTTTTCTTATTGGCAGGGATTCCTCATTATTGGAATCTGCTAAAAAACAGAATCTCTAGTAACACCGCAACAATTTTTAATTGGATGATACCTATAAGTGTTACAATTGCCTTAAGTGCGTTTGTGGGTAACGCTGGTAATTTGGGGTTCTTAATGTATATAGCCATTTTTGGTTTACTTTATAATGTAGGTAAACTCGCGGTATTCGATAAAATAAGAACACTCCGAAATGGATATATAATTATCGGATCTTTAGGTACAGTAATATCATTAATGGTATTTACCTTCAGGTGGATATGGGATGATCTTATTAATGGATTTAATTATAGTTCGCAAGAGTTGTATGTAGCCTTAGTTTTATTAATAATCGCATTTGCGACCTTGGGATATACAGCTCTCAAAAGAGGATTTAAAAAAACCAATCTATTTCAAGTAGCATTTGTCTTGTTTTGGATAGTGTATTTCTTGTTTTCTACATCTGTTATTATGCCCGTTATATTAATAAACGTATTGGTATTTGCCTTAGGGATATCTGCTATAAAAATAGGCGTAGATAAGTTTAACTTCGGAATTCTGAACTATGGATTATTGATAATTTCGACATTAATAATTTGTAGGTTTTTTGATGCCGGAATGAGTTTTGTAATCCGAGGAATCTTATTTGTCTTAGTAGGAACTGGTTTTTTTGTTACGAACTATATCATGTTAAAGAAGCAACAGAAATTTAAAAAACAAATTAAAGATTTACAAGTATGAAAACGATTCACTTTTTTATAGGATTTTTGGTATTGGTATTCGTACAATTTTTTGTTCCGATACAAATGATTTGGAAACAAGAAAATGTATTGGTATCTGGAGAAGCATATAAGTTTAAAACCAGGCCAATTGATCCCACTGATCCTTTTAGAGGAAAATATATTACGTTACACTATGAGATGAATTCCTTTATAAAAAATGATACAAGCTACGCCTACGGAGACAAGATCAGAGTGTATATCAAAAAAGATAGTAACGGTTTTGCTATGCCTGTGGCAATTAGTAAAAAACCACTGGATGGTGCTCAGGATTTTGTAATGGCAAAAGTAACAGGTAATTATAATAAAGAAATAAGCTTTGACTTACCTTTTAATAGATTTTATATGGAAGAGACCAAAGCATATGATGCAGAAAAAGCATACAGAAAAATTAACAGAGATAGTTTGAAAGAAAACGTATATGCAGAGGTGTATATTAAAGATGGAGTTTCGGTACTTAAGAATGTAATTATTGACGAAATCCCAATACAAGAATATGTAGAGCAATATAATATAGATTAAACCTTTTTGAAGTATGCTAGTCCTAGATATGTGAGAAACTAAAAAACTAAGGATATGAATACGATACTAAAAATGTGGATGCCGATTTTATTGATTTCTTTTTTAACATCTTCTTGTGCGACTACTGTTGCTGTTCGTCCTGCGAGAGGGGTAGTGGTTACTAAGTTACATCACCCTAAAATTGTGGTACATAATAATGTGAAATATTATAATAGCGGCGGGGTTTGGTATGTTAAGAAGAATAGATCTTACCGAACCGTTGCCACGCCAGTGGGAATTCGGGTAACCACGTTACCTCGAGGATATAGAGTAATAAAAGTAAGAGGAGTGAAGTACTATACCTATAAAGGAGTGTATTATAAAAGATCCGGAAGGAAATATATTGTTGTAAATGTATAAATACCAATTGTTTTGAAGAGTCAATCTGTAAAAAGAGTGGTTAGAAATCAATTTTGATTTCTAACCACTCTTTTTAATACGATATTTGGTAGCTCCTACCAGGCTTCTTCAATTTTTATACGTTTGCCATTTTGGTATGATCCTATAAATGCATTTCTGAAGCCCATTCTAACGAGTTCTCTTCGAAATTTTTTGGCTTCATTTAAGGTCTCAAAATTACCTAGAGCATATTTGTTAAAACCATCACTTTTGATCTCTCTAAAGTTTACAAAATTATCTGAATATAAAGACAATCGTTTTTCTTCAAATGCACCAATTTGTACTGCATAAACTAATTGATCATCAATAGATCCAGCATTCTCACCATCATTCGATTCATTGCCATCTAACTCTTGATTCATAGAAAGATTCTGAAGTGTTGCCTCTAATTCGGTAACTTTATTTTCAAGAATACCTACTTGCTCCTTATGTTTTTTCTGAGAAATCATATTATTCGGAGTATTGAATTGCATAAAATAAACCGTACCTGCGACACCAAGTAAAGCGATAATCCCCAGGATAATAGTAGCTATTTTAAACTTTCGAGAGTTTTCTTTCTCGTCTTTGACTCCTTTTTCGCTTAAATATTCGGCAGAACGAGCCGATTCTTCAGCTTTTTCTATTTGATCTTTAAAACTCTGTAATTCTTCGTCTGTGATAAAAGGCATGTTGTTGGTTTTTAATACATTCAAATATAGGAGATTCTTACAAAACTTCAAGGATATATAACTTTAGGTATTTTGTAAAGAAGTGAATATTGGTTAAAAAGAACAATGTATTCCTTTGTTTTTTACAAATTAAAAAAGATTTATGGTATTGATATGTAAGCTAATACATAGGTAACTCGACCCAATTAAGAAAAAAGTTAAACATGGGAAGAAAAATAATCGTTATCGCATTAATATTGGGGAGTGTTTTTGGAATGCAAGCACAAAAACTTAATTATCCAGCTTCAAAAGGTCTACGTCAATTAAATAATGGTTGGCATAAGTTTTCTGTCGAAGGTGCAGTTTTTGATGTTGAAGTTTCTGAGGGCCGTTTGGTAAAGGGAAATGTTGTATGGTTTGATAATTCTAAGTATTCGGGAAGTTTTAATAATAATAAAATTTCAGGAAAAGGAACATATATATGGCCAAACGGTGATAGATATGAGGGTAGCTTTAAGAATAACCAACGTCATGGCAAAGGAACCATGTACTGGTCGGATGGGACTAAGCATAGTGGGAAATGGAAAAACAATTCTAGAAACGGAAAAGGAAAATCATTTGATCCGAATGGAAATCTTGTAAACGAAGGAGTTTGGGAAGGAGATACACTCGTAGAAAATAAAAAGTAAAAATAGAATTGCTAATGCATTATTTGGTACAGCGAGTTAATTTTACTCGCAATTTGATAATGCCCGACAGAACTCTAGAAGACTTTCTTGATTATTTTTAAATTCGTTATTATTAGCACGGTTTTGTAGTTTAGGACAATCCTCTGCATATAATGCAAGCTTTTTATGTATTCCAAAAACAAAATCTGGTGTTAATGTTGATACACCTTTGTCGGTATCCGGGGCTTTTAAAACTAGTTCTTTACCATTAAACAAATGCAATGTAATTTGATCAGATTGATGTAGTGTTTTTACAAACTTTGGCCCTGATACCTTTTTGTCTGTGGATATCTCATCAAAAATCAGAGTCGTATATATCTCTCCATTTGCTAAGGCAAGAGTTTTAGTTTCCTCTGCTTTAAAGGTATTAAGTTGTATACCGCCATTGCTATCCTTGACGTATAGCTCTGCTGTATAGCCTATTTTATTAATATTGGTACTCGATATTTGTGCCGTAATGGTATCATTAGTACTGGTGATTAGGTATGCTATAATATTCTCACTAGGGTCTTCATCCTGTTCTTGTTTGTTAAAATTACCTTCTTGTTCTTCTGGTACATTCGAATAATCAATATCGGTAAGATCTTCGGTGATGATATCAAAATGTCGGGAAGACAATTGATTTACAGCTAATCTTTCCTTAAGTCTATCGGCCAAGCCTATCAGACGCCTTCCTTCACTAACATTAAAATCATTGTCGATTATCTTTTGCCCATATTTTCTGGTCTCTTCAGCATTATCCATATAATAATGCATCTTAGCAATATTAAAATAACTGGCATGACGTATTTTTCTTTCTTTACGTTTGGTGCCCGTATATTTAGTAGTAATTTCTTCAAACGATCCTATAATTGGTTTAAGCCGTAATGCTAACCCTTCAATAGGTTCATTATATTTCATTCGTTCAAAAATAGTTTTTGCTTCAGTATATAATTTTTGATGAGTTGTGTATTCTGGGTGTTTTTTAGAACTTAGAATGAGCAAAGTTTCATTATTTACTTCAAATGGTACGTATCCATAAATTTCGTTAAGATCACTTTTGATTCTCCTAATCAAACGGACCCATTGCTCTGATCGATATCTCTTTTTTATACTATTTCCGTTACCGACATAATATTTTTTAGCGTTTTCATAACTTCGATACATGCCACTCTTGAAAATGTTGTTTTCCAGATAGTGTTCTTGGTTGGATTCTCCGGTTAGGCTATTACTTATTTGTATTGCGGCACGAGAATTATAATTTACAACGACTTGATATTCATATCTCGTTCGAATGAGTTTTCCGTCACTATCTCTGTCCTCTACTTTGTGTTGAACAATGTCGTAATCATCAACAACAATTCCTTGGTAGTCTAAAATAATATCCAGAGTTGCTCCAGAATTAACTTTAGAGAACCCGTATAAAGAAATAAATTTTGAGTTTGTAGAAAATGTCCTTTTACTATCATCTAGGATAGGAGAAGAAGGTAATTTGATGTGCGATACACCAAAATATTTTCTATCCATATTAGTGCTTTGCGCAGTAGCTATGGCGTAACAAAATATAACTATAAAAAATGATAGTTTTTTCTTCATAACGGGGCATCCTTTATTATAACAGAGTTACAAGCAAACCTTCCTCTGTTTTATCAACTTTGGCGAGTTTGTTTTTGGTCAACCCTTTAATGGTTTTATCCCATTTTTTATTGCTCAGACCAGATTTTGATTTTAAATCGTTCAAATCTAAGGGCGAATCACTTTTTAAAATAGTAACCACTGCCTTTTCTTCCTCAGTTAGAGCAACGGCTTTCTTTTCGGGTCTCATTTGAGGGAAAAATAATACTTCTTGGATAGATTGATTATTAGTCAAATACATAATCAAACGATCCATTCCGATTCCCATTCCAGAAGTAGGAGGCATACCATACTCTAGCGCTCTTATGAAGTCTTGATCAATAAACATAGCTTCATCATCTCCTTTTTCTCCTAGTTTTAACTGATCTTCAAAGCGCTCGCGCTGATCGATTGGATCATTAAGCTCAGAATAGGCATTAGCAATTTCTTTACCACATACCATAAGTTCAAAACGTTCTGTAAGCTCTGGATTATCACGATGCTCTTTACATAATGGGCTCATTTCTTTTGGGTAATCTGTTATGAATGTTGGTTGGATATAATTTCCTTCACATTTTTCGCCAAAAATCTCATCAATAAGCTTGCCTTTACCCATAGTTTCATCTACAGCGATGCCCATAGCTTTTGCTGCTTCACGTATTTCGGTTTCAGATTTACCTGTAATATCAAAACCTGTAAAGTGTTTTATCGATTCTGCCATTGTAACTCTTGCATACGGAGCTTTAAAATCAATTTCATGATTATCAAAAGTGGCTTTTGTAGTTCCGTTCACAGCAATCGCACAATGCTCTAGTAATTGTTCGCAAAAATCCATCATCCAGTTATAATCCTTATACGCTACATAAATTTCCATAGCTGTAAATTCTGGATTGTGGGTGCGATCCATCCCTTCATTTCTAAAGTTTTTAGAAAATTCGTAAACACCATCAAAACCACCAACTATTAATCGTTTAAGGTATAGCTCATTCGCAATTCTCATATATAACGGAATATCTAATGAGTTGTGATGCGTGATAAATGGTCTTGCGGCAGCACCTCCCGGAATAGGTTGTAGAATAGGAGTTTCAACTTCAAAATATTCGCGATCATTAAAAAATTCTCGCATGGCATTAAAAAGTTTAGTTCTTTTTACGAAAACTTCTTTAACCTGCGGGTTTACAACCAAATCTGCATAACGTTGTCTATATCGTAACTCTGGGTCATTAAACTCATCAAAGGTATTACCGTCTTTATCTGTTTTTGGTAAGGGTAATGGTTTTAAAGCCTTACTTAATAAAGTGAAATCTTTAACCATTACAGTCTTTTCTCCTACCTGTGTAGTAAACAACTCACCCTCGATACCTATAAAATCACCAATATCAAGTAATTTTTTATATACTTCGTTATACTTTGTTTTGTCCTCACCAGTACAAATTTCATCTCTATTGAAGTATACCTGTATACGCCCATCGGCATCTTGTAATTCGGCAAAAGAAGCTTTTCCTTGTATACGTCTCGACATCAATCGTCCGGCAATAATCACTTTTTTGCCTTCATCATATTCATTTTTTATCTTTTCTGAAGTATGATCAACTGGGTATAATGCTGCGGGGTACGGATTGATATTTAGACTGCGTAATGCATCTAATTTTTCTCGTCTTACAAGCTCTTGTTCTGATAACTGCATAATTCTGCCATTTTAAATGCACAAAAGTAGCGTATTTGAAGAATTTAAAGAAAAAGACAGCTTAAAAACTTTTATCCTTGATTTGATATAGATGTTAGTTCTTTGATTTTATTCCTTATTTCTTGATTATCAGTTATTTTCAGAGATTTTTGATAATACTTTATAGCGGTTTTTGGAGCATTCATATCGTAGTATTTATTCGCAATGCTAATAAAGACGTTGGGATCTTCGGGAAATAATAGGGTGTTAAACTCTAAAACGACCAGAGCTTCTTGTTTTTTATTTGCATAAAAAAGAACGTTAGCAAAGGTGTTTAATTCATATAAATTTTCGGTTTTATTTTTAAATTTTGGCAGCAATTCTTTTGTGTTTTCTAATACATAAGAGCTACCTTTTTGAGTTAATAACGTATGCATCATATCTACAGATTCATATTTTGGAGTATACTGTCCAGAAAGTATGCGTAGTATATCTTTTTCTAAAGTGTTTTTTGGGGATTCGACAATTCGACTTATTTCTTTCCCATCTTTGTAGAAAATAAACGTCGGTACTCTATGGATATTCAAACCTTCGTGTTCTCCCCCAGGACTTTGTTTGTAGGTCGATTTATGACGATCTACGGCAATGGTAGTTAAGCGATCCAAAGAATATCCACTATTTTCTAGTACTTTATAAAAACGAGGAACTTCTCGTTTACTATCTCCACACCAGGTACCCATAAATAATTTAATGGTAAATTGATTCAATTCTCCCTTTAAAGAATCAATAATAGTTTCATTAGGTATATATGCTGTATGGTTTTTTGAAAACCAGCTATGGTATGGCTCGTTCGTAAGCCCTAATTTGTTTATTTTGCCTAACAATATAGGAGAGCTTTGTTCTAATTTTATTTCATGATTAAAAGATTGAGTATATACTGTTATTGTAGATATAACAGATACTATAATCAGGGATAAGATTATTTTCATATGGATATATTAAAGAGTCACAAAAAAGTAAGAGAATGAGATGTATTATTGATTGACATCGATAATTCTTAATTCGAAAAAAGATCCCTCCATAAGGAGGGATAAAGCATTGCTTTATGTGCTATTTGCTAGCAGAAAAACTGTTCGTTTTGATTTTTGCTTTTGGCGTTACCATAGCCTTGATTTTGAGTGTTTCTTTGCCGGATTCTGTATTGGCAGTAATAGTAACTTGTTTACTTTGTAAATTAGGCTTTCCGTTAGAATTAAATGTTACTAACATATCTCCTGTTCCTCCCGGCGCGATAGGTTCTTTTGGCCATTTTGAAACTGTACAACCACAGCTACCGGTAGCATTAATGATAACCAATGGAGCATCACCAGTATTGGTAAATGTAAAAGTATGAGTTACTATCTCACCTTCAGTAATGTTTCCAAAGTCATGATTGGTTTTGTCAAAAGTCATTACCGGTTTTAATGTAGCTTTTGCATCACGTAGACTTGCAGTAGCTACATTTTCAGGATGCACCTTGCTAGAGGCATTAGTTGTGCAGGATACAAAACCAATTGTTACAATTGCAGAGATGAATAAGATAATTTTTTTCATTTTCTTGTTTTTTAGTTCATAAATAGATGAGGTCCAAAAATCAAGATAAGAAGGGAGGAAATAAATAAAAAAGGGGTCGAAAAAGGGACTAGATCCGGGTGGAATTTTTACTTACTTATTGGTAAACAGTGATTTAACTTCTTCTCTAGAACGTACATTAAGCTTTTTGTATAAGTTGTTAATATGTGTTTTTATCGTACTTACACTTACAAACATAGAAGAAGCTATTTCCTTATTGGTTCTATCTTCAAGAATAAAACCTAATACTTTTTGTTCTTGCTGAGTAAGATTCTTTTCTACATCCAGAGATGATTTTCTTTTTTTGTGCGATGTTGTAAATTGAAAAAAATTGAATCCTAAGGAAGCTAATAACAAGAATAACACGAGCCACAACCAATAGTTTTTGGATGTAGCTTCTTTGGGGTTGATCAAAAATTTATCCGAAGCTAATTCAGATTTATATTGATTGAAATATCTACTATCTGGGTATTTTTTTTGAAGTCTTTCTAATAAATCATCATAATACGTGTTTTCTTTTAAGTCTTCTAAGTAGTAGGGATATAAGTTATTGGATTTGTTGGATAGAAATGTGTAGATATACAACTCTGTAAGAGGTTCATTTTGATTTTTGGCAAATTTATGTAAAATCGAAAACCATTTTTTTGTATTAATCCTACGATTGGTTTCACTTCGATAAGAGGCAAAAGCAAAACGCATTTCATCAATAATAGAGTCTACTTTGATAAAAGCATTGCTATTTTGATTGTTTGATACAATTTTACAAAACATCTCCTTATCGAAAGAAAACGGTAATGTTATGGTGTCCGAGTTATTGGCTATAAATAAGATCTCTTTACTATCAGGGCAGAACCCATTAAAGTGAATTGTTTTTTCATCGTCATCCGAACAATTTTCTAAATGTATTCGATACATTCGGTTTTTTGCTGGTAGATTATCACCAGAAAAACTAAAATATCCCAACGAATCACTAGTAGTTTTACTAATAATTTGTTCTGGATACACTCCGGATAATTGTCGATAATCTTCAATCAATGACAGGTATACCTCTCCAGACCATTTGTCGGCATCTATATAACCCGAAAATTTATGCTGCGATGATAGTATGTGAGTACTAAAACATAAAACAATGTATAATAAGTTACGAGATGATAATTTCATAGTATGGTATAACAGCCTAAAAATATAGAAATTAATTTTAAGTTAATATTGTAACAGAATAAAACCTCAAGCTACATATAATTATAATATTTAATTTATTTTTACACCGCGAATTATGAGTTTTTGGAGAGTTTTATTAGCTATTTTTTTCCCCCCGTTATCTATTTTGGATAAAGGTTGTGGATCTGTACTTATTGTATTGTTACTTACAATCTGTGGATGGGTTCCTGGAGTTATAGCAGCATTAGTTATACTTAATAATCCAAATTCTTAACTATGGATTTGGGAGTTGCATTATGAATAAAAGCATACACGTAAAAGAGTTAGGTTCTAAAGATTTTGGTACTACTTGGGAGTATCAGGAAAAGTTGTTCAAGGAGATTTTAGATATCAAAATCAAAAATAGACGTGAAAATGCAGGACTAGAGACTCCTAATTATTTTCTTTATGTAGAACATCCTCATGTATATACGCTCGGTAAAAGTGGTGATGTAAGTAACCTGCTATTATCTGAAGAGCAACTCAAAGAAAAAGAAGCTACATTTTATAAAATAAATAGAGGAGGAGATATTACGTATCATGGGCCCGGCCAAATTGTAGGATATCCAATTCTGGATTTGGATAATTTCTTTACTGATATTCATAAATATCTGCGTTTTCTTGAGGAAATGGTGATTTTAACTTTGGCAGATTATGGTATTGTGAGTACTCGAAGCGAAGGTGAAACAGGGGTTTGGTTGGATGTAGGTACTCCTTTTGCCCGTAAAATCTGCGCAATGGGTGTGCGAGCTAGTCGTTGGGTAACAATGCATGGTTTTGCCTTAAACGTTAATGCAGACCTTGGTTATTTTGATAATATTATTCCTTGTGGTATAAAAGGTAAAGCAGTTACTTCTTTAAATGTTGAATTGGGTAAAGAAAAAATTGATATTGAAGAGGTTAAAGAAAAACTATTGAAGCACTTCAAAACTCTTTTTGAAGCTGAATTGATTATGTCGCAAACCAAAATTTAGCAATCTTTTAAATACTAAAAGAATATTCCTAAGGTTTTAATTAATAATTATTGATTGAATCTTATGAAACCATATTTTTTATTAGCAATTGCCTTAATCATAAATTCCTGTAAAGCTTCAAGTTTAGGGAGTGCACCTATTACTGTTTCCAATACTTCGGAAAGTAGTAATACTCAAAATCTTTGCCCAGAAGATGGTGTCTGTAGTATAAAAACACACAAAAATTCTAAGCTAACCTTAAAAGTAGATACAACGGATCGATATTATCCGGTTATAGAACAAGGAGATCATATCGTTGTAGAATTTACATTCAAGAAAAAAGGACCCAATGGAACTGCCGATGGAGATTATTCTGAAACTATCCACTTTCAGATTTCAGAAATAAACGAAGATCTGCAAATCAAGAACGAAGAATTGAATCAAGTGCATTTACTTTTCGGAAAACATTGCTTTTGCAAAGGCGAAGCGGGATATTATAAAGTAAATAGAGGAATCCTGAAATTAAGTAGAGTAAAGGATGAAATTATGATTGATTTAGAATTTATGCTAAATGAAGTCTCCCATAAGATTATAAATGTTACAGAAACTATTACCATATAAAAAAATAAAAGCGATGCATTTCTCAATGCACCGCTTCTTAATAGTTATAATTTATAAACTAATAAGTTTATTCTTGTATAAATTGTATCGTTTTCAATTTACCTTCACCACCTGGGTTAAGTCTTAACATATACAATCCCGATGGTAAATTATTAGTATCAATAGTTTTTTGTATGAGCATACCAGACATCACTGTTTTGCCTAATAAGTCAACAATCTCATAAGGTGTATCCTTTTTAGAAACGATTACTGTTAATAGTTCGTTTTCTCCAACAGGGTTCGGAAAAGCCTTAACCTGCAAAGGATCTGTCGTAGTCATACTTTCTACAGTAACTGCTTTGTTTGATCCTGCAATTGTAAAAGTTGTAGTCTCTGATGATCCAAATTCTCCTCCAGAAGCTATAGTAGTTCCTTGAGAAGTAAGTGAATACGATCCACTACCATAGGCACAACAAATACCATCTCCATAACTGTCGTTAAGAGTAAAAGTGTATGTTCCAGGATCTAGACATTCGGTTAACGCTAATGTAGATCCGTCGGGTTGAGAACCGTAAGTCCCTCCTGATGCTACAACTTGATTACTACTATTAGTAATTTGCCAGCTCGTTTCTTGCGGATAATCATCAAAATTTAATGTTAGTACAACATCTGTACAGGTAGAAGGCCCTCCTTGAGCTAGGCGTACATCGTCTATAGCCATATCACCTTGCCATGTAGTTCCTGTAACCCCATTAAATCTTAATTGTATGGCGCCACCAATATATGTGCTTAGATCTATGTTTTCGGATTGCCAAGCATTACCTTGATTACCGGATTTTGACCAAATAGATGTCCAGGTAGTACCATTATCATTACTTACTTCTAGTGCTAAACTACCCATATTCGAACGACCATACATATGATATTGAAACGTAAAGTTTGCCGAAGTGAGTGCCCTTAAATCAAAACAAGGAGAATTTAATATTGCTCTCTTTGTAGGGTTGTTAGGAGAAGAAGATTCCATATATACATAATATGTCCCCTGTGCAGCACTAGATGGTCCTGTATTTCTTGAAGGTGTTCCATTAGCATCTACCGACCAGTCAAAATCATCTCCAGAACCTTGTGTCCATGCTCCTAATGTGTTTTCAAATCCCGCAGTATAGGGATAAGAAGACACACCACCATTACAGTTCGAACCTCCGGTAGATTGTGTTGTAATGGTTGCTGTATTACTAGCCGTAGATTCATTGCCAGCAGCATCTTTTGCGATGATGCTAAAGCTATAACCTGTATTTGGAGATAGTCCGGTTACTTGATATGATGTAGTAGTTACTGTAGCAATTACCGTATTTCCTTGATATACATCATATCCTGTAACACCAACATTATCTGTAGAAGCATTCCAGGAGAGGTTTGCAGTAGTTTGCGTGATGTTTGAAGCGGTTAAAGAACTTGGAGCACTAGGTGCTTGAGTATCTGGTTGAGACGATGTTGTTATGTCTACAATATTACTTGCATTCGACTCATTGCCTGCAGCATCTTTGGCTTTTATACTAAAACTATACGCTGTACTTGAAGTTAATCCAGTAACTTGATATGAAGTAGTAGTTACTGTTGTAATTACTGTATTTCCTTGATAAACATCATATCCTGTAACACCAACATTATCTGTAGAAGCATTCCAAGAAAGATCTACAGTAGTTTGAGTAATGTTTGAAGCGGTTAAACTTGATGGGGCCGAAGGTGCTTGTGTATCACCGCCACCTCCAGAAGTAATTTCAAAGTTAGCATTAGAAATATCATAGAAAATATGGCCAGAACCTCTTACCATAATTCTATTTTGAGTACCAACGGCATTGGGTACTGTAATATTATGAGAACCATCATTAGAAACAGCAGAAGCCAAAACAGTTGAGTATGTATTTCCTCCATTTGTAGATAAAAGAATATCTACATTGGCGGCATTAATACCGTTTCCTGTTGTTCCTGCCACACTCCACGTTACGGTCTGAGTAGATCCAGATGGCCAACTCACATTAGTGTTAGGAGCATTTACTACAAATGGTCCTGCTCCACCTGCTACAGTTATCGTTGTATTGTCACTTGCAGAGCCTGCGCCACCAGGAGCGTTGTCTCTAACAGTAAGCCTAAAATTCATTGTTCTACTTACCGAAGGAACAACTTCCCAGGTAGAAGATGTTTGCCCTGCAATAACAGTAGGTAGTGCAGGCATATATCTGTCTGGAGATGAGGTTGGTGTTAATGATCTGAAAGCTGGTCCATTGGTAGATGTCGATGAAGGAGGCATGGTTGCAGGTTGTGCATCCATTTGTTCCCAACAATAGGTTAATGCATTTCCGGCATTAGCATCAGATCCATTACCTTTTAATATGAACGGAGTCGAAGCGGGGATTGTAAAATCCTGCCCTGCATCTGCAGTAGGAGCCGCATTACCTGTATTGCTTTGTGCGCCACATCTACTATTTCCTTGAGAGATATTTTGCCACATTTCCTGAATGCTTATTGCATGAAAATATGCATCACTATTATTTTGAACATTTGGAGAACAAATACCAGCATATCCCATTATTGTAGATGCACTACCAGGCTCAACCGAAGCACCAGATCTCTGGCAATTATTGTTTTGAGTATGGTTTCCACCAAATTGATGTCCCATCTCGTGGGCTACATAATCTACATCATAGGTATCCCCAATAGGACTGTTTTGTCCTGTAATTCCTCTAGCTTTAGAGTTTGTACAAGGAGATCTTAATTGAGCTAATCCGCCACCCCCAGTACTAAAAGCGTGTCCAATATCATAATTATTAAAGCCAATCACATTGTCACAAACCGTTTGACTTTCATTAATTAATGAGCCAGCACTATTGTTACTTAGGTTATCTGTATTGGGATTAAGAAAAATAATATCGTCATTGTTGTTGACCAAGACCATGGTTAATGCTAAATCTCTTTCAAAAATACCATTAACCCGTGTCATAGTTGTATTTACAGCAGATAGAACAGCGGCTTTTTTTACTTGATCAGAAGCTCCTGAACTAATTCCTTGATTATTGATATGAAATTGAGAATATTCTCCGGTACAAGCAACAGCAAGCCTAAATGTTCTTAACTTACCGTCATTAGCGTTTTTGGTTGTAGGGATTTGTTGTTGAGGCAAATTTGATTTCATACTATCTTCAACCAAACATTGAAAGCCATTTGGATCTGGAGGTAGGTCGGTTTTTAAATAAGAGATATAACTTTGCTTATCCTTTGTAAACGGATCAATATAAATGGTTTTATGATTCCCAGAATAAATCATAGCATGTAAACCAATTTTAGATAAACTAAATCTAACTACCGATGTTGGATCATCTATACCGTAACCGATATAAGATTTGATATTAGGAAATCTTTTTGCGAGTTCACTATCAAGTACAGAAGCTTCAAGGATTCTAAATTTTTGAATAGCTCCATCCTTTGTCGGGAACTCCAGAATAACATTTGAATTTTTTTGTTGTGATCTGGCGGGTGTTTTGGCTAGAACAGAAGTTAATTGTTTAGTATTTAGGTTAAACAATTTATAAGTAGTAGGTGTTGTTTTTCTGAGTTCTTTTACCTTATTGGCGGTTTTACTAGCAGATATGGGAGTCCATATTTGTGCATTAATACTGATGCCCATCATTAAGAATGAGAGTACCAGTATTTTGGTTAAAATACTTGTTTTCATAATTGAGTTGATTTGTGTTAGTTTGTTTGAGTTATACGAATTTACAACTCTTATTGTGAAAATTTAGTACTAAGGAGACAAGGTTTAACGGAAAGTGTTAATTTTTAATCCAATATCTTAATTATTTGTTAATAAGATGAATGATGCCTATCCTATCTTTAAGATCTATGTTTTTTTATGGGTTGAATATGGGCACTAATAAAAAACCGAAGTAATTCACTTCGGTTTTTTTTGATATAAGTTATATGTTTCTAAATTTAATTTATCTGATAGATCAAAATACTATTATCTTCTCCCTGTACCACAAATTCTAGATTAGGATCATTGTCCATATTTCCTAAGCTAAGCGCAGAGTTTCCATATACCGGAAAATTTGGAAACAATTCAGCATTACTATCATATAGATATACTTTTTTGGCTTGTATATCGGTGATGGTAATATATATTTTGTTGTTGATATAGTATAATTTAGGCGCGGTATATACTCCAAAATCTAATTCTAGAGTACGCCCTTTTATGGCTAGTTTATTTTCAGAAAAGGTTACAAGAGTTTTATTTGTGGCCACGATAGCATGTTCATTCTTTAATTTAAAGTTTTGAGTCACGGCATTACCATCAGATTGTACTTGAATTAACTTTCCGTCTTTGGTAGTAGATGTAAATTTATCTTGATATTGATACCATTCGTTTTTAGAAAAATCAACTTTTTCTTTCACATTTACCCTAGGTCTACCCAAACGATCTAAGATGGTTAGCGTGCCATTTGTTTCGGATAATAGTATATAGTCTTTTGTCCCTATTCTGATATGTTTCGGAGGTAAAATGAGATCCGTTTCGGTTTGTTTAAACCCAAACCCAGTTACAACCTTGGCTTCGGCGTCAAACATGTTAACTTGATTACCCTGGGTGATTACGATTCGATATCGTTTACTTTTATCATAGTCAAATAAACTTAATGGTTGCGTAATCGTATTTTCGAATTTTTTTGGATAAGGTGATACATCTTTGCCATCGCGATCTAATAGGTATAAAGTATTTGATGTATTGAATAATAATTGATAGCGTCCATTTTTGTAGATATCAATTTGTTGAATATCTCCCAAAATTTCACCGTCAATTTGTTTTTTCCAGTAGATAGAGCCTTTATCGGATATTAAGTATAAATTATTTTCAATATCCTGTATGGCAGCATCCATACCTTTTGTTCTGTGATTTTTAACAAGAATAGGTTTGTTTAGAATTTTATTTTCTAAGGTTGTAGATGCAGTCTGACTTACAGAAGTAGCCGCTCCCTTGGTAATACTTTTTTGTAAAACACTATGGATATGCGCAAAATCATTTTCTTTAATGATTTGTAATACTCCAATTTGATAACCTTTATCACGCAAATCATTCCATTGTTCGGTGTAGGTTTGCTCTACATTGGTGGAGACATAGTTTTTTAAATTTTCAACACTTCCGACCATAAAAATTGATGCGTTGTCAGACATTCCTTTTATAGTATTCTTATAATATTCCTGTTGACCTAGGAGTGTTTGATTTAGGATATTTGCAATAATATCCCTTAGTGCATTTGCCGAAGCAGCAAAAACTATAAAATCATCATGAACAAAAAAGAATTTTGCTTCAATATTTTTAATTAGTGGAGTCAAGATCTGACCAAAAGAAGAGGGATCCTGATGCTTATAAATAGTAATATTTCTATAAGTTCCGGTTTTTTCTCCATTAAGCGTTTCTAAAGCAGTTGCAGGGTCTAAAGAATTTAAAACTAATGCGCGTTCTTTTTCCATGAAAAGAACACCGATTTCAGAAACCCCAGATAACAACTCATCCAAATCGTTCGGAACATCTTCTAATTCTCTATCCTGAGCTTTTGATAAGTTCTTTTTCAAAACATCAAAATCATCATAGGTATAAGAAATGAAACCAAGAGCAGTAATCGGAGTGATTTTTGAAATTTGATTAGCTTGAGCAGTAGTGTTATCAAATATGCCAATTGTGCTAGAAAGCGAATCTTTTTCAACAGCTATACCGTCTAAGTGAATAGAGTTTTGCCCTATCGTAGCATCTAGAGATGCCCAACCGCTAAAATTATCCAGGTCTTGTAAAGTTGTATTGGGTAATAACGAATTATGGATATTTTGCAACTTTTTTCCATTTAGTAATACAGACATTGTATTATCCGAACCAGAAACCTCGTATACCTTTTGTAAATCGTTATCTATTGGTAAAGGATTAGCTTGAATTCTAATGGCGTTTTCTATTAGTAATTGAGATGATGATGCTATTAAAACACTGTCTTGTCGAGTAGCATAAAATGTTTTTCCTTTCGAAGAAACTTTATAAATAGTGTGTTCAGAATAATTTATAGTTTCAATATTTCTTGTTTGCAAAGAATCCTTTTGGATCAAACCAGGATCAAATTTAGAAACATAAGTATATTCGAAATCATTTTTCCCTCTGGGAGAAAAACATAATAAACCTTCTTTTTGTTTGGTCTCGTTTAGTACAGACAAACCTTTGAAGTAATCAAACAATGCAATTTGAGAGTTATTTTTAATAAAATTATTATCCCGTAATGTACTTGCAGCTTTCTCTAGATCATTAATCTTAATAATAATTTGAGAATCTCTGGGTATGTGATCTATTAATGAACTTGATTTTTTTGATGTATTATCGCAAGAAATAGTAATAAGCACTAAAAGAATTGCAATTATCTTTTTCATTATTTGGATTCGTTTTGTTTTCCTAAACGGATGTTTCAAAATTAAAAATTTCAGTTTCCTGGTTTGCAAAATATAAAGTCTGGTTTAATGATCTATATATAATTTTGAATAGCTATATAGTTTCTCTCTCTTTTTCAATGTCAAATATATAATTATTTAAGGTCTAATGTGAATTGTTCGGGTAATAACCTAAAGCTTTTGCGATGATATTTCGTAATACCGTACTTGCGTATTGCTTCTCGATGTTCGACTGTTGGATAACCTTTGTTTTTTTTCCAGTTATACATCGGAAACTCTTCGTGGATTTTTTCCATGAACTCATCTCTATAGGTTTTGGCCAAAACCGAAGCCGCCGCTATATTTAAATATTTTCCATCTCCTTTAATAACGCAAGTATGTGGTATATTATGATAAGGTTTAAATTTATTTCCGTCAACAATAATGTGTTCTGGTTGAGGTTGTAGTTGTGCTATAGATCTTTGCATAGCAAGAATTGAAGCATTAAGAATATTAATTTTATCAATCTCTTCCATAAAAATATGTGTAACACCATAGCTAATAGAACAGTCTTCTAATAGAGGTTTTAAAGATTTTCTTTTTACTTCGCTTAATTGTTTAGAGTCATTTAAGATTGGATTGTCAAAATCGTCTGGGAGCAAGATAGCCGCCGCAGTAACTGGTCCGGCTAGGCATCCTCGACCAGCTTCATCTGTTCCGCATTCAAGAAGATGAGGATTTAATTTTAATGTAAGCATAACGCTAAGATACAGTATGAATACAATTTCAAAAAAACTATTTTTTAAAACAGATAATAAAAGTTATCCTAAACAGACAATGAGCATGATTTACTTTCGTTAAAAAAGTATATTTTTGCCTCAGTTCAGTATGCTAATGAGAAAAAACTTAATATTACTAATTGCACTTATATCTGGTTCTGTAATTTGGGCTCAGGATAGAAATCAAGAAGAATCAGAAGAAGGTCAAGTGTTGAATGAAAAATCGATACGTAACTCTTCGTCGAGATCAGTAAATAAAAAGAAGAAACCACCGATTACAGATTATAAAATCATTACGGTACAGAATGATACTACTTTTGTAGATACTACATTAACGTTACAAAAGGATTATAAATTTAATTATCTCAGAAGAGATGATTTTGAGCTGTTACCTATACATAATGTTGGGCAAACCTATAATAGTTTAGCAAAAAGAGAAGAGAGAAATCATTTATTGCCCCTTTTTGGTGCACGAGCTAGACATTTTAATTTTATGGAAGCTCGAGATATTAACTATTACCATGTTCCTACGCCTTTAACCGAACTTTATTTCAAGACCACTTTTGAGCAAGGGCAGCAATTAGATGCTTTTTTTACGATTAATACATCTCCGCAACTTAATTTATCTATTGCATATAAAGGAGTACGTTCTTTAGGGAAATATCAACATGCGCTAACAAGTACAGGTAATTTTAGAGCTACTATGAGTTATATTACCAAAAATAAACGATATCAGGTAAAATCTCATTTTGTGTCGCAAGATTTACTTAATGAAGAAAATGGGGGATTGTCTGCGGAAGGTGTAGATCAATATCTGGCAAGAGGAGATTTTGAAGGAGAAGAAGATGAGTTTGTTGATAGAGGTTCTATATCCGTAAATTTTGAGAATGCCGAGAGTATCTTATTAGGTAAAAGATTTTATTTAAATCATCAATTTGCCTTATTTAAAAAAACAGATAGTACAAATACCTCATTGTCGATAGGTCATATTATGGATCTATCAGATAAGTCATTTCAGTTTGATCAGGTAGCGATTGCGCCAAATGGTTTGTTGGGAGAGGCATATCAAACAGGAGCACTATCGGACAAAGTAGCTTTAGAAGATTTTAGCAATCAGGTATTCCTGGATTTTTCTAATAAATGGTTAGGGCATCTTAGGGTGATTGGAGGCAGTTCTAATTATAATTATGGATATAATACCATTCTTAGTCAGGTAAATGAAGATGGTGTGCAAACTAACATTACAAATCGACTTAAAGGAGATGCGTACTCTGTAGGAGGAGAATATCAAAATACCTATAAAGGTTTCGAAATATTTGCCGACGGAATGACCTTGGTTTCTGGTGATTTTGATGGTCATTATGTTAACGCTGGTGCTGGTTACCAGCTTAATGATAATTATCAAATGCAAGCAAAAATAAGCTCAAATTCGGTGGCGCCTAATTATAACTTCCTCTTATATCAAAGTGATTATGTAAATTATAATTGGCAGAATGATTTTGAAAATATTGAAACTCAAAAAATTCAATTTGACCTTAAAGCGAAAAAAATAGCTACCATTCAGGCAAGTTATGCAACAATAAAAAATTATACTTATTTTACAAAAGATGCTGATTCTGTTACTCTACCTCTTCAAACATCAGAAAATATTGATGTACTTAAAGTAAAATTGAGTAATACGTTTAAGTATTGGAAACTCGGTTTGGATAACACTGTGATGTATCAAAGTGTGCAAGGAGGAGAAGGAATATATAACGTTCCCGAAATTGTTACCAGAAATAGTTTGTATTATGAAGATCATTGGTTTAAAAAAAATGCCCTTTTTTTACAAGCGGGAGTTACTTTTAAATACTTCTCGAGCTATAATGGTGATGCCTATGATCCAGTACTATCTGAATTCTATACACAGAATGATCAAGAAATAGGTGGATTCCCGCAAATTGATTTGTTTTTCAATGCAAAAGTAAGGCAGACAAGAGTTTTCTTTAGGGTTGAAAATTTTACAGAAGCCTTTAGTCAAAATACTGAGTTTTCTGCTCCAGGCTATGCTACCAGAGATGCTGTGATTCGGTTCGGTTTGGTGTGGAACTTCTTCCTATAGTTCTATTTTGATTTTCAAAGGTTCGGTCATTGATATTTAGACGTATCTTTGAGTATTATAAATACACTATTCTTTTCTAGAGTTTATAGCAATGAGTGATATCATAAAAAGAAACGTTTCCATTTTAGGGCCTAATGATTTTACCGGAATTAAATTAGGAGAACCGGCCGAGTATGCTGCTGGGCTTCCAGCGGTTAAGGTTGCACTTCAGCATGCGTTTAACGAAATGGGAGTTAACAAATCCTTTCGCGCATTAACTCGTATGAATCAAAAAGAAGGTTTCGATTGCCCGGGTTGTGCTTGGCCAGATCCCGAAAAACGATCCAAATTAGGAGAATATTGCGAAAATGGAGTAAAAGCTCTTGCCGAAGAAGGCACACATAAAACAGTGGATAAAGATTTTTTTGCTAAATATTCGGTAGAAGAATTATCCGAATGGTCAGATTTTAAGATCGGAAAAAGTGGAAGGATTACAGAGCCTATGGTTTTAAGACCCGATAAAATCAATTATGAGCCTATTTCCTGGAAAGAAGCTTATGAACTTATCGCGAAAGAATTGCATGCGTTAAATTCACCAAATGAAGCTGCGTTTTATACGTCGGGTAGATCAAGTAATGAAGCTGCTTTTTTGTATGGTCTCTTTGTTCGGGCATTTGGAACAAATAATATGCCCGATTGTTCAAATATGTGTCATGAATCCAGTGGCGTGGCCTTAAGCGAGACCTTAGGGATAGGAAAAGGATCGGTAAAACTTGAAGATTTTGGCCAAGCAGAAGTAATACTAGTGATAGGGCAGAATCCTGGTACTAACCACCCTAGAATGCTGTCGGCTTTACAAAAATGTAAAGAAAACGGAGGTAAGGTTGTAAGTATTAACCCTTTAGAAGAAGCAGGGTTGATTCGCTTTAAAAATCCTCAAGAAATTAAAGGAATCCTATCTTCAGGAGCTGCATTAACAGATATTCATCTTCAGGTAAAAATAAACCAGGATGTTTCTTTATTGAAATTGATCATTAAAAAACTGGCAAGACTCGATAAAGAAAGAGGAGATGTTTTTGATCATGAATTTATAAAGAAATATACTAGTGGTTATGCTAATCTATTAAAGGATATAGAGCGATACTCTAATGAGGAGTTATTAAAATTGAGCGGAGTCGAAGAAGAGTCTGTAAATAAGGTCGTTCGGTTATTGGCAAATAAAGAAAAAATTATTATTTGTTGGGCAATGGGTTTAACTCAACACAAAAATGGAGTTGAAAATATAAAAGAATGTGTAAACCTTTTGTTGCTTAAAGGTAGTTTAGGAAAGCCTGGGGCGGGAACATGCCCAGTTAGAGGGCATAGTAATGTACAAGGAGATCGTACGGTAGGTATCATGCATCATGTTTCTCCTGCATTAAATACATCTATAGAAAAAACCTTCGGGTTTACTCCACCAGACAAAGAAGGTTTGGATACAGTGCATACTATAAAAGCTATGCATGATAAAAAAGTAAAGGTATTTATGGCTTTGGGAGGTAATTTCTTGTCTGCGGCTTCAGATACATTATTTACTGCCCAAGCGCTTCAAAATTGTAATTTAACAGTACAAGTAAGTACTAAACTAAATAGGAGTCATTTGATTACGGGTAAGACTGCCTTGATTTTGCCTACTCTGGGACGATCTGAGTTGGATGTGAAAAATGGACAACCAAGATTTTTTACTGTAGAAAATAGTATGGGAAAAGTGCATCAGTCCAAAGGGTTGATGAAACCCATTTCAGACAAGTTGATAAGCGAACCAGAAATCATAGGTGGTATTGCTGATGCTTATTTTAATGAAGGTCATATTGTAGAGTGGAAAGAGCTATCTGAAAACTATGAATTGATCCGAAAAAAAATCGAAAAAGCTATAAAGGGGTTCGATGATGTTAATATTCGATCCAAAGGATCAGGTTTCTATCTTCCTAATAATGTAAGAGATTTAGATTTTAGTAAACTACCCAATCAAAAGGCGCAATTAAGTATCTGTGATTTGCCTAAACATGAAGTAGCAGAAAATGAATTTATTTTAATGACTATTCGATCGCACGATCAATTTAATACAACTATTTATGGATTAGATGATCGATACAGGGGTATTTATAACGAAAGAAGGATCGTGATGATGAATAAGAATGATATGACGAAGTATAATTTAAATAAGCTAGACGTTATTGATTTGATAAGTAATTATGATGGGAATCAAAGAAAAGCAATTAATTTTTTGGTTATACCCTATAATATTCCTGAAGGAAACATAGCTGCTTATTTTCCTGAAACTAATGTTTTGGTTCCTTATGATCACTTTGCGAATAAAAGTCATACTCCAATTAGTAAATCTATTGTAGTACAAATAGAGAAAAAATAATACTATCCTTCCTTTTCAATTTTTTAAAAGATGTATAATCAATGTGTTATAAAAACTTTAAAAAATAGTTTACAAAAGTCATTGTTGGTTTGTAAAATGGTTATATGTTTGCACCCGCAAAACGGGTTTTTAGTTTTGTTTAGTTCATTGAAGATATATTGGATTTTGT
>CANLEM010000001.1 GCA_947489685.1 uncultured Aquimarina sp. | reverse complement strand
CCAACTGGACCAACAGGACCAACTGGACCAACAGGACCTACAGGACCAACAGGACCAACAGGACCAACAGGACCAACAGGACCAACAGGACCAACAGGACCAACTGGACCAACAGGACCAACAGGACCAACAGGACCAACAGGACCAACAGGACCAACAGGACCAACAGGACCAACAGGACCAACAGGACCAACAGGACCAACAGGACCAACAGGACCAACAGGACCAACAGGACCAACAGGACCAACAGGACCAACTGGACCAACAGGTGATACATTTATAAAAGCAATGGGTAAAGTTGCAGGTGACGGAACTGCATTAAAAATAATGAACGCAACTGTTTCTAGATTAAATGAAGGTGATTATGAAATACTATTCCCAGTAGGATCACCAATGCCTGACGCTAATTATATTATTCAGCTTTCTATACTAGATTGTGGTGGTGATTGCCCCGGAAATACAGGACAAGATTATGATGATCCCGGTATCACATATTATAGTCAGTCTACCACAGGGTTTAGAGTGAATATTGGAGATAGCGATAATGGGACCAATCAAAAAGATGATATTGATTTAGAATTTATGTTTATTGTTATTGATTTTTAATCAATAGTAATGCATTACATTTTTCTATTGAAGAAAAACATAAAAATGATAAATCAAGGTAAATAACATCAAAAAATGAAAAAATTACCTCTATACATATTATTTATAGTATTGATGAATGCTACTTATTCTCAAATAGGTCCTAATGACGCAAATGCATTGATAGGTTTGCCTAATGCCACTGATTTAACAGAAATCAATGCTATTCTAACTCCGCAAATTGGCTCTGTTGTTTACAATTTGGCCGATGACCAAATTTATCGTTTTACCAGTTCAGGATGGCAAGTTGTTAGCGGTGAAAATATTTATAATACCGATGGAGCATTAAGTGGAGAGCGAACCGTAGATATGGCCGCAAATCAATTAAACTTTGACACTAGTGTCGATAGCCGAACTACATTAACATTGAGGAGAACTAATAATGCCAATTCGGTAGGGATTGCCTTTAGGAATTCGGGAAATGCCTATCCGGCAACCATAGTTATGGGTTCTGGTTCTAGTGGAAATTCTAACGGTCTAGATTTTTATACCGGAGGAAATGATGGAAATGCGGGGAATCTTACTAAAACATTAGCATTACAAAACGACAATCAAATTGAACTTTCGGAATATGGGGAAACTCCCATTAATTTTGAAGGTACTTCTACAGCAGTAAAACTTTTAGGTGTTGAGGCAGATGGAGGTGTTGTAGAGGTAAATACAGTTTCATCTTCACGAATATTTTACCCCCCCTCTATTGCTATAGATGCAAGTACAGTTTCTGCTAATCCTGCGGCCCCTGGAGATGAAAGTGTAAATTTATATCAGCAATATTTGGATCAATTTACTTTAGCCAATGCAGCTACATCCGCATCAAGTGCAGGTGCTCCCGGGACGTTACCAACTTATTTAGCCACCGAATTGTACTACTATGTGACATTTTTTGATCCCGCAGTTTTTGCCAATGTGGCTATTGATGCTAATGGCGTTATGACCTATGATATTATAGGTACACCGCTTGATTTTAATTCATTAATTAACGTAGTTTTTGTAGTAAGGTAATTATATGAAAGCACTTAATTACATACTTTTTTTATCATCCTTCATACTGGTTACACTAACACAAGTATCAGCACAAACCACTTTTGCCGATAATTTTACAACTCAAGCCTATAACAGAAACGACGGTACCGGAACTTGGTCAACAAACTGGATCGAAACCAATGATGATGGTTCCCCTACAACCGGAAATGCTTTTATATTTCTGGGAACAGTAAGCGGTAATACCAATGTTTTGGCATTTGTTGGTGGTGCAGGACATGGCATTAATCGTACCGTAAATCTAAGTGGAGCTTCTTCAGCAACCATAAGTTTTGATTGGGTAGCTAATGGATTGGATACTTTTGGTGGAGGGGTACAAGAGGAATTAGGAATTTTTATGTCAAATAATAATGGTACTACTTTCACTCAAATTGGTGCTGGGACCATTGTAAATACAAACAATGGTACTTTCACTCAAGATATATCTGCTTTTATTTCAGCTAATACAGTATTTCGCCTTCAGGTAATAGGAGGAAATCAAACTTTTGAAGGAGGAGAATTTGCTGTTATTGACAATTTAGTAATTTCTGGAACCTTTGGTGCTTCTTTATCAATTGCTGATGCTACTTTTAATGAAACTGCCGGGACAGTTAGTCTAACAGTAGACCATACAGGAACCAATGCTTCTGGACCATTTACGGTCGATGTAAATACAATTAATGGTACTGCATTTTCTGGCAGTGATTTCAATGTAGTATCTGGTAGTCTTTCTTTTTCAGGTACGGCAGGTGATTCTGATACTATAGATATCGCAATAGTAGATGATGGTGATGTTGAAATTGATGAAATATTTTCTATTGGTTTTACAAATTCCAGTGACCCAGCTGTAAACATAACAGATCAAGCAACTATAACAATTATTGACAATGAAACTGATAATCCCCGACCATATGAGGAACGTTTTGCCATAAATCTAAGGGGTAATTTTGATATGATTGGTAATACAAATCTCACCTGTACAGCAAATTGTGCAGCTCCCGTTGCCAATAATCCACCTGTAGTAATGGGATATGCATCTATTGATGGGACCACGGTTAACTCAAGCAGTTCTGATTTAACTTTACCTGCTGGCGCTACAGTTGCATGGGCAGGTTTATACTGGGGAGGAACCTACAGTTCTTCTTTTGGAGGAATTAATAATCCCGATCCCTCGGTACTTAGTACTGATCAGGTAAGACTAAGAGTCCCTGGATCTGGAACTTACAATACGGTCAATGCTAATATAAGCAATCATGAAAATTCATCATTTGCTGGATGGGCTGTTTTTCAATCCTACGCAGATGTAACTACCTTGGTACAAGGTGCAGGATCTGGAACGTATACTGTAGCTGATATTGCTTTAACCACAGGTAGTGCTTTTACCGGACCATTTGGTGGATGGACTATGGTCATTATATTCGAAGATCCTTCGGATATTACTAGAAGTGTAAATATATGGGATGGATTTGATTTCTTTGGTTTTGGTGCCAATGATTCTTTTACACTTACTGGCTTACTTACACCTTCTAGTGGTGCTTTTGATACTAAAACAGGATATTTTGGTATGGATGGCGAAGCTGGCGCCGCTTTTATTGGAGATTTTGTAGCGGTTAACGGAACGCCTCTTTCTAACGGGTTAAACCCGGCCAACAATACATTAAACAGTACTATCTCTACTTTTGGGGTAGATACCGGAACTAGAAATCCTAATCAAAGTTATAATTGGGGTTTAGATATCGATATTTTTGACTCTAGTGGATTAATCCCTAATAATGCAACAACAGCTACAATAGATTTAGGTAGTCTTAATGAAGGTATTTGGGGTGGAGTATTTGCAAACTCTACTCAAGTAGCTTTTCCTACTGTTGCTAGTAAAGTTTTTAGCCCAGCCCAAATTAGTTATGGAGAAGAATCTACTGTAACTATACAATTAAACAACCCATCTGACGGTGTAGATCTCACAAACCTGTCACTAGTAGATAATCTACCAACGGGTATGAATATATCAACTACACCCAACGCTTCTTCTTCTTGCGGAGGAACCATTACTGCAGTTTCTGGAGCTAACAATTTTACAATTACAGGGGTTAACTTATCTGCAGGAAATAATTGTACTTTTACCTTTGATGTAATTGGAACGCAAGCCGGGAGTTTAGTAAACTCCTTGACTTCTACCGATATTACGAATGATCAAAATATCCCTCTAGCAGGAACAACAACTGGCACACTTAATGTAATTATAAATACTGTAATCACAAATCGAAGAATTACCTATAGAGTAAATAGAAATTAATATGAAAAAACGATTAATTACATATAGTTTTTTATTATTTCTAGGCATCATAAGTGTCCATGCGCAAACGGCATTCTCAAATTTTGGTAATCTTAGAACACATACTGATGCCGAAGTAGGATTTCATATTGACCTAATTAACGATGGAAATTTTGATGAAAATGGTGGACAAGTGGGCTTTTATAATCAAAGAGGGCCGCTAACCATATCTGGGAGTAATCGTCCTTTGTTCTATGACATGTTAATCGATGTATCTGGGGATTTATTTTTGGAAGTTGCCGCTGGTGTTACAAATTTTCAGGAATTTATTACCGGTAGAGTACAAACTCCAAGAGATCGTATAAATGTTTCTTTAGATTATATAAATGATGCTCCATTCTTAGGAGAAAATGACGATCGTTATGTAGATGGATACGCCTCTACGACAGGGTTATTAGATTTTACTTTCCCTATCGGTGATGATTTTAGATTACGACCAATGAGGATTGAAAATCAAGCAGGAATTAATACTGCAAGAGGTGCTTATTTTTTCGAAGATCCTAATGCTCCAAATTTTTTCCCTGAAATTTTTAATACCTCCAGTTTTGAAAATCTTTTATTTGGTGTTAGTACATTTGAGTTTTGGGATCTTAATGGTGATACAGAAACCCGAGTAACACTTACATGGGATGACAATAGTAACATACCCACTTTGGTTGATGATCTTAATGACTTGCGAGTTGTAGGTTGGGACGAAAATAGCAATGAATGGATTAATCTTGGGAATACCGCATTTTCAGGAGATTTGAATAATGGTGAAATCACTTCAGAACCTTTTATACCAGATGATTATGTTGTGCTTACCTTTGGTACTTCGGATATCATCATAGACGGTGAACTTACTATATTTACTGCGGTTTCACCTAATGGAGATGGACGTAATGACACCTTTATCATTCAGGGTATTGCTCAATTTCCAAACAATGAACTATCTATTTTTAATAGATGGGGTGTTGAAGTATACAACAAAAAGGGATATGATAATTCTTGGGGAGGAATTTCTGAAGGTAGAGCTACCATAGCCAAAGATGAAGAATTACCGGTAGGTACCTATTATTATGTATTAAAAATAGAAGGCCAAAAAGATAGAGCTGGATACCTGTATATTAACAGGTGATATAATTTCTACAATTGTTATTTCCATATACGGTTTACCTCATATAATTTTATTCCAATAAATCTTATATTTGGAATTATAAACAGTTGCGCCCCATTTTTATAACCAAGTTTTACGTAAAAAGTAGTATATTATATTTTACTAAACCTTTTCATCATTTTTAATAATGAACAAATGGTATTTGTATGCTATTAAAGCCCTAAATCATTAAAATGAAAAAACTATTACTTCTATTATTACTACTAACAACTCATTCGATTTTTTCTCAAATTGATGAATTTTCGGTAATGGGTTTACCTACTGCCGCAACCAATGTCGAAATGAATGGGGTAACAGCGGCCGCTACTGGGTCTATTTTATATAATTTAGAAGAGGCTAAGATATTTGTATACAATGGTACCAATTGGGTATCCACATCTAATGACAATTGGTTAGTAGATGGTAACACAGGCTTGCCTACTACTTCCTTTTTGGGGCATATTGATGATATTGCCATGGAAATACGGTCCAATAACCTACCTCTACTACAATTTGGACGTAGACAAACACTAGGATTAACTCAAGCTATTCCTGATTATACTGATGATGACCAACCTCTAGTCTTTGTTAATGGAGATGGAAACGTTTCTGCCTTACAATTTGCTGCAGCAGGAGCAGGACTTTATAAACCCCTTTTTTTTTCGACCACAAACGGAAGTTTTAGATTAAAAGGAAGTACCGGAGGAACAGATTTGTTCGAAATAGGCTCTGCAGGACCAGCAAATGACGGAAGGTTAGAATTTATTATTGGAGATGATGGTGCAGAACCCATTGTATTTAAACGATACGATTTTAGAAGGGGGCAGTTTAATCGAGAATTTTTTAGAGTACAAGGAAGTAATAATACAGCAGATGCTACAACTAGGTTTGGTATTAATTTAAATCCGCAAGAAGTACCTATAGATGCTGATTATGATGATTCGTCGGCTGGGTTTGCTATTGCAAATTCGACCTTACAATTAGAAGGATCTTTTTCGACCTCAATACTAAGTACTACAGGTAATCTTACCCTTACCGAAGAACACAATACTATCGTAATTACTGGTGCACATGACATCACTCTTCCTGCCGCTAATACTCGTGAAGGAAGAATGTATTTGATTAAAAACGGAACCAATGCAAATAGAACAATAAGCACTTATGTAGATCTTACTAACACAAACCAAACTACAATTACAAGCGAATCAATATTGTGGGTAAAAAGTGATGGCACCAATTGGCAACAAATAAATAACAATGGTGGTTCTGGTAGTGTTACTGTTGTGAGTGCAGATGCTAATAATGATATTACAGCAGGAACAGACGGAGGTGCTTTTTATAATGCGCCCAATGTTAGAGTTTTTGAAGCTTATGATAATGCCGGAGGAACTGCGGCAAATGAAGGTTTTAACGTTTACAACATTCTAAATCTAGATACACAACGTACAAATCAAAGCGGGTTCGTTTTAAACAATGATACGGTAACTATACCCGAGGATGGTATTTATGAAATTGGATATTCTGTAACTTTTGCTTCTAATGCCGGAAATAATAATAACAGTACTGTAGAAACCATTATCTTTCTAAATCTAACAGAAATTGATGGATCTTCAACATATATAACCTTAGATAATAATGGAGATGATTATACGGCTTCAAAGAGTATTATAATATCTTTAAGTGATGGAGATGAATTACTATTAGGCTCTAATAGAACTGGAACAACTAGCGGTACAGCAAATACAGTAGTAGACGGAACTAATTTGGTTATTAAAAAATTAGATTAATTTATGTCCAAATATACCCTTACTTTATTTTTATGTTTAATAGGTTCTGTGGTAATCTCTCAATCTGTTAATGATTATAGAACCATCGGTTCGGGTAATTGGACAAATATATCAATTTGGGAAATATATAATGGTACGGCTTGGGTTGCAGCTATCAACTATCCAGGACAAGTTGTTGGTACTAATGATGTATCTATTATCGGTAATGTAACGGTTACCCTTAATTCTAATATCCCCAATAATTTTAATTCTCTTACAATTGGAGATAGCAATGGGACTCCAGATTATCTGGATATAGCAGGCACTTCTAGTTTAAACACATTAAACATTGCGATGCAAAGTGATGGTTTTATGAGGTGGACAGCTAATGTTACATTTTCTATTCCCGCAGGAGGAGCAATAACTATCGAATCTGGTGGTGGATTACTTGCGAGTGGACCTTGTAATGGTTCTAAAAGAATAGATATCGGTACTGCAAGATACTCTGCTTGTAACGGACAAGCTGGTACAGGTATTTCGTTTGAAGATATAAATAATGCAGGAGGTAGTATAAGTGTTACGCCTACTTCTAACGCTCCCATTTGCGTGGGACTTACGTTAAATTTATTAGCTGGAGCTTCCGGATTTACTAATCCAAGTCAACCTACTACTTTTTCTTGGGTTGGAACGGGTTCTGGCGGTTATACTTTTAATTCTACTATAGAAAACCCTACTATAATAGGACTAATCGCCGGAACTTACACGTATACGGTTACTATTTCTAATGACGGTAACTCTAACACAAATTCTGTAGATGTTATCGTAATTGCATCTCCAAATCCGCCTACCAGCAATGGAAATCAAATTGGTTGTATAGGAGGAACCATCCCCGCATTAACAGCAAGTGTAAATACCGGAGAAACCATAGATTGGTATGATGCAGTATCAGGTGGCACATTATTATTGGCAAATAGCACGAGTTATACTCCTACTATTTCTGGGAGCTACTATGCAGAAACAAGGAATACGATTGCCGGTTGTTTAAGTACTACAAGGACTGAAGTGATATTAACTACACAAAGTTGTAGATTAATAACCAATAGAAGAATTACTTATAGAGTATCTCCTGGTAACACATTGTCAGGAACACCTACCGGTACATTAACAAATGATTTAACAGTTAGTTTTTTTGCTGACGGGCAATTTGGTCCTGGCAACCCATATCAACTACAGGTGCAGAATACAACGGCTATTCCTTTTTCATATGAAATATATATTGTAAATGTCCCTTATGCCAGTATACCTGGACTTAATTTGGGAAACCATACTGTAAATATTACAAATAACGGAAATAACACATACAACTACCTGTTTTCCAGCACAGTACAATTAGGGGCTTTTCAAACTACACAAATTTTGGGATCAGGTGGCGCTCCTTCACCTCCAGGAACCGGAACTGCATGTAGTTGTATAACCTTTTATAAATTATAATCTTTTTACAAAGTGATGCGCCCATATCTGGTAACCTTCATTTAAATAAAATTTATGAGATGGGTAATTCACCACATAGCTATTTAATTCGGACATTACACAACCTTTGCTTTTGGCATATTCATAAATCCAGGCAAACACCTTCTTCCCTATTCCCTTACCTCGGTATCCATCATCGATGTACACATGATCCGGCTCGCACGAACGACCCGCATAATGTCTGGTCATAAACCACAATCCGAAAATTCCTATTTGTTGTTCGTCCAAATATACTCCCCAACATTCATAATTTTGATCAAACATTTCACCAAAACGTTCAATTAAAACCTGGTTAGAAAACTGATTGTTCATTAATTTTTGAATCAAAGGCAGAACTTCGGGAAAATCCTGCTTTAAAATTTTGCGAAATGCCAAATCCATAATGATGCTTTTTTGCAAAAATAATTATACATTTATCTCAAAGATGTAAAAAATTCTTAAAAAAATAAAACCTTTAGAATGAAAGAAAAATCAGGAAAAATCCAAGATATACTAGATAGAAAGTTTTTAGAAGAACGTAGTGTTTTTTTATGGGGTCAGGTAGATGATAAATCTGCCAAACATGTAATCGATAGATTAATGTATTTGGATATGATTAGTAATGATGAAATTAAACTATATATCAACAGTCCTGGTGGGTATGTTACTTCAGGATTTGCGATGTACGATACGATCAAAAGTTTAAAAAGTCCAGTTTCTACAATTTGCACAGGCTTAGCCGCATCAATGGGATCAATTCTCTTAAGTGTTGGTGAAAAAGGACGCAGGTTTATACAACCAAATGCCAAAGTGATGATCCATCAACCAAGTGGTGGTGCCAGAGGTCAAGCTTCGAATATAGAAATACAAGCGGCCGAAATACTTAAAACCAAAGAATTAAGCGCACAAATCCTTGCAGATAATTGCGGACAAGATGTAGAAAAAGTATTAAAAGATTTTAATCGTGATTATTGGATGGATGCTCAAGAATCTCTGGATTATGGTATCGTTGATGGAATTCAGGAATAATTTTATAAAATACTATTTATAAATACAGTTACAAGATTTTATGATAAGACGAGATTTTATAAAGTTAAATTCACTTACTATACTTGGGTTATCATTGTCTTCTTATACTATATTTCAAATGGAAATATCTAAAGATGATCTTATGGGTAAAAGTAACCCTTCGCTCTTTGGCGAGGGTTACCAACTCCGAAAAGAAGCTTATGAAGCTTTTGTAAAAATGAAACTTGCCGCTGCAAAAAGCGGTTTCAAGATTAAAGTAGTTTCTAGTTATAGAAATTATGCGCATCAAAATAGGATCTGGGAACGTAAGTATAAGAAGTTCACAAATGAAGGTCTATCACCAATCCAAGCAATAAAAAAAATTATAGAATACTCTACAATTCCGGGTACATCAAGGCATCATTGGGGAACAGATCTTGATATTGTAGACGGAAACGCCCATCAACCTAAAGGTTTATTATTGGCCGAGAATTTTGAAGGTGAAGGTCCTTTTTGCAAATTCAAAGAATGGATGGACAAACATGCTAATTCTTTTGGATTCTATTTAGTTTATACTGATAAAATCGACAGAAAAGGATTTAAATACGAACCTTGGCATTATTCTTATGCACCACTTTCTATTCCTATGCTTAAAGAATATCACAAATTAGATATTGCTGTAGAGCTAAAAAAAATAAAATTATTAGGAAGTGAATTCTTCACAGAAACCTTTATTAATCAGTATATTAAAGAAAATATATCTGATATCAATCCTCAATTATTGTAATTTATATACTAAAATTATACTATTTTAGTTATTTATTTTAAAGACCCCATACTAATGAAAACTAATTTTATCAACTACTTCTGCGCTTTTGTAGTACTTATAAGCGCTTTTTCATGTTCTGAAGACGAAGATCCTGTTGCGTCAGAAAACGATTTAACCATTACGGATCAAATATTAAATTTGATTAATGCACACCGACAAGGAGAAGGTTTAACCCCGCTTGAAAAAAATTCAACTGCAGAACGACTTGCAGTAGAGCATACACAATACATGATTTCTCAAGGAGAAATTAGTCATGATAACTTTTCTGGAAGAGGAGATATTCTAAGAGATCAAGAAAATGCCACAGGCTCTGCAGAAAATGTTGCAAGTTTTTATCCCGATGCCGCAAGTGTTGTAGAAGGCTGGATTAATAGTCAAGGCCATAGAAATAATATTGAAGGTAATTATACCTATACGGGTATAGCCGCTCTAAAAGATGAGAACGGAAATTACTATTATACACAACTTTTTTATCGCTAAACTATGCAAACTCAACGCTGCTAGGTTAGCACTATTCACGTTCTGTAAACAGAACAAAACCTCTAGTAGTTGCTTACTAAAAAGTGTTTTTTAACATTTTATTAGTAAGCAACTTTTATATTTATTAACTTTAAGTTTTAATCAAAAACATTTCTAATGAGACGCGGTGGCCTTAAAATTAGGATACTTATTGGTTTGGCAATTGTTGCTTTTGCATTTATTAAAAAATGTAATAACAAAACTTTAAACCCTTATACCGATAGAGTACAAAATATTAATATGACTAGTGATCAGGAAATTGCAATTGGCCTACAAAGTGCCCCTGCAATGGCCGAACAGCATGGAGGGTTATATCCAGATCAAAAATTACAAAGTTATATTGATATGGTAGGTAATAAATTGGTTAACTCGAGTATGGCCAAGCAAACACCATATAAATATGAATTTCATTTACTTGCGGACCCTAATGCAATTAATGCCTTTGCCTTGCCTGGTGGGCAGATATTTATTACTTATGCCCTATTATCCAAATTGGAGAATGAAGATCAGGTAGCGGGTGTTTTGGGTCATGAAATCGGTCATGTACTCGGGCGACATTCTGCCGAGAGGATTGCCGAACATGATTTCTGGAAAACAATCTCTACTGGTGCATCGGTTGGTGCAGACATAGGAGGTTTGGTAAATGGTATCGGCCAAAATATACTTTTGGGCAATGGCCGTGATGATGAACTAGAAAGTGATAAACTAGGGATTTTGTTTATGATTAATTCTGGATATAATCCCGAGGAAATGATTGGTGTAATGAAAATATTAAAAGCAGCAGCAGGACCTAATCGTACTCCAGAGTTTCAGAGTACACATCCAGATCCCGAAAATAGGATAGAAAAAATAAAAGAGGCCATACGAGAGTATAGAAAATAAGTCATAAAAAATCCGGTATACAGGTGATTAGCTGCATACCGGATTTTTTATTTCAATTGTTATTGTCTAGGATAACTCCTCAAGAATAGCAATTGCTTCTTTTGCATTTGATAGTTTAGCAAACTTCAATGCAGTATATCCCTTATCATTTCTAGCCTTAATTTTTGCTCCCTTTTTTACAAGTAGCTTGATGATATCCACTTTGTTATAGCGCGCTGCATACATTAATGGGGTCATCCCATTCGATTTTTGATTAACATCAGTTCCAAGTTCAATCAGTTTTTTTACAGTATCAGTATCACCCTTTACAATCGCCATGCAAAATGGGCTGGTTTGCGGTATTACAGTTTCGAACTCGTTAGTGTCATTTGTAGTATTAGCTTCTGTAGCAAAACTCATTGTAGAGATAAATACTACCATTAAGGTAAATAAAAACGTTTTTTTCATGATGAATGAATTTAAGTTAAAAATTGATTTATAATTAATAAGACCTCTTATCTAGGTCATTTGTTACATATAAAAGCGTAAATAACATAATATTAACCTTTGGTCAACATAATATCAAGATCGTTAAACTATAATAATCTTATTTTCAGCTATTTAAAAAAGTGTTGTCCAGAATCACATTACTCTTTTTAACACATCCTTGATTTCTCTATTTCACTATTTTTTTACTATGGCAAATGAATTATATTATCTGTATAAAAAGAGTGGTAATACTAAGAATAACCTACTTTTAACCTTCTGCATACAAATTCGTTAATACTTTCACAAAAAAGGGGCTATAAGTAATCTTCACAAAAGGTTTAAATCACTAATGAATAACTTTTAGTTTTTGTGTACTTGTTAGTGATGTTGTAACTTTGTCTCTTGTCTATTTTCAAAAAAATTTTAACCAAAAGAAACCAACCGAAGCTTAAATTAAATGCCACATGAATAAGAAAGTTATTTTGATGATACTCGATGGATGGGGAACATCGCCAGATCCTAAAGTATCAGCTATTGATCATGCCAAGACTCCTTTTATAGATAATTTATATACTGCCTATCCAAATGCCTCTTTACGTACAGATGGTCTTCATGTAGGCTTGCCTGATGGACAAATGGGAAATAGCGAGGTAGGACATATGAATTTGGGCGCAGGTAGAATTGTATATCAAGATCTTGCCAAAATTAATATGGCAGTCGAAAAAAATACATTAAAAGATGAATCAGCACTTATTGAAGCTTTCAAATATGCCAAAGAAAATAATAAAAATATTCATTTATTAGGTCTGGTAAGTGATGGCGGTGTGCATTCGCATATTAATCATATTAAAGGATTACTAGACGCTGCACATGCCAACAAATTAGAAAATGTGTTTTTGCACGCTTTTACAGATGGTCGTGATGTGGATCCAAAATCTGGAAAAGGACATATCGAAAATATTCAAAAACACATGAATAAAACCACTGGTAAAATAGCTTCTATTATTGGTCGCTATTATGCCATGGATAGAGATAAACGATGGGAACGTGTACAACTGGCTTATGACCTTTTGGTTAATGGTACTGGAAAACCTAGCAATAATGCAACAGAAAGTATCCAAGCAAGTTATGACAATGATATTACCGACGAGTTTATCAAACCTATTGTAATTCAAGAAAATAATAGTGCTGTAGCCACAATACAGGAAGACGATGTTGTAATTTTCTTCAATTTTAGAACAGATAGAGGGAGAGAATTAACAGAGATGTTATCTCAACATGATATGCCCGAATATAATACACATAAACTTCCTTTGTATTATGTTACTATGACTAATTATGATGATACTTTTAAAGGGATTCATGTAGTATATGACAAAGAGAATATAACCGAAACTTTAGGACAAGTATTATCTGAAGCTGGTAAAACTCAAATTCGAATTGCAGAAACAGAGAAATATCCACACGTTACTTTTTTCTTTTCGGGAGGTCAGGAAGAACCTTTTGATGGCGAATCCAGGATTTTAAGAAACTCGCCCAAAGTAGCTACATACGATTTACAACCTGAAATGAGTGCTTTTGAATTAAGAGATGCTCTAGTTCCCGAATTGCAAAAAGGAGAAGCAGATTTTGTATGTTTAAATTTTGCTAATGGAGATATGGTAGGTCATACAGGAATTATGGATGCTGCCATTAAAGCTTGCGAAGCAGTTGATGAATGTGTAAAGGATGTAGTAACAACCGGGCTTGACCATGGATATACTACTATACTGATTGCTGACCATGGTAATTGTGAGACTATGATTAACCCAGATGGTTCGCCGCATACTGCACACACCACTAATCCTGTTCCGTTTATCTTAATAGATAACGATCAAATAAAGGTAAGAGATGGAGTGTTAGGAGATATCGCTCCTACGATCTTACACCTTATTGGAGTCGATCAGCCCGATGCTATGACACAGTACTCTTTGGTAAAATAGATCGCATTTATTTTTATGAACAGGATTAAATTACATCTATTAGATGTATCATAATATTCTTTGTAAATTTGCCTTCTTTTAATACGGAATTGTTCACGAGCTTATGATTATTACTAAAACAAGAGAAGAAATTGAATTAATGCGCGAGAGTGCATTAGTTGTGTCCAAAACATTGGGTATGTTAGCCAAAGAGGTTAAACCCGGAGTAACTACTTTACATTTGGATAAACTTGCCGAAGAATTTATCAGAGATCATGGTGCAATTCCTGGTTTTTTGGGGTTGTACGATTTCCCAAATACGCTATGTATGAGTCCTAACGCACAAGTCGTGCATGGGATTCCTAATAATACTCCTCTTGAAGAAGGCGATATAATCTCTATCGATTGTGGAGCTATTAAAAACGATTTTTATGGGGATCACGCCTATACATTTCCTGTCGGAGAAGTATCTGAAGATGTTCAACGATTACTGAAGATCACCAAAGAATCTCTATATGTGGGTATTGCAGAGCTTAAGGTTGGAAACCGTGTAGGAGATGTTGGGTATGCCATTCAGAAATATACCGAAGCTGCGGGATATGGTGTTGTTCGAGAATTAGTAGGTCATGGTCTGGGGCGTAAAATGCATGAAGATCCAGAAATGCCAAACTATGGTCGCCGTGGAAGAGGTAAAAAGTTTATCGAAGGAATGGTAGTAGCTATCGAGCCTATGACCAACATGGGCACGCATCGTATTAAACAGTTAAGAGATGGTTGGACCATTCTTACCGCCGACGGAAAACCAAGTGCGCATTTTGAGCATGATGTAGCTATTGTAGATGGCAAACCAGAAATACTTTCTACTTTTAAATATATTTATCAGGCTCTGGGTATCGAATCTGACGAAGAAGATGCTTTTAGACAAGAGGTATTAACGGTTTAAAATATCACTTCCTATTTAAAAATTGAGGCTTGCACAGCTTTTCAGGATGAAAAAACTTTTTAAACTTATATTAAACACAATTCCGAGGCCTTTACTTATTCGTTTAAGCTATCTGGCACGACCTGTAATTGCTCTTTTTTTAAGAGGAAACAAATATACCGATCCTATAGATGGTAAAAGTTTTTCCAAATTTTTACCTTATGGATATGGCACACAGCGGGATAATGTTCTCTCTCCCTCTACTCTATCCTTGGAGCGCCATAGGTTGCTATGGTTATATCTTAAGTATGAAACTAATTTTTTCTCGGCCCCAGCAAAAGTATTGCACTTTGCTCCCGAGCAGGCTTTTTACAAAAGGTTTAGAAAATTATCTCATCTTGATTACACCACAACAGATCTTAATTCGCCTCTAGCTGATATCAAAGCAGATATTTGCAACCTTCCTTTTCAGGATAATCAGTACGATGTTATTTTTTGTAATCATGTATTAGAACATATACCTAATGACATCAAAGCAATGCAAGAGCTATATAGAGTTTTGAAACCTGGCGGAATGGCTATTTTACAGATCCCACAAGATCTTAATCGAGAGGTTACTTTTGAAGATGATACTATAACTGACCCAAAAGAAAGAGCCAAGATATTTGGGCAATACGATCATGTACGTGTTTATGGGCGAGATTATTTTGAAAAGCTTAGAACTATTGGTTTTGCAGTTGATGAAATTGACTACACCACGATACTCTCTTCTAAAGAAGTAGATTTGTATAGACTGGCACCAGGAGAAATTTTACCGGTGTGCAGAAAGTATTAATTATATTTTAAAATAAAGCATATGAAATTTCTATATCTCTTATTTGCATTAGCCATAATGCCAATGCATGCACAAACCAGTACCGACATTATCCAAAAAGAAATAGATCAAACAGTTTGGAAGCCCTTCCAAAAGGCATTCGAAACCATAGATGCAGAGGCTTTAAATGCTACATATGCAACTGATGTATTACGTGTTACTCCAGAAAAGATTGATACCAAAAATGTTTTTAAAGAAGGAAATATAAAACGGTTTGCCTCTATGAAAGAAAAAGGGACTGCGATTAGTTTAGATTTTTGGTTTGATGATAGAAAAACAAATGAAACTACATCCTACGAAGTAGGATTTTATCGTATTGGGTTTACTACCGACGGAAAAACTGAATATAGTTACGGCCAATTTCATATTGTATTACAAAAAATCAATGGGCAATGGAAAATCACTCAAGATTGGGATACCACGACTATTGCCGGCGAGACAATTAATGCTTCTCATTTTAAGAAAAAAGGAGGTCTACGCTTTTGAAGCTTGCTGTATGTAATGCATATAGTAAGATTGTTAAAATAGCGTATCAAGCATACTAATCTGCAAATTAGTGGTAACATTTTTACGATCTTTGCTATTAACAATAAAGGAAGTATCTAATTTTATACCGTGGTGATTGCAAAAATTCTTAAAACCTTATTTACAGGCATATGAAATGCGCCCCCCCAACATTTCTGATCAAAGCTTTGTGTTTGCTCTATCTACTATCTTATCAAAATAGTAGCGCGCAAATACGTACTGATACTATAATAGGATCAAAACATTTTATTAGAGCCGAGATATTATTGGCAGATTGGAAAATGGATAGTGCTGTTACTGTTTTTGAGAAGGCAATCCCTGTTTATGAGAAAGCAAATTATCAAAACCGTGTTGCCGACGCTTATGATAAAATTGCAGAGGCTCACCGAAAAAATTATAATTTAAACCAGGCATTAACCTATGCCAAAAAATCACTTGCTTTACGGCAAGATATTTTTGGAGAGAATCATCCCGAAACAGCTTATTCTTATAATAGCTTAGGGCATAGCCTTAAACTACAAGATCAATTTAAAAGTGCTCTAGAATATTATCAAAAAGCATTAGACATACAATTAGCGGCTTTTGGTGAAAAAGATTATAGAGTGGCAGATTGCTATCATAATATTGGCAATATTTATCATCTATTCGCAAAGTATGATAAAGCCCAGTCTTTTTATAATCAAGCACTACACATTAGACTTAGGTTTTTTGGTAAAAAGCATCACAAAATAGCAGATAGTTATATAGATATCGGTACAACCTATTACCATTTAGCAAAAAATAAAGAAGCGCTGCAATATTATCAAAACGCCTTGGCAATAATAAAGGTAGTTTTTGGAGATAATAGCCCTGAAGTAGGGTTTTGCTATACTCATATTGCGAATATTTTAAATCATCTTGGTAAATTTGATGAGGCCCTAGGGTTTCAAAATAAAGCTTTAATAATAATTAAAAATAACTTTAAATCAAATCATAAAGAAGTAGGTAATATTTATTATCGCATAGCAATTATTTATAGATATAAGGGAAATTATAATATAGCTATAAAATATAGTAAAGAAGCTTTAAAGATTGTAATTTCGGAAATAGGAAAGAATCATACTCATGCTGGTGTTATATATAATGAGCTAGGAATTCTTTATGAACAAAAAGGAGAGTATGATAAATCTTTAAAATTTTACTTAAGCGCTCTCAAGATAAACATTAAAAACAGAGGTCCAAAACACACCTACACTGCTGGAACATACAACAACATAGGACTTATATATTATAATAAAGGTGAATATGGCAAAGCTCTATCTTACTACAAAAGAGCAATTAATCTATTTATAAATTCACGTGGAGAAAACAGTTCTATTAGCGCTTTAGTCTATAACAATATAGCAAACACGTATAAACGTAAAGAGGAGTATAACGAAGCCCTAACATATTATAAAAAAGCTTTAAAAATTAGATTAAATGTTTTTGGGTTTTATAATCCAAGAACTGCCTATTCTAACTATGACATGGCAGAGGTTTACAAAATAAGAAAGGAATATAAAAAAGCATTTCATCACTATAATAATGCTTTAAAAATTTTAACATATATATATAAGGGCCCTGTATATTATATTAGTGATATGCATGATGCAATAGGTGTAGTTTATGGCGAAAAAAAAGAGTACTCCAAAGCTATTCAAGTTTTGAAAAAAAGTATAGAAATTAGACTTCAAACGGATGGAATACGTCATCCAAGGACCGCAAAAACTTATAATTATTTAGGTAATGCATATGCTCAATCTAAAAAATACAATCAAGCACTACAACATTATAACAAAGCCATATCGGCTAATACAAAATCAAAAACTCGACAACAAGAGTTTGAATCTAACAATTATTTAGATTTAAATGCATTACTAAGCTCTTTACAAGGAAAAGCAAAAACCTTTCAACATCAATATAACGAAAGTAATAATCTAGATAAATTAACTTCCGGCATAATCACGTATAAAAAAGCTGATGCGTTAATAGATAATATCAGAAAAAACATGCACACGTACAGAGATAAAGTCAATTTTGCTAAGCAAGCTCAAAATGTATATCAAGATGCTATTGCTGCCCAACTATTACTTTATAAAGTGGATCAAAACAAACCATCTTTAGAAAAAGCTTTTTATTATGCCGAAAAAAGCCGAGCAAATACCTTAAAAAGTCTCCTAAGCGAGTCTAGTGCTAAAAACTTTGCAGGATTACCAGCAACCCTTTTGGATCAAGAACAACAATTAAAAGCAGAGCATACTTTATATACATCAAAGATTGTAAATGCGCAATCAAATACGACACCAGATACGACCAAAATTAACTCTTACGAGAGTACTTTGTTTGATATTGATAGGCAAAGAGATTCTTTAATACAAATTGTTGAGAAAAAATACCCGAAATATTATCAATTAAAACATCAAAACAAGATAGTTTCTATACAAAATATACAAGAAAAATTAAGTGATAGTACCACCGTTTTGGAGTTTTTTACATCGGATAGTATTTCATATGCTTTTACGATTTCTAAAAATGATTTCAATATTACCACATTATCCACACCAACACTTACCAAAAACATCGAACAATTAAGAGAAGCGATTGCCTCTAAAAATACCATCTCCTTTAAAAAGGTATCTCATAAACTATATACCAATTTAATTTATCCTATTAAACATCTAGTTACAGGAGATGAACTTATCATTGTCCCAGATGGTCCACTTTGGCATCTTAATTTTGAATTGTTACTTACCAAAAACAACTCATCAAATGATCCAAAAAAACTATCATATCTACTAAAAGAATATGCTATAAGTTATGGTAATTCTGCAACCTTGCTATTTGAATCTAGAAATAATGTAAACGCTACCAAAAAAGAAGAATGTTTAGCATTTTCTTTTTCAGATAGTACTACTATCGTAGACACTAAAACAATGAGCTTAGCCGCTTTGCGCAATACAAAAGATGATCTACCTGGAACCAGAAAAGAGATTATGGCTATCTCAGAAATCATTAATGGCAATTATTATTATGGATCTCAGGCCATAGAGGCTAACTTTAAGAAAAATGCGGGTCAATATAACATTTTGCACTTGGCCATGCATGGTGCAGTAGATCATAAAAATCCTGAAAACTCCAGGCTTTTGTTTACCAAAAGTAAAGATACTATAGAAGATAACCTTTTGTACGGGCATGAACTTTTTGCTCTTGATATTCCTGCAGAACTTACTGTACTAAGTGCATGCAATACCGGATCAGGAAAAATTGCAAAAGGAGAAGGTATTATGAGTTTAGGCAACGCTTTTCAATATGCAGGCACCAAGAGTTTACTATTAAGCAGTTGGGAAGTATCTGATCATACCACGCCTGAGCTAATGAAACATTTTTATAGTAATCTTAAAGAGGGTATGAATAAAGCAAAAGCTTTACAACAAGCTAAGCTAACATGCTTAAGTACGGCTAATGTAAATCGTAGTGATCCTTTTTATTGGGGCGGTTTTTATTTGGTAGGAGATCCTTCTCCTATGGAATTTAGTAAAAGCTATAGTATGTATTATTGGATAGTAGGCATAGTTGTTTTATGTATTATAACCAGTGGGTTGTTTTTGTACAAAAAAAAATTAAAACATAGTTAGCAAAACATACTCCTAACCCTCCGGAAATCCATTAATAGCAAGGGTTTTTAACTCCTTGTTTTCGTCTTCATAAATAAAAAATGCTTTTAATTTGGGGTGAGTTTCTAAAAACTGCTTAGATTTATCTAGTCCCATAGACATTAGAGCGGTGGCATACGCATCAGCATCCATACAACTATTGGCAAGAATCGATACGCTTAACAAATTGGATTTGTGAGGGTATCCTGTTTGGGTATCTATGATATGGGCATAGCGATTTCCGTTTTCATCTAGTTTAAACTTACGATAGCTCCCAGAGGTCGCCATAGCTTGATTTTGTAACAATACAACTTTACTATAAGATTGTGTGTCATCAAAATTAGGATCTTCTATACCTATTCGCCAAGGTTTTTGTTTTAACAGATTACTTCCTTTACCTCGTATTTCGCCCCCAATTTCAACTAGATAATTTGTATATCCTTTATGTTCTAAAAACTCTGTAAATACGTCTACGGCATACCCTTTGGCTAATGCATTAAAATCAATAAATGTATTAGTATGCGTTTTTATAATTTTATCACCGCTTAATCTTACTTTATCCAATCCTACTGAAATTAGTAAACTATCTATTTTAAGGCTATCTAACGCTACAACTTTTCCTTTTGGACCAAAATCCCATGCATTTACCAAAACACCAATAGTAGGATCAAAAGAACCTTCTGTCTCTCTATAAATTCTCTTGGCTGCAGCAAATACATTTTTGAAATGCTGATCCACGGCAATCGAAGTGTCCCCCCTATTTATTTTAGATATATCAGAATCTTTGATATATGTAGACATAGAAACATTGATTACATTGATCAAGCTATCATATGATTTTGAAAAATCTAACTCCTTATTATCAATAAATTGAGCCGTAAACGTTGTTCCGAAAGCTTCTCCAGTAGCATAGTTGAGATGCACCTCTGATGTTTCTTTGCATGAAAACAACAGTCCCAATACTACTAAAAATACTGCATTCCTGATCATACGCATTAGTTTAAATGTGTTTCTATAGGTTGTAAACCGGCGTATTCTAATATATATTCTTCATTTAAAAACACAGGTTTATTAGGATTTTTGGCATTTTGCAAACCAACTCCAGCATAAAACACCTTTGCCTCTTGCTCTATAGCATGTTTTTTAAAAGCTTCCATCCAGATCACATCATAGTTATGTGGATTATCGGGATACGAAATGGCTTTGACCAATACAAAATAGCGTTGATTTGATTTATCAATACACACAAATTGCGGATGTTTCCCCAATTTACTATTGATCGCAATAAATTCGAATCCTTTTTTCTCTAATTCCTCTCCAACAATATTCATTGCTAGATTATGTAGTTCTTGTTTATTAAGTATCCTTGTCATAGCGGTGCAAAGATAACACTCTAATTAAAGAATTTAATCCCGTGTATTAAATTATTTAAACCGTATAAATCTAGCTTTGTCAAAATAGTAACTTGGCGTATCTACTGCTGTATTCTCATCAAAACTATACCAGGGAGAAATTGAAGTATTTTCAAAGTTTTTAAGCAAACAGACACTTTGTGCTGGGGTATTGCCTTGAGCCAATAAGTACATTTTGTTACCTTGATCATTAACAATTTCGTCAACGATAATTTCTATATGCCCGGGAGAACCAGGTTTAACAAGCATATCTCCTATTCTTATATCTTTTACCGCTATTTTTTCAAGTTCTGTATGCATCGATAAAGTACCTGCATAGGTATAAATTAAATTCAAGTATTTATAAAAGTTAGATTTAGAAGTATTTGGAGATGCTGTTTTATGAAAGGTTACTTTATTACCTTTGATTTTTGGTCGGTATCCCTGGGCATATTTGGTCCACGAACAATAATGACCTGAAGTGAAATTAAATCCAATTTCATCTTTTCGATGCTGATCCCAAAGATATTCGGATCGTACCCTCATCAACGCATCAGCACATTGTTGCAATCCGTTTTTGGGAACCGGAACTTGTAGGATGGCTTCATGCCAGTTTTGCGCAAAATATTCGCTATCATCATAATTAATGATTTTGCTTCCGTAAGGCTTTAATTGATAATGACGAAGATATTCTTGAAATGAACCTTGTTTATATACAACTCTTTTATAGCCTTCGGGCACCATCACTCTGGTCGAAATCGAATCTCCTTCTTGATTGATATAATTAGGTGTATGTATACCACTAGAAAATACACCTTTTACAGGCTGCACAATCTTATGGTTAATGATTGTATTTTTTAATAGAATTATCAATACGACAATTGTAGCAGAGAAAAAAACATACTTCTTCATATGATTAATTTATATTCAAAAATAAAAAAACCGATACAAATTAATCTGTATCGGTTTTTATTATATACATGAAAGATAGTTAAGTCTATCCACCAAAGTCATCAAATCTGATGTTCTCATCAGGAATTCCGAAATCTTCTCCCATTTTTTGAACAGCCTTGTTCATTAAAGGAGGACCACAGAAATATAATTCTATATCTTCTGGAGATTCGTGGTGATTCAAATAATTATCGATTACACAATTATGTATAAATCCAACAAAACCATCACCTTCGGCATCAATATTTTCTTTCACCTTCCAGTTATCTTCTTCTAGTGGCTCAGAAAGTGCAAGATAAAATTTGAAGTTAGGGAAGTTTTTCTCTAGATCATAGAAATGATCTAAGTAGAACAATTCTCTCTTAGAACGACCACCGTACCAATACGTAACCTTTCGACCCGTCTGTAATGTTTTGAATAAGTGGTATAAGTGTGAACGCATTGGCGCCATACCAGCTCCTCCACCTACATATAACATCTCGGCTTCTGATTCATTAATAAAGAACTCACCATAAGGTCCTGAAATCACTACTTTATCTCCTGGTTTTTGCGCAAAAATATATGATGAAGCAACACCAGGGTTAACATCCATCCATCCATTTTTTGCTCTATCCCATGGCGGAGTAGCAATACGCACATTAAGCATGATCTCTCGTCCTTCTGCAGGGTAAGAAGCCATAGAATATGCTCGTTCTACCGTATCGTTATTCTTCATTACTAAAGGCCATAAACCAAACTTATCCCATTCTGCCTGAAACTTATCAGGAGTATCATGTTCTTCTGGGTGTGCTGTAATATCAATATCCGAATATTTAATCTCACATTGTGGGATTTCGATTTGGATATATCCACCAGCTTTATATCCCATATCCTCTGGAATACGTACTACAAATTCTTTAATGAAAGAAGCTACATTATAGTTACGTACAACCTCAGCTTCCCATTTCTTGATTCCGAATACCTCTTCAGGAACCTCGATATTCATATCTTGCTTTACCTTTACCTGGCAGGCCAATCGTGCTCCATGTTGTAACTCTTTACGAGAAAAGTGAGGTGTTTCTGTTGGCAATGCTTCTCCTCCTCCTTCGAGTACATGGCACTCACATTGTATACAGGTTCCACCACCACCACAAGCAGATGGTAAAAATATCTTTTCATTACCCAACGTAGATAGTAATGTTCCTCCTGAGGCTACTTCTATCTCTTTTTCGCCATTAATAGTAATCTTAACGGGTCCAGATGGTAATAATTTATCTTTTGCAAATAATAAAATCCCTACTAAAACTAAGGTTAAAACCAAAAACGAAATAATGGTGATAACAATTGTTCCCAGTGTTGATGCTAAAAATATCATGTTATTTAAGTATTGTAACGTTAGTATTTTCGGCTACTTCTTTTGTAGTCTCTTCTTTTTCAACTTGAACCGCTTTAGGTTCTTTACTCTCTTCCTCATCACCACCGGTCAGCATACCTCCAAAACTCATAAAACCAATAGCCATTAATCCTGTAAGAATAAATGTTATTCCTAAACCTCTTAATGGAGCTGGTACATTAGAGTATCGTATTTTTTCTCTAATAGCCGCAATTGCAAGAATTGCCAAGAACCATCCGATTCCTGAACCAATACCATATACTGCAGCATGAGAAATGGTAGCGAATTCTTTCTGTTGCATAAACAATGACCCTCCTAGGATTGCACAGTTTACTGCTATTAACGGTAAGAAAATACCTAATGAGTTATATAATGAAGGAGAAAACTTCTCTACAATTATCTCAACCAATTGTACCATTGTTGCAATGGTAGCAATAAATAAAATAAATGTTAAGAAACTCAAATCATAATCAGCATATTCTGGTCCTAACCATACCAAAGCTCCTTCTCGTAAGATATATTTGTCTAACAAAAAGTTTAACGGTACTGTAATTGCCAAAACGAATATAACTGCCGCTCCAAGACCAACAGCTGTCGACACCTTTTTAGATACAGCAAGGTATGAACACATCCCTAAAAAGAATGCGAATACCATGTTATCTATAAAGATTGATTTTAAAAATAATTCTAAATATTCCATTTTTTATACGTTTTTAGTCTTGGTTGAAAATATACACTTTCAACTCAAAACTGTGAACTTTTCTAGTGATCTTCGATTAGTGCTTTATTTCTACTTCTCTGAATCCAGATAATAATCCCAACAGTAATCAAAGCCATTGGTGCTAATACCATAAAACCATTATTTTCATATCCGTACGCATACAATCCAGTTTTCTCGATTGGATCTCCCAATACTTTAATTCCAAATAATGTTCCTGATCCTAATAGTTCTCTAAAGAAAGCCACAATGATCAATAAAACACCATATCCAGCAGCGTTACCGATACCATCTAAGAATGATTTCCATGGGCCATTACCTAAAGCAAATGCTTCAAAACGTCCCATAATAATACAGTTGGTTATAATTAGACCAATAAATACCGAAAGTTCTTTACTCAATGTATAAGCAAATGCTTTAAGCACCTGATCTACTACAATTACTAAAGCAGCTACTACTACTAATTGTACGATAATTCTAATTTTAGAAGGTATGATGTTTCTCATCAAAGAGATCACCACATTACCAATCCCTAGTACAAAAATTACTGAAATTGCCATAACAATTGACGGCTTTAACTGAGCTGTAATTGCCAATGCAGAACAAATACCTAATACCTGTATGGTAATCGGATTATTATCGGCTAGAGGATCTGTTAGTAATTTCTTGTTTTTCTTCGAAAACAAAGGTTCTTTAGGCTCTTTTACTTTAACTTTTTCTTCTGTTACTTCAGCCATTTGTTATTTTTTTAAAGTTTCGAAATAAGGTTGATACATCTTTATCCCCTTCTTTACCATTGCTGTAACACCATCTCCGGTAATTGTTGCTCCGGCCATTGCATCTACTTCATTATCAGTTTTGTCAACATTCTTTGGATCTGCATTACCTTTCTTTACAGTAATTCCTTTATAGTTTCCTGAAGCATCTAAAATGCTTTCTCCTATAAAATCATCTCTAAAATAAGCTTCTTTGATATTGGCTCCTAATCCTGGAGTTTCTCCTTTATGATCAAAAAATGCTCCTTTAACCGTTTTAAATTCTTTATCCAAAGAAACGTATCCCCAGATCGCATCCCAAAGGCCATTACCTCTCATGGGTACTACATAGAATTCTTCTCCATCTTTTTTACCTATAAAAAGAGGTAGTTTTCTTTGATAGTTAGGATCTTGTTTTACTTTATCATTTTCTTTCTTAACTTCTATAGCAAATGCATCTGTAGTTTGCGTAGCAGTACTTCCTGTTATTATATATTGATTATCATCACCAACATATTTATCAAATAACTCTTGAGCTTTCTCAGCGGGTACAAACTCGTTAGGGTCCTCGCTATCCGAAATACCCATGGCAAACAATATATTTTGTTGCTTTTCTGTTATTTTATTGGCGGTAATGTTAGGTTTTAGAACCGAAGATATACCTGCCAACAAGGTACCTACTACAATTACCATTGCTATGGCAAAAATAATTGTATATGAATTTTTATCTGTATTAATCGCCATTACTAAGCAGTTTTTAATTTTAGACGTTTCATTCTTTTCTTGATATTTCCTTGAACCACATAATGATCAATAGTAGGAGCAAATACATTCATTAACAAAATGGCCAGCATTACTCCTTCTGGATATGCAGGGTTAAATACTCTGATCAATATTGAGATAAATCCTATAAAGAAACCGTAAATCCATTTTCCTTTATTGGTCTGCGATGCCGTTACTGGATCTGTAGCCATAAACACTACTCCAAATGCAAAACCACCAATAATTAAATGATGCCAAAACTCTGTACTCATTAAACTATAGAACTTGCTTCCTGAGCTAATCCATTCTGCACTAACTACACCGTTAAAGATTAATCCCATTGCTAATGCTCCAAGAGTAGCGCTTAACATAATTCTCCAGCTTCCTATTTTGGTAAAGATCAAAAACAATCCTCCTAATAGAATCAATAAAGCCGAGGTTTCACCAACAGAACCGGGTATAAATCCTAAGAACATATCAGAAACTGAAAATGAAAGTTCTTTTCCTTGAGCCAAAGCTCCTAATACTGTTTCTCCTGATATGGCATCCAATTTTGCTCCATCTGCAATTTCATTAGCTCTTTCTACTGCACCATGAACCCATACTTTATCTCCAGACATCCAAGTAGGATATGCAAAGAACAAGAATGCTCTAATGGTTAATGCAGGATTAAGGATATTCATCCCTGTTCCTCCAAAAACTTCTTTACCAATTACTACTCCAAAAATTACCGCTACAGCCAGCATCCATAGTGGCGTATCGATAGGTACAATAAGAGGAACTAACATCCCTGTAACCAGATATCCTTCTTCTACTTCGTGTCCTTTGATTACTGCGAATAAAAATTCAACACCAAGTCCAACTCCATATGAGATGATCACTAGTGGTAATACTTTCCATAATCCAATAGTAAGATTATCCAAAGTCCAGAATCCAGCACTAAAAAAACCATTGGCAACGGCTTCTATTTCTCCTTCTGCAAGATTATGTTGATATCCTGCATTAAACATACCGAATATTAAACATGGCAATAATGCCATGATTACTGTATTCATCGTACGTTTTAGATCATCTGCTCCTCGAACATGAGCACCAGAATGTGTTGTTTCGTTAGGTAAATACAAAAATGTATGGATGGCGTTAAAGGCAGGGGCCATCTTTTTACCTTTATACTTAAGTTTTAGTTTATGTAATTTATCTTTTAATCCCATAGCACTATCCTATTTCTTTTAACATTAAGTCTAACCCTTCTCGTATAATTTGTTGATGTGGTTGTTTAGACACACATATAAATTCTGTAAGGGCAAAATCTTCGGGAGCAATTTCATACATTCCCAACTGCTCCATAGCATCCAAATCGTTTACCGCACATGCTTTAAGCAATTGTAATGGGTAAATATCAAAAGGAAATACACTCTCATAGTTTCCTGTAACCACAAAAGCTCTGTGCTCCCCATTTGTATTGGTATTGAGGCTATATTTTTTATTAGGAAATAACCAAGAAAACGTAAGTGCTCTTGATGGTGATATTTTATTAAAAATAGGCTTGTTCCATCCAAAAAACTCATAATCATCTCCTTCAGGAATCACAGAAATACTACTATGGTAATATCCTAAATGCCCATCAGGCTTTACATTCTCTCCGGTTAATACGTCACCACTAATCACTCGTATATTTCCTTCATCATTTACTCCAGAATCGTATACCACTGAAGATACTTGAGCTCCTATTTTGGTAGTGTAATATTGTGGGTTTTTGACTGAAGAACCTACTAATGCCACATTTCTTTCGGCATTAAATTTCCCTGTAAGCAATAGTTCTCCAATAATAATAAGATCTTGCGGATTTACTACCCAAACAACTTCTCCTTTATTAATAGGGTCTACTTTTGCTATTTGAACACTAGCATTTCCTGCCGGGTGCGGCCCAGAAACATTATGTAATGTTACATTATTGAGTTTAGCAAGAGGAGAATTTCCCTTTTTACCAACAGAAACATGAACTTGTCCGTCTGTTAACTTGCCTAGTGCGTCTATAGCTACTTGAAGTTCTGATTCTTTACCCTCTAGGATATAGTCATAATCTGCAGCCAAGGGCGCGGTTGCATATCCAGAAATAAATATTGCTTTTGGAGCAACATCGGGATTTGCAATCACATCATAAGGACGTTGTTTAATGAATGGCCAGCAACCAGATGCTAATAGGTGAGCTTTTACCTCATCACCACTCATGGCACTTACGTCTTTAGTTCCAAAATCGGCAAACTTCTGCTCTTTATCTCCAAGAATCTTAAAGGCTAAAATCTTTCTTTTGGCTCCACGCACTATTTCCACTATTTCTCCACTTACCGGAGATGGAAAAAGTATTTTTTCATTAGTTTTAGAGTGAAAAAGTGGTTCGCCGGCTTTAACTTCTGTACCCTGTTTTGCAATAACTTTTGGTACAATACCGTGAAAATCGTCAGGCTTAATTGCGTAAACATTGCTTCTGGTAGCTTTTGAAGTTTTCTTCTCTGCTTCACCAACAAGCTTAATGTCTAAGCCCTTTCTGATACGAATGTCTTTTGACATATTTGTAGTCTATGTTAATTAACTAAAAAAATCGTGCAAATTTACTAATTAAAACACGTAAGTGAAAGCAGGTTGTGTTATAAGATTTTATTTATAATGTTTCTAAATAAAGGTTTTCGCCAGAAAGAAAGCCTCTTTAACATTTAGGCACGTATTTTGTTTATATTTATACCCACAACATCCTCAATAATGTCTAAAACACTTCAACAAATCATAATATTAATCGTTGTACTCACAAACAGCAACCTCAGTAGTATTGCCCAACCTATTGTTGATGAGACCCCTGCCGTTGATTACATTAGAACTATTCAATTTACAGGAGATGCAGAATTTGCCGGAATTCCGATCATCAAATTAGGAGAAGCTCTACAAATTACATTTGATGATATTAATGGAGATGAAGCCGATTACTATTACAGAATCACACATTACAATTTTGATTGGACACCATCGGTTCTATACAAAAACGAGTACATGGATGGTTTTGACGAAATAAGAATCGTAAACTACGAAAACTCGTTTAACACCTTACAAATGTATAGTCATTATACATTAAGTATCCCTAATGAAGATACCAGAGGATTAAAAGTAAGCGGGAACTATATGTTAGAAATATATAATGATGACGATGAAACTGTGTTTTCTCGTAAATTTATTATCTACGAACCGCTAACCTCTGTAAAGGTATACACTAAAAGATCAAGAGATTTTAAATATATTGACACAAGGCAATCTATTCAATTTGAAATCAACTCTCCAAGTCAAATTCTTCGAAACCCCAAAAAAACTGTAAAAACTCTTGTCATTCAAAACAATGACATTAAACAAGCAATTACCAACCTTATTCCTCAATTCACAATAGCCAATAAATTGGTATACAAATATGATCAAGAATCTAGTTTTTGGGGAGGAAACGAATATTTATCATTTGACAGTAAAGATATAAGAGCTGCCTATGGCAGTATAGCAAAGATTGAACTAAAAGATATATACCACAATTATCTGCATCGTAATATTACTCGAGCAAACAGGAAATACACTTATAATCCAGACATTAACGGCAATTTCGTGATTAGAAATCTTAACGCCAGTGACAACAATAATGTTGAAGCGGACTATGTATCTATGCATTTTTTATTAGAATCTTATGAGCCCGTAGGAAATGGAGAACTTCATATTTATGGGAATTTTAATAACTACGCTCTTGATGATTCTACAAAATTGCAATACGATAAAGAAAGTGGTTTTTATTACGCAACAAGATTATTTAAGCAAGGTTTTTATAATTATAAGTACGTTTTATTAAGAGAAGATGGAACTCTTGATCCTGGATTTATTAGTGGTAATTTTGATGAAACCGAAAACGAATACATTGTTATTCCCTACTACAGAGCTCCAGGCGCTCGATATGATCGTGCTATCGGAAAAGGCATAGGGAACTCTTCGACTATTACAAATTAGAATATTTAGGCATTCATTTTTGGCATTGTAATAAACTCCTTTTATTTTAGTCACCTACTTGGGACAAACTAACTATTCATGAAAGATAAGGGGAGATTTTTAAAAAAATATCGTGGAAACGAATGTCTTAATTGTGGGGTTCCTTTGGATATGATTGATCGCTACTGCCACAATTGCGGACAAATTAACACCACCAAAAAGTTATCATTAAAAGACTTTTTTGGTGAGTTTTTTGCCAGTATTTTCTCCTACGATTCTAGATTAAGGCACACTATAATTGCCTTATTATTTAGTCCAGGAAAAATTTCTAAAGATTATATTGAAGGCATAAGAGTCAAATATGCCAATCCCTTTCGGTTTTACCTTAGTGTTTCTATCATATTTTTTATTATCAATGGCTTATTTATTGATTTTGATAGCTTTAGCACAGGAGTAGAGGATGGAATTTCTAAAGGAAAAAATGCAGTTAATGAAATAAAAGACAACATTGATGTAGATTCTTTAAAACAACATGTTAGTGAAGAAATAAATCAAAACAAAGGATTATCGGCATTACAAAAACAAGAAATTACCAAGAATCTAGAAGAAATAGAAAACACATCTCCTTTATTCAAAACAGATGAAAAACCTGAAGAAGCAACCTACTACTCTCAAGAACAGATAGATACCATGAGTTTTTTTAAGAAAAGCACAAAACTATGGGCTATGTATGATGATCATTATGACAAAACAGGTGAGATTTCTGCTATTCGTGCCCTAACAGAATTAAAACACAAAAAAAACAGGTATAATAAATACATCTATCATAGAGCCATAAAAACAAATAGTATTAATGATAATTATGGTCGCGAATTATTAGAATTTATATTTAACAAGTTGCCTTTTATCATATTTTTCTTTCTTCCGTTCTTCGCATTAAGTATCTGGCTGCTATATGTTCGCAGACCTTACACCTATATGGAACATTTGGTATTTACTTTCCATACTCAAACTATGTTTTTTATACTTATCGGAATATCCATATTAATTGATCAGATTACAAAAAGCAACACAGCTTCGGGTATTGCCATAATGATATTTCTCTTTTACCTATACAAAGCGATGCGTAAATTTTATGCTCAAGGAAGAGGTAAAACTATTGTTAAATTTCTATTATTGAATGTTTTATTTTTTATCTTAGCAGGTATTGGCTCAGCCATTACAATAGCAGGATCAATTTTTATTTTTTAGAATGGTTCAACAAATAACAAGAGGTATAAAAATTTCGGTGGACACCACCTTTGAAGGTACGTTCTATAAGAACTACAAGATTCATTTTGCCTTTGGTTATCGTATCACTATAGAGAATCAAAGTAAAGATTCTGTACAACTCACTTCACGTTTTTGGGAAATAAAAGATGCATTAAATAGTACAGAAATTGTAGAAGGAGAAGGTGTAATAGGCAAAAAGCCAGTTCTAAAACCAGGAGAGTCGCATACATATAATAGCGGATGCCTTCTTAGCTCTCCATTTGGAGCCATGAAAGGGCACTATAATATGGTTAATTTTACATCTACTAAAAAATTCAAAGTGTTAATTCCTGGCTTTAAACTAAGTGCTCCATTTGCACTTAATTGATCGCAAAACGCATTTTATTAATTTACATTTTTTGGCGTTACACTATTCTTTTAACCAAATCGAATCGTATAGTATCCCCATCCTGTTCTACATGGCAATATTTACAATTTGAGTCATAGACAAAAGAAAATTCTTTAGTGATATCGAATCGACTATTTGCAGAAAACAACCCTTTAAAATCTTTTTCTCCACATTCTGTATACCTTATAATTTCGTACAAATCATCATCAAAATCACAAGAATTCATAACAAAATAAGCACTGCTTCCTATCCCATCCAAAAAATGAGCATTCTTCAAAAATCCTTTAGGGTTAACAACATGATTATTCATCATCTTAGGGATTTTCTTATCAAAATAATTTGTCAGATTTTCTCTAAAAACAGATCCTGGATATACTATTAGTTCTCCTTTTTCAACTTGATAAATAGGATTACCTAAACGTGATTTTTCAACATTACCCAAAGGGCTTGGAGTGAACATTTTATTTCGCAATAATGGGATCCTTATTTTGCTATTATCTGTACTTTCTAAAAGCGTATCGGTAACGATTCTCGAGCAATTACTACCTTCTTTTCTAAATGTAGAATAAGGAATACTACCTTTATTTTGTGTCTCTAAAACATAAGCCTTGGCCTTATCATAAAAAATACAATCACAAACAGAGGCTACTAATCGACCACTACCATGAGTTTTTTCGGGGTGCTTTTCTAACCACAATAAAAACTCATCAACATTTGCTAGCTCTCCATCTGTTGTAAACTTAGCTTTAAAAGGTATTTCTAACTCAACATCTGTAATAGCGCTTCGTACCCTGCCTTTACCTTGAGGCGTAATATATCGGCCAAAATCATAATATTCTGCAATCCCTGTTTTATTTTCGATAAGAACAAAAGCTGCATGTCCTGCTTTGATGATTCCATTTTTACCCAAACCAAATAATTGTAATAGATTTGAAGCGTTCTTCTCATCAGAAAAACGAACAAAGGTATCAGGAAAGGCAAGCGAAATTATTTTACCTGTGTAGTTCACGCGGTTATAGCTTCAAAAATAACAGTACTTACTTCTTTATTTTGTAAGTTCTCATATCGCATAGATAGCTCTTCTTCATTTTTAACGATTTGCGTAATACTTCTCGTTTTTAAAAACCCTCTATCGATCTGCAGATCAACATCCTTATCTCCTATCCCCGCATTTTTATGAAAATCGAGCAATGTATTTGGAGTATGAATATTTTCTTTCTTAAAGGTATCGAACCACTTTTTACGAATAGTTTTCATCTTTTGATTGTAGAGCGTAGAAGAAGACCATATATACGTCTCTTTTTCCAAAGATCGAAAATGTTTCTTCTCTCCATCCCAAACCAGCTCAAAAAGCTCTAAATCAGATTGCCAATTTGCTGCAACTATAGTAAAAGGCTCTATACCAGTATAATCATATGCTAAGATAGCTTGTTGTAAATGATCAGCTTCTAACAAATCCTTGACAACCACACCTCTACTTTGTCTATAAGAAGTAAGTCTTTCATGAATTTCAAAGCCTCCATTTAACAAACATATCATTGTATTTTTATCACTTACCCCTATCCAAGTTCCTCCTGCAACTGCATCTTTGGGGAAAAGCATTCTTGTTTTATTTACTTGATAAAACTCAGGAAGTAATGTTTTTCTATTAATAGCCTCATCACGATTAGAGGTAAGAATAAAATTATTTTCTTGAGTTGGAATTAACGTTACTGTACACATAAATTTTGGGTCGGCTAAATATCCGACAACTTACAAAAAAAAATACATACTCCACAATGTTTATAAAAGGTTAAAATAGATATTAGCTTTTTTAATTTTCTATCTTTGCTATCCTAATTGACTAACTCATTTAGATAACGCATCTTAATAATCTTAAACAACACATTACATTATGGGAAAAGGTTTTTTTCAAGTTCCTACAGCAATTAATGAACCCGTAAAGTCATACGCTCCGGGCACACCGGAGAGAGAAGAAGTTCTGGCTACTTATAAAAAAATGTATAGTGACACTATAGATGTTCCGCTATATATTAATGGTGAAGAGATTAAAACCGGAGATACAGGTACAATATCTCCTCCTCATGATCATAAGCACGTTTTAGGAACGTATCACAAGGCAGAAAAAACACACATTCAAAAGGCAATTGACACTGCTATACAGGCAAGAGAACAATGGGCCGATCTTGCATGGGAACAACGTGCCGCAGTTTTTTTAAGAGCCGCAGAATTGATTGCAGGTCCTTACCGCGCGAAAATAAATGCGGCTACAATGCTTGCGCAATCGAAAAATATTTTTCAGGCCGAAATTGATGCCGCCTGTGAGTTCATTGATTTTTTACGTTTCAATGTAGAATTTATGACTCAAATATATGAGGATCAACCTGATTCTACTTCTGAGGCATGGAATAGATTAGAGTACCGACCATTGGAAGGTTTTGTATACGCCATTACACCATTTAACTTTACAGCAATAGCAGGAAACCTTCCTGCAAGTGCTGCATTAATGGGAAATACTGTAGTATGGAAACCAAGTGATAGTCAGATCTATTCTGCAAAAGTTATCGTAGATATTTTTAAAGAAGCAGGTGTGCCAGATGGCGTAATCAATGTTGTGTACGGAGATCCAGTAATGATTACCGATACTGTCCTGGCCAGTCCTGATTTTGCAGGTATCCACTTTACCGGAAGTACTCATGTATTTAAAGATATTTGGGCAAAAATCGGAGCCAATATTCACAACTATAAAACATATCCAAGGATTGTAGGAGAAACTGGTGGTAAAGATTTTATTGTCGCTCATCCAAGCGCAAATGCTAAGCAAGTGGCCACCGGAATCTCGAGAGGAGCCTTTGAGTTTCAAGGACAAAAATGTAGTGCCGCTTCTAGAGCTTATATTCCTAAAAGTTTATGGGCCGATGTTGAGAAGTTTTTGAAGGAAGATATTAAGTCCTTTAAAATGGGATCACCCGAGGATATGAGTAATTTTATTACAGCGGTAATTCATGAAGGCTCTTTTGACAAGCTTGCTAAGTATATCGATCAAGCTAAAAATGATGCTGACGCAGAAATTATTGCTGGTGGTAACTATGATAAATCTAAAGGATATTTTATTGAACCTACAGTAATTCTTGCCAATGATCCAAAATACACCACTATGTGTACAGAGCTTTTTGGCCCAGTAATTACAATTTATGTATATGATGATAACCAGTGGCTAGAAACACTAAAATTGATCGACGAAACTAGTGAATACGCCCTTACTGGAGCTATATTCTCTACAAATCGTTATGCAGCGGCAGAAGCTACAAAAGCATTACAAAATAGTGCAGGTAATTTTTATATCAACGATAAGCCTACAGGGGCTGTTGTTGGGCAACAACCTTTTGGTGGCGCCAGAGCTTCGGGAACTAATGATAAGGCCGGATCTTATTTAAATCTACTGCGTTGGGTTTCTCCCAGAACAATTAAAGAGACTTTTGTTTCTCCATCGGATTACAGATATCCTTTCTTAAGAGAATAAAATACTTAACAAAAAAGGGTGTTTTTAGGAACACCCTTTTTTATTACCCTTACTATTGATTTTTATATGATTATTAGAACTGCAACCATACAAGATTTACCCATTCTTCTTGATTTTGAGCAAAAAATTATTGAGGCCGAACGCCCAATGGATCCTACACTAAAACAATCTGAAAAAATAAGCTACTATAGTATAGAGGATTACATTTTGTCGGGCCATACAGAGGTTGTTGTAGCAGAAATCAATAACGAAATCATTGGTAGTGGTTATGGGCAAATCAGAGACAGAGACGAGTTTTTCGTACAAAAACAGTTAGGTTATATTGGTTTTATGTATGTAAAAGATGAACATCGCGGAAAAGGTATAAGCCAACTTATCATTAATTATTTATGCAATTGGTTTAGCTCTAAAGATCTTGACGAAATTCGATTAAAAGTTTACGAGAAAAATCCAAGAGCAATTAAAGCCTATCAAAAGGCAGGTTTTGAAAAACATTTAATTGAAATGCGACTTAATTTAAAAGATTAAAGTTTATACTTCAAAGGAAGATACACTACTTTTTTTGTTTCAAAAAATTCTTCTTCAAAATGATTGGATAAAGAATGCTCTACCGCTTTAGGAAATTTTGATAATTCTTCGGCTAGATCTCCTCCTTTTAGATATAAAATACCATTTTGCAATTCGTGATTACTTTTTTTGGTTATATTTTTACGCACCCATTTTACAAAATCGGGCATATTTGTTACCGCACGACTAACAACAAAATCAAAGCGATCATCAAAAGTTCCGGCTCTGCGCTGCTCGGCCTTTACATTTTTAAGCTCTAAAGCATTTGCTACTTCATTAACTACTTTTATTTTTTTGGCAATAACATCTACCAAATAAAATTGGGTTTCCGGAAACAAAATCGCCAAAGGAATCCCGGGAAAACCTCCGCCAGTACCCACATCTAAAACACTAGACCCAGGTTTAAAACCTTGTATTTTGGCTATCCCCAGAGAGTGTAGCACATGTCGTTCGTATAGCGACTCTATGTCCTTACGAGAAATCACATTGATCTTTGCATTCCATTCTTTATACAATTCTCTCAGCTTAGAAAATTGATCTTGTTGCTCTTCGGTTAAATCCGGAAAATATTTTAGTAAGATATTCATCAATTCAAGTTAAGTCGCAAAAATACATGTTAAACTGATATATTTTACTTCTTTTTAGGAACTTAAAAAAATTTAAATACCTAAATTTACCCAATATTACAATGATCAATAACGTTTGATCATAAACCTCAATAGCATGACGACACCTAATGTACGGTTTAGCAGAGCGGATTCTGCCAAATTCTTTAGAACACTAAACAAGCGCGTTAATCAGTATTTTAAAGATAATAATATTAAACGAACAGGAAACTGGAGATTACACCTAAAAACAATCGTAATGTTTTCTATGTTCTTAACTCCTTATTTTTTAATCCTTACACTTAACATCTCACAATGGTGGTTGTTACTACTCACTGTTGTTATGGGAGTAGGAATGGCAGGTGTTGGTATGAATGTAATGCATGATGGAAATCATGGATCATATTCTTCAAAAAAATGGATCAATCAATTAATGGGGAACAGTATTTATATCCTAGCCGGAAATGTATACAACTGGCAAGTACAGCACAATGTACTGCATCATACGTATACTAATATTCATGGTCATGATGAGGATATGGATGCGGGGCGGGTGATTCGATTTACTAAACATGCTCAATGGAGACGTTTTCATAGATTTCAACATTATTATTCTATATTTCTATACGGGTTATTAACCTTTAACTGGGCATTAACAACCGATTTCAAACAAACCAAGAATTATCTGGCCCGTAAACTATCCTATGGCAAGCTACCTAGTCCATTAAAACAATGGAGCACTGTAGTTATTACCAAAACGATTTATGTTTTAATATGGATTGTAATCCCTATGATATTTATGTCTATAGCCTGGTGGAAGATTTTATTGGGCTTTTTTATAATGCATTATGTTGCTGGATTAATATTAAGTGTTGTATTTCAATTAGCGCACATGGTCGAAGATGCACAAATGCCCGTTCCGGATCAAACCGGAACAATGAAAAATTCTTGGGCTATCCACCAATTATTTACGACTGTTAATTTTTCGACCAAAAATAGACTAGTGAATTGGTTTACCGGTGGTTTAAATCACCAAGTGGAACACCACATTTTCCCAAATATAAGCCATGTTCATTATACCAAAATTTCTAAAATTGTAAAACAAACCGCATTAGAGTTTAATTTACCTTATAACGAATACAAAACCACACGAAAAGCCATCATTGCTCATTTCAAACATCTTAAAGAAATGGGAATGGAACCGGTAATTCAATCTTAACTTTTATTATTACCAATTAAAAATGAGTACACAAGTATCGGAAATGAGTACACAATTATCAGACAGAATTAACGCTCTTGAAGCTTCTGCAACATTAGCAATGGCTGCAAAAGCAAGAGAACTAAGAGCTGAAGGAAAAGACATTATTGGCTTAAGCCTTGGAGAACCAGACTTTAATACGCCAGATTTTATTAAAGAAGCTGCAGTGCAAGCTATTAATGACAATTATAATTCATACACTCCTGTAGATGGATATGTTGAATTAAAAGATGCAATTATCACCAAATTTAAACGAGATAATAACCTTGTTTATGACCGCTCTCAAATAGTTGTTTCTACTGGTGCTAAACAATCTTTATACAATGTAGCACAGGTGTATCTTAATCCCGGAGATGAAGTTATATTACCTTGCCCATATTGGGTAAGCTATAGCGATATTGTAAAGCTATCCGGAGGAGTACCTGTAGAGGTAAAAACAGCTATAGATACTGATTTTAAGATGACCGCCGAACAACTGGAAGCAGCAATCACACCAAATACCAAAATGTTATGGTACAGCTCTCCTTGTAATCCAAGTGGTTCTATTTATAGCAAAGAAGAACTTAGAGCTTTGGCAGATGTATTACAAAAATACCCAGAGATAATTGTTGTAAGTGATGAAATCTACGAACATATCAACTATGTTGGCGATCATGCCTCAATGGCTCAATTTGAAGATATGTATGACAGAACCGTAACCGTTAATGGTGTTGCCAAGGCATTTGCTATGACTGGCTGGAGGATTGGTTATATTGGAGCTCCAAACTCGATTGCTAGAGCATGCAACAAGATACAGGGACAAGTGACTAGCGGTGCAAATTGTATTGCACAACGCGCTGTGATTACAGCTCTTGAGGCTCCGGTGAGCAAAATCCAATATATGGTAGATGAGTTTAAAGAACGTCGAAAATTAATCTTAAACTTATTATCTGAAATCCCAGGATTTGAATGTAACGAGCCTGAAGGAGCTTTTTACGTTTTTCCGGATATCTCTTATTACTTTGGAAAAACAATACAAGGACAAGTTATTGAAAATGCTACAGATTTCTCCATGTTTTTGCTAGAAAATGCTAATGTTGCTACGGTTACCGGAATTGCTTTTGGCAACGGAAATTGTATTAGAATATCCTATGCTGCTAGTACAGAACAAATCATTGAAGCTATTAAGAGAATTAAAGAAGCTATTGGATAAATTTAAAATTAAAAACATATTATATACAGCCGGCTATTACACTAGATATAGCCGGTTTTTTATTTTTTAAAAAAACCTTAGTATATCTTAACTTTTTTTTATCACTTATAACTCTTTTACTCAATAATAAATAAAAGAAATCCGAGTTATATCTTTCAATATTACAGCAACTGTTTGACCTTAACAGTTTGTTTAAACCAACTTAAAGCCATTTCCCCCATGGATATACAGGAAAAAGAACGCATAGTTCAAAAAAATGTATTACAAATTTTTAAAGAGAATTTTAATGTAACCAAAACAGATGATGAAATTTTGGACATAAAACCCGAAAACGAATTTATTACCAATCACTTAAATTACTACGAATCTATTTTGGATATTTTTTTAATCGATCTCGAACACCTAGATAGTATAACCGGAAAAGTAAAAGATACGATCAAAAAAGTTACAGAACTCTGGACTATAACCCGATACTACTCGTTTCCGTAATAAGTTAATTAGGATTTAAATCAATCATCACCTATTTCGCCAGAAAAAAGGTGTAAGGAGTATCAAAACGGTAAAAAGTTCGAGTCTACCAATAAGCATCAAAAAGCAACACCACCATTTTCCAAAGGCCGGAAGCACATCAAAATTATTAACAGGACTTAGTTTTCCGAAGGCCGGACCAACATTACCCAACGAAGAGGCCGCACCACCAATTGCAGTTTCAAAATCCAGCCCTAAAGCTCCTAAAACAACAGATCCAATAATAAAAGCGAGCATATATAATATAAAGAACGCCAAAATATTAAATACAATTTCTTTAGAAACGGCTCTAGTATTATATCGCACAGGTAATACAGCTCTGGGATGAAGTGTTCGTTTAAATTCCAAAATCCCGTTACGAATAGTAATCAAATGTCTCACAACTTTCATTCCTCCAGAAGTTGACCCTGCCGATCCCCCTAAAAACATGATTCCGAAGAAAAAGACAGTTAAAAAAGGTGTCCACATTGTAAAATCGGCCGTGACAAAACCTGTTGTAGTAACTACTGCTAACACCTGAAATAATGCATGCCTAAAAGCACTTTCTGCTTCTCCCCAAACCATTGGATGATCTATAGAAGAAATAGAAACATCAGCTTTGCAATATATTATTAATGTAGCAATGAGCGTAAATGCTATGATAAAAAATGAATACAACTTAAACTCTTCATCTTTGATAATTTTCTGAACCTTACCTTTAAATCCGAAATAACTAAGCACAAAGTTCATCCCGGCCAAAAACATAAACAATATGATGATATATTGTATCATGGGTTGATCATTCCAATAAGCTACACTTGCATTTTTTGTCGAAAATCCTCCTGTAGACAAAGTACTTAATGCATGATTTATAGCATCAAAGAAATTCATTCCTGCTAGTTTCAACAAAATAGTTTCGGCGGCAGTGTAACCCACATAAATAAGCCACAATCTCTTTGCAGTATCCGTAATACGAGGGTGTAATTTATCTGCATTTGGTCCTGGAGCTTCGGCAGCAAACAATTGCATACCTCCTATTCCTAATAGCGGTAAAATAGCAATGGCCAGCACAATGATTCCCATACCTCCTATCCAATGCGTTAGACTACGCCAAAACAAAATTCCTTTTGGGATAATTTCTATTTCATTTAGAATAGACGCTCCTGTCGTGGTATACCCAGACATCGTTTCAAAAAAAGCATTGGTAAAAGATGGTATTGCTCCCGAAAACAAGTAAGGTAAAGTACCACTCAAAGACATAAATATCCAACCAAAAGTAACAACGATGTACCCTTCTCTTTTATTGATCTCTTTTTGGTGTTCGCGAGTTAAAAACATCATTGCTATACCTATAAACATAGTCGCCAGAGATGCCATCATAATCTCTAAGGTCACACCATCTTTATAAGCAAAACTTACAATTGTAGCAAACAGCATAAAACAACCATTACAGAGCAATAAAAGCCCCATAATATGCGAGATTATCTTGTAGTTTAATTTAGACATGGTTACAGAAAGAGCTTTTCTATTTTCTTAATAGATTTTGGCAAGCAACATACAACTACCCGATCTCCTGCTTCGATATAAAAATCGCCTAATGGGATCATCCCTTCTCCGTCTCGTATTACTCCTGCAATAATAGCCGATCGAGGAAAATCTAGTTCTTTAATTAAATTATCACTTACTTCTGAAGTAGATTTAACTATAAACTCTAACAACTCGGCATTCATATTATTAAGCTTGGTCATTGCAACCACCTCACCTTTTCTAATAAATCTAAAAATATTATTAGCCGCAAGGAGCTTTTTATTGATGAGTGTATCGATACCTATAGAATGCGACAATTGAAAATAATCCATATTCTCTACCAATGCTATAGTTTTTCTAACTCCTTTGGATTTTGCAACCAAACAGGACATAATATTAGTTTCAGAATTCCCCGTTACTGCAATAAAAGCATCCATATCTTCGATACTTTCTTCTTGCAACAACTCTACATTACGGCCATCACCATTAATGATCAAAGCATTTGGCAAATCATCTGCCAGGTCAAAAGATTTATCTTTGTCTTTTTCTATAAGTTTCACCCTAAATTTATGATCACAAAGATCACATGAGGTCTGATACCCTATTTTACTTCCACCAAGAATCATTACATTCTTAATCTGCTCTTTTACTTTACCGGTAAGTTTATAAAGTTCTTCGACCCCTCCTTTAGAAGTTACAAAATATACCTGATCTCCTTTTTTAAAGGAAGTATCTCCTCTGGGTATAATAGTATATTGTGTTCCCGAACGCTGAATAGCGATCGGCATAAAGTGAAGTTCTGGAAATATCTCGGCGGCTTCTCTCACCGTTTTACCCACAAACAAAGCTTCTTCAGACAATGTGGTCCCTACCATGGTCAATGCTCCATCTTCAAACTCATAACTATCATGAAATGCTGATTGATTAAGCAATAATTCTATTTCGCTTGCAGCAAGGGCTTCTGGAGATATTAATTCATCTATTCCAAATTTGGTAAAACCTACCTCTTCTTTGTTTTCTATAAATTCTGCATTCGAGATTCTGGCAATAGTTCGCTTAGCGCCCAATTGTTTTGCTAAGACGCAAACAGTAATATTAGTTGTTTCACTAGACGTTACACTAATGACCATATCCACATTCTCGACTCTAGCTTCTTTTAAAATTGTAATAGAAGTTGCATCTCCTTTAATTACCCTGATATCCAAGTGGGTATCGGCATAGTTTAGGCATTCTTTATCCGTATCTATAAGGGTAATATCCTGAGACTCAAAAGAGAGTAATTTAGCCAAATGAAATCCTACTTCACCTGCTCCGGCAATAATGATTTTCATTGGTTTTGTTTATTGTTTTCCATCTAAAGATAAAATAGAACTAAAATTTATTCTTTGCTCCATTAATATAACGACAATTCTTGTCTTAGAATATAAAAGCGTACAAAGATAGTGCAAATTGACTAACTGATAAAATTTGATTATATCCAACTTAATTCGAATCTGTTATCACGATCAATATCAAAAATGTATATTTGCCTAAATTTTTTTGAATGTCAGAAAAAATAACACCATATAACGACAAAAACAGGTCTAAGAAAGAACAAGTTACCGAAATGTTTGATACTATTTCGGGGAACTACGATGGATTAAATCGTGTTATTTCTTTTGGTATTGATGTAAAGTGGCGTAAAAAAGTAGTAAAACTTGTTGGAGCCATCAAACCCGATAAAATTCTTGATGTTGCCACTGGGACTGGAGATCTGGCTATACAATTATCCAAAACCGGTGCCTCAAAAATTGTAGGTCTTGATATTTCGACAGGAATGTTAGAAATCGGTAGAAAAAAAATCGCCTCCAAAAATTTGGATACCGTCATTGAAATGGTAACAGGAGACAGTGAGCATCTTCCTTATGAAGAAAATTATTTTGATGCTATTACAGTTTCGTTTGGCGTAAGAAATTTTGAAAATCTTGAAAAAGGACTTTCAGAAATCTACAGAGTGCTGAGACCAGGAGGAATTTTTGTGGTATTAGAAACCTCAATCCCTACAAAAACTCCTTATAAGCAAGGCCATAAGCTATATACTACAAAGGTATTACCGCTTATTGGTAAGATCTTTTCTAAAGATAGATCGGCATATTCTTATTTAAGTGAAAGCGCAGCTGCTTTTCCTTATGGTGAGGCGTTCAACAATATTTTAAAAAAAATTGGGTTTATAGATGTTGAAGATAACCCCCAAACTTTTGGAGTGGCTACTATTTATAAAGCTAAAAAATAATACAAAAGCTCGTATAGGGCATTTAAAAAGCAACTATACTGATCAATACAAACATAGTATGTGTAATGGATCGGTAAATTTTTAGGTAGATGAAAAAACTTATTATTGTAATTGTTCTCGTAATGTGTGCTCAGGATATGAGTGCTCAACTATTTTCGAAAGAAAGAGTACAAAATTTGCAAAATTTTGACAAACCGCGATTTAGCTGGGGTTATATTCTTGGATTTAATAGTTACGATTTTAATTTTGATTATGCCGCAGAATTTGAAAACGAAGATATTGTGGTAGATAGAACAGTAGGTTTTAGTGTAGGTTTATTAGGAAATATGAGAATTAACGATTACCTAGACCTTAGACTAGAACCAATGGTTACTTTTACTAGCCGAAACCTAAATTTCTCTAACCCTACATTCACCTCGCAATTCGAATCATTTAGAGAGGTTAAATCAACATATGTTCATGTACCATTATTGCTAAAAATATCTACAAAAAGAATTAATAATTTCAAACCTTTTATTGTCGGAGGAATCTCTACTTCTATTAATTTATCCAGTAACGAAGATAATCCAGATGATAATAGTACAGGTGAGTTTAGAATGAAAACCAATACGAATTATTATGAAATTGGTTTTGGGATAGATCTATACCTATTTTACTTCAAATTTACCCCTTCAATAAGAGGTGTATTTGCTATGTCGGATGAGTTGATAAAAGATAATGATCCCAACAGTCCTTGGACCGCAGATATTGATAAAATGTCTACTCGAGGGATTTTTATAAACTTTACGTTTCAATAAAGCATTCTTAAGATCGCTTAAATTCGCTAAGTACTATTGCAGTAGCGGTTGCTACGTTTAGGCTTTCGGTTTTCTGTCCCGTTCCAAATTGAGGTATTGCAATTCGAGTATTAACAAGGTTTTCAATCTCTTCTGATATTCCGTTTGCTTCGTTTCCCATTACGATTATAGCTTGTTTAGGTAATTGCATTGGGTATATATTGTCTCCATCCATAAAGGTTCCAAAAATATTCGCATCATTTTTTTTCGATTGCAAAAATGTCACTGTATCTGTATAATTAATATTTACTCTGGTAATTGATCCCATCGTTGCCTGAATCACTTTAGGATTAAAACAATCTACAGTTTGAGCAGAACACACCAACTCTTGTATTCCAAACCAATCACATAAACGAATAATAGTGCCCAAATTTCCCGGATCCCTAACATCATCTAATACCAGTGTTATGCCCTTATCATTAATTTTTTGAGGTTTGGGAATAGAAAAAATTGCCAATACCTTTTGCGAAGTAGTCAAAAAACTGATCTGTTTCAATTCTTCTTCGGTAACAATATATTGATATTGATCATCAACATTAAACAAATTTTCCTCAACAGTATAAAGAGCGTGCAATGCAAAACCTGCATCAAGTAATTCTCTGACTACTTTTTTACCTTCGGCAACAAACAATCCATGTTGTTTTCGGTATTTTTTTTGATATAAACTTTTTATTAGTTTCTTTTGGTTTTTGCTAACCATACAAATAGTGTATTTTTGAATCAATAATGAAATAGGGATTGAAACACTTTCTGACAAAAATATTATTTATTACCCTAACTACAATCTTTTTAATTTCGTGTAATGCGGTTAAGAGAGTTCAGGATAATGAATATCTATTAGAAAAAAATCAAATTTTTATCGATAGCGTCAAAACCAATGATGTTAAACTTGAAAATCAAATAATTCAAAAACCAAACACCAAGTTAGGAATTCCCATACGTTTACACATTTATAATCTTGCTAGTGTCAATAAAGATTCTTTATATCAAGATTGGTTACATCGTAAACCAAATAGAGAAAAACGAATGATTCGTTTTTTATCCAAAAAACAAGTCGATAGATTAGGGGCTGGTCTTTCTGGTATTAATAAATGGATCAAAAAAACAGGAGAACCACCTTCGATACTTAATGAAAATAAAACAAAACGTTCTCAAAAAAGATTGCATGCTTATTTTTGGAATAACGGTTGGTTTAATGTCGAAACCGATTATAAAATAACAAGAAAGGATAACAAAAGAGCTTTGGTAGATTATTACATCTCCCCCAACAGACCTTATTTTATTGACTCTTTACGAACCAAAATTGAATCGAACATTGCAGATTCTATCTACAATATTGGCAAAGATAAATCTGCTATAGTTGCAGGTAAGCAATACAAAACACTGGATATTGAAGCCGAAAGAGACAGACTCACCTCATTGTTTCGAAATTCTGGTTTGTATCATTTTGAAAAGGAATTCATAAAATTTGATGCCGATACAGTAAATACTGATCACAAAGTAAACCTAAATTTAATTATTAATAATCGCCCTGTTACTTTTGGTGATTCTACAGCTCGAATTCCGTTTAAGATTCATAAGATAAGTAAGGTAAATGTTTTTACGGACTACGCATATAAAAACAGGGATAAAAAACCTGCTGATAGTACTTCTTATAGGGGTTACAATATATATGCTTATGACAAAATTAAATTTACGCGAAAGGCAATAGCCAATTCTATTCTAATAACTCCCGGAGAGGTTTTTAAGGATCAAGATCGTACATTTACCTATAACCAAATTAACAACTTAAGAACTTTTAAATATCCTAACATCAGATATGACGTAGATCCTAATGACCCCACAGGAGAAAGCTTGATCACCAACATCTTATTAACCCCAAGAAAAAAATATAGCACCAATGTGCAATTTGATGTATCTACCTCAAACATACAGGCTTTTGGTATAGGTTTTAGAGGATCTTTATTAATTCGAAATGTTTTTAGAGGGGCAGAAATCTTAGAAATTTCGGCTAGAGGAAGTATTGGTTCCTCAAGTGACGCTGTGGATGGAGGAGAACGATTTTTCAATATTTCTGAAGTAGGAACCGATGTCAAATTATCATTTCCTAAAATCGTTTTTCCTTTCAAAACAAACAAAATCATTCCCAAAAGAATGACGCCTACAACAAATTTAATCTTCGGGATCAATGTTCAGCAAAACATTGGGTTGGATAAGCAAAATGCAACGGGAATATTTAATTATCAATGGAATCCTAGTAGAATAGTAACGAATCAATTTGATTTGGTAAACGTTCAATATGTTAGAAATTTAAATACCAATAACTATTTTAATATATACAATACCTCCTTTAATCAATTAAACGATATTGCTCGCCAAGTTTTAGACCCCAACTCCCCTTTCTTTGTACAGCCGGATACGGGAGTTCCGGATATCGGCAATGCAGTATTACAGATCCCAAGTGGAGCTGATGATTTTATTGCAGAATCCTTAGGGACTAATCCAGATGATGACCTTAATACTGAGCAATTACGAGATATTCAGAACATTAACGAACGAAAAGTAAGACTAACCGAAGACAACTTAATCTTTGCTTCTAGCTATACCTATACAAGAAATAACAAAGAAAATTTATATGATGAAGATTTTTCGAGATTTAGGGCAAAACTTGAACTGGCAGGAAATGTATTAAACACCGTATCCAATTTGGCTGATTTGAAAAAAAATTCGAATGACCGATTTGAAATTTTTGGTGTTGAATTTTCTCAATATGTCAAAACCGAATTAGATTATACCAAACACTGGGATCTTGGAAGAAAAAATATTATTGCCTTTAGAGCTTTTGGAGGAATTGCAATCCCTTATGGCAATGCCAATAGCATACCTTTTGCCCGAAGTTTTTTTGGAGGAGGCCCTAATGACAATAGAGCATGGCTGGCTTATGATTTGGGCCCTGGAAGCAGTGGTGGAAGAAATGAATTTAATGAAGCAAATTTAAAACTAGCTTCAAATTTAGAATACAGGTACAACATTTTAGGTTCTCTTAATGGCGCATTATTTATCGACGTTGGGAATATTTGGAATGTTTTGGATAATGTAGAGGAAGAAGAAGCCGTTTTTTCAAAATTAGATGACATACAAGAGGTTGCAGTAGGCACCGGTTTTGGCTTTAGATATGATTTTGAATTCTTTGTCATTCGATTAGATGTTGGCTTTAAAACCTTTAATCCGGCTAGCGACAGAGATCAAAGATGGTTTAAAGGGTATAATTTTTCTGAAGCTGTTTATAATTTTGGAATCAATTATCCTTTCTAAAAATAGTAGATTACTCATTTCTTTACTGTTTTCGCTTTCTAAATAACATACTATTGTCAAAAAACCAGCCTTAAGTTCTACTATCAAAACTTCATCTTTCTTGGGATACAAAGATTATTTTATTCCTACAGGTTTACGTATAATTTTACTATTTTTGTAAGCTTATAAACCAAAACTAAATTATGAGTCACAACATCAAACCAGGAGTTGCTACAGGAGACGACGTGCAAGCAATTTTTAAGTACGCAAAAGAAAAAGCTTTTGCATTACCTGCGGTTAATGTCATAGGTTCTAGCTCTATTAATGGGGTTTTAGAAGCTGCCGCAGAATTAAACGCTCCGGTTATTATTCAATTTTCTAATGGAGGCGCCCAATTTAACGCAGGGAAAGGCCTCTCTAATGAAAACCAAAAAGCTGCAATCTCAGGTGCAGTAGCTGGAGCCAAACACGTACACCTTTTAGCAGAGTCTTATGGTGTACCTGTAATTTTGCATACTGACCACTGTGCAAAAAAATTACTTCCTTGGATAGACGGATTACTAGATGCCGGAGAACAATTTTATAAAGAAACTGGAAAACCTTTATATAGTTCTCATATGATCGATTTATCTGAAGAACCTATCGAGGAAAATATCGAAATCTGTAAAGAATATTTAGCTCGAATGAGCAAAATGGGAATGACACTAGAAATAGAGTTAGGAATTACTGGTGGAGAAGAAGACGGCGTTGACAATAGTGACGTTGATGATTCTAAACTATATACTCAACCCGAAGAAGTTGCTTATGCCTATGAAGAGTTAAGTAAAGTAAGTGATAAATTTACTGTCGCAGCAGCTTTCGGAAATGTACATGGAGTGTATAAACCAGGAAATGTAAAACTTACTCCCAAAATCTTAAAAAACTCTCAAGAATTTATCTCCAAAAAATATGGAGTCGAAAATAACCACATCGATTTTGTATTTCATGGAGGAAGCGGTTCTTCTTTAGAAGAAATTAGAGAAGCAATTGGCTACGGAGTAATTAAAATGAATATTGACACAGATCTTCAATTTGCTTTTAATGAAGGTATTCGAGATTACATGACCAATAATATCGATTATCTAAAAACACAAATTGGTAATCCAGAAGGATCTGAAGAACCTAATAAAAAATATTACGATCCAAGAAAATGGTTACGAGAAGGTGAAATCACCTTTAAAACCCGTCTTAAAAAGGCATTCGAAGATTTAAATAATGTAAACACATTATAGAAGACTGAAAACCAAGCTGAAACTCACCCTAGGAGTTTCAGCTTTTTTAATATAATATAATTTATGGCTTGGTTTAAGAGAACACAAAAAGGTATACAAACTGCTACAGAGGACAAGAAAGATGTTCCAAAAGGACTTTGGTACAAATCTCCTACAGGAAAAATTGTAGATGCAGAACAATTAGAGAAAAATTTCTATGTCAGTCCAGAGGATGGATACCACGTAAGAATTGGAAGTAAAGAGTATTTCGAAATCTTGTTTGACAACAACAAATTCAAAGAGTTGGATAAAAACCTTTCTTCTAAGGATCCTCTTAAATTCGAAGACAAGAAAAAATATGTTGATCGTCTTAAAGACGCACAAGAAAAAACAAATTTAAAGGATGCTGTAAGAACAGCAGTAGGAAAATCTAATGGTAATGACTTAGTCATCGCCTGCATGGACTTTTCTTTTATCGGTGGATCTATGGGAAGTGTTGTGGGTGAAAAAATTGCCAGAGCAGCAGATTATTCATTAGAACACAAGATTCCTTTTATGATTATTTCAAAATCAGGAGGAGCCCGAATGATGGAAGCTGCTTTATCTTTAATGCAATTGGCAAAAACCTCGGCAAAGCTTGCACAATTAGCAGATGCCGGTATTCCTTACATCTCATTATGTACCGATCCAACTACAGGAGGAACAACTGCTTCTTTTGCAATGTTAGGAGATATCAACATTGCCGAACCTGGTGCTCTTATTGGATTTGCAGGACCAAGAGTTGTACGAGATACTACAGGTAAAGAACTTCCTGAAGGTTTTCAAACGTCGGAGTTTTTAATGGAACACGGGTTCTTAGATTTTATCACTCCGCGACAAGACCTAAAACAAAATATAAACTTATATCTGGACTTGATTCTAAATCGAGCACTTTCAAATTAATAAACTACGTTTATTTCAAAAAATATAAAGCCCGGTATTTTACCGGGCTTTACTTTTAGTCAAAAAAGTGTATGTCAACAGAATCATACAGCTACTTTTTCTACTCACTAATCAAAAAACTTTATAACCGAATTTCTCTTTCTTCTCCTTCGTCATTTACAAATACAGCTAGATTATCGCACTCCCCTTCTCCATAATTTAGAGTACCACGAAAACTAGTACGTACTAATGCAACTTCTCCGCTTACCAAAAACTTACAGCTCGCTTCACGTCTCAAAGGCGTTGTAATAGTTGTACTATGTGTATTTCCGTTTACAAAATTGGTTTCCCAAGCTCCGGTAATTAAGAAAACATTATCTCCCCAATTACCATTACGTACTCCTTCTATCCATTCTCGAGTTTTGGTTCCTGTTCTTGAAGCTACCGTACCATCTGCAAAGGTGATATTAAAATCCAAATCCATTGTATATTGCGGATTTCCATTCTCATTGGCTTTTTGTCTAGTTACTGTTTTGGATCCTTCAAATTGTATGTCATCAATAAAAAAGTTTTCGAGGGTATAATTAATAACCAAAGTCTTTGTATTTGTATCAACTTCATAAGACATATTCACTTTACCTTTAATTAAATGACCTCTTACTTCACAACCGTCTGTACCAAAATCGACCACAATAGTTTTAGAGTTATTCGTGATTTCGATAGTAATAGTTGCGCATTCTGGTATAAACGGATGAACAGAGTTTTTAAACGGACTCTCTTCGAACTCATATATTTGTACGAAGGTATCACTAATTACTTCGGCGGAGTTATCGATTTTTGCACTAAGTTCTGCCTCTTCAAATTTCAGAGATTCGATTACTACTTCATCAGATTCACTTTCACTACAACCTGTAAAAATTGCGGACAAAAAAATTGCTAGACCAAATTTTAAGATGCTGTTTTTCATAATATTTAATTTTAACGTTACCATCCTAAGACTCATATTTTTACAAAAGGTTTAATACCTTATGTTTTTTTTTAATAATCAGCATTTCTTATCTAAAAAATATTATATTTGCACGCTGATAGCATAGCGCTATCTATACATAAAAATCATTTAAATAATATTGGAATGTATTTAACAAAAGAAATTAAAGAAGAAATCTTCGCAAAACACGGTAAAGGAAAGAATGACAGTGGTTCTGCCGAAGGTCAAATTGCATTGTTTACGCACAGAATTACGCATTTAACAGAACACTTAAAAAAGAATCGTAAAGATTATAACACAGAGCGTTCTTTGGTTAAATTAGTAGGTAAGCGTAGAGATTTACTTGACTATCTTAAGAAAAAAGATATCATGAGATATCGTGCAATTGTAAAAGAATTAGGATTAAGAAAATAAGAAAAGAGAGGCTTTATGCCTCTTTTTTTATAGAAAATAATTAAAAAACATTCATTACCTATAAAGCGGTATGAATGCATGCCTTAGTTTTTCATTGGTCGCGCAAATACTACAACAACACAACCTTGTCCGTCCGAGTAAGACGGAAACCAATGTTTAATTAAACCCATTCCATTCGGGAAGAGGATGTGATGGGCTAGAATCAAAAAAATATGATTCCACAAGTTTATAGAGAGGTCATAGACCTTGGTGACGGTAGAGAGATTTCTATCGAAACCGGAAAATTAGCAAAACAGGCACATGGTTCTGTTGTGGTGCAATCAGGAAAATGTATGTTGCTTTGTACAGTAGTTTCAAATTACAAGCAAAGTGATGTAGATTTCTTACCATTAACAGTAGACTATAGAGAAAAATTTGCTGCAGCTGGACGCTATCCAGGAGGGTTTTTCAAAAGAGAAGCAAGACCAAGTGATGGTGAGGTATTAACAATGCGTTTAGTAGATCGAGTTCTTCGTCCACTTTTCCCAAAAGATTATCACGCCGAAACACAAGTGATGATCCAATTAATGTCTCATGACGAAGATGTAATGCCAGACGCAATGGCTGGACTAGCAGCGTCTGCAGCGATACAGTTATCAGATTTTCCATTTGAATGTGCTATTTCTGAAGCACGTGTAGGTAGAATAAACGGAGAGTTTATTATCAATCCAACTAGAGCACAATTAGCAGAATCAGATATCGATATGATGATTGGTGCATCTGCCGATTCTGTAATGATGGTAGAAGGAGAAATGGATGAAATTTCTGAAGAAGAAATGGTAGAAGCTATTAAGTTTGCTCATGAGGCTATCAAAGTACAATGTGCGGCTCAACTTAAATTAGCAGAAGCTTTTGGTAAGAAAGAAGTTCGTGAATACGATCCTGAAAGAGCAGACGAAGAGTTAGCTCAAAAGGTTCATGACATGGCTTATGACAAAGTATATGCAGTAGCAAAAGCTGGATCTTCAAAACATGAAAGAAGTGCTGCTTTTGCTGAAATAAAAGAAGAGATAACAGCTACTTTTTCTGAAGAAGAGTTAGAAGATTTTGGAGATTTGGTATCAAAATATTTCTATAAAGCCGAAAAAGCTGCTATTCGTGATTTAACACTTAATGAAGGATTACGTCTTGATGGTCGTAAAACCGATGAGATCAGACCAATTTGGTGCGAAGTTGATTATTTACCTTCTACTCATGGGTCTTCTATATTTACTAGAGGAGAAACTCAAGCATTGGCAACAGTTACTTTAGGAACATCGAGAGAAGCTAATCAAATAGATATGCCATCTTATGAAGGAGAAGAAACATTTTACTTACATTATAACTTCCCTCCTTTCTCGACTGGTGAAGCAAGGCCAATAAGAGGTACTTCTCGAAGAGAAGTAGGACATGGTAATTTGGCGCAGCGTGCATTAAAAGGAATGATTCCTGAAGATTGCCCGTATACAGTGCGTGTTGTATCGGAAGTTTTAGAATCTAACGGTTCATCATCTATGGCGACCGTATGTTCTGGTACTATGGCATTGATGGATGCCGGTGTACAACTGAAAAAACCTGTGTCTGGTATCGCTATGGGACTAATTTCGGATGGTGAGACTGGAAAATATGCCGTATTATCTGATATCTTAGGTGATGAAGATCATTTGGGTGATATGGATTTTAAAGTAACAGGTACTGCAGATGGTATCACGGCTTGCCAAATGGATATTAAAGTAAAAGGTCTTTCTTATGAAATACTTGTTAATGCATTAAAACAAGCAGCCGATGGTCGTTTACATATCCTTGGTAAATTAACAGACACAATTGCTACTCCTAATGGAGACGTTAAAGCACATGCCCCTAAAATGGTTACCAAAACTATTCCAGGAGAGTATATTGGTGCATTGATTGGACCTGGTGGAAAAGTAATTCAAGAATTACAAAAAACAACTGGCACTACTATTGTAATCAATGAAGATCCAGTTACCGAAGAAGGAAATGTTGAAATTCTTGGTACAAATCAAGAAGGTATCGATGCGGTATTGGCAAAAATAGACTCTATAACTTTTAAACCTCAGGTAGGAAGTGTTTATGAAGTGAAAGTGATCAAAATGCTAGATTTTGGTGCTGTTGTTGAATATATGGAAGCTCCTGGTAATGAAGTACTACTTCATGTATCAGAATTAGCTTGGGAACGTACAGAAAATGTTAGCGATGTTGTAAACATGGGTGATATTTTTGACGTTAAGTACTTTGGTATTGACTCTAGAACACGTAAAGAAAAAGTGTCTAGAAAAGCGCTTTTACCAAGACCTCCTAGACCAGAAGGTGATAAGCCAAGAGGTGACAAACCTAGAGGTGATAGAAAACCAAGACCGGATAGAAAAGAAAATTAATTTTTATGTAAAAAAGCCTTCCAAATTGGAAGGCTTTTTTTATCTCATTGCCAGCGACAAGTACAATAACCCTACTCCAGAAGCAGCGTAAGACACGGGCAATATCACAAAAGTTTTTATAAATGAAAACTTCTTGTTTTTTATTTCCTTTATTTCTGAGAAAGGTATATTTTTTTGTTCTCCATTTATTATAGTAGTAATACCGTAATCTGTCACCTTCAATATTTTAATTTTTGCTTCATCTAAACCCTGAGTAGTTACCTTGTATTTTTTATTTAGCACTATCTTATCAACTGTCAAATCCATATTTCTGTAACTATGACAACTAGGCAATACAAATAAGCATAACATACTAAAGCCTAAAAGAAATCTTGCTTGTATATATTTCTTTATTAAAATCATCTTCTTAGTTTTTTTACATTTTAGAAATTACACCTCCCAAACATACTCGCTTTGACCCAATCTTAAATAGTAAAAATTGCAAGGGTTCGAATTATTTTTTGCGATAATCACAAAAAATATATATTTTTCTATTTTACCTTGCCAGTCCCCTAGCAATACATTTTAAGATTTAAACCCCCTAAAAATGATCCAAAAAACTTTTTTAGAACTAATAAAATCACAACTCAATCAAAAAACATCTCTTATAGATCAAGTCGCTACTGTTCTTGATATTAGTTATGATGCAGCACATCGCCGTGTAACATATAAGAGTAAGTTATCACTAGAAGAAGGGATTACCCTGGCAAAATATTTTGGGATATCAATAGATCAACTATTTACCAATGAACTAGAACATATTGTAGCCGTAAAAAAAACAGCCCCTGTAAAGGATATGGATAGTTTATTGGCATACTATAAAAACTCGTATAATTCGTTACTACCATTAATTAATAATTCGGCAGTAAAAATGATATACTCAGCCAAAGATCTTCCTATTTTCTATACCTCGAACGACAATCTTTTATCAAAATTTAAAATGTATGTATGGCTTAAGATTATGGATTCGAGTTTGGCCGAAACTTCATTCAATAATTTTAATCCCTCATTATCATTATTGGAAGCTGCTAAAAATCTAGGTCAACTGTACAATGGTATAAATGCAGTAGAAATTTGGGATTTAACTACAATAAATAGCACGCTAAAACAAATTCATTTTTATTTTGAAGCTGACATTTTAACCGAAACCGATGCATTACAAATATGTAATGATCTCAGAGATCTAATGCATACCATTTCTAAAAAAATTGTCACTCAAAAGAAAACCTTTAAGTTTTATTACAACGAACTCTTATTAATGAATAATAGAGTTCTGGTTAAAACTCCATCTACTACATCTCTTTACGTTCCTTTTACGATTCTTTCGTATTACAGGACAAACGATATCAAAACATGCGATCAGGCCGAAGATTTTTTAAACATACAAATGGAAGGTTCTAAACTATTGAGTACTACTGGCGAAAAGGAACGAAATATTTTTTTCAATAAAATGTTTAAAAAAATAGACAATCTACGCGCACAAATAAAGGTTCCTGATGTACTAGAATTTGAGTAAAACACTTCTTCTTTTAAAGAAAATTATTCTCAATCATTATCCAAAAAATTAAATTTCGTAAATACTCTTACGCAACCTTTTGCAACGCCATAGTCTAATAGGGTGAATACTTAAAATCATTACCATGGTAAAGTTAAAACCCATATTTACTGTAATTATAATGCTAGTTATAGCTTCTTGCAGCAACGAACCCTATGAATTTTTCGACATTGGAAAAATAGATGCTAATTCAGAATTATTCAGAGATCTAAGGAGTTTTTCTGAAATCAAATCAGAAGAAAAACCAGTTTGCCTCACATTTATATACCCTTTCAATGTATACCTCTATAATGATCAATCTGAAATTATTGATAGTAAGATCATTCGTAATAATATAGAGTTTATTACTGCGCTTGATGCTACAGAAGAAGATGGAGCTATTGGCTTAAGTTACCCTATAACCAGTATACAAGAAGATGGCACTTCGATAAGTATTAATACCAACGAAGAATTAAAAATAGCTATCGAAACCTGTATCAAATCTGAAATTATCCAATACTGCAATGGTTTATTAGAAGAAGTTAATTGCATATGGAAAGTAACCTCGGATACCGATGATACTCGATATGACAATTCAATAATGGATTTTTACGAAGATGGAACGGGTATTTTTTATGACCAAGGTAACGCTTACAGAACTTCTTGGATATCCCTATTTATTGGAGAAGAATTACATATCAACATTCATCTTGAGGGAAATTCTGAAGTAGCCAACGATTGGAATTTAGATTGGAGAGTGACATCTATAAGCGATACTGTTATCGAAATCATGAATAATGACAAACAATATCGTATTACCAAAACTTGTGGCATACCTAACTCTTGCGATTACGTAGAGTTTAGGGAATGTGAACAAGAAAACACTTCAGAAAAAGCAGAATTTATTTTCAACAATTATACCGATTGTATCCTTTCATTACAAGAAAATGTAGCCGATTCTGAATCCGTTTCGGTTTCTTTCTTCGAAAATCTTGAATCTGCAGAACAAGAAACAAACTCCTTGGACCCTTCTTCTTATATCAATAACGCTAATCCCCAATTAGTCTTCGTTAAAATTAAGAATATAAATACTGATGAATTTAATATTATTAGAATCGTATTATTTGTTGAGGCCTGTGCTAGTGATGGTGAACGCTAATTTAATTTTAAACAATCTTCTCTAATAAAAATAGAGAGGATTGTTTTTTTACACATAAGCAACCTTATTTAAACTTCAAGTCTATATAAATACAATACCATAAAAAATATACTAATGAAAAAAATAACTCTACTAACATTATTAATAATATCCATTGGATGTTCTGAAGACAATACCCCTGCTAATTCAAATATCCAACCTATCTTAACTATTATAGTTGACGAAGGAGTAATCTCGACGGATCAAAAATTATTTTATGCTATAAAGGGCGAGAATGGAGAGGATTTAGGTCATGGTCAACTCTTTAATCTGGATAATATAAATCTGGAAAAACCTTACTCTGGTAAAAATGTAGCTCTTACAATTTTTAGGCATTTATCGATTAATAATACAACTATGGCAAAAAGTTATATTGATATCCCTCTTAATAAAACGATTAAATTAACTAATGCTTTTTTCCCTTCTCCAGCATCAAACACGATGATAAAGCTTAATAATTTTCCTGATGATTTTAATGAAGTTATACTAGCTCAACTTGGGCGTTTTTCTCCTTTAAACGTTAAGCTTGAAGAAACCTTTTCATACGCCTTTTCAGAGAGTGCTCCACTACTTGTTATAAGTACTTCTTTTTCAAATCAAGTACCGAAATATCAAGCTCTGAATTTAAATGAAAACAACAATCCTATTATTGATTTAGATAATAGTATCCATATGGAAAATAAACACATTATTAATACATCCTCTCTGAACACTATAGGTGATTTCTATTATGCATCCAGATTATCTGGATTAATTGATAAAAATGTTGATTCTACGGCCTATAAACTATATGTAAATCGTATTCCAGAGATATCGGTAAACGAAATTAGTGTATATACCCCTTCAATATTTGAACGTTTTAGATTAATACTTACCGCCTATGATCAAAATGCTACATATCATCAAAATACCAGAGGTAATATCCCCACCTCATTTAATTTCATCAATCCAGATATTACCGTAGCTAATAATACATTTGAGAATTTGAATATTCAAATTTCTGGGGACCAAATTTCTTATGTACACTCAAAGTGGATAAGTCAAAATTCTCAAGTACTAAGATGGGAAATCATATCCCCAAAAGAAAAAACAGGGAATTATGAATTACAAAATGTTCCCGAAATGATTGTACAAGAAACCAACATATCTTCAATACCAGAATCCCTTAAGCTCCACGCAGTTGAGACCGTAAATGTGGATAATTTAAATTATTCACAAAGCATAGATCGCCTATTTAAAGTTGATCAAACCGAAAGCCTTTCAATTCTTTCAAAGTCTATAGGACAGTAATTTCTTTAAAAAAGTCATCTACATACGCAACCTTTACAAATTATACAGTCATTAAAAATGAACAAATGCCTTATTTTTAAATATATTGAAGAAATTGGACGTTGTCAATAGCATAAATCAAAGTCTCTAAAAAAGCTTAACGAGTTGGACATAAACAAGTTAGTAAAAAAATGTCAAAAAAATAATCGCGAAGCGCAAAGTAAATTGTTTCATTTATATAAAGATGTACTTTTTGCTTTGAGTCTAAAGTATTGCAAAAATTATGATGAAGCCGAAGATAATTTACAGGATGCGTTTATAACTATTTTCAAAAAAATACATCAATATAATTTTAAAGGATCTTTTGAAGGTTGGATAAAAAGAATAACCATTAATAAAGCCATCGATAAATATAAAAAAACGCCCTTTTTAGACGTAAAATTAGACGAAAACAAAATAACAGATACGACTATTGATCCAGAAATGGTAAAGTTTTCCTTAAATGAATTACTTGCACTAATACAAGAATTACCCGATAGATATAGATTAGTATTTAGTCTATATGAACTAGACAATTATTCTCATAAAGAAATTGCTGAAATGCTGAATATTTCTGAAGGGACATCAAAATCGAATTTGCATAGAGCCAAAGTAATATTGAAAACAAAAATAATGTCAAATACAAACTGTTTAAAAAAAATTGCGATAAGTAATGGCCAGTAAAAAAGACATTGGAAAAATATTTAGTGAGGAACTAAACGATTTTAAAGCATCTCCTACCAGAGTATCTTGGGAGAATATTGAAGCCGGACTAAAACCCAAAGAGCGTTACAGAATGCCTTATTGGGTATTATCCATTGGTCTTATATCTATCGCTATAGGCACAGCAATAATACTAAACCTGTCTAGTAATCCTAATACAAATGATAAGGTCACTGATACAGAAATAACTATAGAAAACTGTGAAGAATCTATTATAACTGAAGTGCCAGAAATTGAAAACATTGTTGAGCAAAATCTTCCTGAATCATTGAGTGAGTCGAATAAAGTAAAAAACACAACAAATAAAACCAATGTCATAATTGTCAATAGAAGTAAAAAAGCAAACTCTGGTTTAAAAAACGAGAAGAACATACCGATTAATACAAATCCTGGTTTTAAGGTTTCAGAAAAATTTAAAGATTCTATAAAAACAATTGCGGAATATCACGCATCAAACAACACTAAGGTTACAGAAACTAAGCATCAATATCAGAAAAACGTAAATCCTGCCGAAAAAACAAAAAATGCAGGCAATTCAGACCCGAAGCATATCGACGCTAAACAAAAAGAATCGACCATTTCTAAAATTTCAAATCCCGACGAGTATATAAAAGACAGTGAGATAGTAACTAATGATGAAATAGCCACCAAAATAGATACCATAAACAACCTAGAGGATAGGATCAAACCTGAAATGTTGATCGCTAAAAAAGACACATTGCTCGTTAACGAGACCAGTAAACCTATCGATTCTATCCTCGAAAATAAGTTTTCTCCCAGGTTTAGTATTCAAGCGCACATTATTCCTGTATATAATATAGTACCTCAAGGATCTTTAATTGATAATACCCTATTACAAAATTCTAACAGTGGAGACATCAGTTTAGGATATGGTGTTATTCTAAAGTCTCACCTGAATAAGAAATTCTATTCAAGAATTGGATACAATCAATTTCGAATCCGCAATGAAGTAAAAAATATTAAAACCGACTCCTTGTTCGTAAGTGTACTGGGTAGTATTGGGATTAGACCTAACAACCAGATAAATCAAATCTTAAGTAATCAGGAAGAGATTAATTTTACCCAAAAGATCAATTATCACGAGATAGCCATGGAGGTAGGTTATGATATCATTGACAAAAAGGTGGTTACATCGGTAATAGGAGGTGTTAGTTTAGTTATTTTAAACAGTAATACAATTACAGCGACTTCGCAATCGAATACTTTAGCAACCGGAAGAAATTCTAAAATTTCCAAAACGAATTTCAGTATCAACCTTGGAGCAAGCTTTCAATACAAACTTAGCAGAAACATCTATTTTAATATAGAACCTATTGCCAAATATCAATTACAAAATGCTACTAATAATACAGCATCTTACAGACCGTTTTATTTTGCAATCCAAACCGGGTTTTCTTATCAATTTTAAAATAAAATCAGTCAAATGCAACACGTATATGCCTTTTATTTCAGAAGGATTTTTACTTTTTTTTCATAAAACACAAATATTAACAATATCCAGTGTTAGTAAGGGTTTTGCTTTACGACAAACAAAATGAAAGTGAATATTTTAGATTAAAAAATATCGTTTTTGTAACATTTTTGTAACATATTACGTATAATAAATAAAGGCCCTAAATATTCACAAATAAAATTTCAAGGAGAACATAGATGAGACAACTTAAAATTACGAAGCAGGTAACGAATCGTGAGACTGCATCGCTGGATAAGTATTTACAGGAAATTGGTAAAGTAGATCTTATTACTGCGGATGAAGAAGTAGAATTAGCTCAGCGTATTAAGGCAGGTGACGAAAGAGCCCTTGAAAAATTAACAAAGGCAAATTTAAGATTCGTGGTATCTGTTGCTAAGCAATATCAAAATCAAGGACTTACTCTTCCTGATCTTATTAACGAAGGTAATCTTGGATTAATAAAAGCTGCAAAACGTTTTGATGAGACTCGTGGATTTAAGTTCATCTCATATGCGGTATGGTGGATTCGTCAATCTATCTTGCAAGCATTGGCAGAGCAATCTCGTATCGTTCGTTTGCCATTAAATAAAATTGGTTCTATTAATAAAATTAATAAAACCTATGCATTCTTAGAGCAATCTCATGAGCGCCCACCAAGTGCCGAAGAAATTGCAAAAGAATTAGATATGACTATCAATGACGTAAAAGAATCTATGAAAAATTCTGGCCGTCATGTAAGTATGGATGCTCCTCTTGTTGAAGGAGAAGATTCTAATCTTTATGATGTATTAAACTCAGGAGAATCTCCAAACCCAGATAGATCATTATTGCATGAATCTTTACGTACCGAAATAGAGCGAGCTCTAGAAACGTTAACACCTAGAGAAGCCGATGTTATTAGATTATATTTTGGTCTTGGTGATCAGCATCCAATGACACTTGAAGAAATTGGAGAAACATTTGATTTAACTCGTGAACGTGTACGTCAAATTAAAGAAAAAGCAATTCGTAGATTAAAACATACATCTAGAAGTAAAATATTGAAGACATATTTAGGATAAATTCCTAAATTGCAGTTACAAACAGTTTTATAACATAACTGTTCGTTTTTTGATTGATGAATGACCTCCGGCTGATTACCGGAGGTTTTTTCATTTAACGTTTATACCAAAACCAAAAAGGTTTAACACAAAAAGCCGTATCTTTAAATAAGAATCCTCTTAATATGTTAAAAACTATAAGCTATGTAAGTACTGCGCACCCGACTCTTACAGATTCTGATATAAATGAATTATTAGAAACTGTAAAAGAACGTAATAACGCTTATAATATAACGGGGATATTGATGTATTCTTCTGGCAATTTTTTTCAGGTAATAGAAGGACAAAGGGATATCTTATTAGAAGTATATGAGAAAATAAAATTAGATCAAAGACACTTTAATCTAATTAAAATATTTGATCGCGAAATAGCAGATACTTCATTCTCTGAATATCATTCTTCTTTTACGGTTGTCACCGAAAAAAATAATAATCAGGAATTTCAACTTTTTTTAAAAGAACAGAAATCACATAACCCTGATATCTTTAAGAATATCTCCTATCTCGCTCATAAATTTATGAAGCTATCTTAACCCATAAATTAAAACTTTAATAGTATTTTTGCTCGAAACGATATTATTTTATGGCTTCAAAACTTATTGCTCCCTCAGTTCTAGCTGCAGACTTTGCAAATTTACAACGCGATGTTGAAATGATCAACGCTAGTGATGCAGACTGGTTTCATATAGATATTATGGATGGTGTTTTTGTACCTAACATTTCCTTTGGAATGCCTGTTCTTAGAGATATTGCAAAACATGCAACAAAAACCATCGATGTGCATCTTATGATTGTAGATCCAGATCGTTACATAAAAACTTTTGCTGATCTGGGTAGTAATATCCTTACTGTACACTATGAAGCTTGTACTCATTTACATAGAACACTTCAAGCCATAAAAGCAGAAGGCATGAAAGCTGGTGTTGCCATAAATCCACATACCAATGTTAATTTACTCGAAGATGTAATTAATGACATTGATTTGGTTTGTATAATGAGTGTAAATCCTGGTTTTGGTGGTCAATCCTTTATAGAGAATACCTATAAAAAAGTAGAAACCTTAAAAGAAATCATTGAGCGTAATGGGGCAAATACACTCATAGAAATTGATGGAGGAGTTACCAATAAAAATGCCAAAAAACTAGTTGATGCAGGAGCAGATGTTTTGGTTGCAGGAAGTTTTGTATTTAAAAGCGAAAATCCTACTCATACTATTAAAGAATTAAAAGAAATTATTAAAACTTAAGAAATACAATGCAAGCGGACCTGTCTCCATCTTTTGATACATGGACTTCCATTTTTTTACTGGTTAGTTCATTCGGGTTCTTTCTAAGCTTTGTTTTGGGTTTAAATAAAAACAATAGAGTTCATAACCTCCCAATAATTCTTTTAATCCTTGGGTTCTCATTTATCTTGCTCCAATATGTTTTCTTTTGGACAGGATATAAGATCAAATATCCTTATCTCTATTTTTTTGATTCTACCTGGTATCTAACTTTTGGACCGTTGTTATACAGTTATATCACCAAGTTTTATCGCAAATCTTTTAAGATAGGCTGGTATCATTTTTTACCAGCATTTTTATCACTATTTCTAAATGCCTTTTATTTTTTTAAGTCCAAAGGGTTTCAAAATATAAACGATTACAACGGTGATGTCCTATCATATTTCTTTTGGTCTATTAGATCTCCTTGGTTACCTGCCCTTTCTCTTATTATTTATCTAATTATTATTAAAGATCTGATTTCTTTTTATAAAGACAAACCTGAATCGCAATATGAGGTCATGAGAAAAAAGTGGACGCACCTTCTTATTGCTTTATTTTTCATCTTTACCCTTTCTTATATAAGTTATTATACTTTGGTTAAGTTTTCTTTTTTCAATGTTGGATGGGATTATGCGATTTCTTTTTCTATGTCCCTGTCCATTTACATTCTTGGGTATACCGTTTACAAAGAACCTTCAATTTTTAATGGCGAACTCTTATCAAATCTATTTTTCAAATCCACCAATCATACTGAGTTAACCGAAACTACTAAAGAAGAATTTTACCAAAAATTGCTTTCTTATATTAAAAATGACAAACCCTATTTAGACAATAATTTAAGATTAGTGCATCTTGCAGACAAGGTAGGATATTCTAGTCATGTTCTTTCTAAGCTCATTAATGAAAAGGCGAAAAAGAATTTCAATCAATTTATCAATGAATATCGTCTAGAAGAAGCCAAAAAATTATTACTGGAAGATAGTTCTACAAGCATTAAAACCATTTATTTTGATGTAGGATTTAATAACAAAGCTACCTTTAACACTGCTTTTAAAAACAAATACAATTGCACACCTTCAGAGTATAAAAGAAAGAATCTGATAGGTCAAGATAAATAAAGAAGTAAAAAATTATAATTATAAACGCTTTCTAGCTCGGTTTTATAGAATTTTAATACTATAAATCTTAAAATCCTGGGCATATGAGAACTTTACTTTTATTCTTTTTTTCTTGTGTTACTTTCACTGCTTTATCACAAAAATTTACATTAATAACAGAAACAGACAACCCTATCGTTTCTGGTCCAACAATTGGAGGCACATATTTTGGGACTTCATGGACAGATATCGATAATGACGACCTTTTGGATCTATTTTATGGAGGTACTATTTATAGGAATCTAGGAAAAGGAAAGTTTGAGGTTGCACCAGGAGGTTCTACGATCCCTATAGCTACTGCATTAGCAGGAAGCAGTTGGGCGGATTATCAAAATGATGGTGATTTAGACCTTATCTATTCAAGATTCTCGGCTCCTTCTACATTACAAACCAGAATATATGTTAATGATGGCAATGGCCAGTTTACAGAAGCAAATACTATTTTAAATACCATCAACTCTGCTACCTGGAGTACGCAATGGTGCGATTATAATAATGATAGTTATCCCGATTTTATTCTAACTTTTGCAGATGGTTTTTTAAATCCGTCAAGTTTCCCAAATCGTTTGTACAGAGGAAATGCAGATGGTACTTTTACAGCAGTAACAGAGTCATACGAGTTTCTTACCGAAAAAGCGGCATACACCGTATCTAACTGGACCGATTATGATGAGGACGGGGATACAGATTTATTTATTGCAAGTGGCCCGGCAGCTGGACCAACAGGAATAAAACCAGATTTTTTATTTAAAAATCTATTGAAAGAAACCGGAAGTGAAGGTTTCGAAAAAATTCCTACTTCAGTATTATCTTTTTCAGAAGATCCTCAAGATGGGCAATGTTACAATGCCATAGATTATGATAATGATGGCGACTTAGACATTTGCCTTACCAATTATTCGGGTGTCGAAAACAAATTCTATGTCAATAATTCTGGTACTTATGTAAAAACCGATGTTCCATTTACGGCAACAAATAATCAGAACTTATCTAATGCTTGGGGTGATTTTGATAATGATGGTGACCTGGACGTTATTATTACGGGATCAAATCCCACCGGAAGCGGGTTCTATATCAATAACGGAAATGGTACTTTTACCGAAAAAGAAACTAACTTTATCAATACTGCTACAAAAGGCAATTCTACTGGATCCGCCATTGGGGATTATGACAACGATGGTGATCTCGATTTTTTTGTAGTAGGCAAAAATATTAAAGCATTATTCAGAAATGATTTGGTCATCAAAAATCACTATGTCAACCTAAAACTAATCGGTAATCCATCAAACAAAGCCGGATTAGGTGCCCGACTAGAATTAACTGCAAGAATCAATGGGAAATTAGTTACTCAAAAAAGAGAAATTTCGGCTTCAAACACTTTTATGGGGCATAACAGCCTACGTGCGCATTTTGGGCTTAATAAAGCTCCAAAAATCGAAAAACTTGTTATATACTGGCCATCAGGTAATGAGGATACCTATTTAAACCTGAGAGTGAATCAATTTTACACCCTTGAAGAAGGTAAAAAAAAACCGATCTCCCCACCCATTAAAGAAATAAAACACAGAATAATCATATACCCAAATCCAGCCAAAAAATCGGTTAAAGTTAAAGTGCTCGGTGAGCAAAGGCCAAATCCAATCACAGTAACCATAATAGATGGCTCTGGAGCTCAAGTTTCTGAACATATTTTTAATCCCGATCAAGATATTATATTGGATACATCATCCCTAGTCAGTGGAAGTTATTTTTTAAATGTAGCCATAGATGAAAAGAGTGTACTAAAGAAGTTGGTGATCAAATAGATCTGTTCCTCTTTCATCTTAAAAGGCAAATTTCTTAATTGAAATTTGCCTTTTTTTATGTTCGGTGTATAAAAAACAGTAGTTTTAAAGAATACTAAACATGTAAGTATCGTATTATATACACGACAATTTTTTGAATGAAACATATCGATTTAATTATTATTGGAGGTGGCCCTATAGGAATAGCATGTGGGTTGGAAGCTAAGAAAAATGATATAAATTATCTTATTATCGAAAAAGGTCCAATTGTTAACTCATTATTCAATTACCCTATAAATATGCAATTCTTTTCTTCTTCAGAAAAATTGGAAATTGATAATATTCCATTTATTAGCAAAGAAGCAAAACCTAAACGAAATGAAGCTTTAGAATACTACAGAAGAATCGTGACCTCTAATAATCTAAATATTAATTTATTCGAAAAAGTGAGTTCGGTAACAAAGGAAAAAGAACTTTTTTATATTAACACCGATAAAAGCTCTTATACATCTTCTTTTGTGGTCGTAGCAACTGGATTTTATGATTTACCTAATACGATTAATGCCCCAGGTGAGAATTTACCTAAAGTTTCTCATTATTATAAAGACCCTCATTTTTTTGCAAAACAAAAATTAGCGGTAGTAGGTGCCAGTAACTCCGCAGTGGATGCAGCTCTAGAATGTTATCGTAAGGGTGCCGAAGTAACTATGATCGTTCGTGGGCCCGAAATTGGTAAACGAGTAAAATATTGGGTACGCCCCGATATTATTAATCGAATTGAAGAAGGAAGTATTCAGGCTTTTTATAATACTACTATCAAAGAAATACAATCGGATCATATTATTTTAGACACTGTAGAAGGAGAAAAAGTTATCGCTAATGATTATGTACTTGCGTTAACCGGATATACTCCTAATTTTGAATTTCTTCGAAAGATTGGTATTGAATTATCTAATGACAACAAACTATATCCCCAGTACGATGAAGAAACTATGGAAACCAATATAAGTAATCTATATCTCGCTGGTGTAATCTGCGGTGGTATGGATACGCATGTTTGGTTTATCGAAAATTCCAGGATTCATGCCAAAATGATCGTAAAATCTATTTTAGAAAAAGTATTGCAATAATATAATCGTATTGAGTTAAAAAAAGCTGATATTATTTTTCAAAATATCGGAAATTAAGCATTCGCACAACATATTCATATATCTGCGGGAATTCGTTTTTGAGTTGCTTCGGTGATTCCATAAAAACTTCAATCAATACAGCGATAAACTCAAACTTATCGGTAAAAGCATACTCTCTAAGTATATTTGCATCCACTATTTTTTTTCTAATTTCTTCGGCACCCAAATATTCTTCTAGCTGTAAAAAGGTATCGTAAAATATCTCTGAGCTGATATCATTTTTCTTTATCGAATTGTAATGAATCGCATGCGTAATTTCATGAATACCCAAATTTCTACCATCATCTTTATGTTCGTTTCCTTTTTGAAAGTGTTTCCAGGACAATGCTATCGCTTTTGATCGTGTGTTAAACTCTCCTATATTTTCAGTTTGATTAAGAATAGAGAAAAAAGATTGGGGATATACTATAATCGTATGTAGATAAGCTAATAAATAATGGCGCATACCAAATGTAAGTTGAATCACCAACATAGTGATTTGCATCCGGATAAAACCATCTACAACAAGACCCTCTCGGCCAACAAATTGCACCTCATCCAAAAACCTAACACATCGATGCTCGAAATATTTTTTTCTCTTTTTGTCCAACGAATTATAAAAATCATTATCTCCTAAAAATGATCGTAAGTTAGATGGTAATTTTTGAAGTCTTGGATAAAAATGTATAAAGTATGGTTTCTTATATCGCTCTACATAAACAGATTCTAAATATCGTAAAACATAATATACGCAAATAGAAACAATACCAACCGTAACCAGTACTCCAATAATATTTTGGAACACAGAGTTAGACACCTCTTCCTCTTGGAATATTAAGATTGCTATATAAAAGTTCAAATAAGAAAAATGTAGGTTAAGACTTCTAAAAGTAACGTTTTAGAAACAAAAACCTTGTTAAAATTACAATTTAACACTAATTACCTTAACATATTAGATCAGATTATGTTCACTCCGACTATCTTATATCCTATCGAACCTAATTCATACACATCCAAGAATATCGACTAATCATAAAACAGCATTTAACATATTACTATTTTTTAATTATTTGAATATTAAACTATTACTGTTTTTTTGTATATTTGAACACCCCTCCTTGTTCCTGGTTGGAACCATTATTTTTATTTAGCGTAAACTTTGTTTTTTGAGTGTAGAAAGAATCCAAAAATTGTTGGGTTCCGATTAATCTTTGTCTGATGAAGAAAAAAAAATTACACTTTTTTGATATAGCAATTAAAGTTCTTTTGCTCCTGTTTGCTATACTCCTAATAGTATTGTTAGTGTATATAATTGTGTTCTCTAAATTTAATACGGCTGGTAAAGCTATTGGGTCTGGCATATCTGTTTTTGCCATAGTAGGAACAATTATGGTGGCTATTTTTAAAAATGAATTGGACAAAGCTGAAGATTCTGAAAGAAAAGACAAGATCATGGAGTATTTAATTAAAATCCTTGGATTTTTTAAAAAAGAAAAAGATGAAAAAGGAAGAATTTCACCTGAGTAGAGAACAAATCGACAAAAGTAAAAAAAGGTTGTTTTGGTATTTGATTTCAGTCATTTTATTATTTGCTATAATCATTTTCTATTACTTTCAGAATGCTAAACTTCAAAATGAAAAAGTTGAAATAAATAAAACCAATGAGAAAAATTTATTAAAATTATCTACTCTCAAAAATAAAACTTATGCCACCATAGATACCCTAAAGAGGATCATCAATAAACAAGAAAAGTTAATTGATTCTATGGCAGGAGAATTAAACAGTACTCCCAGTACTCCTAAAAACGTTTCTAGGATTGACCCCGTCAAAAAATTAAACAAACAACTTACTTCTATTAGTAACTCTAGATACTTAATAAGTCTTCAATCCTATAAAATCCCTAAACCAGAAAGAACAAAGATTTATAATTTCTTAAAAAAGAGTGGCTATACTAATATCGAAGGGTATACACATGATAATGAAGATGAGAAACCAGATTGGATGAGCGATAGTCCAACGGTTTTTTATTATTCGGCTACATCTAAGAAAAAAGCAATGAGTATTGCCAAAGAAATTTCTGCAATTACACGAAAAAAGTACAAAATTTCTTTGGGGAAAGACCCAGGAGTAATTAAGGGCCAAGAGGCATATACTTTTTTTGTGCATAACGTAGCTAACTAAGCAATTACCATGCTTTTTCACACCTTCTACATATTGACCTAAAACAAAAATACGGATCCATTTTTGAATCCGTATTTTCTAATTAATAAATAGCAAAGTTGAGTTTTGGTACTTATTCTTTTATAAAATGCATTGATTTGTTGATGCCATTACCTTTTATATTCAAAATATAACTACCAGCTTCTAGAGTTTCTACTGGTAATTGGTATACATTAACTCCTTTAGCTTCTTTCAGCAACACTCTACGTCCAATCAAACTAAATATTTGCAGTGTTACTTTTTGGTTTTCTAATCCCCCGATGGATAGGATATCACTTTTTATAGGGTTAGGATATAACACTATATTTTGGGAACCATCTTTTGACAAAGAAATTTTACTTTGCCTATTTGCACAAGAAGGAGACTGAGAAGAATTACTAAAGTAAATGGTAAAATCTCGATCCTTGGATACCATAACAAAATTATCCCCATCTATAGTAACCCAATAAGAACCATCTAGACCGGTAAATCCCGTATTAGACAAAGTCACCTCGGGGTCAGCATTCTTTAATTGATAATTCATCGTATCCGAGAAATCCGCATACCAATCCGGAGCACCATTATTTGTGTTAATTGCAAATTGATATAGTCCATTGTTTTGTGGAGCCCAATTAATAGTGAATTTCCTAAAATTGGATAATAACGGCCCTACAGTGCCCAAAATATGAACATCCGAGTAACTTACCTTATCCATAAGCGGGATACCCACACTAGCGGGTGTACCAAAGTTACATCCTTCGCCCCCGCCATTTTGATCTCTAACAGTTAATGTAAAAGTAGTCTCCGAAGTTGCTCCATCATTATCTGTAGCTACTGCTTTAAATGTATAATTTCCTGTAGCAAGGTTGTTTACTTCTTCTGGATTTGGAGAACCATCGTGTCCCCATTCGTAAGGAGCTATATTTTCCTGGCGTACTAAATCATCATCAATATACAGTTTTACATTAGATACCGATCCATCAGTATCAGAGGCATTGACAATCACTGTTAAATCATAACCTTCATCCACAGTAATATTATTTGAAGGATCTGCAAATGAGATTTGCGGTGCTTGATTGCCCGTTTCTTCCTTAATGATTACGGTTCTGGATACTTCTGTAGAAAGCCCTTCTTGTTCACCTTCAAAAGCTCTAGCTCCAATTGTATAGGTTCCTGCTACTGTTGGTGTCCAAGATGCGCTATATGGCGCGGTTTGATCCTGTTTAAAAAATGAATCGTTAATTTTAAAATTCACTTTTTCAATACTTCCCTCGGCATCTGATGCATTAGCACTCAACTGAATGGTTTCTCCGAGCGTATATTCCTGATTGTTCTGAGATGGATTAGTCAACGATACAGTTGGAGGTGTATTGTCTGTTGGGGTGGTTTCATTTTTAGTAATTACTATTGCCCAATCTTTATTACTATTATTAGGTGCATTTCCGAGAGATCGGTTACCTCCACCACCAACACTAGTAATAGAACCATTTTTTAAGTTACCACCATTACGAGGATCGTACCACTTGACAGTAAATTGTCCAGTTTGCCCATTTAAATTAAGGTTTGTTGATCCACCATTTTTCAGATATATTACATAAGCCTCTCCTTGTTTTGCGTAACAATAATCGTTATTGTTAGAAGATAGAGCATTATTATTTCTCATTTGGGTCAACGGAAGATCGGTAATATCGAAGAATCTAATTGCATAACGTGCGAAGTCCCACCATTTATCACGGCTTCTAAAATCCTGTAGTGAAAGATCTGAATGTGCTTGCTCATATCCAAAATACCACTCATTACCCCATCCACCGGCAAGTAATGTACCCCACAGTGCATTTTTTCTTCCATCGGTATGTGAATTTCCTGCATTATTATCCGGTCGAAGTGCTTGACGAGCATCACCAGGTTCATCACAAGCGACTGCCCATTTTTTTCCTGCATTTCTCGATTTATCGACTGCTTCTTTTACCTTACCAAAAACACTACTAAAATTAGCTTGATTGGTTTGCAAAGAAAAACCAGTAAGTTTTGACTGATTTCCAGTCAAGTTATCAGGAAAATCATTTGGATGTTTATGGATAACAACGTGGTGGCGATAGGGATCATTTTTGAAAAAATACTCTGCCATCGCCCTTTCTTGGGCAGGTGATTGATCTACCGGTTGCGGTCCACCTCCATTCTCTTCACCTAGATTCCAGTTTAAAGCTAGATTATGTCCAAACCTTGCAATTAGTTCACGATAGTACAATTTACGTTGTGTTCCTGTGTTTCCGTTATCAAGTAGTGTTTCATTTTCAGTTTCTTGCGTTTTGAAATGCGCAAAGATTCCGTTCTTCTGCATATGTTCTATTACAATTGCCCATTGTGCCATTTTAGAAACATCCATTCGGGTACGTTGATTACTACCGATATATGGATACACATTTTTATCATCTCCATTAATATTCATTGTCAAGAAAGACATTGAGTTTAATCCTTCACTAGCGATATAGTTTACGGCTCCTATCAATCCTTTTCCTTTGCCGCTTTTCCAGGTAGGATCTCCGCTGTTCCAATCTCCCTTATGAGGATTAAAGTTTTTTCTTCGATTACCCGAATTGGGGGTATTGTCAAAATCATCGTACGCAAACAAATTCTCTGGAGAATCAGGTCCCTGTTTGATCAAATACTCGCCTGTTTCTGCAAAACGTAAGTAATGTTCACCCACATATTGTAAACGTCCTTTGGCTCTAAAATCTCTCCCGGATTTATTTGAAGCACTTATGTTTAATGACCCCGTTTCTCCATTCATAAATCCTGCAGCATTTCCTGCATTAGTACCGTCATTGACAGCTACGTTATTCCCTTTTCTAAAAGAAACTTTATAATTCCAAACACCTGTCTTATCTGGTGCAAAATGAACTCTCCATTTATTTCCACTAGAGGCAGAAGTTTGTGCTGCATTACCATCAGCTGCATAATACCCAGGTACGACATAAGATGGAGAACCGCTTTGGTGAGTAAAAGTTACATTTAGTCTATAATTCAAAAATGGATTCTCATTAGCAGTTTCTGAAGTATTCGGGCCATTAAATGTTAAGGTTACTTTATGCCATTTTTTTCGTTCACCTGTAATAGACGCACTGCTATTATTGTCTCCCCCATCATCATCACAGGTTGTTTCTTCGAGAGACAAGTTTGTGGCATTTGCACTTGTGCGGTTTAGGGTTATACGATCTATGAGGTGATGCTTTGAACGTCCTGACAATAGCATAGTATACGTTCCAGGATTATCAAACTCTACATAGATATCGCTAGAGTTTTCGGCTCCGTCTGAAGTTTTTGTAGACCATGTCCAACCTGTTGTTCCTGCAGAATATACTTTAAGATACCCTTCTCCACTTGCACCTTCGGGATGTGGTGTCTTTCCTGAACCTTTGGGATATACTCTTTGGCTACCTCTCTGTCCATAAAAATCATCGGCATCTGGAAATTTTAACCAAACATCATTAGCTTCAGTAGTACTCGTCCCTTCGCCAACCTTCGTTCTTGATAAAAATTTATAGCGCCCCGGAGTATTAATTCTAATTTTAGTGGTAACAACTCCATTTCCAGGATCGTTAAAAAAATCAGCTCCTGTCCATTCTATATATCCGTTACCGGTAAAACCAGAAACTCCAGATCTTTTAGGCCAATTACCGGAAGTGTCAAGATTTTCGGCTTCCATGACGACTAAACCACTTTGTTCTTCGTATGCCGTATCACAATTATCACCTCCACCAGTAGAGCCTGTTACCGTAAAACTCTTTGTATCTTCATCTGTGGCACCATCATTATCGGTTACTACAACCTTAACGGTATAATTTCCTTCTTGAAGATTGGTTATCGCATGAGGTGTATAAATTGCTCCATCGGTGTCTACTAATGTACCATTTACGAAAACCTCGTGTTTAGTAATGCTTCCATCTGGATCATTGGCATTGATATTTACCGAGACATTGCTACCTGCGTTATATGAACTATTTATTCCCGTTATCGATACTGTAGGAGACTGGTTACCTCCTCCAGAGTTTCCTGAACAGTTGGTCCAAACTTTAAAATTATCAAAGTATGCATAATCATCCTTTGGAGAATGCCATACTGGATCAGTTCTGTTACCCCCTCTGTAGGTATGCATTACAATCGAATTTATCTTAACGCTTCCCTTTCCTGATAATCGAAATACTACATCGTCCAGGTCAACTAATTTTTGACCGTCGATATACATTTTTAAAACACCATTTCTTTGACCTGGAGAGTTTAATTTGAGGTATTGTTTTACAGTATACCATTTATTTCTTTGAAGTTTTAAATTACCTAGTCGAGTATTGCCACCGCATCTTGTTTCTCTATTAGGTAAATAATCGTAGACAATAAGATATGGGGGTTGTGTATGTGATCTATTTGACCTCCACATCAAACGAGCAGAGAATGCGTTGTTAATAGTGTTTTGATTTTGGGTACAACCTGCAGGTTGTGCCCCATTGGGTGTAGAAGCCCCTCCTAGCCCAGGAAGTTTTCCGCCAGTAGCCCAAACAAAGTCATTGGCAAATTTTACGCGATACTCGAGGGTTGCTTCTTCAACACCATCAAAACTAGTGTCAAATATAAAACCACCGCTTCTGCCACTAGCATCATTTTTGGTATATTCTGCACGCAGTTCGCCATTAATTACTCGATTTCTCTGAGGAAAATCATTACTTAATCCTCGGACATTACCTCCAGAGGTTCGCCCTCCAAGTCTTGGGAAGTCATTGTTGGCTAAACTGCGAGTGTACAATTTATTTTGCCCATTGTATTGGTTGAAATTTTGATTAAAGATTAGCCTGTTATTATCACAGTTTTGCGCATTGGATCCTGAGATTATTAACAATATCAAGATTACCATCAATTGCCAATTATTAATGGCTCGACGTTTTAATTTCATAATGAGTTTGTGTTAGTTTATTTTTAAAGTCTTTTCAATATTTTACAAATGGAATAGCCTTTTGATATCTATCATCTTTAACAACCAAAAAATAATATCCATTTGATAAACCAGTTACATCGAGCATATTGTTTTTATCAAGTGCAGCGTTTGCTATTATTGTCCCTGCACTGTTTACAATATGCACACTTGTGTTTTTTCTTAATAGCCCTTGTAATTGTATAAAAGAGGTTGAAGGGTTAGGATGCAACCTTATTTTTTGCGTGTTATGCACTGCAGTGATTTCTTGGTTTTTATTTCGCATGCATAGCGGAACTTCTTCCGAATTACTAAAACAAATTAAAGTAGACCTACTTTTGGATTTTAGGATCAATTCTTCGTCTTGTACAGTAACCCAATAACTATCATCCAATCCTTCGAAACCAGTATTTTTTAAGGTAATCTCGGGTTGTACATCTTTAAGCTGAAATTGAGCTGTTTTACTAAAATCAACATACCAATTGGGAGATCCATTATTTGTGAGTACTGCAAACTTGGACAACTCATCATATTGAGGATTCCATTTGATAGAAAAATTAACAAAATTGTTTAAAAAATTAGAATCATTATTACCCATTACATATACATGATCATAATATATATTATCCAGACCCGATATCCCCTGAGAAGCCGGTAGTACAAAATTGCATGCATTATTATTTTGCACGGTAAGGGTAAAAGAGGTTTCGTTACTATCACCTCTGTTATTTGTTGCAATAGCTTTTATTTGATACGTACCTGCCGTTAGGCCATTTAATTCTTCTGGATTGGGAGAACGATCATGCCCCCAAGTATAGGGTATGATACGTTCTCTTCGTATAAAAATATCATTAACATACAACTTAACCTCTCTTATAGATCCAATAGCATCATTGGCTTCTACTTCAACATCCAAATCATATCCCTCTTGTAAAGTAAGATCAGATGAAGGTGTTTTAAAACGTACTGATAGTGGTGAGTTATCTCCTTCTCCCGAGTTGTCTCCAATTCGGGTTTTGGATACTATAAAATCATCAAAATACGCATATTGATCTTTGGTAGGTTTAAAATCATTACTGCTACCACCAAAAAATGTAGATAGATATATACCGTTAAGCTTTATATCACCTTCTCCCAACTGCCTATAATCTCTATTGTCTGTAATGTCGATAGCTAGCTCTCCGTTAAACCATCCTCTCATTATGCCATCGTTTTGTCCAGGAGTATTGAGTTTATGGTATACCTCTATATGGTTCCAAGCTCCCTTTTGTAGTTTTACCTGATCCGGTTGCGGCCCACCCCGCTCATCATAAGGGTCTAAAAGGCTCCAATTTACAGACGCGGTCCAACCATCCCATGATGGTCTAGTTTCAAAATGATTATAGAACTCCAACAATCCATCATATCTCCACATCAAACGAAGAGACATATTTCTATCTCGAGTTTGATAGGCTAATCCAGGCAATTTGGCCCCGGCTCTAAATTCGAAATCTTCAGGTATATAGACGTTATAACTGAAATATAGCTCCTCGAAAGATTCAAAGTTATTCCAGAAAACTTTGGTATGCATACCACTATCATTGGTTTTTACTTTTCCTTTAGGGTATTTTACCATTAAAACATTGCCTTTACTTCTAAATTCAGAAACAAATACTCTTCCTTCATCAGCTCCCTTGCAAAAATTTACTCCCAAGGCTTCTTTTGCCTGTTCTTCATCATATTGCCCTGGTTGAAGTTGATCAAAGTTATTTTGATAGACAATATCTTGTTGTGCAAATACAAATGCAGTAGTGGTCAACATATACCCAACCAACTTATTTCTAAGACTCTTATAATTCATGATTTTGATATTTTTAGTAGTGGTCATCGGGTAACCCCTATTACCCAATGACCCAGATTCAACACTAACTATCTACTAGCGCTTAGTGAATAAGATAGATTTTCTATACTTTGTTCCTTTCACTATAAGAATGTAGACTCCTGCTTTTAAATCAGAAACATCTACTTGTGAATTACTTTCTTTAATATTTTTTGATAAGATTACTTTTCCTTGCATATCTGCGACATCAATAGTCAAAGCATCTTGTGGTGTTCCTGAAAAATACAGCGTATGATTATGTATGGGATTAGGGTATAATCTGAAATCATCTATTCGATCCAAAATAGTTTCAGGAGATGTTTTGTTATCGCAATTTGAAGCGGCATTAGAATTATTAAAATAAATCGTAAATCCCTTGTTTTTAGAAACCATGACAAAATTATTCCCGTCTTTTGTTACCCAATAAGCACCATCCCATCCTGGTAATCCTGAATTATTGAGTACTAGTTCTGGTTGCGCACTATTAAAACTATAATTCATAAAATTTCTAAGATCTACATAGTAATTTGGAGTACCATTTTTAGTATTTACTGCAAATTGATACAAACCGTTTTGTTGAGGATTCCAATTAATCCTGAAACGCTTGATATTGTCTACATTTGGACCTCCATTACCGATTACATGAACATTTGAAAAAGAAGCTCTGTCAAACGGTGCAAGAGCATTTACAGTAGGCGTACCATAAGAACAATTACTTCCTCCAGTAGTATCACCACTTTTAACAGTAAGTATAAAACTGGCTTCACTTTTTGTACCATCATTATCAGTCGCAACAGCTTTAAACGTATAGCTACCTGGTGACAATCCATTTACCTCATTAGGGCTTGGCGAATTCGCATGTCCCCATTCGTACGGATCAAAATTTTCTTGTCTTACAAAATTGTCATTAATATATAACCTCACATTAGCAATAGATCCATCACCATCTGCAGCGTTTACTTTTACATAAAGGCTATATCCTTCATCTACTTCAATGTTGCCATTTGGTGTGTTAAATGAAACCGTAGGTGGGTTATTACCTCCTGTTTGACCAGAAACCGTAACCGCAACTCTGCTCGATGTTGTAGTCCCTCCATCGTTATCAATTGCTTTGACAGTTAAGTTATATGTACCTTCCTGAGCGTTGTTAATTCTATATTGATAAGGAGCCGTTCTATCTTCGCCAAGTTTTGCAGAACCGTTATAGAATTCTACTTTAGTGATAGTACCATCATTATCACTAGCGGTAGCTTTAATTGTGATATCATCGCCTTCTTGAAAAGATTGACCATCATTGGGAGATGTAATATTAACTGTTGGTAATTGGTTAGGATTATCGTCACATGGTATTATGTTCCAGCTAGGGCATGACTGTGTTACAAAACCCAAGGTCCCATCACTAACAGGGAAATCGGGTGTGTTTGGATTTCGGGTATTGTTCCAAACATGAATTTCTGAAGGGTTCCCTTGCTTTTTTCTCGCTGTTTGAATTTCTGATCCTCTACCCTGAAAATTGAACGTATTATTAAAAATTGCATTTCTTGAGCCTGTATTATATCCTGTTCCGCGATCCAAGAAATCAACACCCGATTTGATAATATTAGATCCATCCAAATTAAAGGTGTTGTTGTATACAAAGCCATAGGCCCCTTTTAGATCAATAAAAGCATCTGCACTATTTTCTCCCGATATTCCTTTTGCCGAAAAAGTACAATTCTTGATAATGGTATTTTTGGTCCCTTCTTTAACATCAACTCCCTCTGCAGTTACATTAGGGCCTACAATACAACCATCTATGGTGTTATTATTACAATCTCTGTTATAGATATCATGTTGTTTTTTGTCTGATCCCACGTACAAGCCTTCTCCAATTCCCGGTTTTTTAATTCCGGTATTATACACTTTACAGTTCTTTATCAGGTTATTACTAGATCCATCTCTAAGGTGAATTCCTTCTTCTCCCAACTCTCGAACAGTAACATTTTCGATAATTCCATTATTAGCATTGTCGAACACCAATCCTTTTGAACCTTCTTCAAGAATAAGATCTTTAATTCGCCAATGATCACCCAAGATTCTCATCACATACCCATCATATCTTCCGTTTGGTCCTTTTAATATTGGTGGATTAGATGCATTTTTAGCTCTTACTGTAATTGGCTTGGACGACGTACCGTTTTTATCCGAGAAGAATCTTGCAGCTCTACCATCTATTACTACTTTGTCGGGAGCCGTGTATGTTCCGGGAGCAATCACTATTTCGTCACCCGGTTTTGCATTTCTCATAGCTCTAAGTATACAATCCACATCATTACAATTGATAGTTTCAGATGGATTTGGTACGTTTGAATCGTCTGACCAGGTTTTAATAATATCTTTTATAAATACACCTGTATCGGTTAATTGGTCATTTTTTAATCCGTTAATTCCCTTACCCAATTGAACTACCGAAGATGATTCTGCTCTGCTAGGGTCATTATTACTGGGCTTATCACTAACCGACCAATTTACATGACTTATATCATTGTCTTTAAAAAATTGCATCCATTTTTCTGTTTCAGCAACATCTAGTGCTCCATCTCCACTGGCATCTACGGCTCCCCATTCGGTTGCAAATAAAGCAACTCCATTATTCATAGCAGCTATAGCCTTATTTCGTAATCCCTGACTATGAGTCCCGGCATAAAAATGTAACGTATATGCCGTATTAGGATCATTTATAGGATCATTGGATGCAATATCTACATCTTGAGACCAAGTAGGAGATCCCACAATTATTAGATTATCTGGATCTTCTGATCTGATTGCTGTAATAACTGTATTTGAGTAGCTTTTGACTTCGGACCAAGATTGGCGAATTGGCTCATTGTATATCTCGTACATGACATTAGGTTGATCTCCATACAATCGTGCCATTTCTTTAAAAAAATCAGCAGCTTCTTGTGTATATTTCTCAGCTTCATGAGTATGCCAATCAATAATTACATAAATACCTTTGCTGATAGCCGCATCAATAACTTTTCTGATTTTAACTTTTTGAGCATTAGGGCTATCTATATAACCATTGCCCGCATCCCAAGTTTCTTTTACGCCCATTGCAACTCTAATAATGCTACTGTTCCAGTTATCGGCCAAGTGTCTTACTGTTTCTCCATCATAAAAATCTGATGTATCTCCTGCATTACTCCAAAACAGGCTATTACCGGCAAGACTAACCGGCGTATTTGTTTTATCAACAATAGTATTTCCTTGTACTTTGAGTCGACCATGTTTACTGACAATTGATTGTGCCGAAATTTGAAAAGAACATAAAAGTAGTAATATCAAATACCATTGATTCAATGATTTTGATCGATCAGAATAATTAGTTTTCATGAGTTAGTGTGTTTGTGATTTGTGGTTATTTTTTAAATTATATATTTAATAATAGCAAAGATGAATCAGCATCGTACACTGTACCATGCATTACCTTTTGAACAATGACTACGAGGAAGGTTGATAATGCATACAATACGTTATCACAATCCATTAAATAAAAAAATAAAACGACTACCCTAGATCATCAAAGAGGAAACGGATCCTTCGGGTATGTTAAACAATAAACTAGTGCAATGCACTAATGTTTAAAGACGTTTGGGTTACATTGGCTTTCATAATTAGATTTTTTTACGTTAATCTTACTTTTTCCCAAATTTCTGTTTAGCACTTTTATCAATTATCAAATCAAACTATAGGGGTACAATAGTCTATAAAATTTGATGTTGTAATATTAACAATTGCAATAGATATACGAGTACGAGAATAGGGGTGCATTCGTACAAACTTCTAAAAATGAATAATTTACAAGTCCATAAACTAACCACAAAATACTCTTAAACAGTATAAGATTTTGGTTTTAAGTAACCTGTTTATAGAAGTTCAATCATACTATTCTAAAAAATTAACGTTATCTTTTTAGAGTATTAGCAAAATCCCCAAGACCATGAAATACAAAATCATTGCACTTTTTTCGGCAATTCATTTTTTTGCTATTTCTCAAGAATATGATTTCAATAATTTTATTCATTTATCAATTTCTGAGGGACTTTCTCAAAGTACGGTATTAGCTATAGAACAAGATAAATTAGGCCAAATCTGGATAGGAACAAGAGATGGCCTAAATAAATATGATGGTGAAGAAATTACTGTTTACAGAACTATTCCTAATGATACATTAAGTCTAAGTAATAATGATATTTTATCTATAAAAGAAGATAAAGATGGCTACATATGGATTGGAACTTATAATGGCCTTAATCGATATAATCCCAGTAATCAAACTTTTAAGCGGTACTTTTATTCCACAGAAAATAACCCCAATCAGCACTTTTCAATTAGAACTATTAAAGAAATAGATGACAATCAATTGTGGTTAGGCACTTCGAGTGGATTATTCGTTTATCACAAAGAAAAAGATGAGTTTCTAGAAATAACGAGTGGTTTAAATGAAGATTCGGATTTATATGAGAGTACGGTTATGGATATTTTTAAAGATCGGGGAAATCGTATTTGGATCGGAACTTCTTCTGGGCTTTATGAAATAGAGCCTAAAGATTATAAAATTAAAAAACACAGTTATACTCAAAACTTTGATCATTTACCTATCAAAATTCAGGCTTTAAATGAAGATGATAATGGTAATTTATGGATAGGAACTAAACAGCGTGGATTACTCATTTTTGAAAAGAACACCCATACATGGACTTCTCTTTACAAAAATACTGATCAAACAAATAAGCCAATCGTCAATAAGGATATTAGAAAATTAAAATACGATCTAAAAGGTAACCTTTGGATTGGAACATATAATGGATTATTTATTCTTGAAAAAAACGGAAATCTACTAAAAATCACCAATCAAGCCGGAAACCCAAGTAGCTTGAGTAAAAATAGTATTAAAGAAATTTTTTTAGATGATAATGGTTCTTTATGGATAGGAACTTATTATGGGGGAGTGAATTTGTGGGATGTACACAACAATAATTTTCATACGTTTTACGAACTAAAAGGTGGGCAAGCCTTTGGTTTGGGAGTAGTGAGTGCGATAGCAGAAGACAATAATGGTAGATTCTATTTTGGCACCGAAGGTCAAGGGATAAAAGTTAATTATGGAAATGGAAAACAAGATGTTTTAACTACCCAGGTTCTTGGAAGTAGATTAAAAAATTCGAATATTAAATCCCTTTTATTAAAAGAAAACAAGCTATGGATTGGCACCTTAAAATCCGGTATTGCTTGCTTTAATTTACTATCAAAAACATTTGAAGATTCAAATCTTATAAAAGAATTAAATACGGTATTAGATAACAGTAGTGTATATGCAATTGCAAGAATTGATCAGCAACTTGTTTTTGGGACTTTTGGTAACGGAATTGTAGTGTACGATGAGCAAAATCAAAGTTTTAAACATATTACCTACGAAGGGAAATCTTTAACTTCTCTCTCTAATAATAGAGTGAGATGCATGTTAGTTGATAGTTCAAAAAATTTATGGATCGGAACAGATAAAGGAATTAACAAAATCACGAATACTTCGTTAAAATCCGCAAATCCAAAAGTAGAACGTTTTCTTTATGAGCAAGACACCTATTATGGGTATAACATTATTAGCATTTATGAAGATACCTTAGGTCATATTCTTGTGGGAACAAAAGAAAGAGGTATACTCAGATTTGAGGATAATAATTTTCAAAAGTTAGATCTTAATTTATTAAATTCAGAAATCACATCAGCTTTTAGTATAGTTGAAGATGATATGGCTAACCTATGGATTGGATGTAACCTGGGGATGGTAAAATACAGTAAGAATACCAAAAAATCAATCATTTATAATCAGACAGAGTATTTTATGGGTAATGAATTTATAAACAATTCTTACTTAAAAGCTACTAACGAAAATTTATATTTTGGTGGTATACGAGGAGTATCATTTTTTAATCCCAAACAGGTAAAAAAATATACAAATACTCCTAAGATTATTCTTACTGAATTAAATGTAAATGGAACACCGATAGATCAGAGCATCTCCTATTTGGATAAGATCGTATTAAAGCATACTGAAAACTCTTTTTCTATACATTTTGCTTTACCTAATTATATTGGTGGTCGAAACCATAATTATGCATATCGCCTGATAGGCCTTAATAATGATTGGAAGTTTACCAATACTCATGAAGTAAGTTATACGATTCAAAAACCAGGTGATTATATTTTTGAAGTTAAAGAAGCAAATAATGAAAATACGTGGTATGGTGAACCTACATCGATACCTATTAAAGTTAAAGCTACCATTTGGAAAACCCCAATAGCATATATGCTGTATTTAGGAATGGCATTATTTATTCTATATCTAATTTACAACAACCTAAGGGCTAAGATCATTTTGGCGCATAAACTACGATTAGAGCGTCTTGAGAGTATCCGGCAAGAAGAAATTAACCAATCAAAATTAGACTTTTTTACCAATATATCTCACGATTTCAGAACACCTCTTACTCTTATTCTAGCACCTTTACAGCAACTAATTGAGAACTACAGAGGCACCAAAGAAATGTTCAAAAAATTAGTTATTATAGAGCGTAATGCAAGCCAACTTCTTAAACTTACCAATCAACTTCTGGATTTTAGGGCTTTTGATGCTAAACATTCTAAATTGAATGCAGAAAAAGGAGACATCGTTAAACTATTAGAAACAATTTATCAATCGTTTCAAGAATATGCAGATGTAGGAAATTATACATATACATTCGAAACCGCTATAGCAAATATCCAAATATTCTACGACCAAAGTAAATTAGAGAAAGTATTTTACAACATCATTTCTAATGCCTTTAAGTACACCCCAAAAGGGGGAACCATAAAAATTGTAATTAATCAGAAACAAGATGAAATAGTAATAGAAATATCGGATAACGGCAAAGGAATTAATGCAGCGTTTATAGATAAAATATTTAATCCATATTATGAAGTTGCCAGTGATTTGCACTATCAAAAACATTTTAACCAAGGAAGCGGTATCGGACTTCATATTGCCCAACAAGTGGTAGCGTTACACAAGGGAAAAATCACCGTAGATAGTAAAGAAAATGTTGGTACTTCATTTAAAGTATTCCTTAAAAATGGTACGAATCATTTAGATGAAAGTGAAATTGTAATTTCGAAAGGCGAAAATGATCTCATTCTATCTTATCCAAATAAAATACTAACCTCAGAAAAAGCTATACTTCCAGAATTTGAAGGTATTACATCTACAAAAGATGAAAAAAATACTATTCTAATTGTAGAAGACAATCATGAATTCAGAAAATATATGTCCGATATATTAAAAGAGTTTTATTTGGTAAAGCAAGGAGTAGATGGAGAAGATGGATTTAAAAAAGCTCTTGAATATCAACCCGATCTTATTGTTAGTGATGTAATCATGCCTAATGTTTTAGGTACCGAACTTTGTTATCAAATCAAGAATGACGCAAGAACTTGTCATATTCCTGTTATTATGCTTACTTCAAGATCTTCTCAAATACATAAAATAGAAGGCTTAACTTCTGGTGCAGATGCATATATTGAAAAACCTTTCCATATCAAAGAATTCCTTTTAATCATTAAGAATCAATTAGATGCCAAAGAGCGTATACTTCAATTTAATGCTATTGATTTAAAAAACCGAAAAGATACTTCTATATCGCCAGATGATAAATTGTTTCGAAAAGCCATAAACATTGTAGAAGAGCATATGGATAATTCTACCTTTGACATTGCCTATTTTAGTTCTGAGCTTGGATTGAGCAGAACTATGTTATTTGTTAAAGTTAAAGCATGGACCAATCTTACACCCAAAGAATTTATACTTTCTATACGAATGAAAAAGGCTACGCAATTATTAGAACGAAATCGCTATACCGTCTCAGAGATTTGTTATAAAGTAGGGTTCAAAAATCCAAAATACTTTTCGAAAATCTTTAAAAAATATCACAATCAGACACCTTCAGAATATGCCGAAAAGTTTTATCTAGAAGCAAAAAACGGCGCTTAAACTCATTTTGCATCTAAATCACTTTATTTTAATACCGTATCAATTACAAATTTTACGGTCTTAATTTCCTTTCCTTTTCTTTAATAGGAAGATCATTGATACTTGCAAATCGTTTTTCCATCAAGCCATTTTCATCAAATTCCCAATTCTCGTTTCCATACGCCCTATACCATTGTCCATTACCTGTTCTATATTCATATTCGAAACGCACAGCAATTCGATTTCCCGAATGTGCCCAATATTCTTTCTTTAATTTATAATCCAGTTCTTTTTCCCATTTTTTGGTAAGAAAACCTTGTATTTCTTTTCTTCCGTTTACAAAAGTTGATCTATTTCTCCATTCGCTATCGATGGTATAAGCTTTCGATATTTTAACAGGGTCTTTACTGTTCCAGGCATCTTCTGCCATCTGTATTTTTTGCTTCGCCGTTTCTTCTGTAAATGGGGGCAAAGGGTATTTTTTATCTTCCATTTGTATTTCTTAATTTAATTATCTTATTACCATTTAAGTCTGAAAATACTCTAAAAGAGTAGTACAGTTAATCTATTTCTATTTTAGTCTTATATATTTTTCATACTGACAAAGCAATATAGTTTTAACATATGTTTAAAACTTATGTGGATAGATTATTTTCTGTAGAGATACATTAAACCGATAAAGAATTTATTTCGTTTATTTAGTTTTCCAACGAGTATTACGCCACTCGGCTTGCTGTGTTTTAGAAAGAAATGTCCAAGTAACAATTCGACTAGATTTATTGCCAGTTCCCATAGGGATCGTTTTGATATCGATCGCTTCGGCTTTTTTTAGTGCTTTATAAATACCCTTTAAATTGGATTGTTTTGATACTAATGTTGAAAACCAAAAACAGTTTTGAGCAAATTTTTTGCTTTCTCTAACCATATTGGATACAAATTTCAGTTCTCCTCCGGGATATACAAGTTCATTACCAGCACCTGCAAAATTAAGCTCAGGTGTTTTTACTTTTTTTCCGGATAGGTTCTTAATTTTTCTTCGAGTACCTTTTTGTGCATCTTCAATAGATGCATGAAAAGGGGGATTACAAACTGATATATCAATTTTGTCTTGTTTGCCTACTATCCCATAAAAAATATCCTTTGGATCTTTTTGTAGTCTACATTCTATCTTATTCTTAAGAGATGCGTTGGCATCTATAATTTGTTGCGAAGATGTAATTGATTTTGGATCAATATCCGATCCGATACATCTCCAATTGTACTCAGCAACTCCAATTATTGGATAAATACAACTAGCACCAACTCCAACATCTAGACAAATTACTTTATCCCCTTTTGGTATTCTCCCAAAGTTACTTTCTGCCAATACATCCGCCATATAGTGTATGTAATCTGCTCTTCCGGGTATTGGAGGGCATAGGTTTTTATCTGGAAACTCCCAATACTCTATTCCGTAGTAATGATAAAGTAAAGCTTTGTTAAGGTTTTTTACAGCTTTTGGGTTTGAAAAATCAACAGATTCCTGTCCAAGTTTATTAGGTTTTATGTGATTAGTTAATTCTGGTACAGCGGCTATTAATGCCTTTAAATCATATCGTTCTCGATTTCTATTACGAGCATGTAATCTAGTTTTTTCTTGTGATGGTTTTGATGACATGATGTAATTTTATTTTTTTTCGAAATTAAAAAATTATTCTGCATAGCAAGGAATATAAAATCGTTGAGTTGTTCCGTTTTTTAACTCGACCCAGAACCTTTCTTCATTGGTTATTTTCCATATTTTCTGTCCAACATAAAAGTCTTGATCCAAATTATGCTTGTTCTTGAATTTGTATTTTAACTGAGAGTATGTCGAATCTTTTTTTCGTATTCGTAACGTTTGAAATCTTGTATCTATAATAAAACCTTCATATTCATCTTGTAACTGATTTATACACAAATGCGAGTTAATTCTTAATTTCTTTCTTTCTTTTTTCTCTTGTACAAAATTTAAATAATATGCTAATGAAGAAGCTAAAATTAATATTAAAAATATAATATTTCGGCTCACGAAATAGTTACTGCTTTTTTTCGAAAACAGGCGATAATCTATAAACCATACAATGGCTAAACCTATAAAAACCACGGGTAACATATACACAAAAGCATATCCTCTTGCACCCTCAAATTCACTTGTTTTTAATGTAAGTATATAAACCACAATGGGAGTGAATACAAAAAGACAAATAACTCCCAAAACAGTATATAACCCCTTATTTCTCAAAAGACTCACTTAACATTAACTTTTCATTTCAACAACAATCTCTACCTCTACAGCCCAATTATTTGGGATAACCATTCCCACCGCAGATCGTGCATGACTCCCCGTATTCGGAAATAATTTATTAAAGAAATGCGTAGCACCATTTACTACGCCAGAAGTGTTATTAAAATCTTTACCTACATTTACCATTCCTAACACTTTTACTACACGAACAATATCATTAATATCCGCAATAGCACCGATGGCTTGTATACATTTTACAGCGCACATCTCTGCAGCTTTATAACCATCTTCTAAACTAATATCTTCGCCAACTTTACCTTTAACACCAATATCATTTATTAATGGTACTTGTCCCGAGGTATAAATTAAATTACCAGTACGTACTGCGTTTTGAAAATCTAATACTTGTAACGGTCCCGGTTTATAGTTGTATCCTAATTCTTTTAGTTTTTCTTCTAACATAGCCTATAATTTATGTGTTATAAATGTAAGTAAATAATTTCTTTACCATCTTTATCCTGCATCAGCTTTTTTTTGTCATTTGTTCTAAGATATGAAGTATTTAGCGCATTAGGTACAGTTAAACATCATTCAATTAATTATTCTAAAAACTGATTGTTAATTTGTTAATTAGAAGGTTACTTTTTCTTTTTTGTTTTACCATCATAAAATTTCAGAATATTATGACCAAGATGGTACTGTATCAATAACAACATAAACAGGAATACAATACATGTCAGGTCAGATATTTTATCGTAAATATCTTTATCAAATGGTTCTCCATCTAATATGATTATTGTCATTAAGAGGTTTAAAAATGAGGCACACCAAAATAGAAATTTAACTTTTTGATATTCGAATTGATTAAGAAGCATATCTTTAACCATAGCTTCATTTCCAGATTTATAAAACACCCAAAAGATCTTAAGTTTCTTATTTGCAAGACCAATGAATTTTAAAAAAAGGTAAAAAATTAACGCCCCAATAAAACCCAATATTATCTTACCATAAACGTTGTGAGAAAGTATTTCTTCCATTTAAAGTAGTTATTTATTTTATATAAAAGTGGGGTTGTAACTATTTATAAAGATATGAGTTATTAGGTAAAATTAGATATGAAATTGTATAGATGATTAGAAAATTTAAAACTTCAAGTATAAGGCATGTATACTTTTGTTGCTATAAGGTATCTATTATAGGTATATCAATACTTATAGTAGTACCATGCTTAAGAGAAGAATCAATAGAAATGGTTCCTTTGATATGGTTAATACGTTTTTCTATGGAATACAACCCCATTCCCTCTTTTTTTTCTGTATCCTCAATTTTAAACCCTTTACCATCATCTTCAACCATAATATTAATAAAATCATTATGATGAGTTAGTTGAATACTAACCTCTGTAGCCTCTGCATGTTTTATAACATTGGTAATTAGTTCTTGTATAATTCTAAAAATACTAATTTCGAGCGAATTATCTAGTCTAAGATTCATTCCGAAATCTTCAACTTCAATTACCAAGCCATTTGCTACAGAAATTTTGGATGCGAAATTTCTTATTGCCTGCACAAGATCTTCTTTAGAAGGTACCCCTGCATTTTTTACATGGGCCATTTTTCTTACTTCCTGATAAGCCTCATCCAATAGTTCATCAGCCTTTATGATTAGGTCCGTATACTCTTCATCAAGACGATTTTTTCGTATTCTAAAATTCTGGATATATAGCTTTAATGTAGTTAATAAACTACCCAAATTATCGTGCAAATCATTAGCAATTCGTCGTCTTTCTATTTCTTGACCTTCGATCATCGCATCAATACCAAGAAGTTCCTGTTCTTTAAGCAATGTTTCTACTTTTTGCTTTTGAACTTCTTTCTGACTTTCGATTAATCTTTGCCTTCGTTTAAGGCTTCGGTAGCCAATAACAGAAACAAATATAATTGCGGTTAGAATTAAAGCTAAAACGGTATAAACAGTTTTATTAATAATTCTTTTTTTATCTATAACGAGTTTATCATTTTCGGATTCTATAAAATTATACTTGGCATAGGATTCTTTAATTTTAGCTGCATATTTTAATTGACCCAATAGTTGAGAAACCGAATCTTTCTTTTTATAATAGAAAAAAGCACTATCGATCTTACCAAGTTTTTCATAAGATTTTACATGCCAACTTAGAATTATAGAATCATTAAAAAGTCTCTTTTGCGTAGACGGAATTCTAAAAGCTTTTTTAAAATAAGAAATAGCAGTAGAATATTCTTCTTTGTCGTAATGTATACATCCAAGATTATTAAGAATCCCCTTACGGCGTTCTTCTAAGTAATGATAACCTTTGCCCTTATTGATTATATTTAAAGCTTTGTTATAATAGGTTACTGAACTATCTAAGTTTTTTACATAAATATCATACCCTACACCAACCCTTTGATAAAACTCAAGAAGACAAAATTGGCTTTTAGCTTCTTTGATAAGCTTAAATTCAGGAACTAAAGAATCCGGATCAAATGTTTTTGCTTTAAAGAATTTAAAATAATTACGATAGTAATGGGCATAGGCTTTCTCTAATGCATTATAAGCATAGTTATTATATTCATTAATAAAATCTGTACTTAAATTCTGTATTTCTTTATTTCTAGTTGCAAGTTGTAAAAGGCTATATAGAGATTTACAAACGAATAATGAATCTTTGGTTCTTTTTGATTGTCTTAGTGAAATAGTAAAAAAATGATACGCTTTATCCTGTTTGCCCTCTTCTAGATAATATTCTCCTAAATGTAAATTTAGAAGAATACTATCCCTAAGAGTTTCAGACTTAATTTGCATAATCTCTTTATGCAATATAGAATCATTGATCCCTTCTTTTAAGTTTTTGATTTCCCAGAATAAAATCTTGTATCCTAAACTATTATCAATAGAAGTTGCTAATAGTTGTTCTAAACTATCAATACCTCTATACCTTAAAAGCTCATAGCTTTTTGAGATATGATCATTCTCCTGTCCATATGATAAGGAGATGAAAAGGAATAGGAATTTTACTATTCTTTTATTCATGTATACAATTAACATTGCATATTCTTCCATCATCGCTTAGTATATACTCTTTAATACAATCGAACTTCTCGATTCCTGTAAATTCATCACATTGATTTTTAAAATTAATTTTTATAGGATGCATATAACGCACCCTTGTTATAATCTTGCCTGGTTTATTAGTATCAAAAACAATTTTATCTGAAGTAAGTTTTACGGGAATCATAGTGTCTTTGCTCCAGGGGCTCATTATAATCCAAATCATATCTTTTCTCGTCTCAGTAGGATCTGAAGGTTCTTTCCCCATTGAATAAAAAGCAGAATCAAATTTATAATTAATCAAACCTGAAAGTGTAGTATAATTAAGGTTAATAGATTTTAGGACAGCAGAGTTTGGACTTATTGTCTTTACATCAAAGCTGGCATTGATTGTTTGTGTTATACCTGATTCTTTAGCAATAAAAATTGGTTGATATTCAGGATCATTAACATTAACCGTCAATTCGATATCGTCAATATTTGAAGAAGGTATATAGAAATTGGCAAAAATTGATATGATAGTAATGATTACTATAAGAGCAAGCATTATAATTTTAATAATGGACTTTTTCATCGTATTTGATTTTTATTATTTAGTTGTATAAATTAATCTTTGGAGGGGTAGCATACTATGTACCTATCAAAAGGTAGGTTTTCAATCAAATATGACGAAGGGTAAGGGTTTACGTACTTTAAATATACTCTAATTAATTTAGTTTTTAGCTTCCTTTTTTAAATCATGATTATGTATAATCAATAATTATTCATCAATAAATTTCGAAAAAATTTCATTGAGGACTTTCAGATTGTACTAATTCTTGATGTATCCGTTCAGTTTTCTTTGTATATAAAAACTGAATACTTTTGTCTCTCCAGGAAATATCGGATTGCCTTTGTTCTCCATTATTTATTGTAAACATAATAGGTTTGAATGTTTGTTCAATTGGATCAGTATCATATTTACCTTTTGTCTTACCATATAAGACCAGTTTATCTTTATCACTTAGAGTTACCTTGTCTATAAAATCTCCAATAACCGCAGTTGCCGAACCAGCGATAAGTATTCCCGAAAAAATAGGGCATTGTGCCTTCATAACTGGATCAAGAAGGTAAACATGTAAAGGACTCGGAAATAAGTCAGCTTCATAAGAAAGTGGGGTTAATTGAGCCCGTAACTTTAGATCATTATTATCTTTTCTTATATCAATGACAAGTTTTGATTCTTGATTTGGAAAATTTGCAGATGCCTTACTATTCACTTTTCTATCATAGTTTGATTGACAAAGGAAAATAAATCCTAGATCTTGAGGTCTTAACCTCAATGCCGTATCGATAGAGAGGTCTATTTCGCCTGATGAATTAAATGTAAGTTCAGAAAGGTCATCATTAAACTTGAAATTAGAAAGAGAAACCTTTCCATTTCCTGACCCCGATATACTACCTTTAAAACGACCTAGGTTAGCAAAATTATTCAACTCTCTCCAAACGTTACAAGCCGTTACCTTGGTCTCATTTTCTAATTGATGTGCAATCCTAGCCGTCTCACGTGCTGCTTGCCATGCGATTCTTTCGGTTTCTCTTTTTACCCTACATGCTTCTTTAGATGTTTTGCACGGAATGTTCCACCAATCACAACTCCAACTACATGAATCTCCATTAAAATCCCGGAAAGAAAAGCTTGTTCTTACCTTTTGGCAATTGATATTACTTTTTGCAACTTCTAATTTACTATTAAATGAACTCTTAGGTAAATCTATTTTCTGTTTTAGGGTAATCCCCTCAGCAAGTGCTTCATTAAAAATATTTGCAATTTCTACTTTACTAATCATTGCCGCAATTTGAATGGAGTCATTGATTGGCTCAAAAGAATCAGACCAGATTAGATCATACTTTTCCTTATACAGCTTGTATTTTTGATTAAGTTCGGACCTATTATGATTATTGGTAACAATAGGGAGTGTATATTCTTCTGTAATCATCTTATCATCTAATTCGATAAGAATTGAGATACCAGATTCATTAACCAAGAATGAACTTTGTTTTAAATATCTAGAAACTTCAACGGTAGAACCGGACACTTCAGTATGCTCTCCTTTAAACATTTCTTTAGGTTCTATCGATAATGTTTGTTGCCATCCCATATCAATTACGCTAGGATCTTTGAGATACTTACCATTAATATTTTCGATAAAATGTTTAAGTATGGGTGTCATCAGCTTGGCAATCGCCCTTTTCTTAATACCTGGCTTTCTTTCAAGAAATTCTACTTTTTGTATTTTAAGAGAATTAAAAGCACTGCGTAGATACAAAGAATCATGTGCTGTAGAAAAGGCAACTGTTCCTATCATATCTCCTTCAATTTTTGCTTTTTCTTCTGTAAGTGTAATTGAAAAATTAGCATCTACGATCAAGCCTTGTTTTTGAAAAGAAATATGGGGATTGAAGTCATGAACAATTAATGAGGGATCTTCTATGTCTTCTAGTTTTTTCTTTAATTCTCCTGGCAGAAACTCAAGAAGCATTTCTGAATTTATATATATACCTAATGTAGGTTTTAAAGAATCTATATAATGTAAATTTTCGTTTAGAGCATTTACCTGTTGATCAACAGTGGATAACGGAGAAAATTCTTTATTGACAAGATGTTTTACCGATTTGCAGCTAGATAAACATATAACTATACTAATTATAATTATTGTAAAGTAATACGATTTTTTCATGACTATTAAATTTAAAATTAGACGTGTAAGAAGATTACAAGTGTATTAAAAAAGAAGACTCAAAAGAATACCCATAACAGGGTATAATAGCCTCATAATCAATAAAAAATTCACTTCGGATCTCTACATAGTTTTCAGAACGACAGAAGTAAGGTGCTGTAAGAGAGAAAACAAATAATATAGGATTTGAGCTTTATTGGGAAACTAATTTTAAAAAAACAGGTTCTGATGACCATGGAGTGATTAACTATTGTTGATCCCTACAACGCTCCGCGTTAATAATCACAAAAAGAATCATTTCACGAGTATCAAAAAAAGAAGCGAGCTTCATTTTTGAAACTCGCTTCGTAATTCACATTTTTTGTGATTCATTCGTGACCGTGGAGGGATTCAAACCCCCAACCCTCAGAGCCGAAATCTGATGCGCTATTCAGTTGCGCCACACGGCCTATATACTATATAATTAAGATAATTTGCTTTTTACTATGGTAGAGATGATTTTACCATCTGCTTTTCCTGTTAACTCCTTAGATACAATCCCCATCACTTTACCCATATCTTTCATACCAGAAGCACCTATATCATCAATAGTCATGACTACGATTCTTTCGATTTCTTCTTCGCTTAATTGTTCTGGCAAAAATTGCTCTATAACTTTGGCTTGATCCAACTCGGGCTGTGCCAAATCTTCTCTTCCTTGCTCAGAAAAAATAGCTGCACTATCCTTACGTTGCTTTACCAGTTTTTGTAATAATTTAAGCTCTTGATCTTCGGTTAATTCTTCTTTTGCTCCGCTTTCTGTTTGAGCCAACAAAATAGCCGATTTAATGGCACGTAACGATGTTAATGCATTCGTATCCTTAGCTTTCATAGCCTCTTTCATGGCCGTCATTACTTCTTGTTGTAAACTCATCTTTCTTTAAATTAATCTTTAGGATTGCGAAGATAAAAAATAAACCGATAATCTTTAATCAGATTATCGGTTATCTAGTATTTTTTGTCTTCAATAATTCTTAATCTACATTATCATGCAAGAAAGAATTATTTTTTCGCAATTGTATATCATCATTGCTATCTGTTCCCAAAGAGGTCCTAGACAATCCAGAATCATCAGGCTTAGCTTCTACATCTATTCCTGCACGTTTGTACGCTGGTTCTTTTTCGATATCATCAATATTCGAACTGTTTCTGAATTTATAATTAAATTCTTTCATCTTCGCACGTCGTTCGGCAGCTCTGGCTTTAAGTGTTTCTGAGATTGGTTGATTTACCGGATCAACATTTTCTGGTGTTTCTTCTACTTCAGGTTCTGGAGCTACAGTTTTCTTTTCAAAAATAACCTCTTCATCTTCTTCCATAACCTCTGCAGGTTGTGCCTCGGTCAATCGTTTTTCTTCCTCCATATAATCTTCTAGACTATATTTTTGACCTCCTCCAGAAATTGCTTCTCCCACAGGTACCACCTCTATAGGTTCATTAACCTCCATATCAAGGATATCATCACTTAAATCAAAAATTATAGGTTGTTCTTCTTCCTCTATTTTTTGTTCATTAGTTGCGGCAACATCATCAATAGTAGTTTCTGGTTCTTGCTTACCACTTGCAGGCATATCAAAAGCTAATGAAAACTGATCATTATCTTCCTCTTCTTCGTGACTTATTTCTTTAGCATCATTTACCTCTATTTCTTTTATAATATCCTGCGCATTAATAATTACAAAATCATTTTCTGAAGAAAAAGGGCTTACCACTTCAAACTCTACATCTATATTTTTAATCAAATCAGTAGTTCGGATAAGATCGGATTCTTCATCCAGTTCTTCGTCCTCGATCAACTCATGCTTGATAATTTTTGGTTCTTCGACTTCTTCTTTCTTAGGCAAGGGAGAACGTACTGGAGTTACCTTACCTGTCGATTTTGGAGTTAAATCCTGTACAGCCGCTCTTTGTTCATCCTCGAGCGTATGAATAATCTTTTTGGTTTCGGTATTAACAATCTCGTCCTGTTGTTCTACATCAAATCCCGTGGCTATAATTGTAACCGAAATAGCATCTTCTAATGATTCATCTTCGCCCACACCCATAATTATATTAGCACCATGACCTGCCTCTTGTTGGATATGATCATTGATCTCACCAATTTCATCAATAGTAATCTCTTCTTTACCAGATACAATTAATAATAGTACATTTTTCGCTCCGGTAATTTTATTATCATTAAGTAATGGAGAATCTAGCGCCTTCACAATAGCATCGTGTGCACGTTTGTTACCAGAGGCATTAGCAGAGCCCATGATTGCAGTACCACTATTACTAAGAACCGTTTTGGCATCACGTAAATCTATATTTTGTGTGTAGTGATGCGTAATTACTTCGGCAATACCTCTAGATGCTGTAGCAAGAACTTCGTCTGCTTTGGAGAAACCAGCTTTAAACCCAAGGTTACCATATACTTCTCTTAGTTTATTATTATTAATTACTATCAATGAATCTACATGTGCACGAAGTCGTTCTACTCCCAACTGTGCTTGTTCATTACGCATTCGCCCTTCAAATTGAAACGGAATAGTAACAATACCTACAGTAAGGATATCTAACTCCTTAGCCATTTTAGCAATGATCGGAGCCGCTCCTGTACCTGTACCACCACCCATACCAGCGGTAATAAAAATCATCTTGGTATTGGTGTCTAACATGTTTTTGATCTCTTCGTAGCTCTCTACAGCAGATTGTTCTCCTACTTCTGGATTTGCACCTGCTCCTAACCCCTCGGTCAAGGATACTCCCAATTGTATTTTATTGGGAATCGAGCTGTTCTCTAATGCTTGTGCATCTGTATTACAGATCACAAAATCAACACCCTTAATACCCTGAAGGAACATGTGATTGATAGCATTGCTACCACCACCTCCAACACCAATCACTTTAATCACATTAGATTGGTTTTTAGGTAAATCAAACGAAATGTTTTCAAATTCTTCGTTATTACTCATAATTGCTAATTTTCTGTTTCTCCTATTTTTTATACTATTTCCACTGCTTTATAATCAAGCATTATTAGTTCCTAAATTATTCGGCGTTATCCAAAAACTCTTTGAATTTTTCTGTCCATTTTTCCAGAATATTCTTTCTTGGCTTTAAATCTACTCTCGGGTTTTCTTCTTCATTGATCATTTCATCTTCATTTGCCTCTACAGGTTGCTGGCCAACTGTCTCCGTATTTGTTACTACTTCTTTCTTTACTGTTTTCTTTTGTCTTTGTATGTGTACTAATCCATCCATCACTAGTCCTACGGCGGTTGCGTACATTGGACTTGTAGTTTCTGAATCACTATTACCTGCCAAATGCTCATTTGGATATCCGATACGCGTATCCATTCCTGTAATATACTCAACCAACTGTTTTAGGTGTTTTAATTGAGACCCTCCTCCTGTTAACACAATTCCGGCAATTAGTTTTTTCTTAGGCGATTCGTGCCCGTAATTTTTAATCTCTAGAAATACTTGTTCTACAATCTCTACTACTCGAGCATGAATAATTTTGGATAAATTCTTTAATGTAATCTCCTTAGGTTCTCTTCCTCTTAGACCAGGGATTGAAACAATCTCATTATCTTTATTTTCTCCAGGCCAAGCTGATCCAAATTTGATCTTTAATAATTCGGCCTGTTTTTCGATAATAGAACATCCTTCTTTAATGTCTTCGGTAATTACATTACCTCCAAAAGGAATTACGGCCGTATGGCGAATAATTCCATCTTTAAAAATTGCCAAATCTGTAGTACCACCTCCTATATCGATTAAAGCTACTCCTGCTTCTTTTTCTTCTTGACTTAAAACCGCATTAGCAGAAGCTAGTGGCTCTAATGTTACATCAGATAGTTCTAAACCCGAGCTTTTTACACATCTTCCTATGTTACGAATAGAAGTTACCTGCCCTACAACGACATGAAAATTTGCTTCTAATCGTCCTCCATACATCCCAACAGGCTCTTTGATTTCGGCTTGACCATCAACTTTATATTCTTGTGGTAACACATGTAGAATTTCTTCTCCTGGTAACATTACTAGTTTATGTACTTGATTACATAACTTATCAATATCATCTTCATCGATTACGGCATCTGCATTAGGTCTAGTGATATAATCACTATGCTGTAAACTTCGGATATGCTGCCCCGCAATACCAACTGTTACGTCATTAATCTTCATTCCAGAAACACTTTCGGCTTCTTGAATCGCTTGTTGTATTGACTGAATTGTTTGCGTTATATTATTTACAACACCTCGATGTACCCCCAAACTTTTGGATTTACCAACTCCCAGGACTTCCATCTTTCCATATTCATTATACTTGCCGACCATAGCAACAATCTTTGTTGTTCCTATGTCTAATCCTACCGCTATTTCATTTGCTGCTCTTTCCATATTGGTATTATTTTATGGTACATACCACTTGATTACTAAACTGTAAACTGACTTTTTTATATTTATCAAGACTTTTATCCCTTAGCGCTTTTTGATAAAAAGCTTTAAAATTCTTGATTTTACCTTCTAAATTTTCTACTTCCCCTATAACGACCTTAAACGAATATACCCTTAACTCTAATTCGTAATGCCCTTTATTATTTCTATACACTCCGACTACATGCTTTTTCAGGAATTTATCTTTCTGAATTTTCTTCAGTAAAGGAAAAATTTCTGTTACTTCACGCTCCGACACATTATGCACCAATGGCACATGTGCAGAGTAACTATTAGATAAAGGCATAGTGTTTCCGGTAATATCTACATAAAAAGGAGTAACCGCATTAACCCTTGCAATTGGGGTGCGTTGTTTAATTAGTGCCCTAAGTTCTCCATTTACAGTAAGATATACATCAGAATGCTCGATCATTTTGTGTGAATCCAACTCCTGCTCTACAGTATTCAAAACTAAAATTTCTTTACCCACGTTCGTAACTCTCTCCTGATTTTGTATTAACAATTTATTAACCGTGGCTTCATTTACGTATGGATCCTGTTCTTCTATAAATTCTATGAGCACTTCATTGATCTTTCTTTCCTTATTTCTCTTACTTGTAAAAGCAAAAAGAACTACGATCAAAACAATTAAACCGCCAAATTTTAGATATGTCAATATATTCTTCATACCACTAAAGCTTCTTTTATACTTTTTACCTCTTCTCCTATATCTCCTGCTCCAATAGTTACTACAACTTCTGGATTACTTTTTATTATTTCTTCTATCAAATTCTCTTTTATCACCAATTTCTTATCATTTGCTTCTATTTTCTCTAATAACCATTCTGAAGTTATTCCCTCAATAGGTAATTCTCTAGCGGGGTATATATCCAGCAATAGTAATTGATCAAATTGGCTAAGACTTGTTGCAAAATCCTCAGCAAAGTCTCTTGTTCTACTATATAGATGTGGTTGAAAAATTGCTAATACTTTTTTACCAGGATGCATTTCTCTTACCGCCTGATGCAAAGCATTAATTTCTGTTGGGTGATGTGCATAATCATCTACATATACCAAATTCTTAGTTTTTATTTGATAACTAAATCGGCGCTGCACACCTTTAAAAGAAAATAAAGCCTTTGCCAAAGATGTGGTCGGGGTGCCGTAAAGCATCGCTATAGCAAAGGCTGTTATAGCATTTAACAAGTTATGTGTACCTGGCAGGTTTAAATGCAAGTCCCTTATGAGTTTGTGTGGTGTTTTTAAATCAAAAATGTAAGTTCCGTTATCTATTCGTATGTTTTGAGCACAATAATCCGAATCGTCATTTACACCAAAAGTAATTCCCGAAATAGGCAATCCATTACAGATCAACAAATGATCTTTGGCTCTTGATGAAAATTCGACAAATGATTCTTCGAGAGCATTAGCTTTTTCGTAAATATCTAAATGATCAGCATCCATCGAGGTTATCGCTACGATATCTGGATATAATTGTAAAAATGATCTGTCAAACTCATCGGCTTCGACAACAACAACTTCATTTCCTTCCAAAATCAGGTTCGAATTGTAATTTTCGCTAATCCCTCCTAAAAAGGCAGTAACTTTTACTCCAGCTTCTTTGAGTAAATGTCCTAAAATTGCCGTAGTCGTGGTCTTACCATGAGTTCCTGCAACAGCAAGTGTATACACATTTTTGGTAATCATCCCCAGGATCTCTGCTCTCTTTTTTACAGAAAACCCATTATCCTTAAAATGATTAAACTCTTCATGATCTCTGGGAATTGCTGGTGTGTATACAACCAGTGTTTCTTCTTTATTTAGAAACTGTTCTGGAATAGCCTTGACCTCATCATTAAAATGAATATGAATCCCCAAGTCACTTAAATCTAAAGTGATTTGTGTTGCTGTTTTATCATATCCCGCTACATTTTTACCCAAGAACTTAAAATATCGAGCAAGAGCGCTCATACCGATACCGCCGATACCGATAAAATAAATATTTTTTATATGTTCTAAAGTTTTGTTCATATTCACTTTAGTTCCTAATCGATTTTTTAATTATTTTTTCTATTTCATCAACAATATCAGCCGTTGCATTAGGCAATGCCATTTTTTTTATGGCTTCAGAAAGCTGTTTTTGCAGCTCCTTGGATTCTAACAGCTCAGATATCGTATTCTCAAAATTCTCATTCAGCTCATTTTCCCCAAGCATTCTAGCTCCGTGCTGACTCACAATTGCATTGGCATTTTTGGTTTGGTGATCTTCGGCTACATTGGGAGACGGAATGAACAATACTGGTTTGCCTACAATACATAACTCAGAGACAGAACTTGCTCCAGCTCGAGAAATAATTACATCCGCTGCGGCATAAGCCAAATCCATTTTATCTAAAAATTTATGTACTTGCACATTACCTTTGTCACTATATTTTTCATATTCTGAATAATACAATTTGCCACATTGCCATATGACCTGAACATCTTTACTTTTAAAAAAAATAAGCTCTTTTTCTATGAGTTGATTAACTCTTCTTGCTCCTAAACTCCCTCCAAGAACTAAAATGGTTTTCTTTTGAGCATCCAGATTGTATTCAGACAAGCCTAAATCTCTTTTCTCTTGAGTATTTAACAAATCCTGACGTACTGGGTTCCCAGTTTTTATGACCTTACTTGCTGGAAAAAAACGATCCATCTGGTCATATGCAACACATATCTTATGAGCATTTTTTGCCAACCATTTGTTTGTGATTCCCGGAAAAGAATTTTGTTCTTGTATTACAGTCGGAATACTCTTTGAGCTTGCCATTCTTAATAATGGTCCACTCGCAAAACCGCCAGTTCCTATCACTACATCTGGCTTGAATGTTTTTATAATTTTTCTTGATTTCAAGAGGCTACTTATCAATTTTAAAGGAAATAATAAGTTGCTCAAGGTTAGTTTTCTTTGAATCCCGCTAATCCACAAACCAATGATCTTGTAACCTGCCTGAGGTACTTTTTGCATTTCCATGCGATCTTTTGCACCAACAAACAAGATATCTATATCTGCATATCTATTACTTAACTCATTTGCAATAGCTATTGCAGGATAGATATGCCCTCCTGTTCCTCCTCCTGATAATATGATTTTTAATCCTTTGCTCATACTATTTCCTGCAAAACCTCTAATGGATTTTCTTCTTTTTCTAATTCTTGTTCTTGTTCTATTATCGCTTCTCTTTTACTACTCACACTCAGCACAATACCAATCGCCAAACATGTCATCCAGATAGAGGTCCCCCCGCTACTTATAAGAGGTAATGTCTGACCCGTTACCGGAAACAATTCTACAGCAACCGCCATATTAATTAATGCCTGAAAAACAATGGGCAACCCAACACCTATAACCAACAACTTACCAAATACATCTTCACTTTTATGAGCCGCGATAACTAATCTGAATAGTAATAGTAAATACAACAACATTAAAAAAACACCTCCTACAAACCCCCACTCTTCGATAATGATAGCATAAATAAAATCTGATGAAGATTGTGGTAAAAAGTTTCTTTGCACACTCTTACCAGGCCCTGTGCCAATTACACCTCCTCGAGCAATAGCAATTTTTGCTCGTTCTATTTGATAATCTTCTTGAGTTTCTTTATTGTCTGTAAAGTTTTCTATTCTACTCACCCAAGTATCAACTCTATTAGGAAACATTCCTGGAAATGCTTTAGCGAACAAAATGAAAAAAGTAAGTATCAACAGCCCAGACCCCAAGATGGTCATAATATACTTTAATGGGTACCCTCCAAGAAATACTAGCATAATAACCATCGAAAATATAATCGCAGCTGTTGAAAAATTAGCTGGCAAAATAAGTATCAGCACCAAAAAAACTGGTAGCCATAGCGGTAACAATGTTTCTTTAAACGAAACAATTTCTCCTTTAATTTTTGACAGATATCTTGCCACATAGGTCATTAATACTACAGCAGCCAACGTAGAAGTTTGAAAAGTAACACCTACAAATGGTAATCTAATCCATCGACTAGCATTAGCGCCATCTATCGTATTATTCTGCGCCATTGTAACCAATAATAATATCAACACCACCGGAATCATAATAATCGAAAGTCCTTTGAAGTAATGATACGGTATCTTATGCACACCATACATGATTAAAAACCCTAGGACCAGATGGGCAAAATGTTTTACCAGAAAACTAAATGTATCTCCGTCGCCATATAAATACGCCAAATTACTACTTGCACTATACACAGGCAAAAAAGAAAACAATGCCAACAGAGCCGCTACAGCCCATATTACTTTATCACCTTTTATGTTTGCTAGTACTTTGGTCATTATACTTTTTAGTTTTTTGAATTGTCTTTTTATAATTCTCTTACTGCCTCTTTAAACTGTCTTCCTCTTTCTTCATAATTCTTAAACAAGTCAAAACTTGCACAAGCCGGTGACAATAAGACATTCTCGTTTCTTTCGGCTATTTTATACGCCAAGTTTACCGCTTCTTTCATAGACTGTGTTTCGGTAATGTTATCTACGCAATTACCAAAAGCGTTTATGATTTTAGTGTTATCTATTCCCAAGCAAATGATTGCCTTTACCTTTTCATTTACCAATGGATATAATTCTGAATAATCATTTCCTTTATCTACTCCACCTACGATCCAAACGGTTGCCGATTTCATGGCATCCAATGCATAAAAAGTAGCGTTCACATTTGTTGCTTTTGAATCATTGATATATTGCACATTATTTATTTTCAATACACTTTCTAATCGGTGTTCTACACCATGAAAATTCTCTAAACACTCCCTAATGGTAGTTTTTCTGATTTTCAACAATTGTGATACTGTAGCCGCAGCCATAGCATTTTTAACATTGTGATTCCCCTTTAAAGATAAATTTGTTGTTGGCATGATTAATTTGTTGTTATCTATTGTTATGTTTATATTTTCTTTATCTATATATGCTCCGTTTCCTATCTTTTTCTTTAATGAAAAAGGCAATAATTTTGAACGAACAGGATGTTTTTCTAAATAATCAGTAATCACCGTATCATCAGCGTCATAGATGAAAAAATCATCTTTGGTTTGATTCATTGTAATTCGAAATTTTGAAGCGATGTATTTTTCAAATTGATAATCATATCGGTCCAAATGATCTGGTGTGATATTAGTAAGCACTGCAATATGTGGTGCAAAATCAATGATTCCGTCCAACTGAAAACTACTAAGCTCCAACACATAATATGGTGCATCATTTTCTGCAACTTGTTTTGCAAAACTATCTCCTATATTACCCGCCATCCTAACTTCTAAATCTCCATGTTTCAGCACGTGATTCGTAAGCATTGTTGTCGTCGTTTTCCCATTACTTCCTGTTATACCTACTATGGTTGCAGAAGTATATTTGGATGCAAATTCAATCTCTGAAATCACAGGGATTTCTTTTGAAATTAAAGTTTGTATTAACTCAACTTTATCAGGAATACCCGGACTCTTTACCACAACATCAGCATTTAAAATTTTACTTTCTGTATGCTGTTGTTCTTCCCATTCTATTTCAAAATTTATAAGAACTTCTTTATAATGATCTGTTATCATTCCTTTATCCGAAACAAAAACATCATATCCTTCTTTTTTACCCAAAATAGCGGTTCCTACTCCACTTTCTCCAGCCCCCAATACCACTAACCTCTTCATATCACCTTACTTTTAAAGTAATCACCGCAATAATTGCAAGAAATATCCCCACGATCCAAAATCTGGATACAATCTTACTTTCATGAATTCCTTTTTTTTGATAATGATGATGTAATGGAGACATTAAAAACACTCTTCTTCCCTCTCCATATTTTTTGCGAGTATATTTAAACCAGGTTACCTGAATCATAACCGATAGGGTTTCTATAAAAAATATCCCACAAAGAATTGGCACTAAAAATTCTTTACGAATTGCAATAGCAATAACCGCTATAATCCCCCCTATGGTTAAACTACCTGTATCCCCCATAAAAACCTGCGCAGGATATGTGTTATACCATAAAAACCCTACTAGAGCTCCTGCAAAAGCAGTTATAAAAATGGTCATCTCGCCAGATTTAGGGATGTACATTACATTTAGGTAATCTGAAAAAATGATATTACCAGATACCCAAGCAAATAATGCCAGTGTTAAGACCATAATCGCCGACGAACCAGCGGCCAACCCATCAATGCCATCGGTTAAATTTGCCCCGTTTGATACTGCTGTTACTATAAATATCACAATAGGAATAAAAATGAGCCAGGCATATTTACCTAAATCAGGGCTAATCCAAGTAATAAGATCTGAATAGTCAAATTCATTATTCTTAAAAAACGGGAGTGTTGTTTTTGTAGATTTTATAGCAGGATTAAAATCCGATTTTTCTTGAGTGGTTACCACTTGTTCTATATCCGAATTTACTTTTTCTTGTCTCACCGTTATATCCTCATGAAAATACATGGTACATCCTACAATAAGTCCCAATCCCACTTGACCAATTACTTTAAATTTTCCGGCCAATCCTTCTTTATCTTTTCTTTTTATTTTCAAGAAATCATCGGTAAAACCAATAACTCCCATCCATAAGGTGGTAACAATTAGTAGTATGACATATATATTATCTAATTTGGCAAATAACAGGACCGGCACCAGAGTAGCTAAAATAATAATCACTCCTCCCATGGTTGGCGTTCCTGCTTTCTCTGCTTGCCCGTCTAAACCCAGTTCACGAATACTCTCTCCCATTTGTTTTTTTCTCAAAAACTCTATTATTCGTTTACCATAAATTGTAGAAATCAATAACGATAATATGATCGCCATTGCTGCTCTAAATGTGATAAATTGAAACAGCGATGCCCCGGGGAACTGGTATTCGCTTTCTAAATATTCAAATAAGTAGTATAACATAAGTTCACAACTTGTACTCCCATAGGGTATACAAGAATTTTATTTATTTAGTTTTTTCAATTCTTCTTTAACGATTTCAAAATCGTCAAAATCAATTCGTTCTTTATTAATCTCTTGATACGTTTCATGACCTTTACCAGCTATCAAAATGATATCATTTTGCTCGGCCAATTGACAGGCCGTTTTTATGGCTTGTTTCCGATCGGTAATAGATATTGTTTTTTTATAATCCTGCGGCTCTACTCCTTTCTCGATATCTTGTATTATTTGATCAGGATTTTCTGTTCTAGGGTTATCACTAGTAAAAATTGCTTTATTACTTAGTTTTGCCGCTATATTACCCATAACAGGACGTTTCATTTTATCTCTATCTCCACCACAACCTACTACAGTTATCAGCGTTTCATTTTTAGTTCTTATATCATTAATGGTCTCTAAAACATTTTTTAGCGCATCTGGGGTATGAGCATAATCAATAATTGCCGTAATTTTTTGCTCTTCAGAAATTAGATACTGAAATCTTCCGCTCACACTTGTAAGGTCACTTAACAATCGTAAGGTTTCTAATGTTTCAAGCCCCAACAACTCGGCTGTTCCAAAAATTGCAAGAAGATTATATGCATTAAAGCTTCCTATTAATTTACTCCATACTTCATGGTCATTTACTTTAAGAAGTAACCCTTCTAAGCTATTCTCTAAAATTTGACCTCTAAAATCTGCATACGACTGTAGCGCATAACTATACTGTCTTGCCTTTGTATTTTGAAGCATGAAAGCACCATTCTTATCATCTTTATTTGTTAAGGCAAACGCGCTTGAAGGCAAGTCATCAAAAAACACTTTTTTGACATCTCGATACTCTTTAAAAGTGCTATGATAATCCAGATGATCATGGGATAGATTGGTAAAAATACCTCCTGCAAATATCAATCCTTCGGTTCTCTTTTGATGAATCCCATGAGAACTAACCTCCATAAAACAATATTCTACCCCTACCTCATTCATCTCATTAAGACGCTCATTGATCACTAAAGAATCTGGGGTAGTATGAGTAGCCTTATACTCTTGATTATCTACAAGAATTTTTACTGTAGACAATAGACCTACTTTAAAACCTGCTTTCTTAAATAATTGATGTAACAAGGTTGCGATTGTAGTTTTACCGTTGGTACCGGTAACCCCAATCAACTTTAAATTTTCTGAAGGAGAGCCGTAATAATTAGCAGCCATTATAGCCAATGCAGATTGAGTATCGCTTACCTCAATATAAGTAACCTCTTGCACTGTGATTTCTGGAACCTCTTCGCAAATAATTGCTATTGCTCCTTGATTAATTGACTTCTCAATAAAATTATGACCATCAGAAACGCTTCCTCTAATAGCTACAAACACATCATCTTGTTTGATTTTTCTGGAATCAAACTCAATTTTGTTAATACTGGTAGTAGTATCACCTACTACAGCATTAATTGCAACTTTATATAAAACATCTTTCAATTCGATCACGACAATTCCAGCTTAACAATTTGATTAATTTGTACTTTAGTTCCAGGTTCTATAGATTGTTTTTTTACTCGACCAGATCCTTTTAACTCTACTTTGAGCCCCATATTTTCCAGAAGTGAAATAACATCCATTGCTGGCATGTTTTTCACATTTGGCATTATGGTTTTATATTTCTGAGCTTTCTCATAATAGGTATCATAACTTTTTATCACCATACCACTTTCATTAATTTGGTATGGCACTTCATCAATAACTGGGATGTCATTGTATATTTTGGTCGCAATAGTTTTAAACACGGGACCAGCTACCTCGTTACCGTAATATCCTTTTTCTTTGTTTGGTTTATGGATAACAACTATACACGAGTAAATTGGCTTATCTGCAGGAAAATACCCCGCAAACGAGGAGATATATTCTCTCTCCTTATCTCGGCCATAATTACCCCAACACGTACCTGTTTTACCAGCGATCAAAAAGTTGGTAGTATTTATATTATCTGCCGTACCTCTTTTCACCACATTTCTCATCATTACCTGAACAATTTTTGCAGTTTCTTTAGAACAGATTGTAGGATTGATTACTTCTTTATCAAATCTTTCGCGAGTTTTATCCCAGGTTTTTACTTCTTTAATAAATCTTGGCTTTACCATCTCTCCATCATTAGCAATAGCATTATAAAATGCCAATGTTTGCAAAGGCGTAAGCGCGACACCATATCCATGAGCCATCCATGGCAATGTAGTACCATACCAATCCTTATCTCCTGGATATGGGATTTTCGGAATCCCTTCTCCTTTAATAGAAACCCCAAGAGGTTCGGCTAACCCCATATTTATTAATCGATCTACAAATGTTTTTGGGTCATCTTTATAATGCTCATTAATCATTTTTGCAAAAGCTGTATTAGAGGATAATTCAAAAGCCTTTGCAGCAGAAATTTTCCCATACCCTCCCCATTTAGAATCTTTTACAATTCTATCATAAAATCGTACTCGACCATTCTCGGTGTCTATCACATAACTCGAATCAATCTTTCTATCTTCTAGCGCAGCCACCATGGTCATCAACTTAAATGTAGAGCCTGGTTCATGAGATTCTCCCACGGCATAGTTTAACTTTTCATAATATTTACCTGCGCTCGTTCTTCCAAGATTAGATATTGCTTTTATTTCTCCCGTTTTGGTTTCCATAACCACTACAGTACCATGTTCTGCTTCAAATTTTTCTAACTGAGCTAAAAGTGCATGGTGTGATATATCTTGAATATTTACATCTATAGTAGACACGATATCATAACCATCTTGAGGCTCTACTTCATTGGCATCGCCAATGGGTTTCCATTGGTTTTTTGCAATTTTTTGCTTTTTACGTTTCCCTTCTTTCCCTCTTAAAAAAGGACCATACGCTCCCTCTAAACCAACTCTAGTATAATATCCCTGATCATCTCTTCTCTCATATCCAACAGTACGCTCTGCTATCTTTCCGATAGGATGCTCTCTCACTGTTCTTTGCTCTACAATTAACCCACCACGATTAGCTCCAAAACTGAACAAAGGAAATTTCTTTACGCGCATATATTGCGAATACCCTAAATTTCTACGAACCAACAAATAGCGATTCTTATTGGCTCTAGCGGTTCTTATAATTTTATCATAATAAGCCACAGGTTTTCCAAACTCTTTGGAAAGTGCTTCACATAAAGGTTTCACATATTCTCTAAAATCTTTATCTGTTACGGTTAAGGCATCAAATCGGATATCATATTTTGGAACCGAAGTTGCCAATAGGTTTCCTTTACTATCATAAAGGTTTCCTCTATTTGCAGGTATATCAAAAGTTTTAAAAACTCGTTCCTGAGCTTTTTTGCGATACATATCCCCTTCTACAAATTGTATATTAACCAACTTCACCAATACGGCTACGGCAAATACGAACATACACGCTGCTATAAAATACAATCGATTTAATATGTTTTTTTCTTTAATCGCCAAAAGCTTAGTTTTTTACAATTATTTTTCTTGGAGGCTGTGTAGGACGTTTCAATCCTTTTTGAGTCATTTTTTTAATGATTGAAGACTCCATTTTTAACCTCATTAATTCTGTTTTCCCATCAACAAACTGTGTTCTTAACTCTCTTACCTCATTATTTAACCTGGCAATCTCATGAACCTTACTCTCTGCATTATGAGAACTTGCAATCATTATGATTGCCAAAAAGGAAAGAAACAATAGCATCCGCCAGTTTTTCATCGCATCATCTGCAATCAGAAACTTACCTTTTAATATGTCATATACAGTCTGCTTCAAATTTTCTCGGCTATTCTTAGTTTAGCACTTCGTGCTCTATTATTCTGTTTTATCTCTTCATCGGTAGGAACAATTAACCCTCCTACTTTTTTAAATGGTACCGTAACATTACCATACAGATCTTTTTCTGGCTCTCCTTCAAACATTCCATTTCTAATATATCTTTTTACCAACCGATCCTCTAAAGAGTGATAGGATATCAAACTAACTCTCCCTCCTGAATCCAACAACCCTTCGGTTTGCTCCAAAAAGTCCTTAAGAACTTCTATTTCTTGATTAACTTCTATTCTTATTGCCTGATAGATCTGAGCCAAAATCTTATGTTCTTTGTGCTTAGGCAAAAATGGTTTCAAAACCTCTTTCAAGGCAGAGCTTGTTTTTATAGGCTCTGTTTTTCTGGCTCCTACTATTGTTCTTGCCAATTTTGGGGCATTTCGTAATTCTCCATACTGCAAAAACATCACTCTTAAATCAGACTCGTCGTATTCATTAATTACATTGTAGGCTGATAGTTCTTTGTTTTGATTCATTCTCATATCCAAGTCACTCTCAAATCGGGTAGAAAACCCTCTTTCGGCAACATCAAATTGATGAGAAGAAACTCCAAAATCACCCAAAATCCCATCTACCTTGCGAACCCCATGAAACCGTAAGAATCGTTTAATGAATCTAAAATTCTCGTTGATCAAAACAAACCGATCATCATCTATACTATTATCTAAAGCATCCAAATCTTGATCAAAAGCATACAGTTTACCTTCTGCACCAAGTCTCTTAAGAATTTCTCTGGAATGTCCCCCTCCACCAAATGTCACATCCACGTACACCCCATTCGGCTTAATAGCCAAACCATCAACGGTTTCTTTCAACAAAACTGGATTATGGTACTCTGTTTGTTTCATCATCTACGTTCTTATCTTGTCTAACCTATTTACAGAAAAGGTGAAATACTCACCACTTATTAAGATCAAAAAGTATATTACTCTTGTTCATTATCCGAATCAAAACCCATTACTTCCTCGGCTAAATCAGCAAAATCAAGAGCAACATCATCAATAGCTTTTTCGTATTGATCCTTGTCCCAAATCTCGATGATATTAACTGCCGAAGACAATACAAGCTCTTTTGTAATCCCTGCAAATCCAACCAAATCTTTTGGAATCAAAAGACGACCAGCAGCATCTATCTCGACCACTTTTACGCCTGCAGTAAATCTTCGAATAAAATCATTGTTCTTTTTTTTAAAGCGATTAAGCTTATTGATTTTTTGCATCAATAGATTCCATTCTTGCATTGGATACAATTCCAAACAAGCCTGAAACACTGATCTTTTCAACACAAAACCATCTTGTAGCACAGCCGAAAGTTGCTTCTTAAAAGCAACAGGCATCATGAGACGTCCCTTAGCGTCTGCCTTACATTCGTATGTACCAATAAGATTTACCACTTCGTTTCCCTATAGGTTTAATTAGTCAAATATATTGAAAAAATTACCACTTTTTACCACAATTTACCACATTGTTAATAAGTTGTGCTCTAATAAACAGATCTTAGAAGGTCAAATGCTCTAAAAATTTGTCAATCAGCATGCTAGCAAAAACCCAATTAATTCCCAGTTTCCGTTGATTAGAGATTTAAATTATGTGTTGAAAAAAGAATTCTAAAAATTCATTCTGTAGTATTGATAAAAAATCTCCAAACTAATTATGAAAATGCTATATTTGCTTTAATTCTTGTAAGAAGTATTAATGAAGCACGAATTAAAAAAAAGCGGAAAATTTAGTTATCTGGATTCAGGAGAAGGTACACCAATAATCATATTACATGGGTTAATGGGTGGCTTGAGCAACTTTGAAGGTGTAAATTCTTACTTCCCTGAACAAGGGTATAAAGTATTGATCCCTGAACTCCCTATTTATACGTTACCGTTGATAAAAACTAAGGTAAGTACGTATGCAAAATACCTTAAAGATTTTATAGACCATTTAGGTTATGGAGATAAAGAAGTAATTCTTCTAGGTAATTCTTTAGGAGGTCATATTGCTCTTTTGTGTACAAAAATGTATCCAGAAAAAGTAAAAGGACTTGTAATTACAGGCAGTTCTGGACTTTACGAAAGTGCAATGGGCGAAAGTTATCCAAAACGTGGAGATTATGAATACATAAAAGCTAAGGCCGAAAATGTATTTTATGACCCTACTATTGCTACAAAAGAAATCGTAGACGAGGTATACGCAACCGTTAACGATCGTAATAAACTGATAAGAACTCTAGCTATTGCCAAAAGTGCAATTCGCCACAATATGGCTAAGGATCTTCCCAAAATGAAAACTCCAACTTGTATTATATGGGGGAAAAACGATAATGTGACTCCGCCAGAAGTCGCCGATGATTTTAATCGATTATTACCCGATTCTGATCTTTATTGGATCGATAAGTGCGGACACGCAGCAATGATGGAACACCCTGATGAATTTAATAAATTATTGCACAGTTGGCTGCAAGAACGAAATTTCTAATTATAACATCCTATTATGAAAATTAGTAGCGCTGAGTTTGTAATGAGTAATAGCGATGTGGCCAAATGCCCAAAAGACAAGTTACCCGAATATGCCTTTATTGGTAGATCTAATGTGGGGAAATCTTCATTGATCAACATGCTGACTAGCAGAAAAAGTTTGGCAAAAACATCTGGTAGACCAGGAAAAACACAATTAATTAATCATTTTATTATTAATAAGAATTGGTTTTTGGTGGATCTTCCTGGTTATGGATATGCACGCGTTTCTAAATCAGCAAAAAAAGTATTTCAAAAATTTATAACCGCTTATTTTGCCAAACGCACGCAACTTGTGGCAGCATTTGTGTTAGTAGATTGCAGGCACGAGCCGCAAAAAATAGATCTAGAATTTATGCAATGGCTTGGAGAAAATCAAATACCCTTTTCTATTGTTTTTACCAAGGCAGACAAACTTTCGAAAAACAAATTACCTGCTCACATTGAGGCATACACCAATACTATGTTAGAATATTGGGAAGAAATGCCAAATTATTTTATTACTTCCTCGTCCTCGGGATTAGGTAAGGAAGAAGTATTAAATTACATTAATGACATCAATAATCAGCTTAAAACTTCTTAAGTTAGATTTTTTTCTGGAGTATTTCGATCAATTCTTCTACCGATGCAATTGATGTAAGTTTTTGGGCATCAAAAAGTATAACGGGTTTTTTGCCATTATCCATTTCAAGAATTATCGGAAAATCCTTATCATTATAATCTGGATATTTTTTCACAAACACATCTTTGTACATAAAAACAAAATCTGTTTCAGAATACTCTCTAAAATTCTTCCACACCTCCTTTTCAGAGAAATTTCCATGAGTAAGATTACAAAGGCTACAATTATAGGTAGACGGGTTCAAAATTTTATGAGCCAAATCCAAAGATTTGCTCCATGCATCTGATTTTGCATTATACACAAAGATTACTTCCCTATTCAAATTTCTAATTTCGAATATTAGTCAACTTACTGTTGAAAACATTTCAAATTACTGCTGTTTTAACTCCAGTTTTTCGGCAAAGTAGTCACAAAAATCTTTCATTGTTGCAGTCATTTTATCATCTTGAGTTGCTCGATGAAATGTATCACTCATAGACACTAATGTTTGATGAAAAAATATTTTCATCTCATCCACAGGCATATCTTTGGTCCACAGGTCAATTCGTAAACTTTCTTTATTTTTACTATCCCATACGGACAACAACAATGCTTTAGTCTCTTCATTTTCTACCCCACCGTCTTTTGCTGTCCACTTTAATTGTTCAGGAATGCGGTTTTCATCTAATTCTATATCAATTTTGATTTCTGATGTATGTTCACTAGCCATTATCGCGTAGGTTTATATTTTGATCTATTAAAAATTGTTTCGGCATCTGCCACTAATAATTGCCGCAAAGATACATTGTTATTTTTCATATATGAAGTTACAATCTTCCAACCTATAAATTGTCCCACTCTATCTGGCGCCTCTTTATCGATTTCTTCGAGATAAAACTTCGAAAAAGGCCCTGGGTACAAAAATCTAGGCATCAATGCACTCTCTGTACTATACAACAATTGACGATCTATAAAATACCTCCATATCTCTTCTTCGTTGGCAACAACCCAGTTGTATTGCTCTTCAGAATAGCCCATTTTGCGGGCATCGGTCATGTCGGGCAATATTAAATTTTTTATGTATAATTCTTTTCCAAAGGAGATTAGGTTCCCCAAAAAGGTTCTATCCCGAATCGGCCCAACCAAATTCTTAGCATACATTGAAGCTACATCTGGCACAAGTTGATCTCTTTTAAAGTTTTGCCTCAAATATTTCTGTATCCCTTCATAAAAGCGATGATCTTTTCCGAGATATGTATCCAAAGAAACTATCAACAATCCTTTAGAAAGAACAACTTTATTGCGATAATCAACATCCGAGGTAATAGTAATTATCCTTGGCTCTTTATACTCGGGGAAATAAAATTTAATGTGCTGAAATAACGAATACAATTCTTCCTCTTCAACAGAAAGATCAAAAAACGCTTTACTAATCTCTTGATTTATTTCTTGTTGGATAGTGTCTTTGGTCTTATTAATCCATACGCTATCTGCATACTTTTTTGAAAACAAGAATGGATAACTCTCTTTTAAATCAGGTAAATTCTCTTTTGTAACTTCGGCAAACAACATATCAAAACGCTCTATATTAATCTCTACAGGAACTTTTTTAATCTCGCTTTTTATTTTGCTCTCTTTACCACATGAGCACACTAAGCAAAAAATGATGATGATTTTTAAACAATTAATACTTTTCATTATCCGATTATAAGATCTTTTTAAATAATATGTATTCTTATAGAACGCCATCTTTTTTTATTAATTTTATGCCACAAAGGTAATACAACATATTTCGAATTACTAAACTTTACTTTAGGGTATTTTTTTAGCATGAAATTTAATGTAAACACGTATTTTCTTCAATTTTAAACAACCTTATTAAATAGCACAATATGCAAACAGAAAAAGTAATTGATCATATCACTAATTGGTTAAAAGAATATGCAACCAAAGCAAACATTGATGGTTTTGTAGTTGGTGTAAGTGGTGGAATTGATAGCGCAGTTACTTCTTCGTTATGTGCACTTACTGGCTTAAAAACATTGTGTGTCGAAATGCCTATTCATCAAGCTCAAAGTCAAGTAACCCGAGCACAAGAGCATATCGCGCAACTAAAAAAACGATTTCCTAATGTATCTGACACAAGAGTAGATCTTACTCCGGTTTTTGAAGAATTTAAATCGTCTGTACCCAATACAGCACCTAGCTCTCAACTTGATTTATCTCTTGCAAATACCAGAGCTCGCTTAAGAATGACAACATTATATTACTTTGCCGGCCTACATAAATATCTTGTTGCTGGTACGGGTAATAAAGTTGAAGATTTTGGTGTTGGTTTTTATACCAAATATGGAGATGGAGGTGTAGACCTGAGTCCAATAGCAGATTTAATGAAAAGTGAAGTTTATGCTATAGGTAAAGCTTTAGAAGTACCCCATGATATTCAAATAGCTGCACCTACTGATGGATTATTTGGAGATAGCAGAAGTGATGAAGATCAAATCGGAGCCTCATATGACGAATTAGAATGGGCTATGAAAATGCAAAGCGAAGGTAAGAATGTAAATGATTTTACAGGAAGACAACAAGAAGTATTTAAAATTTTCATTAGGTTAAATACCGTAAATCAGCATAAAATGAACCCTATACCTGTCTGTAAAATACCCGTTAATCTATTATAATCAACACTTTATCGATAAAGTGTAAAAAAAAAGTTTGCGAGGAATAGTTCTTAGTAATTTTGCAGAAAGATTAAAAGTTACCCCTAGCCTAAGAACGTTAAAATCTTAAATTAAAATAACAATCGTAAACAAGAATGACAACCGTACTAATCGCTGATCATCATCCAATTACTAGGAAAGGGATCGTTTCTTTATTTCGCCACTCTGAAGATTATGAGATTACTGGCAAAGTAAGTAACGGGAACGAAATGTATGATGTGCTCAAATCTAATACTCCTGATGTGCTTATTATGGAGTTGGATCTTCCGCAGATCAATGGAATAATGGCATTAAGAACCATTAAAAAGGAATTTACTGGAATAAAAGTAATTATTTTCAGCTCTCATCCCGAAGAAATGTATGCGCTAAGCGCCATAAAAGCAGGTGCTTCTGCTTATTTATCAAAAACTGTACCTACTAAAACCTTAAAAAAAGCAATAGAACGTGTTGCTAGAGGTGGAATATACTTAAATGACAATCTCACCCAACAATTAGCAAATGGAAATGCTAATGAGAATAATATGGTCGTTAAGTATAAGAAGTTATCGTCTCGAGAAATAGAAGTTCTTAATTTACTTTCCTCTGGTAAGCGAAATAAGGATATTGCTACTACATTGTCGATTAACGAAAAAACAGTAAGTACCTATAAAACACGATTATTGAAAAAACTAAAAGTCGATAATCTTGCTGATTTAATTCATCAATCAAGGTTATTGCATATCAGTTAATGATATATTTTTACTAAACGTCTTGGACTATACAACACGATTTAGTTTTTCTGATAATATTTTCTTTAAAGAAAGATAATCCATGATATCTTGAATAGATTCTTGATTATCCTCAGTATCTTGAGCTTTCACTTCTTGTGAGAGCTCTTCTACTTTTTGACTAATCAAAAACCTTCTCAAATTCAAGATAATATCGCTTACATATCTAGATACTGAATACTCTTTTAATTTTACATGAATCTCCATATCATCCCACCTGCTTAAATCATATTTATCATCACTCATCAAAATCGAAGTGATTTCGGATGCCATTTCGGGAGGGATCTGATTAATAAAACTTTCAATCTTGAAATCATCATCCTGTTGCAAGCGTTCTATCAATAGGCCATATACTTCTTTAAAACTATCGTGCGTAAACTCTATTTCATCCTCTTGCAGGTCAAGGTATATTTTCTCAAAAACTTTGGCGACATGCACTTCGGGTTCTAAAACTAATTCTCCTTCTTCGTTTTCTTTAAGAATCAAATCTTCAAATTCTTCTTCGCGCTCTCCATACAACAACAATATTTCGATTACTTTACGCTCTAACTCATACTGCTCGTTAACTTTAGGAGCTTTACTAGGTTCGCTTTTAACAACTTCGAGTGCTTTTTGATTCTGCTTTTGTTGTTTACGTTGATCTTTAATATCCGTATTGCGCAACTGCGCAAGAGTATCAAACAATACATCTTCAGAAATATCCATAATACGAGAACACTCTCTTACATATATTTCACGTTTAATTACATCCGGGATTTTAGAGATACTCGTTACCATATCTCGTATTAATTCTGCTTTCTTTATTGGATCATTCTTAGACTCTTGCTGTAATAAAGAAGCTTTAAAGCTTATAAAATCCTGGACATTTTCATTGAGATACTCAGATAACTCTTCAACTGTATTTTGTTTAGCAAAACTATCAGGATCTTCTCCTTCAGGAAAACTACAAACCTTTACATTCATTCCTTGTTCAAGAATAAGGTCAATCCCCCGTATTGATGCACGCATACCAGCCGCATCACTATCAAACAAAACAGTAATATTTTTGGTAAGCCTACTTACCAATCTAATTTGATCTGATGTCAATGCAGTCCCAGAAGACGACACAACATTTTTTACTCCGGTTTGGTTAAATTGAATTACATCTGTATATCCTTCTACCAAATAACAGTTATCTTCTTTGGCTATAGATTGCTTGGCATGGTAAATCCCATATAGAACCTTGCTTTTATGGTAAATATCACTCTCGGGTGAATTAAGGTATTTGGCAGTCTTTTTATCATTAGTTAATATCCTTCCTCCAAAACCTAATACCCTACCCGACATAGATTGTATCGGAAACATTACACGACCTTTAAAGCGATCAAATTGTTTCTCTTCTCTTACAACAGTAAGGCCTGTTTGTTCTAGATATTTTAACTGATACCCCTTTTTAATAGCCTCTGCTGTAAATGCTTCCCAGGTGTCTGGAGAATAACCCAAACTGAATTTTTTTATAGTTTCTTCGGTAAATCCTCGTTCTTTAAAATAAGTCAATCCAATTGCCTTACCTTCTTCTGTTTTATGCAATGATTTTTGAAAAAAAGTATTTGCAAACTCACTAACCAAGTACATGCTTTCTCTCTCATCTGCTTGCTGCTTTTGCTCGTCGGTTTGTTCGGTTTCTTCAACTTCAATATTATATTTTTTGGCCAAATATTTTATTGCCTCGGGATACGTAAAATGCTCATGCTCCATTAAAAAAGCGACAACATTCCCTCCTTTACCACTTGAGAAATCTTTCCATATTTGTTTTACTGGAGAGACCATAAAAGAAGGTGTCTTCTCTTCGCTAAAAGGGCTTAAACCTTTAAAGTTACTACCAGCTTTTTTTAACTGTACAAAATCCCCTATGACTTCTTCCAGACGTGCAGTTTCAAAAACAGCTTCTATAGTGGATTTATGGATCATGTAATGGTTTCTAACTAATTTATTCAACAAAAATAATATAATTCTTTAGACACACTCTCTTTACATTACAGAATAAAAAAACCTGATGGGTTTTGAGACCCACCAGGCTTTTACATATACTATTAAATCGTTATTAACGCGTTTATTATAAAACTACTCTACTGTGAATTTTCGTGTCACCATAACTTCTTGACCCGTAATTCTTGCAAAATATGTTCCTGCCGGAAATGCACTAACATTAATTTGCGCATCAACACCTTGATATACTCTTTGACCGTACATTGAGAAGATCTCAACATTTTCTAAAGGCACTTTACCAACAGAAATATTCAAGAAGTTTTTAGCAGGTACTGGATGTACCATAAACAATTTTTGATTTGCATCAAGATCTGTTAATGGATACGTATCTACACCTCTAGCATCACCTTCTACACAGAAGTCGGTTGCTTCTGAGCTTCCGAACTCTCCCCCAGACACAATTGTTCCTGAACTACTTGATAATGTATATGAACCATTACCGAATCCACAACAAATACCATCTCCGAATGAGTCAGACATTGTAAATGTATATGATCCAGCTGCCAATCCACTAATTGTTTCAGTAATTGTAGACCCATCTGGGTTAGCTGTCGAGTAGCTTTCTGAAGCAACAGTAGCACCACCAGAATCAGTTACTGTCCAAGAAGTTTCTTGAGGATAGTTATCAAAAGTGATACTCAATGTTAAATCTCCAGAAGCACAATTTCCTCCTGGATCTCCTGAAGTTGTAAGTGAAATGGCATCTATTGCCGCATCAGCTCTCCAGGTATTTCCTGTTAAACGATTAAATCGTAACTGTAATCCAGAACCTACATATGCAGCTAAGTCTACACTAGCAGTCTGCCAAGAATTTCCTTGGTTTCCACTTCTGTTCCAAATACTTGTCCAAGTAGCTCCTTCATCATTACTAGCTTCAAGATCAAGAGATCCGAAATTAGCTGCTCCAAACATATGGTATTGGAACGAGAATGTTGCTGAAACAGCACCTCCTAGGTCAAAACAAGGAGAATTAAGGATAGCACGCTTGTTAGGGAATCCTGTACCATTTCCTGAAGCTTCTACGTATAAGTAGAATGTTCCGTCGGCAGCACTAGATGGCCCTGTATTTCTTGATGGCGTACCATTAGCATCTCTAGACCAATCCAAATCGTCTCCAGAATCCTGCGTCCAATCTCCTATAGAACTTTCAAAACTTTCACTATATGGAGCTACTAAACCGTTTAAACAGCCTGAAGCTTGCGGAGTAGTAACTCTAAGAGGAGCACTTGCCGCAGATTCGTTTCCTGCCGCATCTTTTGCAATAACAGTAAACTCATACGTTGTTTGTTGTGTTAACCCTGTGATCGTTACAGTAGTACCTGAAACAGTTTCAACAACAACTCCATCTTGTAATACATCATACTCAGTAACTCCAACGTTATCTGTTGATGCATCCCAAGTAATTGTAACCTGACTAGCAGCTAGATTTGACTCTACCAAATTAACAGGAACCGATGGTGCCTGAGTATCTGGAGCCGAAGTAGTTTCTGTTATAGTAGCACTTGCTGCAGATTCGTTTCCTGCTGCATCTTTTGCTATTACAAAGAAATCGTATGATGTACTAGCACTTAATCCAGATACATCAAAAGTAGTACCTGCAACTGTACCTACAACTACTCCGTCCTGATATACATCATAACCTGTAACTCCTATATTATCTGAAGAAGCATCCCAAGTAAGTGTAAGAGAAGACTCTGTTACAGCAGAAGCTGCTAAATTAGTTGGTGCAGTAGGCGCCTCTGTGTCTGGCGTGTCTGGCTCTATTTTAAATGCCACAACATGACTTCTTCTTACATTAGGAGCAGGCCCTTTCATATACTCTGCGATATGCCAGAAGGTCATATCATCTGTAGGATCTATAGTCATTTGACCATAGTCTCCATAACGACCATCTCCTCTGTTGTTCTGACTATCTCCATCTGCAGAAACTTGCTCTGCAGCGGTCATAGTACCTAGTGGATCACTTGCTAATCTTCCTGTGTAACGTAGTGATGTAAATACACTGCTACTTACCACAGTATATGCTAATCCTATATTACCTTGAGCATCTTGAGCTATACTACCACAGAATGCACTTAATCCATCAGGTTGTACATAAGTTCCTTCCTGGAAAATTGTCCAAGGTTGACCATCACCTGTTTGTCTTAATTCGTACCAGCGAATACCCGCTAAGCTATCTGTACCATCTAAGTCTACAACAAAATTTAATACAACAGAATTATGTGTTCCGAAACGACGATATTGAGTCATATACATCATAGTTGCCTGTAATGCATCTATATCAGGACCATTACCTGGCTCATCAAGGTTCTGGAAAGAACCTCCATCAAATACACTATCAAAAGGCGTTGTAGTAATTTCTTGAGGTTGCGAAATCGTAGAGTTACCTGGATTTGCCCAATCAACGTTTGTAGTCCATACTTTTATATGATCGTTTGATACTCCAGACCAAGAATCATCCTGCAAATAAAGGATAGAATGACCTACACCAACTGGTGGCAAGGTAGTTCCTGTTGCGTTTGATCCTCCTGGGCTATAGAATCCATTAGTAGCCGCACCTGGAAGAGGAAATCCTATTAATCCAGCACTAGCATCACCTACTAACATTTTGTCTCTATCAACAGCAAATACTACATCATTCGCAGTTGGGTTATTTTGATCTTTATTTGCTGTAATATAATATCCATCACTCCAGATAGATAATTTTTCATAATCTGGGAAAGAACCTGTATTAAATCGGTAAGTAAACCAACCATCATTAACTGGATCTGGTCCTTGACCCACTGCTATTAGAAATCCATTAGGAGTATTACTAAACTCCATAATGATAAATCGATCTGCAAAGTTATCGTAAACTACTACTGGATCTCCTAGATCTTCACCAGGAAATAATGTTGCTAAAGAAGCTTCGGGAACCAAAACGTTTCCTGCTCTATCCAGAATACCAAATCCCGAATTAAATGCATAAACATAATGGTTAGGCCCTATAGCACCTGTTGCATCATTTAGCACTGTACCGATATGAGCATCAAAAGATGCTACTGGCGCAGTTACAGCCATTTTTGTAGCATTTTTTTGTTTCGCAACAAGTGGGTCACCGCCAACTTGAGGAAATCCTTTTCCTGGTACAAAGGTATTACTTCCTTTTTGCTTTTCAGGAGCTACATGTCCATTCCCTTTAGCAGAAATAACGTTGTCCATTTGTGAGATAGCAGGTATGCTTCTCATGTAAACCGCTTTGCCAACTGAGCTTGCTTTCATGGGTGTACCTTTTTGAGCAAAAAGCCCAAAACTGCAAAACATGAATAATGTTAAATAAAAGAATTTTGTTTTCATTTGCGTGAAATTTGGTTAATTGTTTGTGTGATTTAATTAGTATAAGCTTTTATTATTGAGTAAAGTTTTAAGAAAGATCTTTGATCATTAAATAGAACATATTTGCGAAGTAAGTTTCGTGTTGCATCACTTCAACTATGAATTGGTTAAATATAGAATAATTCATATAGAAACAAAAAAAATATGTTGTCATAAAATACTTACAATCAAAAAGTTACGTAAAAACCGTATTAATTTTAAGGATTTTTGCGATTATTAAATATTTAACAAATTGTGATTTTCAGTATAATATTTAACAAGTAAACGATAATACCTTACGCTATCTCGTAACTAGGTTAGTAGGAATAACAAGGCCCCGAGAACATAATTTAAATCTTTATTCTTATAAAAAAGAAAAGAATGATATCTCGATAATATCATTCTTTTACATAAATAATTAGCTAACTCTCAATTAACACTTTGAGGGTATTTTTGCAGCTGTTGTTTTTTATTTGGGATGTGTTGTGTTATTTCATCGTACTTAACAATCGATTAAAGGTCAAAACGTAATCCTAATGACACATTATTTTGGTCGACCACGGCATTTTTAAAGATTGGCGAGACATCATATTTTATGTATAACGACGTATCCCCAAAACCAATATAGGAACTTAATCCATAAATCAGATCGCTCGTATTATAATCTCTTTTAATCTTATCTTTAATCCGATCTCCGTTCTCTTTATATTTTAATTTTTGGCGAGTACTTATATTAGCTCCCACATAACCTCCCAGTCCGATTCTAAATTTACGAGCTGTATAATATCGAATACTATTTTCTGTTTCTTTAACTCTTGATGGTCCAAATTCGAAATGTACAGGGATTACGATGTTATCCATTCTAAATTTAGATTTATCCAACTCTACTCTAAACTCTTGCAATTCTGTTTGATTTCCATTTTCAACAAAGAATCTGTTATCGGTAGGTTTTAGACCATTTGAGGTGTATGAAATTCCGTATTTTAATCTTAAAAAATTCGAATTCTTAAAAACCCTTGTTTTCCAGACCCAACCTAGTTCAAAAAACCTACTCCCAGCTATCTTGTAATCAGAATCATCCAACGACTGCCCATCTACAATAGCATTATTGAGTCCAAATGCTATAATCATATTAGAAGTTGTGCGACGATCATATTTTACATCTTTTTTCCCTTTTTTACTGAAGTTAATTCCGAAAATAATATCGTCATCCCAATTTTTCGAACTTATTCGTACTCGATTATTTTCAGTTCCTAAATATTCATCTCCATTACGTTCCAGTAGTGCAATTCTATTATCCAAAATTGCCAATCCGTTTTCTATATTAAGTGCATGAATTTTGGCGGCATCTTCTTTTAATTTTTTTGCTTCTTCTAAGGTAATTTCATTGTTATCAAAACGCTCGTTTATAGCTTCTATCTCTTCTTTCAACGCTTCTTTTTCGATATTAATTATATTTTCCTTTTGTTCTTTTAATGCTACTATTTTATCATTATCAATGTCTTCTTGAGCATTTAAAATTTGGACAAAAAATGTCATGGCCACCATTGTGACTAGTGTTACTAAAGTCTTCATTATTTGGATTTTTTTGATGTTCTGAATAGCCTCCCTATGGCGAGAGGCTAAGCAGATTTGATTGATGAATAAATTTAATTTTCTCGTTCTGCTACAGCAGTTTTAACCTTTTGAAAACTAGTTTTAAGCGCTTCAAAAACTCGTTGTTTAAAGGTTTCATCAACTTCGCTTTCTACTTCTTGTAAAAGAGCTGATGCATTTACTGTATTTGTTTTAAAAATATTTTGCGATGTTATTTCTCTTTGAGCATTAAGTAATAACATGTTAATCTCTTCTTCTGTAACCTCGGTTTTATTCTTTTTTAACTCCTGAATTTGAGCCACTACATTTGCTACCTTACCTTCGACTATTTCGTTTATAGCCAACACATCTTCTCGAACTACGGTTTTAACAATCTCTTGTTTAGGTTCTAAAACTTTAAAGGTATCTTTTACTTTTTCGGCAACACCAGTATTGATTTGGTTTCTGTATTCTTCATCTTTAGAAATCGGATTATTGTTATGTACCGTATTACCTTCTTCCGCATTGCTACCCGCTATAGCCTCTTCTTTCGTTCCATCATTAATAGGTGTTTGATGTTTTTCTGTTGCTACTTCGTTAGGTATATCTTTTTCAAGAACTACTTCTATATTATCTTTCTCTTTAATCTCTTCTGTTTTGTCTACAAATTGAGAGTCTCTATTACCTGATACTGTATTTTGGCTTTTAAACACAAATGTTAGTATTAAGACTCCAATAAAAATTGCGGCAACACTATACCATATCGTTTTATATCCTTTTTTTCGGGTATATGGTTGTTCTAATTGAGTTTCTAATCGCTTCCAAGAACCAGCAGAAGGTTCGATAGCGCGCTGCTCAAGCTTTTCTTTTATCTTTTCTTCAAATTTCAATGGCGCCATTACTTATCTTATTTTGCTTATTTAACTTTTGCTGTAGCATTTTTCTTGCTTTAAATAACTGAGACTTTGATGTACTTTCTGAAATCCCAAACATTTTGGCTATCTCGCTATGTTTATACCCTTCTACAGCATATAGTACAAACACCATTTTATATCCTTCGGGAAGACTATCAATCAATTCTTGAATTTGTTCTACTTCTAAATCAGAATTAATATTGTTCCAAGATTCTTCTTTATACGTTACAATCTCTTCGGTAAAGAAAATTTGTTTTTCTTTTCTTAAAAATGAAATAGATTCGTTAACCATAATTCTTCTTATCCAACCTTCAAAACTTCCCTCAGATTTAAAATTCTTAATATTCATAAATACTTTCAGGAAACCACTCATCATAGCTTCTTCAGCAAAATGTACATCTCTTATATATTGTCTACAAACACTCAGCATTTTGGGTGCGTATTTATTATACAACTGATACTGAGCATCTCGATGCTGTTTTGCTGCTTTTTTTATGAGTTGAGCCTCGCTTTTATAAAACTGAATAACTTTCAATACTAAAAATTAATTGATTTAATCTTCTATCTACATAGACGCAATAAAAAACAAAATGGTTGTCTGAGTACTAAAAATTTTAATCTACAGATGCGTTAACTCAAACATGAATCGTTTCAAATTACTGATTTTCAATAATATAATTTCGAATTATTAGAAATAAAAAAACTACTTTTTTCTATCTATAACGTAATCGACCATTAACTCAAGGGAAGATTTGTACTCAGAATCGGGGTATTTGGCTAAAATGGTTAAGGCTTGGTTTTTAAATTGATGCATTATTGTAATTGCATATTCTAAGCCACCGCTTTTTTTAACAAAATCTATCACCTCTTTAACTCGCTTTTTATCTTTGTTGTGATTTTTTACCGAGTTAATGAGCCATTTCTTTTTTTCTTTGGTACAATTATTAAGGGTATAAATAAGAGGCAAGGTCATTTTTTGTTCTTTAATGTCGATACCTGTTGGTTTTCCTATAGCGGCATCACCATAATCAAAAAGATCATCTTTTATTTGAAAAGCCATACCAATTAGTTCTCCAAATTTTCTCATATCTTCTACATCATTACCATCCGGAGCAACAGAACATGCTCCTAGACTACAACATGCAGCAATTAGAGTTGCTGTTTTTTGGCGAATAATTTCGTAGTAGATTTCTTCGGTAATATCTAGATTTCGAGCTTTTTCAATTTGTAGAAGTTCTCCTTCGCTCATTTCACGTACAGCTACCGAGATTATTTTAAGCAAATCAAAATCGCCATAGTCAATAGAAAGTAGTAGTCCTTTTGATAATAAATAATCCCCAACTAAAACTGCGATTTTATTTTTCCAAAGTGCATTAATAGAAAAGAATCCTCTTCTACGATTAGAATCATCTACAACATCATCATGAACAAGAGTAGCGGTATGAATAAGCTCTATGACCGAAGCGCCGCGATATGTTCTTTCATTTGCCTCACCTCCCGAAACCATTTTGGCTACTAAGAAAACAAACATAGGTCGCATTTGTTTCCCTTTTCGGTTAACTATATAATGAGTAATCCTATTAAGAAGCGCCACCTTTGAAGACATTGACTCTGAAAACTTTTGTTCAAAAAGTTCCATTTCATCAATAATAGGTAGCTTTATTTGCTCGACAATTTTCAATTTTTAACCCTAATTCTTATTTCTAAACTAGTACGAAGATAGCATAAATTGTTTGTTGTTTATAGCTAATCTTGTTAATAAAGAAAAATCATGATTTATTCGCCAATTGTCCGCAAGCTGCATCAATATCTTTTCCTCTACTTCTCCGAACATTTACAACAATACTCCTGGATTCTAATGCTTTAATGTATTGATCTATTGCTCCACTCGAAGCTTGTTGAAATTCTCCATCGTCTATAGGGTTATACTCTATTAGGTTAACCTTACAAGGTACATAAGAGCAAAAATCAAGAAGTGCATCTATATCTTCTTTTCTGTCATTTATCTTATCCCAAACTACATATTCATAAGTAATTCTACTTTTTGTTTTGGCATACCAATACTCTAGAGATTCTCTTAGATCAGATAAAGGAAATGTTTCATTAAAAGGCATAATCGAGGTTCTTACCTCCTCGATAGCAGAGTGTAGGGATACTGCAAGTTTAAATCTCACCTGATCATCAGCCATTTTTTTAATCATTTTGGGAACTCCCGAAGTAGAGACCGTGATTCTTTTTGGAGACATCCCCAATCCCTCGGCCGATGTAATTTTATCAATGGCTTTTAGTACGTTATTATAATTCATTAATGGCTCTCCCATACCCATAAAAACAATATTAGATAAAGGTCGATTATGATATAACTTACTTTCTTTATCTATAGCAACTACCTGATCATAGATCTCATCAGGATTAAGATTGCGCATTCTTTTAAGCCTTGCTGTGGCGCAAAATTTGCAATCCAAACTACAACCTACTTGAGACGAAACGCACGCCGTCGTTCTAGTAGGAGTAGGTATAAGAACAGATTCTACAATTAATCCATCATGAAGCCTTACGGCATTCTTTATAGTGCCATCCTTACTTCGTTGCATTTGATCTACTCGAATATGATTAATCACAAAATTTTCTTCAAGCATTTGTCGAGTAGTCAAAGAAATATTAGTCATATCCTCAAAACTATGAGCTCCTTTATTCCACAGCCATTCATAGACCTGATTTCCTCTAAAAGCTTTATCTCCGCTTTCCTCAAAAAAAGATCGCAATTGTTCTTTACTAAGGGCTCTTATGTCTTTTTTCTTCACATTCATAGTATTGCAAAAGTAAAAAGATAAAATGGTACTTGTATCGACTTATTCTTCTTTATTATACTAAACAAAAAAACCCTCATATTACAATAAGGGTTTTTATATATTAAATCAAAAAAATGATCTTTTAATTTTTTACTTTTTTCCACTCGTGGGTTCCTTTACTTCCTTTATATTTTACATAAAGCACATCTTTATTGTCTTCATCAATCCACATTTGGCAATCCGAAATTTCACCAGTTTTGATATTGGTAAATTTTCCACCACCATAGCGATTATCTCCTCTAATTTTAAGGTTTTTAAGTATTACTAAACCTTCTACTTTCTGATTTTTATCATCTCCTTGACACTCATAACAAACATCATCTTTTTCTGAATGGCGTAACATTTCTACAATAGATCCAAAAAGTTTATCTTTTAGCATATACATCTGAACAATGTTAATTGCAACCCCTGTTTTTTTGTCATAGGTTTTCCATTTTCCTAAAACCGGATTAGGTTCATAAGATGCCAATAGATTTTCTTTCAATTCTCCATCAACAGGATTTTCGCCTAACCATATTTTAAACAGTGCTTTCTTAAATTCAGGGCTATTCATAGAGCCAAGCAATTCTCTATTTCTAAAAAGTGAAATATCTCCTCCTTTTTTATGGACAATCTTAAAGATGTCAAATTTGTTTATTTTTTTGGGTAAAAGGTTTAAGAAATCTCGAATTTGGTTTTCTAACAAATAGCTATTCCCATCGGTTGCTCTTTCCATTCCGTTTCTAATAATCTCTTTTAATTCCGGACCTGCAAAAGACGAAGTAACCTTTATAGTAATTGCCATCGTATCATCCTTTTCTGCTACTTTAACACCATCTTCTACGCCATCAACTTCAAAATCCAGATAAAGACCCATAGCATACATTTTATCTCTTTGACCAGCACCATTAAGCATTAGTTCAGCACCATTGAATGTATCTACATCATTGAATTGCACTGATCCTACTTTGGTCTGCGAAAAGGAAAAGGTTGTAATAAAAATAATTACGTAATAAATTACTTTTTTCATGTTTCAATTTGGGTTTAATTCTACATTAACAATTCAGCATATGCAAAAAACGATCCAATTGTATAAAAAGTCCTCTTATAAACAATATACAATGTTATTTTTTCGACAAAATACATTATTTGTCGTCAAAATACACATCGCGTGTATACGGTAAAACCGTAATTTTTGCGAAGGCGAAAATAACATTTTTTTCAACACAAAAACATCTTAAATAGTTAATTTTTAAGGATATAACAAAAAACCCTGTTTAAGTATATATAAACAGGGTTTTTAATAAGGTAATTATTTTTCTTAAATGATTAGCATTGCATCACCATAAGAATAAAACTTATACTTCTCTTTTACAGCCTGTTCGTAGGCTTCTTTAATAAAATCATGACCAGCAAATGCAGAAACCATCATTAACAAAGTTGATTTCGGTGTATGAAAATTAGTAATCATACAATTTGCAATACTAAAATCATAAGGAGGGAAAATAAACTTATTGGTCCATCCTCTAAACTCATTTAACGTGTTTTCTGAAGAAACTGAACTCTCTAAGGCTCTCATTACTGTAGTACCAACGGCACATATCTTCTTTTTATTTTCGATCCCTGAGTTAATAATATTAGTAGCGTGAGCTGTAACATATGCTTCTTCGCTATCCATTTTATGCTTGGATAAATCTTCTACCTCTACAGGATTAAATGTTCCTAATCCAACATGCAATGTAATCTCTGCAAAATCTACACCTTTAATTTCTAAACGCTTCATCAAGTGTTTAGAGAAATGTAGTCCTGCAGTAGGTGCAGCAACTGCGCCTTCATTTTTAGCATATATTGTCTGGTATCTTTCTTCGTCTTCTGGTTCTGTATCTCTTTTGATATATTTTGGTAATGGAGTTTCTCCCAGATCTGTAAGTTTCTGTCTAAACTCATCATATGAACCATCATATAAAAAACGTAATGTACGACCTCGAGAAGTAGTATTATCTATAACTTCTGCTACTAGACTTTCATCATCACCGAAATAAAGTTTATTTCCGATACGTATTTTTCTTGCAGGATCTACAAGTACATCCCAAAGACGAGTTTCAGAATTCAACTCTCGTAATAAGAACACTTCAATTCTAGCTCCTGTTTTCTCTTTATTTCCGTATAAACGAGCAGGAAAAACCTTGGTATTGTTAACTACCATAACATCATTAGGTTCAAAATAATTAATTAAATCTTTGAACTGTTTATGCTCGATAGTTTGTTCCTTTCTATTAAGAACCATTAAACGAGATTCGTCCCTGTTTTCTGCGGGATATTCTGCCAATAACTCTTGCGGAAGGTCAAAATTGAAATGTGATAACTTCATTAGTGTCTGTTTTTTTTGAAGGTGCAAATATACGATCTCGTGATAGGCGTTGTCAAGTAAATCGAGATATATTTTATCTCTTTCTTCTCAATCATCATATATATCAAGTAGCAGCATTCATTTTTTGAAGCTTATTCATCATTTATTAAAAGCTCTAATATTATATCAACTATAAAGCTTCGAATCCCAATTTCTTCAAATCTACCCAAAAATCCGGATATGATTTTGAAACCACATTAGCATCTTCAATATACAGAGAAGTTTTAAGCGCCAAAGGAGCGAAAGCCATGGCCATACGATGATCATTATATGTAGCAACAGAAACTCCTTCTTTGATTTGAGAAGTAGGTAATAATCGCAATGTATCCAGAGTTATTTCTACTTGCCCTCCTAATTTTTCTATTTCTGTTTTTAGCGCTTCAAGCCTATCTGTTTCTTTAATTTTTAATGTATGTAAACCTGTAAGATAACACCCGATGCCTAACCCAAAACAGGTAACTACTATGGTTTGAGCAATATCCGGAGAATTTGATAAATCTAAACCTTCGGGTATAGCAGTAGTAGTGTTTTGATTTTTTTTCAGGGTTATTGTATGTTCGCCAAAAACAGTTTCGACTCCAAGGTTTTTATAAATTTCTGCTAAAGCAGAATCTCCTTGATAGCTTTCTCTTTTATAACTCCCAATAGTTACTGTTAGATTATTAGATAATGCAACAATGCTATAGAAATAAGAAGCCGAACTCCAATCCGATTCTACAATAACATCTTTAGGTACATCCGATTGATTGGATTGGATTGTGATTGTATTATTCTCAAATGTTCCTTGTATACCAATATCTTTAAGTAAACTTAAAGTCATTTTGATATAAGGAACAGATGTAACTTTTCCTAATAATGAAATTATCAAACCATTGGGTAATGAAGAAGCAATCAACATTAAGGCCGAAATGTATTGACTACTTACATTAGCTTGCAACTCTACCCGGTTTGAGGTAGGTTTTTTACCAATAATTTTGATTGGTGGGTATCCCATTTCTTTTTCATAGCTAATCTCGCAACCCAATTGGTGTAACGCATCTACTAATATTTTTATAGGACGTTCCTGCATTCTTTTACTCCCTGTGAGTACAGTTTCTCTACCTTCTTTTACAGCAAAATAAGCAGTTAAAAAACGCATAGCGGTACCAGCATGATGGATATCTACAATAGTCTTGTCGCTAGCCAATGCTTTTTGCATTAATTGAGAATCATCGCTATTAGATATATTCTTGATCTTGACATTAGGATATAATGCTTGTAAGAGTAACAACCTATTTGTTTCACTCTTAGAACCTGTGATTTGTAAAGTACTATCTTTTAGATCCGAAACTTGTTTTAATTTCAAACTCATCTTATCGATTTGATTTTTGTTTTCTTAATTCGAAGTAATATCCCATGATCATACCGTAAAGCAGTCCACCTACAAATCTAGATAACAAATATCGTATCCATTGCTCATTTTCTATCCGTTCTTTTATAAAGGTGTCCATATCCACTCCTCCATATTGCATAAAGTGTTCAATAATACTGAATATTACAATAAAGCCTAAACCAATGTATAAAACAGTAATCCAATATCTTTTTGAAGAAATTATCGCTGAAAACATTATTTTAATTTTTCATTATTATGATGTCGATCATGATCTCTTTTAGTTTTGATATCCAATTTTTTATCAAAAGCATCTTGCAGATCCACACCTGTTTGATTGGCCAGACAAAGCACTACAAATAGTACATCGGCCAACTCTTCTCCTAGGTCCTTATTTTTATCACTTTCCTTTTCACTTTGTTCTCCATAACGTCTGGCAATAATTCGGGCTACCTCGCCCACTTCTTCTGTGAGTTGCGCCATATTGGTCAGTTCATTAAAATATCGAACTCCATGATTCTTGATCCAGTCATCAACTGCCTGTTGTGCATTTTGGATATTCATAATTATATTTTTTTAAGTACTACTTGATCACTTTCTTTTTGTATAATCTGGTTATAGTATTCTTTTATCGCAGCATAATATTGCGGAAGAATAACAGCAGAATTCATGGTTTCTGTAACCGAGATTTGAATCATACCATTCACTAATTTTGAATTAAAAGAGAATGACCCCATATCATCTGGTAATTTAAACCCTCCTGATTTTGGTAACTCTACAATTTCATAACCTTCAGGTATTTTAATATTTACCATATACATATCCGAAAATCCATGTCCAAAATCTACCGGGTATCTTCTATCATCAGATTTGAATACATTTTCTTTATGACGCAAAAATAGTAAAGGAGAAAAGAACATTTCGTTATCTATGACTTCAATTTGATCATCAACTACAAATTCGAAACGCTCATTTACCGGTTTCCCTAATTCGTTTGCTCCTTTTACTTCATAATTGGACAATTCGTTTACCTCATATTTTTCTTTTATTCTTTTTATTTGAGATTCTTGATCATAGATACCATATTTTTCTCTAAACCCATGTGCCAAATAATCCAAATGATAGTTATTGGATTTTCCTTTTACTACTCCGTCAACATCTATTTCATACTGCAAACTATTTCTGTTTAAAGAAGGTTTTCTTGGGCGAAGATTTAAACGCTGTGATTTTCCGTTTTCTGCGATTACTCTAGCACTCCCTTGTATCACTCTTGTAGGCAATACATTAGGCTCTCCGTATTTATCTGTAGCATCTAGGTAAAAAGCACTACCGTTGGGCAATTTAACCCGAGTAATCACGTAATCGAACCCATCTAAAGTGGGAAATAAGGAAACCACCTTGGTATTAGAGGTTACCAATACGGGATTAGCTTTTATTCCTGCATATTTTAACATTGAGGTCAACATAAGGTTTATCTCGGCAACATTACCCGTTCCTTCTTTATACGCTTTGCGCACTCCTTGTCTTGTAAGGTCGCTATAATTGCCATTCCAATTCATTTTGTTTTTCACAAAACTATAAATCAAACCTACTTTTTTTATCGGATCACTAACTCCACCTACTAATTGTTGGATATCATCTTTATAGTAACTAGTCTTATCCAACTCTCCTCCAAAATTAGGACTTGAGTATATCTTTTTTATGATTTCTTCCCAAGTGGTAGCATAGTTCTCTACAGAATTACCAAATTTTGTAAACTGCAATTCGTAAACTACTGATGACATATAGTTGTTTATATTACCCGAATATACTTCAGTTTTAAAAGCAGGTACATCTGTCGATAAAATAGTGTTTACATTAAGTTTATAATCTATTGCTCTAGGTTTTTGTTTAGGCTGTTTAGACCCATAACCTGCCATACCTTTTTCAACATCAAAGAATTTTGCTCTATTCGGAGTATACATAAAACTTCCATCCGAAGATGTTTCTTTTAAATCTATCGGTAAATACCCTGTGGTAAATTTTTTAAAATTAAAATATTCTGGCATCTCTACTTTGACTTCTAATTTTTTAATAGGGATCTGATCTTGTAAAACAATACGATCCATATTATATACAAACGGTGAGATTACCTTGTACTTATACTCAATAACCGAATTATCCTGTAAATTAGGTAATGTAAACTTTACTTCATCATAGTTTTCAGAAAATTCATTTTCGAATATCCCCTCTTTTTTCAATTTGGTCTTTATAACCTTGTCACCTTCCAGATTATAGGTAATTCCTTTTAAGTCACTAACTTTTTCTTTGGCTCTAGCATTCTTGTATAGCAAAAACTCATCTGAGGCATAATCAAATCCATTTTTATTATAGAGCTTTACTCTGCGATGTACTTCTGTTATTAACAAAAACCATCGTACGGTTGGGTTATACTCATAATATACTTTTTTATTCTCATACAGTATTACGGCATTAGCAGTACTATCCAGAGTATAAGATTGCTCTAACAATTCTTCTTTTGATACTTTCCCGAATTTATAATCTTGGGCAAGACAATTAATTGACGATATCAAGAAAAGTCCTAATATCATTTTATGTATGGTATTCATAATGGTTAGTTAGTTTTATATTTTTTTAAGCACTACTTGATCACTTTCTTTTTGGATAATCTGATTGTAAAATTGTTTTAAAACTGGATAATAATCGGAAGTTATTATGGGTTCATTTATAACCTCTTTGGCAACTATTTGGATTTCGCCATTAATAACATTTGACTTATAAGAAAACATCCCTAAATTATCGGGTAATTTAAATGCTTTTTGTTCAGGTATTTCTGAGACTTCATAACCACTTGGTATAGCAATATTTATTCTATAAATATTAGAAAAACCATAACCAAAATCTACAGGGTATTCTCTTTCATTAGATTTAAAAACATTTTCTTCATCTTTCAAAAATAACAAAGGCGAAAAGAACATTTCATTGTCTATCATTTCAATCTGGTTCTCATCAATAAAGTTTGATCTCTCGACAACTCCTTTTCCAAAATCCTCAAGTCCTTTTACCAAATAATTTTCTATTTCATCAATTGAATATTGTTTTTTAAATCGGTCTTCCTTGGTTTCATCATTTCTAGACTCATTTCGAACTCTATAGTCATGAGCAGCATAATCCAAATAATGCGCATTAAAAACACCATTCAAAGTTCCTGCATCATCAATACTACATTGTATCGAATATCTATTCTCTGAAGGTATTTTAGGCCTAAGGTCCACCATTTGTGAACTTCCATTTTCTGCGATAACCCTACCGACTCCTTTTAACACTCTGTTTGGCAAAATATTAGGTTGCCCAAATTTATCAGTAGCATCCAAGTAAAAAGTATTTCCGTTGGGTAATTTGACACGTGTAATTACATAATTAAAACCTCTTCTTGTAGGGAATAAAGAAACCACTCTATTACTAGTCCCTAAAATGACGGGGTTAGCATAAAACCCTTCATATGAGAGCATCGAAGTAAGCATTAAGTTTATTTCTGCAGAATTTCCGTTTCCTTCTTCATAGGCTTTTTCAACTCCTTTTTGTGTATACACCGAATACCTTTTATTCCAAACAACTTTTTCCTTTACATAATCATATATTGCTGTGATTTTTTCTAAAGGACTCTTTAATCCTTTAACAACACTATCTATATCCTTGGTGTAATATTTTCTTTTTTTCAATTCATCTCCAAACCTTGAACTGGTATATATATTCTTGGTGACATCTTCCCAAGTCGAAGAAAACTGTTTAACTCTTCCATTACGATATTTAATGTATTCTAATTCATATACTATAGAGGACTTATAATTCTGACTATTGCCTGAAAAAGGTTCTCTTTTAAATGCTGGCACATTTCGAGAGCTGATTTTATTAATCACCCTTTTAAAACCATAACTAGTTCCTACAGATTCTCTTAAGTTTATTGGCAAATAGCCAGTAGTAAATTTTTTGAATCCATAAAAATCAGGCATTAGTAACTCTACGTCCAGTTTTTTAATAGGTATATTATACTGTAAATTTATCCTGCCAATATTAAAAACAAAGGTCGAAAGTATACTATATTTATACTCTATAATAGAGCCTTCTTGTAATGAAGGCATTGTAAATTTAATTTGATCATAATTATCAGAAAACTCGGTTTTAAAAATATCGCTTTTCTTTAATTTTGTATCGACTATCTCTCCATTTACCAAAGAGTACGTAACCGCCTTGAAGCCACTGATTTGTTCATGAGTACTATTTTTATTAAATAATCGAATTTCATGATTTGCATAATCAAAACCATTTTTATTATACAGTTTTATTCTTTTATATACATCGGTGATTAGTTGAAAATCTATTCCATTATAATAGTATCGAATCTTTTTGCTTTCATATAGCACTGCCGCATTTGCCGAGCTGTCCAGCGGATATGATTGTTCTAACAATTCTTCTTTAGAAATCTCTCCAAATTCATGTTCTTGCCCATAAGAATAAACCGAACACATAAGCATAAGAACCAACCCTAAAAGGGTTTTACTCAAGTAATTCATAATTTAATTGATTATTTTTTACACCTGTTTTAGGATAATTTTGGATTTATCTATTTTCTTAATTTCGGATCTAAATTTTCGGTACTCTTCATACTTCTCTTTCGGGAATGTACCATCGATTATTTTGAGATATCTTTTAAATTTAATCTTTGATTCATCGATCTTTTCTAGTTCATAAGTATACTTTCCGAATTCTGATTCCAGCATTTTCTTTTCTGGTAAATTATTCAAAACATAACCTTCGGGAAGATGTATAACATACTCATCGGTATTTATATATCCTTTTGATATCAAAAAGGGAGTAGTCCTGTTTTCATATTTAGGCAAATTAATTTGATCACAACTAAACACATTAGGGATAACCAATAATCTATTTCCTACCTTTTTTGCATAATTTCTACTAGAGACATTGATATTCTCAATAAACTGGATGTCATCTTTGTCATCTTTTAGCTGTATAGAATTAACTTCGAGATTGTTTATATAACCCCATTTCTTTTTATTGTATAGTTTTTGATCCTTGGGTGGCATAAACTGAATCCCATACCTTTTATCATACTCCAGTCCTTTTGATATTTCTTCTATTGAAGCTTTCATAGAAGTATCTGCTTTTAGATGGACTGTAGCTTGAGTCAGAAAAGTATTTTCTTCAGGTTCATACTTCTTAGTTCTTTTGATTTCTCCTCCTTCTGGTTTAACTATTAGAACATTTCGATCGTCTGTAAAATCACCTATAAAATTAAAAGGTGCCGTTTGACTTGTACATTCTAACCATATATCTTCTTCTTTATCAGGAATATTTAGAATTACATGATTTCCTTGTATAGATGTAAAATCTGGATCAATATCTTTTCTTCTTTTTGCGAATACTACTGTATAATACGAAGGGATTTCCTGACTTTCTAATATGGCTTTTGTATAATTGGTTAATGCTTTACAATCCCCATATCCCAATCGATCTACATCACTTGCCAAAAAAGGCATCCAACCTCCAATACCTAATTGAACACTTATATATCTCGTTTTTTCTTGTACATATTCATAAATCAATTTGGCCTTTTCTTTTTTCGTTTTTGCTCCCTCTACCAACTTAGCAACCTCATCTATAGTTTCTTGCGGTAATTGATCTCTATCTCTTAAAAGTTCTTCATACATCCATTTTCCTAAAGATTTCCAATCTACTGCTGTACCTCGAACACCTTCTAAAACAAACGTTGTTAACGCTACATTTACTGATGGAAAAATATCATCCCCCATTGGGCTTAAAACTTCTGGCTCTTTTGAAGGAATATTAACAATAGAGTATATTGTACTATCTCCGTTTTTTCTAGTATCTATATCATAATTTTCAAAGTTCGCCTCCTTTACCTTAAGAGAAAGTTCTCGAGGGTTCGATATCGTGTAAGTCGATTTTTGAGTACTTAAATAATTAGATGAAATTGGTTTCCAAGGTCTAATAAATGCTGTAGTCGAATTTTCTATTTCACTTTCGAAAACCATTGTATATGGATACCCTATTGCTGTATAGTTAATATATAAAATACGTGTATCATCAAACAATTCTCCCGAGTCTATCATACTGCGATCAATAAAATCACTCTTTTTAAATTTCTTGATTTGTTTACCCTCGTGATCGTAAAAAATTGCACTTATCTTTTTAATTCTTCTTGATTGATCAAAAATTTCATACGAGTCAGCATATCTATCCCCATATTTGTTAAGTACGGTAATTATTTTTTTAACCTTTGTTGTTATCGAATTAACAGATTTTATCTCTATAGTTACTTCTTCAGATAACACTACTGCATTTGCATTCTTAACTAGCGAAGAATCAATTAGAGCGCTATTTAAGTCTATCTCTTCTTGCGCTGAAACCTTCACAAAATTAAGCATGGTGATTGCCACCAGAATTGGTAGTAGTATTTTTTGCATATCAAATCTCTTATTTTAGGGGTGGTTATTCTTTGTTTTTTGTATCAATAATTATCGTTACAGGTCCATCATTTAGTAATGATACTTTCATATCTGCTCCAAAAACACCTGTACCCACTTTTTTTCCTATTTCTTTTTCAAGTTCTGTAATAAAGCTCTCATACAAAGGTATTGCTATATCAGGTTTTGCAGCCTTAATATAACTAGGCCTATTCCCTTTTTTGGTGCTTGCATGTAATGTAAATTGACTTACCACAATTACATCACCATCTACCTCTTTAATACTCTTATTCATTACTCCATTTTCATCTCCAAAAATTCGCAATCTTGCAATTTTAGCCGACAACCATAAAATATCCTCTTGAGTATCCTGGTCTTCAATACCTACCAAAACGAGTAATCCCTTTTGTATACTCGAAATTATTTTCTTTTCTACAGTTACCGAAGCTTCAGAAACTCTTTGTATTACAGCTTTCATTTATATGTTTCACCAATTTCTAATTTGTTACCTTGATTTTTAAAAAAAAATCAATTTTATTTTGCAATACTATATCCTACGAGTTTCAAAAAATGAAACTGACAGTTTTTTTTTGTTTTTGTAAAATATTTGATAATCCGCAGGAAGTGTTACTAGCTTTCTCTGGTTTGAAAAAAATTAATCCTCGTCGTAGTTGTTTTTTCTATAATGCTCTTCTTCTCCTTCCAAAATCTGTAAATAACTCTTATATCTGGACCATGCAATTTTTTCATTATCCAAAGCTTCCTTTACCGCACATTTAGGTTCATTAATATGCATACAATTATTGAATTTACAGTCAGATTTTAAGGCAAAAAATTCAGGGAAATAATCTCCCAATTCTTCTTTATCCATATCCACCACTCCAAAACCTTTTATTCCGGGAGTGTCAATAATTTTTGCATCAAATCCAAGATCAAACATCTCGGCAAAAGTAGTAGTATGTTGCCCTTGTTGATGTTGATTACTAATTTCTGCAGTTCGTAAAGAAAGGTTAGGTTCTATAGTATTGATCAACGTTGATTTCCCAACTCCACTATGTCCAGAGAACATACTCACTTTTCCTTCCATCATTGCTTTCACCTTGTCTGTATTTTTACCATTTTTTGCTGAAATACCGACACAATCATATCCAATTTCTCTGTATAAGGCCGCCAGATATTTTATTTCCAAAAGTTCATCTTCATTATAAGTATCTACTTTATTAAAAAGCAATACAGCTTTGATACCGTAAGCTTCGGCAGTAACCAAAAAACGATCAATAAAGGTGGTAAATGTTAGCGGATTATTAAGTGTAACTAGTAAAAACACCACATCAATATTTGATGCTATTATATGTGTTTGTTTAGATAATTTTACCGATTTTCTTATGATATAGTTATGACGTTCATGGATATGTTCTATAACACCAGTAACCTGATCATTGTTTGTTTCTAACTTAAAATCTACTTGATCTCCTACAGCTACAGGGTTTGTACTTTTGATATCCTGGATTCTAAATTTACCTTTTATCCTGCATTCATACACCGTACCATCTTTAGTCTTTACGGTATACCAACTTCCGGTAGATTTATATACTGTACCTGTCATAAACACAAAGATGCGAATATTAATATTCTTTACAGGTTTATTTTTTTCCTAATTCGAAAAATGCAATTATTTACGAAAACGAAAAACTAATCCAACCTAATGACAATCACCTGTAATTTCTATAAAAATCACAGGCAATTGTTACATTTATCCTCTTGCTACTTTTTTCTGGTGATTTATAGATTCTTGATGAATAGCCTTGTAGATTCTAAGCATAAACTCTTCACTAAGTCCTTTCTCTTCACCTTCCAGAATCATTTTCCCTAGTATTTCGTTCCATCGTTTGGATTGTAAGATCGCCACATTTTGTTTTGCTTTTACAGCACCAATTTCATCCGAAATTTTCATTCTTCTAGATAATACATCCAACAACTGGTTATCTACAACATCTATCTTTGTTCTTAGCTCGTTAAGTGCTTTTTGATAGGCTTCATCTACACCAATTTCTTTACGAATTCTTAAATCTTTCATGTACTGAATTAATGTTTCAGGGGTGATTTGTTGTTTCGCATCACTCCATGCATTATCTGGATCATAATGCGTCTCTACAATTAGTCCATCAAAATTAAGGTCTAATGCTGTTTGAGAAAGATCAAAAATAAGATCTCTTCTTCCTGCGATATGAGATGGATCTAAGATTAATGGTAAATCTGGAAAACGATTTTGTAAATCGATAGGAATTTGCCATTCTGGGATATTTCGATATTTCGTTTTTTCGTAGGTCGAAAACCCTCTATGAATCACTCCTAAGTTCTTTACATCTGCAGTATAAAAACGCTCAACAGCTCCTAACCAAAGTGAAAGATCTGGATTAATTGGATTTTTAATTAATACTGGATTATCAATCCCTTTACAAGCATCTGCAATATCCTGAACTATGAAAGGAGAAACGGTACTTCTTGCACCAATCCATAATACATCTACACCATGCTCTAATGCCAATTCAACATGATGGGGACTTGCCACTTCGGTAGCAATTTTTAATCCTGTTTCTTCTTTTGCTTTCTGTAACCATTTTAATCCTAAAGCTCCTACGCCTTCAAAATTTCCAGGTCTAGTTCTGGGCTTCCAAATTCCGGCTCTTAGTACCGTAGCATCAGAATCTTTAAGTTGATGCGCTATTTTTAATACCTGATCTTCGGTTTCTGCACTACAAGGCCCTCCAATTACCAAAGGATGATCCAAGTTGTAGTCGTCTAACCAGTTTCTGAGTTCTTTCTTATTCTCCATATCAATTGTTATTCTATATTATTGTCTATCGTTTATCTATTATCTTACTATGAAATTCCTTTTAAAATCGATTTTATATGATTTGTACTTTCCATTTCATTGTATATCTCATCAAAGTTATCCTCTTCCATAAGTTTTTTAAATTGTGTTAGGTTGGTAATATATTCTTGCAATGTTTCGATTACATTCTCTTTGTTATGTTTAAAAATAGGAGTCCACATTGCAGGAGAGCTCTTTGCCAATCTCACTGTAGAAGCAAAACCACTACCTGCCATATCAAAAATATCTCTTTCATTTTTTTCTTTTTCTATTACTGTTTTACCTAACATAAAGGAACTTATATGAGAGAGGTGAGATACATATGCAATATGTTTGTCATGTGATATCGGGTCCATGTATCGTATTCTCATTCCTAATCTCGAAAAAATCTCCATACCTCTCTCTTGCAGTTTAAAGGCCGTTTTCTCGACCTCGCAAATAATATTGGTTTTACCTCTGTACAAATTAGCAATCGCTGCCTGTGGTCCAGAAAACTCGGTACCCGCAATTGGATGAGATGCTAAATAATTTCTTCGCTTCGTATGATTTGATATTATATCGCATAATTTTTGCTTGGTCGAACCAACATCAAAAACCAAACACTCATCATTAATATGATCCAAAATAACAGGTAACAACTCAACTGTTTTATCAACAGGAATGGCAACTATTACTATATCTGCCTGGATTAGATTTTCGAAATCTGACTTGTGATCTATTATACCTAATGACAATGCTTTATCCAAGTGTTCTTGATTTTGATCCACCCCATAGACGATCGCATCATTAAAAGCTGCTTTAATATCTATAGCAAAAGATCCACCTATTAACCCTGTTCCTATTACAAATACTTTCATGCCTTAACCTGTAATCTTTTTGTAGCTTCTATAATATTTTCGGTTGTAACACATAACGAAAAACGAATATATCCTTTTCCATTACTGCCAAAAATATCTCCGGGAGCTATAAATATGTCATTTTCATACAAAATACGATCGATAAAAGGAATTGCATCAACGCCTTCTGGCAATTTTGCCCATACAAACATTCCTTTTGCCTCCTTATCATAGGTGCACCCTAATTGTGTAGCCAAATTCCAAATCAATTCCCTCCTTTCTTTATATATCGAATTCATATTTTCGTACCAGCTGTCCGAAATTTTTAAGGCAGCAATTGCTCCTTTTTGAATGCCCTGAAACATACCGCTATCCATATTACTTTTCACCTTTAAAATGGCTTCAATTTTTTTGGCATTACCACTCACCATTCCCACTCGCCATCCCGCCATATTAAATGTCTTGCTTAAAGAATTTAATTCTAAAGCGACTTCTTTAGCTCCATCGACAGATAATATGCTCACAGGCTCTTCATTAAGAATGAAACTATATGGATTATCATTTACCAATAGAATACTATGTTTTTTGGCAAAATCAATCATTTTTGCGAACATCTGCGTGCTACCCGAAGCCCCTGTAGGCATATGAGGATAGTTAACCCACATTATTTTAACTTTGCTCAAATCCATTTTTAAAAGGCTATCAAAATCGGGTTCCCAGTCATTTTCTGCGTTCAAATCATAAAAAATTGGTTTTGCTCCTACCAATTTGGTTACCGAAGTATAGGTTGGGTATCCGGGATTAGGAATTAACACTTCATCGCCTTCGTTAAGGTATGCCAGAGAAATATGCATAATTCCCTCTTTGGACCCTATTAATGGTAATATCTCATCATTAGGGTTAAGAGTTACTTCATATTTATCATTATAAAAATCTGAAATCGCGAGGCGTAATTCGGGTAATCCCTGATAACTTTGGTATTTATGTGCACCATTCATCATAACTCCATCTTGAATAGCTTGCACTACTTCGACAGGAGGATCCAGATCCGGGCTTCCGATAGCCATGTTTAGAATAGGTTTCCCTGAAGCTGCAAGACCACGTACTTCTCGTAATTTTTTTGAGAAATAATACTCTTCTACAGTTTCTAATCTTTTTGCTGTCTGCACACTCATCCGTTCTGGTTTTTATATTCGCCTAATACTTTCAATTCTAAAGCCATAATTTTTAAAATCGACATTGCTTTTTCATAGTCAGTATATTGATTAAAAGTAACATCTACGAAAAAAGAATATTTCCATGGCATATTTATTACAGGTAATGATTGAATCTTGGTCAAATTTAGATTACAATCACTCATCACATTTAATACTGTTGCCAAACTTCCTCTTTTATGATCTGTAAGAAATTTAAGCGATGCTTTGTTTATTTCTTCTCTTTTTACTCCAGATTCGTCTCTTGTATTTAGAATAAAAAAACGAGTACTGTTAGATTTTATAGTCTGAATTTCTTTTGCCAATATATCCAGTTCGTATAAATTGGCAGCAGTTTCTCCGGCAACAGCTGCGATACCTATTAATTGTTCTTCATGAATTCGCCTTGCTACATCGGCAGTATCGGCATCTTCTACTAGTTTGATATGAGGTTGTCCTCTAAAAAATTCTTTACACTGTAATAGCGCCATTGGATGTGAATATACCTCTTTGATATCTGTTATCTGTTGTCCCTTTAAAGCCATCAAACAATGATGAATGGGAGAAAAATATTCTCCGCTAATGGTTAGGTTATGCTCATCTATATAAGCATAATTAGGGATAATAGACCCAGCAATAGAATTCTCTATTGCCATTACAGCATCTGTACTTCGTTTTTTTTCAAGGCTAATCACTAATTCCTGAAATGACATACATTCATTAACACACACATCAGAACCAAAGTAAGCCTGGGCAACCCCATGATGATATGAACCTTTTACTCCTTGTATAGCAACTTTTTTACTCAAACGTTTTATATTTTCTTATCAAAAAAAAATCCCGACTTTTCAGCGGGATTCTAACTATATGTTTAAACTATTATTTACATAGCAATCCCGATCTTACTTTTAAAATAAAAGAAGAAAAAATAAAATCGGTTCCAAGTAAATAAAGTATTCATTGTCTTGTTGTATTACAGTGCTAAAGTAGGTAAAAGTATAATGATTCAAAATATTTTTTCATTTTTTTCACTACTTACACAACATTATCATCAAATTCTAAATAATTTGAAAGTATCCATGTGTTTTTTTAAACAAAAACTAGTATCTATTATTAATTTCTCACATTTGAGGATACTAACAAACGTTTGTATTTATATCACACCCAGCTCTTTACCCACTTTAGTAAATGCCGCAACAGCTTTTTCAAGGTGATGCTGTTCATGTCCAGCCGATAATTGAACTCTAATTCGTGCTTTTTCTTTAGGCACGACTGGGTAAAAGAATCCGATAACATATATTCCTTCATCTAATAATCTAGCTGCAAATTCTTGAGCCAATTTTGCTTCATACAACATTACCGGAACAATAGGATGATCACCCGGAATGATATCAAACCCCGCCTTTGTCATCTCTGATCTAAAATATTTGGTGTTACCTTCTAATTTATCCCTTAATTGGGTCGAGGAACTTAATATATCCAATACTCTAATTGATGCTCCTACAATTGAAGGCGCAACGGTATTCGAAAATAAATATGGCCTTGAGCGTTGTCTAAGCATATCAACAATTTCTTTTCGTGCAGCGGTAAACCCTCCCGAAGCACCCCCAAGAGCTTTTCCATACGTTCCTGTAATGATATCTATTCGACCCATTACATCTCTATACTCATGTGTACCACGACCTGTTGCTCCCAAAAAGCCAGTAGAATGGCACTCATCGATCATTACCATTGCTCCATATTTATCTGCCAGATCACATATTTTATCTAACTGAGCAATTGTTCCATCCATTGAGAATGAGCCATCAGTAACAATCAATTTTCTTCTTGTTCCTTCTGCATCTTTAAGTTGTTTTTCGAGATCTACCATATTATTGTGCTCATACCTAAAACGTTTAGCTTTACATAAACGCACTCCGTCTATAATAGAAGCGTGATTTAAGGCATCAGAAATTATGGCATCTTCAGGGCCCAGAATGGGTTCAAAAACCCCACCATTAGCATCAAAAGCAGCGGCATAAAGAATACAATCTTCCATACCCAAAAATGCTGCGGTTTTTTGTTCTAGTTCCTTATGTATATCTTGAGTTCCACAAATAAAGCGCACAGAAGATAATCCATATCCATGAGAATCGATAGCTTTTTTTCCTGCTTCGATAACCTCTGGATTAGACGAAAGTCCTAAATAATTATTTGCGCAAAAATTTAACACCTTGGTTGTTTGGGTCGTATCAATCTCTGCTCCCTGAGGTGTAGTTATAATACGCTCGGACTTATATAATCCAGCTTCTTTAATACCATCAAGTTCTTTTTGCAAATCTTCTTTTATGTTTGAAAACATACTTATATAGTTTAAATTCTTTTATTTTTATATTTTGATTTTTCAAAAAATCACAGCAATAATGCATTATGATTTTTTGAGTCTATTTTATATTGCTCTTTGAGTTTTTGAATCATTGTTGTTGTTATTGACTCTAAATCAAATTTTGGACTCCATCCCCAATCTCTTTTTGCCAAAGTATCATCAATAGATTTTGGCCAGCGTGACGCTATTTCTTGTCTAAAATCCGGATTATAATCTACTGCGAAATTGGGATATAATTTACGAATTTCTTGAACCACTTCGGCAGGAGAAAAGCTAATTCCTGCAATATTATATGAAGTACGAATGGTAATACTTTCTTTTGGCGCTTCCATTAATTCGATAGTCGCTCGTATCGCATCCTCCATAAAGATCATTGGTAAAGTAGCATCTTCCTTTAAAAAGCAATCAAATTGCTGTTGGAGCACAGCTTTGTGATAAATATCTACGGCATAATCTGTTGTTCCTCCACCAGGTAAAGATTGATATCCTATTACACCTGGATAACGAATAGATCGGATATCTAAACCATATTTTAAGAAATAGTATTGTGCCCAATTTTCGCCAGCAGCTTTACTAATACCATAAACCGTTGCAGGATCCAAATAAGCATCATTAGGAGTTTGAGTTAAAGGCGCTCCTTCTCCAAACACAGCTATCGAACTTGGAAAAAATACTCTGTCAATATTACTTAACCTAGAAACCTCTAAAACGTTAAACAAGGTTTTCATATTAATATCCCAAGTTTGTAATGGGTTTTCCTCTCCTTTAGCAGAAAGTATTGCCGCCAAATGATATATCTGTGTAACACTATATTTTGTTACCACATCTTGAATCCTATTTCTATCCGTAGCATCAATGACTTCAAAAATACCGTCAAAATTTTTCCTTTGTCGTAAATCCGAGGCTATAACATTATCTTTTCCATGCTTAAGTTGAAGAGATTCTGTTAAAACAGAACCTAATTGACCATTAGCACCTATTATTAAAACAACAGTTTTCATAGTATATTCCAAATTTATAAAAGCATTATTTACTTACTAAAGTAATAAATAAGACTTTTACAGCCATGAAATAAAAAAAATTAAGTTGTTTTTACTGTTATTAATCAATATTAAAGCTATATTTACTTTTTGCATGTTAAAAACATATTTCTAAAAGTAATTTTTTTGACTATCAATGGAACAATTAGACCAAACGGACATTACAATACTTAGGATTCTTCAGGAAGATGCTAAGAAAACCGCCAAAGAAATTGCTAAAATCCTAAATCTAACGGCTTCTCCTGTATACGAACGAATTAGGCGATTAGAAAAGCAAGGGTTTATTAAAAAGTATGTAGCTATTCTTGACAAAAAATTAATTGACCGTTCTATTACTACAATATGCCAAGTATCTATGCGATATCATAATGAAGCATTTATTGAAAAATTTGAAGAACAAATTCAAAACTTACAAGAGGTGCAAGAGTGTTATCATATGGCAGGGCAAGTAGATTTTATTCTAAAAATTCACACCAAAAGCTTAGAAGAATATCACGATTTCGTAAAATCTAAATTGTCAAAAATTGAAAACATTGGTGTTTTGAATAGTACTTTTGTATTGAAAGACATAAAGCATACTTCGGAGTTCTATATCTAATAGGCATTCTCCTAATTATAAAGCAGATTTTATACCTTTTACTTTTTTGATAATATGCTTCGTATTTTGGTGATCCTTACAATCTTATAACACTACTTAGCATACCAGTAATCAACTTTAATGATTTTTTATAAGTTACCTACACAATAAATAATGAATTATGTACTTTTGAATAGTACAGATAGATTTTCGCGCATATGTCAATAACAGTATCCAACCTTTCTAAGTCTTACGACAATCAAAAAGCACTAAACAATATTTCTTTTGAAATTAAACAAGGAGAAATTGTTGGTTTTTTAGGTCCAAATGGTGCTGGAAAATCGACTATGATGAGAATTCTGACTACTTATTTAGATCCAAATGAAGGTAATGCAGTTGTTAATGGCTATGACATTAGTAGTCAACCCATAGATGTGCAACGAAGTATCGGTTATCTCCCAGAACACAATCCCTTATATCTGGATATGTATGTACGAGAATATCTTAGATTTAATGCCAAAGTTTACAAAACTAGTAATTCACGGATCGAAGAAGTTATAGAACTTACTGGTCTCGCTCCAGAATCAAATAAAAAAATCAGTCAACTTTCTAAAGGATATCGACAACGTGTTGGATTAGCTTGTGCGCTGCTTCACGATCCACAAGTGCTTATTTTAGATGAACCAACGACAGGTTTAGACCCCAATCAGTTGCTCGAGATACGAGAATTAATTCGATCAATAGGTAAAGAAAAGACCGTTTTTTTGTCGACACATATCATGCAAGAAGTCGAAGCCATGTGTGATCGTGTTATTATTATTAATAAAGGACAAATCGTAAGTGATAAAAACCTGAATGACATATTAAACGAAACTGAACAAATTATTGAAGTTGAGTTTGATTATAGAGTAGAGGAGCCTTTTTTATTAAAACTTCCAAATGTTTCTGACGTAAAAAACATACATGGATTTATATATCAAATCACATTTGAAACATCGGTAGATATGCGGCCTAAAGTTTTTGATTTTGCGCATGATAATGAATTAAAAATTTTACAATTATCGAGAAAGAGCAAAAACCTTGAAAGTTTGTTTAGAGAATTAACGAATACAACAACATCAAGTAAAGATGATGAGAATTAATTTTTTTATTGAAAGATTAATTTTCCCGTAAAAAATTGTTCAACCTCAACTATTGGTGGTCTATTTACCGAAATCACATCTCCTGTACTTCGAATTTCGCCTCGTAATGCATCTAGCGGATTTACAATTATCTTGTTTGTACCCCTGTGAAAAACCCGAACATTCTCAGCTATTAAATCGCCTCCCTCGAATCTACCCGTGCCTGAAGCAAAATTCACGTCCAAAGTATTTACTATTCCTTCAATGAAAAAAGAACCGATATTATTTCCTAAGACTTTCAGAGTACCGCTATTTACTTCTAAATGAAATGTCCCTGTAGTGTTTCCTGTATTTTCAAAAAAATCTTCAGAGAACAAATTTAAAGATGGATAGTTTAATATTCCATCAGAAGAAATATCAAATTGCGTAGCACTTCTTATTTCGGTAATATTTGGTGCACTTACAAATATTTTAGTCTGATTAAAATCTCTAAAAAAAGCACAGTCGTTTGTATCATTAAGTTCTAATCGATCTTCTTTAACCACAGCTGAAACCTCATCTAAGAGATTATCACCAGTTTCGATAACAACAGAAATCTCATCATCATCTTTAATAACTAATTCTACATTAGGATTTACCAGAATTCTGGTAAAATCAGGAACATCAACTTCTATTCTAACTATATTGCCCGTGCGCTGAAAACAATCCGGAGCATTTTCGGTATCACATGCCGAAACAAGAATCATTGCTATTATGTAAAATAATTTCTTCATAATCGATATCCAATTGTAAACTCCATAGCTTCAGCTTTTGCAGCATGGGCTCTTACTGTAAATTCTCCTACTATATTTTTTGTAAAATAGTACCGAAGCCCTGCTCTAACATATGTTTGACCTTCAAAATCGTACGGGTAATACACATAATACCCATATTGAGTTAATACAGAAACTCTGCTCACACGTAATTCGTGACCCAAATACATCCCTACTCGTTTAGCATCCTCATCGCCCGTTGTGCCATCATTAAAGGCTCCACTTGCCCTAAAGTCAATAAACCGCTTAAGTGCCTTAGAGAAAAACAGTTCTGCTCCTAACTGGAAAGCACTTTTCTTATTTATTCTTTTATCAATAAAGGCTCCTAATGTATAAAATGGAAACTGACCAGATCCTACAACATCACTTTCGTTGACACCACTACGTAACAAAAAACCATAACCAAAAGGTTCTGTTCCTTTAATCAATCCCTTTTCTTTTTCAATATATTCTGGACTATCTTGATCCAAAGCATAAGTTATACCGGCATTAAAAAACAAAGTATTAGTACTCTTATTAGGCGCTTTTGCATTACCATTAGAATAGTGAACAATACCCAAACCAGCTTGAATTCCTAATCCTTTTAGGAGGTTTTCTTTTTTAAAATTTAATAAAAAATAAGTAGCACTGGTTAAGTGCGATCCATGAGCAATATTCCTAAAGTTAGTATCTTCATCATAAGGTGTTGTAATATATGCCATACCTTGACCCAGACGCAACATTAAATGTCTTTTTAAAAAATAAAAATTGTAATGCGCATAGATACTATAATGTTCTCCTAGATAGCGATTATCCAAATTATTATAAATAAAAGAAACACCATACTCAGGGTAATTATAAAGTCTTTGCCATTCTTGGTTTCCAAAAGTTTTTTTTTGAAAAGAAAGGATAACTCCCGAAGGATGCCCAGTAATCAAATGAGAAATGTCTGGGTTATGTTTAAGTATAGTGCCGTAAAAATTATTTACATCCAAAGTATATGAAGCTTTGGGCTTATCTTGTGCATAGCTTTGAAAAAAAACAATACACAATAGTAAACATATCCTTTTTATCATCCGGCAAAAGTAATAATAATGGTAAAATAACCAACTTGGTTTACACACATAAAGTCAAGAACGTATGCAATGGTCAAAAAATTGCTGAAGCTATTTTTTTAATATTATCTGATTTCCCCATAGAATAGTAATGTAATACGGGCACACCAGAGTCCATCAATTCTTTGGATTGCTGAATTGCAAACTCAACACCTACTGCTCTAACCTCTTTATTGGTTTTACATTGCTCTACTGCTCTAACCAATTCATCCGGCATATCTAGTTTAAATACCTGAGGCAACAATTGAAGATGTCGTTTTACGGCCACTGGTTTTATACCCGGAATTATAGGTACATCTATGCCTGCTTCTCTCGCTTTCTCTACAAATTTGAAATATCTTTTATTATCAAAAAACATTTGAGTCACTACATAATTAGCACCTGCATCGACTTTATCTCTTAATCTACGGATATCAGCATCCATAGAAGGAGCTTCCATATGTTTCTCGGGATAGCCAGCAACTCCGATACAAAAATCAGATTGATTATCACTCTCTATCACTTCATGTAAAAATTGCCCTTGATTCATACTCACAATTTGCTCTACCAATTCATTTGCATAGCAATGCCCTCCTTTTGTAGGTGTAAAATATTTTTCTTCCTTCATGGCATCTCCTCTCAGCGCCATTATATTATCAATCCCTAAATAATGACAATCTACTAAAAGGTATTCTGTTTCTTCTTTGGTAAACCCACCACACAATACATGAGGAATTGTATCTACATTGTATTTATGTTTTATTGAAGCACATATTCCTACAGTACCAGGACGCATACGTGTAAGCTTTTTGTCCAAAAGTCCATCTCTATCAATATATATAAATTCTTCTCTCGAAGTAGTAACATCTATAAATGGAGGGTTAAACTCCATCAAAGGATCTATATTATTATACAACTCTTGAATACTTCTTCCTTTTTGTGGTGGTATAAGTTCAAAAGAAAACAATGTTTTTCCTTTTGACTTTTTGATATGGTCGGTAACTTTCATTCTTAAGTTTATGGTTAATAATTATTCTATTAAATTAGGGCTTAGCCATTTTTTGGCATCATCAAGAGCCATATCTTTTCTTCTTGCAAAATCTTTAACTTGATCTTCTTTTATTTTTCCTAATCCAAAATATCTTGCTTCCTGATTCGCAAAATAATACCCTGACACTGAAGCAGCGGGCCACATAGCTAAGCCTTCGGTAAGCTCTACGCCGATTTTTTCGTTTACTTCAAGTAATTCCCAAATAGTAAGTTTTTCAAGATGATCAGGACAGGCGGGGTATCCTGGTGCTGGTCTTATTCCGTTATAGGATTCTTTAATCAATTCTTCATTTGTAAACCGCTCCTCAGTAGCATAACCCCAATCTTCTTTTCGGATTTGTTCGTGTAAATATTCTGCGAATGCTTCTGCAAGACGATCCGCTAGCGCCTTAATCATAATCGAATTATAATCATCATGATCTTCTTCGAATGCCTGTGCCAGTTCCTTGGTTCCAAATCCAGTAGTCACACAAAAACAACCCATATAATCCTGAATACCTGATTGTTTAGGAGCTACAAAATCTGCTAAAGCAAAATTAGGTTTACCTGCATGTTTCTTTAATTGTTGTCTTAAAGTTCGAAATTGAAAAGTTTCATTTTTGGAGGTGATTTCAATATCATCATCATTTATGGTATTTGCCTCAAACAATCCATAAATAGCTTTTGCCCCCAGTAATTTTTCGGCAAACACCCGTTGTAATAACTCCTGAGCATCTTTAAATAATGATTGAGCTTGTTCGCCTACTACATCATCTGTTAAGATTGCTGGATATTTACCGTGTAAATCCCAAGATCTAAAGAAGGGAGTCCAATCTATATAGGGTTCTAATTTTTGTAAATTAAAATTCTCTATAACTTGTATTCCCAATTTATTTGGTTTGATTATCTGAGAAGATGACCAATCTATGGCATATTTATTTGCCCTAGCATCCTCAATAGACAAGTATTCCTTTTTCTTTGTTCGTTTAAGAAAGCCTTCTCTAAATTTTTCATAATCTTCTTTTAGATCCCCTACATATTTCTGGTTACTTCTTTTGTTCAACAAATCTCCTACAACAGTAACGGCCCTTGAGGCATCATTTACATGAACTACTGCATTTTTATATTGAGGATCAATTTTTACTGCGGTATGTGCCTTGGATGTTGTCGCCCCTCCTATTAATAATGGAATATTAAAATTTTTACGTTCCATTTCTTTAGCAAGGTGCACCATCTCATCTAATGACGGGGTAATCAAACCACTTAATCCAATAATATCCACTTGCTCATCGATTGCAGTTTGAATTATTTTCTCGGGTGGTACCATTACGCCAAGATCCACGATTTCGTAATTATTGCACCCTAATACCACAGAAACTATATTCTTACCGATATCATGTACATCTCCTTTTACTGTTGCCATAAGAACTTTCCCGGCATTACTTGTACCATTCGAAGATTTAGGATTTTTCTTTTTTTCTTCTTCTATAAATGGTAAAAGATAGGCAACAGCTTTTTTCATTACTCTGGCCGATTTCACTACCTGCGGTAAAAACATCTTACCCGATCCAAAAAGATCTCCAACAACATTCATCCCCGACATCAAATGCCCCTCTATAACTTCTATAGGTTTAGCTACGCTTTGCCTGGCTTCTTCTACATCTTCTACTACATATTGATCTATTCCTTTTACTAATGCTCGAGTAATTCTATCTTGCAGAGGCTCTTCTCTCCACGACAAGTCGACAGTTTGCTCTTTTTTTGATCCTTTAACCGTTTCAGCAAAATCCAGTAAACGCTCTGTGGCATCATCTCGTCTATCTAAGATTACATCTTCTACATGTTCGAGTAAATCTTTGGGAATATCATCATAGACCTCTAACATAGCAGGGTTTACAATCCCCATATTCATTCCTGCTTTAATAGCGTGATACAAGAAAACAGAATGCATTGCTTCTCTTACAGTATTATTCCCTCGAAACGAAAAAGAAACATTACTTACCCCACCACTTACACTACAATGAGGAAGGTTTTCTCTAACCCATCTGGTTGCCTCAATAAAATCAACAGCATTTTTGCGATGCTCTTCCATCCCTGTAGCTACAGGAAATATATTAAGATCGAATATGATATCTTCTGGCGGAAAACCCACCTCATTCACAAGAATATCATAAGACCTTTTTGAAATTTCTATACGTCGGTCATAATTATCTGCCTGACCCACCTCATCAAATGCCATAATAATAACCGCAGCACCGTATCTTTTTATTTTTTTGGCATGCGCAATAAACTCAGCCTCACCTTCTTTAAGGCTAATCGAATTCACTACACATTTACCTTGAACCACTTGTAAACCAGCCTCTATAATATCCCATTTAGAACTATCGATCATTATCGGAACTCTTGCGATATCTGGTTCTGCCATAATGAGGTTCAAAAACCTTACCATCGCTTCTTTACCATCGATCAAACCGTCATCCATATTAATATCGATAACTTGCGCTCCCCCTTCGACTTGATGTCTTGCAATATCCAAAGCTTCGTCAAACTTCTCTTCCTTCACTAAACGTAAAAACTTACGTGATCCCGCTACATTGGTTCGCTCTCCTACGTTTATAAAATTTGTATCCGCAGAAACAATCATAGGTTCGAGACCCGATAGCTTTAGATATTTTCTTTCTGTTTTAGTTTTCATATCTACATACTATACTGCCACTCCAGTTACTCTAGGTTTATAATTTTTGGCCAAATCCGCAATGGCTTTAATATGCTCTGGGGTAGTACCACAACACCCCCCAATAATATTTACCAAACTTTTGTCCATATATTCTTTTATTTGGGTTGCCATTTGCTCCGGAGTTTCATCATATTCACCAAAAGCATTAGGCAAGCCTGCATTGGGATGTGCAGATATTCCAAAATCCGTTTTTTTGGCTAACACTTCTAAATGCGGAGTTAATTGATTTGCTCCCAAAGCACAATTAAACCCAACAGATAGCATTGGGATATGTGATACCGATATCAAAAAAGCCTCTGCTGTTTGTCCTGATAATGTTCGGCCACTAGCATCTGTAATTGTCCCACTAATCATAATGGGGACATCAATATCTCTTTCATCTTTAACCTCTTCGATAGCAAATAATGCCGCTTTAGCATTTAAGGTATCGAAAATGGTCTCTACTAACAGAATGTCTGCACCACCGTCTAATAATGCTTCTACCTGTTGTTTATAGGCTATTCTTAATTCGTCGAAAGTTACAGCCCTATACCCAGGGTCATTTACATCTGGAGACATACTGGCTGTTCTGTTTGTTGGCCCTATGGAGCCTGCTACAAAACGAGGTTTATCTGGTTCATTCTGGGTGAATTCTTGTGCTACTTCTTTGGCGATTTTTGCAGATTGATAATTTAGTTCATATACCAATTCTTCCATTTCATAATCTGCCATGGCAATCGTGGTTCCCGAGAATGTATTTGTTTCTATAATATCTGCACCTGCCTCAAAATACAATCGATGTACTTCTTTGATTGCTTCGGGTTGAGTGATACTTAATAAATCATTATTTCCCTGAACCGGAATTGGCCAATCTTTAAAACGCTCGCCTCTAAAATCTTCTTCTGTAAATTTATGACGCTGCAACATTGTTCCCATAGCTCCATCGAGTACCAGGATCCTTTCTTGTAATATTTCTTCTATCTTTTTCATATACTATTAAACCAAACTAAATTTACACCTATTTAGACTTAGAATAATCAAAAACACCTCAACAAATTTGGTGATCAGGTTATCAAAAAATCAATTTCCTTTAAATAGGAATTATTAAAATATATATCAAGAAAAATAGTGGAAAACACAGACAAGCTATGCATCTTCGTTATCTATTCCCAAATACAGGATAGAATGTAGCACCTTCTTTAACAAATAAAGGGTTGCTAAGGTTTCATAGGGTCTAATCCCTCCACCTTTCTTGATAACATTATAAATAAAGTAATGAGCTAAAACAGCTAGGCTGTTAATTCGTATACAAATAAACGGCATAGCCTTTTGTTTTGCAAGTTTATTAGCTTTTTTATATACATAAATTAAATTCAATCGTTGTAAACTTATATATTTTGTAACAGGCAAAACTATTACACGTTTTTAATATACATTCTAATCATTTAACGCTATTCTTTATGAATAAAAAAGTTAATCCAAAAAGTTGGTGGTACCGCAATTGGAAATGGGTTTCTTTTTTCGGAATCATACTTATCCCGATTATACTATTTTTTTCATTAACGGGCGATGCTACATTTAGATATGGATCTGTTTATCTTCAACCTAAATTGATAAATACTGCTATTGATAAAGCAAATCAAAATAATGAAGTAACCAGCGAACTTGGGCAGTTACAACCAACGGATTTTTTTAGACTTCTTGAAGGAGAAGTGACATACCCAAACAATAATTCTTTAATCGCTGTTACTGTTGGGTTAAGGGGAGAAAATGGTAAACGGGCCAAATTAAATATTTTGGCAAAAAAAGTTGATAAGCAATGGGAATATCAAAAAATCACTGTAAGAATCAAAAAGCCTGTGAAAAAGACTATAAAAATTCTCGAATAAGAAAATTAATTTAAGACTCCGGAGCTAATTCGATTTCTAGTCCATCCAACTCAGGAGTAATTGCAATTTGACATCCTAATCGACTATTATCCTCTACATAAAAGGCTTCTGCTAACATTAAATCCTCATCCTGGCTCATTTCTGGCAATTGATGATCTGATAAAACATAACACTGACATGATGCGCACATTGCCATCCCTCCGCAAGTTCCTTCTACAGGAAGCTCATATGCTTTGCATACCTCCATAAGATTCATTGCCATGTCGGTCGGAGCTTGAACTTCGTGTATTTCTCCTTCTCTATCTTTTATTTTTATGGTAACGTCTGACATAATTCGTGCCTTTATGATATAAAAATCCTCACAAATATACTTAAGTAATTAGTATTTTTTGCGAGGATTTTTGGGTATTCTAAAATTATATGATAGCCTTAACAACTTCTTTTTTGGCTTCTTTTTTGGTTCCATCAAAACCTTCAACTCCACCTACCGTGGTATATTTCATCACATACTTTTTGTCAGGAAATATTCGTTGATAAGCACTCTGGCACATAATAGCCGCTTCATGGAAACCAGAAAGTATTAATTTCAACTTTCCTTTATAGGTATTCACATCTCCAATAGCATATATACCAGGGATATTAGTCTGGTAATCATAAGAGTTATCAACTTTGATAGCATTCTTTTCGATTTCTAATCCCCAATTTCCTATTGGACCCAATTTTGGAGATAACCCAAATAACGGAATAAAGTAATCTGTATCTACTGTAATATCACCCTCGGTTTTGTGTTTAATCCCAACCGCTTCGATATGACCATCACCTTTTAACTCTTTAACTTCTGCTTCAGTAATTAAGTTTACTTTTCCTAACTTGGTTAGTTCGGCAACTCTTTCAACAGAGTCTAAAGCTCCTCTGAATTCATTTCTTCTATGCACCAAAGTGACTTCACTAGCTACATCTGCCAAAAAGATAGTCCAGTCTAATGCAGAATCACCCCCACCAGCTATCACTACTCTTTTATCTCTATACACTTCGGGATCACGAATGATATATGCTACTCCTTTATCTTCAAAATCAGTAATATTTGGAATAGGAGGCTTACGCGGTTCAAAAGAACCTAATCCTCCGGCAATTGCAACTACAGGCGCATTGTGTTGTGTTCCTTTGTTTGTAGTCACCAAAAACGTATCATCTTCTAATTTCTCAATAGTTTCTGCTCTTTCACCTAGCGTAAAACCTGGATTAAAAGGCTTTATTTGTTCCATAAGGTTATCTACTAATTGCCCAGCCAAAATTTCTGGAAACCCAGGAATATCATAAATTGGTTTTTTAGGATATATCTCTGAGCACTGCCCTCCTGGTTGAGGTAGCGCATCAATTAGATGTGTTTTTAACTTTAGTAATCCTGCTTCAAAAACAGTGAATAAACCTGTTGGTCCTGCTCCGATGATTAAAATATCAGTCTTGATCATTTTTCAACTTCTTTTTTTCCTATTAATCCTTTGGTGAATTCATTTAATGTTTCCACTTTTTCTTCGAAATCACCTTTTATCGTTTTTCTATATTCATTTAAATTTTTGACCAAGTCATCTATATTTTCAGGAATTACTTCCTCAAAAAACTGACGTAGTCTTTTGGCTGTTGTAGGCGACTTTCCGTTAGTCGAAATAGCCACTTTCACATTACCTTTGGTTACTATACCTCCCATATAAAAATCACAATATGGTGGATTATCTGCTACATTAACCAACTTACTTCTTTTCCTGCAATCTTTATACACTTGTATATTAACACCAGGAACATCTGTTGTAGCAATCACAATGTGTTTTCCTTTCAGAAAACGTTTATGATATTTCTTTTTAATCATTTCTATTCCAAACTTATTTGCCAGCGTAATCGTATCTTCTCTATACATAGGCGATACCATTGTTACACTTGCATCTGGACTAGATTTTAGTAAGAACGTTAATTTTTCTTCAGCTACATTACCCCCTCCAACGATTAGGATACTAAGGTTTTTAGCTTTCAAAAAAATCGGATATAAATTATTTCTTTCTTCCATCTTATAGCTATCCTGAACTATCAAGATACGATTTCTTCTTGGACTTCTTTATAGATAGATGCCAGTTTAGTCCTTTGTCTTACTACTTCTCCAATCACAATAATTGCAGGAGAAGATAAGTTTTTCTCTTTTACAACTTGTTCAATTGTATTTATCGAACCCATTCCAACTCGTTCATTAACTGTTGTTCCGTTTTGAATTATTGCTACCGGAATGTCCTGTTTATTTTCGGCTGCAAAGATACTAACTATTTCACTTAACTTACTCATTCCCATTAAAATTACCACAGTTGCATTTGATTTTGCTGCCAGGCACACATCCTGTGATAATTTATGGGATTTCGTAGTTCCGGTGATCACCCAAAAGCTTTCGGACGAACCTCTTTTTGTTAACGGTATCCCTTGATAAGCAGGTACCGCTAAAGATGATGATATCCCTGGAACCATATATGATTCTATTCCATATTGCTGAACATAATCGATCTCCTCTGCTCCTCGACCAAAAATAAAAGGATCTCCCCCTTTAAGCCTTACTACATGCCCATGACTTTTGGCTCTACTAACTATTAACTCATTGATTTGTTCTTGTTGATAGGCGTAACATCCTTTTCTTTTACCAACAAAAATCTTTTCTGCATCATCACTTGCATAATCTAGTAGCGTTTCATTTATAAGTGCATCGTATAACACCACATCAGCAGACTCTATAGCTTTTATCGCTTTTAGTGTGATCAAATCCGGGTCTCCGGGTCCAGCTCCCACTACTGTTAATTTTGGTGTTTTAGTACTCATATTTGTTATCTTAATACTTCTTTTCTTTCTACTTTTATGTATTATCAAAGATATTATACATTTTCTACTTCGACTGCTCTAAACTCTTGCACTTTTTGTAAAAATCGCTCTGCTTTTTTGATATAATCCAAAGCAAAATCTTTGCTCGGTGCATTTTTCTGAAGCTGATATACTAAATCTGCAAAAGTTCCTTCCAGATTAATTTTATTATTAGACACAAATTCTTCATCAAATTGATTAATTATACCAGCATGTGTATTTGTCTTTTTATTCTCAGCAAGCAACAGGGCCTTTGCAGAGTTTATTAAAGAACTATACGCATGATACACAGCATCAGAATACACGGCGTTATCAAAAGAAAGTTTTGCATTTTCTATTTTTTCTTCACTTTCTAAAAACAATGTAGCTATCAAATCTATCACTACACCAGCACATTCTCCTATTCCGATCGCTTTAACATAGTTGTCTTCGGTTCCCCAATCAATAAAATCTTCTTGGGTTAAATTATCCACATTAGACAAATCAGTAAGGAAATTGTAGAAGTATTTCTCACCTTTTTCTGCATAATAATCTACAAAAAGCCTACCATTTGCATTTGCTTCAAAATCATCAAGAATTCTTCGCAATGCCTCAGGACCTCTTCTACTTGGTATTTTTACTACTTTATCGGCAAATCTTCCGTTTCCATTACCAAGATTACCGCCTCCCAACAAAACTTGGAGTGCAGGCGCTACTAATTTATCTTTTGTACGAACAGACATGCCTTGAAAACCAATATTTGCCATATTATGTTGCCCACAAGCATTCATACATCCACTAATTTTAATCACAAGGTCTTCCTGTTCCAAATATTGAGGATATTCTGTTTTGATTACTCTTTCTAACTCTTCGGCGATACCAGTGCTACTTGCAATTCCCAGATTACAAGTATCTGTACCTGGACAAGCAGTAATATCTATAGCTTTATTATATCCAGCCTCTACAAATCCTAGTTTTTCTAACTCTTGATAAAAGAACGCTAGTAGATCTTCTTTTACAAAAGGGATCAAAATATTTTGTCGTAACGACAAACGAATTTCTCCCGCAGCATATTTCTCGACCAAGGTGGCTAATAACCTTGCTTTATCAGTATAAAAATCACCTAAAAGCACTTTAACACCTATAGCAACATATCCCTCTTGTTTTTGAGGAATTACATTCGTTGATTTCCATAAATCAAAAGCTTTTTGGTCTTTGATTTCTACTTTTGGTGCTTCAATAGTAACAGGTGTGGATACTTTATAAGCATCAGCATCAATTACAACTGTTTTTTGTGTAATCGCATTTTGTTCTGCTTCTACCAATTTTTTGAAAGCTTCTAAGCCTATATCCTTCAGAAGGAATTTCATTCTTGCTTTGGCTCTACTTTTACGTTCTCCATGGCGGTCAAAAATACGCAACACTCCTTCCATTAAAGGAATGATTTTATCTGAAGGCAAAAAACTATACAGCTCATCTGCATGTCTTGGTTGTGAACCTAATCCACCTCCTAACATGACTTTAAATCCTCGCACTCCATTTTCAATTTTAGCTATAAAACCCAAATCATGCATATAAGACAACCCCGTATCTTCTTCTGTTCCTGAAAAAGAGACCTTAAACTTTCTACCCATTTCTTGGCAAATAGGATTTCTTAAAAAGAACCTGAATAATGCATCTGCATATGGGGATACATCAAAGGGTTCTTTTGGATCAATCCCTGCTGTTTCTGAAGCTGTAACATTACGCACTGTATTACCACAAGCTTCCCTAAGTGTTACATCATCACGTTCTAACTCTGCCCAAAGCTCGGGAGTTCTATTTAAATCCACATAATGAATTTGAATATCCTGACGGGTAGTGATATGTAGTCTACCTCTTGAATACTCATCAGACACATCGCATATACGACGTAGTTGATTGCTCAACACCTTACCGTAAGGCAGTTTAATACGAATCATCTGCACACCTTCTTGACGTTGACCGTATACTCCACGTGCCAAACGAAGGCTACGAAACTTTTCCTCATCAATTTTACCCTTATGAAATTGCTCAATTTTATTGGCTAATTCAATAATGTCTTTTTCGACAATTGGGTTTTCTATTTCCGTTCTAAAACTTTGCATCTTTTTCGTATTTCAATCCTTTAAAAAAGGACATAATTATGACTTTTGTGTACTATCTTTTTACTTTAAAAAACTTGCTTTTTTCTTCTTGTTTTTTTTGAGAATCAGATCTTATTTTTATTCAATAAAACCTACTCCCGAAGTAGTATTGGTTTGAGAATCTATTAATATAAATGACCCTGATGCCCTATTGTTTTTATAAGCATCAAAAGCTAATGGTTTACTTAATTGTATTTGTACTTTTCCAATTTCATTTAACTGCAATGAATTCTTAGCGGTATCTTCTCCAGAAAAATCGGTCGCCACGGTACCTTCTACACTTTTAACCTTGGCCAGGATACGACTACTTCCACTTTGCACAAAATAATTAGTTCCAGGATTCAGGTTTTTACTATCCATCCAACAAATTGTTGCAGTAAGTTGTTTTGCTACAATCGGTTTTTCTGAAGATTTTACGATCATATCCCCCCTACTAATATTTACATCATCATCTAAGGTTAATGTAAAAGAACTTCCTCTACCCGCAGTTTCAAATTTTTGGTCGAAGAAATATATTTCTTTTACCTTGGATGTTGTTAATGAAGGTAAGATAGTTACTTCATCTCCTATCGAAATATCACCTCCGTACAATTTACCCGCATATCCTCTAAAGTCATGAAATTCATCTTTTTTAGGACGTATCACGGTTTGCACCGGAAAGCGTGCTTGGGATTTTTCGAACACATCTTGTGCATCTAATTTCTCTAAATGCTCAAGCAGTGTTTGCCCTTCGTACCATGGTGTATTTTTAGAACTATCAACAACATTATCACCTTGTAAAGCACTTACAGGAATAAAAGTGATATTTTGTTCTTTATATTCGCTTTTATCAATCAAGGCCTGAAAATCAGATTTTACAGACTCATATATCTCTTCAGAAAAATCAACTAAATCCATTTTATTAATGGCTACAATTACATCTTTTACTCTTAAGAGGTTGTTAATAAAAAAATGACGATACGTTTGTTCGACCACTCCTTTTCTTGCATCTACCAGAATAATCGAAGCCTGCGAAGTCGAAGCTCCTGTCACCATATTTCTTGTATACTCTATATGACCTGGTGTATCTGCAATGATATAACTCTTTGTTTTGGTAGAAAAATAAATATGCGCTACATCTATTGTAATTCCTTGTTCACGTTCTGCCACCAAACCATCTGTTGCTAACGAAAAATCAAGATAATCAAATCCATTTGCTTTACTCTTGGTTTCGATCGCCTCAAGTTTATCTGTGGTAAGCGATTTTGTATCATACAAAATTCTACCTATCAAGGTACTTTTACCATCATCAACACTTCCTGCAGTTGCTATTTTTAATACATCCATAGCTATCTATTATTTCTCTTTTAAAGAGTTTATTTTAGTTTTTATTCTGAATTATGATTCCCCTACTTAAGAAAATCATCAAATTTAAAAGTATCCTTGTTGTTTTCTTTTTTCCATGGCCGCTTCGGATCTTTTATCATCGATACGCGCACCTCGTTCTGAAATTTTGGATTCTCTAATTTCGGCCACTACTTTATCAATAGTTATGGCATCTGATAATACTGCCGCTGTACAAGACATATCCCCAACAGTTCGAAAACGAACCATTCTCTCTTCTACCACCTCATCATCTTCACGGTATACTACATCATCTTCTGCCGACCAGATCATCCCGTCTCTTACAAATATCTTACGCTTGTGTGCAAAATATATAGACGGAATTTCTATTTTTTCCTTTTCGATATAACTCCAAACATCTAGTTCTGTCCAATTACTAATAGGAAATACTCTTACATTTTGACCTAAGTCAATCTTTCCGTTAAGATGATCAAATAATTCTGGACGTTGGTTTTTTTCATCCCACTGTCCAAAATCATCCCTTACAGAAAAAATACGTTCTTTGGCTCTTGCTTTTTCTTCATCTCTTCGAGCACCGCCAATAGCCGCATCAAACTTAAATTCTTCTAAAGCATCAAGTAGTGTAGTAGTTTGCAAACTATTACGACTTGCATACTTCCCTTTTTCTTCAATTACTTTTCCTTGATCTATCGAATCCTGAACATTGCGCACAATTAACTCTACGCCCAATTCTTCAACTAGCTTATCTCTAAATTCGATAGTTTCTGGAAAATTATGCCCTGTATCAATATGTAATAACGGGAAAGGGATTTTACCCGGATAAAAAGCCTTTTGTGCTAATCTCACCAAAGTAATAGAATCTTTACCCCCTGAAAAAAGCAGCACAGGTTTTTCAAACTGAGCAACCACTTCTCTAAAAATGTAGATTGCCTCACTCTCTAGAGGGTTTACCTTAAGCACCGAAGTACCAGCCAGATTACCCACTGTTTCGTTTAGTTGTTCTACTTTCTTTTCTAATATCTCCATGTTATTTTCTCGTCATTTATTAGTTAGTATGCAACCCACATTCTCTATTCTCTAACACCTTTGTTGGGTCAAAATATTTGAATTCATTTGGTAACGCATTGTCACTTAAATACACATCCAGTGCTGCATCACTGTAGTAATAAAAAGGGCTTACTTTTAAAACACCATCATTACCTAAACTTAAAATATCTAATGAATCTCTTAATGCTGTTTGACCTTTTCTCAAATTTGTAAACCAAACATCTGGTGTAAAATCAGACATTGCTCTTTTAAAAGGTTCCAATTTTACCTGTTCTGTAAAAGTTTTGTGCTTTGGATCATCAACACCAGGAATGCCCATTACAACATCTCGATGGGCAGTCGTTTGTCGAGGTACGTATAGTTTGATATTTAATCCTAATTGCGCGATTACCTCTTCGGCATGCTTGTATGTATTAGGAGTGTTATAACCAGAGTCACACCATATCACCGGAATATCTTTTTGTGCTGCTACACAAACATTAAGAATTGCAGCTTCATAAGGTCTAAAATTAGTTGTTACCAAAGGTTTTTTTGCTTGACGTATTGCCCATTGCACAACCTCGAGCGGAGTTTTTTCTCTCAGCTCTTTATTCAAATTTTCTATTTCTTTTTCTGTAAAGCTCATTTCAAAATTTAGATTCTGGACTTTATTATTTCTTTTTCAAAATCGCAATTATTTTCCCCATTTCACTCGATTCCATATTCTTTCATGAAAAAAATACAAAATCATTTTTGTTATAAAATCAACCGATGCAATAGAAGTCGCTAAAGCTATCTCGCCAGTTAATATATAGGATACCACCAAAGTATCAAGAGTTCCTATTACTCTCCAACTAACTGCTTTTACAATACTGCGTATTGGTTTTTCTGAGGTTTTATCATCCTCAAAAGTTGTTTTCTTCGAAGCTACTTTATCTAATATCATTTGATCTAATATCATACTCCTGTTTTTAAAATCTATTACCCTATCGGAATAGTAGGATAATGAACAAATGTATATATAAAATTTTAAATACGACCTACGTATAGTCGATTTTTATGAAATTACTAACAAAGCCCAAATAATATCACGAATATTAGCAATACTCAATCCTAATTATGCAAAATACAAAATCTCTACCCCCATTGTTATTGGTTATAACCAGGCAATATGACATCCCAATTATCGTTTATTATTTGTATTATGTATATTATAAACTCAAATCTTAATAATGATGAAAAAACTTAATTTATTTCTATTTCTAGTTGCCACTGCTTTGTTTATATCTTGTAGTAGTGATGATGATGCTCCGTTTACTGCTGATGAATCACTGATTCCAGGAGAATGGAATCTAACAGAAGTAAGATCTGAAGATGGAAAAATTTCTGCAACTATCCAAGGTATTCCTGTTACAGGAGATTATAGTGTAAGTGGTAAAGATTATACCGCATCTGTTACGTTTGCTACGGGTGCTTCTGAAAATGACCCTAATACGCTATCAAGCACTGGCGGTTTCACTTTGGTAGCAACAGTTACTTTACCAACACAAGACCCTGTAGAGGTTGAAGAAGTTGTTCCAAGTGTAATTGGCTCAGGAGAATGGACAGTTGAAGGTAATATACTAACTACAATCATTCAGGGAGAAACCTTGACATACGAGATTGTAGGGTTAACCGAACAAACTATGACCCTAAAAGTTGCCATTGACGAAGAAACTACAATAGAGCAACTTAACAATCTTTCTGTTACGATTACGGGAAGTCAATTTTTTGTACTTACCAAGCAGTAAAAAGAACATCCAATTTTATAAAAAAAGCAGTGAAATTTTCACTGCTTTTTTTATTATAATTGTTCTAATGCCTGTTCTATATCTTGAATAATATCATCAATATATTCAAGTCCTACAGAACATCTTACCATGCCATCTGTAATACCAACTACCAATTTATCTTCGGTTGCTAATTTACTATGAGTTGTAGAGGCTGGATGAGTTACAATAGTTCTTGTATCTCCAAGATTTGCAGACAAAGAACACATTTTTAATTGATCAAAAAACGTTTTTCCTGCTTTTACCCCTCCTTTTACCTCGAAAGCTACAATATTACCTCCCAATCTCATTTGTTTTTTCGCAACTTCATATTTCGGGTGGGATTTCAAAAATGGATATTTCACCCAATTTACTTTAGGATGTGCTTCTAAAAAAACAGCTAATTTCATGGCATTTTCACAGTGTTTTTCTACTCTAACAGCTAAAGTTTCTAAACTTTTAGATAATACCCATGCATTAAAAGGAGATAATGCGGGCCCCGTATTACGAGAAAATAAGTAAATTTCTCTTATCAGTTCTTTTTTACCAACCGTAACGCCTCCCAAAACTCTTCCTTGCCCATCAATTAATTTGGTAGCAGAATGAATTACCAAATCTGCGCCAAACTTAATAGGATTTTGTAGATATGGTGTTGCAAAACAATTATCAATAATCAATAATACGTTATGTTTTTTTGCGATTTCTCCTAACAACTCCAGATCCAATACATCTACTCCCGGATTGGTAGGGGATTCTGCATATATAATTTTTGTATTCGGTTTAATTAAACTTTCGATTTTATCGACCTCATCTACTCTAAAATAACTTGTCTCTATATTCCATTTTGGGAAATACTTAGTAAACAAAGTATGTGTAGATCCAAATACTGAACGCGCAGAAACAATGTGATCTCCTGCATCTAATAAGGCGGCAAATGTAGAAAAAACAGCAGCCATGCCTGTTGCAAAGGCATATCCATCTTCTGCTCCTTCGAGCTTACAAATTTTGTCTACAAACTCTGTGGTATTAGGATTACTAAACCGACTGTATAAATTACGGTCTTTTTCCTCGGCAAAAGCCGCTCTCATTTCTTCAGAATCTTCAAAAACAAAACCCGAGGTTAGATACATCGGTGTAGAATGCTCTAAAAATTGCGTTTTCTCAGTTTGTGTTCTTACCGCTTGTGTTTCAAAATGTTGATTCTTATCGATCATAACTCTTTATTATTAAGCACTACTTTATAGTTGATAGTAGCAGTGGGCTCCAAAGTTTTGGATACTGAACAATATTTCTCAAAAGATAATTGCGCTGCTCTTTTTGCTTTTTCGGGAGCAATATCTCCCTCTAGATATACAGTAACATTAATTTCTTTAAAAGGTTTTGCTCCATCTATTTCGACACGACTTCCATCTACCTCTGCTCTATAATCTGTTATTTCTTGTCGTTGCTTTTTAAGAATAGAAATTACATCAATTGCACTACAACCAGCTACTCCCATAAGCACATACTCCATTGGGCTAGGAGCCAGATCGTGACCTCCAACTGCCGGTGTACTATCGATGTGCGTTATGTGACCTCTTTCATTTTTTAATTCAAAATGATAGTCATTATCTATTCGTTTTAATTGTACTTTCATGAGTTATTTTATTTATTTTTATTCGCGATCTGCTAATCTTAATATATCTCCAAACACTCCCCTTGCTGTAACCGCTGCACCAGCACCGGCTCCTTGGATAACAATAGGTTGATCCCCGTATGATTCTGTATAAATCTCAAATATAGAATCTGATCCTTTTACTTGCCCCAAAGCACTGGTTTGAGGCACAGAAACAAGTTTGACATCCAGATTTCCTTTCTCTTTTGATAAATCCCCCCAAAGATCACCAATATATCGCAATACATGATTAGGCTTTTGGTCTTCTTTAACTTTTTTATATACATCATTTAACTCTGACAGTCTTTTCAAAAACGTTGTAGCTTCGCCTTCTCTAAGATATTCAGGGATTAGATTATGGATATTAATATCTTCAAATTCATTACTTAGATCTAATTCTCTTGCCAGAATTAATAGTTTTCTACCCACATCATTACCACACAAATCTTCTCGAGGATCTGGTTCTGTATAGCCCTTATCAATTGCCTCTTGTAATACCTCATCAAATGATCGTTCTTGACTAGAAAAGGTATTAAACAAATAACTCAAAGATCCTGAAAAGACTCCTTTAATACGGGTTATGTTTTCTCCAGATAAATGCAACAATTTAATGGTATCAATCAAAGGAAGACCAGCTCCTACATTTGTTTCGTATAAGTATTGTTTCTGATTTTCTTCTAACTTAGATCGTAATTGTTTATAAAATCCAAAATCCAATGTATTGGCAATTTTATTAGACGAAACTAAATCAAAACCATGTTCTACTAGTTTAATATAATTTTGGGTAAACGAGCTACTAGCTGTATTATCGATAGCAATCAAGTTCTCTAAATGATTCGTCTCGGCATATGCTATAACATCTTTAATGCTATATGAAGCATTATTTTGTTCTATTTTAATTTTCCAATCATCTTGTATGCCATCTTTATCAAGCACTATTTTTTTTGAGTTGGCAACTGCAAAAATAGTAAGGTTAATATGTTTTCGTCTCTCTATTTGTTTAGCAGATTTTAATATTTGATCGATTAAAGTCCCACCTACTAAACCATGTCCAAATACAGCAATGTTTATTTTTTTTGAAATCTCAAAAATTTCACCATGAATAACATTTAGTGCTCTATGTAAATGGTTTCTTCTTACGACCAGACTCACATTTTTTCCTGTAATTGTATTATTAAACAATAATGGGGTCACTTGATTCTTAATCAATGCATTATACGGTTTATGAAAAGTACTTAAATCTTGCCCTATAATTGATATCACAGCCACTTCACTTTCTATTGAAATAGCGCTTACATCACGTTTATAAAAATCTGCTTCAAATTCTTGTTCTAATATCGCTTTGGCTTCTTTTGCTCTGTCTAAGGCTACCACAAAACCTATTCCTCGTTCTGAAGATCCTTGAGAGATAATACTAACACTTATATTTTTATATCCTAAGGCATTAAATATCCTAGCGTCTATCCCGGCTTTGCCCAAAAGACCACGGCCTTCGAGATGAATTAATGCTACATTTTCTAATACAGAAAGTGATTTAATTCCTTTTTCGCTAGTTTCAGAAGTAATTAATGTTCCTTTATTTTTATAATCAAATGTGTTTAAAATTCTTAATGGTATACTTTTTTCTATGAGAGGAATAATAGTTTTTGCATGTAAAATATTAGCTCCAAAGGAAGCCAATTCATTAGCCTCTGTAAAAGATAATTTTTCTATTTTCTGAGCATTAGGAACCAAATCTGGATTAGCAGTATAAATTCCATTTACGTGAGTGAAATTTTGAAGTTCTTCGGCATCTAAATAATTTGCAAGTAATGCGGCTGTATAATTACTTCCATTTCTTCCAAGAGTTGTAGTTTCATTTTTTGTGTTTGATGCGATAAAACCTGTAACAACATTAACCGTGTTACCATTGTATTTTTGAAAATGCGCTAGAATATTTTCTTTAGATAACTGATCCAAAGGTTGTGCGTCTCCAAATTGTGCATCGGTTACGATAAGATCTCTACTATCGGTAAAATGAGCCTTGATATTTTTCTCCTGAAGTAATTGCGTTAATAGTTTTGCCGAAATAACCTCTCCTTGAGACAAAACCTGATCTTTAATTCTCTTACTATAATCACCCAAAAGAGAAACTCCTTCGAAAAGCTTATCCAAAGTCGAGAACTCCTTATCAAAGCACACATTTTTAAAATCTGATAACTGGTATTTTTTAAATGCAGACAATTGTTCTGTGTAACTTTTATTCTCTCTAGCTTTTTCAAGAATACCCTCTAATTCGTTGGTAGTATTACCTCTTGCAGATAACACAACAGTGATTTTTTCTCGATTCTTAATTTTATCCTCAATAATATCAACTACTGTATGGATACCTTTTCCATTGGCTAATGATTTTCCGCCAAATTTTAAAATTTTCATTTATCTAAAATTTTAATTTCTTTTAAAAACCTCCTTTAACAACTCGCTTAATTGCTCGAATTCTATTAAAAAAGCATCATGTCCATGCACAGAATCAATTACTTGATGAGTTACATTCTGTTTTACTTTCTTAAGTTCTTGATATGTAATTTTATCTTCATTTTCGGTAAAAAAAACATCCGAATTAACACTAATAATATGAATCTCGGATTGTATAGTGCCTGCTATTTCCGGGAATCTCCCCTCTCTACCTTCGGTAATATCAATATTTGCCAGGATATAATTGAGCTCTTTATACGCAGAAAGTGTAAATCGCTCATTCAATTTTTTGCCGTGATGAAATAACCAACTCTCTATATTGAACATATTTTCATCCTTGTTAAATGTTCTATTGAATTTTAGTTTAAAGGATTCGGGAGTTCTATACATTAGCATAGCGTGTAATCGGGCATCATGAACCGGGTTTGTAGAGTTCAATAAAATTTGTTCTTGAACTAAGCAATTTGCTTTTAACCAATCGGTAGATTTCCAATCGGTAGCAATAGGAATTAAATGTTGAATTAATGTAGGTTTCAAAGCCGCTAACTCCCAAGCAATTCCACCCCCAACAGAACCACCAATAACTGCATATAGCTCCGTAATCCGTAACTGCTCTAATCCCTTTAGAAAAATAGCGGCAATGTCACGAGCATTAAATACATCATATTCCTGAATCAAATTTCCCTCCACACCATCATAACCATTACCCGGAATATTAAAAGAAAGTACCGAGTACACCTCTGTATCAATACATCTGCCTTCTCCTATCATGCCATTCCACCACCCATTATCACCACATACGGTAGAGTTACCTGTTAGGGCATGATTAACAAGAACTATAGGTGCCTGACCCAAAGAAGGGCCAAAAACCTCATAGGTCAAAGTAACCTTATCTACATACCCACCTTTTTCTGTGGCAAAATTGGAGATGTTTATTTTTTGAAGCATATAAAAAGATATTATAAACTTACTTTACCGTTTGATCAACAGTTGCAAAAACTCCCCTTACACTTGATACTAACAAATTAAAAATGGAAGATATCGCACGACGAGTAGATAAATCCGTAGCCTTCTTTCTTAAATCATGACCGGCATGTAAAGCTTCTGCGGTAAATTTTTGAGTACTCATAATTTTCTAATTTAAATTTTAATAATTGCTAAAATTCAAATACATCAAACGCATATTATATTGCGATTGGACATAGAAAATTAAAAAGAAAGGGAATGAAAATTACTGAATAGTAATTACATCGAGTTATCTTTTCCCGAATATCAATCGAGATAGAATTTAGCACCTTCTTTACGTATAAAGGGTTGCTAAGGTTTCACAGGGTCTACTCCCTCCACCTTTCTTAATAACTTACTAAAATGTATAAGAAACTTGAAGACAAAACTAGTAATTATTTTTAAACCATAACATGTTTCATTAAAAAATTACTTAGTCCTAAAAAACCATAACATAATTAAGGTCATCTCTAGCAAAAAAATAATGATACGTTAAAAACTTTTGCATATTATCATTTTTTTTACCTTTGCCCACATATTTTCAGGGATAGATTTGACTGATTGCAACCCGAAACATTATGTTTTTCAATGTTAAAAATGCTAAAGCAGTTCGATAAATGACTAATCATCGAAAGCTTTGTGTTGTAATCCCGTCTTATTAGTCTCTATAAAACAAAAACAATGGCATATTTATTTACTTCAGAAAGTGTATCTGAAGGACATCCAGATAAAGTAGCAGATCAAATAAGTGACGCTTTATTAGATAATTTTTTAGCTTTTGACCCTGACTCAAAAGTAGCATGTGAAACACTAGTTACTACTGGTCAAGTAGTTCTTGCCGGAGAAGTAAAGTCTCAAACGTATCTAGACGTACAACAGATTGCTCGAGAAGTAATAAATAAAATTGGGTATACCAAGGGAGCATATCAGTTTAGTGGAGATTCGTGTGGTGTAATCTCTTTGATTCATGAACAATCGCAGGACATTAACCAAGGTGTTGATAGAGAAACTAAAGAGGAACAAGGTGCCGGAGATCAAGGAATGATGTTTGGTTATGCTTCTAAAGAAACTGCAAATTACATGCCTTTGGCTCTTGATATTTCTCATAAAATTTTGATGGAACTGGCAGCGTTGAGACGAGAAGGAACAGAAATTCCTTATTTACGTCCAGATTCTAAAAGTCAGGTTACGATAGAGTATAGCGATGATAATATTCCTCAAAGAATTGTTGCTATTGTGGTATCTACGCAACATGATGATTTTGATAGTAATGATGAAGTAATGCTTACCAAAATAAAAAACGACATTGTTTCTATTTTGATACCTAGAGTAATTGCTCAATTACCAGAATATGTTCAAAAATTATTCAATGATAAAATAACATACCATATTAATCCAACTGGCAAATTTGTAATTGGGGGTCCTCATGGAGACACTGGTCTTACAGGAAGAAAAATCATTGTAGATACGTATGGAGGTAAAGGTGCACATGGAGGTGGAGCTTTTTCTGGAAAAGATCCTAGCAAGGTGGATCGTTCTGCCGCATATGCTTCTAGACATATTGCCAAAAACTTAGTTGCCGCAGGTGTAGCTAGCGAAGTATTGGTGCAAGTATCATATGCAATTGGAGTTGTTGAACCTACTTCAATTTTCGTAGATACCTATGGAAGTAGCAATTTGAACTTAACAGATGGTGAAATCGCTGAAAAAGTTAGCAAAATTTTTGACATGCGTCCAGCGGCGATAGAACAACGTCTTAAATTGCGCAATCCTATATATTTGGAAACCGCTGCTTATGGCCACATGGGTAAAGAACCTAAAACTGTTACCAAAGTCTTTAACAGTCCTTATTCTGGTAAAATAGAACGAGAAGTAGAATTGTTTACATGGGAGAAATTGGATCATGTAGATGCCGTAAAGGCAGCCTTTAACATATAGTTTTATCGGCTTTTATAGTGCTTTGTCGAATTTATAGTTTTACACTGAAAAATTGCGGTTTTTCCGTAGGTCTAACTCAAGTAATATTGTTATTTTTATATCGTTAATATTTAGATACATAATGTATCATTTCGGGGGAAAAAGAATATTAATTTTTAGGAATATTTAAGTATTAGAATTACACGCAATTATTAAAATTTTAGGGAGATGAAATTAAGAACAATAATCACCATCGCTTTTTTCTGTGTTTTTGGTGTTTCGTTTGGTCAAGATTACAAAAATGATCTAACGTCGGTAAAAACTATTGATAATCAAATTCAGGAAGAACAGTATAGTACGGATAAAGTTTCAGAAGTAGACAGGTTATTATTAACTACACCTATGGAGAATGTATCTCGTAGCGACAAACAGTTTTTTAGCCGAAGAGAATGGAGAAAGATTAAAAAACAGCTTCAAAAAAATAAAAAGAGAATTATTGGAGAAAAAAATAGTATTCATACTTCTAAAGTAATGGATACGATTTATTTTAATGTACCTACCCAAGGAGGAGAATCTCGCTTATCCGGATGGTAAACATTTTTAAAAAGCATTAAAAAACCACTCCAAAGGGAGTGGTTTTTTATTTTGTAATAAATTCGGTATCCAATTATTTCCAAATGCTATTGTTGCATTTTTAAGTAATAATCTACAGAATGTTTTCCAGATCCGTAAAACAAAAAGAATATACACAACACTAATATAACGCTAGCTATAATAAGGTTTGCTGCATTCATTTCTCCTAAAAAATTTATAAGAACTGCTCCTATCAGCAAAGGTAATTGCGCGGTAACAGACCATCGAGTTAATAAACCAAACGCAATCAGAACTCCCCCTACCAAATGCGCTGGTGCAACATAATGAATAACAATCATCGAACCAGCAAGGTTTTGAACTGGTTTAATTAAATCTACCAAAACCTGACTATTACTTATAAAATTTATGCCCTTAATGAATAGAAATACACCTAAAGCTATTCTTAATAGATCTAATGGGTAATACGAATGCGCATTAGCCCATTTATTTAATGACTTTATTGTTGGCATGATAAAACATGTATTGGTTAAACCACTATAAGATACTGATTTTTAACACAATAAAAAAGCCATCAACCTCTATTAACGCCTGGCATATTTAATATTATTATAAGCCCGGATAATTACATTCCTTATTTCAGAGATAATTTCTGGTAGATGTACTGAGATCTTTTTCATAGAAAAACCCAATAATACTTGAGCATTTTCTTTTATTTCTTTTTCGTATTTATAATAATACAAGACTAATGAACAAATACTCATAACAAAAAGTAGAGCACCTATTATTACTTGAGTAGGAGATAAATCATGATAAAAGAAACGACTCAACCCTAAACCAAACCAACTACCATACAATACAAAAAAATGAATGATGTATATCGACAGGGTCTTACCTCCTATTTTTGTGATTACTGGATGAGCGAGATAATCTTTGATTAGCATGAAAATAGCAAACAAAACACATACATTACCTAATCTAATAAACAAGAAATTATTATACGCAACGGCCTTAAAAATTCCTGCACCTGTAAAACCATGAAGCAACATCAACATACTCGAAGAATAAAAAATCAACAGTAACCCTATAAGTAAAAATAAGGTAATTGCATATTTTTGAAACATTTTCTGCTTACCATATTTCAAAAATAGAGTTGCCATAAAACTGCCAAAACAGACATATCCAAACCATGGAAATAAGGTAAAAACTGATCCATTTTTATTGGTAAAGTAATTTGCTATGGTCTGTGGTAAAAACTCCAGAATACAACTACTATAAATAGGTTGTAATAAAAAAATTACTACCCCCGCACCTAACACAATTTTTTGAAACAACGCTTTGTGAGGATTACGATAAGAAATAAGATATAGCCCTATTAACAGTAATAAAGAGGTACCACTACATTGTAGAACATCGACATAAAAAAAAGAAGGATTTACTGTACCACTGAAAATTGCAAAAAAGCTTATCCGTAATAGGTAGCCCCACAAAATAACTTTTATAGCCCTTTTTATTCCTTTTAACACTCTTGGGTTGTCCAAACCAACGGTTTCTTGTTTTAATAATAAATATGTAAAAATAAAACCAGTAATGGTAAAAAAGGTCGGAGCGGTCATCCCTCTCAAATATTCCCAAGTACTATAAAAGATATTGCTTTTGTCTCTATAAAAATCATCTAATAATGCATGAACAAAATGTCCTTGAAGCATCATTATAATAGCAAATGCACGAATTGCATCCAGAAAATGCAATCGACTAGCAGGTTTAGTCATAATTGAGGTCTTTGGTTAGTTTAGTTACCCAAAAAACGAGTTTCGGGGGCTAATATTGCTTAAAAAAAGTGCAAATCTAGTCATTTTTTTTAGTTTTAGCATTGATAATAAGGCATTTAAAATCACCTTACATATTACCCTTAAATTCTTAAGTTCATTTTTTTTGCTCTAAGATTGAGCTAACTAATTAAAATATAAGTACGAATCATTCTTTCTGGCATCTTAATTGGTGCCTATTTAATAACTATAAATCAAATATTATGAAAACCGATAGATACACTAGATTTTTGTTTACAGTAATTACCGTTTGCTTAGTAATTATAGTAGTACGCGATATTGAAATTATCCCTAAAGCTCATGCCAATGGTTCATCTCATGGTATGCTTAGTAATTTACCTATTAACGAAGATGGTACTATTACTGTGCGCATAAGCAATACAGATGAGATTGATGTTAATATAAAAAGTATCGATACCTATGATAAACTTAAAGTGAACCTTAACGAAATCAGTACACGTGATGAATTGGATATCAATATTGACGAAATTGGAGGGAGTTATGTATCCAGTGGAGGGCCTATAAAAGTAAAAGTGCAGAATTAACCCACAACACTAGCGAGACTTAAAAATCCAGATAACTATTTCGGTTATCTGGTTATCTTTTGAAGTTATAGAATCTAATTTACAATCCTGCGGCCACATTTGATATTTTATCTAATGCTCCTTTCATTTTTTCTAAAACTTCATTTTTCTCAAAAGCATGTCTGTTTTTTAAATAAGCAGGATCATTATATGATACATATACTTCTCCTTTATCATTTTCCCAAACTAACATTTTTTGAGGTAAATCTAATCCGGTAGTTTGAGAACTTTGCATTAGAGGGGTTCCTAATCTGGGGTTCCCAAACATAATAATCTTTGTCGGGTTTAAAGTTAGACCAACCGAAGCGGCATTAGCCTGATGATCCAACTGCGCAACAATTTTTAAATTAGGGTTATTCTGAATTAATTCTACCAATGCGGCATAAGTATCTTCAAAGTTTTTTGTGCTTCTTTTTGTAATCACACCTTGTTGAGCAGTAATTTCCATATCGTCTTTAGATTCAGTTTGTGATGTCTTAGACGTATCATTAGAAGTTTGATTACAGGAAATAAATGTCAATATTAACACAACTCCATAAACTTTATATAAACTCATTGTTATTTACGGTTTTTGGGTAAAGATAGATGAATAAAAAGGCCTCAACTACATATTTATCATAGGATTAACAAAGCCTTAAAAACAACTTTAGAAATGAATAATGATCAAGCATTAAAATGGACTTTTAAGATGCTATTCTTCACAAACATCATCTGTATCCAAAAACACCTCTGTAACCCCACCTCTTAAATCACATATCTCTTTAGGAATACTTGTGATAGGATTGCCTGTTAAGTTAAGCGTTAATAGATCGTTTAAGTTCCCTATCTCTGCCGGAATTTCTTCTAACAAATTATCTTGAAGTATTAACCATCTCAGCTCTGTTAACTCTGAAAGTTCTTTAGGAATTTCTTTAATTCCATCATTAGTAAGAATCAAAATTTTAAGCCCCGTTAATTTTCCCAAACTTGAAGGAAGCGATTCTATTCTTAATTGAAGATCACTTGGTGCCAAAGACGTTACTCGTCCTTCTTCAACAGTAACACCTTCCCAGGCACTAATATCTTGTGATTCTATATCCCATTGCTGTAATGCACTATTCCCTTGAAACCTTGCATTATAAAAGTCGATAAGCACTTCTCTATCGCTTCTTAATGAGTTACTGGTATAAACGTTAACTTTATAGATTTCAGTGCCACCATCTTCAGCAGTTACTGTAAAATCCAAAATGGTATTGAAATTAGTTGCTATATCATTATTTGGAGTAATAATTGCGCCTTCAGAAATTGTTATGCTAGGCACTAAAATACTCAAATCAACACCCTCTGGTAACTCTAATTTTATCTCTTTGTTTTCATTTAATATAGTTGCTTCGTAATCGTTTGAAAGATTTCCAGAATTATCATCTGCTAAAAATTCAAATTTCAATATCTCTTTTTCATCCCTTTGTTTAAATGAGGACAAAATTGTGTAGGTGGCTGTATCACCATTTTCTGCTGTAATAGTATAATCCACATTATCACTAAAATCCAGAATATCTACCACCGAAGGTACTATTGTTGCGGTATTAGCGACTCCAATAGCAGGTTGCAAGGCAGTGATATTTGTTTCGGGTTCAAACAGGACCGTAACAATTTTGTTTTGCTCATCGATAACTCCGGAAACATTGCTAGCTAATGCTGCATTACTAGAGGCTAAAAAACCAAAACTAGTCATTCTATTGTTTGAACTTTCAGCCAAAGAAACATTTACGGTGTACTCAATAAGTTCACCTGTACTTGTAATTATTTCATAGACTTGTTCATTCTCAAAATTTCTTGGAACCCCGCTACTTGGAAGAATTTCTGCTTCCGAAGAAATTCGAATTGTAGGAATCAATTCTCTCATATTCGTGTCCTCTGGCACTACAACAGTTATTACCTTAGTATTATCATCAATATCTGCCGTAATATCACTAGTCAACTCATCATTATCGACCGCCAAAAATTGAAAAACTAATATTTTTTCAGAATTTACCGGAGTATTTTCTTCTCCAGCGTCATCACCTCCACAACTTGTAAAAAGTAGAAGTAAAGAAAATAATAAAAATCTGTATAATGCCCCCTTTTCTTTCATGTGCTTGTGTACGTTTATTAATTAAGTAATGATAAGTTTAGGCGCGAAAATATCTTCTTATTAAGAATTTAGTAAAGCACAATTTATATCCAACATAAAAACGAGGTATAACTACATCATTCGATTTATATTCTACATTATAAACCTTGTCAAGCTACAGATTATATTTTATACTAAGTATCCAATATCTAGGTTGCACTGCATAACTAGAAGTGCTATTATACAGTTCATTAAAACTATCTCGATTAATATTTTTGGTATCTAATAGATTGGTTACAGAAAACTTATATTCCCATTTACTATCCGGTTTTTGGTAAAACAGATCGGCATCCCAGAAACTGTATTCATTCAATGTGGTCTCTGTATCTCTATAATTATAATAACTATAAGAAGATTTAAGTAAAAACCCTTTTGCAAAGGACCAATCTAATCTGGCAAATGGCCTGCTTGTATAAAAGGTGCTTTTGGCTCCATTATTATCATAATCATTCACCGTAATACTATATCCTAAGTCAAAATTTGGTCCTTTTTTAAAATTTGTTGACCATTCGGTTCTATAGGTTTGTGTAAGGCTAATACTTTCACTAGGTTGATTATTAACAATATTGTTGAAACTTGACCAACTTAGATTGGCATTTAACTCTCCTTTAATCTTCCCGAAGGTTCTACTAAACCTACCATTTCCAGAAAGTACTTGATCCGCTAGGTTAGAATTAATAGGCGTATTCACTCTATTAATTCCTTCAATTATACTAGTGTTTTTAATAGGATTACGTCTATTAGTATAACTTAGTCTAGCAAAGATATTGGTATAATTAAACATATTAAAACTGAAATAATTGAGAGAGTAATTGTCGTACAATGCATTTTCTAGATTTCGGTTACCTTGTGACAGTGAGTTATAATTATTAAAAACATATCCAGAGGCTAACCTATTAATATCTGTATACTCTGCAGTAATAGCATAATTAAATCGTAAACTTTCGGTTTTTTTAAATTGAGCAAGTGCAAAAAAATCTGGTAACACCTGCCATTCGTTTTGATTTATTGTGGTGCCTAATTGTTGATCTTTTAGATCATAATTATGGATACTTATCCCAGGGTTAAATGTAAAAATACCTGTAATAAATTTGTAATGTACACCTGCAAATACATCATTAAAGTTATACTTCACATTATTATTGAACTCCTCGTTTTCAAAATCATTTTGATCCCCATTGTCTAATATCTGAAAAATGCTAGAATCAAAATTTTGAGTACTTGAGATGGTCCCTAAAGAAAAATTAAGGTTACTTTTTTTATTCAGTACATAATAATAATCCAGTTTAGCGTCAATTTTATTGGTTTGCACCTCTTTTGTTTGGTTAACATTATATCGTTCTGACTCTTCAAGAGGATCAAACGTGTCCAAACTTGGGTCTGCAGGGTTATTTACTTCTGTAAAAATTCCTCTAAACGGAATTTCATCCCGAATAGCATTATAAAAAGGATCTTCGTTTTGAAATAGGTGCTGCGCCTCAAAAGAAAATATATTTTTCTCATCTAATGTATAATACACATTCGCATTTTGCTGAATCGAGAAAGGTGTATTTTCTAATCTCTCGTTGATATTTTCAGAAATATCACTACGTACGGATAAAAACGCATCATTTTCTTCTTGTTTTGAAAGCTTACCAAAAATATCGTAGTCTAATCTAAAATTTGTGTTAGGTCTATAACTCGCACTTAATTTTAGCAATCCCAGCCTACTTTTTTGTTCCACAATATCCGAGGTTTCTTCGATCGTATTATCTGTAGGATCAGAGGTGTCATCTATGTAAACCCTGCGTGTATTTGTGATTAAATCTGTTTTGGTATCACTTACAATTCCATACCCGCTAATATCGAGTTTTTTATTAGCAGCCAAACTAAAGTTAGCTGCGCCAAATTTGGTGTTAATTTCGTTTGCCCTATTATTCTGGAGTGTTGCAAAAGCCAAATCATCACTAGATACTGTAAATGAGGTACCACCACGACCTAAGTTTCTAAAACCTCCCGTAAAATTAAAATAATCTCGCCGTGTAAAAGGAACTTCGCCAATATCATTAAAATCTGTGATGATATTAACACTATATTTCGGACTATAATAAAACAACTTTGGTTTGATCAGATATCGTTCTGTCTCGCCAACACCTGCACCAGCAGTTATATCTCCAAACCAAAAATTCTTCTTACCTTCTTTTAACTTAATATTAATCGCCACTTGATCCTGAGAATTACGAAGACCTCGCATTTGGTTTACATCTTCGTAGTTTCTCAATACTTCTACTTTATCCAATGCATCGGCAGGAATATTTTTGGTTGCCAACTTAGAATCTCCATCAAAAAAATCCTTCCCTTCTACCATAACCTTAGAGACTGTTTTACCTTCAACCTCGATTTCTCCATCATCATTGACCTCAATACCAGGTAGTTTTTCCAGCACATCTTCTAGTTTTTTTTCTGTACCTGTTGTAAAAGAATCTGTATTATACACCAAAGTATCTCCTTTTACCACAACGGGTATCTCATATACAATTTCTACTTCGTCTAAACTATTTTCTTGCGAGTTCATCACAAAATCAGCCACAACATCTGTAGTGGTTACAGAAACAGATTTAGGATTGACCGATAAACCAATAAAGCTTACTTTCAAATTATACGTTTGATTTACGGGCACCGATATTTTGTATTTCCCTTGACTATTAGTGATTCCGTAACCCATCATTGCATTATCTCCTTTTTTATAAGCAATAACATTTGCCATTTCTAGTGGATTTCCTAACGAGTCCTTTACAAAACCAGATATCTGAACATTCTGAGCAGATGTTGTTATTGTGATTAAAATTATTATAAGTTGTATAAACTTGTTCATATGGATTGATTGCTATTTAATTGATCGCAAAATCATCCTAACCCTTATATGTTTTAAAGGTGTGATTCATTGATATGTAAAACTATAAGTGGTGTATTTCTTGCAGAAATTAATTTCTTCTACCACCAAAACCACCTCTACGGCGTGTACTAAATTGTTCGATCATTTCTTCGATTTTCTTTTTCGATATTTTATCAAATTCATCTTGTGAAACTTCTTTTCCTTTTGTTGGTGTTTTAATCGTGTCATCTTTAGTGTTCAATACTATTTTATTACACAATAATGTATTTCTGTCTTCTTGAATTTCTAGAATTAAACCTGGCAACCCCCAGTATGATCCTGGACCTTGATTAACCGGTATTTCAGGGGTATACCAAGCTATCACTTCTATTTCTTTTGGTACTTCGGCTTCTTCTTGCTCAAAGGTATTTTGTATCTTCTTTTGATCATTAATACCATTTTCTCTTTGTTCTCTTTGCTGCCTGGCTTTTCTTCTCATCTCTCTCCAGTCCATGAGCTCGTTTACTTTTTTAGTAGTTGTTGCCTTAAAACATGTATAATTGCCTATTTTCTTAGTTTCATTATGCATTGTCCAAGTATATTGATCTAAAGAATCCCGAATAAGAAAATTTTTACCGTAAAATTCGCGCTGATCAAAATATTCTTTCTCTTTGATGTTTTTATAATAATTATTAGAAGTGAAGCCTGACATCATCGCACTCCATCTTCCAGTATTATTAGATTTTTCTAATTGCGCTTCTTCTTTATACACTGATGCTTCCTGATTAAAAGTGAGTATAAAAGTTTTCTCAAAGGCCGATTTCAAACGTTCAGCAATTGCCTTTTTTTGGTTTTCAGACATTTGTCTTCCTCCAAAATTTGCATCTACACTTGTTTTACTAAAATAATAGGCTTTGCCTTGAAATTCTTGGGCAGTGCCCCATGTTGTTGTTGTGAGCAGAAGTACTACTATGATCTTTTTCATGTGATCCTTATTTATTTGAAAATAAGTAAGACCATAGAATTACACCTTGGTTTAATTCAAAAAAGTTAATCTTATCTTAAATTTAGCCACCCATTCTAATGCGAACACTTTGCCCACCATTCCTTCTAGGCATTCGATCTTGCATTTCTTTCATTTTTTTGCGCATCACCGTTTCAAATTTTTCTTGAGTAACCACTTTTCCCTTTTCGGGTTCTTTAATTTCTATTTTCTTTTTGGGATTAAGTACAATTTTGCTACATAGCATGTTCTGTTCTCCATCATTAACCTCTAGGATCAATCCTGGTAATCCCCAAAAATTACCTGGACCTTGTGCTACAGGTATTTCTGGAGTATACCATGCCGTTATTGTTAGCTCTTCTTCTTCGGCTTCCATTTCTTTTTTCTCTTCATTATTAATCGTAACACTTCGCATACGCTCAACCATCCGTTTCGATGTAGCTTTATAACACGTATAATTGCCTATTTTTTTGGTTTCGTTTTCGAGTTTCCACTCCAATTTTTCTAATTTATCTTTAACAAGAAAAATTTTACCAAACATATCGCGCTTATCGGAAAAACGCTCTTCTTTGACATTTTTATACAGCAAATCGCCCCCTCCGCCAGCAACCATAATTCGTACTCCAGATGCTGGTTGAGGAGCGCCAAGGCTTTCTATTTCTTTATACATAGATTCTGATGCATTAAAACTTAGCGTAAATTCTTTTTGAAACTGCTTTTTAAGCATTTCTTGAATTTGCTTTTGCATTTCTGGACTTGTTTTAGAATCACCAACTTTGAAATCTACTTTTCTATTAGTTTGATAGGTTACTACCCCTTGAAAATCCTGAGCACTGATACTTTCAGCTATAAAAAATATAATCAACACTATAATTCTTAACATAACATTCGTTTTTTGATTAATACTTCTGCAAATATGACAACTAAGCTTTAACTCCTGAGTTAAGTAGTGTTAACGAGTGTTAACCGATTAGCTTTATGTCTAATAAGAAACTTACTTTTGATATATGAGAAAAGGAAGCTACAAGAACATACTATACTTTATAACCGCGGTTATCATAATTACGCTAGCCATACAGGCATATTGGAACTATAAAAATTATAAAACCGGAAAACAGCAATTAATCAATGAAGTACAAATTAGTCTGGATAATGCTGTGGATGAATATTTTACCGAGTTGGCCAAAGAAAATGCTGTATTCATTATGCCAGATAGTATAATGACCAGGGCCGCAAAGCAAATGCATCACATGCGAAAAAACATAGTTGCTAGTGCCAATTTCAAACGTCTTGACTCCTTTAAACTCAATGAGAATACTAATATTTCAATAATAAAGGATTCAACTACTCAAGGTATTCATATTGTAAGAAGTCCAAATTTAAGTAGAACAGAAGCAAATCAAAAAGTTCTAGATATTATGCTTTGCCTAGAAAAAGATCAAATTAAACAGCATAATGTGGATAGCATAAACGAAATTTTTGGTAATCTAGCTACCAAAGCAATAGTATCCATTACACAAGATTCATTAAAACTCAATAAAATACATTCCTATTTACAACAAGAGTTATCCAGAAAAAATATTAATGTAGATTATGGATTGCGATTTACCAACCCCTTTGGGATCAAAGAAGAGATTGGTAAAAAAGCTATCAAGTCTGCATTATTACGCACCAAATCAAAGTCTTCTTTTTTACCTCGCCTTAGTTCTTTAGAGCTATTTTTTACCAACGAAAAGTTGACTATTTTTAGGAAAAATCTCCTCGGTATCCTTTTATCCTTTACATTGGTAGCTGCTGTGATTGGGTGTTTATTATTTTTATTGAGAATCATTTATCAACAAAAACAACTTGCTGAGTTAAAAAATGACTTAATTAGTAATATTACTCATGAATTTAAAACTCCTATTGCCACAATTAGCGCAGCTCTAGAAAGCATTCAAAGTTTTAATAAAACCAATGATCCTGAAAAGACAAAAAAGTATGTTGAAATCTCCACAGATCATTTAGGTAAATTAAACACTATGGTGGAGAAAATATTAGAAACAGCTACTCTAGATAGTGAAGAGCTTCAGCTTGATTTTGAAGAAACAAATCTGGTACAAATGATAGATGCTGTGGTTAAAAAACATCAAGGAAATTCTTCGGGCAAAAAAATCACTCTGGATCACTCTCAAGAAAGTATATCAAAAAAAGTAGATCTCTTTCATTTTGAAAATGCCATTAACAACATTATCGATAATGCCATCAAATATGGCGGAGATATTATAAAAGTGATCATAAAGAATGAAAAATCAGGTATTAGTATCGAAATTACAGATAATGGTGTTTCATTAAACAAAACACATCGCGAGCGGGTTTTTGATAAATTTTATCGTGTGCCAAAAGGTAACACCCATGATATTAAAGGTTTTGGAATTGGTTTGTTTTATACCAAAACTATTATTGAAAAACACAAAGGAACAATCCAATTGATATTAGAACAGGAACAAACAAACTTTAAAATTAATTTACCCAATGGCTAAAATTATCGAAATACTATTGGCTGAAGATGAGCCATCCTTAGGTCAAATTATTAAAGAAAGTTTAGAAACTCGCAATTTTGTTGTGCATTTAGCAAAAAATGGTGAAGAAGCATATACCCTTTACAAAAGTAAACAACCTAAACTTCTTGTTCTGGATGTTATGATGCCCAAAAAAGATGGATTTACGTTAGCCAAAGAAATTAGAGATGAAGACAACGCTATCCCAATTATTTTTTTGACTGCAAAATCGCAAACGCAAGATGTGGTAGAAGGATTTACTATAGGAGGTAATGATTATCTCAAAAAGCCTTTTAGTATTGAAGAATTAATTGTACGAATTAATAATTTACTACAAAGAACTAAAATACAAGCAGGCACCAATACAACTGTAATAGGTAAGTATACTTTTGATTTCCAGAAACAATTACTAACTTTTAAGGAAGAAACACAACAACTTACACATAGAGAGGCGCATTTATTATTTCATTTGGTTAAAAACCAAAATCAAGTATTGGATCGTTCTCTAATTCTTAAAAAATTATGGGGAGATGATGATTTTTTTAATGGTCGAAGTATGGATGTTTTTATAACCAAACTTAGAAAAAAATTGAAAAAAGATGAGTCTATACAAATCATTAACGTACGCGGATACGGCTATAAACTAGTAGTTTAACACTCGTATTTGATTTCTTAGTAAAAATGTGAAAATCGTAAAAATTGTTGTCTTTATAAATTCTTTTTTATATCCCTTTCATCTTCCTCATAAAATCCATTATATTTACCGCAAACTATAACCAACTGTTTTAACAGAAATATCCCCCTGGAAAAAAACGATCAACTATGCATATAGCGATAGCTGGAAACATCGGTGCCGGAAAAACCACATTAACCCGATTACTTGCTAAACATTATAAATGGGAAGCCCATTTTGAGGATGTGTTAGAGAATCCCTATTTAGAGGATTTTTATAACAAAATGGAACGATGGTCATTTAATCTCCAGATTTATTTTCTTAACAGCCGTTTTAGACAAATTCTGGATATTCGAGAAAGCGGAAAAGATATTATTCAAGATAGAACTATCTATGAGGATGCATACATCTTTGCACCTAACTTGCATGCCATGGGCTTAATGACAAATCGTGATTTTGAAAATTACAAATCATTATTTGATCTTATGGAAGGAGTGGTAGAAGGTCCAGATTTATTAATATATCTTAGAAGCAGTATTCCTAACTTGGTAGCGCAAATTCACAAGAGAGGTCGTGAATATGAAAACACTATCAGTATTGATTATTTAAGTAGGTTGAACGAGAGATATGAAGCCTGGGCACATGACTATGATAAAGGCAATCTTCTTATCGTAGATGTAGACCATCTTAATTTTGTCGACAATCCAGAGGATTTAGGTAATATCATTAATCGAATAGATGCCGAGCTTAATGGTTTGTTTTAAAACCGAAGCTAAGTAATACGCTACAATTTAAAAGGAACACTTCTTTAAAAAACCTATATTGTATTCCATAAATTGTATTACAATTCAACTCGATGGAGGTTTTCTTTTTTATCGGTATAGCAATTAGCTCTTTATTAGCACTACTTATATTTAGCAAAAAAACACTATCTCCTAGCGATAAAATATTCGGAGCTTGGCAAATTCTTTTGGTTCTTCATTTTTCACTATTATATATTAGGCACTCTAACATAATATACACTTACCCTCATTTTATAGGAACCGATACTTCGTTTACGTTACTTTATATTCCTTTTATTTTCTTTTACTCCTTTTCTATCCTAAGCAAAAAACAAAATTATCGTAATTATATAATTCATCTATTACCTTTTTTATTGGTGAATATTGGACTTTTATTCTCGTTTTATTTTATTACTGGAGATGAAAAACTAACCCTATTTTTAGAGAGGTTTTCTGGCAAAAAAGTATACTCATTTGTTGATTTACTGGTTTTAATACAATTCTTTATATATTTTCCCTGGTTAATTATTTCATTAAAGAAATATAATCAAAAGATCTCCAAAAAACATTCAAAAACCGAGGTGGTAAATTCCTTTTGGTTAGAAAAGATAATCATCGGCGCTTGTCTTGTAATAGGTATAAATTTTGTTATTTACTTTTTTTATCTATCGACTGATTTTTTGTCTACTACATTTTTTAGCAAAATTAGTATTATTAACATATGTATATTTCAAGCTACTCTTGGGTATTTAGGAATTAAGCACACCTATATATTCTCTTCCAATATCGAGAATCAAAAAAATCCTTTAACAAAATATCAAAAAACAGGTTTAAACAAAGGGGCTTCTGAGAAATATTTCAAAATTCTAACCGATCATATGGAGAATAATAAACCATACTTGGACCCAGATCTTAATCGAAACACATTGGCGTCAGAGATGGGTATATCTTCAAATCATTTGTCTCAAATAATTAATCAACAAACAAATCAGAATTTTTACGCTTTCGTAAATGAGTTTAGAATAAAAGAAGCTAAAACTATTCTTCAAAAAAAAACCTCTAATCATTATACTATTCTGGCTATTGCAAATGATTCTGGCTTTAAATCAAAGTCCGTTTTTAATGAATTATTTAAAAAACATTATGGCATGACGCCTTCTCAGTTCAGAAAATCCAATAGTATTTCTTAATGGTTGTACGTACCTATCCGCAAGGTCGATTTTCATTTTCTTTTTATTGATCTTACTCCCATAAATTTTAATATTATGGATCAAAACAAATTATTTTCAAGGGATGAAATACGTTATCAATTAAGAAACCAACCTTTAATTACTGGGGCTTTAATCCTTTTTTTTATAGGTTTAACAGCTTTGGGTCAATTAGGTTTTATACTATCAATACTATTGGTACTTATCATTCATTGGTTAATGCGTAGCTCTAGGCACGAACTAGGGTTGAACGCCCCTAAATCATGGACAAAAACTATCGCATTTGGTATTACCCTTACCATTATCATTTTACTCTTTTTTACTATTATTAATCCATTACTATCACAATTAGCTCCTAGCCAAGTCAAAGACCTAAGCCGATTTAATTCAATCAGAGGGAATGAATTTATGTTGTTTGTTGCTATTATTAGTTCTTGGGTGACTGCTGGATTTGCAGAAGAATTGATCTGGAGGGGGTATATCTTAAAAAATCTGGCTATACTATTTGGTAATAAAAAAACTTCCTGGGTGCTAAGTTTGATAATCACCTCGTTGCTATTTGGTTGTATCCATTATTATCAAGGGATGATAGGTATAATTCAAACCGGACTTGCGGGTTTCTTTCTAGGTATAATCTACATTTTAAACGGAAAAAAGAATCTATGGTTAAACATAATTGTACATGGATCTATCGATACGATTAGCATGGTAGCATTATATTTTGGCGTTGTATAAAAACATATTAAGGATAATCAAATTCATTCTTATTATTTTTAATTCGTCATTTCTTTTACCTTAGCAAGCTGTATTTATACTATTACACTTTATCAGAATGGATTTTAATGCTTTATTTCAATTTCTTGAAGAGTTACAAGACAATAATCATAAAGAATGGATGGACGCTAACAGAAAGCGTTATCAAAACTTAAGAAGTTCTTTCGTACTATGGTTGGATGAGTTAGATACACGAATAGCACAAATTGATTCTGATTATTATCCAACACCAGGTAAAAAAGGCATTAACCGTATTAATAACAACCTTCTTTTTCATCCCAATAAACCAATATATAAAGATCATTTGGGAGCAGGACTGGATCAACTCACTAAACAGGGAGACTTTTATATCGAAATTGGCATCTCTAAAGGTGCATTGGCAGGTGGGTATTGGAGACCAGAAAATAAAACATTACAAAGTATTAGAGAAGCCATAGATTATAATGGCGAAGAGCTTGTTAAAATCATAAACAAAAAAAGCTTTAAAAATACTTTTGGGAGTCTATATGCACAAGATGATATGCTCAAATCTGCCCCCAAAGGGTATAGCAAAGATCATGAACATATAGATTTACTTCGTTATCGTACGTTTGCAGTTACTTATGATTTAAAAAAAGAAGATATTCTCAAAGATGATTTTGTAGATAAGATTATTGAAATCTACAAAGAAATGCTTCCTTTTAGAAGATATCTAAGACAAGCAGTAACAGTATAGTTTTTTTAAGCAATATTCAAAAAACACTATTCGTAAAGTGAGCGCAGAATAGATCAACTATTAAGGAATCGTATCTATTTTAGATTGTAAATAATCTACAATCATTACAGTAGCACCAGTATTACTATTTATAAAATGCCCAGCTATCATTCCGGTTTTTTCTCTAAATCTTTTATCCTTCACCAGCTTATTCATTAGTACAGAAAACTCTTCGGCTGTAGATATTGAATATAATCCTGCTAATTTTTGCAGTTGTTTTGCTTCTCTAAAATTTTCAAAATTCTTCCCTATAATTATCGGAATACCAAAAGTAGCCGGCTCTAGTATATTATGCAATCCTCCGGTTCCCATGGCGCCACCAACATAGGCAATATCACCATAACTATATACACGAGAGAGGTATCCGATAGTATTCATTATAAAAACATCCTGATCCTTAAGTTTTACATCCTTTTTTTGGGAGTATACTACTGTATTTCTTTTAATTTTTTGTTGTAGCGAACTAGTCTTACTATCCTTTATTTCGTGTGGCGCAATGATAAAACATACCTTATCCGAAGCCTTATTCACAAAATCAACAAAAATCTCTTCATCCTCTGGCCAAGAACTACCAATCACAATACAGATCCTTTCATTAACAAATTCAGAAATAAAATCAACGTGGTTATCCATTTCAATTTGATGACTCACTCGATCAAATCGTGTATCACCACTTAGCGTCACATTCTTAAAACCTTGTTTTTCTATAAGTGTTTTTGAAATAGAGTCTTGCACAAAAAAATGATCTATTGCGTGCAATGATTTACGCATAAAACCGCCATACCACTTAAAAAAAGCTTGATCCTCTCGAAAAGTCGTTGATATAAAAACGGTCGGAATCTTATTATTTTTTAAAACTTCAAGATAATTAGGCCAAAATTCATACTTTACAAAGACTGCTAACTCAGGATTAAGCAATCGGATAAATTTCTTAGCATTCGCCTTTGTGTCTATAGGAAGATAAATAATCAAATCTGCCAATGTACTATTTTTCTTAGCTTCATATCCCGATGGTGAAAAAAAAGTAATTACTAGTTTATGATTAGGATATTTTTTTTTCAATTCCTCCATCACCGGTACTCCTTGCTCATACTCTCCCAAAGAAGCACAATGAAACCATAAAACTCTATCTGAGGTAGTTATTTTATCTTCTATTATTTTAAAAACATTCTTTCGGCCATTAACAAATAACTTAAGTTTTGGAGTAAACAGACCCGCAACAGGAAGTAATTTGCTAAATATAGTTATGAGGATGTTATATAAAATGCTCAAGAATAATGATTTTATGAAATGCTAAAATACAGCTCTTTTACTATAAAACGTCACTTTAAGCGGTAAAAGAAGTTGTTTTTTATTATATCAATAACCTAAACAAAACTCACTTAAAACAAATTATTCTTATATTTTTTGTTAAATAATTATTATTTTAACAACTAATAACACACAAACTCACTACTTATGAAATTAAAAACTACTTTAATTGCATTATTTTCATGTGCACTTTTGTTTTCTCAAAGCTTCTTAGAAGTTCAGCTTCCTAAGCCAGATAAATTAAGCCCTTTTTTTATTGGTCCATTGGTAAAATCCACTATCCACTATGGCGTAACACCTCCTAATTATAATGGAAAAGTTATTGTATTTAACCACGGGTATATCGATCTTAATCAAAGCCAATTTTTATTCGATAATTCGTTCTATCAAGATACATATAACGAAGGATATCAAGCTGTTTTTGTAGCTACCACGAGAGGAAAAGGGATTTGGGTCAACGGTGAATTGTTGGCAGAATCTATCGATATTATTACAGAAAAGTATAACGTCGAACAAATATATCTGGTTGCACACAGTAATGGCGGGAAAGCTTCTGAAGCTGCCATGTTTCAATACAATAAAAATAACAAAGTAACCAGAGCTTTTGCTTTGGGTACTCCCTTTTGGGGAACGTATCTTGCCGATATATCACAAATGCCATGGTTCAACTGGGCATGGAAATTAACTGGTCTAAATGAAGGAGCAAGAACATCGACCACTTATTACTGTAGAGATGTTGTACGCCCCATTTTGGATAATCACCCTAATAATCAACCCGAAAAATTTGTGGTACTTGGGGCTTCAGGTTTTTATAAAGGATCTACCATTGCAGCACCGGCTTTTTTGGTTACCGGTGGAATTTTGCTACCTGTACAAGGTGCTAATGATGGAGTTGCCCCATATAAAAGTACACTAAGACCCGGTGCAGAATATGTTTTTAGAAAAAATGATTCAAGAGCTATTTTTGATCATTTAGACGTCTCACTTGGGAAATTTAGTTGGCCATACATTAAGCCATATATCGAGAATCGAGCTTATAAAAACAACACATCCTCAACTACATATGAGCATACAACTTCTAAGATAGTAAGCAATTATTATATTCTTCATTCAGAAAATCAATATGACCTAGTTCAATTAGACAAAAACTCAACATATGCCGTTGCCGAAATACTTCATGAAAATCCTTATGCTACTTTTCATGCCTTAGACAAAAATCAAAACAGTATACATATCGATGAAAGCTCTATTGAAAATCATAAAACAGTTATTCCTATTTCTGAAAATAATATTGCACTAAAAAGTAACACAAAATTCGCCGCTTTCATAAGGCAGAAAAGCAATATAAAAATGTCATTAGAACAAATTCCTAACGGTAATCATCCGCTCTTAAAAGTAGATGTATATACTGAAAGGTATCCTACAAATGAAAAACTAATGCATAACACTGAAGTAAGAGCAGTACTTATAAAAACTTCAAAAATTGATGGAACACCAGCTCAAAACGAAACCAAAGTAGTTATGTTTGACAAAAAAGAGGATGGTTTTTATTTCAATACATCAAATTTAGAAGAAGGGGTATATAGTTTGTTTTTAAACTCTGAACATAAAGATAATTTCAGAAGAAGTATCATTTCAGGATTTGTAGTGGGTGACATAAAAAATGGTTTATCTTCTGTAGAGCGATCAAATATTAATCCCGTTCTAGAAAACCCAATTAAAATAGTCCCTAACTCTGTTAAGGATAAAGCGACTATTATTTTTGACCATAAGGTATTCGATAATGATCTTGCGATCACCATATATGATATTACAGGGAAACGTATTAAAAATTTCAAGATCAAAACAATGCTAAGCAGTCGATACGATATCTCATCCTATCTTCAATCAATTAGCCCCGGTATATATTTACTTAAAGCAAATAATTCTAAAACTATAAAGTTTATGAAAAAATAGTAAAAGTTCATTGCTCTTTTAAAGCAAACCAGTTTTTAATAACAAAATTTATCAAAACTAAATATTGCATTGGCGATAGTGTCATTATTTTGTACTTTCGTGAGGTTACAATACACACATACATGAAGAAAATACAAATGGTTGATCTTAAGGGTCAATATGAGCAAATTAAAGAACAAGTAGATTCATCTGTCCTTAATGTTATAGATTCAACAGCTTTTATAAATGGCCCAGAGGTTCATAGTTTTCAAAAAGAATTAGAAGATTATTTAAACGTAAAACATGTAATCCCTTGCGCAAATGGTACAGATGCACTACAGATAGCAATGATGGGATTGGGTTTAAAACCCGGTGACGAAGTAATTACCGCCGATTTTACTTTTGCTGCCACGGTAGAGGTTATAGCTTTATTGCAACTCACTCCTGTTTTGGTTGATGTTGACCCCGATACTTTTAACATTGATTTAGACGCCATTCGCAAAGCCATTACTCCAAAAACAAAAGCCATTGTGCCCGTACATTTATTTGGGCAAAGTGCAAACATGGATGAAATCATGGAAATTGCGAAAGAACACAACTTGTATGTAATTGAAGATAACGCTCAAGGAATAGGTGCAGACTATAAATCTTCTAATGGTACAGTTGCCAAAACAGGTACCATTGGTCATGTAGCTTCAACTTCATTTTTCCCATCCAAAAATTTAGGATGCTACGGAGATGGTGGTGCTATTTTTACTAATGATGATGACTTAGCTCACACCATTAGAGGTATTGTAAATCACGGTATGTATAAAAGATATCATCATGATGTTGTAGGTGTTAACTCTAGGTTAGACTCTATACAAGCAGCAGTTTTAAGAGCTAAACTCCCTAATCTGGATCGGTACAATAATGCAAGAAGGGCAGCCGCCAGAAAATATAATCATGCTTTTAAAGACATAGAAAACATAATTACCCCAAAGATTTCAGGAAATACATGTAATACTCATAAGGATGTGATTTGCGATACTTGTAATTGTCATGTATTTCACCAATATACACTAAGGGTAGTTCGTACAGATCGTGATGCATTAGTAAAACACCTTAATGAAAATGGGATTCCTTGTGGTGTATATTACCCCATACCACTACACAGTCAAAAGGCATATCGGGATGATCGCTATAATGAAGCCGATTTCCCCGTTACAAATCAATTAATTAAAGAAGTAATCTCTCTACCAATGCATACAGAATTGGATGATGAGCAGATTGATTTTATTACTAAAACAATTATTGATTTTGTAAATTCATAAGTTTCACACAAATTCTTCACATCATGCAAAAATTACATATTCTTATTTTCGTATTCATCTGTACGTTTTTTTCGAATGCACAAGATATCTATTTACAATGCGGAAAGGTAATAGACACCAAAACTGGAAAAGTACTTACCGAAAAAACCATTGTTGTTTCTGGTAATAAAATTTCTAAAATCCAAGATGGGTACATCTCTGGTAAAAAGGGTGAAACTACTATTGATCTTAAAAATAAAACAGTTATGCCCGGTCTAATCGACATGCATGTGCATATCGAAGGTGAAACAAATCCAAAGGCATATTTAAAACGATATACAGATAACGAAGCTGATTTGGCTTTTGATGCTGTTGGATTTGCCAAAACATCACTCATGGCCGGTTTTACTACAGTTCGTGATCTTGGTGGCAGCGGTGTAAATATTGCATTAAGAAAAGCAATTGCGCAAGGAAAAATTGTAGGACCAAGAGTGTTTACAGCCGGAAAAATATTATCAACTACCGGTGGACATGGTGATCCTACAAATGGTGGTAAAAGATCATTAATCGGAGATCCTGGACCAAAAGAAGGTGTAGTTAATAGTGTTGAAGATGCCAGAAAAGCGGTAAGACAGCGTTATAAAAACGGTGCTGATCTTATTAAAATTACCGCAACAGGAGGAGTGTTAAGCGTAGCGAAAAGCGGATCCAACCCCCAATTTACTATCGAAGAAATTAAGGCTATTTGTGAAACAGCCAAAGATTATGGTTTTCATGTAGCTGCCCACGCTCATGGCGATGAAGGTATGCGGCGCGCCGTTCTTGGTGGTGTAAAAACTATTGAGCATGGTACGCTTATGAGTGAAAAAACCATGGATCTTATGAAACAATATGATGCTTATCTAGTACCTACGATTACCGCAGGGAAAGAAGTGACCGAAAAAGCAAAAATCGATGGATATTATCCTGCGATTATTGTTCCTAAGGCGTTGGATATTGGTCCAAAAATCCAGAATACCTTTAAAAAAGCGTATGACCGTGGTGTAGGTATAGCATTTGGAACTGATGCAGGAGTATTTAAACATGGTCAAAATGGGAAAGAATTTGGTTTTATGGTAGAAGCTGGCATGCCCGCTATCGAAGCAATCCAAAGCGCTACCACTACCAACGCTAAAATACTGGGCATGGAAAATGAATTAGGGCAAATCACTGCAGGTTTTCTAGCAGATATAGTTGCCGTAAACGATGATCCTACTCAAAAGATTGATACGATGGAAAATATTGTTTTTGTTATGAAAGAGGGAAAAATCTATAAGCAATAGATTAGTCTAGTTAAGGGTGTAGGGATTAATCAATTTGGAATATTTATGACAGAACTCAATCATCAATGCAAAAACTGTAATCATGAGTATCAAGGAGAATTTTGTAATCAATGTGGGCAAAAAAGAATTATCGATAGATGGACGATAAAAAAACTATTTAATAATGCTCTTACGGCTGTTCTTAATCTAGAAAAAGGATATTTCTATACATTTTATAGACTTCTTGTAAATCCAGGAGAAGTTGTAGAAAACTATTTAGACGGTAATACAGTTAAGTACTCCAACCCTTTTAGATATGCATTAATTGGCATTGCGGTAAGTATCTTTTTTATTTTCACACTTGGTGTATGGGATTTACAAGTAGATGGTATGGTCGAGATGTATCGAAATTTAGGAATAATTCAAAATGATGCCGATGAACTTGTGATGCGCGAGAGAATGGGAATAGGTACCAAATTCATGAATTTTCTTCCTTTTTTCATGATTCCATTTATTTCGCTTAGCTCCAAATTGTTTTTAGAACGATATAAGTTGTACTATGCTGAGCATTTTATCATGAATACGCTCTTATTGGGGCAAGCCACCTTGTATGGCGTTCTTGTTTCAATATCGATATACTTTCTTCCTGATTATATAAGTTTTATTTTTGTTTTAGGTATCCTTATTGCCGCTCTTGTCTATAGTAAAATGTTTCATCATTTATTTAGCATAAGGTATGTTAAAGGCTTCTTTCTAGGGCTAGTCATATATTTAATGGGATACCTGTTTTTTATAATTTTTATAACAATTGTTACTGTCATTGCCCTTATTTTAGCTCTTATATTTAAAGCTATTTTCTAATTATGCATGACTTTCATATCTTATACTAATTACAAAAAACATGAATAATGAGAACTATTATAATACATTTAGCATTAGTACTAATTTCAATTTCTGCTTGGAGTCAGGAGTCTAGTCTTTCAATTTTTAAATCACTTACCGACAAAGTCTGGAAAGCGGAGGGCACTTGGGGAGATGGCAGCGTATTTAAACAAGAAATCGTTTTCTCATTTGATTTGAATAATACTCTTGTCATCACAAAATCTAAAGGATTTACCAATAAAGAACAAACCCAATATGGAGCGAGAAATCACGGCATCCGAAAATTTGATACAAATACTAAAACTATCAAATTCTGGGAGTTTGATGTGTTTGGAGGACTAACTAAAGGTGAAGTAAAGGTAGTGGGCAAAAATATTTTGTATCAATATCAATATGGAGAAACGATAGTAACCGATATGTGGGAGTATGTTGATCAAAATACTTATAATTTTAAAGTTGGAAATTACGAGAATGGTACATGGAAACAACTTTATTTAGAAACTCAATTTAAAGCAAAGAAGATGAGTAATTAATATAGGCTGAAAGTTTCTTCATAATGTTTACGACTAAAAATACTTAAAAAGACTATCATGCAAATCGTAAAACCTGATTTCAGCCGTTTCGAATCTATTACAGATTTTCAATACAAAGAAAATTTTATTGATTTTGAAGATCTTCAAATGCATTATATAGATGAAGGTCAAGGTGAAACTGTTCTGGCGCTGCACGGTGAACCTACTTGGTCTTATTTGTATAGGAAATTTATTCCTGTTTTAAAAAACTATCGATTTATAGCTCCAGATTTTATAGGTTTTGGTAAATCTGACAAAATAGTAGGTAGAAAAAACTATTCTTTCGATTTACATTTTAGATCCTTAGAAAACCTAATTCAGAAATTAGATCTTAACGATATTACTCTTATAGTACAAGACTGGGGAGGCCTATTAGGCTTATCTTTATTAGGTAAATATCCAGAGAAATTCAAAAGAGTAGTAATTTTGAATACGTTTTTGCCTGTTGGTAAAAAAATGTCCTTTCCATTCAAAATATGGAGAATGTTTGCCAAATTTCATCCTTCTTTGCCAATAGCGGGGATTGTACAAAGAGGCTCCTATCAAAAACTACCGAAAGAGGTAATGGATGCTTACAATGCACCTTTTCCAAATAAAAAACATAAAGGTGGAGCTGTTGCATTTCCGCTTTTGGTACCTGCAAATCGTAAAGATCCGGCTGTTAAACCTATTCAAAATGCAAGGGATGTACTTTCTAAATGGAATAAACCTGCTTTGGTATTATTTTCTGATAAGGATAAAATATTAGGAGGGTTAGAAAAATTCTTTTATAAACTTATCCCATCTACCCAAGAACAGCAGAAAATTATTATTAAAAATGCAGGTCACTTTTTGCAAGAAGAAAAAGGTGAAGAAATTGCAAAATACATCGATAAATTCATGAGAGATGAATTGAAGATCGCCAAATAAAAAATTAGTACTGATCATATAACATATAAAACCCTCAAAACATAAGTTTTGAGGGTTTTATATAATGTATAATTTTGATTAGTATTAGATAGACGCCAAAATAGTTTCCATGGATCGATCTACTTTTTTTACCAAACCAGAAAGTACTTTTCCTGGTCCTACTTCGGTAAATGAAGTAGCTCCGTCTTTAATCATATGTTGTACACTTTGTGTCCATTTTACCGGTGCTGTTAATTGAGAAATCAAATTCTTTTTGATTTCTTCGGGATCAGTAACTGCAGTTGTGGTTACATTTTGATATATTGGACAATTCGGTGTGTTAAAAGTGGTAGCTTCAATTGCCGCCGCCAATTCTTCTCTGGCAGGCTCCATTAGCGGAGAGTGAAATGCTCCCCCAACTGGTAATACCAATGCTCTACGCGCACCTTTTTCTTTCATTATTTCGCAAGCTTGTTCTATAGCTGCAACGTCTCCAGAAATTACCAATTGTCCAGGACAATTATAGTTTGCAGCTACTACCACTCCATCTATTTCTGAACAAACATTTTCGACCACCCCATCTTCTAGTCCCAACACAGCAGCCATGGTTGAAGGCTGCACTTCACAAGCCTTTTGCATTGCCAATGCTCTTTTAGAAACTAATTTCAGGGCATCTTCAAAATCAAGAGTTCCGTTTGCCACAAGCGCAGAAAACTCTCCTAACGAGTGTCCCGCAACCATATCAGGCTTAAAACTATCTCCTAATACTTTACTAAGAATCACCGAGTGTAAAAAGATAGCGGGTTGTGTTACTTTGGTTTGTTTGAGTTCATCTACTGTTCCTTCAAACATTATTTTGGTGATCTCAAAACCTAAAATATCATTCGCCTTATGAAAAAGATCTTTGGCTAATTCTGAGTTTTCGTATAGATCCAAACCCATTCCAGAAAACTGAGCTCCTTGACCAGGAAAGACATATGCTTTCATATACTAATATGTGTTTAAAATTTTGACAAAAGTAAGGATTAAAAAGTAATATAGTATTAAAGTTTCTAATCCTATATGTACCCATTAACAATACTTTTTACTCTTGGGTAATACGAACTTCCAAATAAATTAAGATGCACTAACAAATAATACAATTGCCATAAAGATAATCGATCTCTCCAATTGGGGGTCAGAGGAAAGATTTCATTATAAGTTTCGAATAGTTTCTGATCAAAACCACCAAAAAGATGCATCATGGCAATATCCATTTCTCTCGAAGCATACGACACAGATGGGTCAATTAAACATGGCATTCCATTGTTGTCCACCATAAAATTACCACTCCACAAATCACCATGAATCAAACTTGAAGGTTCATTTGGGATTTCGGCACTCACATTTTTATAGAACTGTTCTAGGTTAGAGAAAGAAAAACCCTTTTGGAATGCCAGTTCAAATTGAGGTTCTAAGCGCTGTGTAATATAAAATTCTGATGCAATACTTTTTTTTGTATTATACTGTTTCAGAGTTCCGATATAATTATCTTCTTCAAAACCAAAATAAGGCCGGGTCGTCTGGTGCAGCTTTGCTAATTTTTTTCCAAAAACACTCCAAAATCCCTTAATAGGCGTAGCTGAACCAATGAACTCTAGCATCAAAAAGGTTGTTTCATTTACTTTTCCCCATCTTACATCATCGGGAATCCTAAATGTATTTGTTTGATACAAATGCCCAAGTCCTTTTGCTTCAGCTTCAAATAGTGTGGGAAATGCAGAACTCTTGTTTATTTTTACTACAAATTTCTGCCCTGCCGTATGTAATACATAAACTTGATTAATATCGCCACCTGATAGTGGAATCACAGCATTGATTTTTTCCGAAAGTAATTGTTCAAAATGAGTTTTTAATTTCGGCGATAGCATTACTTCTTTTTATAGGTCAAATAAGTAAACGGATATTTATGTTTTTCATCTATATCATGAAACTCTTCGTTTTCAAGTTTCCAAATCTCTGTATCAATTGCCGGAAAAAAAGCATCAGCCTCAAAATCTCCATGAACCCGAGTTAATTCTATAGCATCAGCATAGTCTAACCCTATTTTATATATTTCTCCTCCACCAATGATAAAAGGTTGAGTATCATTCTTTGCTATCTCCAAAGCGTCCTTCATTGAGTGCACCACCACGGCTCCTTCTGCTTGATATGCTTCATTACGTGAGATCACTATATGAATTCTATTAGGAAGCAATTTCGGAAATGATTCAAAAGTTTTACGCCCCATTATGATATGATGACCTGTTGTTAAGTTTTTAAACCGCTTAAAATCATCAGGTAAATGCCATACCAGATCATTATCCTTTCCTAAAGCATTATTTTCTCCTGCAGCCGCAATCATTGTAATCATATTCTTTGATTCTTTTTCTTTTAACTCTTCTACGATTTCGGATGTTTTCCCCTTAATAAATTCTTCTTTTTTCTTTTTAAGATTATCTTTAGGATACATTAAGTCAACATCTTTTTGCATAAGTGCAATTTCTTCCTTTTGTTTTGCTATTAATCTTTCCATCTGTCTATCAGACCACTCCTGCCCCATAAATGTTGTAAACAACCATACATTACAAAAATGAACAACCAAAAGAAATGCCCAACACAAAATAGCTACTACATACCAGTCTACTCCAAAAAAAGTAATGTCTTTTCCATAATCAAATACAAGGTTAAGAATAGCAAAAAATACTGCTCCAATAAGAAAAATCACAAAATGTTGAAACAGTCTTTTTTTTTGAACAACTCTCTTTCGAGCATGTTCGTATAGTTCTCGTTGTTGCGGATCAATTTGCGGAATTTCTTTCTTCTTTAAAAACATATTAATGCTAACTTAGTATCGCCAAGTAAAGATATAGTTTTTACCAAAAAGCCCTCGAATTACTTATGAAGAATTTAAGAAATGCATTCCCTGTTTTAAGTCAAAACACATATTTGAATACCGCTTCATCAGGATTACTCTATGATGATCTACTGGATTTTAGACAAGAACATGATTTGGACTTTTTAATTGGCGGTAGTATATTTAGAGATCCTCAACAACAAATTTTGAATTCTGTTCGTGAGACTGTTGCTGATTTTTTTGGAAATTCTGTTGAGAATACTATCCTAAGCCCTAATTTTTCTATAGGTTTTAACACCATATTAAATGGGCTCCCAAAAGAGCAAAAAGTACTGTTACTTGAGCAGGATTATCCTTCGATCAATTTTGCAGTAACCAGTAAAGGTTTTGATGTATGCTATGCGCAAGTAGATGCTTCTTTAGAACAAAATATTGAGCACGCGGTAGAACAAAATAAACCGGATGTATTCGCTTTTAGTCTTATTCAATATATTAATGGCATTGCTATAGATCTTGATTTTATTAAACAGCTAAAAATTAACCACCCAAATATACTGATCATTGCCGATGCAACTCAATTTTGCGGTACTCAAGTATTTAATTTTAAAAAATCCGGCATTGATATTTTAGGGTGTAGCGGATACAAGTGGTTATTGGGAGGTTATGGAAATGGTTTTATGCTGTTTAAAGATCATATTCTTGATAATATAACCCCTTCTTATTATAATATTGAAGCTGCAAATTCTAATTACGATGAATCATATACGAGCTTACAATCACGATTTGAATGCGGTCATTTGGATACTTTTAATTTTGGAAGTTTACAATATTCTCTGAAATATTTGGCTAAAATTGGTATGGATACTATCGAACAAACTATTACGCACCTTGTAGAACACACCAAAGAAGAGTTAACCAAACTTAATTTACTTGAAGAGGATGTCTTATTGCGCAAAAGACATAGCTCTATTTTTAATATAAAAGGTGATCAAAAATTGTTTAAACACTTAAAAGAAAACAATATTATCACTTCAATTCGTGGGAGTGGTATACGAATCAGTTTACACTTTTATAATACAAAAGAAGATATTGACAAGTTTTTAAAAATACTACATCGTTATCGTTAATATTTAAATGTTAATTGTTGATTAAATTATTGGAAATCCGTGAGTTTACTCTTTTCTGTCTTGATGTTTTGTGGTAATTTCACTTAAATTTTATTAACCAAAAATTAATTATACACTAAAATTATGGCAATAACCAAACAGTATTTAAAGACTAAACCTATTTGCAAAGTTACTTTTATCGTTCCTGCAAAAAATGCTTCTTCAGTATGTGTCGCAGGTGAATTTAACAATTGGAATACCGAAGCAACTATGCTTAAGAAATTAAAAAACGGAACTTTTAAAGGCACTTTAGATCTCCCTAGAGATAATAATTTCGAGTTCAAATATGTAGTAGATGGCGAATGGACCAATGAGCAAGAAGCCGATGGTTATCAATGGAATGATTTTGCCTCAGCAGAAAATAGTTTACTCGTTTTATAAACTCATTTATTTTATAAGGTGTTAAGGTATATTCGATTATCTTAACACCTTATAAAAATCCATGCTATGCTTATAAAAAACTACATTCAATCTTTGTTTTTTATAATTAGCACCACTTCGAATTTCTGAATAGAAATTATCATGCCTTGAAAATTAAATTAATAATCTTAGTTTTAGGTCATGAATTTTTTAGAAACAATTTTTCTGTTTTTTGCTTTTCAGGCTTTTGTTTTTGCCATCTTGTTCTTTATAAAAAAGAAAGGTGATAGAGTTGCCAATATCTTATTAGGCATTTATATTTTATTATTCAGTTATAATATTGCGTATAATGTTTTGTATTGGTCACAACTTTTAAATTCATATCCATTTATACATTTAAGTTTTACAAATAGAATACCGTGGGTTTTATATGGTCCTATAGTATACTTGTATCTTAAAAGACTTCTGTACAAAAATAAATTTAGAAGTATAGACCTTCTTCATTTTATACCACTAGTATATGTTATACTAAATTATTCTCCGTTCTATTTTCTCTCCGCCCAAGAAAAAATAGAAGTTCTAAGAAATGGAGAAATTCGATATTTTTCTTATTTCCATATACCATATTTCATTCATATTATAATTGCTTTGATGTTGTTTTATTGTGGTCAACTGTTTTTTTCATTTAGACATCTCATCAAAAGTTTTAATAATAACAGATGGTTAAACTGGTTAAGTTATTCTTTTTGTGGCTATGTTATTTCTTTTTCTTCGTATTTCGTTTTGGTTTACTTTAATCTATTAAAACCTGGGTCTGATTATTTTATTGGTTTTTCTATGATGTTCTTTACCGGGTTACTATTTTATTTTGCGTTTTTGCAACCGCAAGTTTTTGATGGATTGTCTATGGATAAAATTATTCCATTCAAAAAATATCGAAAAACTGGACTTACTACAGCATCCTCAACAGAATTAAAATCCAGGTTATTAGATTTCATGAAGCAAGAAAAACCTTATCTAAATCATGATTTAAGACTTGGGGACTTGGCAAAAGAATTACATATTTCTAGACATCATATGTCTCAGGTTATTAATGAAAACTTAGACTCTAGTTTTTTCGATTTTATAAATCGATACCGCATCGAAGAGGCTAAAAAAATGCTTTTAGAAGAAGATAACCTTAATATGACCGAGATTTTATACTCAAGTGGATTTAGTAATAGAGTTTCATTTTACAAAGCTTTCAAAAAATTCACAAAAACTACTCCTTCAGAATATAAATTTCGAAAAAGTAGTACAAAAACTACTAACTAAAAGAGAAGTCTTTTTTGACCCATACAACAAACTCTACATCAAAATTAATAACCTCCTTTTGATTTATACAATCAAGTGTGTAAATCTTTATCGGCAATATATAAATCCCTGTAAAAGCTAACTGTTTTTATGTAAAATACATATTCATTTGTCTAAATCAACATTAATTAAAAATAGACATAATGAAAACATGTACAGCTTTTTTATTACTTATTTCAATCTTATTTTGTTCATGCAAATTAGACGATTTTATATCTGATGATGATGGCACTCCTAATCCATCTGATGAGTACACATTATCTACTCTTGTGACGCTACCAATAGGCACTGGTGGTCTAGATGTAGATGCCCATGGCACTATTTATGCTGCAGATTTTGGGGTTGGTTTAGCCAATATTAATGGTTCAGACATTTTTAAAATTGATCCTGAAGATGGAGAGTCAGAACTTTTCGCTAGTCTTGAACCATCAGGACTTACAGGGAATCATTTTGATAGTTCGGGTAACTTATACCAGTCCAATTTTGGGTCAAGTAAAGTATTTAGAATTGATCCAGATGGAAATATTGAACTCTTTACTCAGGATGTTGCTTTACCAACCGGAATTACAATAGACGACTCAGGAAACATATATGTGTTAAGTTGCGCTAGTGGTACTATTACAAAATTTACTCCAAATGGAGATGGCGAAGTATTTGCGTCGAGTACTAATTTTGCTTGCGCAAATGGAATCACTTGGGTAAAAGAAACTGGTAGTATCTATGTAGTAAACTTTAATGATGGTAATGTATTAGAAGCTGATACAGCAGGAGAAGTTTCTACCCTCACTACTATTCCGACCTCAACAGGAAATGCCCATATTACCTCTTTTTACGGAGAGCTATATCTTACTGCCGCTTCATTAGGGCAGATTTTTAAAGTAAGTCTAGACGGAAACTCTGTAGAAGTAATAGCTGGTGATGGCAGTTCAACAAATACTGATGGAGATGCTAGAACTTCGGGATTACGCACTCCTAATGACTTAGCTTTTAGCCCAGATGGAGAAAAAATATACATTAATTGCGTTGCAAATTCTGGTAACAGTAATGAACTATCACCAACCGTAATAAGAGTTTTAGAAAGACATTAATACTTTTGGCAAAAGTGTAGTGTTGGGGTTACTTTATTCTGTAACCTCAACACCTTTCCAAAAGGCCACATATCCTTTGATCTGTTTTGCCAGGTCACTAGTCTCTGGGTAGTACCATGCTGCGTCCTGGTTTTCTTTCCCATCCACTTCAATAGAATAATATGAAGCTACTCCTTTCCAAGGGCAATTTGTATGTGTAGCACTTGATTTAAAGAATTCTTTTTTTATTGCTTCAGGCGGAAAATAATGGTTATTCTCAATCACTTTAGTATCATTGCTCTCAGCAATAACTTGACCATTCCAAATTGCTTTCATTTCGTTTATAATTTAGGATTATTACTTCTTGTATCAAGCTTTGGCTAGCAGATAATTTTTGTAATCATTATTGGTATCCGAGAATGAGTTTACAATTTTCAAACCAGATTCTTTAGTTAACCACTTTACAATATCATCATCGTATTTTTGAGAAATTTCGGTATGAACACTTTCCCATGCTTCAAAATGAACTTGTAATGATAAATTATTAATATCTACAGTTTGTTTTTCTTTACTTACCAAATAACTTTTTGCAGTGCCGCTTTCGGGATCATATGTCTCCCAATGCATAAACTTATCAAGATCAAAATTTCCATCAAGTTCTTTATTTATACGCGCTAGCACATTTTTATTAAAAGCTGCCGTTACTCCTGTTTTGTCGTTATAAGCATCTAAAACTTTCTGCGGATGTTTCTTTTGATCAAATCCCATAAAAATGAGATCATTAGGATTCATTGCACTACCTAGTTTTTTCAAGAACTGGATTGCTCTGGGGTGCAATAAATTACCAATATTAGACCCAAGAACCATAACCACTTTTTTACGAGTGCTAAGCTGTTTTAAGCGATCCAGAACCTCAAAATATTCTCCTACTTGTCCTTGCACAACTACATTTGGCATCTCATTTTGCAATGTACTTACAAGGCCGTCTACTGCATTTTGACTTATATCTATGGGCATATATGCAAAATCAAGCTTTTGTTTCAGCAATTCTTTCAACAAAATTTTAGTTTTTTTACCATCTCCAGCCCCCAGCTCTATCAAATCGAAACCTTCTTTAATCGTGTCAAAACTTTGAATAATCTTTTCACTATGCTTATTAAAAATCTCGTACTCTGTACGCGTAAGATAATATTCGGGTAATGCCATTATTTGTTGAAAAAGCTCATCCCCTACTTCATCATAAAAGTATTTTGAAGATAAATATTTGGGAAACGCTGTTAATCCTTCATATACTTCCTTTTCGAAAGTAGAAATCAGTACTTTTTGATCTTTGGAGTTCATATAAAAAGCTAAATTATTTGTCTTTTACCAGTCGGAAACCAGTAAATTGCCATCTTAGATGAGGGTGAAAAAAATTGCGATATGTTGGTCTGGTATGTTCTTGAGATGTTGCAACGGATCCTCCTCTAAGTACTTTTTGATTAACCATAAATTTCCCATTATATTCTCCCAGAGCTCCTGGAGCTTTGGTATAATTTGGATATGGTAAGTATGCACTTTCGGTCCACTCCCAACGAGCCCCCCATTTAAAATACGGTTGAGCAGTTTCCCATTCAAACTCTGTAGGAAGACGTTTTCCTTTCCATTGCGAAAACGCAAATGCCTCGTAATAAGATATATGTGTTACCGGAGCCTTGAGATTTAAGTCAGTCAATCCTTGCAATGTGTATTGATTATAGACACCATCTATTTTATGCCAATACAAAGGGGCGTGGATATGTTCATTTTGTATCCAATCCCAAGCTTCGGCATGCCAAAGCAAACTATTTTTATATCCTCCATCGGCAATAAAATCAAGATACTCTTTATTGGTTACCATGTTATTGCAAATAGAATACTCTTGAAGTAAGACCTTATGCCTACCTAATTCATTATCGTAACAGAACCCATTTCCTTCATATCCAATATCATAAATCCCTTCTTCTATGGTAATATATGTCAACTCCTCGTTGGAAACGATATTCTCGGTAAAAGTTTCATTATACTTAGGGAGTAATGGATTATTGCCTAATATAAATTTAATATCGGTTAGTAATAATTCTTGATGTTGCTTTTCATGATGAATACCAATTTCTACCAATTGTAATATTGTCTTATCATCGTTTTCTTCAAGAAAAGCTTGTAGATTAGAAGTAACATAATCTCTATACTCGTAAACCTCACTTACCGTAGGTCGCGAAAGATTACCTCTATTAGTACGCACTACCCTCTTGCCCACACTTTCGTAATAGCTGTTAAACACAAAAGCATATTCCGGATGAAAACGCTTATATCCACTAACGTACTTAGATAAAATAAATTCCTCAAAAAACCATGTAGTATGTCCCAAATGCCATTTTGGAGGGGATACATCTACAATGGGTTGAATCACGTAATCCTCTATTTGGAGCGGTGCGCAAATTTCTTCTGTATCGGATCTGGTTTTTAAAAAAGAGGTAAGTATACTATTTGTAATAATCATAAAAAAAGTGCATTCGATTTACGAATACACTCAAATTTACTGATTTTTATATTGTCTATACGCTTAACATTGGTTAATCCAATGTTAAAATATAAGTTCTTATTGCGGTTTTCTAAAGGTAATAGGTACTGTATACGCGATTGCAATTGGCTTATCTCCCCATTTACCGGGCTCCATCTTTGGGATAGCTCTAATAATTCGTATGGCTTCTCTTTGCAAGTATCTATGTGCTCCAGTAACTTCTAAGACTTCTACTTTTCCTTTTTTATTGATTATAAATTCAACTGTTACGGTTCCCGTTAATCCTTCGGCCACAGCAATTTCAGGGTATTCAAAATTCATAATAATATGATTTCTCAATTTCCCGTCAAAGCATTGCGTAGGGGTTTGTCTTGATCGATCACATTTTGGCCATATTGGTGTTATCCCTTTTTCATTTGCATTTTCTTGAGACAGAATTAATCCATCCTGAGAAAAACAAAATCCAGAAAATAGGATCGTACATATTAGTAATAGTTTTTTCATGGTATACTGTTTTAAATTTAGGGCTTAAACTGCTACCACTCCTTTAATATGAGGATGCGGATCGTAGTCTATTAACTTGAAATCATCAAAAACGAAGCCAAAAATATCTTTAACCTCCGGATTGATAACCATTTTAGGTAATTTACGAGGTGTTCTGGATAGCTGAAGCTCTAGTTGTTCCATATGATTGTTGTATATATGAGCATCTCCAAATGTATGAATAAATTCACCAGCTTCATAACCGCACACCTGAGCCATCATCATCGTAAAAAGTGCATATGACGCAATGTTAAAAGGAACTCCCAGAAATATATCAGCACTTCGTTGATATAATTGACAAGACAATTTGCCATCGGCGACATAAAATTGAAAAAAAGCATGGCAGGGAGGTAACGCCGCCTTTCCATTACTTACATTTTCTGAGAATGATTTTGAAGTATCTGGTAAAACACTAGGGTTCCACGCAGAAACCAACATACGTCTGCTATCTGGATTATTTTTAAGTGCTTCTATTACTTCTTTGATTTGATCAATTTCATCACCGTTCCAGTTACGCCATTGATGGCCATAAACAGGTCCTAAATCTCCATTTTCATCCGCCCATTCGTTCCAGATACGAACTCCATTTTCCTGAAGATATCCTATATTAGTATCTCCTTTCAGAAACCATAATAGCTCATAAACTATTGATTTAAGGTGCAGTTTTTTGGTAGTGACCATAGGAAATCCTTCGCTAAGATCAAAACGCATCTGATATCCAAAAACACTTTTTGTGCCTGTTCCCGTACGATCTTGTTTTATATTCCCATTTTCTTTTACATGACGAACAAGATCAAGATATTGCTTCATACTCTCTCTGACAATTTACGTTAATCTACATTATGTTAAATATATCCAAATATACAAAAAATAGCATACGGGCAAACCATCAATAAGTTGATTAAAGGATAGTTGTACAATAGTTTTTAACAATGGGAGCTGAACAATGCTAGCCAATGATCATTCCGGCAATCGTTGCAGATAATAATGAGGCTATCGTTCCTCCAAGAAGCGCTTTCATACCAAACTCTGACAAGGTTTTACGCTGGCCTGGCGCCAAAGAACCAATACCACCAATCTGAATACCTATAGAAGCAAAATTGGCAAACCCGCACAACATATACGTAGCCATGATAACGGATTTGTTATAGGTTAAATGTGTTGCATTGGCTGCATTTTTTAAATCCGCTAATTGTATATAGCCGACAAATTCACTAGCTGCTAGTTTTATCCCCAGGAGTTGCCCCATTAAAGCTATATCTTCCTTGGCGACCCCAATCAACCACATTAATGGTGCAAAAAGATAACCTAAAATAAGTTCAAGAGATAAACTTTGGTAAGCTGTATTCGATGCTATCCAAGTGTTTATAGATGTAATGTCTCCCACCCAACCTAATATACCATTTAGCATGGCAATAAAGGCTACAAACACTAATAACATAGCACCAACATTTACAGCTAGTTTTAAGCCTTCAGTTGTTCCGTTGGCTATAGCATCTAAAATATTAGATCCTATTTTTTCTGAAGATACATATACATCTGTATTAATTTCTTCTGTTTGCGGAAATAGTATTTTAGAAATAACAATTGCTCCAGGAGCTGCCATTACTGATGCTGCTAATAAGTGTTTTGCAAATTGCAATCTTAAAACCGGGTCGTCTCCTCCCAAAAATCCTATATAAGCTGCCAGTACAGCACCTGCAACAGTTGCCATACCTCCTATCATAACCAATAGCATTTCAGATTTATTCATCTTTTCTAAATACGCTTTAATTAATAGAGGCGCTTCTGTTTGGCCCAAAAAGATATTACCAGCAACACTCAAACTTTCTGCTCCAGATATCTTTAGCGCTTTAGTTAACAACCATGCCAAGCCTTTTACTACTTTTTGAATAATACCTAAATAAAATAATAAGGACGTTAAAGCCGAAAAGAATATAATAGTTGGTAATACTTGAAAAGCAAATATAAAACCGAAGGTGTCCATGTCTACAACCAAACCTTCAAACAGAAATTTACTTCCGGCTCTAGTAAAGTCTAAAACGCTAACAAATAGGCTTCCAACCCATTCAAATATCGCCTGAACAAACGGCACTCTTAAAACCCCAATGGCAATTATTAATTGGAACCCGACACCTAATCCAACTGTTTTCCAATTAATACCTTTTCTATTACTGCTAAATAAAAATGCAATGATAAGAAGTACTACCATTCCCAAAACACCTCTCCATAAACTATTAAAAGAAAATCCTTGACTGGGAATTAATTTCTCCGTTTCAGAAATCTGCGGTGCAATTACAACCTCCTTAGAAGGAGCTATAAACGAGTATAGCGTTCCTTTTTTTGATATCATCAAGGTAGAATCTGTTACAGATGTTATCTTGTATTTTATGATAGAATCTTCTGCAACTTCGGGAAATAGTAATATTATATTATTTTGACGTAAATAATCTCCTTTTAGGGATCCAATTTCGTTCTTAAAAGAATAGGAAAATTCCCCTTTGTCTAATTTAAAATAATCTCCTTCATTTACTTTAACGACTTCTCCTGAAGTATCTTTTATATTTTCTAAAACCCACTTTTCTTCTACAGATTGAGCAAATAAAGAAGTAAAAACAAAAAATGAGAATAGAAAAGTAAGCAGTGCTCTTTTCATAAATTTGAAATTATTTAAAAAAATACATTTAGATTATCCTGGCTATGCATTAAACTAGCCACGTTTAGAAATTTCGTCTCTTATCCTTGCTGCCAATTCATAGTCTTCATTGTTAACCGCTTGGTCCAGCATTTTATTTAACTCCTCCAAAGATAAATCCTTATAACTAGTTTCTTTACCTACCATTTCAACATCATCAGAAACTAATTCATCGACCAACAAACTTTCAGGATCATTTTCATCGTCTTTCTTAGGGTTTACCTTAAGATAAATCCCTGCCTGATCCAAAATATTTTTATAGGTAAATATGGGAGCCTGAAAACGAAGCGCCAATGCAATAGCATCACTTGTTCGCGCATCTATAATCTCTTCAATTTTATCTCTCTCACAGATAATACTAGAGTAAAATACGCCATCCACTAATTTATGAATGATAACTTGTTTTACTACCACATCAAATCGATCGGCAAAATTTTTAAAAAGATCATGTGTTAACGGACGAGGAGGTTTAATCTCTTTTTCTAAAGCTATTGCTATAGATTGTGCTTCAAAAGCACCTATTACTATAGGTAACTTTCTTTCTCCATCCATCTCACTAAGGATTAGAGCATATGCCCCATTTTGGGTTTGACTATATGATATCCCTTTTATGTTCAGTCGAACTAAACTCATAACATTTTTCAATAAAAAAAGGCTGTTTGAACAAATGGACTTTTACCTAGGTTCAAACAGCCCTTAATTGGGCACAATTTATGAAAATTATGCGTTATTCGCCTTAAATTCCTTTAATTTTTCAATAAGTTTTGGCACGACATCAAAAGCATCTCCTACAATTCCATAGTCTGCAGCTTTAAAGAAAGGTGCTTCGGGGTCGTTGTTTATAACCACCTTCACCTTACTTGCATTAATCCCTGCAAGGTGCTGAATTGCCCCAGAAACTCCTATTGCAATATAAAGATTTGAAGCCACAGGTTTTCCTGTCTGCCCTACATGTTCGCTATGAGGTCTCCACCCCATATCACTCACTGGTTTTGAACAAGCTGTAGCTGCTCCCAAAACGTTGGCTAGATCTTCTATCAATCCCCAGTTTTCTGGTCCTTTTAATCCACGTCCTCCAGAGACAACAATATCGGCATCAGCAATAGAAACCTTATCTGTAGCCTTATCTACAGCGGTAACGCTTACACCAAAATCTGCATCAGATAAAGAAGGCGAAAACGCTTCGGCCGAAGCAGCTCCCGAATTTTCTTTTAATCCAAATGCATTATTTGACAATCCAATTACTTTAACATCAGTAGACATCTCTGTAATATTAAATGCCTTATTTGTAAAAGCGGTTCGCTTAACTGTAAATGGAGATGTACTTTCGGGTAACCCAACTACATTTGAAGCATAACCTGCATTAAGATTTACAGACAATAACGGCGCTAAAAACTTACTATCTGCTGTAGAACTTACCACAACCACTTTTGCTCCTTCTTTTTCTGCTGCTTGTTTTACGACATCTGCATATGCTTTTGCACTAAATCCGGATAATTTATCATCACTAACCTCTAATACTTTATCAACACCATAAGCACCTAACTCACTACTCGCTCCTCCATTTATACTTACAGCCGTAACGGTTGTTCCTAACATATTAGCCACCTCTTTTGCATAAGATGCTACTTCGAAAGCCGCTTTTTTAAACTTCCCTCCTTCACTTTCTGTATATACTAAAACTGACATATTTTTTTCTTTTAAATAGCTTTTGCTTCGTTATGTAATAAATCTATAAGTTCCTGAACGTTGTCTGGGGATACTAACTTCACATCTCCTTTTGGAGCTGGTTTTTGAAATTGTACCGCTTTAGTTTCTTGGGCTACATCTACAGGGTCAACCACTGTAAGTGGTTTTTTACGAGCCATCATGATACCTCTCATGTTCGGAATACGAAGATCACTCTCTTCAACCAAACCTTTTTGTCCGCCTACTACCAAAGGTAGCGTTGTAGTAGATGTTTCTTTACCTCCGTCAATTTCGCGAGTAGCTGTGGCTGTATTACCATCAATTTCTAATCCGATACAAGTATTTACAAAATTTGCTCCAGTAAGAGCAGCAACCATACCCGGAACCATACCTCCATTATAATCAATAGACTCTCTACCTCCTATAACAAGATCATAACCTCCATCCTGAATAACCTTAGCTAATTGTTTGGCTACATAAAAACCATCTGTTGCTTCAGTATTAACTCTAATAGCATTATCTGCACCAATAGCAAGTGCTTTACGCAATGTAGGCTCGGTTTCTGGGCCACCAACATTTACCACATCAACAGATGCGCCCTGCTTTTCTTTAAACCACATTGCTCGAGTTAATCCAAATTCGTCATTAGGGTTAATTACAAATTGCACCCCATTTGTGTCAAATTTAGTATCACCATCCGTAAAATTAATTTTGGAAGTCGTGTCTGGCACATGGCTAATACATACTAATATCTTCATTTTATATAGGTATTTTTTGAGAATTTAATAATAAAGGCGAAGGTACAAATAAAATGTCTAATTTACTATGCGTGCATAATAAATTTTTCAATATTCAGGAGTAATCAAAGGGTTTTAATTGCTACTTTTGCCTTTCGTATAGCACAAAAATAACATTTATATTAATGAAAACGATACAATTCAGAGAAGCAATTTGCGAAGCCATGAGTGAAGAAATGCGTCGCGACGAATCTATTTATTTAATGGGTGAAGAAGTAGCAGAATACAATGGAGCCTATAAAGCTAGTAAAGGTATGCTAGATGAGTTTGGCCCAGAAAGGGTTCTGGATACTCCTATCTCAGAATTAGGTTTTTCAGGAATTGGTGTAGGAAGTGCTATGAATGGTAATCGGCCCATCATAGAGTTTATGACCTTTAACTTTTCATTGGTAGGTATTGATCAAATCATAAACAATGCCGCCAAAATGCGTCAAATGAGTGGTGGTCAATTTAATATACCTATTGTTTTTAGAGGTCCTACAGCATCGGCAGGGCAATTAGGAGCAACGCACTCTCAAGCTTTTGAAAATTGGTTTGCAAATACTCCTGGTTTAAAAGTAGTTATCCCTTCTAACCCAAAAGATGCTAAAGGATTATTAAAATCAGCCATAAGAGATAATGATCCCGTTATCTTTATGGAAAGTGAACAAATGTACGGTGATAAGGCCGAAGTACCCGAAGGAGAATACACAATCCCTTTAGGAGTGGCCGAAACCAAAAGAGAAGGTAATGATGTTACAATCGTTTCTTTCGGAAAAATTATCAAAGAAGCCTACAAAGCGGCAGATGAGTTGGCAAAAGAAAATATCTCTTGCGAAATTATAGATTTAAGAACAGTACGCCCTTTGGATCTTGATGCTATATTTACTTCAGTTAAAAAAACAAATCGCTTGATCATACTAGAAGAAGCATGGCCACTCGCCAATATTGCTTCAGAAATCACATATCAGGTTCAATCAAATATTTTTGATTATTTAGATGCTCCCATCATTAAAATTAATACCGCAGATACTCCAACTCCGTATTCTCCAGGATTATTAGAAGAATGGTTACCTAATAGTAAAGATGTTGTTAAAGCTGTAAAAAAAGTAATGTATAAATAAAATAAAGCTTTTATTTTGCGTTTCATCAATTTCAGGAATATCAAAAATTGGCCTGAAAATTGAGGTGATCCACTAACATTATCACAAGTATTAATTTTAATAGCTTTAGATGAGAGATTTGATTTTAGGGGGAATTCTAACAATATTTAGTTGTACTTTTCTTCTTGCGCAAACCAAAGTTGGTGGTCAGGTTTACGACAGCAACAAACAACCCATACCTTTTGCAAATATAGTTTTCGTTAATTCTACCATAGGTACTATTACCGATGAGAATGGTAGATTTTATATGGAATCTGATGACAATCATTCGAGCATTAAAATCTCTTTTATTGGTTTTGAAACCAAAAACGTAAAACTCACCAAACGAGTTACGTATAATATGGAAATTACCTTGGAAGAAGAAGCTGCTTCATTAGACGAAGTGGTTATTTACAAAGGTAAAACTTCCAAGAAAAATAATCCCGCAATAGATATTCTGAAAAAAATATGGGATAATCGAAGAGAAAACGGGGTCAAAAAATTCAAACAATACACATATGATAAGTATGAAAAATTAGAGTTTGACCTAAACACTATAGATAGTAGCCTAATCAATAGCAGGATTTTTAATGGTATGGAATTCATTTTTAATGATGTGGATACTTCGAGAATAACCGGAAAAACATATTTACCTATTTTTCTTAATGAAGCTATCTCAAAAGTCTATGGGGACAATGTTATTAATGAAACTAAAGAAGTACTAACTGGAAACAAAAATGCTGGTTTTAGCGATAATCAAACACTTATTGCATTCGTAAAAGATTTATACTCCGATTACGATGTATATGATAATTATCTAAAATTTTTCGACAAAAGTTTTACTAGTCCGTTATCTCGAACAGGAGTCGGCGTGTATAATTATGTACTTTCAGACAGTGCATACATTGGCAATAAATGGTGCTACAATATTATTTATTACCCTAGAAGAAAGAACGAACTTACTTTTAAAGGTGATTTTTGGGTAAACGATACTACATGGGCCATTAAAGAAATTAATCTCGAAATTACTAAAAGCGCCAATATTAACTGGGTAAAAGATTTATATATCGAACAGGAATTTGATGTGCTAAATGATTCGATATTTTTGATTACCAAAGATTATTTTCAATCCGATTTTGCTTTTAGTAAAAAGGAAAAATCTCGCGGTGTATACGGAAAAAGAACAACACTATTTGACAATTACAAATTTGACCAAAAAAAGGATAGAAAATTCTATCAAAGCCAAGTAGATCCCTACGATCAGGACATTTATAATCGCGAAGATTCATTCTGGAAGAATGCCAGAATGGAAGAACTTAATAAAGATGAACAAAAAGTATATAAGCTTTTAGACACCTTACGAACCGTAAAAGCTTTTAAAAGACTCTATAACATAGGAACCATATTAGCTACGGGATATGTAGAGTTTGATGGTTTCGATTTTGGACCTCTATTCTCTACTGTCGGTTTTAATGACATCGAAGGCTGGAGATTAAGAGCCGGGGGACGAACTTATTTTACAGCCAACGATAGATGGAGAATCGAAGGGTATGGAGCCTACGGATTTAAGGATACGAAGTTTAAATATGGAGTATCCGGTAAATATCTTGTAGATCGAAAATCTAGACTCATTGTATCCGCCGGAAACCGAAGAGATGTAGAGCAATTAGGAGCCAGTTTGACAAATACCAATGATGTAGAAGGAAGAAGCTTAGCTTCCTCTTCAATAATAGCTACTGGGGATAACGACAGGCTAACTTCGATTAATTTGACTGCATTTTCTATGCAGTTAGAACCTAAGAAAAATTTTACGGTAGGAGTTACTGGGTCCTTTAGGACATTAAAACCCGCAGATAGATCTTTGTTTAGTTTGGATTTTATAGACTCAGAAACGAATGTGCTAGAATCAGAAATCAAGCAAACCGAAATTGCCACTTCTTTAGCATATTTTCCTGGAAGAAAAACAACAGGTTATGGTGTTGATAAAATCACAGTAAACGAAGGAGATTTTGCCACCTTGTTTCTTAATTATAGCGTGGGTGTCAAAGGATTAATCGAAAGTGATTTTGAGTATCAAAAAATCCAACTTTTATATCAACAGCCCTGGAATATTGGAGGTTTTGGAAGGTTAAACAGCACACTCGAACTAGGAAAAACTTTTGGAGACGTGCCTTTAGGCCTATTAAGTGTAATACCTGGTAACCAAACCTATTTATCGATATACAATACATTTCCGTTACTTAATTTTTACGAATTTGTTACCGATACCTATGCAACATTACATTTAGAACATAATTTTAACGGAAGGATTTTTTCTAGAATACCATTACTAAGAAAACTTAATTTAAGAGAATTAGTTGGTGTTAGAGGAGCCTGGGGACAATTGTCTGATGAAAATATCTTGCTTAGTGCACCTTCTAACGAAATCCTAATTGCACCCGAAGACGAAGTGTATTGGGAGTATAGCCTTGGTGTAGGTAATATTTTTAAAATTTTTAGAATTGATTTTCATTTTAGAGGAAATTATTTTGACAACCCTGATGCCCGTAAATTTGGAGTTACAGGATCATTTGGATTTTATTTCTAATCTATTTTCTTAAATAAATTCAGGATAAAATTGCATTAATCTTGACACGATCGGCCTACCGAAAACGTTATTGGTTAACTTAAGATTAAATTTTAAGTACAAATTTGATATTTTCTCCGAATAAATTTTAACTAACCCCTTGTAATACCTATCTTTGCCGCCCATTAAAAAGAAAACAAAGATTATGAGCGCAGCTACTCGCGAAAGCTTCGATGTACTTATTGAAATTCCTAAGGGAAGTCGAAATAAATACGAATACGATTTTGATATCAAAAAAATACGCTACGATCGCATGATATTTTCATCTATGATGTATCCTGCTGATTATGGTTTTATTCCAGAAACTCTTGCATTGGATGGTGATCCTCTAGATGTATTGGTATTAGTTACAGAACCTACATTTCCGGGTTGTGTAATTGAAGTTAAGCCTATTGGTGTTTTTCATATGGCAGATGAAAAAGGACCAGATGAAAAGATCATCTGTGTTCCTGTTGCAGATCCTATTGCAAATAGATTAGCCGATTTAAAAGAAATGAACCCTCACTTAATAAAAGAAATCGAACACTTTTTTCAGGTATACAAGGATCTTGAAGAGAAAAAAGTTGATGTTGGTGGATGGGGTAATATTGATGAGGCCAAAAGCATTATTGAAGCCTGCGTAAAACGTTTTGACGATATCGAAGATAAACCTGAGGGATTGTTTAGCATCTCTTAAATTTTATTTCAAAAAATCATAAAAAGCTCAATATTTTATTATAAATATTGAGCTTTTTGTATTTAGGGTATTTTTACTACTTTTAGCGACTAATTAACTTAAAATATATTTAATGGAATCAAATATGATTTATATGCCAATTGCTTTGGCAGTACTAGGGCTAATTTATATGCTTATTAAAAAATCTTGGGTAATGAAACAAGATGCCGGTGATGGTAAAATGAAAGAAATTTCGGATCATATCTATGAAGGTGCCTTAGCTTTCTTAAATGCAGAGTATAAATTACTTGCCATATTTGTGGTTATCGTTAGTATCCTGTTATTTATTGTTTCTATTGTGGTAGACACTACGCATTGGTTAATTGTAATAGCCTTTATTTTTGGAGCTGTTTTCTCTGCATTTGCAGGAAACATAGGAATGAAGATTGCTACTAAAACAAATGTTAGAACCACCCAGGCTGCTCGAACCAGTTTGCCTAATGCACTAAAAATATCTTTTGGAGGTGGTACTGTTATGGGGCTTGGAGTAGCAGGTTTAGCAGTATTAGGACTAACGGCATTCTTCATTATATTTTATAATGTTTTTATGGGAGGCGAATGGGTTTCTACAGATAAAATGACTATAGTTCTTGAAACGTTAGCTGGTTTTTCTTTGGGTGCAGAATCTATTGCATTATTTGCTCGTGTTGGTGGAGGTATTTATACCAAGGCAGCAGATGTAGGTGCAGATCTTGTTGGTAAAGTTGAAGCAGGTATCCCTGAAGACGATCCTCGTAATCCAGCTACCATTGCAGATAATGTAGGTGACAATGTAGGAGATGTAGCAGGAATGGGAGCTGATTTATTTGGTTCTTATGTTGCCACAGTATTGGCTGCTATGGTATTAGGAAATTACGTAATTAAAGACATGGGAGGTTCAATTTCAGATGCCTTTGGAGGTATTGGACCAATCTTACTACCTATGGCAATAGCAGGTGTTGGTATTATCATCTCGGTTATAGGAACTATGTTGGTAAAAATTAAAAGTAATGAAGCCAAAGAAGCTCAAGTAATGGGGGCTCTTAATATTGGTAACTGGACATCAATAATATTAGTAGCGGTAAGCTGTTTCGCATTATGTAAATGGATGCTCCCAGAGACTATGAAAATGGAATTTTTTGGAGAAGGTCTTGTAGAGATTTCTGCAATGAGAGTTTTTTATGCTACTCTAGTAGGCTTGACAGTTGGAGCAGTAATCTCATCTGTTACTGAATATTATACTGGATTGGGCAAATCACCTATTCTTAAAATTGTTCAACAATCAAGCACAGGTGCTGGAACCAACATAATAGCAGGCTTGGCTACAGGAATGATTTCTACGTTCCCATCTGTTTTATTATTTGCTGGTGCAATTTGGGCATCTTATGCTTTTGCAGGGTTTTATGGAGTTGCATTAGCAGCTTCTGCTATGATGGCCACTACAGCAATGCAATTGGCTATTGATGCTTTCGGTCCTATTTCGGACAATGCCGGTGGTATTGCAGAAATGAGCGAACAAGAACCAATTGTTAGAGAGCGTACAGATATTCTTGATTCTGTTGGAAATACAACAGCTGCAACAGGTAAAGGATTTGCTATTGCTTCTGCAGCACTTACGTCTTTAGCATTATTTGCTGCATATGTTACTTTTACAGGGATAGATGGAATTAATATTTTTAAAGCACCTGTATTAGCAATGCTTTTTGTTGGTGGTATGGTACCAGTAGTATTTTCGGCACTAGCAATGAATGCTGTAGGTAAAGCAGCCATGGAAATGGTACAAGAAGTACGTCGTCAATTTAGAGATATTGCCGGGATTATGGAAGGTACCGGAACACCAGAATACGACAAATGTGTTGCTATTTCCACAAAAGCTTCACTAAAAGAAATGATGTTACCGGGATTATTAACTATTGGATTTCCTATAGTAATAGCCTTTGTACCTTTATTATTCGGAATGGATAAATTAGCAATTGCCGAAATGCTTGGAGGATATATGGCTGGTGTTACTGTAAGTGGTGTGTTATGGGCCATCTTTCAAAACAATGCAGGAGGCGCATGGGACAATGCAAAAAAATCTTTTGAAGCTGGTGTAGAAATTAATGGAGAGATGACTTACAAAGGTTCTGATGCTCATAAGGCTGCTGTAACAGGAGACACTGTTGGAGATCCGTTTAAAGATACTTCTGGTCCATCTATGAATATTTTAATCAAGTTAACATGTTTAATCGGATTGGTGATCGCTCCAATTTTAGGAGGCCATACCGAAGAAACAGCTGTTGCAGATAACGATATCGAAATTGTTCAACCGTCTAAAACTACTTTAGAAAAAAGTGCTGAACTTAAAGAAAATGAAGATTCACAATCAAAAATTGTGGCTACAAAACTTCATTAAAATAAAAAAAACACAAAATTATATCTTGACAACCTCGCTCCTTTTGGCGAGGTTGTTTATTTTTATGTCAAAATCTATTTTTTTACATGTTCAAAAAGAAAGCTTTACGGATCAACCCCTACCTAGGTTATGGCACTCCTTACCTTTTTCGTGCCACCGGAAGAGCTCTTGAAGATGAAAACATAGATTTTAGCCTAAACCAAAGTGTATTAAAAACGTTACGAAATATTTATCGACAATTTGAAAGTGACGAAATACGAAACACACCTGTAGTATTAAAACTTCCTGATGGAGACATTATAGAAACATCAACAGATCCCGAAGGGTACTATCATCTAGAAAAAGATATCTCGACGCTCTCTACATACCTTGACCAAAAAGGATGGTTAACCTACTCTGTATCCTATAAAGATGGTGAAACAAAAAAGAAAATAAGCGACAACAACAATTTCATAAGTCAAATGCTTATTCCATCATCTGATGCAGAATACGGTATTATTAGTGATATTGATGACACTATTTTGCACACAGGAGTCGCTTCTTTTTTTAAATGGCGCGTTATCGCAAATACTTTTTTTAAAAATTTTGATAAAAGATTAGCCATTGAGGGTACTGTAAAATTTTATGACAAACTTCATAAAGGGAAGAAAAATAATCCGGTTAATCCATTTTTTTATGTAAGTAATAGTCCTTGGAATTTATATGATTATTTAAGTGCTTTTTTCAAAAAAAACAACTTTCCTAAGGGCCCAATTTTACTTAGAGATTTTAGAACTCCGTTTGACAAAACACCAAAGCCCAAAATGCCTCATAAGCAATCAGAAATTCTAAATCTTTTAAAAATGTATCCTGAAATGAAATTTGTTTTAATTGGAGATAGTGGAGAAAAGGATGCCGATATTTATACCAAAATAGCAACACAATATCCCAATCGCATTTTGGCGATATATTTAAGAAGTGTAAATCACAAACGTAAAGAAAAACGGATTCAAAAAATAATAGATTCCTTCAAAATAACACCTATCCTATTGGTACGCACTTCAGACGAAGCCATAGCACATGCTAAAGCATTAGACATAATTAATTAACTTTTTAAACTTCTTACTTCAGAAGTTAACACAAGCATCGCTTCTTGTAATTGCTTTAAACTTGCAGTATCAGAATTAGCATCAATATTAAAACTTAACTTACTATTTATTTCCCACAACTCTACGATTTGATGTGTTTGAATATTATATGGTAAATACTCAGAGTTTAAAGAAACTAATGTAATCACAGAAGCGTCTTCATTCTTTTTTATTTTTTTTACCACAACACTATCTTCAAGTACTACCACGCAAATCGAATTATTGCCAATCTCAGAAAGGTTATTAATTGCTTTTCCAATCACCCATTCTTTTGGCTCTAATACAGGCATCATACTATCACCTTCAACCTGAAAACCTCTATATGTCGCATTTCGGTATTCGGGTAATGGGATATCAAACGCGGGCAATTGTTGATACCAATCTACATCCTGCACATTATGCGGATACCCCGCAGCCGCCTTGACATTAACTAAAACAATATTTTCGTTATTTTGAGTATCTACGGTTACCACTTTGGGAGAAACATCACCTAAGTGCAGTTGAATATTTTTTTGATGACTTTCTCCAAATAACCATAAAGGATTAATGCTGAATTCTTGTAGTAATCTAGCTACAACTTTTCCAGATATTTTTGTCTTACCCCTTTCGATATCAGCAGTCGAATTTTTGATTTGCAAAATACTGGCAAAATCAGCTTGGGTATAATGGTTCTCTTCGCGAATTTGTTTAAATCGCTTAATTGTTTGGTCAGTTAAATTATCCATAAAATCAGGATTTTAATTATTATATCATATACATACCTTTTAATCTGGGATAACTAATAACAAAGATACAAGATTTTGGAATATTTCCAATTTTAACATAATTAAATTTTAATTTATATGGAATTTTTCCATAAATTTGGAAAAATTACAACTAAATATGTCAATTATGTCCACACACATTATTCCATTGCATCAAAAAATGCCAGAGAAAATAATTCGACACTCTCTAAATAATACCATCAAAGTTATTGACGAACTTGAACTAAAGCTAAATGAAAAAGGATATCATTTTTTAAGAAATCAAACTATGGGGCGCTATCATTTCAACTTTTATTGTCCTCAACTAAAAATAGCGATCGAAATAGATGGTTACGCTCATGAATTTCTTGAAATTTACAATCAAGATGCTCCTAAAAAATTATTCATTTCCTCTATGGGCATTACTGTGCTACGCTTTACCGATCATCAAATTTTGGTTGATATTGATGAAGTACTAAGAACGCTTAAAAATCAAATAAAATCATCCACTACTGTTTATGCCGTTTGATCGAATTAGAGAGAAGCTCTCAATTCTTTCTGACACCCTCAAATACAATGTGTTTTGTACTAAACGCGGTAGCAAAAGAACGAATATCCATAAAGGTATTGGGAATAATACAGGTATTAAGAATCTCATATCTATACTAAAGATGAGTGTTGTGTTTCTTTATCAAAACATAAAAAATAAATACAATATGTTATGTCTAGATGTTACCAACTTGATATTTTTTTAAAAAGTGAATACACATGAATCCGCAAACCATCTTAATTTATGACGGAAGTTTTGATGGATTTTTGTCTTGTATCTTTTTAATATATGACCAAAAAATCATAGATCCCACAATTAGAAAAGCTTCACAAACTAATAATCAAATGTTCACACTCACTAAAGAAGTGATTACAGAAGAACATAAAGCACGTCGGGTATGGAAAGGGTTTAAAGAAAAAACTAATGCCGCACAACAAAGGGATTTTTTTAAAGTTTTTTTGAGTGAAATTAAAGGAGTTGAGAATACACTATTGAAGTACATGAAGCATATTTTTGCAAAAAGGTATTCCTTAAGTACCGATTTTAGTAATAAGGATGTTTTAAAGATTAATCAGGTTGCCCAAATGGTCCAACGTGAAAAACATAGAATGGAAGCGTTTATTCGTTTCCGATTAACTAACGATGACTTATATGTTGCGACGGTTACACCAGATTTTAACGTACTACCATTGATTGCTCATCACTTTAAAGATTACTATACCAATCATAAGTGGTTGCTATTTGATACCACAAGAAAATATGGTATATACTACGATCTTGTTTCTGTAGAAATCATAACTTTTGACAATATTAACACCTTATTTTCCGAAAAAATCAAGGAAAGTGGACTCCAGGAATTATGGAATACAAATTACAAAAGTGCAAATATTACTTCCAGAAAAAACATAAAACCTCATTTACAGCATCTTCCCAAACAATACTGGAAGTATCTTATTGAAAAAAGTAACGATTCTTAAGTCAAAAATATTTGACATCTTTTACACTTACAATTAAGGAAGCTTTTTTAACTGTTAAAATAAAGTGTTACATTTGACGTTAAGTAACCAAATAACTATATCTATTTATTATGAAAAAAATTTTTCTAGGAGCTATGGCTCTAATGTTAGCAGTATCAGTAACATCATGTAGAGAAACAGCTAATAAAGCTGAAGAAGCTGCTAAAGATGCAGCTACAGAAGCTGTAGACGCTGCAAAAGATGCTGCTGGTGAAGCTGCAGAGGCTGCAAAAGACGCTGCTGGCGAAGCGGTTGATGCTGCAAAAGATGCTGCTGGTGAAGCGGTTGATGCTGCAAAAGACGCTGCTGGTGAAGCAGTAGATGCTGCAAAAGACGCTGCTGGTGAAGCAGTAGATGCTGCAAAAGAAGGAACGGACAAAGCGGTTGACGCTGCTAAAGACGCTCTAAAAAAGCAGTAACCAAAATTTAATGTATTTTTTTTAAAGCCATCTCAAACATTTGAGATGGCTTTTATATTTTAATCTAACCATTTTACTTTATTCTCTAGGGTACTTCTTTTTGAGTTTAGATCAACTTCTGCATTATAGTTACCCATATAAAAAATACCCAAACAACGTTCTCCTTCTTCAAATTCTAAGAAATCCCCCATGTAGTCAATTAATTTAGGGCTACTCCAATAACAACCCACACCATATGCTGCACATGTTAACCACATATTCTGAACAGCCATTGCTGTAGATGCTATTTCTTCCCACTCAGGCACTCGTTCTTCGGGATCCCTTTGCATGCATATCAAAATAATTACATTTGCCGATTTACAGTTGTTAATAATCTTTTTGTGCTTAAACGGAGAAAACTCAACATTTGACGTAATATCTGTATAAGTATCTGATAAAAACGTACCCAATCTATCTTTTGCATCACCTCGTAGTACTTTAAACCGCCAAGGTTCTGTTAATCTATGAGTGGGAGCCCAATTTGCATTTTCTAAAATTGTTTTTATAAAAGCTTCCGGAATAGGGGTATCATTATATTGTGGAGGAAAAACTGATCTTCTTTTTTTTATAATCTCACTTATTTTCATACTACAATTTCTTTTTTTGTAAAGTTATTATTATTCTTATGACTACATATCGTAAAACCTTGAATTAATCCAATACAATTAATGAACCCCAGAGTAAGATTAATTACATCAGAAAAATTGGATGACTTGTCCTTGTCCGGAAAATCACTTAAACAAACACTATCTAGTTTAAAATGGATAAATTCAGTTTTAGGTAATCATAGACAATTAGCAAACGCTGTTTTAAAGTATTGTAAAAAGAATAATGGTGAAAAAGTATTGCGTATAGTTGATCTGGGGTGCGGAGGAGGTGATTGTATTTTTCATATTTCCAAAAAACTTACTCAACACGGTATTCATAATTCTTTTATTGGAATAGATGGAAATCCTGCAAGTATATCTTATGCTAAAGAAAAAAACCACAATCAGAAAAACATTAGTTTTCTGGTTTCCAACATATTAGATAAAAACTTCAAAATTCCGGACTGCGATCTCTTAATAAGTAGTCATTTTATGTACCACTTTGATAATGAGAATCTTATTCATTTTTTACAGAAAACGAAAGAAAAAAAGATAAAACATATTATTTTTAGTGAACTGTACAGGAGTCGAGCGGCCTATTATTTATTTAAAATAATGGGTTATGTATTACCAATTTCCGATATGGCAAAAAATGATGGTTTAATTGCCATTCAAAGAGCTTTCTCGGTTAATGAATTAAGAAAAATCTTAGAGCAAAGTACTATTAAAGAATTCAAAATTAAGAGGAAACCATTTTTTCGAATGATCTCTGCCATAAAAGTGTAACTTATGATTGATATGCTAATAGACAAGTTTAAAACTATACAACAAACCCCTAAGACATTAATACTAACTTATATAATCGTTTATTTTATATGGGGATTAGGTATGAATCGTTTTGGTGCCGAAATGGAAATTGCCAAATTTTCATACTGGTGGCAAGTGATCACTTGTTACATTTTGTATATGGTACCTATCTCTATATTATTAAAAAACTTTAATTTCTTTAATCAGTACGCCTATGGATTAGTCGCTATGGGCATATTAGAATTTTTAGGGTACTGGTTACAAACATCTTATGTGTATCCTGATAATATTTTAGATCAGCTCTTTAGCCCTCAAAATTTTAGTTTGGGGATGGCATTATTTTTTGCTCTGTACTTTCCCGCGGGAAATTGGCTAGTAGGAAAAATACACAAACTTATTTTCATGAAATCAAAATAAGTTATTTTCTAGGCACTAGCACAAATTGTTGTTTTCCTTGTTTTTTAACTCTGTATTTACTTGCTATATCACTAGCTCCTTTTACATTTAATGAATCATCTATATAGTCAATCCAATCTTGTCTATCAACGATTGCATTATCAAGAATAACATCGGTTAAGTTAGCATTTTCTAGTTTTGTACCCCATAATGTTGCTTCAGATAAATCGGCTCCGGTAAGATCGGCGCCAAACAAATTTGCATGAGTTAAATCTACACTTAATAATTCTGCTCGCTGCAGATTAGCATTGTGTAATCTCGCTCTTTTAAGAATTGCATCTGATAAATTTATTTTATTCATCTGCGCCTCTTTAAGCTCACTTCGTTCCAAATTAGCAGCTGGCATTTGTGCTTCGCTCAAGTCGGCATAATTCAACCTTGCATATTTTAGATTTACACTCCTTCCTAAATTCACTTTTCTAAGGTTAGTGTAATTAAAATCAGCAGAGTTTAATATATCCTGAGAAGATTCTGTTCCCAAATCACTTTTTAACAAGCTAAATAATAATTGCCCCCGCTCTGGACTAATTGGTTTTTTTATTAATTCACCATTTTCGATAAATCGATAGGGCTTCATAGCCATACACAATCCAATTATTCTTGCTTCTAAGGTTTTACTAATATTTCGACTTCCTGATCCTTTATATTTTAATTCTTCATTGAGGTCCGCCAATACATCTCCCATCACAAAAACAAGGGATGATCTTCGATCTGCTTCTACCAGATTATTTTGACTTGTAATCAACTTATTTTGATTCATCAATAACTTAGTTTGAAAAATCAATACTGCGGCTGGCACTATTGCAACCAAAAAAGCAAATAATCCTATTCGCGTAATTCTCCATATCAAGCTACTAGAAACATCAGAAACGGTATCTACAGATACTGTTTTATACTCCTTGTACTCATTAATAGCATTACTTATACTCTTTTTAAGTCTTTTACCAAAAATCGGAACACTAGACTTTTTAAGAAGCCATTTTCTAAACCTTTTTTTCTTCTGTTTTCCTGCATTAATCTTATCCAGTTTATCCTGAAGTAATCTGTTTTCTGTTTTTAATCTATCAATGTATTCTTGTTCGTTGTTCACTGCGTTATAGATTTGGATATTAAAACGTTCAAGATATAAAAGTTATTATTACTTAAAAAAAGAAAGTGAATTTATGAGTGATCAATAAGCTATTCAACAAAAGACTAGTTTTATCGTTTTTAAGGAATTGTTTAATTAATTTCATCTATTTATTATTTTTACAAATCCCCATATTTCTAATATGCCGCTTTATGAAACGAAGAATTATACATTTATTCGTACTTTTTATACTAACACTAACATCTTGCAAAGAAAAACAAGATTCTAAAAGCCCTTTGGATATAAATCAAGAAGTAATGCCTATTATACAAAAGGATACTCTTTTCTATCTTTACGAATTATCTACTATGTCTTACGACGAAAAAAGCGTATCTGTAAATGTAACGTATCGCTTTGCGGTTAATAGTTATCGATCCAACGATTTGGATACAATTTCTAATGAAGTTTTAAATACTAATATTATAAAACCTGCTGTCTCAGGATATTTACGAAACATCATTAATAAAAAAACAAAATCAGAATTAAATAATTTGAGAAACTTAATACGTATCCCCGAATTAAATACAACATTGTTAAATCAAGAAGTAGAAATTATAAGTCTCGTTCCAACGGTAAAAAATAAATAATAAAGACACTTGGATCTTTTAACGTGGTACCTAAACAAAATGTCATTATTTAGGGTAAAATGCTTATAACAAAGCATTTTACAAAAACAAAAAAACCCTCAAAATCTTACGATTAAGAGGGTTAAGTACTGAAGGCGGGACTTGAACCCGCACGGCCTTACAGGCCATTGGATTTTAAGTCCAACGTGTCTACCAATTCCACCACTTCAGCATGGTATATTTTATCTCAGAGCGAAAGACGGGATTTGAACCCGCGACCCTCACCTTGGCAAGGTGATGCTCTACCCCTGAGCTACTTTCGCAGTATTTTAAGAACTACGCAATTCGTTATTGCGGATGCAAATTTAAAACAATTATAATAATACCAAAGTCTTTTTCGAAAAAAGAATAAAAAAAATTACACCTGAGATGCTTTCTTCCTGGTTAACATACGTTTAATCTCATTAAGTTTCATCAATGCTTCTACGGGAGTAAGCGTATCTATATCAATATGCAATATTTCTTCTTTAATTTCTTCTAATAAAGGGTCATCAAGATTAAAAAAACTAAGTTGTAGTTCATCTTCCTCCTGCATACCTTTAATTTTATCGGTAAGCTCCTCGCTACTATGAGATTTTTCTAACTTTTTAAGCATTTTATTAGCTCGATGCAGCACTTGTTGTGGCATTCCTGCCATCTTTGCTACATGGATTCCAAAGCTGTGTTCACTACCTCCCGGAACAAGTTTTCTTAAAAAAAGTACATTATTTTTTAACTCTTTAACAGCAACATTATAATTTTTGATTCTCCCAAAGGTTTCGCACATTTCATTGAGTTCATGATAATGCGTTGCAAATAATGTTTTAGGTCTTGCCGGATGTTCATGCAAAAATTCACTAATGGCCCAAGCAATAGAAATCCCATCATATGTACTGGTTCCTCTCCCAATCTCATCTAACAGTACCAAACTGCGATCCGAAATATTGTTAAGAATATTAGCCGTTTCGTTCATCTCTACCATAAACGTTGACTCTCCCATAGAAATATTATCACTTGCACCAACACGGGTAAATATTTTATCAACTACACCAATTCTAGCTTCTTCTGCCGGTATAAAACATCCCATTTGAGCCAATAGAACAATCAAAGCTGTTTGTCTTAATATTGCCGACTTACCACTCATATTTGGCCCTGTAATCATGATCATCTGCTGTTGTTCTCGATCCAACAACACATCGTTGGCTATATATTGCTCTCCTGGAGGCAATTGTTTTTCGATCACAGGATGACGCCCATTTTTAATTTCAAGATCAAAGGACTCATCCATTAAAGGTCGAACATATTGATTTTCTTGAGCCAATTGAGCAAAAGAGCATAAACAATCTAATTGACCTATTAATGCAGCATTCAATTGCACTGGCTTAATATATTCGCTCATCCAAATCACCAAATCGTTGAATAGCTGCTGCTCGAGTGTCAATATTTTTTCTTCTGCACCAAGGATTTTAGCTTCGTATTCCTTTAGTTCTTCCGTAATATATCGTTCGGCATTTACAAGTGTCTGCTTTCTGATCCAGGTATCAGGTACCTTATCTTTATGCGTATTTCGAACTTCTATATAATAACCAAATACATTATTAGAAGCGATCTTAAGCGATGTAATACCTGTAGTTTCGGTTTCACGCTCCAACATCTTATCCAAATAATCTTTACCCGAAAAAGCTATTGATCGTAATTCATCGAGTTCATCCAAATAACCGTCAGCAATGGTGTTTCCTTTTAAAACATTTACGGGAGCCTCCTCATTTAGTGTTTCTTTAATTTTATCCCGAAGTAATTCGCAATCGTTTAGGGTTTCTCCTATAACTTTAAGTGCTTCATTATTACTATTAGAAGCCTGTAATTTAATAGGTGCTATAGCCTCCAAAGAATTTTTAAGCTGGATAACTTCACGTGGACACACCTTACCTGTTGCTACCTTAGAAATTAATCGTTCTATATCTCCTATTTGCTTGATTTGATGCTGAATCTTTTGATGTAATACAGGCGTATCCCAAAAATACTGCACCACCTCATGACGTTTCTGAATACTGGTGATATTTTTTAATGGTAAAGCCAACCACCGTTTTAATGTTCTGCCTCCCATTGGAGAAATAGTCTTATCAATCACATCCAAAAGTGTGACAGCATTTGTAGCATTAGCACGATACAGTTCTAAATTACGAATAGTAAATCTATCCATCCAGATATACTGGTCTTCGGCAATACGCTGGATCGCAGTTATGTGCTGCAGTTTGTGATGCTGTGTTTCACTCAAGTAATGTAAAATAACTCCAGCTGCTATAACCCCTTCACTCAAATGATCAACTCCAAACCCTTTTAAGGAATTAGTTCCAAAATGGCCATTTAAAGTTTCAAGCGCATAATCCGTTTTAAATACCCAGTCTTCAATAAAAAACGAATGATAATTCTTTCCAAAATTATCATAAAACGTTTGTTTCTTGGGTTTGGTAATCAGTACTTCACTAGGATTAAAATTTTGCATTAATTTATCCATCTGTGTCACATCACCTTGAGCTGTTAAAAACTCACCCGTAGACACATCCAAGAAAGCAATTCCCAAACCTTTTTTTCCATAATGAACAGCGCATAAAAAATTATTGGTTTTACTTTGTAAAACCTCATCGTTTAGCGCTACACCTGGAGTCACCAACTCTGTTACTCCTCGTTTTACGATAGTTTTAGTTTGTTTGGGATCTTCTAACTGATCGCAAATTGCCACACGTTCTCCCGCCTTAACAAGTTTTGGTAAATAGGTATTTAAAGAATGATGCGGAAAACCAGCCAAAGCCGTCTCTTGCTCACTACCATTACCTCTTTTGGTTAAAACAATATTTAAAATTGCCGCAGCCTTTATCGCATCTGACCCAAAAGTCTCATAAAAATCTCCAACTCTGAATAATAATAATGCATCCGGATACTTTGCCTTAATTGCATTATACTGTTTCATTAAAGGAGTTACCTTCTTGCCTTTCTTTCCTGCCATTCAACATCTAATTTTATGAATGAAGCTAAAGTAGCTATTCTCCTATTTTTTTTGAAATATCATCACCAGGAGTTATTCAATTTTATTCACAATCAAATTTCGATAATAAAATGAATAAATGATATTTTTGCAGTAATGGAAGAAAACAGAAAACTTAAAAATAGCGAGCTCGATCGAAAAACGATTGCCGAATTTAAAGCAGCTACAAAAACGCCTTTAATTATCATATTGGATAATATACGCAGCTTAAATAACATTGGATCAGTTTTTAGAACCGCCGATGCCTTTTTGATTAAAAAAATATATCTGTGCGGTATTACTGCAAAGCCGCCTCATAAAGATATACAAAAAACCGCGCTAGGCGCTACCGAAACTGTAGATTGGGAGCATAAAGAGGATACGCTAGAATTGGTTAAAAGTCTGCAAGCCGAAAACATTAAAATCTTATCTATTGAGCAAGCCGAAAATGCCACAATGCTTCATACTTTTGAACCCGAAAGTAATCAAACCTATGCTATTATTTTTGGAAACGAAGTTAAAGGTGTACAACAGGATGTTGTTTCTGAAAGTGATATAGTCATAGAGATCCCTCAATTTGGGAGTAAACATTCTCTAAATATTTCGGTTAGCACTGGTGTCGTTGTTTGGGATTTGTTTTGTAAGTTTAATGTGAAATAAAACACACACCCATGAAGCAAATCTCGATACTGATAGCCATTGTATTTCTCATGATATCATGCAAGCAAGAAAAATCTGAAAAAGAGACATTATCTAACGACCAACTCATCGCAAAAGCTAAAGAAATACATGAAAGAGTAATCACATTAGATACACATTGCGACATTAATATTAAAAATTTCACAGATTCTATCAATTACACGCAGGACCTAAACTCTCAAATTACATTACCTAAAATGAATCAAGGCGGGCTGGATGTTGCTTGGTTTATTGTATACACTGGTCAGGACTCTCTAACTCCATCTGGATACGCAAAAGCTTATGATATTGCCATGTCTAAGTTTGATGCCATCCATAAACTCGCCAAAGAAATTGCTCCCGATCAAATAGAATTGGCATTAACATCAGATGATGTGCGGCGAATTCATAAAAAAGGCAAAAAAGTTGCTATGATCGGAATAGAAAATGGGTATCCTGTTGGTCTTGATATTGCCAACGTAAAAAAGTTTCATGACTTAGGAGCACGGTATATGTCGCTTTCTCACAATGGCCATAGCCAATTATGTGATTCAAACACAGGAGAAGCCGACGGAATCTGGTTACACAATGGACTAAGTGATCTTGGGAAAGAAGTTATTGCTGAAATGAATACTCACGGCATCATGATTGACGTCTCACACCCATCCAAAGAATCTATGCGACAAATGATTGAACTTACTAAAGCTCCTATTATCGCTTCACATTCTTCGGCAAGGGCATTATGTGATCATAGTAGAAATCTAGATGACGAACAACTAGAATGGTTAAAAGAAAACGGAGGTGTTGTGCAAACTGTTGCATTTACATCGTATCTCAACACCGCAAAATTTGAAAAACGTGTAGTGAAAGAAGTTGAAATCGGAAAACAAATAGCCGATTCTATGGGAGTTACCTGGCTGGAACGAGAAGAGGTAATGAAACTAAGTACAGAAGAAAAAGAAAAATATTACGATTTTTTAGGGACTATGGCGGCCATACGCAGAGCAAAAGTTAAAAAAATGGATAACTTACCACCTGCAGTAGATGTTGTTGATTTTGTAAATCATATAGACTATATGGTTGATAAAATAGGTATTGATCATGTTGGGATTAGTTCTGATTTTGATGGCGGTGGCGGAATTGAGGGATGGAGTGATGCATCAGAAACTTTTAATGTAACTATAGAATTAGTGAAACGCGGATATACCGAAGAACAGATAGAAAAACTATGGAGCGGAAATTTGCTGCGTGTGCTTGATGAAGTGCAAAAAGTGGCTAGAGAACTTCAAAAATCTTAAACTCATATCGCTTGTAGGTTATTTAAAAAAGTCAAACAGTTAACAGATTTGGTTTAAAATAGAGATAAAATCAACTCGATTTGCTACAAAATCGAGGTCCGAGACATCGATGATTTTGACATTAAGTTCTGATTGCGATTTTATAAATTGTAAATAACCCTTGTTTATCTTATTGAGATACTCTGGCATAATTTTTTGCTCATAATTCCTACCTCGTTTTTTGATATTTTCCAAAAGACGTTCGGTATTTTGATACAAATAAATATACATCCCTGGTTTAGGAAGATTTTTGTACATCACACCAAACACTCTCTTGTAGAGTGCAAACTCTTCTTCTTGTAATGTAACTTTTGCAAAAATTAGAGATTTAAAAACATCATAATCGCTTACTACAAAGTCCGAAAAAAGATCAAGTTGCGCAATATCATCCTGTAACCTCTGATATCGATCGGCAAGAAATGACATTTCTAAAGGAAATGCATACCGCTCCATGTCTTCATAAAACTTTGGTAAAAATGGATTATCTGCAAAACGTTCTAAAATCAACTTGGCATTAAACTCATTTGCAATAAGTTGTGCTAGACTTGTTTTTCCGGCTCCAATATTTCCTTCAATTGTTAAATACTGAAACTGTGATAGATTATAGTGTGCTTTGGGGTTTATAATTTTTTTATCGATTAATGACACCATTGAGTCATCTGTACAATTTTCTAGCAACTCCTTTACGGTTTGCCTCAATATAGGATGCTCTTCGTAACCAGCAATTTCAGCCAAAGGAACCAAAACAAATTTTCTATCCTGTACTGCAGGATGCGGAACAATTAACCTTTTAGTATTGATTATACCTTCTGAAGAAAGTATAATATCCAAATCAATGGTTCTTGCATGATAGCCTGCATCACCTTTTCTATTTCTTCCTAGATTTACTTCAATCTGCAGTAGATAATCTAAAACCTCATTTGTGTTATAAAATGTTCGTATGGCTATACAAGCGTTATAAAAATCGTCGCTTTCAAATCCCCACGAAGGAGTTTGATAAACTCCAGAAATAACTTTTACCTCTCCAATGATTTGATGAATTTTATGAACAGCTTTTTGAAGAAAATCCAATCGATTTCCGATATTACTGCCTAAAGAAATATATACAAGATTCGGTGTTTTCAATATGAGACATTTATATTCTGGATAGAACTTCTTATTTTTAAGAACAAATTAAGTAAAACAAAATCACTTCGCCTTATTTTTACACGAAGTATTATTAACTAGTTTATTTTGAACAAACCCTCCTTGAGTCCAAAGGATAAACAATTCGCTTACAAGATTTATCTTATACTAGGTGCATTGTTTATTTCGTCATTGGTTGCATCAAACCTTATTTTTCAGAAATTCTTTTATTGGGATTTTTTTGGCATGTATACTTTTGAAATCTCGGTTGGTATATTACCATACCCAATAACTTTTTTAATCACTGATATTATTAGTGAAATTTTCGGAAAACGTAAGGCCAACCAAATAGTAACCGCAGGAATTTTTGCTTCTTTCTTTTCTTTATTAATAGTATCAGCGGCAACAGTAGTTCCTGCCACTTCTTGGTCACCAATAAATGATGAAATATTTAAAAATGTCTTTGGAGCAACAGCCATTGCCGTTTTTGCGTCTATGATAGCATATCTTTTTGCCCAATATATAGATATTCAGATTTTTCATTTTTGGAAACGTATTACTAAAGGGAAACATCTCTGGCTAAGAAATAACTTCTCTACCTTTTCATCACAATTGATCGATACAGCCACAGTACTACTGTTATTGTGCTTCGGAGGCATTATTTCTTGGGATAAGTTTGGGTTATTATTACTAAATGGCTTTCTATTTAAAGTATTGGTAGCGGCGTTAGATACTCCTTTACTGTATTTGGCAGTCTATACTTTAAGAAAGAAATTTAATCTAAAGCAAGGAGAAGAAATCGATATGGACATATAAAATCTAACAAATACTTAACTTAAAAAAAGCAACATAGTATCTTTGCATATCGTTACTATATAAAACCCTTTAACAAAAACATAACCAACCCAAACACATGAAAAAAGCCCTTAAAATTCTTGGTGTTATTCTTTTGCTTTGTATTATCGGAATCATCTCAATTCCTTTTATATTTAAGGGAACTATCAAAGAAAAGGTACGTTATATAGTTAATCAACATGTAAATGCAAAGGTTGATTTTGCCGACATTGATATTAGCTTGATAAGAAGTTTCCCTAGAGCTTCTGTAATTATTGACGAACTTTCGATCATAAACTATGCTCCTTTTGAAGGAGATACACTTGCATATTCAAAAAAAATAGCGCTCAACATGTCGGTTAACGAATTGTTTAAAGACACTTCTGAAGCTATAAATGTTCAAAAAATCATTATTGATGAGGCCCATATTGCCATTAAAACTGATTCTCTTGGTAATTCGAATTTTGATATTACCAAAACCGATGAAAAAGAGGCTGTACCCGCTCCCGAAGAGGAAAGTAATAGTTCTTTTGTATTTGCCCTAGAACATTATGAAATTAATGATAGTAAAATCTTTTTTATCGATGATGTGAGTAAGACTGTTTTAGAAATGACTAACCTTAATCATCAGGGTGATGGATCCGTTTCTGGAGAAAAAGTAATTCTAGACACTAAAACAGACACCGAAGCATCATTTAGCTTAGAGGATACTAAATACTTAAACAATAACAAGCTGCAATTAGACGCAGAAATAGAATTAGATCTTAAAAATCAGCGATATTCGTTTAAAGAAAACAAAGCACTTATTAATAGATTGCCTTTAGAATTTGCAGGATTTGTTCAGCTTAATGAGAAAGATACCGATATAGATCTAAGTTTTAAGACCCCTACTTCTGATTTTAAAAACTTTCTTGCCGTTATACCAGAAACTTATGCCAAAAACCTTGATGGAGTGACCACCGCAGGAGATTTTTCGATTAATGGAATTGTTAAAGGAAAATCTGACGACACGTATATACCTACTATGGATATACAAATAAAATCTCATAATGCATCCTTCAAATACCCTGACCTTCCTAAAGGAGTTAGAAATATTAATATTGATACTCAGATAAAGAATGAAACAGGATTAGTTGATGACACCTATGTAAAAATAGAAAACTTAACTTTTAAAATAGACGAGGATTCATTTGCTGCCAAAGGCTATTTAAAAAACATCACTAAAAATATGATCGTTGACATGATGTTGGACGGAACTTTAAACCTGGCTAATCTAAATCAAGCATATCCATTAGAGTTAGAAGAAAAGATTAATGGAATAGTAAAAGCAGATGTACGCACTCATTTTGATATGCAATCTCTAGAAAAAGAACAATATCAAAATGTAAAAAGTTCGGGTACTGCAAGCATTTCTGAATTCACATATGCCTCGTCTGATTTACCTAATGAGGTTAAAATTGCAGCTGCAGATGTTAGCTTTAATCCACAAACGATTTCTTTGGATAAAATGCAAGCTAGCACTGGTCAATCTGATCTTGGAGCAACAGGAACGATCGATAACCTGATGGGTTTCTTATTTTCTAAACAAGATTTGAAAGGAAATTTTGATGTTACATCAAATGTTTTTGCGGTTAGTGATTTTATGGTGAATGATTCAGAAACTCCCGAAGAAACCCCCGATACAAACAACCAAGAAAACGAAGGAATGAAAATCCCTTCTTTCCTAGATGCCACTCTTAATTTTGATACGAAAAAAGTAATCTATGATAATCTTACCTTACAAAACACCAAAGGAACAGTAAAAATCAAAGATGAGACTGCCTATTTACAAAATGTTACCTCAAATATATTTGATGGAGGATTAGCTTTTAATGGTAATGTATCTACAAAATCCGAAGTCCCTACATTTGACATGGCTTTAGATTTAAGCAAAATAGATATTGTTCAATCTTTCAATAACCTTGAATTGATTAAAGGTCTCGCTCCAATTGCTCGAGCATTAACTGGTAATCTTACCTCTCAAATTAACCTTAATGGTAGATTAAACGACGACCTCACGCCGGTATTAACATCGTTAAAAGGAAAAGCCCTTGCAGAAATCTTAAATGCGCAAGTATCTACAACCAAAACTCCGCTATTATCAAAATTAGATGGTCAACTTAATTTTATAGAACTTGACAAATTAAATTTAAAAGATATCAAAACTAACCTAAGCTTTGATGATGGAAAAATAAATGTTAAGCCATTCGAATTTGATGTAGAAGGCATAAAAATTACTGCAGGCGGAAATCATAGTTTTGATCAAAGTATGAATTACAATGTTACTGTTGATGTTCCGGCTAAATATCTAGGCAACGAAGTAGGAAGTTTACTATCTCAACTTGACGAAAAAGAAGCTAATAGTATGACTGTCGGGCTTCCTATCGGAATTTCAGGAAATTTCACAAACCCAAAAGTAAATTTAAGCACCGGCCAGGCAGTAAAACAACTCACACAACAAATAGTGAATAAACAAAAAGAAAAAGCAACAGACAAGATCGTAGGCGAAGGCAAAAAGGTACTAACAGATCTTCTGGGTGGAACTAAGAAAAATGATTCTACCAAAACAACCACAACTAACGAGGATGCACTAAAAAATACAGCCAAAAATATTCTGGGTGGATTCTTAGGCGGAAAGAAGAAAAAGGATTCTGTTAAAAATTAAGCTCCCTCAAAAGCTTATTAACAATACATATAACAAATTATAACGCTGGATTTCTTCAATTTCCAGTATATGTTTTGTGGAAAAAACTATACTCCTCTGAACAATATATTCTTCAAAATTAGGTTAACATTTTAATAACGTTACAATTGTCAGTAAAAGTAAAATAATGGTATAATTTTAATTCTAAACCAAACACCCCCACCCCAGTTATGAAATTGAATATAATACCAATAGTACTCTGTTGTTGTTTTTCTATTTTCTCTTTTTCACAAACAGAAATTAGTGATCCGCAACTGAAATGGACCAAAGGATGGACTTGTTTTGATCCTAATCTTCAGGACTATCCTGAACCAGAAGAAATTCTTCCTAATCTTATCGAAACCAATTCTCGTTTAAGAAGCGACGTAGTATATCTAATGTCCGGAAACGTTTATGTTACTAATAATGCTACACTCACCATTGAAGAAGGCACCATTATAAGATGTGATGCCAAAAACTCTACGAGTTTGGTGATAACCAAAGGAGCAAAACTTGTAGCTAATGGCTCGAAAACGTCTCCTATTGTTTTTACATCCAATAATGTTCCTAAATCCAGAAAACCTGGAGATTGGGGAGGTATCGTTATAGCCGGATCCGGGAAAATTAATTCTCCTTCGGTTTCAAAAGTTCTGGAAGGAAACTTTTTGCCTCAATACGCTAGCTATGGTGGTGATAATGAAGATGAGTTAACCACAGAAATGTCTTTCGTAAGAATTGAATTTGCAGGAAAAAAAATTAACCAATCCAAAGAATTAAATGGCCTATCGCTATACGCTTTAGGAAAAAAATCAATTGTAAACAATATTATGGTAAGCTACTCGGCCGATGATTCTTTCGAGTGTTTTGGAGGCTCGGTAGACATGCATAATTTAATATCCTATAAAGCAAAGGATGATGATTTTGATTTTACGCTTGGATATAAGGCAGAATTGCATAATATATTAGCAGTAAGACATCCATATATTAGCGATGTTAGTGGTTCTTATGCTATAGAAACTGATGGCTATGATAAAAAAGAAGGATATATCAATCCGAGCTCTCTATCACATGTCAAAATAAAAAATGCCTCCTTAATCAACTTGTCTGATCAAAAAAATTATAAACATACAGTGGCCGCCATTTCCTCAAAAAACTTGGCAAGATTAGAAATTACTGAATCAAAGATATCGGGCTTTGCAAATGTTGTTATGTTTGATAAATCATATCAATCTTATCATGATATTGAAAAATGTTTTTTGTTAGAAAATAGCATTTTTAATGTGCATAATACGCCAGTATTGATTAGCTTTGAGTTTAAGATCCGAACAGATCAACTACTAAAATATAATATGTATACCAATAATTTCAAAAGTGTTAAAGATTTATTTACCGACCCTCTTGACAAAAAACATCCTAAATTCTCGCTTAAAGATCCTGAAAGCTATACCGTTATGCAATAGACTTAGCAAACATGATCGCTCATAAAAAACCTTCAAAAGAATGAAAACACTAACTAGTATCCTTTTTATAATCTTTATCGCCAGTTATAGCCATGCACAGTCCAAAAAGAATGTGTTTTTTGATCAAAATATTATGACTGGAAAATTTCATACCATTGATCAACTAGAAGAATTAAAAAAAGGTGAGTTAATCCAACTGTATACAGAACGAGTAAAAGAAATAACTACCATACTTCCGTATCTCGCCTTAACAAACGAAGCTGGCGTCTCTTTGTCGGATATTGGTATTAAAGAAAGTTCTGATCATTTAAAATCTCTTGATAAGTTTCACGAAACGACACTAGAGACCATTGAAGGTACTGATGATGTAATATCTGAATTTATCCCCTACGCGGATACCGAAAAAATTGTTTGGGCGATCTTATATTTTGAAGAGATTATAAAAAAGATACGAATTGGCGCAAACGGAAATTTCTAAATATTATCTCTCTTTATAAAACAACAATATTTTAGAAAGCGACTTTAAATTAAAGTCGCTTTTTTATTATTAAAACATTTCCAAAAAAATCCTTTGACATTTATACGCTTTAAACATCAATCTGAATTCATTTTTCTAATTATCTGATGATTAACACAATACTTTCGGTAAATTAAATCTGACATTTAACTCCTAAAAGGCATTAAAACATATAAGCATTTAGGGGAAAAAACCCTTTTTTTTAACAAAATTAAATCAAAATCGCTGTATTACAAAATACCTAGACAATATACATGTAAATTTTCTATTTCTCTGATAATCAAAAAATTAAAATTAACATTAGTAGGAATAATACTCTTAATGTTTTCATAATTATAGTTAAAACAACGACGAACATACAAAGTTTACGGTAAACACGTAACCAACTTTAACAAAACTCTGTTAACTTAGTAATCCCAAAATTGAAGGAGATAAATTTCCTCCAATAGTTTTAACCCCAAAATAAACTATTATGATAAAAAATTGCTCACTGGTTACAGGTTTTATCCTATTATTTTTTTCTTTTACTATTTATGCACAAGATTTTAATGAAAATGACGACAGATGGGCAAAAGTATGGACGAACTTCTCTCCTAACAAGACAGAATATCCAAATGCTGAAGAAAAACTACCTAATATTATTGCAAACAACACTTACTTAACCAATGACGTCGTATATTTAATATCAGGCGATGTTTATGTTACTAGTGGTGCTTCTTTGACTATACAAGAAGGAACCATTATAAGAGGTGATCACAAAAATCCAGCTAATCTTATCATTACCAAAGGATCAAAACTTATTGCTGCGGGTACAAAATCTTATCCTATAGTCTTTACATCCAACAAAGGTGCTAAATCAAGAAATAGTGGAGACTGGGGTGGTATAATTATCGCTGGATCAGGAAAAACAAACACTGCCTCTGGCACGGGTATCATGGAGGGAAATTTTAATCCTCAGTTCTCATCATATGGCGGTAATCAAACCGATGAAGAAACTGCAATCTTAAGATATGTAAGAATCGAATTTTCTGGTAACACCACTAAAAGAAGACAAGGATCTAATGGACTTACGCTATATGGAATAGGCTCTTCTTCTATTATAGATAACATTATGATAAGTCACTCCGGGCAAGATTCTTTTAATTTTCATGGAGGTACCAATAATATCCAAAATCTAATCTCTTTCAAGGCCAATGAAGATGATTATCATATTTCTGAAGGTTTCAAAGGAAATTTGAATAACATAGTAGCAATACGTCATCCATATATTACCAGCCCTACTGGTTCTTATGCAATAGAGGTAGACGGTTACAATAAAAATCTTGGGTTTACCAAACCAAATGACATTACCGATGTTACCATTACTAATGCAACATTAGTTAACCTATCAGACCAAACAAATTTTCAGCATACGGGATCGGCAATTTATACTTCAAATTCGGCAATGACTTATATTCACAAATCGAAAATCTCTGGTTTTTCAGATGTTGTAAAATTCGATAAATCGTATACTTCATTAGCTTCGATACAAAAAGCCTTTATGATGGACAATAGTTTCTTCAACATCCACAGCGGAGGGGTTGAAATGCCTAATCAGGTAATTAAGAAAAATGCTTTAAACATTCTAAAATATAATAGGTTCACCAAAAATTTTATTGATGTAAAAGATCTTTTTGATGATCCACAAAATAATATAGCCCCCAAATTTAAATTAAAGCAATCTATGAATAACTATATGGTTATGCAGTAGATTTTAATTTGATCCGATTTTTGGGATTCCTAAAATCGGATCAAAAAACATTTTATCAAAAATTATATGTTCAAATTCTTATCTACCATTTTTTTCTTTATTGTAATTATTCAAGGTTCTATAGCGCAAAAGGCATACAACCCAGTATTTTTTACTCAGAAGAAACAAATAAGTAAATTTCATACTATTAATGATCTTGAAGTATTGAAAAAAGGAGAACTCATAAAACTATACAAGGATCGTGTAGAAGAAATCATGACTATACTCCCCCTAATCTCTCTAACCAATGAAGCTGGTGTAAAATTAAGTGACATAGGAATTAAAGAAGACTCACGACATCTTAAAATCTTGAAAAGCAACACCGAAGCAACCGAAAAAAATCTAACTACCACCAAAGAAGTTATTGAAGAACTAGTCCCATATGCCGATACCGAAAAAATTATCTGGACTATACTCTACTTTGAAGATATTATCAAGAAGATGCGAATAGGCGTCAACGGAAGTTTTTAAAAATCTATAATGTGTTTTTAAATTATCATTATATTACTTAGGGTAGGAAGCGGCAAATGCCGCTTCTTTGTTTTTTGTTCTTATCCTCTGTAAGATTTTACAAATAATCACAACTAAGCTGGTATGACTATACTATATCTTTTTATTGGAACCATAATTGCTATGATAGGAGCAGCTCCTATAGGAGCAGTTAATTTGGCAGTAATTAACACCTCTATTAAAGAAAATATTAAAAAAGCATCCTATGTAGCAATGGCCGCAGGCGTAGGCGAAGTATTGTTGGCTTTTTTTGCACTACACTGTAGTATGGAGTTATCAGATTTTTTTCAGGAAAACAGATGGATTCAAATAGTTTTTATTACAGTATTTTTTGGTATTGGCATCTATTTTATGGTGATCAAATCAAAAGAAAACAATGCAAAGTCGAAATCCAAATACCGAACTAAATTACCCAAATCCAAATTTTTAACCGGATTCTCGTTGGCACTACTTAATCCCCCGGTCATTATTTACTGGATTATCGCTATATCCCTTACCAACAAATATATTTTTGAATTAACGACTCAAAACCCAATTTCATCACTTGCATTATTTTTCCTAGGGATTTATCTGGGCAAAATCGGCACCCTCTATTTCTATGGTAAATGGGGAAATAAAATGTCTCAGAAACAAGAAGGCTCCAAAACCAAACTTCATAGAATAATCGGTATTGCCTTAATAACTATTTCTATATTTCAGAGTATAAAATTTATTATAGATTAGTTTGTAAATACTAGCAACGTACCATTTTTTTATCAGATTATACAAGTAAATCACAACATACACTTCTTACATTTGCCTATGTTGTGATAAAAATATGTGATCATGATTAAAAATGACCTCAATTCGAAATTGAAATTATCTAAAGAAGAAATGAAACAATATGGCTATAAGGTTATTGACCATATTGTAGATCATTTTGAAACCCAAAAAGATAAAAAGCCAGTAGCCATGGCTTCGAGAGAAGAAATGGATTCTTTACTTGCCGAAGACATCCCTAATTTGCCTTCGTCTCCCAATGAAGTTTTAGACTTTGTAATGAATCAAATCATACCACATAGTAACATTGTATCACATCCTAAGTCCTATTCTTTTGTTCCTGGCCCCAGTAATTATATTAGCGTAATGGCGGATACTTTGGCTACCGGATTCAATATCTTTTCTGGTGGTTGGGCGGCATCCCCTGCTGCTGCAGAATTAGAGATCGTAACCATGAATTGGTTATTGAATATTTTTGGATTTCCAACAAAAAAAGGAGGAGGTATCTTTACTAGTGGAGGTTCTATGGCCAATTTAACAGCTTTGGTAACAGCACGTAGAATAAAATGCGGAAGTGATTTTTCGAAAGCTACCATATACCTTTCTGACCAAGCGCACTCATCTAACATAAAAGCAATTAAGGTTATTGGGTTTAAAAAAGAGCAAATTAGAATAATCCCAACAGATCTCGAATTTAAAATATCCCTAAATAAGCTAAAAAATATAATCGCCCGAGATCGCCTAGAAGGGTTACAACCTTTTTGCATTATTGCCTCTGCAGGAACTACTAACACGGGAACTGTAGACCCTCTTGAGGAAATGGCCAATATCTGTAAAACCGAAAATTTATGGTTTCACATTGATGGAGCTTATGGAGGAGCAGCTATACTCTCAGAAAACGGAAAACAACTTTTAAAAGGAATAGAGCGAGCAGATTCGTTAACTGTAGATCCACATAAATGGTTTTTTCAACCCTATGAGATGGGTTGCTTACTGGTCAAAAACCATGAATGGCTGAGTAGTACTTTTACTGAAAAACCTGAATACCTTAGAGATATAGAAGGCAATCAATCCGAAATCAATTTTTATGATCATGGTATCCAGCTTACCCGACGTTTTCGTGCTTTGAAGTTTTATATGTCTTTAAAAACTTTTGGACTAGCATCTTTCAAAAAGGCCATAACTTATAATATCGACTTAGCAGAACAAACTGAAGCGATTTTAAGAAAAAGTGTTTTATGGGAAATTACATCACCAGCTACATTGGCTATTATAAATTTTAGATACAACCCTATACAACAAAATCTCTCTGAAGAAGAATTAGATCGTGTAAATCAAAATATTTCGAAAAAAATAACCGATTCTAGAGAGGCACTACTGGTAACAACTGTTTTACAAGGGCAAGTTGTACTTAGAATGTGCCTTATAAACCCAAGAACCACTATCGAAGATATTGTAAGCACCCTCGAACAATGCGAAATTTACGGAAAAGAAGAACTGGCTATAATTAATGAAAGGGTTAATTAATAGTTAACCGCACAACATAACCTTCATTATTTCTAACATTAAAAACGGTATTATCTTCAAAAATAAGGTACTGCCCTTTAATTCCTTTTAAAATACCAGAGTACTCAGGTGTTTTTTCAAGGTTAAGGCTTTTCAACTTATCTGGATATCGCAACACCGGAAAATCTAATTTGGTTTCTTTTCCGTTTTCGATAAAATATTCTTTCACCTCATCAGGAATAAAACCTTTCATCTTATCCTTAAACGCTACAAGATCCTCATCTACAATTTCATTTTTTAGCATGGTGCGCCAATTTGTTTTATCGGCCACCTGTTCTTTTAAAGCTACCTCAGTAATCCCTGCCAAATATCTGTTTGGCACCTCGACAATCTCAATCGCTTCATGCGCTCCTTGATCTATCCATCGTGTAGGAACTTGAGATTTACGCGTTACTCCCACTTTAACATTACTAGAATTAGCCAAGTATACAATATGAGGTTGAAGTTGCGCCTTTTTTTCAAACTCAAGATCTCTATCTTCGACACCAAGATGCGCTGTACTTAACTCGGGACGCATAACCCAATCCCCCACTTGAGGTTGGTTATAAAAATCATCATAACAATATCCTTGTCTAAATATCTTTTTATTCTCGCCACAAGCAAGACATTGATATCCCACAAATGCTATATTTATTTTTTTATTCAATAATTGATTGATATGAATAAAATCAGATTCGAAAACCAGATAATATTGAATAGGACTCCCTATTTCGGTTTGCATCTTTGTAAGTACCCCTTGATATTGCATAAAGTTGTATTATAAATTAAGGTTCTGGGAAGAATGTAATTATTTTTATTATTTTAGTTTTCAGATCACAACAATCTGAACACAAATAAACCACAATTTTCGCATAAATATACATCAAAAAATGCCAATCCCACTAGTTAATTCTATTGCCAGCTGGTTCTTAAAAAAGCGATTTCATCAAATGGAACTTTTCTTAAAGTATCCCAATGAAGTCCAGCTCGAATTATTGCATGTATTATTGGAAACAGCGAAAAACACAGAATTTGGAAAGAGCTATGATTTCTCTACAATTCATAATTATGAAACTTTTAAAGAACGCGTTCCTATTAGATCTTATGAGGATTACGAACCCATGATCGAAAGGAGTCGTCTAGGAGAACATAATATTTTCTGGCCAACCCCAATCAAATGGTTTGCTAAATCTAGCGGGACCACCAGTGCAAAAAGTAAGTTTATTCCTGTAAGTCAAGAATCTCTTGAGGATTGTCATTTTGCAGCAGGAAAAGATTTGTTGTGTATGTATCTTAACAATAATGAAAATGCTAAGCTTTTTACAGGAAAAAGTCTTCGGCTTGGTGGCAGTAAAGAACTGTATAAAGAAAATGGAACTTCTTTTGGTGATTTATCTGCAATTATTATTGACAACATGCCGTTTTGGGCTGATTTTAGCTCTACTCCAAGTAGCGAAGTTTCATTAATGAGTGATTGGGAGTATAAAATGAAAGCCATAGTTAACGAAACTATTCAGGAAAATGTTACAAGCCTGGCGGGTGTACCTTCCTGGATGCTTGTTTTACTTAACGAAGTACTTGAAGCCACTGGAAAAGAAAATCTTTTTGAAATTTGGAGCAATCTAGAAGTATATTTTCATGGGGGAGTAAGTTTTGAGCCCTACAGAGATCAATACAACAAAATCTTACCCAAAAACTCTTTTAAGTATTATGAAATATATAATGCTTCTGAAGGTTTCTTTGCTATTCAGGATCATAATGACTCCTCAGAACTATTATTAATGTTGGATTATGGAATATTTTATGAATTTATCCCTATGGGTACTTATGGCACTAAAGATGAAAAGGTAATTCCCTTAAGCGAAGTAGAAATAGGAGAAAATTATGCCGTTATAATTACTACTAATGCAGGGTTATGGAGATATCAAATAGGAGATACGGTACGTTTTACATCTACCAACCCTTACCGAATAAAAGTGTCGGGCAGAACAAAACACCACATTAATGTATTTGGTGAAGAATTGATTATTGAAAACGCCGAAGAAGCACTCCGAAAAACCACCAAAACAACAAATAGCGAAATCGTAGAATATACAGTAGCACCCATTTTTATGATAGGAAGAGAAAAAGGTGCCCATGAGTGGGTTATCGAATTTAATAAACCTCCTGAGGATATTGATTTGTTTAAACATCTTTTGGATCAAAACCTACAACAAGTAAACAGTGATTACGAAGCTAAACGATATAACGACACTACCTTAAATATGCTCCAAATACAAGAGGCTAGAAAAGGATTGTTTTATGACTGGCTTAAAAAAAATAATAAATTGGGCGGACAACATAAAATCCCCAGGCTTTCGAACAAGAGAACTTACATGGATGAATTGCTAGAATTGAATAGTATAAAATCATTTTCCTGATTGTCAAGAGTCAAGGCATACCGATCTGAAGAAATTTGACGTTTTTAACAACATATGGTCGGAAAATGAATTAAAAAATACGGTTAAACCGTAAAAAAATTATGTACGAAATGTAATTTTTAACAAAAAAAAGTGTTTTTCATCGTTCAAAAAAAGCGTTTAATCTAAAAGTTTAAGAATTACTTTTTGACGGCTTATTTTCATATTAAATTTGTTACCAGATAGTTATAAATTTTTCCAAGCCCTGAAAATATGAAATCTACAATATCTTGTTTTGTTTTTTTGTTCTTAGTTGCAGGAATAAGTGCACAAGAAATTAAAACTACAACTCCTAATGACAGTAAGAATAATGAAATAGCCGAAGTTGTAAAAACTGATAAGGGCATTTCTTCGTTTGAAGCACTTCAACAAAAGAACACATTAGAAGACGATGCTGTATGTTACAGCGAAATTTCTAAGGTTACTTTTTACGAGGCTTTACTTCATGAGAACAATTTTGACATTCAACTTAAAGATAGTCATATCGCTTTAAGAAATACAGAAGACATTATTACTAATAACAAAGAACGGATATCCTATACTTATTAAAATAAGATTTATCCAACTAATCACTACCAACAAAAAACACCTTTATATCGGATATAAAGGTGTTTTTTTATATATAAATGAGTCTTCTAATAAGTTAAGAAACTGCCTTTAGTTTTTTAACAGTTGACTTATTAAGTTTCTTCTCTGCATAATCCTTGGTCACTCTAAACTCACTTTCCTCACTCTCGGGCAATTCAAACATCGCATCTGTCAAAATAGCTTCACATAGAGATCTTAAACCACGCGCACCAAGCCTATATTCCATAGCTTTATCTACAATATAATCCAATGCACCGTCGGTAATAGAAAACTCTATATTATCCATCTCAAACAATTTCTTATACTGTTTAATTATAGCATTCTTGGGAGCTGTTAAGATAGACCTTAATGTTTCGGCATCTAAAGGATTCATATACGAAAGCACAGGTAATCGACCTATGATCTCCGGAATCAATCCAAAATCTTTTAAATCTTTAGGTATAATATATTGCAATAGATTATCCTTTTCGATAGCATCTTCACTTTTTGAAGCACTATACCCTACTGCCTGCATATTTAAACGCTTTTGAATAATTTTTTCAATTCCGTCGAATGCACCTCCAGCTATAAAAAGAATATTTTCTGTATTTACTTCAATAAACTTTTGATCGGGATGTTTTCTACCTCCCTTTGGCGGAACGTTTACAATGGTACCCTCTAAGAGCTTTAATAGCGCTTGCTGCACTCCTTCTCCCGAAACATCACGAGTAATACTAGGATTATCACTTTTACGCGCGATTTTATCGATTTCGTCGATAAATACAATCCCACGTTGTGCTTTCTCCAGATTATAATCAGCAGCTTGCAGCAATCTTGTTAAAATACTTTCAACGTCTTCTCCTACGTACCCTGCTTCGGTAAGCACTGTAGCATCTACAATTGCCAGCGGCACATTAAGCATTTTGGCTATGGTTTTAGCCATTAATGTTTTTCCCGTACCGGTTTGTCCTACCATGATGATATTACTTTTTTGAATCTCGATATCATCTTCGGTTTGGGGTTGAAGCAATCGCTTGTAATGATTATAAACAGCAACAGACATTACTTTTTTGGTAAACTCCTGTCCTATCACATATTCATCCAAAAACTTCTTAATTGCCATAGGCTTTCGTAACATCAATTCGTTACTAAGCTCTCCAGTTTCTTCATCTTTGGCTTCTTCTACAACAATCCCATGTGCCTGAACTATGCATCGATCACAAATATGTGCATCCAATCCTGCGATCAATAAATTAGTTTCAGGCTTCTTTCTCCCACAAAAAGAGCATTCTAAATCTTCTTTAGCCATCGTTATTTAGTTTCTATTCATCATAATTCATCATCTGTGTCTACGCTACAGATCACCTATACAAATTCCTCTTTATTACAAGAGCAATACTATTATTCTCTACTTAAAATTTCATCAATCATTCCATATTCCAAGGCCTTATCAGCTTTCATCCAGTAATCTCTATCACTATCTTCATATACCTTATCATACTTTTGTCCAGAATGTTTTGCGATGATCTTATATAATTCTTCTTTTAATATAAGTATTTCTCGTGCTGTGATTTCGATATCACTTGCTTGTCCTTGAGCTCCTCCTAACGGTTGATGAATCATCACACGGCTATGAGGTAATCCCGAACGTTTTCCTTTTTGCCCAGCACATAACAATACTGCTCCCATCGAAGCTGCCATACCTGTACATATTGTAGCCACATCAGGTTTGATAAACTGCATGGTATCATATATCCCGAGTCCAGCATATACACTTCCTCCTGGTGAGTTAATATATATCTGAATATCTTTTGAAGAATCTACGCTTTCCAGAAACAACAACTGCGCCTGAACAATATTAGCAACTTGATCATTAATGCCAGTTCCTAAAAATATAATTCGATCCATCATCAATCTTGAAAAAACGTCAAAAATAGCAATATTCATTTGGCGTTCTTCTATGATATTAGGAGTCATTCCTGTTGGATACATACTGCTCACAATCTGATTATAGTAGTTACTATTAATCCCATGATGCTTAGTAGCGTATTTTTCGAATTCTTTTCCGTAATCCATATTTCTTTTTCTGTAAATTTTTATTTATAAAAAAGGCGTTAACCAAAAGATGGTTTAACGCCCTAAATATAAGTATAAATTCCTTAGTATATTATAACATTTACTATTTGTAAACTTCTTTTATGAATTCATCAAAGCTAACCTCTTTTGTTTTAAGTTTAGCATTCTCTTTATAATAATTTAACAGTTTTTGACTCATTAACTGTTCAGAGATTCTCTTAACCTCATCTTGGTTGGACAATATTCTTGCTGCAATATCCTCTAACTCTTTATCTTCTGGAGAATTTTGCCCAAATTGAGCCATCTGACCTTTAATCAAATCTTTTGCAAAGTCTTTAAGTTCATCAAAAGTAACCTGAAGATTATTATCATTGATAATTTTACCTTCAATCAACTGATAACGCAATCCTTTTTCACTTTTTTCAAATTCATCTTTAGCTTCATCAACCGTTATTGGCTGTTCTCCTGTTGCTCGAATCCATTTTTGCAAAAATTCTACAGGAAGCTCAAATTTAGTATTCTCTAAAGCAGCTTCTGTAATAGCATTAAGCAATTGTTGTTCTGACTGCTGTTCGAACTGCTTCTCAGCATCTTGCTTAATTTTATCTCTTAATTCGGTTACTGATTTTATCGTACCAGGGCCATACAACTTATCAAACAATTCTTGATCCAAATCTGCCAGCTCTTGTTTATTTATTTCGGTAACTGTAAATGTTACTTCAATATCCAAATCATGAGCATCATCATGTGAAATTTTTAATGCATTAATCAAATCATGATCATCATTAAACAATCCTTTAGTTTTTAATGTAATAGCATCTCCAATCTTGGCACTTAAAAACTTGTCAAGGTTTCTTTTTCCTTTAATCTTGTCAAGAGAAACTGTAGTTTGGTTATTAATTTCTTTTTCTTCATTAGCAAAAGATCCAGCAATTAAGTCCTCTTTTTCAGCTACATCCTTAGGAACAAGTTTTCCGTATTGTTTTTGAATAGTTTTGATTTGATTATCAATCATTTCATCATTAGCAACAATCTTATAATGTGTTATTGCTTTTTTTCCATTCAAATTAACTTCAAACTTTGGAGCTAACCCTAACTCAAATTCAAAAGAGTAATCTTCTGCTTCCCAATCAAAATTTTCTTGTTCTTTAGGTAAAGGATTACCCAAAACATCCAATTTCTCTTCGGTAAGATACTTATTTAAAGCCTCTTGCAACAGTTTATTAACCTCATCTACCAAAACTGCTTTTCCATATTGTTTCTTAACCAATCCCATAGGGACATGGCCTTTTCTAAACCCAGGAATATTCGCATTTTTACGATAGTCCTTAAGGATATTCTCTACCTTATCAGTATAATCTTCTTTGGCGATATCGACAGTAACTACTGCGTTTAATTCGTCTAATTGCTCTTTTGAAATATTCATTATCTCTACGTTTACTACTAAAAATTGGGTTGCAAAAGTAATACTTTTTTACATCACAACAAATTTTTAACTCTCTGAAAAACAGTTAGCTTTTATCTTTTTTCAAAATTGAATGTAGTATAGATTGAAATATAGACAGCAAAACACTAAAGACCAGTGCCCATAGCCATCCGTTTACATTAAAACCAGGAATAAAATAATCTGCCAATAAGATGATCGCAGCGTTTATTACTAACAAAAATAATCCTAATGTAATTATTGTAGCAGGTAGTGTAAGAAAGATCAATACCGGTTTCACAATCGTATTTAGAATTGCTAACACCACAGCCACAATCAAAGCACTCACATAATTATCTACTTGCGCGCCGGGTAAAATTTCAGCCAATACTAATACGGCAACCGCACTTAAAAGAAGTTTTAAAAAGAATTTCATGTTGTATCCCTTAATATTAAGGTATGAATATAAAAAAACCTGCTAACTAATTAGCAGGTTTTATCATATTTACAAAAATTGTTCTGTATTAATTCACATCATTACTTAATGTAACAGTCCCAAAGTCTCCAGGATTAACACGTGGTAAATCTGCATCATATGTAGCCTCGATAGCATCAATAATCCCATTTGTCACCAATGCATGCGCTCTAGGTGTAGGGTGTACCCCATCTAGAGAAAATCCTCCTCCGGTAACAAAATCAGAAGTAATAACTCCACTATCAAACGGTATTCCACCATTTGCCGCCTGAGCCAAATCACTAGCTACATCATAAAATGCCAACCCATTAGCCGTTGCAAGTCCGGCGATAGTAGTATTAAATGATGTTCTAGCATTAGAAACAGCCGTAAGCTCGGCAGAGTCCAAAGCATCCTGATCATCAATCGCATTAATAGCGGCTATTACTAAAGCTCCTTGCTCTGCAGTTGGCATCCCTCCAGCTTGAAGAATACCTAACACCTGAAGAACTTCAGGAGTAAGCACTACAGATCCATATCCTTGCGCCAAAGCAGCACTATCGATTGTAAGCAATAACAACTCTTCTTCTGTCATTTGTCTAAATCCAAGAGGGTTAGTTGCAGTAACTTCGGTCTTGATTAAAAATCTATTTGGCCCAGCATTAAATGTAATTGCATATTGTGCAGCTACAGCTTGCGCTTGCGCCAAAGGAACTCCAGTTCCTGCGATCTGAGCTGTTACGATACCAGCAACTGCTTGAAAAAACCCAGTTAAACTACCTGCTGTTGCTGCATCCAATACTAAAGCATTGTTAGGAACAGTTGTAAAAAATGGAAGCGAAGTAACATCCGGCAAGTTTAATACCACACCTTTAGCTCCATTAGCAGTTAATGCTCCAATTAAATCGTTGTAAATCGAAGCAAATACATTGTTATTAGTGATATCATTTCCTCCGTATGTAGTAGGGTCTATATTTCCAGTTTCATTATGATCTTCTCCTACTCCTCCAGAAGTTGCATAACTCAAAATATCATTATTCCCTATCCACAAGCTAAAAAACGTAGGATTTTGTGCAACAGCATCACCAATTACAGTAGATGTTGGAGAAGAAGCAAATCTAGCATAATAAGGATTTGCCTGACCCGTTGCTACTCCTGCTAAGTTACCGTAACCTGGAGCAGCCAAATGAAAACTTTTTGCTCCTGGCACTCCCAAATTGTTAAATGAACTACCAAGGTTAGTAGAAATTTCTGTCGTAGGTGCGGCACCTGTATATCTTGCCGGTCCAGGATTACCCTGCGCATCAAAAGCTAATACAAATCTATTTTCTAAAATCTGAGTTCCATTAAGTAAAGCACCCCCTGCATTATCTACCATTAATGGTTGTGTAAACTCTCCTCCACCTGCCAAAGCAAATTGCTTTGATAATATATTAGGAAATGAATTTTCTTGTCCTGTAATATATAGAGCTCCATCTGCGAAACCAGCAGTAAGTGAATTACCTAAAGCAAGGAAATTACTAAAATCGGCCTCTCCGCTTGTAAATACACCTGACTCATCTATTGGGTTATCAAATTCTGGCTCACATGCTACTAAACCAAGTGCCAGAACTGCTAGATATTTTATATTTTTCTTTATCATCTCTAAATTACATTTTATAAGTTAAACCAAGTCCTGGCGCAAATGCGCTTGATTTATACGTTCCTTCAAACGGAACCGCTTGTCCATTTTCTTCATAAAAATCATAAGAAGCATTAACTTCTTCGAATCTTAAATAAAAGAAAGAAGCGTCAATAGCTAACTTTGGCGTTATTGCAAAGCTTAAACCTCCTGAAAATCCATCAGAATCATTTCGCGGTGTCTCTGGCGCAAAGAAACCTTCTCGAACCGGTGACTCATCTCTATAATATCCTGCTCTAAGTGTAATTTTCTCTGTAGCTTCGTACTGTAGTCCAAATCTATATACAGAAGAATTCTTATAGTTACGTGGGTTTACAGAATCAGGACCCGTAGGTGTATTAGCAAAGTCTATATCCAAAGACTCATATACATCCCAGAACTGCCTGTTGAAATCAAACGCAAACAACCACTTATTATATTGATAAGAAAGTCCTACAGTTAACTCTGCAGGTAATGGTAATTCTGCGTCAAAAGCTGTAGACTCATTAGCAAAAGGAACCGCAGGCGAATTTGGTATATTCGTAAAAGTAGCATCTCCACCTTCAGCCTCAAGAATAATCTCGCTACGATAATTAAACCCTATACGCAAATTCTCTGTTGGGTTAAACATTGCTCCTACACTCCATCCCCAGTTATTTACACCAGAATCATCTATAGTTACATTTGAGCGATTTCCTTCAAAATCTGTTAATGTTCTATTTAAATTACGATTAAAGTTTACCGAACCTGTTACATAAATCGGTCCACCACCAATACTAAAGTAATCAGACAACTTAAACGAAACAACTGGTTGAATATAAATCGCTGCAAGCTCTATATTATTTACCAAGTGAGACCCAGCCCAATCTGTAGGCCAAGTAACTTCACTACCATAAGGTGTATACACCCCAAGTCCAACAGACATCCACTCATTTACTTGGTAAGAAGCATACAAGTTAATTGGAGTTCCTACAGAACTATCTGTTTCAGACGATATTCCTAAGTCTTCATTTTGATAAATTACATCTGTAAAAATACCACTTGCACCAACACTTACATTTAGTTTATTCTCTAGGTATACTAAACCCGCTGGGTTAAAGAATACAAGTTCTGCACTATTCACAACAGCAACCCCTGTATGACCCATAGCCATTGCCCTCTGCCCTTGTACACTAACTCTATATCCACCAGCATAAGTGACTGTAGCCACCGAGATGAATAGAACTAACAATAGAAGTTTTTTCATAATAAATTAGAATTGTTTTTTTTTAGAATTCGTAAAATTGAATTTCCAAAATTAATGGAAAATACCAATTATCCAACGAAATCACGAAAATATTATGCATACATAGTATTTTTTATTTATTTATTGACAAATTCTAATACCTCTGTCAAAAAATCTACAGGATTTTCGGCATGTAACCAATGCCCGGCAGCCGAAATTTCTTTTATCAATACATTAGGAAATTGCCTCTGTATTCGTGTTTCATCTTCTTTAAGTATATAGTTAGATTTTTCTCCTTTAAGAAATAATGTTGGCCCATCAAAACTATATTCACCAGGGAGTTCTACCCCTATTTCATTAGCGTTTTTGATTAACGCCTCTAGGTTCATCCTTAAACCTAACACTCCTTTTTCTTTCCAATATAAATTCTTTAAAAGAAACATCCTTACTCCAACATCAGGAACATAATGACTTAATTCTTTATCTGCATTACCTCTTGATTTTATATGTTCAAAATCCAAAGCACTTAAGCCATCCAAAATATCCTGATGGTGCAACGGGTAATACTTAGGCCCAATATCTGCTATGATTAAATGATGAATCAAATCGGGATGTAGTGCCGCAAAAAGCATCGCCGTTTTGCCTCCCATAGAGTGCCCCAATAGGTAACAATCTCTTAAATCATTAGTCTTGCAATAAGCATTCAAATCTGATACCATAATCTCGTAACTAAACTCATCACTATGTGGGCTTCTTCCGTGATTTCGTTGGTCTAATAAATGAACCTGAAAACCTTGTTCCGAAATTTTCTTCCCTAACGTTTTCCAGTTATCTCCCATTCCCAAAAAACCGTGAAGTATAATAAACGGACGACCTTCTCCTATGACATTTCCATGTAATTGCATATCACAAACTATTTAAGACGATGTATATACATGTTGATCACATTTTCTAATCCCAGATAAATAGATTCACTTATTAGCGCATGGCCAATAGAAACCTCTAATAAACCAGGGATATTTTCTTTGAAAAATTTAATGTTATCCAATGATAAATCATGACCGGCATTAACTCCTAAGTCATTATTTATAGCCACCTGGGCACATGTAGCATAAGGTTGCACTGCAGTTTTGTTTCCTTTTATATATTCTGAAGCAAACTCTTCGGTATACAACTCGATACGGTCTGCTCCTGTCTCTGCTGCTCCTTCAATCATATCTTCTACCGGATCGACAAAAATTGAAGTTCTAATTTCATTGTTTTTAAACTCTGCAATTACTTCTTTTAAAAAATCTTTGTGTTTTCTGGTATTCCAACCTGCATTACTTGTTATAGCATCCACAGCATCAGGCACCAGAGTCACCTGTGTTGGTTTAATGGACAACACCAAATCCACAAACTTAGGAATTGGGTTACCCTCAATATTATATTCTGTATGCACAATAGGTTTTAAATCATACGCATCCTGATATCTTATATGGCGCTCATCGGGCCTTGGATGTATGGTAATACCCTGCCCTCCAAAATCCTGAATATCTGATGCTACTTTGAGTAAATCTGGAGTATTTCCTCCTCTCGAATTACGTAGAGTTGCTATTTTATTAACGTTAACACTTAACTTTGTCATGATTTTTGATGTCTTTATCTAAAAAAGCAAAAATACGAACTTGGGAACGCCTTGTTTGTATATTTTTTGATTATTTTGCATAATATAGCACCCCAAAAAATTATGAAGACAAATTTGTACGTAGTTAATGAAATAGCACCATTAGATATCGCTGTAAACGTTACGGATGCACAGCTATTATTTAATGAACTCACATATACTCATTTCCCTGTTATTAAAGACAAAACATATATGGGGTGTATTTCTGAAGCAGATATTAGATGTTTTGAAACAGACAAAACTCTAAGTGCATATCAATATGCGCTAGAAGGTTTTTATGTTAGAAAAGATCATAATTGGCTTGATATTTTGGAAGCATTTGCGCAAAATAATTCTAATATAATGCCTGTTCTTGATGACAATAATAGGTATTTAGGTTTTTTTGAATTAGGAGACATTATGAATCTTTTTAATGAAACTCCTTTTCTTAGTGAACCAGGAAATATTTTAATTGTAGAAAAAGGAATATTGGATTATTCGTTTAGTGAAATTTCGCAAATTATAGAATCTAATAATGCCAAAGTTCTAGGCCTATTTATTTCTAATATGGAAAATGATGTTGCGCAAATCACCATCAAAATTAATGATAGCGACATTAATAATATAGTACAAACGTTTAGAAGATATAGTTATAACATTGTTTCTAAACATTACGAAGATTCGTTTTTAACGAATCTAAAAGAAAGATCCCAGTATCTTGAAAAATATTTGAATATTTGACATTTTTACCTAACCAACTAACACAAATCACATCCTAATGAAAATCGGTATTTATGGACAGTTCTATCACAAGAATTCTGGAATATATATCCAACAACTATTAGAAACTCTTGACGAAAATGGTGTAGAGGTAGTTATTGAAAAGAATTTTCTTGAACTCATAAATCTTCATGATGAAATCGATAAATCATATTCTCATTTCAGCACATTTGAAGAACTAGATACTTCATACGATCTCTTTTTTAGTATTGGTGGCGATGGTACTATTTTAAAGACTATAACCTATGTTAGAGATTTGGGTATTCCAATTGCCGGAATAAATACCGGAAGACTTGGTTTTTTGGCAACCATTCAAAAAGAAGAAATAAAAGAGAGTATTTCTTTAATCCTTAACAAAAAGTTCTATATCTCTTCAAGAAGTTTGGTAACTGTAGAAACTTTACCTGCAACCGAAGAATTTGGCGTATTAAATTTTGCTATGAATGAGATCGCAGTTAGCAGAAGAAATACTACCTCTATGATTACCGTACATACCAGCCTTAATAATGAATTTTTAACCTCGTATTGGGCAGACGGCCTAATTGTCTCGACCCCAACAGGGTCCACAGGTTATTCTTTAAGTTGCGGTGGGCCTGTAATGATGCCAGATGCCGAAAGTATGATGCTTACACCTATTGCACCACACAACCTTAATGCAAGACCACTGGTAATACCCGATAATCAGGAAATAAAGTTACAAGTGTCTGGACGAGAAGACACATATCTGGTTTCTTTGGATTCGAGAATCCATACATTACCCAATGAGACTACAGTAATTATTAAAAAGGCTCCTTTCAAGATAAATATGGTTATTTTGCAGGACGAGAGTTTCCTACAAACATTACGTAAAAAGATGCTTTGGGGAGAAGATAAACGCAATTAAACAATAAAATCTACTAAAAAGTGTTTTTTAATTCATACTATTTTACTCAAATTCTTGTGTACTAAAGTTAATTGTTATATTTGCAAACTTTTGAAAATCTATGAGATACTTAGCATCGTTTATAATTATCGTGTTTTTTGTACAATCAATGGCGTCACAAACCTATGAAGTAGGATTAATCGCAGGAGGAGCTAATTTTGTAGGTGATGTTGGATCTACTTACTATATTGCACCCAATGATGTTGCTTTTGGTGCGATAGGAAAATGGAATAGAAGTAAGCGCCATGCGTTTAGAGCATCATTTTTATACGCAGCATTAGATGCGGATGACTCAAAAGGAGATGAAAGAAGGAAAGTAAGAGGATTCAGCTTTTCTAATTCTGTAAAAGAAATATCATTGGGAATGGAGTTTAATTTCTGGGAATGGTACCTATATGATGGTAAACCCCAATTTACTCCATATATTTATAGCGGAATCACAACATTTAATTATGGTGCTCAAGCTGTAGATTCGAACAACCAAATTGAAGCGTATAGTGATAGGTGGAGTTTTGCTATCCCTATGGTATTAGGAATAAAGAAAACTCTTGGTAGAGATTTTGTAATAGGAGCCGAAATTGGTGCTCGTTACACCTTTACCGATAATTTGGACGGTAGTGATCCTGACGACAGATTTGGTACAGGATTTGGTAATTTAAATAACAATGACTGGTATATTTTTACAGGTATTACATTATCATATACCTGGGGTAGAATACCTTGTGATTGTGCATTCTAATAATGATTAATAAAGAACAATTAAACTCTAATATCCCTGAGCACGTAGCCATCATTATGGATGGCAATGGTAGGTGGGCTAAAAAGAAAGGCTTTTTTAGAGCAGTCGGCCATGAAAATGGTACCAAGGCTGTACGAGAAGCAGTAGAAAGCAGTGCCGAAATTGGAGTAAAGTATCTTACCTTATATGCTTTTTCTACAGAAAACTGGAACAGACCAAAACTGGAAGTAGAAACCCTAATGAAACTTTTGGTAAGCTCTCTTAAAAAAGAAATAAAAACTCTTCAAAAAAACAACATCAAACTTAATGCGATTGGAAATCTAGAATCATTACCAAAAAAAGCCCAAGTAGAGCTTTTGGAAGTGATTGAAAAGACTAAATCTAATGATCGCATGACGCTAACTTTAGCGTTAAGTTATGGAAGTCGTGAAGAACTGATAAAAACTATCGAAGAAATAAGTATTAAAGTTAAAAATGGTGTAATTTCGCCACATCTTATAAATGAAACAGTCATTAATGAGCATTTGTATACAAAAAATCTACCTGATGTTGATTTATTGATACGTACCAGCGGGGAGCAACGTATCAGTAATTTCCTATTATGGCAGATTGCGTACGCAGAATTATATTTTACAGAAGTTTTATGGCCTGATTTTAAAAAATCAGATTTATTTGAAGCCATTTACAATTATCAAAAAAGAGAAAGAAGATTTGGAAAAACTAGTGAGCAGCTCAGTTAAAGAAATGACAAAAAAATTACCTATTGCGTATTTTACGTTACTTGCCTTATTTATAAACACATTAACAATATCTGCACAAAGTGTACCTGGCTCTAATGGGAAACAATATATTCTTGGAGAAATCAATGTAACCGGTACTACCAGCTACAACGAGAAAACGGTAATCACTTTCACAGGGCTTAGAAAAGGAGAACGTATTTTTCTTCCTGGAGATCGAATTAGTAAGGTGATCAAAAAGTTATGGGATCTTGAATTGTTTAGCGATATTAATTTTTATATCACCAATGTCGAAGGAGAGGTTGCTGATATTGAAATTAATATTCAGGAAGTACCAGAACTTAATGAAGTTAGAATAGAAGGTGTAAAAAAGCGTAAAGGAGAAGAATTAATTAAAGATAATGGTTTAACCAAAGGAGCTAAGGTTACAGAAAACCTTATTACTACTACCCGAAACTTTATTTCTAATAAATACAAAAAAGAAGGTTTTTTAAACACCAAAGTTGCCATTAACACCACTCCAGTTAAAGATACTATTGCCTCTAATAAAGTAAACATGGTACTTCGCTTAGATAAAGGGGATCGTGTTAAAGTTGATCAAATTAACATTGTTGGAAACGAGCAATTATCTGATGCCAAGGTGCGCAGGGCAATGAAAAACACCAAGCAAAAAAAGGGATATCGTTTCTGGAAACGCTCAAAATATATCAAAGCCGATTATCAAGAAGATAAAGCTAATATTATAACCAAATATAAGGAAAAGGGATATCGAGATGCTCGTATAACGTCTGACACATTAATCGTAGAGGATAATAAGAGCGTATCGTTAAACTTAAATATCGAAGAAGGTAATAAATATTATTTCGGAAATATTAATTTCTTGGGTAATAGCGTATATACTGACCGAGAATTAGCCAGGCAACTAGTTATTAAAAAAGGTGATGTATACAATGGGGTTTTGCTTGAAAAACAAATCGCAGATAATACCAAGCCTGATGCTGATGATCTCACCAATTTATATCAAAATAACGGATATTTATTCTCTAGTATTGACGCTGTAGAAACTAACGTATATAATGATACTATAGATTTCGAAATTCGAATTCGTGAAGGGAAACTTACTTATTTTGATCATATCACGGTAACTGGAAATGATAAAACCAATGACCATGTAATACACAGGATTTTACGTACAAGACCAGGACAACGATACAGCAAGGACTTGGTAGTAAGAACCGTTCGTGAAATTGGACAGTTAGGATTCTTTGATCCTGAACAACTAGAACCTCAATTTAAAAATGCCAATCCACAAGCTGGGACAATTGATATTAATTATCCTGTAGTAGAAAAAGGATCCAGCCAGATAGAACTCCAAGGTGGATTTGGAGGTGGTGGATTTGTAGGAACCCTGGGATTAGCATTTAATAATTTCTCTATTCGAAATATTTTTAATGGCAAAGCCTATAGCCCATTACCTATGGGTGACGGACAAACGTTACGACTAAGAGCTCAGGCCAGTAGGTTTTTTCAAACGTACAGCCTTTCATTTATAGAACCATGGTTAGGAGGAAAAAGACCTTATCAACTATCTACTTCTTTTTCGCATACTATTCAGTTTTTATTTAACAATATTAACCGTGATGTGGATAGGGATAGTAAATTTCTTATTACGGGTGGATCGATTGGTATTGCCAAAAGATTAAACTGGCCAGACAATTACTTCACCTTATCTCAAGCAATAAGTGTTAGACATTATAATTTAAAGAATTATAACACTAGATTATTTACCTTTGGTAATGGATCATCAAATGATTTATCATACACTATAGGATTAAGTCGTAATAACACCACGGTAAACCCTATTTTTCCAATTGGTGGATCCGAATTTAATATTGTAGCTAAGCTATCTCTACCATATTCTTTGTTTGATGGAAAGGATTATAGCGCCTTAGCATCGCAACGAAGTGCTTTGGATGAAGAAAGAAGCAATCTTGACTTAACAGATTCTAGAGATGTTGTTAGAAATACTGAAATAAATGATGCAATCGGAGAAATTGATCAAGAACGCTTTAAGTGGTTAGAGTATTACAAACTTAAGTTTGATGGAACATGGTATACTCGTCTTGTAAATCTTGGCAAAAAACCTTTGGTTCTAAAAACTAGTGCCGAGTATGGTTTCTTAGGAGCTTATAATAATGATCGAGGTAATATTCCTTTTGAGCGTTATTTTCTTGGAGGAGATGGATTAGGAGCTACAAGTCTTGATGGAAGAGAAGTTGTGGCACTTAGAGGATACCCTAATCAGTCTTTAATTCCGTTAAGCAGACCAAATGATCAAGATTTTGATGGAGATGGTGCAACAATTTATAACAAATATTCGTTAGAACTTCGTTATCCTATAACACTAAAACCAGCGGCATCAATTTATATGCTAGCATTTTTAGAAGGTGGAGCATCATACGACAGCTTTAAAGGATTCAATCCTTTTCAGTTAAACCGTTCTGCTGGAGCAGGTTTACGTATATTTATGCCAGCTTTTGGGTTATTAGGTATTGATTTAGGGTATGGATTTGATCCTATACCAGGAACCAATACAGGGGCTAATGGTTTTGAAACCCATTTTATTATAGGACAGCAGTTTTAATTTTGGCACGATTATTTCAATAAATAAACAAAGTTATGAAAACAAAGGCTCTTTTAATCTTTGCTGTGATGGCTTGGCTATCATTCACACAAACAGCAAATGCACAAAAAGGTATCAGAATTGGTTACATCGATATGGAGTATATCCTAGAAAATGTTTCAGAATATAATGAAGCTGCTTCTGAACTTGAAACCAAAGTACAAAAATGGAAAGTTGAGATCGAAGCCGAATTGAAGGAAGTAGAAGAAATGCGAAAGGATCTTAATAATGAAAGAGTTTTATTAACTAAAGAATTAATTGAAGAACGAGAAGAGGATATCTTCTTTAAAGAAAAAGAAATATTAGAATATCAGCAAAAACGATTCGGTCCTAATGGAGATTTATTTCTTCAGAAAAAAAGATTGGTACAACCGGTTCAAGATCAAGTTTTTGTTGCCGTTCAGGAAATTGCAAAAAACAAAAAATATGATTTTGTTTTTGATAAAACTGCCGACTTGGTGATGTTGTACTCTGCAGATCGATATGATATTAGTGATCAGGTTCTGCTTAGATTAAATAGAGCATCAAAAAGAAAGCAGCTAAATAGTAAGAAGGAAAAGAAATCTCTAGAAAGGTCTGAAAAGAGAAATGCTGAGCAAGAAAGAGAAGTAACAGATCGAGAAAGAGCTACATTGCAAAAGCAATCAGAAAGAGAACAACTATTAGCGCAACGTAAGGCAGAAAGAGACTCTATTAGAGCTGCGAAGAGAAAAGAATTTGAAGAAAGAAGAGCAAAATTGTTAGAATTACAAAAAAAGAAAAAGGATTCTATCAATGCTTTAAAAGCTGCAAAAGAAAAATTAAAAGAAGACGGTGGTCAATCAAATGATGGAGGCTGCTAATAATTAGAAAAATAATTTAAAATTTATAACACCCTTTAATATTACTTACAAATGAAACAATTTAGAACATTACTAGTAGCTATTGCAATTACTATAGGAACTTCAGGTTTTGTAAACGCTCAATCTAAAGTAGCACATATAGCATCGCAAGAATTGGTTGAAGCAATGCCTGCATTTAAAGCTGCTAAAAGCGAGATCGAAAAGTTGAACAAAACTTATGACGCTGAGATTAGAAATATGGTTCTAGAATTACAAAGCACTATCAAAAGATATTCTCAAGAAGCAGAAACTAAAACTGATGAAGAGAACTTAAAAAGACAGCAAGAAATTCAAGCTACCGAAAAAAGTATTAACGATTACAGAACTAATGCACTTCAGGATCTTCAGAAAAAAGAGATCGAATTAATGAAGCCTATATATGAAAAAGCTCGTACTTCAATCCAAAAGGTTGCAAGAGCTCAAGGTTTTCAGTATGTATTAGATTCGACTACAGGAACTGGAGTAATCATGGCCGACGGTAAAAACCTTATGGCAGATGTAAAAAAAGATTTAGGTATATAATATATCTACTTTGACAGATAAAAATTAAAGACAGTGAGACAAGATCTCGCTGTCTTTTTTATTTTTGAAACAAATTACAGTAGAAATGGTGCAAAATCAAGCAATTGGTATATTTGATTCGGGTATTGGGGGTACTTCCATATGGAAAGAAATTACAACTGCTTTACCCAATGAAAACACTATCTTTTTGGCCGATAGTAAATATGCACCATACGGTAAACGCAGCAAAGAAGAAATCTTAGCACTTAGCATTAAAAACACAGAAAAACTTCTAGAGTTTAATTGCAAAATTATCGTTGTGGCCTGCAATACAGCCACTACAAATGCTATAAAAGTATTGCGATCTACATATGATATTCCGTTTATCGGTATCGAACCTGCTATAAAACCTGCTGCAATCCACACCCAAACCAAAAAAGTTGGCGTACTCGCCACCAAAGGCACCTTATCCAGCGAATTATTTGCAGAAACCTCTGATCTGTATGCTCAAAACATTGAAGTAATAGAAGTAATTGGTACAGGATTAGTCGAACTTATAGAAGAAGGCAAGATCCATTCTTCAGAAATGCATGAGCTGCTTCATTCTTATCTTACACCCATGGTAGCACAACATATTGACCATCTTGTTTTAGGGTGCACACATTATCCATATTTAATCCCTATTTTAAAAAAGATGTTATCTAATAGTGTTAAAATAATTGATTCGGGAGAAGCTGTGGCCAGGCAAACCAAAGCGATACTAACCACAAATAAAATACTAAACCCAAGTACTACACCCGGAAAACATATGCTCTATACCAATGGAGATATACAAGTGTTACAAGATATTGTAAAGACAAATACAGCAGTTACCTATGCTGTAGAAGGTTTAGATTTTTAAATAAACTATTTAAAATAATCCAAAAGGGCTCCTTTTTTTGAAGAAGATACAGAAAGTTCTTTACCCGAAGAAAGAACAACACTTCCCCCCTTCCCTTTCCTATATCTCACAATCCTACTCACATTTACCAAATGGCTTTTGTGTATTCGAGCAAAACCCTGAGTTTTTAAAGATTCTTCGAAATATTTAAGCGTTTTGCTTACTAGTTTCTGACCTTTTTCGAGATAAATTTTGGTATAATTATCATCTGCCTCGCAATATAAAATATCGGCAATCTCTAACACTTCGAAACCATCTTGTTGTGGGATTGTAATTTTACCTTCTACCAATGCCGTTTTAGGCACCAAAACTGTATCCTGCAACGCATTTTCTCTTTGCTTAATATGGGTTACATGAGTTACTGCTTTAATAAGATCATCAATAGCAATTGGTTTTAACAAATAATAGGTGGCTTGGGCATTTAATGCTTCTACAGCATAATTATCATAGGCCGTTACAAAAACAATTTCGAAGGTTCGATCCGGAACCTGCTCTAAAAAATCAAAAGCGTTACCATAGGGCATTTCTACATCCAGAAACAATACATCGGGATCATGAGATTCTAACAACGTTAATGTTTCTTTTACACTAGCTGCTTCACCCAACACCTTAACCGTTGGGCAATATTTACCCAAATAATTTCTTAAAATAGTTCGGCTATTAGCCTCATCATCTACAATAATTGCAGTTAAATTCATTTGTCTTTTTTAAGTATTAATTTTACCAGAGTTCCTTCGGTATTACCCTCTAAGTCTGTTATAAAAACATCCACTTTGTCCTTATACATCTTATTAAGAATGGCTATTCTTTTTTTGATATTACCCATTCCTTGAGATTTTTGTAATTTTTGATTTTGCGTTTTTAATTCTTGAGATTTTTTTCTCCCGATACCATTATCACTTATGGTAATCTCAATCGCATCGTAATCAAGTTTGCGGAAATGTATGGAGAGCAACCCTTTCTCTGATTTGTACCGCAACCCGTGCCATACTGCATTCTCGACATAAGGTTGCAACAACATTGGCGGAATCATATATTCGCCTACACTAATATCGGGATCCACATCAATAGTATATTCAAATTTATCCTGAAATCTAAAGTGCTCTAATTGCGTGTATAATTTTAGTAATTCAATTTCTTTTTCTAGCGGAATAAAATTTTCTTCGCTGTTCTCTAGAACTGCCCTCATTAATAACGAAAAATCTGTGAGATAGCGATTAGCAGTTCTTTCATCGTTTGTGGCTATAAATGTGTTTACAGAGTTTAATGCATTAAAAATAAAATGCGGATTCATTTGAGAGCGTAACGATTTTAAAGCCAATAGGTTGTTGGCATATCGTTGCTGTTTCATATTGCGATACATAAGATAAGCCGCTAGCAGTAATAAAACAGTAAGTCCAATCAAAAAGTAAATCACAATCTGCTGCCGTAGACTTTTTTGATTAGCCAATTCTTGAGAGGCAAAAGCCAATTGATATCGTGTTTCGTTTAATTCTCGATCTTTTTCTAGAGTAGTAATACGATTTGCACTTAATGCAAGTTCACGGCTAAATCGTGCTGCTTGAGATATTTCTTGTTCTTTTTGGATATGTAGCTTATCTACAATTGCCTCATACTCTTCAAAAGCTTCGGATGCTTTTTTTAGCTCTCCTTTTTCGCGATACACCTCACCTAATTTTCTGGTCGCATCCTTTTGAACAATCAAATCATTCTTAGAAGCTGCTTCTTTTTTACTTTCTTCAAAATAAGTAATTGCCTCGTCAAATTTTTCTTGAGCAGCAAACGCGTTTGCTATTTTATAATTTTGAACTTGTGTGGTAATCGCTCTATCCTCTTCGGATGGGGCTTCGTCATCGGCAATTTCTTCAATCTCTCCGATATCTTCTAATGCTTCTTTTCTTAATTGTATTTCTTTATCATAACTATTACTCTTATTATAAAAATCGGCAGCTACACTTCTTTGTCTGGCAGCCGTTTTTCGATCTTTCTGGCGTGCTAATTGCACCGAGTTATCCAAATACCCTTCGGCATCAGATATATTTCCTTGTTGCTGCAATATTTCGGCCAATTTAGAATTGAGTGATATTACTTTATCGTCCAGTTTTTTTCGTTCGCCAATGGCAAGCGCTTTATTATAGTTTTGTATCGCAACCTTATAATTTTCTAGTCCCTTATTACTATCTCCTAATCCTTCATACACCAACATTCTTTGATTAGAGTTTAATCGTGAGCGATGTAACTGATCAAAGGTTTTAAAAGCACCTTGATAATTTTTGTTTTCCAGTTGGGCTGCGCCTAGTTTTATTTTTACATCAGTATTGTATTTGTTTGAAAGACTAATCAAATAATTACTTTCTGCCAAATCTGGTTGCTTCCAATAGCTATAGATATCTGCCAAAGTCTCATATAACTCAGATTTTTTGGCGTCGCCAGAAGCGTCATCATCTCTTACACTCTCTAGTGCATTGGTTATAAACTCAATACTAGTTGCGGCATCTTTATTAAGCGTTTCTTTTGCCTGATTTAGGTTTTCTTGATAAACCGATTCTCTTTTTTTCTTAGAAAAAGATTTTGATTTAGACTCTTGAGGATTTTCTTGTACTTCTACATCTATTCGTTGCCCATCTTTAATGGTATAATGTACGGTCTCAAAACTATCATGACTAATCACCAACTCGTCACCAACCCGTGCCTGTATTTTAAAATCTCCAAATACATCTGTGATCACTGTTCCTTTACCCATTATCGTGATATCGACTCCTTTAATAGGTTTTTTGGTACTTTCTTCTTTAACAGACCCCTTGATACTCATAGGCGCAACCGGTCTGGCAGCTTCTTTTTTCTCCTGACCATATATGCACGCCGGCAGTAACCAAAGTACAACTAGTATGACGCCTATTTTTTTCATTATATTTTATTTGAATAGGATAAACTTAATCCATTTAAACCGGATAATAAAATCACGAATTTCCAGAAATGGGGTTTAGAAAGCGTTTTTACGACAAAAAAAGAAACTTCCCTAAATCAAAAGTCGAGTTTACTCAATTACACCACTCTTTTACTCATTATAGATTTTTGATCAAAAAAGTTCGCTCTAGTTTTACCGTAAATTTAAAAAACAAAGCCATGAAAACTTTTTTTATATGGAGCGCATTAAGCCTATTGATTCATATTTCTTGCAATGCAAATCATAAACCAAATAAGGATTTATCATTTCAGAATGAGGGATCACATAAGATCCAAACCACCAAAACAGACCCAAATACCAGCAATATACAAGTAGCTTTATTATTAGACACCAGTAACAGTATGGATGGGCTAATAGACCAGGCCAAAGCACAATTATGGGAAATTGTAAATGAGTTGTCTTATGCCAAATGTGGTCATAATACCATAAAGCTTCAGATAGCACTTTATGAATATGGTAATGATCGTTTGTCATCCAAAGAAGGGTATATACGCCAAGTATTACCATTCTCTGAGGATTTGGACGAAATCTCTAAGGAGCTTTTTGCGCTAACCACAAATGGAGGTAATGAGTATTGTGGTAAGGTAATTACCACCTCTATTAATCAATTAGATTGGAAAAAAAACAACGACCACCTTAAGTTAATTTTTATAGCCGGAAATGAACCTTTTACGCAAGGCCCAACCGATTATAAAGATGCTGCTACAGATGCTTTGGAAAAAGATATCACCGTAAATACTATTTTTTGCGGTAATTATAGACAAGGAATAGATACAATGTGGAAAAATGGAGCCGATATCACTCATGGAGAGTACAGTGCTATAGACCATAATCGCCAAACTGTACATATTGCTACACCCTATGATGATATTATTTTAAAGCTCAATCATCAATTAAATGACACCTATATCTATTACGGTAGTCACGGAGCTCAAAAAAGAAGTTTGCAACGGGAGCAAGATAGTAATGCAAAATCCTATAGTGCCGCAAATGCTGTAAGCAGAACTGTGAGTAAGAGTTCTGGTTTTTATAAGAACAAAAGCTGGGATCTGATCGATGCAGCAGAGGACAAAGAATTTGAATTAGAAGAAATTGCAGATGATCAACTACCGCAAGAACTTAAAGGTAAATCTACTAGCGAATTAAAACAGCACATTGCCAAAAAAAGTGCTCAACGCAAAGAAATACAGCAAAAAATACAAGAATTAAACAAAAAAAGGACTGCATTTATTAAAAGTAATAGCAAAAAGGATGAGACCAGTCTCGAAACGGCTTTATTAAATGCCATTAAAAAACAAGGGGGTAAAAAATCCTTTAGCTGGGATCAATAATTATTTATTTTGGATATATGTTTTTATGTAAACACCACTTTTATCAAGTGGTGTTTAGTTTTTTAATTTGTAGCTTTATATACCCCTAAACAATTTTAATTAATTACAAATACGTACAATTGGTAATATATGTACTTTTACATATACTGAATTGTTGTAACTTATTTTAAATGAAACAGAGAATTAGAAATTTAATACTATTGATATTTATTGGATTTTCTGCCTGCAAAAAATCCCCTGAATATTTTATTGGAAAATGGCAAATATTGAATATTGTTGAAAATGATAAATCTACTGATCTAATTGAGAATTGGATGCATTTAAAGAGTAATGGGACATTTGACAGTTATGACGGAACTTTAAAAAAAGGCGAAAGTGGTAAATGGACTTATAAGTTGGAAGAAAAAACAATACTCATAGATGGCGAAGGAAATGAAGGAGATAGTCAATGGATTTTATCTACGAGTAATGACACCTTATTTTTTCATTCGACTTCCAGTAATTTATATCTGATTGCTAAAAAAATTAATGATTGAAAAACAAGTTACAACAATGGCTATAAGTAATTGCTCGTTCTCGCCTACTTTGGAAATTCCACAGGAATTTCCAACTTGGTGTGTACTTGCAAAGTTAAGTGATAAACCACGCAACTACTCATAGCCGAGACCGTTATCACCAATTGAAAATAATTACAAATTATAAATGCTAATAGAAATTGCCAAATCCAAACTGATTAAAAAGGTATATGATGAATCAAAACCTCAAAAAGAGAATGCTAAACATAACTTGTATGCTAAACTTGAAAGGTTTGCAGAATATGTTCTCCCCCAACTAACACAGACAAATCTATTATTTGATGAATACACTCCGCATGATCAGTTTCATATGGAGTCATTGTTTCGAATTTCTGAGGATTTATTAGGTGATGATATTATAAATCGACTTTGTGGCGTAGAGGCTTGTATTTTAGCATGCGCAATTTATGGACATGATTGGGGAATGGCTGTCAGTGAAGACGAAAAAGAGCTAATTGTTACAGGAAAAACAACTTCAGGAAAATCAATTACTGATTTTGCCTTATTAGACAACGAAGATATTAAATGGAGAAGTTATGCAAAATCAAAACATTTAAATACGGATCGACACGGTCACGTAAATGATAGCTCGGAAGTATTAAAAAACGTTTGGCTAGAATACGTTAGGCATACTCATTCAGAGAGAAGTAAAACTAGAGTTAAGTCTTTTTTTGATGACACAGATTCTAGATTAGGAGAACTTATTGGTGAGGTTTGTGCTGGGCATTGGTATGATATTTCTAAAATTAGAACTCTTAAAAGAAAAGCAATAGTACTTGACGAATCAATTAATCTTCAAGCTCTAACAACATATATGCGATTTATCGATTTGCTTGATATTGGGAAAAATCGCACACCTTATTCATTATGGAAATTTGTGAATCCACGAAATTTATTCTCAGCAAATGAATGGAAAAAACACATTGCTCTTGAGCCAGTACATTTTGAAAGAAAAAATGACAACGTTTTAACCTTAAATATTCAGGGCAAAACAGATGATCATAAAGTATATGCTTCTTTAAAAGATATGAGGCACTGGATCTCAGAACAAATTTCAGAAAACGAACAACTTCTCGAAGAATTACCAGGCTATACACTGGGCACCATAAAATTGGAGTGGGATATTGATGCAGAAGGATTCGAACCAATTGACATTCGTTTTGAATTTGATCGAGGAAAAATGTTTGAGTTGATAAGTGGAGAAATATATGATGGAGACCCGTATGTGTTTTTACGTGAAATTATTCAAAACAGCATAGATGCATTAAAAGTTCGAGAACTTCAATATATAGAAAAAGGTGCTTCAATTGCTAAAAGCGAACTGTTTATAAAAATTGATGTCACCCACGAAGAAAACGGCAATTCCAAAATAACAGTAACGGATACTGGTTCTGGAATGAGTCTTTATATTATAAGAAACTATCTATCCATTATTGGTAAAAGTTATTATAGAAGTGATGAATTTGAAAATTTAAACTTAAATGTAAGTCCAATATCTCGATTTGGTGTCGGTCTAATTAGTTGTTTTGAAATTGCTGATCATATAACTATAAAAACCAAAACGGATCCATTTATCAATGAAAATTCCGAAAGCTTGGATATTGAAATAGAAAATTACAATCAACAATTTAAAGTAATCAAGGTTCCTCAAGAAAGTTTAAATATCGGAACAACGATTACAATTAATGTAATCGGTGAGAAGTGGAAAAAGGGTGACTTCAAAAATTCAGAGTCTCTAAAAGTATCTGAATACATAAAGGAGGTGTTTGGGTTTGTAGACTATCCCATTCTAATCAATGAACAAGATGAACAGATTATGGTGTTATCTGCTACCGAAACAGCAGAAAACGAAACTTTTTACCAAGATTATTATAAAGATTATAGCATTTGGAAAGAATCATTAGCTTTTAAACTTGACGACATAGTTATAAATTCGGATAAGGCAGCTGCTTCTTTATCTATGGAGGAACAGACGAAATTAATTGATGTGGAAATTGAAGGAGTACAATTCTCTGGATCAATTTCTTATTTTTTCCCTAAGCCAACTGTTTTAGGATCAACCAGAAGAGCAGCAGGAACATTGCAAAACATACAAGCAGGGGCCACAATGCTCATTAGTCTTAATAATCAAAATCACTATATACCAGTGAGGTGGGGTGCAAACAACGCCAATATCAAAGCCAAACACGTATCCAACAGCTCGAATAGTACTAAATTCAAAAGGATATACCTACAAGGTATTTTAGTTCCCAATTCGTTGGATCAAATAAATCTTGGTGGGAAGAATGTACCACCCAATAGAGTTGTTTTAAACGTGAAAAATTCGAAAAATAACGCAATGATTACTTCCCTTTCAAGAAACTCTCTCAAAGGAGATAAATCTTTGATCGAAGAAATTATTAGAAATCAATATAAAGAAGATATTAAAGAAAAATTCAAATTAACTTTAGAAAACAGCCCTTTGATTGATAGGTTAATTTTATTGGCCAGGATCAATTTGTACCTAGCTAACAACGAAATTATAGAAGAGATTCTATCAATATATGATTGGCCTATTCCAATAGTTGATAACACGGGAAAAATAAATCTTAAGGAGTTAAATAGTATCAATGAAACAATAGAAATAGTGCCTCAGTTTTTAGTAAATGAAATGCACGGTATGAATCCCTATTTTAAAAATCACATCGAGAATAAAGTTTATGATATAAGTACTATGAATCCTACTGAAGAGAATCAAGTTGTATTAGATAATTTTGGATTTCCTCATTATGATAGTACTATATCTGAATGGCATTCCCTATCTAGTCTAATCAAATATGGGATATCTAAAAAGTTTTCTAGGTCTAGTATAAGGCTAGCGAAAAAAAATGGTGATAACTATATAATTGAAATATTTAAGAAAGGTGCAGCTGATGTAAACAAAAATTATTTCACTTCATTCAACTTTTGTCCATTCCATGAAGAGCATGCCGAGATATTTGGGATACTTCCGCTTCAGAATGATAGCTCTCATATGAAAAATTATATCTCTAGCGTAATAATTAACTTAAATCATCCTATAGGAAAAGTATTAGAAAGAGCTATCAATCAGTATAGCAAAAACTTCGAGCAACTAGAAGAGAGAGGCTTGTCTCATTTGATAACAAATTTCAATGAATTGGGTTTTGTTGGTTACGGATTTCCTGATAATTCTGGAACTCGCTTTATCTCACTCATTCCAAGTTGGGCTAAGAAATTTTGTGAAAATGTTGCGAATGCCAATCTTATAGAATTGGATGATTCCGACAAGTTGAATTTAGCAAAATCATTAACTATATTAACTGCACACAAATAAAAAAAGGTGATAACACTGTATATAAAATCATAGCACCCTGCGGGATGCTACGATTCATATACTAAACGTTAGCAACAATTAAATACAATATGAGAATAGTAAAACGAATTCTTAAATTTATTGCTATACTTAGTGGAATTTTATTAATAACAATGGTTATTATAATATTCGTTGATAACCAAAGTACCAATTACCTAAAAGTTGAAAATAATGAATTTGCAAAAAGTAATTCCTATCTGATTACCAATGTAAATGTTGTCCCAATGAATCAAGACACTATTTTAGTCAACAAAATGGTATATATCAAAAATGGTATAATTAAGAACATCGCAGACAATATTGAGATCAAAGATGTTAAAATTATTGATGCAAAAAATAAATATTTGACACCAGGTCTTATAGATATGCACGTTCACATATGGGATAAATATGAACTTGGTTTGTATCTATCCAATGGTGTTACTGCAGTTAGAAACTTGTGGGGAATGCCAATGCATTTAAGACTTAAAGAAGATATAAATAATGATGAAATTATTTCTCCAATATTTTTCACCACAAGTCCTAAACTTACAGGACCAGAATTTTTAGGAGATGATAACTTACAATTAGTAAACCCAAGTGATGCAAAAGAAAAAGTGATTTCATATAAGAAAAGAGGGTATGATTTTATTAAAACTTTTTATGGCTTAACCGAAGATATCTTTGATGCCATCATTGAACAGGCCAAGATTTCTGATATGGACATAGTTGCTCATCCTTCACAAAAAGTACCTTATTCCTATCATTTTAATCCACAAATAAAATCTATAGAACATGCCGAGGATATTATACAACAACCTTTAAACTATACTTTAGATACATTAAAATTAAAAGAAGTGATTAATGATTTTGCAAAATCAAAACATAGTTCTTTTAGTCCAACTTTAACGGTTTATAATAACATTTATCAAATGCTCATTGATGATAATATTTTAGAATCAGAGCAATTACAATTTATGAACCCTCTAATTAAAAAGGTCGATAGTAAAGCAGAATTTGAAAGGTGGTCTACTGCAAAATTAAATGATTCTTCTGTTGTTAATACTATAAAAAAACAGCACGACTTTCATATAAATATTATCGAAAAACTTCATGAGGTTGATGTCACCTTTATTTGCGGTACTGATGCTGGAATAGGTGTTACAATACCTGGATTTTCAATTCATCAAGAATTTTCTTTTTACAAAGAAGCAGGACTTTCTAATTATGAGATATTGAAAACCGCCACAGTAAATGCTTCAAAAACTCATTCAATTATGAATGAAATGGGAACTATTGAAGTTGGTAAAATTGCTAACCTTCTATTAATAGACGATAATCCTTTACTAAATTTGTCTACATTGCGAAATCCTTCGGCTGTTTTTATAAAGGGAAGAAAATTAAATAGAGAAACCCTTGATGATTTTGAAAAACAAGCTAAAAGTCGAAATAATTTGATTGTTTCTGCCTTGAGGTATGTTGAATACTTAATAGTTGAAAAATAAACTGTTGCTAACACCGTGTATAATTAATTGCTTGGAAAGTGCCTTCGGAATTTTCTCCAGTTCGTGATAGTTTACTAAATTAGTTGCTTAACATCACAACTAACCATACACAAACACGCTAGCTGTAATTTAACTTAACAAATGAACAAAGTCTTAACATCGATAATCTTTATACTTTTTATAAGCATTGGTTTTAGCCAAAATGGAAAAATTTTATCGAAAAAATTAGTAGACATTTCAAAAACGCCAATTTGGAATAGGATTTCACAAGATGGTCAACTATATTCTAACTTTAAACATCTGAATAAATTAGACTTTTATTTCATCACTTACCAAAGTGACAGCCTAAAAGTTCGTGGAATAGTAATCGAACCTAAAGAGAACGGAAAATATCCTGTTGTAATTTTTAATCGTGGTGGAAATAGAGATTTTTCACAATTAACTGTCGGTACTTTAATTATGTACGCTTCCAAATTAGCTGAACAAGGTTACGTAATAATTGGTAGTAACTATCGGGAAAAAGATGAATTTGGTGGAGCAGAAATAAACGATGTACTAAATTTAACAGAAACTGTCAAAGAAATTGATAGGGCCGACCCAAATTGTATAGGAATGTTTGGTTGGTCAAGAGGCGGAATGATGACTTATCTTGCTCTGCAAAAATCGGACAAGATAGTAACAGCTATTGTCGGAAATGGACCAACCGATTTGTTTGGACTAATCTCTGACAGACCAGAAATGGAATCCAAAGTTATTGCGGAATGTGTGCCAAATTATCAGGATAATAAAGAATCTGAATTAAAAAAACGTTCGGTAGTTTATTGGACAAATGAATTAGACAAAAGCAGTAGCCTTTTAATTTTATGTGGAACTAATGACAAAAGAGTGAATCCAAAACAAGCAGACATAATCGCAAAAAAATTAACTGAAGTTAATTACGACTTTGAATTGAAAAATTACCAAACCGACCACTATTTTACAGAATATAAAAATGAATTAAATCAATTGGTAATTGATTGGTTTGACAAACGATTAAAAACATAAAAAAACTACAACCAACAATGGCTAAAAATCATAACTGCCTGCGGGACAGCAACGCTTTTTAGCCGGAACGTTAGCAACAATCAGAACACAACGAAGAAATGAAAAATAATTTCAAAACGTTTGTTAAGGACATTATTCCAGTTTTATTAGGTGTATTAATCGCTTTATGGATTGACAATTGGAACGAAGAAAGAAAAGACAGAAAGTATATTGACAACTTCTATATATCTTTAGTAAAGGAATTTAAGGATACGGATAAAGAAATAACCGAAAAAATCCCATACCAAAAGGCATTAGTAGACTCTCTTGATTTTTACTCGAACAACGAAACATTATCTTTACTTGTAGTGATTGAAAAAGCAGGAGGAGTTAATGGTCCACGTATTAAACTTAATTACTGGAATGCACTATCGAATTCAAAAATAGAGTTGGTTGAATATGATAAATTATCTATTTTGACAGATATAGAAGAAGGAAATGAACTTTTAAAGTACAAACTGAATAAACTTTTGGACTTCATCTACTCCAACTTAACTGAAACAGGTAAAAAAGAAAAAGTCATATTAAAATTAATGATGGAAGAATTAATCAGAACACAAATAAGTGTGCAAAAGGATATCCAAAAAATACTGAATGAATAAATGCCAGTTGCTGGTATTATATATAAAATCAGAGCAATTTAGTGCTAGTTCATTAAGTCATTTCCTTTTTGCAACGGCGCTAGGTTTTTATAAATTAAACAAGGTTAAAGTTGAATTGCACAGATGACGTAAAGATGACATAATATTGACGCAACCAAACCAACAACATTAGAATTAGTTTTATTCTGAACAAATAAAACAGAAAAAATGAAGAACAAAGATTTAGCAAAAAGAGTAAAAGAACTAAGAAATCGAAAAGGTTTTTCCCAAGAAATTCTTGCAGAAGAATCTGGATTAAGTTTGAGAACAATTCAACGAATTGAAAATGGAGAAACTGAACCAACTGGGGAAACTTTAAAAAGATTAGCCAACGCTTTAAATGTAAATCCTGATGATTTAATCGATTGGACAATAAAAGAAGATAAAGGCTATTTAAAAGCGCTTAATTTATCTGCACTTACTTTTTTAATTTTTCCACTACTCGGAATTCTTATACCTGCAATAATGTGGGTTTCAAAAAAAGACAAAATAAAAGGAATTAATAAAACGGCCAAAGATTTGATAAACTTTGAGATTACTTGGACTTTATTACTTTTTGCAATTCCCATTCTTTTAAATTTAGGAGTTTTAGCAATTAAAGGAGAACTATCAATGCGTATGATTATTTCCTCAAGTTTAATTTTTATTGTGTCAATGTATATTTTGAATGTGATTTTAATATTTATAAATACGTTTAAAATACATAGTGAAATGAATATAAAATATTATCCAAAAATCAACTTCTTAAGAAGCTAAAAACCAGCATACAATACCATATATGTGATCATAGTAGTTAAGTGATGAATCGAAAGGTTCTTGTATTTTTGGTAAGGCAAAATGCTTGCAAAAAGTAAAAATTAGCAACCAATACACCGATAATGTCGAGAGTTGGGTAACAATTTGCACAGCTACGACACATATATGAAACGTCATACGTAAGCCAAAGAACCGACTCAAATTAAATGAATCAATTATTAATTTTCGATTTAGACGACACTCTTTTTGAAACAAAATCAATTAGTGAAAAGTCAGTTAAACCCATTTTTGACAAGTTTGAGAGTTTATTGACAAAAAGATATGGAAAGGAAATGACCGAAAAAATCGTTCCTGAATTATGGAAGTTTCCATTTGATTTTGTAGCTCAAAAATATAAATTCGACAATAAGCTGAATTCAGAATTTGCAAGTCTAGTAAATGAATATGAATATCAACTGAATATCAAAACCTTCGAAGATTTTGGAATTGTTCAAAATTTACTACAAGAAAAAATATTAGTAACGACTGGATTTTTGAAATTACAAAATGCCAAAATTCGTGATTTAGGAATAGAAAAAGAATTTGGCGAAATTTATATTGACGACATACTTGACCCAAAAAGAATTCATAAGAAAGGAATTTTTAAAAGCATCCTTTTAAAAAAGAACATTAATCCTAATTTAATTTATGTAATTGGAGACAATCCCAATTCGGAATTAAAAGCAGGATTTGAACTCGATTTAAATACAATTCAAGTTTCAAAATTCGGGCAAGAAAAATCTGAATATGCTAAACATTGTATAACTGACTTTAGTGAACTAAAAACAATTCTGAAATAAAAAGTCTACGTACAACACCGCGAATAATTCATCGCTACTACTTGCTTGCTTACGAAAATCCTCGCAGATTTTCTATTCGGTTTGTATTTGCTAAATTAGTTGCTTAAAACACGTAACTAATCTTATACAAAAACGTTACACACAATTTGAAACCATATGAAGTCTATACTAATTCTAATTTTATTTCTTCCTTTAACAAGTATTTCCCAGAATGAAAAATATTCTTCGTTCTCAACAGCACTTGAAGAAACTGAAAAAGTAAAATGGTTGGACTTAAACTGTGAAGAACTATCGCAGTTTTCAAATAGTATTAAAGAATTACCTCATATTAGGTCGCTCTATTTGACTCACTGTAAATTGACAGAATTACCAAAAGGATTGGAAGTTTTACAGGAATTGACATTACTAAATATTCAAGGAAATCATTTATCTACATTACCTGTTGAATTACTAAAATTAGAGATGCTTTCTGTGTTAAATTTAAGGAATAATAACTTCCATGAATTACCTGAATTGCTAATTGGTTTTTCTAATCTTAGAGAAATTGACTTAGCCGAAAATAATAAACTCGATTTTGAACAAGCCTTCAAAGTTTTATCTCATATCGAAAATTTAGATTTCCTTTACCTAAGTGGAAATAAACTTACAGAACTTCCTGTTGGATTATCTAATATAAAAAAGTTAAAAGAGCTTCATTTAGACAATAATCCAGGACTTAATTTTAAACAGGTTTTTCAAGTTGTCTCTAAAGTTGAATCTCTTAGAATTCTTGTAATGTCTGATAACAATTTGAAGACATTTCCTGAAAACCTTAATGAATTAAAACAAATCGAAGGCTTGGTACTTGATAATAACCCAAACCTTTCAATAAAAGATTTAAGCTTGCAATTGCATGATCTAATGAATTTAAAAGTCCTTTTATTAAGAAACAACAATTTAAAGAGTCTTCCAAGCGACTTGAATGCATTCTCATCTCTCAAAGTACTAGAATTAAGCAAGAATAAGTTTTCTGAAAAGGAAAAGCTACGAATACAAGACGAATTGCCTAAAACCAAAGTAATATTCTGAAAATAAACTGTGTGTAACACCGTGTCTAATTAATTGCTTGGGTATATCTGTACTCGGAAAATCCGTAGGATTTTCCTAAGGTTCGGTTTCCTTTTGCTATTTTAGTTGCGAGAGACGCGCAACTAATCATGCACAAACCGTTAGCTGTAATTAAACATCACAAACTGAAGAATGGATATTGATATTAAATACATTGAAGAATATTTTATCGAATCAAATGAATTATGTGAAATGTCAGGCATTTCTAATCAAGATTTACAAACATTAATTGACAATGAATTAGTCCCTAATAGTTCTTATGAAATTAATGCAACCTATACAATTAATTCTCCACTTGGTGACGAAAAGATAATTTCTGAAGTCAAAAAATACTATCCAAAAAGTGTAATCGCTTTAATACAAAAGAATAAAAATGCGAATAATTCATCTAAATTCAAGGAATCATTGAAAATAGAATTTATAAATACTTTTGTTAATAGTAATCACAACAGCTTCGGTTATGACAACATAATAGAAGAAGACGGAAGTGTAAATATGGAGAAATTGAATTTAGCATTTGAACAAGAATGGCTATACTTTCTCCAAGGAATTTATGGGATTTGCACATTAAACGCAACCGGAGCTGAAATTGCTAAAAAAGAAATAGCTGTTAAAAGATTAATTGAATTTAATAAAAAACACCGTGAGAAAAAATTATCAGATAGTGACAAAGAAAAACTATACGCTTTGAATAATGAATTTAATGAAGTTTCAAATCTATTTGCTCCTTATCAACGTGTAAATAGCAGTAGAGGAAAATACCTTGATAAAATATTGGAATTAAATTCTTTGTCTGAATTGATAAAAAACTACAGCTAACACCGTGTATAATTAATTGCTTTGGCAAGTACGTATTTGGAGAATTCCTAATGAATTTTCTCTCATTTGTGTTTATTCACTAAATTAGTTGCTCAAACACGCAACGAAACCATACACAAACCGTTCTCTGTAATTTAGCCACCCAATAAGCAATCAATGAATTTTACTTTTTTAGATATTTTAATCCTTTTGGGATTAGCATTAAGCTTTTTTTTGGTTGCTTTAATATTTATTTCAAAGTCTTTTAGAAAAGATGTACACTATTATTTTGCGACAGCTATTATCGCAATAAATTTTTTCTTGATTATAACTCAATTTGAAAGTCTTGTTCCTTCTAATGGAATTCTTGAACTACTTAGTTGGGAGTTTTTATTTCCTTATGCTTTTATGATGTTTTCTTTAAAGGCTATAAGGCATCCTTTAAACTCAAGTAGAAAAATTTGGCTTTTAAGTATTCCTTTTATATTGTTCAGCTCGTTTCAATTTATAGACTTTATATTTGATTTTGATGTATATGATTGGCTAGCTGGCCATAATGAAAATAAACTAGTAAGTATTATTGAAGTAAAGGCTGTTTTTTTCTTATTTTATTCAATCACACTTATTGGTTTCTCTTACATTAAAATTAAAAGTACAAATACGCTATATAGTGAAGAAAAAAAATGGCTTGAATTAAATAGCTTATTCCTTTTTCTTTTTCTTTTAATTTGGATGTTCAGCGAAGTAGTTAACATAATATATGATTTTCCTGTTTGGGAATATTTGCTTGTAATTCTTGCCATCTTTTTAATAATAATTACTTTTTTCGGAGTTCATCACCTAAATGTTTCCGAACAAAGAAAGCAAATTTCAAAACTAGTAGTAACAAACTCTATTCAAAACAATACTGAAACAATTGCAAAACTAAAATCAGAAAATCTAACTACCTCAAGCTCAACAAAAATTAACAAAAAAATAGAATTACTTATTTCGCTTATGGAAAAAGAAAATTACTACTTAGAATCAAATCTTACGCGTACTTTAATAGCAAAAAGATTAGATATAAGTGAAGGGTATTTAAGTGAACTTTTAAAAACAAACTTAAATACAAATTTTAATGATTTCATAAATAAATACAGAGTAAATCATACCATCAAAATGTTTCACAATGAAAAATTCGACATCTTTACTATTGAAGCCATAGGTTTTGAAGCCGGGTTCAAATCTAAAAGTGTATTTTATAGTTCATTTAAAAAGATTAAGAAAAAGTCTCCAGGTATTTACAGAAAGGAATTAAAAATGTCCTAAAATATCAAGAACGATGATAATTTCATACTTAATGTTAGTTTAGAAATAGAATTTAAAAATGTATTATGGTGTTATTTGTGTCATACAATTAATTATAAATTCATTAAAATGACGGCACATAAATTACAGCAATTAAAAACTTCAAATAATAGCTACATTCTAGTACTATTAACACTCGCAATTTTTCTTTTAATAAGTTGTAGTAGTGATGATGATTCTAATCCTAAACCGCCAAGTACTTCAATAAATAAAATACTTCCTTTGGGAGCATCCAGAGTAGAAGGAGCAAGACCCGAGTTTGAGAGCTACCGCTATGAACTTTGGATAGACTTAAAAGAAAACAATTGGACTTTTGATTTTATAGGTACTCAATCAGACAATGCTTCTTATCCAACTTTCAATAGCACTAATTTTGATCTAGACCACGAAGGTAGGGGCGGTTGGACTTCAGGACAAATTTTGAATGGGCTAAATGGGTGGCTTAGTCAAACAAGTTCGCCAGATATTGTTCTGTTTAGTTCACCAGGCGGAAACGACATCTTACAAAGTTTGGATTATAATCAAACTATTTCAAACATCAACGCAATTATTGACGCTTTGCAGGCTAATAACCCGAATGTAATAATTATCATCGAACAGCCTGCTCAAGGTCGTTCTGACTTTATGACAACTGAACTTACCAATGCTTTCAACCAAATACGACAAGATGTATTAACAATTGCAGACCAACGAACAACATCAACTTCTCAAGTAATTGCCGTTGATATGTTTACAGGATTTAATGATAGTTTTTTAGCAGATGAAGTTCATTACAATGAAGCAGGAGCTGATTTTATAGCTACCAGGTACTACAGTGAACTAATAAACGTACTTGAACAATAAGAACTACAGAGAGCGATGTACATGCAATAATGCTTCCTATCAGTCGCACTAGGCACATACTAACCGTAGTGTGCAAGCAGGAATAACCGAACTTACCAGAATAAAGCCTTCCAAAAAACAACCGTTTTTAGTAACTTGAGGGCAAACAATCCATAAAATCATGACAGCAAATAAAGCATGTATTATCCCAACAATTCAATATAAAAATGCAAAAATAGCCATCGAATGGTTATGTGCGGCATTCGGATTTGAAAAGCACCTTGTAGTCCAAGGAGAAGACAATACAATTATACATGCTCAACTAACATATAGAAATTCGATGGTTATGTTAAGTTCAGAAAACAATAACGATTACGGGAAATTGATAAAAGCACCCAACAGTTTGAACGGAATAAACACTCAGGCGCCTTATATAATTGTTGAAAAAATCGATGAACATTATAAAAATGCTGTTGCCAAAGGTGCAAAAGTACTTTTAGAAATTAAGGATCAAGAGTATGGTGGTCGTGGCTACACATGTAAGGATATTGAAGACCATATATGGAATTTTGGTTCATATAATCCCTGGAATTAACATAAATAAAAAAGCCAGTACACAACAATGTGTATAGTTAATTGTCAAAATATGTCAATGCCAACTAATCATACACAAACGCGTTGCAGCACATTCTACAAAAGAATGAATAAACTTCTATTTTGGCTCTAGCACTTAGTTGTCAAAATAACGTTGATTGCAAAATTGACCGTAAACAAATAAAATCGAATGACAGTAGAATTACCAAAATTGAATCCGATCCAGATGATCAAAAATTCTGGAATAATTATTTAAAGAAGATAAATGAGTCTTCTCTAAAAAAAAGTAGAATGAGAGTTACAGATTAATCATTTACAACTCTATGTGGGAATCTTTAAAAACCTATCGAATATTTAAAAATTCGAAGGTGAACAAATCGAAAGCCAAAATAGTAAACTGACAACCAGTACCGAAAAAGAATTAAAAATGAATCAAGAAGTTACCAATTATATCAAAAATTCGGAAGAAAATAATCAACCGATTTTAGGTAGTTTAAGAGAATTAATCTTCTCTTTAGTGCCTAATGCCAACGAACAGTTTAAATGGAGCAGACCCGTTTATGCAACTGATAAAGATTTTTGCTATTTAAAAACAACCAAGAAAGCAGTTACTCTTGGGTTTTTCGAGTTTAACAAAATAAAAACTAATAGTCATTTAATAGAAGGAACAGGTAAATCTATGAGGCATATTAAAATTAAAACTATTGAGGAAATAGAGGAATTTGGAATTGCCGAAATGATTAACGAAGTATTAAAATAACAGCAGCAGCTAACAATGTGTATAAGAAATAGCGGTTTAAATGATAAAACAAAAGTATAAGCATAAAATAAAGGTCTGTGTAAAACCAAAAGATTTGTGAGTAGAAGTCCGCTACTACTCATAAACTAGATCGTCATGCCTAATTTTAGGTGTTTTAATATAACTTTAGAAACATTAAAGCCTCAATTATCATATTAGTTTTCATCAAATAAATCAGAACAAGATCTTATTAATTCTTTGTAATCGTTTGGAAATTTTTCTGTAATCGGAAGCGTAAAATAAATTGTAATTGCAGGAGAATTTTGTTGTAGCGTACTATCAAAACCTATATTTTTAAACTTAAAATTTCTGAATTTTGAAGATTTTTGATATACATCCTTATTCAACAAATTTTCAAAAGCCTTAACTACCCAATTAAACCGAGTTCTATTCGGAAAAGAATAATAAACTTCACGTATTTCTTCTTTACTTTCTTGAAACCAAACCCCAAAGTGATGAACAAATTGTTCTGCCTTGAATAACTTTTCCAAAAAAGGCGTTAAATCGCTATGGGTCATAGAAAAAGTATTATTTAAATCAAAACTTTTATGATAAACATAATTACAATTTTCATAATGCATTTGATTTTCCCAGCGGTAACAATCAATATGAGAGACGCCTTCATGGTGAATATACAGGCATTTTTCAAGTAGGTTTATATCAGGTATTCTTATACCTTGATACATTGATGTGGCGAAAGAATGTTCATGTATTTGGATTAGCTCCTCTGGGCAATTTAACTTATGAAGTAGCTTATTTAAGTTTTGATACGCATTAAAATCTTCATTTGGGTAAACATATAGCGTAGGTTTATTACGAAACTCAAACTTATCTGCGGTTAAAGTAACAGACCATTCTAAATATTGTTTTGCTTTGGGATCATGTAATTGATTTAATAAATTAAAAGAATTATATGCTAATATTTCGTTTTTACTTTGTTTCATAAGTGATGTTATAAGACGACTTAATTTAGTATATCGGTGTGACTCTAATGAATCACACCGAATGAAATGTATAGTTGTATTTCTACCAGTGATCCCAATGAGTCACTGCATGCCAAATACTTTTGGCAGCACTTGCAAATGCTCCACCAATGGCGTTAAAAGCACTTTCAATGGCGCTATCAGCAAAACCAGCCGCACTTAAGATATCCTTGATAGCTGTTGGTGCTAAGCCAAATACCGAATTAAGAGCAGTAGCGATATCTTGTGCACCAAAACCAATACCTTTTAAAGCACCTGTTACTACCGTGTCAGAGGCTCCAAGTCCATCTTTTAATGCTGTAGCAATTTCATTAGCAGATGCCGAAAATGCACTTTGAATTCCTGACGCAATTTCATCAACTCCATATCCAACACCATGCATTATCGAAGCAACTTCAGTTGCTGATTGATCAAACGCCGTTTTTAAACCTTGAGCAACATCTTTAACCCCTTTAATAACCTCGTTTTTCACAAATTCAGCCCATTTGGATGCATTTGAAATAAATGCTTTGAATATATCACCTGCGTGAGCTAACACATATTTACCCACAGCATCAATTAAACCTGAAATGGATGAAATATTTACATCAGCCTCAAAAGGACCAAAGTTTAAGTCTAAATCTTCAAAATTAAATCCTCCTTGAACACCAAACCTTACATCAGAAGTAGATGTCGAAATAGCTAAACCTAAATCACACCCCGCATCTAGATCGATTGATCCTAGACTAAAACCAGCAATGCTAGGTAATGGTATGTCTAAATCAATGCCATAAGTAAATTTTCCAGAGAAGTTATGATAATCTTCTAGCGTACATTGCATTTTAGTTTGCATGACCGCACCATAATCAAGTTCAAATGAAATACCATCTTTACTAATTGTAGCATCTATTTTTTCGTTGATCAGTTCAAATAAACTAATTTCAGCATCTAATGAAAAGTAAGGTGAAGAAGAAGTACTTAACGTCATTGAAGGCCCACCTGCAGCGATTATTTGCTTAGAGCTAGCACTAGCAATAGCCTTTTTTTCAGCAGCTGTTTTAGGAATTGTATTATTTGGTATTGGTTTCCCATTTGATCCGTATTTTAAATCAATGGTTTTTCCGTTACCTGATAATTTCAATAAACTTCCAAAGCTTAATGGCGACATGGTAATATCTCCTGATACCCCAGAAGTTAAGTCAATTTGCAAGAAACCGTAAAATTGAAGTCCAAAAATATCCATGTAAGCACTAAATCCGTATCCCATTTTTGTTAATGAGCCATCAGGTAGTACAAGAGGCTCCATTAAATTTTCTGCCCATGTTACCGAAAGGTCTTGGAATGAAACAGGGAAATCTAAATCTATTGTAGTATTAGTAAAAAGTGTAATAACCTCACTTAAATCTAATTTTGGAATATAGAACGAAAGATAGACTGGGTTAGGTACTTCTTCTTCCATTTCGCAAATAATGGCAAATTTATCATCATTTAAAGGTACTTCTCCCGCGTTTCCTATATGGAAAGTTCCCTCTACACCAATTGCAAACCCTGGTGGTTCAAAAATTACACCTAAGCCTACTCCAAAAGTATCAAAATGTAAACCTTTAACTCCAGGAGGAGTCAACAAACTTGAGGTGTTTCCCTTAAGTTCTACACCAACTTCGGCTTCAATATTATCGATTGTCATCGCTATATCAGCATCAATTGTTGGACTCTTAAAAATGCTAAATGGTATTTCAGCTTTTACTTCGAATACTACAAACTTAAATAATGGGTTAAGACTTAATAAAATAGTAGGCTGATCAATGTCGAATGTTTTACCATTTCCAATTGGAATTTTAATATTATCCAATGTGAATTTAAAACAAGTTGAACCTGTTGCTAAGCCATCATTGTATACAAACTCTACTCCAAATGTGATTTCTGGACTTGGTAAGAATGAAAGAACATGAGCTAATACACCATCGGCAAGCGTTACATCATTGATGTTTAATTTTCCGCCAATCATGATTGCTTCTGCGTTTTCCGAACAGTTAAAGTTGGATATAGTGATATCCGGAATTCCGGAAGGCCAATCGAACCCCATGGACTTAACCAAACTACTTAAGCTATACACTTGCTCTTGTGGTGGCTTGTTTTTGGTAGCCGGAGTACGTGCTATTGCTACAGAAGCTAACATGTACGAAATAAAAGTACAGGTTTTGTAATCGGTTGTTCCTTTGAAAAAAGTATTTATTTTTTCAGCAGTTCCCTTTCCATTTTTAATGATTTTTTGGAAAGAAACAGCCTGAGGATCGGTTGGTGTGTTTTATAAAAGTTTAATAAATGCATTAGTTGATGTCATTATTGCGACATCTGCATCGGTAACAGTAAAACTTTCGGCTTTTGTTCCTATAGTAAATACTCTTTTAATTGGATTGTATTTACCATCGTAAATGATGTAAGTCGAAAGTGGACCATGTATTGGTTCGAAAACTTCGCTTCCATCTGCTGCAACATTAGAGATACTTGTTAATGTTCCAAAAAAATTGGACAGATTTTTATCTTTTGCGTCGTTTTGAAATGCATCGTATACGACAACGCTATCCTTTAACGAATTTTTAATTGTAATTTTTGGATAAGTCATAATTTGATTTTTATAAGTACAAGGACTAGTTGCTTTTCACTAGTTGCATGCCCCTGATTAATAAATGTTATCTAGCTTCAACAACTTCGTCGTTGCCAATGCTTTCTTCGTATTCGTCAAGAGAGGTAGATTTTTCAGCTTCTTCATATTCTGAGTCGATACCTTCCCAAGTTTCACTGTCGATTTGAGCTGCTTCAATTGCTACTTCAGAAGCATCAAGTTGATTTTCTAAAGAAGCTTGATGTTGTTCATCTATTGTTGTTACTGCTTTATTCAAAGCAGTTTTTGCTTCACTTAATTCTTTTATAGATTTAGAAACATCTTTTCCAGTTGCTGATGCGGTTTTTGCAGCTTCATATTTAGCCGCCAAATCGTCAAAGGCAGCAGTAAAATCTTCATCAGGAACTAATCCTTTATCCCTAATTTCAGATTTAATACCCTCGATAAGTTCATCAACAGTATCAAGGCAAGAATCTAATGATTCTTTTGAAGGAGCAATTGATTCTGTTTTTATTTGAGCAACTTGAGTTTTAAGACAGGCAAGTAAATCATCATTCGTTATTTCGGCGAAAGGTTTGTCTACAATAACACCTATTTTTGTTTTTAAAGCTGCAATTAAATCATCAGAGGATGCTGTTGCGGCTGTGATGTTTCTTGTAGAAGCCTGATTAATAATTGCATCATTGGCAATTAAACTTAGGTGGGCAGCTCTAATTCCTTCAGGATAGTTCGGTGTTTCAGTTACTGGATTTCCTCTGTGTATAAATGTACTATCTGTAAAAGTAGTTGAAGAAGTGTCAAAAGTAGTTAAACCAGCTGAAGGCTTAGTAGCTAATGCTGCACCATCAAAACAAAGTTCTCCTTTGTCATTAATACTCCATCTTGTAGGTTGAGAAGTTCTTGCACTATCCGACGGTCCAAATCCGACATATCTTTTTTCTGTAAAAAAAGCACCTGTTCCTCCTGAATCTCCTCCTGATTGACTCGCTGCTCTTCCTAGTTCCAATCTAACTCTAACAAATTTTCCCGATACGGTATCGTACTGGTAATAAGAAGAGTATTTACCACTACCAGGTGCAAAAGTTCCTTTTGAGGGGTCTGTGTTCCATGTAATAATCATAATATTTCGTTTTAAATAGGCATTACAGAAGTTGTCGTGCCTGTGATTAGTAAATTATTTGTTTAACCTTCCATTGGAATTTCATCCGATGATGGCCAATCGTCATCATCAGCATCGTATCCAGAATCATCATCTGCGTCTTCCATTGAGCTATCGTGATCTTCTTGTGCAGTATCTAGTGCATCTGATTCAGAAGCAGCATCGCTAATTGCATCCGAAGACTGTTCAAGTGAATCGGATTCCCATTGTTCAAGAGCGTCACCACTATCTTTAATTGTCTGATCTATTTTTGCAGAAGCATCTGATAGTTCAGTACTAGCGTCTGATAAATCACCGTCTTTAATTTTTTCAGCAGCATCAGAAAATGAACTTTCCATATCAGAAACAGCATCTTCATAATCTTGTGTTGGAGTAACACCATCTTCTAATTGCTCAGATATTTCATCCTGAATAGTTGTAGCAGTATCATTCATGGTTTCTGTCATTACATTTTCTTGTAACGCCTCAGAAGTATCAGAATAATTAGATGCTAAATCATCTGCATCCGAATCAAAATCAGACTCAGAAGAAGTTACATCTGAAACTACATCTGGATCTGGAGTAGAATCAATAGATGATGCATCATTATTAAATTCATCTTCTGAAGAAGCATCTTCCTTAGCTTTAGTTAATTTTTCTTTGGCTGATTTGAACATTTTAGAAGCAAAATCTCCTAACATTAATAAACCAACCAACAAACCAACTCCTTGACATATTTTACCGAAGGAAGCATCGAATGAAGATGTTTGTTTTTTATTTGATTTTTTCCCTGGTATTTGACGAGCTGTTTGCGAAGAAACTACTTGTTTACCAGCTATTGTTCCTGTTACTGTTGGACCAGCAATGTATTTAGAAGTAGGCTTATTGTCTTTCATTGTAGTTTGAATCACATTCATCCAAACTGGAGTAAGAGAAACCGGAACATCTTCACCTGGATTACTATCTCCCATTGTTCCATCTCCATTCATAACAATAGTTGTTGTTTGCGGAGGATTTGCAAAAACAGGATTTCCTTTAGCATCTGCGCTACACATTTTTAATGTTGCAGTACTTGCTGTTGCCGAGGATACAATGTTTAATGTTGCAATTAATTGAGGAACATAACTTGATGGTGGGTTTTTTGGAGCTTGTTCATATAAGAAGTAAGGTCCTTGCCATCCCGAAGTATTCATTTGCAAATAAGTAAGGATCGCATTCCAAGAAGAAAGTGTACAATTTTTAAAGTTTTTTGTTCCAGTAAAATATGCATTTACATCATCAACGCTTCCTTTTTTAAGTGCTGCATAAAGATTTTTAGTTAATGCAGAGTTAGGGTTAGCCATTGCATATCGATGAAACAAGAAAGATTGAATCATAGCCGTTTCATCGCTTGAATCTACTGTAAATTCTAGTGGTGGAGGGTTACCGAAGCTGAACTGTACGGCAGCCATTACTTTTACAGGAAACTTATCAAAGTAAAAGTTGTTTAAGGTCTTAATTACTGCTGAATTCGTTGCTTCTAATTGTGAAGCTTCACGAATAGTTTGGACACTTGTTGTTACACCTGGAGCTACTGTTGCCAATTTAGTATAAGTGTAAGGAACTGTTTGTCCTTTTTTTCCTTCATTAAATACATCATAAATATCTATACTGTATGATAATTTGTTGGTAATTTTGACTTGCGGAAATTTTGTTGTTTTCTTAGCTATTACCGTTGAACTTTGCGCTTTCATATTAGAAAATTAATTTAATCCCCTACTCTGTTTAAAATTGGCTTTTCGGAACCCGCCTAGGTAATCACAAACTAATAGTAGCTACTCAATCGAATAATTTGTTTTTGATTACATTGTAAATGTCTAATGATACTTTAGATTTTACTACAGTGTAAACACCTGTTCTTTAAAATTGAGTAATTATACTTAATCCTGTTACCTCATACCATTAGACAATTCAAAGTTGAAGAGTTAATTGACTTGAATTCTGAAAAAATATCATAACCGCTTAATATTTGTACACGAAAGCACGAATTTGGTGTCTAAAAGAAAAAAAGGCATAACATGGTATATAAAAAACCGCAGGTAATTGTAAAATGGAAAGTTTATGCTTTTCTACTATCTTTGTTTCTAAAAGGAAAGTAATTGCATTTCTAATCTACTACTTTTCACATAATCAGCACTATAAATTAAACGATGAAATGAAAGAGTTAGGGATTTCAATTAATTTATTTTCAATAATTATTTTGGGTACGCTATTAATCCTTTCTAATAGTTGTAAAAAGACGTCGGCACAATTTAAAACATTAGTTTTTGAAGCAAATAATATATCTACCAAAGCAATAGAATATGCTCCAAGCTTTTCATCTTCTGGTTCAGAGGTTTACTTTTCGAAAAGTAATGACAAATGGGGAAAGGGTAATATTAAAAGCTCAATATACTTTTCGGTCAAAAAAAACCAAAAGTGGTCAAAACCCAAATTAGCACCTTTTTCTGGTCAATATGACGACAGTGCTCCCCATATTACCAATAATGGAAAAACTCTTTATTTTATTTCCCAAAGACCTTACGATGGAGTCCAACAAGTTTCACAGGATATATGGAAAGTTGAAAGAAATGAAAATAACCAATGGGAAACACCAATTAGGTTAGATAGTCCTATCAACTCTTCACAAAATGAGTATTGCATTAAGACTGATAAATATGGTAACCTATATTTTGCTTCTGACCGCAATATGGGGTATGGTCAAGGTGATCTCTATATTGTTAAAAAAACAAATAACACCTATGGTTCACCAGTAAATTTAGGAAATTCATTGAATACGGAAAAAGGAGAATGGAACTTAGAAGTGAACAAAGAAGGTAATATTATCATCTTTGAAGCTTCTGAAAGAGTGGAGAACCTCTCATCTTATGGTGATCTATATATAAGTTTCAAATTAGATGATGACTGGTCGTTCCCACAAAATATTCGGGAAATTAATACTACAGGGAGTGACCTTTATCCAGAATTAATTGAAGATGATAATATCTTATATTTCTCTAGTAGCGATAGCCTTGAAAGTACTCGAACAAACATTTATTCCATTGAATTTGAGCATATTTACGACAAATACAGAAGAGCCGCTGTTTTTCTAAAGGAGTAAAAAGTATGCTACAACACTATATATGTGATCATAGCAATTAAGTGACGAATCGAAAGGTTGTTGTATTTTTGGTATGGCGCAATGCTTACAAAAAGTAAAAATCAGCAACCAAAACACAGAAAAAGTCAATGGTTTGTTAACATTTTGCTTTGCTACGACACATACACTAACCGTTAACCACAAGCAGAAAACACGAAAATGGAAGAAAAAGAAAAACCAAGACTTTCGAGATTAACTGCTATTCTTACCCAATTGCAATCCAAAAGAATTATTACAGCAAGACAACTCGCTGAAAAGCATAATGTGAGTTTAAGAACCATTTATAGAGATATCCGAACTCTTGAAAAATCAGGAATTCCTATTGTAACCGAAGAAGGAAAAGGCTATTCAATTATGGAAGGGTATCACCTCCCACCTGTTCTTTTTACAGAGGACGAAGCCAACGCTTTAATTACGATAGAACAATTAGCAATAAAAAACAAAGACCAATCATTAGTTGATAACATTTCTAGTGCATTAGAAAAAATCAAAGCTATATTACGTTATTCTCAAAAAGGAAATGCTGATTTATTAGCAGAGAGAATTTACTTTAGTGGTAATAATAACGAAGAAAAAACAAGTAATAATCTGATGCAAATACAATCGGCTATTACCCAATATAAAATATTAACAATAGATTACATTTCTTCTGAAAAGAAACAAACTACTCGAAGTATTGAACCTTTTGCAATTTATAGTATTCACGGAGATTTTTTATTAGTAGCTTTTTGTCAATTAAGAAATGATTTTAGGCATTTCAGAATAGATTACATTAAAAATATTATTACTAAAAATGAAACATTTAGTCCTCATAATATGACTATAAAGGAGTATTTTGAAAAATATGTGAAAAATCAATAATACCCTTGACATAACCTTGTCGCAACTCCAATTTACATTTGCGGATATAATAATTAAAAAATCTAAAAATGGAAATTATCAGAATTGTAGTCTTATCATTATCAGCTTTAATGCTTGTATTTGTCGGTGTAATGAGATTAAGCAACCCAATAAAGACTTATTCAAAAAGTTCTGGGATTAAACTTGAAAATGATGTTAGTTTATTAAATGAAATGAGAGGAGTTGCTGCAGTAATGCTTTTTGCAGGAATCATTATTTCACTTGGAACATTTATCGAAAAACTAACTTTTAATTCGCATTTAGTCGCTGCATTAATTTTTATAGGTTTCGCAATCGGTAGGTTAATAAGTCTAAAAGTTGATGGAAAACCGAATAAACAAATTACTCAAGGAATTTTATTTGAAATTATATTAGGTGTTGCAAATACTTTTTGTCTGATTGATGTTTTAAGTTAGGTATAAGATAATGCCGGTGGCTAACACGATGTATAAGCAATAGCGGTTGAGGTGCTATCTCGAACGGCTATCTCATTTTATTAAAGTATATTGTAAACTAAAAAGTAGTTGTGTAAATTCTGCAACTACTCATAGTTGAGACCGGTAGCTCCTATTCTAATAACAAAGAAAAAAATGTACAAAAACATAAAAAACCTTTTAATTATAGTCTTGATTGGTTTAATCCAAACTGGATGTAATAATGATACTAAACCCTTAAGGTTAGCTACCTACACTTATTCTACAAATGATCGGATAGATAACTTGAAACCATTATCAAAAAATTTGGAAGTTGCTCTCAATAGGCCAGTTCAAATAAAGAGCTATCCAGATGTAGCCTCTTTTATTGAAGGAATTAAGTCTGACGAGGTAGATGTGGGGTTGATAAATACCTTGGGCTATTTACTTCTTTCATTGGACAACAAGAATATGAAGCCAATAGCTACTCTAAAGGTAAAAAAAGATGCCGTTGATAATTATAAAACAGTTTTACTGACCAACAAGGATAGCATCAATGATTTAAATGCAGTTAAAAATAAGGTGAACGACCTTTCGATGATGTTTGTGGCCGAAGGCTCGACTTCTGGTAATCTCGTCCCCAGACTACTACTAAGTTCAATCGGTATTAAGTCACCAGAAAGTCAATTCAAAGAAGTAAAATATGGTGGTAATCATACCTCAACTTTTACTAAATTAATAGATGGTAAATCTGATATCTGCGCAATTGGGAGTAATGAATATTTTAAGCAAATTGAAAAGGATTCGACACTTCTAAAATCGACTAGACTACTTTGGATTTCGAAAGAAATCCCGTTAGGTCCTGTCTTAGTAAGCAATCAACTTTCCAAATCGGATAAAAAAAAGATTTTCGATTTGTTTTTAAACCTGCATGAAAATAATCCTAGCGCATTGCAATCAATAAAAGAGGGTTGGTCAGAAGCCAAACAAGCAGATAGGTTTTATCCAATAACGGATAGTTACTACAACAATTTTCGAACAGTTAATGGCAACACTACGGATTTATCTAATATTTTAAACCTTTTTATTAAATAAACGGTGGCTAACAACGTGTATAGTTCATTGCTCTGAAATTCCTAATAATAGTAGACTCTGAATTTAAAACCTTTTTTAAATTTTCAATAAAGATTCTACTTTTCAAATAAACCGAATAGATTTTCCATTAAAAATAATGGAAATGAATGGAGAGATGTGAGATCTTGAACCCAAAATAATCAGACTTAAGGAGTATACAATTTGAGAATCACTAATTATTATAAAATCAATTGTGTTAATTAAATATTAATATTTTGGAACATACGTTCTGTTATAGATATATTTGCACCAGAAAATGATATTTTTTTGATTTATTTCAGAACGATCATTCCAAATAAATAATAATTTAAAACAAGAAAAAATGAAAACTATTAGAAACCGTAAATTCCTATTAGCTCTTCCTGTACTTATCATTTCAATTATAACGATGAGCTTTGATTTAAAAAACTCTACAGACTTAAATATAAATGAGTCAAATGCAATTATTAATGCTGACAAAGAAATTCTTACCGTTATTAACGTAATTACACCAAAACAAGGACAGCAAGAAAAAATCGTTGAATTACTACAAAAAGGAATGACAGAAACAATGCGTTATCAAAAAGGCTTTATCTCAGCAAACATCCATAAAAGTTTGGATAGTGAGCATGTTATAGTTTATGCACAATGGAAAGATGGCGCTTCTCTTCAAGAAGCAGTCAAACTAATTGAGGCAGGTAAAGCACCAAATATGTTGGAGGTATTTAGTAATTCTACGCCTGACTATCATCCTTATGACGTAATTTCAGTAAATTTAGCAAGTAAAAAAAATTAGTGTTAAACATTTAAGATAATTTAATAGCAGGTTTTGCCTAATAAGCTAACCTGCTATATCTATAGAAGTATGCCAAGAATAAAATCTTTTGATGAAAACGAAGTACTGGAAAAAGCGATGAATCTTTTTTGGAAAAATGGATTTTATGCTACCTCAATGCAAGACCTCGTTACACATTTGCAAATCAATAGAGCTAGCATTTATGACACGTATGGAGACAAAATGCAGCTCTTTTTAAAAGCGTTTTCTCATTACAGAAGAACTTCTTTATCAGATTTAAGAACCTTCTTATATAGTCAAAATTCGGTAAAAGGTGGATTAAAAAAACTCTTTATAAACATTGCCAAGGAAACACAAACGGATAAAGATAAAAAAGGTTGTTTTGTAGTAAATACAACTACCGAACTTACTGCACATGATGATGTCATAAAATCTATTATTCAAAATAATCAAGATACGTTTGTGAATTTATTTAAAGACCATTTAAAAACTGGAGTTGAAAATGGCGAAATTTCACCAGATAAAGACCTAGAATCATTAGCATTATTCTTATTTACTTTAAATAATGGAATTAAGGTTTTGAATAGAACCAACACTTCCAAAAAAGACATGAAAAAAATGGTTGAGAACGCACTGACTATTTTAGATTAAAAAAACTGTGGATAACAACTTTGTCTACAATTAAAACGAACCAATGACAGAATTTGAAATAAAGACTCTAGTCGCTATTGTTCTAGCAATTGTTGGGTATTTCGTCAAATACCTGAATGACTTACGCATTATGACCAAGAAAGCCTTGTTGGAATCTGAAAAGAATAAATTAAGTTCTGAACTAAATAGAGTTAACGAGCAATTAGAAAAGTTTTACGGTCCTTTGAAAGCTTTAAACGAATCATCTGAAATAGCTTGGTCCGGTTTTAGACAAAAATATCGTTCAAACACACCTCATTATTTTTCCAATAATGATATGCCAAATGAAGAAGAATTAAAAGCTTGGAGACTTTGGATGAGTATTGTTTTTATGCCTAATAATAATAAAATGTTCGAAATCATTAATTCTAGACTGGATTTATTAATAGAAGAAGAAATGCCTGAGAGTTTGAAATTACTATGTGCCCACGTAGCGGCATACAAAACTGTAATTCACAAATGGGAACAGAATGATTTTAGTGAACATACATCAATAATTAACTTTCCCGCTCGAGAAGTAAATAAATATGTAGATAGTTCATTTAGTAAATTAAAGAAAAGACAGAATGAATTAATCGGATTAATCAAAAAATAACTGTACTACAATGGCTATACGTAATTGCTTCTACTCGCATATTTTAGGAATTCCCGAAGAATTCCTAACTCAGTACGTATTTTCAAAGTTAATTGCTAAATCACGTAACTACTCATAGCCTAGACGTTGTATACCATCTAAACATGCTCAATATTTTTATAAATAATCTTCGAATTACAGAACCAGAACTCAAAGATGAACTTCTTGAGTATTCTACCATCACTAAGCATAAAAAAGGGGATTTCATCATTAAAAACAATGAATACATCAAGGTTTTAAAGATTGTTTTACAAGGTAAAGTAAGGGTGTATCAAGCCAATGAAGATAGAGAGATTCTAATTTACTATCTCAATACCATGGAAACGTGTACATTGTCACTTTCAGCTTGTTTTGAAGATTGTAAAAGTAATGTTAATGCTATTGTTGAAGAAGAATGTACGATTTTAAACATTCCCGTACGTTTTGTTAGAGATTGGAATTTCAAATACAAATCATGGAATACGTTCACTACCAATACTTTTAGAAAAAGTTACAACCACCTTATCAATCAATATGCAAACTTAGCATTTCAACCACTTAAAGATCGTTTATTTGATTATCTGGTTTCTAAAGCAGATCGATCTATCGTAAAAAAATCACATCAGCAATTAGCTAGAGAGTTAGGTACTGCAAGAGAAGTGATTTCTAGGTTGCTAAAGAATTTAGAAAAAGAACATAAGATTACCTTAGGACAAAAAGAAATCATCATTTTAGAGAAATAATTCCTCGTTGTAACAAAAGTCACAGGTGATATATTTTTATACGCCCTTATTTTGTATTGAATTTAAATCACAATTACAATGAAACATCTAAAAACGATAGTGACAGCTATAACTTTAGTCATAGCATTTACATCTTGTATTAGACAAGATAAAACGAAAAAAGCACCTGTAACACAATCATATCAAGAACATGGAACAACTGCACACCATGAAGTAGCTTTAGAAGTGTTAAGCGCAAGTAAAAATTGGATTGAGCAGTTTAACAAAGGAAATACCAGAGCCTGCCTAGATAGATATGACAACAATGCAACAATGAGTGCTATGCCATTTGGCATAAAAAAAGGAATTAAAGAAATCTCTGAATTTTGGACACCTTTTATAGCTTCAGGTGCAACTAATTTAATATACACCAATGTACGTATTGAAGTTGTTAATAAAACCACCGTTTTTTTATCCGCAAATTGGAGCATGAATGTAGGGCGAGGCGTAATTTATCAAGAAAAATGGGAGAAAAAAGATGGCGAATGGGTATACACCTATGATAACTTTCAGATACTAGAACAATTTAAAACGCCTAGACCAAATACTACAAATCCAGTAGCAAGCCATATTGCACTAGAAGAAGCAATTAAAACTTCTATAACGTGGACAAATGGTTTTAATTCTGGAAAAAGTGCTATTTGTGGTAATGGTTATTCTGATAATGCCACCATGAATGCAGTACCTTTTGCTTCAATTAACGGTAAAGAAGGCATAAAAGGTTTTTGGGCAAAAATGATGCAAGATGGTGCTAAAAACTTAATCTATCACAACCCGACATTTAAGGCAATCACTAATAAAGCTGTCGTGTTATCATCTCAATGGAGTATGAATATTGGAGAAGGCAATGTATACCAAGAAAAATGGGAGAAAAAAGATGGGAAATGGGTATTAACATATGATGAATTTGAAGTTTTAACACAATATTAATTTAGTAACTTTAGACTGTTCAGTATAAATACTGAACAGTCTTATTTTTAACTTTATGAAACTAAACAGTTTTACATTACAAATTTTTGAACCTCAAAAAACACTTGACTTTTACACCAGTGTTTTAGGATTTTCTCTTTTAAATGAATTTTCTAAAGATGATTCAACATATTATAACTTAGGGTTTAAAAACCCTGACTTTTACATTCAGTTAAAATATACATCTACTTTAGAAAAAATAGCATACCAAGAAGTTTTTACAGATAATTATTGGAAATACAGTTTGTTTGTAGATAATATCCAGAAGGCTTATCAAAACCTTGCACAACATAACATCCCTGTTGGCAAACCTTATCAATTTGAAGATATTGGCTACCTATCTCACACCAAAGATGTTGAAAATCATAATATTGAATTGATTCAAAAAACTTTTAAGCAAAACGGAATACTAAAAACAGAAGAATCTACAGCTTTTGGTTTATTGACCCTACGAACCAAAGACCCTGTTAAAATCATTCATCTTTACGAAGACATTTTAGAGATGAAACTCTTTGTACGAATGTATGTCAATCGTGGCAGAGGTTTTACCTTGTATTTTTTAGGTGATAAAAACTTACAGGCGCCAAATTCAGATATAGATGCTATAGATAATAGAGAATGGATGTACCAACAAAGTCATTTATTTGTTGAAATTCAGCATTATTGGGATAGCGAACATGATGACGATTTTAAGCTGAATTCTACTGATAAAAACGGTTTACAAACTGTAAATTTCTCTGGGGATTTAGGTGTTTTAAAAGAAAAGCTTAAAACTAATGACATTTCATTCAGGCAAGAAAATAATATAATCACATTTGAGACCTTGGATAATTATTTTATTTTAGTAAAAAACTGCGTACAACGGTGACTATAAGTAATTGTTTATTCTTATATACTCCTAAAATCCTCGCGGAGGATTTTAAGCTTGCCGTATACTTTCAAAGTTAAGGACATTACTCATACAACTACTCATAGCCCAGACGTTGTAAACAATTAAGCAAGCAACATGACTCAAGATAACCAACTCGACCTGCGTTCACGGCATCCAAATTTTCAATATTTTTTGGACATCAATGAAAACGAATCCGAAAGAGTAAGGAAAAATCATCATTGCTATCTAGATGAGAAATACGGAGAAGCTCCGCTCCAAACATTGGACATATTTCCATCGATCATCCCTAATTCACCAATTGTAATATTTATACATGGAGGCTACTGGCGCGCATTGGATAAAAAGAGTTACAGTTTTGTGGCTGCGCCTTTTGTACAGAACAATTTGACAACCTGTATTGTCAACTACCGGCTTATTCCGTCGGTGGATATGGAAACTGTCTTAAACGATATTACAGATTCTATAAATTGGATTCAAAAAGAAGCATCTGTTTACAATGGCAATCCAAACAAGATTATACTCTGTGGACATTCAGCAGGAGGACACCTCGCTTTAATGACTTATTTGATGAATGCCAATTTGAGGTCAAATATCCAGGCAATTTGTAGTCTGAGTGGCATATTCGATTTGGAACCTATAAAAAACAGTTCCCTCAATAAGGTTTTGCAATTGGAGGAAAATGATGTAGAATTTTATAGCATCTCGAATAAGGATTTATCTGCTTTAAAATGCCCTGTTTTACTTAGTGTTGGATCTAATGAAACCAATTTCTTTATTGAACAATCTAAGAACTTATATACGCAAAACAGATTAGAAGCTCCAATAGAATATTACGAATACCCTGAACTAAACCACTATCAAATTGCACATAAATTGGGGCAAGAAAACAGTCCTTTTGTAAATTTCGTACTGGAAAAAACAAAAAACTATAACAAAAAATAAACGCCACTTAGACGGTCATTTATTCAAACCGCTGTGTGCAATACGAAGAAACCAACAATAGATAAATATGAATAAATTTTGGATTAGAGTTTTAGGAATATTCGGAATATTAGGTGGATTGATTTTGTTTACTGGAGATATGCTTTTTTACTATGACCCAATTAACACCAATTTCAGGGAAAATATGGGAAATGCTTCTGACTTCAGGATTATTGCTAGTGCTGTTACAGCTCTAATTGGTGCTTGGTTCTATATGTTGGGAGTCTTTCAGGTATATCATGCTTTTAAACCAGCTAAACCCATAATTAGAAATACGATATTAATTTGTTTTGGTGCGATATCAATTGCGTATGGCGTTATTCATGGCGCTTTCGTTTCCATTGCTACATCAGCAAAATTAGCTTCCGAAAATAGCCTCAATTTAGATGAAGCTGTTTCATTGGCCGCAGAGGCAAACAATGTCTTGAGGTTATTTGTTTATCCGATTTTTGGAATTTTATCCATTCTATTTATTACACAAGTTTGGCAAAGAAAAACCTTATATCCGAAATGGATTATTCTTTTTTTTCCGCTTATCCCTTTTTTGATTCAAGGCACTATTTGTAACAATTTGTCTGGAAAGATTAGAACAGTGGTGTGCGGTGGTTACTTAAATCTTATATTGGTTATCTTCTTTGCCGCATCAACAATAGCGTTATGGAATATAAAAAAACTAAATTATAGTAGTGAATAGAACATTGCATTCAACAATGTATACAACATATTGTCAAAATTTGCCTAAATTTAAATCCTCCCCCCTACCAAAAAAATTAGTCATGGCTGAAAAATATGAACTAAGAAATGTGGCAACGTACTATATATACAGAATGCAGTTTGTAATACAAAAATCGAACTGAATTGAAAGGCTAAATAATGGGTAAGAATTTTCCAACGATAAAAACTGACCGACTTCTTCTGCGTGAAATAACGGATTTAGATCTTGAAAACATCTTTAATGGACTTTCAAATCCGAATGTTATTCAACATTACGGAATTAGTTTTGACAGCTTGGATGCTACAAAAGAACAAATGATTTGGTTTACGGATAAAAAACAAATGTGGTGGGCGATTTGCTCGCTGGATAACCAAACTTTTTATGGCGCTGGCGGACTTAATGATATTAATGCTAAAGAAAACAAAGCAGAAATCGGACTTTGGCTACTTCCAAAATTTTGGGGAAAAGGAATTATGAAGGAGGTTTTACCATTAATCTCTGATTATGGATTTAATCACCTTAAACTAAAGCGAATTGAAGGATTTATAGAAACTGAAAATATGAATTGTAAAAAGGCAATGTCTAAACTTGATTTTCAACACGAAAAAACAATGGAAAATTGTGAAATAAAAAATGGAAAATTAATAAGTGTTGATCTATATGTTAAAACGATTTAAGCTCAAAAAGTACTACCTACAACAATGTGCATAATTGATAACGACTAAGGTGATAAAACAAAAGTATAAACATAATAAAACAAAGGTTCATGCAAAACTGAAAGGCCTGTAAGTAGAAATCCACTACTACTTATATACTTGACCTTTCTATACCATTACAAATCAACAATGAAAAATCTAATTAATTACATCCAATCAAGAAGTACTTTAACTCAAAACGATATTGATTTAATCAAAAAGTATTTTGTTTCTGAAGAAATTCCAGCTCAAACTAATCTTTTAAAATCTGGAAAAGTAGAAAGGTATATTTATTTCTTGGATACTGGTATTGTAAAAGGATACCAAAATATTGATGGAAAGATTGTTATACAACACCTTGTAGCAGAACACGATTTTTTTACATCTTTAGACAGTTTTATGACCGAAACACCTTCATTAGATTATTACGAAACTATTACAGATTGTAGGCTTTTAAAAATATCAAAACCTGATTTCGATATTTTACAAAAAGAAACAAAATTCTGGGCAATATTTGTAAAAGAAGTAACCAATGAGCATTTAAGTTGTAAATTAGAACGTATTAAAGATTTTCAAATTTTAACTGCCAAGGAGCGTTATCTGAAATTTGTAAATCAATACCCCAAATTAGCTTTGAATGTGTCTATTGAAAATATCGCTTCTTTTTTGGGAATGGAACCTCAATCCCTAAGTCGTATTAGAAAACAAATTGCTTTCTAACAAATGTTATTTTTAAACTCTTAAAAGGTCTTGAAATTTGTTCAAACAAAATTCAAAAATTATGAGCAACGAAATTTCATTAGTGACAGGGGGAAACGGGCATTTAGGAAACAACTTAATTAGACTATTACTTTCCGAAAATCAAAAGGTAAGAACAACCGTTAGAAATATCAATAACAAAGAACCTTTTGAGGGTTTAGACTGTGAGGTTGTACAAGCAGATATTACCGATAGAAAATCCCTGAAAAAAGCGTTTCAGGGAATTACAAACCTATATGCAGTAGCAGCCAATTTTAGTATGTGGGCCAAAAACCCCAAAACTGAAATTTATGATAATAACCTACAAGGAACTCAAAATGTATTTGATATTGCTAAAGAATGTGAGATAAAGAATATCGTGTATGTAAGTTCGGTCGCCAGTTTAGATTTCTCAAAGTTACCAGCCAATGTAGACAATGGATACAATAAGGACCGAAGAAACTGGTATTATAACTCAAAAAATGATTCTGATAAATTAGCTTTGGAGTTAGGTAAGAAATACGGGATAAGAACTGTTTTAATTCTTCCTTCTGCTATGATTGGTGCAGAAGCTCATAAATTGAGCTATTCTAACAGCCTTGTACTACAAGTCCTAAACGGAAAAATTCCCGTAGATACTGGCGTAACCTTAAATTGGGTTGATGTTAAAGATGTAGCTTCTGGAGCCTATAACGCAATGTTAAAAGGTAGTAATAGAGAGCGATATATTTTATCCAATGAAAAACATACCTCCTTACAAGAAACTGTAAAAATAGCATCAGAATTATATCCTGAATTAAAGTTAAAAATACCAAAAAAAATTTCAAAATGTTTATTGTATTCAATTGCTGGATTAATGGAATTCAGTAGTAAAATCACAGGAAAAGAACCTCAATTACAACGACATTATTTGGATATGTTTTACGGATTAAATCAAGACTATGACATCAATAAATCAAGAGAAGAACTAGGTTTTAATCCTAAATCTTCAAAAAAGGCTTTGGAAGATGCTTTGAGATATTTAAAAAACGATTGGAAAGGGAAGAAAACGGCAATAAAACAACATATTTAAAAAATAACGGCCTAGATGCACATCTAAACCGCTTTTACGTTTTAATTAAGTATCTTGTTTTTTAAAAAGTTAGTGATTTTAAATCCACTACTTTGTATATACACCTGTTATAAGCAATAAAATGAAAATCTTGATTGAAACCGAAAGGTTAGTATTAAGGGAAATTACTTTTGATGACAAAGAGGAATTGTTTCAATTACACTCCGATCCAAAAGTGCAAAAATGGACAGGAGAGCCAGTTGTTGAATCAATGAAAGAAATAGAACAGGCGATAAGAATAAGACTTAATGACTATAGGAAGTATGGGTTTGGAAGATTGGCTGTAATCCTAAAAACAACAAATGAGTTTATTGGTTGGGCGGGATTAACATATTTACCAGAATTTGATAAAGTGGACCTTGGATACAGATTCAAAAAGAAATACTGGAGTATGGGCTTTGCAACTGAGGCCTCTAAAGCAATTATTGATCACGGCTTTAATGTGCTTAATCTTGATTTAATAATAGCAATAGCATTGCCTGAAAACAAGGCGTCAATCAGAATAATGGAAAAGGTAGGAATGATATATGATAAGCAAGCTCCTTATGATGAAATGATACGAGAGGCAATTTGGTATAAATTAGAAAAAAAAACTTATAACAAAAGATAAATTGAATTAAAACTCTTGTATCAAGACCGTTATAAACAACTGATTCTAGTACGTAAAATTTATCCTCATTCTAGTTTGGCAAAACCTACAGTCTTTCGATAGATATCCGGTGAAACTCCTACCTTTTTTTTAAAGAATCGGCTGAAATAAAATTCATCTTGATACCCTAAAAAAGCTGCTATCTGTTTTACAGGCTTAGAAGTTAAATAAAGCTCACGTTTAGCCTCTATAATAATTCTATTGGTAATCAAAGACGTAGGGGTTTGATTAAGATATTTTTTTGCAATTCCGGCCAGTGTTTTAGGACTAACACATAACACATCTGCATATTCCTGAGGGGAATGTAACCTAGAATAGTTATTCTCAATAGCATCTGTCAAATTTTGTAGAATCTCAGATTGGCTATCAGAAAATTTTGGTGTAATGGTTTCATCAAATTGCTTTTTTTGTCTAACAGCCTCTATTAGAAACACCTTTAAAAAAGCAACAAGAACTTCATGCTGAGCGATAGAATCTCTATCCATCTCTCTAGAAATTTGGTCTATTAGATTGAAAAATAATGCTTCCTCAGAAATTTGAAAATAAGGAAGCCCATGAAAGTTATTAAAAAGAATACCTTCTGTTTCAACCTCATTCTGATGACGATAGGTACAAAAAAAATCGGGATGGAAGTTTAACAGATAACCTGTACACTGCTCTTTTGAAGTAATCATAAACGGTTGATATGGTGCTAAACAAATCATCTGATTTCTCAACAGCTCATATTTAGAGAAATCAACAGTTAGATTATAATTGTTTCCGCTTAACAATATAATTGAGTAATAATTTTTTCGCTGTAAATGGTCAAATTGACTTAGGTCATTGAGTTGTTCCAACCTAAAAGCTAATTCACCATTTTGTTTATCGATAATAATCTGAGCCATAATAATTTAATCTTTGTCCACCTTCTGTACAACTATTCAGTAATATAAAGAAAGGAGTGCCTACAACACTCCCTTCTAAAGATAGCAATTACTTTGAAGCTAAAATATCAATTTTTTGAATTGCCGATGCCTCAAAGCCTTCTAGAATAACGGGAGCGTTTTCCATAAGAGCTGCGGCCACTTTACCTGTAAGGTGTGCATTTCTTCCGGCATCCCCAGCAAAAGTATCAAATATAGCATAGGTGGTATCATCCAACTTCATGGCATACCAAGACAGTGTCTTTGGTTCATTTCCTACCAATTGCATACCCGCATTAAGGAAATTTTCTACATCTCCAGATTTTCCTTGTTTAACTTTCATGATTACCAATAATCCATTGTTTTGGAAACCTGCTTTATGATTAGAAGCGATAACATTTATAGGTTGTATACTCGTTTGAGCATCAAAGTTTTCTAATAGGTTACTTGCGTTTGCTAATAACGCTTTTGCAACCTCGCCACTTAAATGGGCTTGTCTACCTTCTTCAACTTCGAAGGTGTCATAGATCCCAAAAGTTCTTTCATCTATCTGAAATGCAAACCAAGATACTGTTTGGGGTTCTTGAAGTACCAATGATAATCCACCAAGTAAAAAGTTTTTAACATCTTGCTCTTTTCCTGGTTTAGCTTTCATAATTACTAATAATCCGATTGTTTCTTTTTTTGCGTCATTCATAATGTTTGTATTTTTAGGGTTTGAAAATGTTTGAGTTGAAAATCCTAGAAGTAGCACTAGGATGGTTAATTGTAATGGAATTTTAGTTTTCATCTTTTCTTGTTTTTTGTTACAGTGCAAATTTGAGACGAAACTAGAGTTCTTGGAATGGACATCTATTACTAATGCATGGACAATTTTCTAGACAGTAATTACATTGGTATTTATTGAAATAAAGTTTACTAGAACGAGTAATGAAGACAAAGGCATTAAAAACTAAATCGTATTCTAAAATAAGATTTTTCATACTAATTCGTTACTTTTAAGGTCAAACATCTTTTCTAACCCTAAAGACATCTACTTTGAAGATTAAAAAATTCTGGAAACGAATTTTATTAGTGCTAATCTTAGTTCCAATTTTATTAGTAGGAGGCCTAATGCTATATATTCAGAGTAACCAATCTGAAATTATTAAGGAGGAGATCGCCACACTAAACAAAGAACACAAAGGTCTCATTAGCGTTGGTGAAAGTGAATTATCCCTTTTTGGCAACTTTCCGTATATATCCATTAAAGTATATGATGTGCGAATTTTTGAAACCAAAGAAGACAATGCGCCTATCATAATGGACGTAAAAGACCTATATATAGGCTTTAACTTATGGGATATCGTTAATAAAAATTATGATATCCAATCTCTATTAGTTGAAGAAGGTGTTTTTAATATTGTTATTCATGAAAATAATACTACTAATATTCAAAACTCCTTAGCTAGCACTTCTGAAACAGAAACCCCCTCTACCAATATTCACTTAAAAAAAATTAAATTTAAAAATCTAGATATCCACACCTTAGATGAAGCCACCAATACAGATGTCGAAAAATTCATATATACTGGCAAAGGCGGTTTTAGCCGAAAAGATAGTATCATTGCTGGGCATATAGATACAGATTTAGAATTAAATGTGATAAAAGATGGAGATACGACCTTCATTCGTAAAAAACATTTTGAAGTTCATACAGATCTGGTATTTAATGAATATACAGGCATTCTTGACATACAACCGTCAGGTATTGTAATGGAAAATGGTGATTTTGAGTTGGAAGGCTCCATAGACACAAAGAATGATGTAGACCTTGACCTTTCTATAAAAGGAACAAAGCCCAATTTTGACATGCTTATAGCTTTTGCTCCTACTGATATAATCCCCGTATTAGAGAAATACAAAAATGCTGGTGAAATCTATTTTAATGCCAGTATCCAAGGACCTGCCAACAAAGGCAACAGACCTTTTATCAATGCTAATTTTGGGGCTGGAAAAGCCTTTTTAGAAAATACCGAAAGAGAAAAAAAAATAGATAATATGGGCTTCAATGGTCATTTTACCAATGGCAAAAACAGAGATGCAAGTACTATGGAATTTTCTCTAACCGATATGACTGCGTCTTTAGAAAAGGGAGAATTTGAAGGCTCTATTTTTGTGAAGAATTTTGAATCTCCAGAAGTAGATATGCAAATAAACTCGAATTTTAATCTCGATTTTATTGCAGACTTTTTTGAACTAGAGCAAGTAGAAGATGCCTCTGGAAAAGTTTCTCTGAAAATGAATTTTCATGACATTATTGATATTGACAATCCCGAAAAGGCATTGCAAAAACTCAATCAAGCGTACTTTACAGAATTGATTGTAAAAGACTTGAGTTTGGTCGCCAAAGAACTTCCAGCTCCTTTGCACGATTTGAATGTACATTTAGTAATGAATGGTAAGAAAGCAACCTTGAATCAGTTTGAACTATTGATCGGAAATTCAGATCTATCGATACGTGGTTTCCTTTCGGACTTACCCGCAATAGTGCATCATACAAACATCCCCGTAGAAGCCCACTTAGATATTACCTCTAAGTACTTAGATATTGCCCAATTAACAGGTTTTTCAAAACAAGACACTACTCAAACCGGTTTTGATGAGCAAATAAAAGAACTGAGCTTAGGGCTTTCTTTTAAAGCTTCTGCCAAAGATTTCACAGAATCAGAGTATTTACCTAAAGGTGAATTTTTTATCGATAGCTTGTATGCAGACTTGAAGCATTATCCGCATAAACTACATGATTTTCATGCCGATGTGTTAATAGATGACAAAGACTTAAAAATTATAGATTTTACGGGTTATATAGATGATAGTGATTTTCATTTTGACGGGCTAATACATGACTATGCTTTTTGGATGAAACCTGAACTTAACGGAGATGTAGATTTAGATATCAATCTTACTTCTAATAAGTTAAGACTAGAAGATGTCTTTTCATATAAGGGAGAAAATTATGTACCAAAAGAATACCGACATGAAGCCTTTGATGATTTGGCATTGCATTTTGCTTCTAGTATACACTATAAAGATTCGGCGTTACATTCTATCGATCTGGCTTTAGATAAGTTAGATACAAAAATGAAATTGCATCCGCTTCGCTTTCATGATTTTAGAGGAAACATACATTATGAAGACCAGCACATCGTTATAAAAGACTTTCATGGCGAAATAGGAACCACCAATTTTAATTTCGATTTAAACTATTATTTGGGGGAAGACCCGCAAATAAAGAAAAGAGATAATTATCTCGAATTAAAGGCAAATTATATCGACTTTGATGCGCTTTTTAATTTCGATTTAAGTCCACCAAAACCAACAGCAATTGTTACTTCAAAAACTGCAGATGTAAAAGAACATGCCGATGCCTTCAATTTATATGAGTTGCCATTTACCGATATGCAATTTAAGGCAGATGTCGCTCACTTTATTTATCATAGAATAGATCTTCAAAATATCAAAGCAGATTTAAGAACAACTCCCAACCATTACATTTATATAGATACGTTACACATGGATGCTGCAGGAGGAAATATTCAATTAAGTGGATATTTTAATGGTAGCGACCCTAAACATATCTATATGCAGCCGGATTTGGTTATGAATAATGTTGATTTGGATAAATTGCTGTTCAAATTTGAAAATTTTGGGCAAGACCATCTCGTTTCAGAAAATTTACAAGGGAAACTCACCTCTAGAATTAAAGGTAAGATCAGAGTATACCCTGATATGGTACCAGATCTGGATCAATCTACTTTAGAAATGGACGTAAAAGTATTAAATGGAAGATTAAAAAATTATGATCCAATGCTGGCACTTTCAGATTATATGGGAGCTAAAAACTTGCAAAACATTAAGTTTGACACCTTACGAAATAGCTTGGATATAAAGAAGGGGAAGATTACTATCCCATCTATGACGATCAAATCTACTTTGGGTCATATAGAATTGTCAGGTACGCATGATAATAATCAAAATATCGATTATTATTTACGGATTCCCTGGAAAACTGTAAGAAAAGCTGCTTGGCAAAAATTATTTGGAAACAAGAAAGATGCCGATGCTGCTATTAATGAGGAGCAAGAAGATGAGATTGTAGAAATAGATCCTAACAAAAAAATAAAGTATCTCAATCTAAAGATCAAGGGGAGCATAGATGACTACAAGGTTTCATTGGGTAAGAAAAAAGAAAAGTAACATCTGATTTTGAAAATTTTACAGATGGATGAGCTCTTGATATTGTTGAAATCCAAACAGGCACTTATCAATCCTCCCAATTTTCTAGTTACTTGTGTTTTCTAACTTGGTTTGTCTATGGTATTTATAACTGTTTGAGTATCTTTGGATAAAGCAGACTCGGCGACGTCTTGAGTATAGCCAAACCGTTGTACGTCATTTAATTCACTCTGAAACATAATGAAAATAATAAGAACAAATTCTCAAAATCCAGAATTTAAAAGACTTGTACAATCTCTAAATTTAGACCTTGCAGGAAGAGACGGTAAAACTCATCCTTTATCTCAATTCAATGACATCTCCAATTTAAATTATGTTGTTTTAGCATTGAAAAAAGATAAAGCAATTGGTTGTGGAGCAATCTCTGAATACAATTTTAATTCTATGGAGATTAAAAGAATGTATGTATCACCCGAAACAAGAGGTCAAAGAGTTGGAGAGAAGATTTTATCTGAATTAGAAAACTGGTCTAAAGAACTAGGATATTCTAGATGCATACTCTTTATGGGGTCAAAACAACCTGAAGCTGGTAAGCTTTATCGAAGAAACAATTATAATGCTATAGAGAAATATGGTATCCTAAAGAATATTCCGGACAGCATATGCCTTGCAAAAGATTTACAACTAAAAACGAACGTATAATAACATATAAAATTAATTGCTTCTACAAGTCTAATTACAAAACATCTAATGGATTTTCATTCGGTTTGTATTTGCTAAATTAGTTGTTTAAAACACGCAACTAATCTTATACAAACCGTTGTGATGTATTAAAACTAAACGAAATGAGCTTCCTAAAAGCAGAATGGAGAAAACTCGCATTAGCGAATTATATAATTGATAAAAAACTACTTGATAAATATCTACCTATAGGTACTGAACTGGACTTGTGGAATGGAAACTGTTATGTGAGTTTGGTCGGATTCATGTTTGTTAACACTAAATTATTAGGGCTTAAAATTCCATTTCATACGAATTTCGAAGAAGTTAATTTACGATTTTACGTTAAACGATTCGACAATGGAGAATGGAAAAGAGGCGTTGTGTTTATTAAAGAAATTGTACCCAAACGCGCTTTGACTTTTGTAGCAAATACAGTTTATAATGAAAATTACGAAACATTACCAATGGAACACTCTTGGCGTTCAGGCGATAATCAAAGGACTGTTCAATACAGATGGAAAAAATCAGGTAAATGGAATTCGATAAAAATTGATGCGAGTATTGAAAAATTTAAGATTGAATCGAACAGTGAGATAGAATTTATCACCGAGCATTATTGGGGTTATGCAAAAGTAAATCAAAGTAAATCCAATGAGTATGAGGTAACCCACCCAAGATGGGAAGCGTATAAAGTGAACGATTATGAAATTGATATAGACTTTGGAGCTGTCTACGGAAAAGAATTTGAATTTCTAAATTCAACCAACCCAGTTTCGGTAATGTTAGCTGAAGGCTCAGAAATTACAGTAGAAAATAAAAAAACGATAAAAATAACGACCCCACAACAAGGTGTATAGTACATACCCGCAGGGTAAAACGTTAATGGCCATTAACATAAAGAATCTAACCGCTTAAATAAACTGACAAGTTAGTAAATGAATGTAAACAGGGACCAACAACATATTAAAATAGGAGTTTTAAATGATTTACTTTCAACAACAAGCACATCCAAATCTTAGGGATTATGTAAGATGTTACTGGAAGATCGAAAACAATAAGAAAGATTTTCGATCGTACACAATATTGCCCGATGGCTTCTTCGATTTATTGATTTGCTATCATAATGACAATCTAGATGGGGTGTTTTTAACTGGTTTATGGGATCATAAAACCAATGTTGTTATCTCGCCAGAAACTACAATATATGGAGTGCAGTTCAGGTTACTTGCAATAGAAAAGATAATTCAAGAAAGTATCACCCCATTACTTAATAATATAAAAAGGTTAGAAAAATCCTATTGGGGACTTGATGAATTTAATAAAAATGTTGACGCTTACTTCTTCGAATACCTGAACCAATCCTTGTTATCGTGCATTGAAGAACACAGCCCAATTGATCCAAGAAAATCGATTCTTTTAAAATCGATTAATCAAACAAAAGGAAATAAGACCGTTGAATATTATTCGCAAAAAGCTAATTGGTCAAAACGACAAATAAATCGATATTTCCAATCTACTTTTGGGCTTTCCTTAAAAAGTTATTGTAGTATCCGAAAAGGTGCTGCCACATACAGTCAGATAAGAAAAGGACAGTTATACCCTCAACAAGGTTATTTTGATCAACCACATTTTATAAAAGGAATAAAAAAAATAACAGGATTTACGCCAAAAGCATTGCTGAAAAATGAAAACGACCGATTTTTACAATTTTCAATCATCAAAAATGAATAGATTGCATTTTAAAAAATAAAAATCTAATCATTATGATCTTGCAAATTATTAAGTTGAAATCGGATTTACCAGAAGATGAATTACTAAAAAGAGCCAAAGAAAGAGAATCTAATTTTAAGTCTATTCCTGGACTTCTACAAAAATATTATATAAAAACAAGCGAAGAAGGAGAATATGGAGGGGTATATATCTGGGATTCTATACAATCTCAACAAAATTACCAAGAATCTGATTTAGCCAAAAGTATACCATCAGCCTATGCTATCAATAAAGTTCCAGATATAGAAATCATGGATATTATTTTTCAATTGAGAAACAAGTAGACGTATATACTGATCGGTTTTTATGGATAGCAAGGATAGAAGAGCAACTATAAATCAATACTCTCTTTATTAGGTTTAGAATCCATAAATCAATCCTAAATATTAAACTATGACGAAAGAAGAAATAATCGGTACCCTAAAGCAGAAACACCAAACACTATATGAATGGCTCGAAAATCATCCGGATCAAAATTGGGTAAAAGGCCCTCGAGATAAGTGGAATACTGGTGAGCACATCGTTCATTTGATTCAAAGTGAAAATGCCTTAAACAAAGCCTTATGGTTACCAAAATTTTTCTTGAAATATAAGTTTGGAACTAATAATAGAGACAATCGTACTTATCATCAGATTGTCAAAAAATATCAAGACAAACTAGCTGATAATCCAGGTGTTGTTGCTGATATCTCCAAAAATATGCCCACAATAACGCCCGCCAATAAAATTTCTTATATCTCCAAATTGGATAAAGAAAAAATGAAACTGATTAAGAAGTTCCAAAATTGGACTGAGCATGATTTGGATACTTATCTACTTCCCCACCCTCTTATGGGAAGAATGACGATCAGAGAAATAGTAATTTGGACAGCTTATCATACGGAGCATCATTACAATATTTTGAAATCAAATTATTGAATGCTAGCCAATACTATATTTTCTTCAAACAAAAGTAGAACATTACATTAAGGCGATCATAACATAAAAGTGCTTTACATTAAAGTATGTAACTTTATCGAATCTATGGAAAAGTAAAAAGAGTATCGTATGCCTTATCATTTACATTTAGACCAAAAAAATAATCGCTAACAACATATATAATTAATTGCGGCAAAATTTCTCAATCGAAAATTCACTTGCATTAATTATCTTTAGCAACAGCAGAAAGTGCTCGCGTACTTTCTTGCAACTAATCATGCGCAAATCGTTATATACAATTATGACAAAAAATAAAAACTCTATAACAAATGGATAAACTTACTATAGTAGGTACTATTACTTTAGTTATTCTATTTTTTTCTGTCCTATTATCTTTTTTTCTTCTAACTGTAAAAACTAAAAACAAAATAGGAAATAGATTATTAGCCATTTATTTTATTGTATTTGCATTGCATATTAGTGTTTTCTTCTATTCTAGATATATAGAGTTACCAACTGTTATTGAAATGTTACGCGACCAAATTATAGATTTATCAAGTCCGTTACTTTTTTTGTATCTATTAGCTAATATCTATTCAGATTTTAAATTTCGTTTTATACACCTCTTACATTTACTTCCTTTACTTATTGGCATTTTAATATTTGCCCCGCGATTTTATGGGGTTAGTGAAAGTGAAAGAGTTCTTTTTACTGAAAATTTCAACTCGAAAATTGAAGTTAAAATTAGCTATGCAATTGGCACATGCATCACTTTTTTTTATCTAATTTTAATGTTTATTGAATTAAAAAAATACAAAAAATTACTAATAGAAAATTATGCAAACACCTCCTCTTTTAACTACAAATGGTTATATCAATTAACTTTGGTCGTTTCATGTATTTTTGCTTTTTCCCAATTTAAACAATTGTATAAATTTATTGGTAGTGACGTTGATACACTAAATTTAATGCGTTTATTACTCATACTAGTTTTATTAGGTTTCTTGTTTTGGATTGTATTAAAAAGTATGTATCATCCAGAGTTATTTAAGGCTATAGACACTAAACATCTTTTGGTAACTGAAGAGTTAAACAAAACGGATTTAGTTACTAAAACTGATACAAATCTAAATCTACAAATACAGGAGCTAAAGGATTTTATGAAAGAGAAAGAACCCTTTCTTGATGCTTCATTAACTATTCAAAAATTAGCTCATCAATTTGGAATGCCTTCACGAGAATTATCTATTTTAATCAATCATCATCTAAACCAACATTTTTTCGATTTTATAACAACTTATCGTATAAAAAAAGCCATTAGTTTATTGGAAGATCCATTCAATAAAAAACTCACTGTTTTAGAAATCTTATACGATGTAGGCTTTAATTCTAAATCTCCTTTCAATAAAGCTTTCAAAAAACACACAGGATTAACACCAACAGAATACCGCATAAAACACTGCAATAAAACCAATTAACCTAAAGTAGTACGTCTTCTGAAAAAGTGAGACGTATTTATCGTACAAAAAAGCGTACTACTTTATTTAGTTGTACGCCAAATTAACTGCATCTTTTCACTTTTGCTTTGAATTTAAAACAAAACAAAAATGAAAATTCTTTTTATATCAATCTTTACTTTTATCACTTTTTCTGTTTTTGCGCAAAACCAATCGCAAGATATCAATACTCAAAACATAGAAGCACTACTTAATGAATATACAATACAAAATAGTCCAGGAATAGCTATTTCTGTGACTAAAGATAGAAACGTCATTTATAAAAAAAATAAAGGATACTCTAATTTAGAAAATATGATTTCTATAACAGATTCTACAAAATTTATTGTAGGCTCTATATCAAAACAATTTACCGCTTTCTCTATTTTATTATTAGAAGAAGAAGGAAAACTTTCGATAGATGATCCTATTACAAAATACTTACCAGAACTTAAAACCTTACCATACAAAGTAACAATTAAACATTTTTTAAATCACACAAGCGGATTTAGAGATAATACCGATTTAAATAGCCTTAAGGGTAGAACGGATTTAGACCTAACTAGTCAAGCAGAAATGGTGGATTTATTATTAAGACAAAAGGCATTAAATTTTATCCCTGGATCTAGGTTTCAATATTGTAATTCTGGTTATGTATTATTGGCCGAAATTGTGAAACGTCTTTCTGGGATGACGTTTGCAGAATTTACTCGCAAAAGAATTTTTGAACCGCTTAATATGAAAGAAAGTTTGTTTTTAGATGACCCAAGTCTCGTTGTAAAAAACAAAGCGCTCTCTTATATTAAACAAAATGATGACTATTATTACATACCATTTAATAGATCAATTGTTGGCTCTACAGGGCTTTATACAACAGTAAACAATTTATCTCTTTGGGCTAATAATTTTAACGATATCACCATTGGAAGCAAAAGGATTTTCGAAAAAATGCAAACAAAAAGTCGTTTAAATAATGGAGAAATAATACCTTATGCTTTAGGTCAAGAATTAAAGGTATACAAAGGTTTGGATGTTATTTTTCACGGAGGAGGTGATGCTGGTTTTAGATCTTATTTATTACGAGTTCCGAAACACAACCTTAATATTGTTGTTTCTGGTAATTTTGAATCATTCAATCCTTTAAATATTTCTTATGGTTTATTAGATATATTTTTATCCAATCACATTAAAGAATCTATCCTAAAAGCACAACCTAATTATGCTAATAAGGATTTGAAAAAGTTTGAAGGAAACTATCAAGTTTTTCCCGGATTATATATAACCATTTTGGCTGAACAAGATACGCTTTACTTTAAAAGTTATGGTTCGAATGTTAAATTAAGATTACCCGTTTTGAGAGAGAATGAATTTAAGTTTTCTGCCAGAGCTCATAGTAAGTTTGTATTTATGAAAAATAGTCTTAACTGGCATTTTTCAGATTTTCATTATCCTGCCAAAAAAGTAACTTTAAAACCTCCAAAATATGCCGATATAGATTTAAAAGAATTTAAAGGGGTTTATACAAGTGATGAAGTTGAAACTTCCTATGAAATCATAATAAAAGATAACAAATTAATAGCCACACATAATTTTAATAAAGATATAGAGTTAAAGCCAATAGCCAAAGATATATTCATTACTGATTCGTCATATATTGGTCGTGTAGAATTTACAAGAAATACTAAAGAAAACATCGATGGGTGTAAGATATCTGGGCAAAATTCTTATGATGTACTATTTTCTAGAAGTGAATAAAATAACTGTACATACCAATGCATAAAAGCAATACCGGTTTGGATATTAATTCAAATCGGTATTGCTTTTTATTAAGTATATTGCATAACGGAAAGATACTTTATCTTAACCCGTTACCACTCTTCTACTAAACATTAACACTAAAAAAAATGAGAAAACTAATAATTACATTGTTTACTTTATTTTGGGGATTCGGGTTTGTAATAGCTCAATCTAATGATCAAATTTTAAAGAACATTAGAGTTGAATATAAGATCATCCAAGATAATCTACCATCATATCAAAAAGTAAGTTTTGACGCAGAAAGTGAGTCGACCGAAGAAGGAGAAGTGATTGCATATTTTGACAGAAATGATGTAAAACTAATTACTGTTGTAGGGTATGGAGAAACAGGGAAGAATATGACTGAATATTATTTTAAAAATCAAAAATTATTTTTCGTATTCGATCAAAGACATGAGTATAACCGACCTATATACTGGAATGAAAAAAAATCCCAAGAAAATGGAGATAATGAAATTTTTGACCCTAAAAAAAGTAAAATAAGTACTGATCGATATTATTTTGACAACGAGAATTTGTTTTTATGGCTTGACAATGATAAAAATAGTGTGGATTTAACCGAAGGGACTAACATTATTGTAGGGAAAGGATTTATTGCTCACGCACACAAACTACAATCAGAATTAAAAAAATAACTACGATGCTAACACAATACATGTGTTAATTGTAGCTTAGTATTGGATCAAATGATTATTGTATTTTGAAATGGTGCAATGCTTATTTAAAAGTAAAGTTAGCGACGAATTCGCATAAAAATCGAAAAGCGTGATAACGATTTACTATGTTACTGTTCATATACAAAACGGTTGTATATAATGCTAAACAAGAAATAAATATTATGAAAACATTGATTGGTTTTTTTGTCTTCTTAGTAGCAACCACATTATATGCCCAAAAATCAGATAAAAACACATTACTTGAACCATTTAAAATCGAGGAGCGATTATTATCAGGGTTAGATATTCCCAAGCAGACCTTAAAAGCCCATCCTAATAGAGCGTATTTTCAAAAGAGAATATACAAAGGAGCAGAGTTAAGTGTTTATATACTTTCTAGTGAAACTGCCATTAATCAAATCGCTAAATTCCCTATCGATGAATTTGTTTATTATCTTAACGGAAGAGCAGATATAGAAATAGAAAACAAAGAGCCATACTCCTTTTTTGCAGGAGACTATATTTTTGTACCAAGAGGTTTTTCGGGAAAATGGACCAATAATGGTGGTGGTAAATACCATTTGGAGCTGTCGGTGATATCGAACAAACGCGCGGACAGTAGTTTAATTTCAAAAAGCAAAACACCTTTTTTATTGAACAGAGAATTGATATCAGGAATTGGATTAATAAAAAATGGTGACAAAAGACATGATAAAGTGCTTCATTCTGGAGTAGAGTTGGAAATTATAATAGAATCTCAAATACCAGGTGAATTTGAAATATCCGATAGTCCTAATGAGCAGTTTATTCATATTCTTAATGGAATTGTAACTATCACATCAAAAAAGGGAGAACCGCAAACCTTTTATAAAGGAGATTTTTTTGTTCTACCAAAAGGTTTTATCGGAAGATGGAAAAGTGAAGGACAAGATATGTTGAGAATATTAAAGGTTATTCAAAAATAAAATATACTATTAACAACACCATGTATAATTAATTACCAACAATAAGATGTTTCTTACTAAACATCCCATAACTAATCTTACATGATACCGTTGTATCTAATTGAACGAAATGAAGATCTATTTACTTACCATATTATGTGTTTTGACTTTAGGATGCAAGGGTAAACCAGAAGGCATTTTTATAGAACAAATAGGTTCGAATAAAATTCATTACAAACTCATTACTAATCCCAAGAATTTAGACCGTCCAATGGTTGTAGTTGTTCCTGGATCAGGAGGTAGTTATATGCCAGATAAATATCTTTTCGGCTTAGTTCAAAGTGGATATGATGTTCTTTCTATTGCCTATGTTGGAAAACGAGGTTTGCCGAAGAAAATTGAACAAGTGCCATTAGAGTACCTAAAAAAAATTCTATTAGTAGAGAAAGCAAGATTTCCTGACAGAAAGATAGTTTTACTAGGGATTTCGAAAGGTGCAGAATATGTTTTAACCTTTGCCAGTAAATTCAATCTTGTTGATGGAATAATATGTTATTCTCCCAGTTCATTCGTACTACCAAATCACGTTGGTTTAAAGAAAAATGAAATACAAAAATCCTCTTGGACTTTGAATGGAAAAGAAATTCCGTTTGCAGAATTGGCGTACTTTAGTGACAAAGCTGGAAGGGTTACTTATAATAAATATATTACTCCCATTTTTGATGATATCGCAAAATTAGATAAATCAACAATAAGGGTCGAAAATATTACATGTAATTTACTTCTTTTGTCCGGAGAGGATGATATGGTTTGGCCATCGACAAGAATGGCAAGCTTAATACAATCAAAAATAAATGAAAGTAATTCAACCATAAATGTGATACATAAATCATACAAAGATTGTGGGCATCAATTTGTCTGGTTTAACAAAGAGAAACCAACATATGTACCCGAGTATCAATCAATGAATTTAACAGGTATTAAAAAGCATAAATTCTTATTTGGAGGAAATAAAGAGGCGACAATAAGAGCTATGGTCGAATCTAAAAATGCAGTAATCACTTTTTTGAATAATATTGAAACTACGCATAACAGTGTGTTTAAGTAATAATCGAGGAAACCGTATAAAATTTTAGTCTATACAACCCCATTGAAGAAAGTAACAGAGATTCCCAAATAGCTAAATCATTCAAAAAGCAATTAGAAAAGGCTTCTAAAAGTGTGTTGGATGGTAATTCTAGTGACGCTAAACTTAATACCAAATTATGGGACTTAGCAAAAAAGGAAACAGAGGTAAATTTTCCTTTCTAGATTTGTTTTTTTGGCTAATTATTGAATAAACACATAGGAACAAAAAAACACTATTACCAACAAGGTATAAAACCAATAACGGTTCGGGTGCAAGCTCGAACCGCTATTGTATTTTATTTAGTATCTTGATATCTGAAAATAAGTACATCCATACCCGCTCCTACTCTTATATTAACCGTTGTGTATCATATGAAAAAAGTGTTACCAAATGAAATATTGCATTTCTATATTATTCCTGTTTTTTCTAGTCGCTTGCAATAATTCTGAGAGCAAAATCTCTGAGAATGAATTCCATGAATTAATGGAAAATATAGCAGAAGGCTGGTCTACCCAAAATACGAATAAAGCCCTTAGTAGTTTTGATGAAGATGCAATTTATATGGAACCACCTAATATTCAATATTACCGAGGACATAAACAATTGAGACCTTACTTTGACGAATTGGATAGTAAATACAAAATGGAATTCCATAATCTATGGTTCAATAAAAATACACAATCAGGAGCAGCCGAATACACTTTCAGTTATGGAAAAGATACTTCGGATGTCGGAATCGTAGTCGTTGAACTCCAAAATGGAAAAATCAAATTTTGGCGGGAATATCAGCGCAAAGGACCAACAGATTTTAATAAATTCCTGCAGATTGAAAATAAGGAATGGGAATGGCATATAGGAAACTATCCTGAACCTAAAGATTCGTTAAAAGAAAAATAATAAATATCGCATATAACAAAAACCGATGTTACTACTTTAATATACAATGGAAATAAAACTTATAGATCCAAAACAAGCAGAAAATCTAATAAAGGAATTAGATGAATATCAAAGTAAGTTATATCCGCCTGATAGTTGTCATTTAGACAGTATTGAAACGCTGCGAAATGAAAATGTATATTTTTATGGAGTTGTCGAAAATGAGGAAATTGTTGCTATAGGTTCTGTGAAAATTTTTCCTGATTATGGTGAATTAAAAAGAATTTATGTTCCACCTACTCAGAGAAGAAAGGGGTTAGCAAAAAAAATAATTGATAAACTCGAAACCCTCTTAATTTCAAAAAACATATTCTTATCAAGATTAGAAACTGGACCTTATTCCAAAGATGCAATAAGACTGTATGAAAAACTCGGATATTCAATCTGCGGAAAGTTTGGTTCATATAAAGACGATCCGTTAAGCACTTTTATGGAGAAAAAATTGAAAAGGTATTAATACATACATTTTACAACATTAGATATGTGATCGTAACGGCTAAGTAACAGATTGTATGGTTATGGTATTTTGGAAAGGTGTGATGCTTGTTCTAAAGAAAATTAGAGCTTAAAACTAAGTTCATCAAACCTATTTGATTTAGCTTTACCCTAAAAAATAAAACAAAATAAAAAGTTTTCGCTAAGTACATAATCGAAAGTTCACTACTTTTAATTCGCTTACAAACCATAGTCGAAACGTCGTAGCCAATTAAAAAGAAAATGCAAAATGAAATTGAAAATATTGTCTTTTCACGATTTGTAAATCAACCTATTCCTTTTGAATTTATTTCAATTGATGAGTTATATAAACGTTGTAAAGAAAGTAACTATGATCTATCTATTCCACATAGAATTGAGTTTAATGCATTGATTATTATTTTTGAAGGAAAAAGTAAACACTTTATTGATTTTAAAGAAGAAATACTATCCCCAGGAGTGATTCTACCATTAACCAAAGATCAAGTTCATTCTTTTAGTAAAAAACTAACTGTAAAAGGTTATATTATTTCGTTTGAAGAGCGCTTCATCACCCAAAATACAAGCGAGAAAAACCTATTTCATTTTCTTCATATTTATCATACTCCAAGTATTTTAATTGGTGAAGAAAATTTAGAGAATTTACTTCCTTTTTTGTCATCGCTTGAAAAACTTCATCAAGATTCTAATATTAACCTAAAGTCCGAAGTTGTAAATTCTGCCTTTATGACTTTACTTTTTCAAATCAAACGTCTTTCTATATACCAACATAAAACTTTTGAAAGTCAAAGATTTAAAGATTTTATAAAATATAAGCAACTAATTACCGAACATTATAATGAGACACATAATGCGAAAGACTATGCGCTCAAATTATCCATCTCATATAAATACTTGAATGATATTTGTAAAGAAATTAGTCGTAAAACGGCTAAGTCATTTTTAGATAGTTGGCTACTGCTAGAAATAAAAAGAAACCTTTCAGAATATAAATATACCTCTCAAGAAATAGCTTTTAAAATGGGATTCAATGAACCTTCAAACTTTATTCGCTTCTTCAAAAAGTTTACCGGAAGTACCCCTACTCAATTTCAAGACGAGTTAAAAAAATCTTCTTCGGTTAGAGATTGACTATTTATAATTTTAAATAGATAATTAATAATTAAGGCCTTCCTCTGACATTTGTATCATACAAAATTTGATATAAATGAAACTTCAAAAAGAATTAAAATTAATGAGGGACGCTACTATGGAGCGTATGCCTCAGTCAATAATTCAAGTATTTAAAGACAGCATAAATGAGCTTCGAGAAAATCAATTGAAAAAAAATGCTCTTCAAATAGGAGATAAAGTTCCTGATTTACCATTGAAAAACATCCATGGAGGCGCAGTATTGCTAAGCGAACTACAACAATCAGAATTTTTAATTCTAAATTTTTACAGAGGAGGATGGTGTCCATACTGTAATTTGGAATTAAGAGAATATGAAAGACTGCGAAATGATTTTAACAAGATGAGTATTGATATTATTGGAATCAGTTCTGAAACACCAAGCAGAGCGAACAATACAACAAATAAAAATGCACTAACATTTCCGGTTTTGACAGATGTAGATGCACAATTGATGAAAGCAATAGGAATTGTATTTCAATTAGATAAGGCCTCTAAACGAGAGTACGAGAACTTTGGGATGGACTTTACCGAAATTCATGGGAATGACAATTTCGAATTACCAGTACCAGCAGTCTATATAATTAATAAAGATATGCAAATCGTTTACACTCATTTCGAAGAAGATTACATGACGCGTTTAGAACCATCTGAACTTTTAAACAAAAAAAACTTATCATTAAAAACAATATAAAACCATGAAAAAAAATAAAATTATGTATTGGATTGCTACTGGATTATTATGTCTCCTATTTTTTGCTGGAGCAATGATGTATATTTTAAACTATCCAAGAGCAGAAGGCTTTTTTATTAGTCTTGGATTTCCTACTTGGATTATTTATCCATTAGCAATTCTCAAAATTTTGGGAGTATTAACCCTTTTAACCAAAAAATCAAACTTCTTAAAAGAACTCGCTTATTCAGGTTTTTTATTTGATGCTATTTTAGCTCTAGCAGCTCATATCATGGTAAATGACGGAGAATATGTTCCTGCTTTTATTTCTATTGTCTTACTAACTATTTCATGGATTTACGATAGAAAAGTATATGGAAATTATCGTCAAAGTGTAACTATTTCGAAAATATAAACTCATGAGAAGAGAAAAAATTATTTATTGGGGAGCAACAGGAATTATTAGTTTCTTATTTGCTTCGGGTGCTTTAATGTACTTTTTTAATTACGATTATGCTCATCAATTTTTTATTAGTTTAGGGTTCCCTACTTGGATTATATATCCATTGGCGGTGCTCAAAATTCTTGGTCCTATTGCAATTTTGACCAGAAAGTCGTTATTCTTAAAAGAATTGGCCTATGCTGGTTTTCTATTTGATGCTATTCTTGCAGTTGCCGCTCATTTAATGGTTGGTGACGGATTTATATACCACGGGTTTGCCGCTATCATATTAACTATTGTTTCATGGAGGTTCGATAGAAAGTTATTTGGTGAATACGTGCAAAAAATAACTGTTAAATAAAGAAGCTATGACGCTATCCATAATTAATCAGATACCAAAACTATTTTTAATACCTCTATTACTATTTTCCTGTAAGGATCCAAAAAATCAAAATCAAAATATGAAACATCAAGATGAACAAACAGAAAAAGGATTAATAAAAGCAATAAATAGATTAATAAAACCCGATAAAAACTTTAGCTTAGCTACGCTTGATTCAATTTATCATGATGATATGATTGTTATTATGATCGATCAAAATGATAATAAAAACATTTTAAAAAAAGATGAATTCATGACATTGATCGCCTCCAAATTGGAAGGAGAAGAACGAACCAAGAATACTTGGGCGAAATTTATTCATACAGAAGTTAATCAAAATAATGGCCATATAGTTGTTAAAAGAAGAGTAAATCTTACCGAAAAAAACAATGAATTGACTGTGATTTTAGATTTCCTTTGGGAAGAGGATCACTGGCAAATAACTAGAGAAGTTATTTTTACTCATCCTAAAAATTAGTTTTTACACCGTACAACAAAGTGAATACTACAATAGCTGGTTGCAACAATGAATGTATATAGTAAACAGCCATTAAGAGCTTAACTTAGAGTTAGGCTTTTTTCAATTATCTTTGTTATAAACTGAAAGAAAGGGCTTCTTATTTTGCTACTTTTCGTATTCTTAATGTTGACAACAACCATATTAACAAAAGAAGGGAATATAAAAACTAATATACTTTGCTGGAGCCTAAATTATTTAAACACCGGCCTAAAAAATAATGTTACATTTGACTCCAAATAAAACCAAAAATTAGAAAAAAGAGTTAATAGTAAAAGGGGATTAATCTATACTTTTTTTAATTACAGAATAAACTATGAATAAAATATTTTCAACTTTATTATTTTTTGCTTTTACTACAGTTTTTGCTCAAAACGACAGCATTTTAAATAGATTACAAGCAATAAATAATAATGGATTGACCTTTTACAATATCGATGGATACACAATTACCAGCCAAACATTAAACTATCCTTTTACCGAAAAAGGTTTAAAAAAAGTTTATCGTAAATATGCTATCAAAAAAGATGATCAGAAAACTACAGATGAGCAATTATCTTACAATAATTATCACGTTACCAATAGCGAGGAAATCATTGAAAATTTAGTTCAAAACAACTCATATTATTTTATAGAAAATCAAGAGAAACGAATCACCATTATTCAATTTAGTTCTATTAATAAAATCGATAACGAATTTGAGCGAACAATCATCAATCTAATAATTCAAAAATCGATCCCAAAAGAGAATTATGCTTCTCTGAGAATTGGTAGTATTAATTTTGCTGGTAGAAAAATCAAATTAGAAACAAACTGCAATTGGATAAACGTAAACTCGATTCAATGCCCATATTATGGCCAAATGAATTGGTCCGTTCACAAAGAGTTAGAAGATGCAAAAAATACAATCGAATATCAGTTTGCGATAACCAAATCAAGAAAAAGTGGAAAAGTAATTTCTGAAGATATAGTTGATATAGAGTTTGAGGGAACAGAAACTAAAGCGACAAAAGTAATTTATGATTTTAAAGGAATCACTTCAGCTTTGGCTAGTGTATCTGGAGGAAAAACATTGACTATTTACTATGTAGCTGCTCAAGTGAGAAATAATTATGTTAGTTGTGTTATGAGTTTTTGGAATAACGACACCATAACAGAAAACGGACTGCCGCCCTTGCTGGAAAAAGTAATGAAACTAAAAAAATAACTGCCCGTAAACTCCATATAAAGTTAATTACAGGTACTACCCGTTTACCAAAATTCTTTTGGATTTTCAATTAGTTATTAAGCGTTGTATGTACTTCGCGCTAATTAACTCCACACCTTATTCTATTAAGATATCTTTTAAAAAAATTGCGCAAGTAAATACTTTCATATATATTAGCAAGTAATTACCTGTTTATCAACTATATATTACAAAAAATGTATTTAATGCTATAACAGGACTTCTAAGTAGGGAAAATTAAATATCCTTAAAGATGTGATGTTATCAAAATAAAAAAAGAAAGTCGAGAACATTATTGTAATCCATAAGTTCAAAGACTAGCAGAAGTTGCCTATCGGTTGGTGCGTTTCAGAAAGACGAGGGCCATAAAATTCAATCAGCATGATAAGTTATTAGAACGAAATACAACCCAAATCCAAAAAAATACTATAAAAGCACGATTAAAATGGATACTAAAATAGTAATAATAGAACAAGAGTTCGATGCTTCATTAGAACTTGTTTGGCGCGCTATTACCGAAAAGGAATTAATGAAAAAGTGGTATTTTGATATCCCTGATTTCAAATTGGAAGTAGGTTATAATTTTCATTTTGAAGGCGGTGAAGAAGACAAGCGCTACCTACATTTATGTGAGATTCTTGAGATAATACCCCTTAAGAAACTCAAATATTCATGGAGTTATGAAGGGTATTCCGGATTATCCATTGTTACGTTCGAATTGTCATCTGTTGGTAAAAAAACTAAAGTAAAGCTCATCCATGAAGGACTTGAAACTTTTACAAACCCTGATTTTATCCGTGATAATTTTGTTGGCGGATGGGAGTACCTGATTCATGAGTCATTAAAAGAATACCTGGAAAATGGAAAAGCCCTTAGATACTGGTAATAAGAAAGAAAAGCTATTCGAATAACAAATAAAAACATATATGAAAATCCGTTTAAAAATATTGATTTCCTTTCTCTTGATTCTTTTAACCACAAATCAAATTATTGCTCAGGACGCAACAAAAGTTCATAAGGATTCTTTAAATACTGTAATTACGAAATATTATGATTTAAACCTTAAAATATTTCAGGCCAACTCAACCATCACAGATATTGACAGAGTTTTTGAACTTTTTACAGACGACTTTACTTATATTCATCCAAAATATGGTGGGATATATACAAGAGAAGATTTGTATAATGGATATGTGCGAAATCAAAAGAATGGCGGTTACGATGGAAAAGTGACGGATATTAAAATACTAAATAAAATTGTGGGCTTGAACGCTGTGGCTGTACAAAAAAGATTTGTCGAAAGAAAAGACGGTAGAATCAAGGAAGGAAAATCAGAAATGACACTTTTCGAATTCAAAAATGGTAAAATATCCCGAATCTTTGAATACTGGTAAAAGAATAACTATTTAACCAAAAATTACTAATAACCTTAATGTTATACACCACGTAAAACCCATATTTTATCAATAATCCCCATCATATCCGTTTTAACTTTTTGTAACCTAAATGTTTTATTTGTCGTCAAACTAACAAATAACATTTAGAAATGAAAAAGCCATTTTATATAAAGTATCTATTAATAATAATTGCTGTTTTAGCCATTAATTCTCAATCTATATGCTATGGGCAAGATTTAGAATCCAATATTGATAGTTTATTACAAGAAAAATATCCGTCAGATGCTCCGGGTGCAACCTTCTTAATTTCGAAAAACGAGAATATTATCTACAAAAAAGCATTTGGCCTAGCAAATCTAGAATTGAATGTTCCTATGCAATCAGAAAATGTATTCGAAATAGGCTCTATTACAAAGCAATTTACCGCAATATCAATTTTAATGCTCATGGAAAGAGGGAAACTAGATTTGAATGATGAAATCACAAAATTTATCCCCGATTACCCAACTCTTGGTAAAAAAATTACAATTCACCATTTACTAACCCATACATCTGGCATAAAGAACTATACAAGCATGAAAGAAATAAGAGGAATCGCTAAAAATGATTTAACCCCCTTAGCGCTTATAGATTTCTTTAAAAATGAACCAATGGATTTTGAACCTGGAGAACAATTCAAGTATAATAATTCTGGTTATATCATTTTGGGTTATATTATAGAATTATTATCCGAACAAAATTATGCCAGTTTTGTAAAGGAAAATATATTCAAAAAATTAAATATGACATCTTCCTCTTATGCAACTCATACCAAAATTATTAAAAACAAAGTTTCTGGTTATCATAAAAGAGATGACTATATTAAAAATATGCATATTAGTTATACGTTACCTTATGCTGCCGGATCCCTAATATCTAGTGTAGATGACATGTTTAAGTGGCAACAAGCAATAAAAAACAATCTTTTAATTAGTAAAGAAACTACTAAAAAAGCATTCACGAATTATACATTAAATAATGGAGAATATATGAACTATGGTTATGGTTGGCATATTAAAACTATAAACAATAGCGATACTAGAAGTTTTGAACATGGTGGTTCAATTTTTGGTTTCAAATCAATGGGTGTTTACTTACCCGATTCAGACATCTATGTAATTGGATTAAGTAATTGTGATTGTAATTCACCTACAAAAATTACAAGAAAAATAGCAGAATTGGTTGAGAAGTATTAAAACTTATTTTATATTAACAGTTATATGTAATTAACTCTAAATAAACGAATAATGAAAAAAACAATTTTAATATTACTACTTCTATTTTGTTTTCATATTAATTCATATAGCCAGGATCTGGATAAAATAAAAAAAGCAGCGCAAGACTACATCGAAGGCTTTTATGAAGGAGATACTACCAAAATAAAAAGGAGTATTCATCCAGACTTATCAAAATTAGGATATGGAAGCAAGAGTAAAGGGTCCAAAGAACATATTATGTCGTACGACAGGGCTATCAGTTTTGCTCAAGATGTAGCAAATGACCCAAAATGGGCAGCTCCAAAAGACGCTGTGAAAAAGATAGAGATAATGGATGCTCAGGATAAAATTGCCTGCGTAAAATTAACTTTATATTGGGGGATTGATTACTTACTCATGGTTAAGAATGGTGATAAATGGATGATTTCAAAAGTATTATGGCAATCTTTAGATTAATAAGATTTTTATAGGATTAACGTAAAGTAAAAACAACACCCAACAATTCGTATATTGCGTATGCTTCTTTCAATAAGCAAATACACCATCCAAGAGATATTTGTGGATATGTAAGATCAATAAAATCAAATTACAATGATGAAATTATATTCTCTAATTGTCTTTATACTTGTTTTCGCAACTTTAGCAAATGCCCAGATCGATCCAGAAATATTTGATATATATGAAGAGCAAAAGATACAAATTGATGGATACAATATTCATCTTGAAGTAAAGGGAGAAGGCGATCCTATTTTCTTTTTACCCGGAGGCCCAGGAAATTCGCATGATTATATGCAAGGTAGTTTTGGGCAATACTACAAAAACCGCAAATTGGTGTTTTTTGATTGGTTGGGCAGAGGTTTTTCAGATGATGCTAAAGATATAAAAGAGTATTCGGTAGAAGCAGATATAGAAATGATCGAGAAGCTTCGTGTTTATTTAAAACTTGATAAAATTTCTTTGGTAGGACATTCATATGGGACAGTGCCAGCACAGGGTTATGCCATCAAGTATCCTGGTAAAGTAGATAAGATGGTTCTAATCAATGGTTTTCATAGTGGCGCAATGTGGCAAGCCAATTGTGATAGTTATAACCATTATGCCAAAACACATTTCCCAGAGAGATGGAAAGTAGTAGACTCTTTAAGGGCCCTTGGATATCTATCAACAGACAAACCATTACAAGATGTTTATGGTGATTTCCCCACCAAATATATTTACTACCATAACACCAGTTTAAAACAAAATTCTCCCAAAAAAAAATATAGAGGCTGGTCTCCAGATGTGTATGCCCAAATCATCGGTCCAGATGGTGATTTTGATGTAAGCGGGAGTATGATCAACCAAGATTATCGCAGGAAGTTAAAAGATGTTACTGCAAAAACCCTGATTATTGCTGGTCGCTATGATGGAGTTTCTACCCCAGAGTTTGCAGTTCAATATAAAACATATATGCCTCAAGCAAGATTTGAGATGTTCGAAAAAAGTGCACACAATCCTTATCTTGAAGAGCCAGAAAAGTTTTACTCCTTAATAAACGAGTTTTTTGGAATTACCGATTAGAAATAAAAACCCGTTTATAACAATAGTTACAACGATCATATTTTTTTCATCCTCATAGTAACAACGCATAACTTAGCGTTATCTGTATTTATTGGCGACACACAACATCAAAAACGCTACAAGAAATGATCAAAAATTCAGTTTAACTTTAAAAAGCAAAGATTAACTATAATTATGGTTGCCTTACTCATTCGAAATTTGGTTTTCACAATTCTTCAACCTGGTATTGTGGCAGGACTCATACCGTATTTGATTTGGGGAAATAAAGCAAATGACACCTTTGCTCAACAACTTTGGCGCCTAGGTCTACTTAGTTCTGGAATAATACTATTTATAATTGGTTTTGTAATAATACGATGTACAGTATTGGTCCAAAACTGTAAAGACGTTCTCGATAGGTTTAATTATGTAAAAACTGATTTCTATTCTTTTTATTCATAAAGAATATATAATTCATTACTTCTGCCTCATGTCTATCTGGGCTCACAGTAGGATTATGGGTTTTGCTTTTTTGCTATCTTAGTGCTATGCAACAAACCATATACCAACAGATTATGGTACACCTTCTTAAAATAAGAATAAATGCAATTTAATTTAGACAAATCAATTGAAATTTTAGAAAAGACACCTACAATTTTAGAGTCTTATGTTTTGGGATTATCCGATGATTGGCTAAGGAATAATGAAGGGCAAGACACCTGGAGTCCTTATGACATTATAGGTCATTTAATCATTGGCGAGAAAACAGATTGGATGGTAAGAATTAAAATAATCCTGAATACTTCAGAAAATAAATCGTTTAAACCTTTTGATCGGTTTGCACAACAACAAGAAGATCAAAATATACCAATTAAAGATTTACTAATTAATTTCAGAGAATTACGGTTAAGGAATCTGGAGGAATTAAAATCTTTAAAAATAACTCAAAATGATTTGAAACTAACCGGAATACATCCTGAATTTGGAAAGGTTACACTAGAACAGCTTTTATCAACTTGGACAGTTCATGATTTAGGGCATATTGGACAAATCAGTAGAGTCATGGCTAAACAATATAAAGATTCGGTTGGGCCTTGGGTAAATTATTTAGGAATTTTAAAGAAATAAAAACATCTAAAAAAGATTCTATCGCATTCAAAAAACAACAAAAATGGAATTAAGTAAATCTTTATCCACCCGTCTAAAAGAGATTCTTACTACCGGAAAATGGGTCACAGGAACCAATTTTAAAGAGCAAATTTTGAATTTGGACTGGCAAGACGCTATTAAGAAAATAGACAACCTTAATACTATTGCCGATTTAACGTTTCATGTGAATTACTACATTGCTGGAGTAATTAAAGTTCTTGAAGGAGGTACTCTTGAAATCAGGGATAAATTTAGTTTTGACTACCCTCCTATTCAGTGCAATCAAGACTGGATACATCTCGTTGAAAAATTCTGTTCAGACTCAGAAAAGTTTATCCATCTTGTAGAAAATATGGAAGAAGAAAAACTCTATGATGACTTTTTTGATAAAAAGTACGGGAATTATCATAGAAACATTGATGTAATAATCGAGCATACCTACTATCATTTAGGTCAAGTAATACTTATTAAAAAATTAATTAAAAACGCATAATACAAAACTGTTATTGGTATTGTTTATGTTTGCGTAAATCCATTAAACTATTCTTATAAAAATTGAGGATGTACAACTAACAAATAAAAAAAGGAATGATAGAAATTATTGACCTAAGTCAAGAAATTTATGAAGGAATGCCCGTTTTTAAAGACCTCCCACAAGTTAAAATGGAAATTCACAATTCTCATGAAGAATGGGATGGAATAAAAAACCCTAAAAAAAGAACACCTGCTGTACACAAATTAGAACTTGGAGAACATACTGGAACCCATGTTGATGCCATCAACCATATGGCCAAAAAATATGAAGGTCAATCCATAGATAAAATGCCTTTATCTATGTTTTATACCGAAGGGATTTGTTTAGATTTTTCTCATAAAAACCTCGGAGAATTAATAGAACCTGATGAAATCGAAAATGCATGTAAAAAAGAAAATTTAACTATCAAAAAAGGAGACACTGTATTAATTTATACAGATCATTATCGTAAACATTTTAATGGTATACATTGGGGAAGTGGACCAGGCATTTCTGCTGAAGCTGCACGTTGGTTAGGAGAAAAAAAAATAGCCGCGTTTGGAGTCGAAACGATGTCTCCCGGTGTTCCAAAAATATCAAATAAAGAAGTACATCACATTTGCGGAGAACTCAATTTCACCCATTACGAAAATATGATAAATCTACATTTATTAATTAGAAGGGGTAGATTTCGATTTATTGGGTTGCCATTAAAAATTAGAGGAGGGACTGGCTCACCGGTGAGGGCAGTTGCGATATTTGAATCATAATGAAAAATTAAAAATTGAACGAACAACCAATTAAAGTCAAAAAAAGAATTGAAGTATTAGATATCTTTCGAGGATTTGCGATTCTTGGAATTTTTGTGGTCAATATTGTCATTATGAATTCAACATTTCTTAATCAAGATGAATTTGCAAAACAATGGACTTCGACTATTGATCTAGTATCCGAAAAAATACTACAGCTATTTTTTTATACCAAGTTCTTCCCTATTTTTTCTTTACTTTTTGGTTTAGGAATTTCGATGCAGGCATTAAAAATGTTTAGTAAAAACGAACTCTCATTTTCATTTTTTGCAAGAAGAATGTTTATACTATTTCTTTTTGGAGTTTTCCATATTGTGTTTTTATGGTCTGGAGATGTTCTTAATCTTTATGCATTACTTGGACTTTTAACAACACTAATGCTAAAAAAATCTAATACATTAATTCTAATCCTTTCTGCATTTTTTTTGTTTTTCCCTTTTTACGATCAAATTTTTCAATTCGTATTCAATCTTTTAAATTTTAAACCAGAAACATATTTGAGCGATTATACCGGAGAAATCGTAAATCAAGTAATTAAAGAAGGTACATATTTTGAAGGAGTAAAATTAAGATTGTTAGAATATCTTTCTAATATCCCAATGCTGTTTGGTTTTTTGGCACCAACTGCTATCTCTATGTTTCTTCTTGGACTTTATCTAGGTAAAAATAAGATTTATGAGTCTTTGGATATTTTTATTCAAAAAATAAAAAAGCCAATGTTGGTAATTGCTATCACTACCAATATATACAGAGTTATATTTTTGTTCATTCTTCCTGAATATGAGATCTATTCAACCGAAACTTTTAGACCAATATTTATTAAATTAATGATACTTTCGGATACTGCGATGGGCTTATTTTATCTTTGGGGTATCGGTTGGATTTGGTATAACACAAAATTAAATATTGTGTTATTGCCATTAAAATATGCAGGTAGAATGGCGCTAACAAATTATATCATGCAAAGTCTAATAGGGCTAATCTTATTCTCCTCTATCGGATGCAAACTTTATGAAACACTAAGTCCTTCAGAAACATTATTGATTGCTATTATAGTTTTTGTTTTTCAGGTAATTTTGAGTAAAATCTGGTTAAATTACTTCCTTTTTGGACCACTGGAGTGGATATGGAGGTGTTTGACTTACAAAAAACTATTACCCATAAAAAAATAACGTTTCACATCATATACGATTTTCGTGAATACTGCTAAAGTCATATGGTATATAGAAGTTTAACCAAAAATTATAACTAGTCCTTTAGGGTAAAAAAATTGTCAGGAGGTTAACATTTTGCTATTTTATGAACATCTATAATAGATAAAAGCAATACATGTTTTTTTAAACTCAAAATTCTATAGTTATTATGAAAAATCTAATTATTCTGGCGGCACTGGTATTAAGCTCTATTACTTTATTTGGTCAAGACAGTTATGATGAGCAAAAACAAATTGAAAAAATCAATACCATTTTATCATCTAGTATTGGTAAATCAAAATATAATTTTTCAATTTCTGGAGATGATTTAGTAGTTTCTAGCGCAGGCTCACAAACTTTTCCAATCGATAAAATATCTGTCAAAAAAATAAAATTTAAGAAAAAAGGAGAAATCAATTTCAACGGTAGAAAAGGTGATTCGTATCATGTCTACCTTAATCCAAATGAAAAAGGGCTTTTTGTTTACAACTCAGTATTCAAAAAACAGAAAAAATACTTAATCTTCTTCTTTAGTCATGAAAAAAATGAAACAGTTGAAGAATTAAAAAGCTTAATTATTGATTTGGTCAATAAGCATTAAACCAAATTTTAAACCTAAAAGCACATAACGATACTACAATAAAATGTGTAGGTTACAAATTTGAAGTATATTTTAAAATATTCGCCAGTAGTTGTGAAATGATTATTAAACGTAAGTTCTTAAAACTTGCGTTTTTTTATTACTTTTATTCAAATTCTTGATAAATCATTACTAACCAGCACAATACACTTAAAACCATACAATCCACCTGGTCAAACGAATTGATGTACCTTTCCTCTAGATTACACTTTTGTTAGTCTACCGGATCGAGTGGTTTCGTTTATTCTTTTGGACCTTTTATTTGAGTTATTCACATTAAAAAAATAGCTATGCCAAATGAAGAAAAGATAATGACATTACATCCTCAAGGTAAGCAGGGTGTGAATATTCTAAAAAGGAGGTATGACCAAATAAAATCTTTTATACTATCAACCGTAGAAGAGCATAATGAAATCTCTTATCAAGATCTAACAGATATAGCGATTGACAGATTAACTCATAAATTTGATGGGAAAGTCATTTGGTATATTGTAACGGTCAAGCTTGATTTAGAAGCCAGACAAATTATTGAGCGAATACCCAAAACAAGCCCTCATCAATTACGAATTAAAAAATAGCACGATACAAACGTAGTATATATTCTAAGAATCTATCTCGTCTATTTTCTCCCTTTTATATAGAATTTTGGATCAATCCTAAACTTAAAAAGTACAACTCTTCGTCCTTTTTTTGTAGCATCAAAATTTCATTTCCTATGCATCTTTGTACAATAACAATTGGTATTGAGGAATACTTATTACCAATTTATCAAATAATCACCTATAAATTTAAAATTATGAAATTTGTGACAAAGAGAATACATGCATTTTTAGACTATCCGGTAGCTATTGCTTTAATAGCACTCCCTTTTTTACTTGGGTTGGGAAACTCCAATCCGATAGCCTTACAATTATCAGTAGCAACAGGTATTGCAGCTTTTATTTTAACCTTATTGACCGATCATCATTTGGGTGCACTAAGAGTTATACCTTATAAGTTCCATTTAATCGTTGATTTTTTGGTGGCGGTAGTATTCTTAATCGCCCCTTTTATCTTTTCTTTCGAAGGAATTGACGCGTATTATTATTGGATTAATGGAATTGCCGTACTTATTGTAGTAAGCTTACACAAACCCGAAGTAATTGTGTAACTAATCATGGGTTAGTACATCTTATAATAATGTTTGTTAGCATAATAGCGATATGAGTTGAACTCATATCGCTATTGCTATTTATTTTGTAAATTACTTTACTCAAACAAACAAAAGAAATAGCTAAAAAATAGCTTACCTATTCATTTAATAAGCTTTAATTAATACATACGAATAATCTAACACCTTAAATAATATGCATGTATACTAAAGAAAAAATAATCGTTAATGGATTTGAGCACGTAGGCTACCAACCAAAAACGTATACAGAAGAAGAAATGATAACTCGAAGCGTTTCTTTTTACAACTGGTTAGATGAACGTCGTTCGGTAAGAGAGTTTTCGGACACACCTGTTCCTAAAGAGGTTATTCAAAATATAATTCTATCAGCTTCTACTGCACCTTCTGGTGCTCATAAACAACCTTGGACTTTTTGTGCCATATCTAACCCAAAATTGAAATCGAAAATTAGAGTCGCGGCAGAGGTTGAAGAAAAATTAGGTTATGAAAGTAGAATGAGCGAAAGATGGAAAAAAGATCTAGCTCATTTAGGAACCAACATGCATAAACCATTTATCGAGACGGCCCCTTGGATTATTGTAGCCTTCAAAAAAGTTTATGAATTTGATCAGGATGGTACCAAGCATAATAATTACTATGTTAATGAATCTGTAGGAATCGCATGCGGAATGCTAATTTCGGCTATTCATAATGCAGGACTAGTAACACTTACTCATACTCCTAGCCCAATGAATTTTCTTGCTCAATTATTAGAAAGACCCTCAAATGAAAGAGCTTATATATTATTTCCGGTAGGCTATGCCAAAGAACAAGTTTTTGTACCCAAACTTGATCGAAAAGAAATTAATGAAGTATGTCATTTTTTTGAATAACCTTAGATACTTTAGATTAACATATAATTTTTCACACAAATCCAATATCCAATGAAAAAACTGTATTTCATATTACTCTTAATAACCTCAGTTTCGTTATCTGCCCAATCTAATACCGAGGTATATCTTTTTGAGATTATAAATAACGATGGAAAAATTGAGCTCACCAACTTAAAAAATATCTCTAATAACAAAGGTTATGACAATCAACCTTCGTTTTACGATAATAACACCATACTCTTTTCCTCTACCCGAAACAAACAAACAGATATCGCCAAGTATGATATACAAACAAAAAAATTATCATATATCACAAATACTAGTGCTGGGAGTGAATACTCTCCTTTAAAAGTTCTTGGCAAAGAAGCTATTTCGGCTATCCGTCTGGATACGACAGGGTTACAACGCCTATATCAATATGACACAAAAAGTAATGAATCAAAAGTCTTATTAAAAGATCTAAAGGTTGGGTATCATGTGTGGTATAATGATCATATCTTACTTTCATCAGTTTTGGTTGATGACAGAATGGACTTAATGGTGTCTAACATACAAGATAAAACCAACCGTACATTACATAAAAATGTGGGGCGCTCGCTACATAAAATCCCAAATACCGATTTGGTAAGTTTTATAAGCAAAGAAAATGATGTTTGGGTAATAAAATCTATCCACCCTATCTCGGGAGTTGTTCAAGAAATTAAACCGGTACCTTTAAAAATTGAAGATATGTTTTGGTTAAACGATGGCACTATGATCATGGGGTTAGGTAAAATTATTGCCAAATTTAATCCCAAAACTGATAAAGACTGGAATGTTTTACATCGTTTTACTGAAGATGAAATCAACGAAATATCAAGAATTGCAGTTAGTAAAGATGGTAAACATTTGGCAATTGTTTCTGAAGAATCCCCTGCCGTTATTGTTCAAAAACAAGTAGACACCTTTAATAAAGCTGATCTCGATGGTTTTGCCGCTTGCTATTCTAATAATGTCGTAGTGCGTAATTTTCCTAAGGATACACTTTATATCGGTAATGAAACCTTAAAATCAAATTACAAACAATTTCTTGCCAATAATCAATCAAAAGTTACGGTAACAAAACGTATTGTTATGGGCAATAAAGTAATTGATGAAGAAAGTGCTGAAGTTAACGGAAAAAAACATCGCCAAGTAGCTATATACGAAGTGAAAAATGGTAAGATAATTAGCATGTCATTCATTCATCACAATAAAGATGTTCCTGAAGCAGAAAAAATAGTTCAGAAACAATTAGAAGCCTATAACAATAAGAATATCGATGGTTTTGTAAATACTTTTACCAATACTATAAAGGCGTATGATTATCCTAATAAAATTAATATCGACGGAAAAGAACAGCTACAAAAAATATTTTCCGGCTTTTTTTCGCAAACTCCTGATTTACATTGCGAAATAAAAAACAGAATCTCGATAAGCAATTTTGTAATCGATCAAGAATTTGTAACAGCAAATGGAGATAATTTTGATGCTGTTGCCATCTACGAAGTTGAAAATGGAAAAATCGCTAACATGTTTTTTATACGATAAAAAATCGATAACGATCTTGAAATTATCCATATGATACGACCATATAAGCTATCAGACAAAGCACGATTAGTTGAGATTTTGACACTTAATACTCCCAAATTCTTTGATCCAAAAGAAATCAATGATTTCAAAGAATATTTACAAAAACGGGATAATACCTATTTAACAATCGAGTATGATCATAAAATAGTTGGTGGCACAGGATATTATTTTAATGAAAATGATAAATCAGGACATATTACCTGGATATTTTTTCACCCCGATTACTCAGGACTCGGATTAGGAAAAAAAGCGGTCACTCATTGTTTAGAAATACTAAAATCAAATCAAGTAATCCAAAAATTAGTAGTAACCACCTCTCAATTAGCTTTTAGATTTTTTGAAAAGTTTGATTTTCGGCTTAAGAAAATTGAAAAGAATTATTGGGGGCAAGGATTAGATTTGTACCTCATGGAACAACAATTAAACCATAATATTACCAGCAAATAGTCTATTAGTAGAATCAACATTCCTAATCATATCAAAAATCAATCATGAACTTAAAAGAGAATAAAGAAAATGCTATCGCTTTTTATAAAATGGCATACTTAGGAAATCCAAAGGGGGCAATCGATCAATATGTGGGTAAAGAATATATACAACATAACCCCGATGTTGCAGATGGAACACAAGGTTTTATTGATTATTTTGAAAAAATGCAAAAGGAATACCCTAATAAATCGATCGAATTTGTTAGATGTATTGCCGAAGGAAATTTGGTGGCATTACATACACATCAAACATGGCCAGGAAACGACCAATACGTAACCATGGATTTTTTTAGATTCGACGAAAGCGGGAAAATATGTGAACATTGGGATTCGATTCAACAAATCCCTGAAAATTCTGCAAACCCAAATACGATGTATTGATTGTTATTATTGGCGTAATCAAACCAATAAGGTATACCAACTATTTTGCGATATCTTACGATACTATTTTTTTCTATATTTGTGTTATTGAAAATATAGTAATCAGCGTATTACACACTTATTTTTCAACGTTAAGGAAGAAATTGGAAAAATAAGTGATAATCCTACGGAAAACCTCCGTATACCTTAAATCAATTAAAATTGATGTGGTATACGGAGGTTTTTTGTTTCTAAAACATCACTAACATAAATATTATGTGATTATGGCGGCTATCATTCATAAAAAAGAAATCGAACATATTATCCAGGATATCGATGTAATTACAGCGATGGAAAAAGGATTTATAGCCTATAGTAACGGAAATACTATTGTGCCTCCTGTAGGCGAACTACTTTTTGATACTCCAAAAGGAGAAACCCATATTAAATATGGTTATATCAAAAATGATGAATACTATGTTGTTAAAATAGCATCTGGTTTTTATGAAAATCCTAAACTAGGTATTTCCTCTAGTCAGGGGCTCATGTTACTTTTTAGTCAAAAAACAGGGCAACCTATAGCCATTTTGTTAGACGAGGGATATCTTACCGATATTCGTACAGCGGCAGCCGGTGCTTTGGTGGCAAAATATTTTGCTCCAAAAAACATTACTTCAATCGGAATTATCGGAACGGGTATTCAGGCAAAATTACAATTGCAATATCTCCAAAAACACACCCCATGCAAAACTGTTTGGGTTTGGGGAAGAACACTAGAAAATATGGCGCAATTCAAATCAGAATTGCGCGATCATTTTGATATTTTTATAGCGAAAACCCCTGCACAAGTCGCGGCAAACTCAAATTTGATTGTAACAACAACTCCTTCGCAAACACCGCTATTATTTTCTGAAGATATCCTGCCAGGAACACATATTACAGCTATAGGCTCGGATACTTCTGAAAAGCAGGAACTTGATAGTGAGTTGCTTCATCGATCAGATCTACTTATAGCAGATAGTATTTCTCAAAGTAAAAGTAGAGGAGAGATTTATCGTGCTGTAAAAGATAATAAAGTAACACTAAAAAAGAGTATCGAACTAGGTATTGCTATCCAAAGCAAAACATTACAAAGAAATAACAACCACCAAATTACCATCGCAGATTTAACAGGAGTGGCCGTGCAGGATATCATGATTGCAGAAGCTGTTTATACAAAATTTAAAAACAAAATATTATGAATATTCCAATTTTTGAACTTGAAAGAGTACAATCATTATTTGAAAACACTGTAGATTATAACCTAACCGAAAGTGGTTTTCATCCATATACACTAAACGAACTATTAGATAAGGATCAAATACATACTCTTACCAATACAGTATTGGGTTACGGTCAAACTAATGGTTCTATTCCTTTGCGAAAAAGAATAAGTACAATGTATACTAACATTAATGAAGAACATGTTTTGGTCACTAATGGCTCTTCTGAAGCTAATTTTATTGCTTGTCATACACTTTTAGAAAAAGGAGATGAAGTAGTTATGATGGTCCCTAATTATATGCAAATTTGGGGTATTGCTCAAGAAATGGGGTGTTTTCCAAAGGCATTTCATTTAAAAGAAAATAATGAATGGAAACCAGATTTGGTCGAATTAAAATCCATAGTGACTCCCAAAACAAAAATGATCGCCATTTGTAACCCTAACAATCCAACAGGATATACCCTCACAAAAGATGAGATGCAAGAAATTGTTGCCATTGCAAAAAGTGTAGATGCGTGGATTTATTGTGATGAAGTCTATAGAGGTGCCGAATTAAACGGAAAAACTATCGAAAGTTTTGTTGGCATGTATGATAAAGTTATGGTTAATGGCGGTTTATCCAAGGCATATGCTTTACCCGGATTACGTTTAGGTTGGCTTATTGGCCCCAAAGAATATATTGCCGATACATGGGCGTATCATGATTATACTTCTATTACTGCAGGTATAATGAGTCATTACATAGGAGAAATTGCATTAAGAGCAAAAAAAAGGCAGGAAATTTTAACCCGGAACAGAACTATGTTAAACGAAAACTTAATTGCAGTTAAAGCATGGTTAGATCAATATGGAGATTTGTTCGAATATACTCCTCCAAAAGCAGGTGGGATGCTTTTTATAAAGTACAATATGGATATTAATTCTACTGATTTAGCTAATTGGTTACGCACCGAAAAAAGCGTGTTCATTTTGGCAGGTGATTGCTACGGTATGGATTACCATTTCAGAATTGGTATAGGCGAGCGTAAAACCTATATCCTAGAAGGTTTAGAACGCGTAAAGCAAGCATTAAAAGAACGATTTAATTTATGAAAACATTATTTTGAATGTTATTCGCTACACCCACAAGCACCAACTATTTGTATCTTGCAAATACGTACCTTTAAACAAGAGATGCAGAAGCGATGAAAAACATGCAAATAAAAACAAATCCCGAAGTAGAGATCGTATTCGATAAATACCCTCCCCATGTTAGAAAAAAAATAACTCATCTTCGCAATTTAATTATCCAAACAGCCAATGAAACTAAAGAAATTACTGCTCTAGAAGAAACTCTAAGATGGGGAGAACCTAGTTTTTTGGCCAAAAACGGAAGTACAATACGAATTAACTCAAAGAAAAACGCACCTGATCAATATGGCATCTATTTTCAATGTACGAGTAAACTAGTTCCTACATTTAAAATAATTTATCGAGATACGTTTACATTTGAAGGAAACCGAGCTATAATTTTTCGAATAAAAGATACCATTCCGGAAGTTGAATTAAAAAGCTGTATCACCGCAGCATTAACATATCATACAGTTAAGCATTTACCCACATTAGGAATGTAAAAGATGGCAGGAGAAACGAATTTATCCGTATTAATAAAAGAAATGACCCCTAAACTCAATTTAGGAGATTACGTTTTTATTACTACCAAGGATATTAGTAAAATTAACAGAGAACATACACTTTTCGAATTCAAAGAAAAAGAAGGTATCACTATTGTTATGGAGAAAAACAAAGCAGACGCATTAAAATTGACGTATACCTATGTGGCTGCGTGGATTACTTTAATGATTCATTCTTCTCTAGAGGCGGTAGGTTTAACAGCAGTATTTTCGACAGCATTAGCAGAACATAATATAAGTTGCAATGTTATCGCGGGATATTATCATGATCACATTTTTGTGGATAAAAACGACTCAAAAAAAGCAATTCAAGTTTTGACAAATTTGTCCAATACCCACTCATAAACTTATATATGCTCAAATTCTGGAAATCATTAAGCTACACCTCTAAGCTCTCTATCATTGCTTTTTTGATAACATTGGTATTAGGTTTTGTAAGTATAGGCCTATTAGGTATGGCACTCTATTACTGCGTTGCCTTTCTTTTTACATCATATGCGCCGCTTAATGATTGGCGTGGAGATTGGGTTTGGCCAGCAATAATAATAGCCGGAATGATATGGTCCTTTAGTTTTATTTTGGCCGGTATTATCTGGCATTATCTCTCTAAGTTTATCTCTTCCAAAATAATTCTTCGCATCATTTATCTTTCAATACTTTGGTTATCGGCAGCATTGATATGGAGTATACTTATTAGTAATAATTTGGAATCGCAATTATAAAAAATTAAAATATTCATTCACCAAACATGCAACACAAAAAAATACTGGATACCCAAAGACTTTCTCTACGAGAATTTGATATAAACGATTCTCAATTTATTTTAAAACTGGTTAATTCAGAAAATTGGTTGCGATTTATTGGAGATAAAGGAGTAAAAACGAATAACGATGCAAAAGATTATTTAAAAAATGGTCCTTTAAAAAGTTATGAAGAAAATGGGTATGGCCTCTGGTTAATTGCACTAAAAGAATCTCAGATTCCAATCGGAATGTGTGGATTAGTAAATAGAGAAATACTTGATTATCCAGATATTGGTTTTGCTATGCTTCCCAATTATATCGGTAAAGGTTATGGTTATGAAATAGCAAGTGCCACGATAAGTTTTGCGAAAAACAATCTAAATCTGAAGAAAATAATAGCCATTACTGATCCAAATAATATTGCTTCGATTACTTTATTGAATAAAATCGGACTCAATTTTGAAAAAACATTAGCCTTATCTAAAAATGACAGCGTTCTGGTTTTTTCGCCAATAGATAACAAAGAGGATAGAAAAGAAATCGATCAATTAACTACTTCCTTTTTTAATGTTTTTACAACTATTAATGGTAAAATTCCTGATGTTAAAGAGCTACGTAATATGTTCGTTTCGGATGGAATAATTACAAATAATACCTCTGCAAATTCTATTCATTATGATCTGGATAGTTTCATTATCTCTAGAGAAAGTATACTAATGGATGGTACCCTTATTAATTTTAAAGAAGGTGAAATTTCGCATAAGACAGAGGTTTACAGAAATATAGCACATCGATTTAGTTTATATAAAAAATCGGGAACATTAAATGGTGTGCATTTTAAGAATATAGGAATGAAAACCATTCAATTCATAAAATCTAGTGAGAAATGGAAAATATCCTCTGTAGCATGGAGTGATGAATCGTAAAGTAAATTTTTAATGTTGTTCTGGATATTAAAAATTTACTTCGAATTTACTGCCGGACATTTACAGTTCCAACGTTCTTTTTGTTTTCCAAAATCATAACCTAGGGTGAGTTGGTGAAATCCACCGTCACTTAAAACTATAGAATTGGATTGGTAACTAAATGTATATCCAACCATCCATTTTTTATAATTAACACCCAAAAAAGGCGTAATATATTGTAATTGCTGATTTTCGACCGATGTTCCATCCTGAGAGAACTCTGCACCGTCCAAACTACGTCGATAAGATAATCCACCCCATAACGTGGTTACTTCACCTAGATCTTTATACACCTTTACATTACCATCAATAGTACTTTCTTGAGTCTGATCTGTAGCCTGATATAATAATGAGGGCTCAATCCCCCACTCTCCATCTCCATTACCTAAACTAAACAAATATCCAAGAGAAAAAATATATCTACGCTGATTATTAGATTCTCTAATAGGAGTATCATTATCAAATATATCTCTAACTGTAGGTAACAGATTTTTTACTGTAAAATGAGCATACCATTCTAAGTAATTATAAGACAAACCGATATCCACATTATAATAAAAATCTTTTTGCACCCTATCCAAAATAACTGGATCAGGATCAAAAATATCATCTAAACCTCTTAAATCCACATTAGATTGTATAAATCCTGCGCTTGCACCAAAAGAAAGCATATTTAAATCTGTTCGATCTCTTGAAAATAAGAGGTGGTACGCAAAAGTAAGATACACTCCTGTTTGAGAAAATCTACCGTTCTCATCTCTGTAAATAATTCCACCAAGACCTGCTTTTTCACCAGTTCTAAAATTGATATTCATGGTTTGCAAATTAGGAGCATTATCTACATCAAACCATTGTTTTCTGGCAGTAAGCCTTATTTTATTAGCGTTTGCAGCTCCAGCCATAGCTGGGTGTACCAAGTATAAATTATCAGAGAGATAATCGGCAAATACTGGAATTCCCTCTTGTGCAATAACCAATTGGGAAACAAACAGTAAACATGCTACATAAATTATTTTTAAGTTCATTTAGGTACTGTTATTTTTATGGGGACAATACGGATTTCGTGAATTAAATCTAAACTATTAAAAACAGTTTATATTGTGGGGCTTCACTATTAATTTTAAATAATATCATAAAACATGATGGTTCCAAAGATATAAATTTTTGTCAGAACCCAAGATTTTAGGGTTTTTAAGTAAAATTCGTTAAAAAGTGTTAGTAGGCACAAAACTGTAATGATATCGCATTGCTTTTTAGTAAATTTGCCAAAAAATTAGAGTATGGAAAAGAATTTTGAGATAAAGATAGAAGCTACTTCAAATCCTGGTATTGTAAAATTTGAAGCTAATTATTTTTTGACACAACATACCAGTTATGAATTTGAAAATATTGATCAAGCCAAGAACTCCCCTCTGGCCCAACAATTGTTCTATTTACCATTTGTAAAAAGAGTATTTATAGCTCAAAATTTTATAGCGATAGATAAGTATGATATTGTAGAGTGGGCAGATGTTCAAGAAGAAGTTGCAGAACAAATAAAAAGTTATCTAAATACGGATCAACCGGTAATTACAGAAACTGAGTCTTCTAAGAAGGTTCCTATAACTATTTATGCAGAAAGCACTCCTAATCCGGCTGTTTTAAAATTTGTTGCCAATAAAAAATTGGTTACCAGTGGGCATGAATTTAAAAATATTGATGACGCTCAGGAAGCTCCTCTAGCCCAGGAGTTATTTCATTTTCCATTTGTAAAAGAAGTCTATGTGGACGAAAATTATATTTCCATTCAAAAATATGATATGGCAGATTGGAATGCTATTACTACAGAGATAAGAGAGTTTTTAAAAACTTATTTAGAACAAGGAAAAGAAGTTTTATCAGCCAATGCTACTGTCTCTAAAAGCGAGAAAGAGAAACAAGCAGATGTTGACTTTGATAAATTAGATGATGTTTCTAAAGACATTGTAAATATTATTGAAGAATATATTAAGCCAGCTGTTGCCAGTGATGGAGGAAATATACTTTTTGATTCGTATGATCCAGAAAGTAAAGGTGTAAAAGTAATTTTACAAGGAGCATGTAGTGGATGCCCTTCTTCTACATTTACTTTGAAAAATGGTATAGAAAACATGCTTAAAGAAATGCTTAAAGATAAAGTGGAATATGTTGAAGCAATAAATGGGTAGTTCATCGAAAAATATTTCATTACACCGGAAATATTGTTAAAATATTAGTCTGTTTTATTTCAAATAAACTAAAGTATGCCGTATCTTAGAGATTCTTTTAAAATTTTAACTAAAAAAATCACAAAATGGCAATTATTAAAGTTATTGAAGTATTAGCTAATTCTGAAAAAAGCTGGGAAGACGCAACAAAAAAAGCAGTAAAACAAGCTGGAAAAACTGTAAAAAACATTCGTTCTGCTTGGGTGTCTGATCAAAGTGTTGTTGTTAAAGACAATGAAGTAACAGAGTTTAGAGTAAGTTTAAAAATTTCTTTTGAGATAAATTAAAAATAATTTACTCACCATATAAAAAGCATCTTAATCACCGTAATTAAGATGCTTTTTATATTTTTAGGTCTATTTAAATATCTAAGCCCAATCGGCTATGCAGATACTACCAATATGATCTTACAAAACGAAATAAAAACAGTAGTACATTATATGGTGAAACATTGGTTCATCATAGTATTGATATTCACAATTTCTTGCACAAGTCAAAATAAACCTCCTATGGAATATGCATATACTAATGATCTGGTTAATGAAACCAGTCCTTACCTACTTCAACATGCACATAATCCGGTAAACTGGATGCCATGGGGAGAAAAAGCGTTGGAGCAAGCCAAAAAAGAAAACAAACTCATTATTGTAAGTATAGGCTATGCCGCTTGCCATTGGTGTCATGTTATGGAACATGAAAGTTTTGAAGATCCCGAAGTTGCCAAACTAATGAACAGTAACTATATTAATATTAAAGTAGATCGAGAAGAAAGACCGGATGTCGATCAAGTATATATGAATGCTGTTCAATTAATGACTGGTAGTGGTGGATGGCCTCTGAATGTTATTACTCTTCCAGATGGGAGGCCAGTTTGGGGTGGTACTTATTTTCCCAAAGGAAATTGGGTTGATGCTCTAAAACAAATTTCGGACTTATATCAAAAAAAACCAGAGAAGCTCTTGGAATATGCCGACAAATTAGAACAAGGTATCAAAGCTGTGGATATTGTAGAGGTAAATACCGATGAGATCAATTTTGAGAAAGAATTTATTACTACAGCAGTAGACCAGTGGAGTAAAAATTTTGATCATCAAAAAGGAGGTACAAAACGAGTTCCAAAATTTATGATGCCCAACAATTATATGTTTCTGCTTCGTTATGCTCACCAAACTCAAGATAAAGCCTTATTGGACTTTGTAACAAACACCTTAACCAAAATATCATATGGTGGCGTATATGATCATGTAGGAGGAGGATTTGCTAGATATTCTACAGACGACAAATGGCATGTTCCGCATTTTGAAAAAATGCTTTATGATAATGCTCAGTTAGTAAGCTTATATTCTAACGCGTATCTTATTACAAAAAACCCCTGGTTTAAAGATGTTGTATACGAGACTTTGGATTTTGTATCCAGAGAACTTACAAATAAGGAAGGTGCTTTTTACTCATCACTTGATGCTGATAGCAAAACTCCTACAGGAGAATTAGAAGAGGGAGCATATTATGTATGGACCAAAGAAGAACTTAAAACTTTGTTAGGCGATGATTATGATTTATTTGCCGATTATTATAATATCAACGCTTATGGTTTATGGGAAAAAGGAAACTATGTCCTAATAAGAAAACAGCATACTGTAGATTTTTGTGGCGAGCATGATATCAAAAATCAAGAACTTTCTAAAAAGATACAAAACTGGAAGAATGTATTATTAGAACACAGAGAAAAACGTTCTAGACCTAGATTGGATGATAAAACTTTAACCTCCTGGAATGCTCTTATGATTAAAGGATATTTGGACGCATATCGAGTTTTTGAAGAGGAAAAGTTTTTGAAAGCTGCCCTAAAGAATGCAAATTTTATCAAAAACAAACAGCTAAAAAAAGATTACTCATTATATCATAACTATAAGGATAACAAAAGTACCATTAATGGTTATTTAGAAGATTATGCAATGGTAATCGAAGCTTTTATAGAAGTGTACCAAAACACATTGGATGAGCAATGGTTGGACGTTTCAAAAAAACTTACAGCATATACATTGGCTCATTTTTTAGACAAAGAGAAAAATATATTTTATTTCACATCTGATGAAGATCCAGCATTAATTGCACGTACCATAGAGTCGAGCGACAATGTAATCCCCGCATCCAATTCGGTGATGGCAAAAAATCTGTTTTTACTTTCTCATTATTATGATGCAACTGATTATAGAGAATTAAGTGAACAAATGTTACATAATATACAACCTCAAATAGCATCTTATGCTTCGGGATATTCTAATTGGTTGGATCTTATGATTAATTATTCTTATAATTTCTATGAAGTCGTTGTAGTTGGAAAAGACGCTAAAGACAAACTTCAAGAATTCAATATGACTTATGTTCCTAATAAACTATTGGCTGGTAGCACATCAGACTCTAATGAAGCGCTATTAAAAAACAGGTTTGTAGAAGATGAAACTTTATTTTATATCTGTGTAAATAATTCTTGTAAATACCCTGTAGATACCTCTGAAGCAGCTTTAAAATTATTAGATTAATATTTTATTTGAAAAATCGCTGTTTTACATCTTGAATTCGAAAAAAAGTATTTTCAAAAACACGTATTATTAACTACTTTAAAATGATCAAAATAAACTATTTACACTGCTTAAGTAGCTGAAATCTTACAATATTTACGGTTTTTCCGCAAAAAAATATGTGGATTTTACACCAAAAAGCCTTTTTTGTTAAAAAAAAATGATCTATAATTGCCGGGCATTGAAAGATTCGCAAAAATTTGATCAAAAATCCAACATAATTGCATTTAATCCGACATTTAGTTACATTTATCGTACCTAAATCTTTAAACCATGAGAAAAATATTACTTTTGTTTTTCCTAACAATTTCATCCACATTGTTAGCGCAACTACCACGAAGTTTACTGAAATCTACAGAAAAAGTTACCACGTTTGATGAGTATGATGGTTCTATGTACATGAAAGCTCGATATAAGGAGTCTAGTATTATAAATGAACAAACTGGAACATATGATGTCAAGTTAAAATACAACATTTATACCGATGCACTTGAACTTACTCAGGGATCCAAATTATATGAAATTGTTAAAAGTCCTACACTTCACGCTAGAATAGATGATGACTATTTTTATTATTGTGATTTTAAAAACCAGAGAGGTCTTAATAGAAGCGGGTATTATATTTTGGTGGAGTTAAATGATAAATATCGCATTTATAAAAAATTAACTCTTAAAATTACAGAACCAGAGAAAAAACAACATGTTAATAATGGTATTGCAGAGGCTGGAGAACTTAGATCAATAACGTCTTACTATATTGAAGAAGATGGTGTAATTGTACAGTTACCTTTGAATAAAAAAGACATACTGGCCATATTTACTGATAAAGGACCAGAATTAAAAGAATATTTAAAGAAGGAAAAAATTAGACTGAGAAAAGAAGAGGATTTAATCCGATTCGTTGCCAGATATAACGCACTTAAAAGTGCAGGAGGTAATCCCTCACAAAGCCTTTTAACAAATATAAGCGGGCGAGATTAATTTTTTTCTCTATTAAAATTTAGGATATATTAAAGTAACCATCTCATTCGAGATGGTTTTTTTTATGAATAGTCATTTACTATAAAATAATAAAACTTCAGAATTGAGAGTGTCTATATCTTTAAAATAAAATTAAGTATATATAAAAACAACCTCAACAATTTACCACCAAATTAGTCACTTAATTCCAATTTATAGCTTATTGAAAATTGATGTACATCACAAAAACAGGTACTCTAACGGTATTTCTCTTCTAAAAACCAAAGAGCTTCAACTTTCAATAAGTAACAACCTACTTTAAAAAAACATTAATAATGTGTATTTGGATATTCTCATCCATTTTTTCACTGTCTTTTTAAATATTTTTGTAGTGCAAAACGACATACCCCTTAATAAAATATGAGACAACTATTACTCTTTGTAACTGTAGTGACTCCTCTTATTGTAAATGCCCAATTACCGGATTCTATACTACAGTTCACCCAAAAATTTCCGAAATATGAAGACTACGATGGTTCTATTTATCTAAATACAAAATTCATAGAATCGAGCGTAATTGACGAGGCATTAGGAACCTTTGATGCCATATTAAGGTATAATATCTATACCGATACCATAGAATACAAAGAAGACTCAGAATTATATGAAATAAGTAAGCGTCCAACAATACAGGCTAGAATTGGTAAAGACTATTTTTATTATTGTACCTTCAAAACTCAACGCGGAGCAGAAAAATATGGATACTATATTCTGGTGGAATTAAATGACCAGTATCGTATCTATAAACGATATCAGGTACATATAAAAGAACCTATAAAAATGGACGTTTATAATGGCAACCTCTCTCCTGGTACTATAAGAAAAATAGTCACATACTATCTAGAAGAAAATGATATTGTTCAAAAATTACCTCAAGAGAAAAAGGCAATTCTATCCTCTACTTTCGAAGATAAACAGGATGAACTAAAACAATATATAAAAAAAGAAAAAATAAAACTTAAAAAAGAAGAAGATTTAATACGCTTAGTAGCCAAATATAATGCATTAAAAAATCTGGATACAGATAGACCTAGAAATATGCTAAGTAAATTTTAATTGTGTTGTACGTGAGGGAGTAAGGCTTTTTTTTAATACAAATCCCTTGTATTTCTTATAAAAAGTAAGGATAATTACTGAATTACTTACTCGAATTATGGTTTTGACGTAGTTATATTTGCTTTTTATCGTATTTTTCAATACTTTAGTCTGTAACAAAGCTTAAGATTATGAGAAAAGTACTACAATTATTGTTTTTATTAGCTGCTCCTATTGCATATGCCCAATTTTCACAGGCTATAGAGCCTAACAAAAAAATGTCTGAATTAGAAAAGTATGCTGGTTCGGTTTATCTAAATAAAGACTATCAAAAAGCCGATGTGATCGACGAGAAATCAAAATCATATGATGCCAGACTTAAATATAACATCTATACAGATGCACTAGAACTTAAGGAAGAGGGCCAGCTACGCGAAGTAATTAAAACATCTACTACATATGCTCGCATAGATAATGACTACTATTATTATTGTAATTTTAAAAACACTCGCGGTGTCAAAAAAAACGGGTATTATATTCTTGTCGAATTAAACGATAATTATCGTGTCTATAAAAAATATAGCCTTAAAATAACAGATCCACAAGAATTAGATCCTATGACTGGTAGTGCTGTTACCGGAAAAATTAAACGTATTACCACCTATTATCTGGAAAGTGAAAATAAAATTCGAGAACTACCTATGAGTAAAAAAGGAATACTATCTGCCTTATCAGACAAACAAGCCGAATTAAAGGAATACATCAAAAAAGAGAAAATAAAACTTAAAAAAGAAGAAGATTTAATACGTTTAGTCGCCAGATACAACGCTTTAAAAAATATTGATCTTAACCAATCAGGAAGTCTTTTAAGTAATAGGGCTCAAAATAACTAACATCCTCAAAATCTTTTTTCAAAAATTTAGCATAACTTAAAATTGCCATCTCATTTGCAGATGGCAATTTGTTTTGTACAAATACTGCTTGATCATTATTGCATATTGCAGAAAACTTCTCAACTCCATTTCCTATAAAATATACTTTTCCTTTTCCTAAATATTCTGAAAAAGAAGATTCATCTAAGATCTCTGCCATAGTTTCTCTAACCAATATATTGGTATTAGAAAACACCGCAGCGTATACTTCCATTCTTCGGGCATCAATCATAGGAATAACAACACCGTCTTGTTCAATTTTTACTTGAAGCGCCAAAGATTGTAACGTAGGTACTGATAATAAAGGAATATCAAGTGCGTAGCATAGTCCCTTTGCTGCAGATACACCAATTCTAAGTCCAGTATACGATCCAGGGCCTTTGCTTACCGCTATAGCAGAAAGATCCTTTAAACGAACTCCCGCTTCTTTAACAACAATATCGATAAAATTGTGTAATCTCTCGGCATGAGAATATTTAGTATCATAATCCTCTTTAAGTGCTATAACCGTTTCATTTTTGGTTAAAGCTACAGAACAATTTGTTGTAGAAGTTTCAATACAAAGAATATAGGTCATTATCCAAATTTGGACACAAATATAGTCCAATTAGACAAATTATATCATCAAGAATATTAAATCAATAAGAGAAATCTAATTCGAAAAGGATTTTCGTTTATCCCTCAGAATTTTTATCCGATTTATCTTTATTTTCGGTGATTACTTTATCTCCTGGTCTAAGCGTTTTGGTAACCAGATTGTACGGGCCGGTGATTACTTCATCTCCTTCAGATAACCCCTCTAAAATCTCAATATTACTGTCATCTTGAATACCTGTCTTTATAACTCTTAACTTAGCAATTTCTCCCTGTTTAAGAAAGACACATTCAAATTTTTCTTCGATCGCACTCTTTGTACTCGCGATTTTATCTTTTGAGGCTCCTTTTTTACGCACATTAGATGTATCGGTTTTAATTACTATTGCACTTATAGGAACTCCGATTGTTTGTTCTCTTTTATCTGTTATAACATCTACAGTTGCAGTCATACCAGGTCTAAATGGAGAAAAACTTTCAGGCTTACCTTCGATTAAATCTTTGTATGATTCTTCGAGAATTCTAACTTTTACTCTAAAATTAGTAACCTGATCTGCACTAATAGCATTTTCTGCCGAATTAGCAATTTCTGTAACTAATCCTTTAAACTGCTTTTTAAGATACGCGTCAACTTCGACTATGGTAGAATCACCAATAGAAACTTTTACAATATCATTTTCATTTACATCAACCTCTACCTCCATATTATTAAGGTTAGCAACTCTTACAATCTCTGTACCTGCCATTTGTTGCGTACCAACAACACGTTCTCCCAACTCAACAGATAATTTAGAAATTGTGCCGCTCATAGGTGCGTATATTGTAGTTCTGCTCAAGTTGTCTTTAGCTTCATTAACTGTTGCCTGAGCACTTCTTACGCTATAATATGCTGATTGTTTACTTGCTTCGGCTACCTCGTATGCAGATACGGCTCTATCCCAATCTGCTTTAGAAATCACTCCTTTTTCGAACAAACCTTTATTTCGATCATAACTTAGTTTAGCCTCTTTAAGACTTGCCTCGGCTTGTTGAAGCCCTGCTCTAACATTTTCTAATGAGGCTTGAGATCTATTTAAACCAGATTGTATAATGTCGGGATTGATTCGAACCAATAGGTCTCCTTTTTCAACCTGTTGACCTTCTTTAATAGGCAAGTCGATAATTTCTCCAGATACCTCAGATGAAAGCTTAACTTCAACTTCGGGCTGAATTTTACCTGTAGCCGAAACGGTTTCTATGATATCGATCTTTTCGATCTTGGTTGCTGATATCTCTTTAGCATCGCTGTTTTTACCAAACCAACCTGCTTTTTTACCATAAACAAGGCTTACAATTAGCAATACTACGACACTTAAAATAATAAGTAGTGTTTTTCTATTCATGACTTACTTTAATGTTAAAACTAAGATAATAAATTATAATCCTTTGTATAGCAGTCAAAACAGGAACTACTACGTTATTTACAATTTAATATCAGCGATTTTTATCCCAAAATAAAGTTCTAAAACCTTTAGTTTGAATATATAATCAAATTTATTTTGTACTTCTTGACTTTGTGCATTCTCCAATCTAAATTTTGATTGACTAAAATCAAAAGAATTGATCAATCCCCCATCATAACGATCTTTGGCATAGTTATACGCTCCTTGTTGCGCTTTTACAGATGCTTGTGAAGCTTCATATGCTTTAGCTGCACCTTTGGCGTCTAAGTATGCTTGGTATATATTACTATCCAGATCTAATTGGGCTTGCTCTAATTGAAACGCTGCTCTTTTCACATTTATCTTACTCCTCTTAACCTGGTTTCTTGCAGAAAACCCATTAAATACCGGTACATTAAGAGATAATCCATAAGAAATACCATCATTTAGATATAGTTGCTTGATAGTCTTTTCAGGAGTGATCTCCCTATCATTTAAAAATCTTGGCACTATAACATTTTGATTAGTACCTTCTACAATACCAATTACTCTTGTTGGATTATCAGGGTCTATGCTTCCAGGAACAAATGCACTAGCACCAGATTCTCTTGTGTTGTAGTTAAACCCTGCATTTAAGGTAGGGTAATATGCACCTCTAGCTATTTCTAAATCTTTCTCGGCTAATAGTTTATTTTGCTCAGCTATTTGCACCTCATATCTGGCTTCTCTAGCTTTGGCTACAACCTGATCTATTGGTTGCTCCATTATTTCAGATCCAGGTATTAAGTATTCTTGTTCTGCTATATCAAAATTTTCATAATCTTTTATTAGTAACGTTTGAGCCAAACTTACTAAAGAGATTTGAATTGCATTTTCTGCTTGTATTATCCTTGTTAATTCATCTGCAGATGTTGCCTCAATATCCAATATATCATTTTCTGGCAGCACGCCGGCTTCTACCAAATCCTGAGTTCTTTTTAATTGCTCTAAGGTAATTTCATGTTGCTTTTCGACTACTTTTAAAGATTCTTTATTGAGTAATACCTGCAAATAACTGTTTGCTACAAATAATGCGATATCATCTTTGGATTTACCCAGATTATATTGACTTAACAATTGATTTAACTTTGCCCTTTGAAATCTTTTTACATTTCTTAAACCATCAAACAATGTTAAACCAACGTCTATTCGATACGAAGAACTCCTAAAGGTTAACGTCCGGTTTGTACCTGTAATCGGATCAGGACTCAAACCTGAACTCCAAAAGTTGGATCCAGAAGCGTTTAATGTTGGTAAAAAATTACCAAGAGCATCAATCTTATCAATATCTGCCGCCTCAATATCGAGTGCCGATTGCTTAATGGTAATATTATTCTCTAAGGCGTATTCTACACATTCACGCAAGGTCCATTTTTTTTCCTGTGCCTGAGTACCTAATACACTTAAAAGTGTTATTAATAAAATTGAAATTTTAATTCGCATAATGCCTATATGTATATAATTGATTATGGTTGTTACAGTTTTTTTTAAAAAAAATTAATTATCAAATTCTGGTTTTTTGATTTGATTCCAAACTTTGATCTTATCATCCTTAGTAATTCCGTTTTTTATTTCTACGTTTATTCCATCACTAATTCCTAATTCGATAGCCTTATTTTCGAACTTCTGCTCTCCCACTTCGACTTCGACAAATGGTTTTTGATCATCTGGATTATATTGAATTAGTGCCTCTTTAAGAGCCATAATGCTATCGGCTCTAGCTAATATAATTGAAGCATTTGCACTTAGTCCAGCTCTTATAAATGTAGTATCTTTTTTACTGAGCGTACCTTTAATTTCAAATTGTATCGCTCCATTTTCTTCTTTTCCTTTGGGTGCAATATAATCCAAAATCGCATCAAATTTTTTATTTTCTATTGCTCCAACTGTAATTTCTAGCGGTAAGCTTTCTTTGATTTTACCAACTTCACTTTCGTCTACTTTTCCTTCAAAAATCATTTCTCCAACATCTGCTACTGTAGCAATGGTTGTTCCATCATTAAAATTATTTGCTTCTATCACTTGATTTCCTGCTTTTACAGGAACTTCTAGAATCATTCCTGTCACAGTTGATCGAATAAGTGTATTGGCCACACTACCCAGGCCTCTTGCCGTTCCGGTTCTAACAATTTGATAATTCTGTTTTGCAGATTCGTAAGATTGCTTTGCCTGCTTATAAGCTACATCGACACCATCAAAGTCATTTGCAGATATTACTCCTTTATCAAAGAGGTCTTTCTGTCTGCGATATACCTTATCTTGATTATCAAGTGCAATTTTAGCAGTTTCTACAGCATTTTGCGCACTTTGTAATGAGGATACGTTTGGTACTACTCTAATTTTGGCAATCAAATCGCCTGATTTAATCTGATCTCCTGCCTCAATATAAATTTCTTCAATAATTCCAGAAATATTGGGCTTTATTAAGACTTCTTCTTTGGGAACAATACTTCCTGTTGCAACTGCTTTTTTGATAATCGTTTCTGTAGTAGCTTGCTCGGTCTCGTACGTTACCGGATCTTCCTGATTTTTTTGATACAAGTAGTATAATGATCCTCCAAATACAACTGCTATAAGAAGTAAAATAATAATCGTAACGGTTTTTTTCATTTTAATATATATTGATTAATGTCACCCCTAAAGGGATATAAAATTTGATTGATTTGTTTTATTCGGTTCGTAATGCGTCTATTGGTTTTGTTTTGATTGCTACTTGCGCAGGAATTAACCCGGCTAGCAAACCGCTTGTAACTAATATAAATAGCGCCACAAAAACAACGGTTAAATCGACACTTGGATTAGCAAACATACTATCCTCATCTGGAGGAGAGCTGTCTAAAATTTTATTAATTAAAAATATTATCCCTGTAGACATGGCTATACCTGCCATACCTGAAATTATAGTTAAGAAAATAGATTCTAATAATATTTGACCTCTTACTGCCCAAGGAGATGCACCCAATGCTCTACGAATTCCTATTTCTTTGGTTCTTTCTTTTACTACAATCAACATGATATTACTAATACCAATAATCCCCGAAAGTAATATTAATGTCCCTACAAAATAAGCTACTCCTTTTAAAGCTATAAACAACCCATTAATTTTATTGAATTCTTCATATAAATCAAAATTACCAACAGCCCGATTATCTTCTGGATGAATAGTATGATTAGTCTTTACAACTTCGATAATATCCTCCTTTAGACTAGTGATCGATTGATCATCTTGCGCCGTAATAGCCATCCAACCTACACGTTCTCCATAATTAAAGGCTTGCGAGAAAGAAGTAAAAGGCACATAGATTTCTTTTTGATTTTCTTCTCCATCCCCATTATTAGACCGTTTAGAATACGTACCTATCACCATAAAATTAACTCCTTGTATTTTTATGTATTCTCCAAGAGGGTCTTCTCCATCCGTAAACAATTCTTTTTTAACACCTTCTCCTATAACGGCAACTTTTCTTTTATTATCGATATCGCCATAATTCATAAATCGGCCAGAGGTAATATTAATAGGATCTTGCCTTATGATTTCTGGATAGTCGCCATATACGTTAAAGGCACCCGTATTTAAACCTCTAACTACATTATTAGAACCTCTAAAACCTCCTAATTGATTTCTTGGTGAGACATATAATAATCCAGGAACTTGCGACCTTATAGACGGTACATCTCCTATTTTAAAATTATACCTTCTTCCCTTGGGCAGTCCTTTATATGGTTTGGATGCGGTTTGAGTCCACATAAACATGGTGTTAGTGGCAATATCTCCGAATCCCTGCTTTACTCCATTTTCTAAGCCTTTTCCGGCTGCCAATAGAATCACCAGAATAAATATCCCCCAAAACACTCCAAAAGCTGTCAATAGGGTTCTAAACCAATTTGCAGTAAGGGCCTCAAGTATTTCATTCCATCGATCTTTGTTAAACATATTATTCGTCTCTAAGTGCAACAATTGGTTTAATTCTCACTGCTCTCCAAGCAGGAAAAAACCCCGCCATAGCTCCTGCAAAAATGAGTATAAATACTGTAGTCAAAGCCACATTAAAATCTACTGAGGGGTTGGCAATAAAATCGGTTTGAATCATTGGTCCTGCAAGCTCTAATAGTGCAAGGCCTAAAACTAATCCCGCAAATCCAGCTATAGCAGTGACAAAAATAGCCTCTTGCAAAATCATTCCAATGATCGAACCTGGTTGTGCTCCTAAAGCCTTTCGAATTCCTATTTCTTTGGTTCTTTCTTTTACTATGATAAGCATGATATTACTAACTCCAACCACACCTGCAATAATGGTACATATACCTACCCACCAAAAAAAGGCTTTAATCATAAAGATTAGTTTATAAAATCGTTTTGCTCCCTCGAGAGAGTTATTAACTCCAATAGCACGTTCGTCTTCTGGTGAAACAATATGTTTGTTTTTAAGATAAGATGTCATGGATTCGACGAATGCTTCAGATTTCTGCACCGCTGTTTCAAAATTTTCTTCTGGTTTCAATGTATATGCAAAACCATCAACCTTATGACCTTTATTAAATACTTGTTGCGCTATTGGCGAAGGAATAAACACTCTATTTTCCTCTCGTTCTGCCATTTTCTCAGAAAACACTCCGATAACCTTAAACGGAATATCGTTGATTTGTATAAACTCTCCTACTGCTTCCTTTTCATTTTTAAACAGTTCTTTTTTTATTTTGTTTCCAATTACGGCCACCTTGGTTTTCTCATGAATATCATTTTGATTGATAAATCTTCCTGAAACCATTTCTTCGTTTTCTAGCATCTGAAAATCTGGAAATATTCCTTCGATGCCATAACTCCCTGACTCCTTACCATAGGTAACCACTACTCCCCATCGCCGAGCTCTAGATGATTTATATTCTAAATCTTTATTGTTTTTTTTGTTTATAAAATCATAATCCTCATTAGTAAGTTCTATTCTTCTTCCAGGATTTAACCCTTTATACTCTATTGAAGTAGTTCTTGTCCAAACCCAAATACTATTAGATGCATCCGACTCAAATTCTTTAGCAATTCCATTTTGCATACCCTGGCCAACACCTAAAAGCAATACAAGAATAAATATTCCTGATGCTACAGATACTCCAGTAAGAAACGTACGAAGCTTATTTTTTCCAATAGTTTCAAATATTTCCTGCCAACGCTCGAGACTAAACATTTGCCATTGCTTTTACTTGATTTACTAATGTATCATCTATGATTACCCCGTCTTTTAGATTTACAATACGTTTTGTCATATTGGCTATATCGGGTTCGTGTGTAACAATAAGAATTGTTTTGCCATCGTCATTAATACCCTGTATTAATTCCATAACTTCATATGAAGTTTTTGTGTCTAAAGCTCCTGTTGGCTCATCAGCAAGTAGTACTTTTGGTTCTGATGCCATAGCTCTAGCAATGGCTACTCTTTGCTTTTGTCCTCCTGACAACTCATTAGGAAGATGAGTTGCCCAATCGGCCAAGCCAACCTTTGATAAATAGTGCATTGCTTTTTCTAATCTTTCTTTCCTTTTTATACCTTGATAATATAGCGGCATAGCAACATTGTCTACAGCATTTTTATAGGTTATAAGATTAAAAGATTGAAAGATGAACCCAAGAAATTTGTTGCGATACCTCGCTGCTATTTTCTCATTGAGATCTTTAATTGGCATGTTATCCAAAAAATAACTTCCACTATCTGCTTCATCAAGCATTCCCAAAATATTGAGTAATGTAGATTTTCCAGATCCCGAAGAACCCATAATCGAGACTAATTCTCCTTCTTTTACACTAAAATCGATCCCTTTGAGTACATGAAGCGAATTGCTTCCCATTTGGTAAGATTTATGTAAGTCTTTGATTTCAATCATATCAATTGATTAAGATTAATAAGGCACAATAAGTATACCTTAAATACAATCCAGACTCACTAAATACTATATATCAATTCTTAATTTTCCCCATTAAGACTTATGATGGTTAGTGCAGCCTTCTACATAAGACTACCCTAAATCTATTTTTGTTACATTTTTACGTGTTATGAAAATGTTAAATTCGAAAATTCTATGTATTCTGATTTTCAGGAGTAACGGGTCTCCTTTTATTTCGAAATATAAAATATCCTACAAATGCTATCAAAATATATGGGATAATCATTAGGTAAACGATTCCGTCATTAATACCTTTAGCTGTTTCTTGACCCTCTTCACTTTCTAAAACAGCTCTACACATAGAACATTGCGCTTCTGCAGAAACAGTAACTAATAAAAAAAGAATGAATAAATAAAAAACCTTAGCTTTCATTTGTATTAATTTTTATTCTCAAACTGGTTACAAACAACCAAGATACATTAACCAGCGTATACCGCTTATACATAATATGGAGATATCATTATATATACAATCACACCACTAATTGCTACATATAACCATATAGGAAAAGTAATTTTGGCTATTTTTTTATGCTTATCAAAACGTTTTGCAAGCGCACGCACATAGGTAATTAACACAAACGGAATTACAACAACGGATAATACAATATGGGTTATTAAAATAAAATAATATACATATTTAATAGTTCCTTCTCCTCCAAATTTTGTAGAATCACTAGTCATATGGTAGGCAACGTACATTAATAAGAAAAGAACCGAACATAAAATTGCAGTTTTCATTAATCTTTCATGCAGTTTTATTCTTTTATTTTTTACCGCCAATAACGCAGCTACCAGTAGTATTGCGGTTAATGCATTTATCGAGGCATAAATTGGAGGTAAAAAAGACAATGGTTGCACATCGAACCCCAGTTTTTTAAGGTTAACACCAAATAATACCGCTACCGCAAGTGGGATAACAATAGATAGGATAACAATCCACTTATTATATTTTTTTTCTACTTCTGATAGATCACTCATCCGTTTTCAATAATTTTTTAATATCTCTTAGCAATACGGTTATTTGTTCTTCTTCTCCATTTTCATCCACCTTTTCTTCTATGCCAATAGTCCCTCTATAGTAGATAATTGGATTTCCGGATGCATCATACCTTGATCGTATATATCCATCTTGATCAATTAATGCAAAGTAACCATTGTGCTCAAAACCTCCTGGGACATCAGGGTTTTCTGCAGCATAGATATTAAATCCAGCATTAGCCAAATCATATAGATCTTCTCGATCACCGGTTAGAAAATGCCAGTCCGGATTCGTAACTTTATAATTTTCGGCATATTTTTTAAGCCTTCTTGGCGTATCAAATTTTGGATTAATTGTAAAAGAGGCAACACCAAAATTTGCATAATCTTTTAATTCATTTTGCAGGTATACCAAATTTCTATTCATCTTTGGGCAAATAGTAGGACAACTGGTAAAGAAAAACTCTGCTATGTACACTTTACCTTTATAATCATGATTGGTAATCAAAATACTATCCTGATCCAAAAAAGCAAATTCGGGCACTTTTCTGGGTTCTCCATTAATTTTAATATAAGCTAGTTTCTCGTTGGCTACAGGATTACTGGCACTCATCCGATCGTTTTTAACGACTGAGGTCCCTTTTACTCTATTTACTATTTTTGGGATAAAAATAATTCCGAATATTAAAATAATAAACGAAATACCAACGTACGAATATTTTTTCATGATGACTATTTATCTTTACGGTCTGCTTTATATTTCTTTAGGGCCAGGCGATACTCGGCAAGAATCACCTTAATATCGTCGACCATTACATTTGCTAGGTCCGCTACAGAACTAGCATCGTAACCATATACTTTAGGCTCATTTTCTTTAAAGTTTCCGTCTCTACCTCTTAAACTCCCATCCTTATCAATAATATACACATAATTAGTTGCCAAATTTGCGTCTAGTTGATGGGGGGTTCTAAGTGTAGTAAATAATTTCTTGATACTTTCGGTGGTGCCAAACACAAATTTCCATTGAGAGACATCAGCAATATTATCTAACTCGTCAAGGAGTTCTTTTGCAGCTGTTTCACTCCCATAGGGCAATACCATTACAAACTGAAAATCTTGAAAGCCATGATTTTTTTTATAAATCTTCTGATTTAAATTGAAGGCATTCCCTTGTTTATTGTGAATATTTTCACCCAAAAAACCAAGTACTGTAATCTTATTTTTTAAAGTTATCGTATTTTTAGAGAGGGATTCGAAATTTTCGATGCTTCCAACATCATTATTTAACACCGGGAGTTTTGCAAAATTATGAACTCCTGAAGCAAAAAATAAATACGCCACCAGAGGTAATACAAACAAAATACCTAAGACAAGAAATTTTTTCATTTACGGCTATTTTTTATTTTTTTAGAACCTAAATAAGTTACGTGCAAAAATAGAAAAAGACGGTTTAAAAACCGTCTTTTTACAATGCTTTTAACTAAACATCCAAAGGATTAAAAATCCCAAGCTTTATAGCCTCCTTTGAATACTTCGTATATATAATCTCCTTCTGTTAGAAGTATAAATATCAAATAACAAATTAAGAAAATTGCTGTCCAAACAACAGATCTTCTTAATCCTTTGGTTTCTCCTTCCATGTGCATGAATGCCCATGTGATATAATATGCTTTCCAAATAGTAAGAATGATGAAAATCCAATTTAGCAATTTCATGCTAATCAATGTGGTTTCTATCAAAAACGCAGGTTTGATAATACCTAATATTACTTCTACTATTGTGATTACTGAAAGTAAAAAAAACACTTTCCAGATTCTTCCTATGTTTGATTCGTGATGTGCTGTATCGTGTGCCATGTTATCTAACTACTAATTTTTATTAAACCAGGTAAAAGAATGTAAATACAAATACCCATACTAAATCTACAAAGTGCCAGTATAAACCAACCTTCTCTACCATTTCATAGTTCTTTCTTCTTTCGTAGGTACCAAGAATAACATTGATAAAGATGATGATGTTAATTATTACTCCTGATAATACGTGAAAACCATGAAAACCTGTAATGAAAAAGAAGAAGTTAGCAAATAACGGAGTACCATATTCATTATGGATCAGGTTAGCACCTTCAACCACCCCAATGGCATCTGTTTTTAATCTTCTTAAAGATTCCTCTCTTGATAAAATTGTTTTCTCTCCTTTTTCAGTCAAGAGTTGAGTTCTTATTAATAAATCTTTATTCTTAACAAAACCGGCTCTTATCTCTTCAACAGTATATGTAGGAAGTGTGCCTTCTTTATAAAACCAAACTCCATTTTTTCTTTCGTGCTGAGCTCTATCACTATGCGTATCTATTATAGCTATATCTTTTAAAGCTACCCTATGACCATCAGTATCCAAAAATTGTAAAATCTGACCTCCTTTGGTCTCTACCGCACCATACTCACCTTTAATAAAGTTTTTCCACTCCCAAGCTTGTGATCCCACAAAAATCGCTCCTCCTATAATGGTAAGGAACATATATAGAATTACTTTCTTCTGTTTCATATGATGACCTGCATCAACGGCTAACACCATAGTCACCGAAGAAAAGATAAGTATAAATGTCATTAAAGCCACATAATACATAGGAGCATCAACTCCATGCAAAAACGGAAAGTGATTAAATACTTGATCCGCTATAGGCCATGAATCAATAAATTTAAATCTTGAAAAACCATATGCGGCAAGAAAACCTGAAAATGTAAGTGCATCCGAAACGATAAAAAACCACATCATCATCTTACCATAACTCACTTTGAGCGGTTCGTTACCACCCCCCCAGATCTTATCCTCTGTACCTGTTTTAGTAACAGCTGTTTCCATATAAAGAATTTGGTATTGTTAAATTTTCCACAAAAATAATCAATTTTATCATTTCACCTCCTCAAATCTATTTTTAATTAAATCAAATGTGATTCAATTTGCTAATACATTTTTATAGTATTGAATATCCTTATTAGGGCTTATTTCACGAAATACAAAAACAGAAACAGATAAACCCACAGAAAATCAACAAAATGCCAATACATAGCACCTAATTCGAGACCTAATGTTTGCCCTGTTTTATATTTTTGTTTAAAATGATTATAAATTACTACTAAAAGAACCAAAAGCCCTCCTACAATATGCGCTAAATGGGTTACCACAATGATAAACATAAAAGTAGAAACAATATTTGAAGTAGGACCTGTAAAATGATATCCTTGACTAACTATATCTTTAAAACCTTCGAATTGCAAGAAAACAAACCCTATTCCTAGCGCCAATGTTGCTAACAATAAACCTGTTGCCAGATTTCTATTATTATTTTCTATTGCTTTTTTTACGAGGTAAAATGTAATACTACTTGCCAATATCACCAATATACTATATATAAATGGCTCAGGAAAAACCAAATCTGTAGACCAATCCTTCCTTGTTTTGCTAACTACATAAGCACTGGTAAGGCCTGCAAACACCATTGCCATACTTATCATAGCAAACCACATCATCGTCTTTTTCGACCTATCAATTTTTTCTTGTGTAGTTCCTTGTGTTAAATCCATACTCTAATAAATTTATCTGCAACATATATGATCTGCAACAATGTTATATACAAAACACTCATCAACATCAATTGCTTCGCCGTTTTGGCATCTCTCTGTTTGTATAATCGAATCGCGGACCTTAACATAACCAATCCCAAGATCAAAATCACTACTCCCGAAACGGGTGTAAGGTATAATTTACCCGTAACACCAAAAACAGGTATTAGAGAGGTAACGATAGTCCAAAGGGTATATATTATAATCTGTGAAGCTGTTCCTTGATCTCTTTTACCAGTAGGAAGCATAAAAAACCCACCTTTCTTATAATCCTCATACAAAAACCATCCTATGGCCCAGAAATGTGGAAATTGCCAAAAGAATTGCACCATAAACAAGGTACCTGGTTCTATTCCAAAATCATTAGTAGCTGCTACCCAACCTAGCATAAAAGGGATGGCTCCAGGAATAGCTCCTACAAAAACAGATAAAGGTGTTTTTGTTTTTAACGGAGTATAGAGACTTACATAAATAAATATAGAAATCGCTCCAAACATTGCTGTTTGCGGATTTATAATATAAAGTACGGTAATTCCGGCAATAGTAAAAATAGTAGCAATAGCCAAAGCGGTATTTACAGTCATTCGCCCAGATGGGATCGGTCTGTTTTTAGTCCGACTCATTAGTTTATCCAGATCTCTTTCGATGATCTGGTTAAATGCGTTAGAGGCTCCAACCATAAAATACCCTCCAACGGCCAGCAGTAATAGGGTGCTCCAAGAAACAGTTTCTACTCCTAATAAATATCCTGCTACTGACGAAAAAACAACACTTAATGCCAAACGCATTTTTGTAATTTCTTTAAAATCCTGAACAACAGAAATTTTTGCAGTATCTACTTGGGTTATGCTCAAATCTTGCACGTTTTCTAAATAGCTTTTTTAAAAGTGGTGCAAAGATATATCTTAAAAGCTTTTTAGACAACTTATAACTCCCTATTATTCACCTTTTAACACCTATGCTTTTTCTAAACCTTTTTAATTCCTTCAGTAAAAAAGAAGTTTTTTATAGAACAATTTGATTATCAAAAGAATAACATCGTGTAATTTTTGTACTTTCCGTTCGACAAAACACTTTAAACTACACAATCATACTTATGAAAAAATTACTTATCCTAGGATTATCTATAATCTGGCTTACTTCTAATGCACAACAAAAAGAAGTTACGATCAAAATAGATCCTGTTGCCGAGAACATATACATGCTTACTGGTCGAGGAGGCAATATTGGTGTTTTTAAGAACGAAAAAGGGTTATTTATAATCGATGATCAGTTTGCACGGTTATCCGAAAAAATTCTTACCGGCCTCAAAACGATAAGTGACAAACCCGTTACTATGGTAATTAATACTCATTATCATGGAGATCATACAGGCGGTAACGAAAATATGACCAAGCAAGGCGCGACGATCTTTGCTCAAAAAAATGTACGCTCGCGTATGGAAAATTCACAAAAGGAAAAAGGAAGCGTTAATACAAACAGCCTACCTGTAATTACATTTGATGAAGGGTTACAGTTATATTTCGACGACGAGAGTATTAAAGCGTATCATGTACATAATGCGCATACAGATGGAGATGCTTTAATTTATTTTGCAAACGGAAATGTCTTACATATGGGAGATACGTTTTTTAACGGCCGTTACCCATACGTAGATCTAAATTCTGGCGGAAGTATCAAAGGATATATTAAAGCTTCAGAAAAAGCTTTATTAATAGCTAATGATGACACAAAAATTATCCCTGGCCATGGAGCATTGGCAAGCAAAAAAGACTTAAAGGACTTTTTGGAAATGCTAAAAGAAATCACCGCGAATGTGCAAAAGGAAATAGAGGCAGGCTCACCTGAAGAGGCTATTGTTAAAAACAAAGCACTAACTGCAAAATATGACGCAAAAGAGTTTGGGAGTGGTTTTATAAATCCAGAACGAATGCGAAAGACAATTTATTTAAGTCTTACCAAATAAGATTACATACACTATAAAATTTAAAGAGCCTGCCGCAGTGTATTGGCAGGCTCTTATTTTTTAATCCTGTATTTTAAATACAATTGGTAATTGATACACTACTTTTACAGGAGTTCCTCTTTGTTTTCCTGGAGTCATTTGCGGAAACAAACTAATTACTCTTTTTGCTTCTTTCTCTAATTTTGGATGTGGAGCTCTTACTCTAATATTAGTTATTAGACCATCGGTTCCTACTTCAAATTGCGTATGAATTCTCTGAATTCCAGATAACCCATATTTTTCTCCCAAACCTGTATTAAACTTCTTAGAAACAATTCGAGCAATTTTCTTAGAAAAACATGCTGCCTTTTCCTTATTACTCCCCAATGTTTCACATCCCGGAAATACTGGAACGTCCTCTACCGCAATAAACGGAACTTTAACTTCAGTTTTAGTCTCTGGTTCTACATCAACAATATCACTAGGGCTTAGTGGCTCACTATCTGAAGGAGAGTCATTCTTAAATTCTTCAGCCATTGCGTCAATGTCTTTAACATCATCAATAACCTTAAATTCTTCAGGAGCCACAACCGGTTTAGGTCTTTTTACCGCAACAACTTTTTGTTTTGGTTCTTCATAAACCTTATAAACACCATCCCACACAAAAGGTTCTTCTTCAAGTGTTATTTGAGGCTCTGAAACAACCTTAGGCACTGTCGTATACACCTCAAACATAAAATACGTAAATAATAGACTCGCTATAAGTCCAATCTGAAAGTTTACCAATGTACTTTTTCGTACATTAGCATCGTGCTTGTTACTCATAATATTTTGTTTTAACGTTACAATTAAAACTGAATCAACAAGCATACCAAAAAAGAATCCCGTCTACATTTCTGTAACGGGATTCTGATATTTTAAAAGATATTTTTTTTAGTCTTGTACCTGAAAAACGATTGGTAAAGAATACAGTACACCTACTGCTTTTCCTCTTTGTTTTCCTGGTGTCATTTTAGGAAGCAACTTAATTACTCTATTTGCTTCTTTTTCTAATCTTGGGTGTGGCCCTCTTGCCTGTACCCCAACAATATTACCCCCTCTATCGATTTTAAATCGTACATAGATTCGGTTTACACCTGATAATCCCAATTCGCTACCAAGTTCAGTATTAAATTTACGGTTAACAAATTTCTTAACCTTATCACTCATACATTTTTTCTTAGCTGCGTTTCCTCCTGCATTTTCACACCCAGGGAAGATTGGCACATTTTCGATCACTGCAAATGGTACATCTGCAATTTCTTCTTCTTCCTCAACATCTTCTACCTCTTCTACTTCTACTATTTCTTCTTCCTGATTAGTTTCAGTAGATTCAATGATAGTTTCTTCTACTTCTTCCTCATCCTCTACTACATCAATAATTTCTGGTGCAGGCGGCGGAGGTGGAGGTGGAGGTGGTGTATTTAAGTTTTGAGTAATTGGCACATCTTCTTCTTCTAATTCGTCAAGGTTTACTTGACCAATGTCGATATTACTTCTATCATACGTTTTCCACTCTATTCCTCGCCATGTTATAAAAAGCACTAGTATAAGACCTAGTTGAAGGAACAAGGTACTTCTTCTGCTTAAATCGGATTTAGGATTTTTCTTTGGTTCCATAATTATATTACGTTATAGGATTGCTAAAATAGCTAATTTCTTTTGTAATTTCCAATTAAAGATTAAAATGTAAATCAAAAAATAGGTTTTTTAACTTTTACGTTACTCTTTATTGAAACAAAAACTTTTTCAAAAAGTGTATATCAAATTACTTATTACTGCTGCTTATTAAATTTAATCAATTTATTTTCAAACACTTTCAATAAAATTACCGCAATAATTATACCGCTTGTATTTGCCAGCACATCATACCAATCAGAATTTCGATAATTTGTTAGTAATGTCTGTAATAATTCCATAAGCCCACCATAAAAGAAACATATTAGCGAAGCTTTGGTTAGACTTTGTTTAAAATTTTCATTTCTTCTCTCTGAAAAAAAGAAAAATAAAAACCAGACTATGGTAAAAATAAAATAAGCGATCAGGTGACCTATTTTATCACTTCCTTTTACTTCTACATCAATCGGCACAACAAATTTGGCCAGAGATGCCCAGGTTATTAAGAAAGTATATAAAACTACAGATCCTAACAGGTATTTATGCGCCAATAACTTCTTTATACCCATCTGCAGATAATAAGTCATCGATTTGAGAAGTGTCGGACATTTTGATTTTTACCATCCACCCTGCTCCATAAGGATCATTGTTCACCAATTCTGGATCGCTTTCTAGCGCCTCGTTAAATTCAACTATTTCTCCTGATAGCGGTAAAAACAAATCCGAAACTGTCTTTACAGCTTCAACAGTACCAAAAACTTCTTCTCGATCAAGTTCTTCGTCCAAGGTCTCTACTTCTACATAAACGATATCTCCTAATTCGCCTTGTGCGAAATCTGTAATGCCTACTGTAGCAATATCACCGTCAATTTTAACCCACTCGTGATCTTTGGTATATTTTAATTCTGAAGGAATATTCATTTGAAAAAAGTATTATGAGTTTTTTATTATTTCCGACGAAAATAATTCTATTTTATTAAATTCTAAGAAAACCACACCAAAAAATTATTAAAAAACAATTGTCAATAACCTTCTTGATTATAAAATCGTAAAAACTTAATTTCCGAAATTATATCTTAAAGTAAATCCTCCTCTAATCGTGGTCTGCGGAAATGCCGTAGAAATAGAATACTCAGAGAACGTATGGTCATAAAAGAATAAGGCCGTAAGGTTTTTACTTAAAGCATAATCCGCAGTAAGTTTTAACCCATAGATATCCTGTCCAGCTGTTATTTGCGTATTATCCAAATCCAGATAACGAATCAACGTCTCGTTTTGGCGTAATGATATATCTGCCCTAAGATTAAGATCACTTTTGATCACCTGCTTTCTTCCTGCAATTCTTGTTGCAAAAGTAAGGTCTTGCAACCTATATCCCAATCCAATAATATACTCGTTACCCTGTATTTCGGTAAGCAGGTTATTATCGAAGCTCAACGATAACGCTCTATCTTTTTTCCACTCGGCCAAAATTTTAATCGAGTTTTTCATTTCCATATCCAATCTCATTAATGGACTAAATTGCTCTGTAAGGTTAACGTTAGAATATAACTCTGGATTTCTAAAATTACCTGCCTGATCTACTAGAGATGGATTGTTTTGTTCAAACTCAAGATTGGTTCTAAATTGATTGATCGTATAATTAGCGCGATATCCATGAGCAACCGAGAATCGTTTAAAACGTTTTTTAAACCATTTTAAATTCATTAAACCAGTATACTTTACATCCCAGTTAGGCAATGGTACATCTCTAAAAGCTCCTTTTTGCACTTTATCCGGATTAGAGCCAGAATATGCAGATAAAAATGCTGGCAATAATACAGCTTGATTTGTTTTTCCGAATCCTACCGGATAACGATAACCATTAGGTTCTTGCTCAGTACTTCTTGGAAATGAAGGAGTACCATAAAACTCTGTCGCCAAACGATCTGCTATTACTTGCCTGTTTTCTCTAAAATCATCAAATGCTGCAGAGGTAAACTCATCACTTTTCTTAAACGCAGTATTAATTAATAAGGTAGAAATGGTAAAGTTACCAAAGACATTAGGGGTTAAGGATTCATACTCCAAATCACTATTTACTCTATAATTTTCGGTAAAAGTTTCAGAATAGTTTCTATTCGCACTTATATCTACTTTAAGATCTTTAAGTAAACCCAATGAAGCCTGAATATTAAGCTGTCTGCCCTCAACCTCCTGGTATTGTTGATTAAAATCCTGATATAACGTCAACCATCCATTACGCGCAGCGATATCTCTAATTTCTGCCTGGCTTCCAAAAGTAAACCCTACAGTAGGTTTTAAAGTACCCACAAATCCGGGCTCTCTTATATACCCAGGCAATAAAATCCCATTATCCTGTTGATAGTTGACATTCACCTTTTTTATAGCTGTAACCAGTCCTATTAAAGTATTGTACGCCTTATCTCCTACAGTTAATTTACTTTTTGGTCTTTTACTTTTGGCCTGTGCTTTTGCTCCTTCTTTGGACTCTAGTTTTGGCCCTTCTTTTTCTTTTGCTCCTTTTTTAGGCTTACCATTTCTTCTACCGGCTTTAATTTTGGTTAAACCAACATATTTATACAAGGTATTCATATCGAGAGAACCATTAACCGTATGCACATTGGCATTTTGCACAGTATTTCCCAAATCAGGTATCCCCTCTAATGTTTTTAAAGCTTCACTCCCTTTTACCCACTGGAAATCTGCATTATAGGTATATGTAGCTCTCATAAACTTAAATAATGGAATCTTACTAAAAGGAACCTCATAGTTTACCTGCAACTGTTGACTATGTGTATTAGGGTCACCTATATCAAAAAATCCACTCCAGATATCTATCGAATTGTCTACTACATTATTTTCATCAATAAAGTTTTTAACAATACGGTTATTTGCCGAAGTAAAGCTAAAGTTTAGTGATTTTGTGAGGTTATAATTAATCCCAAATTGCCAATCAAAAAGAAAATTTCGTTGAAACAAAGCTGGCAATCTAATATCATCTGGTCCTAAAGTAATATCTCTAAAAACCTGTTCATTGTATTGTCTGTTAATATTCGAATTTACCGAAATACTCGTAGGGAGTAAATTGAAATTAAAATCTTTAATCAAGTCGAAATACTTACTTTTTCCTAAGAACTTGATTTTTTTGAATGGCTCAATTTCTTTTGTCTGAAAGTTAAAATCATAGGTCCCCCCTAATCTCACATTTTGATCCAAAGATTTTTCTATCTCAAAATCACGGTGATCTGTTTGATTATAGGTTCCAGAAAATGTAAAATTCTCTACATCATAAGGCATTGGTTTACCCTCTCCCGTTCGTTCTTTACGCAAGCCTATTAGATTAAAACTTTGCCTTTTAGTATAATCTGTAGATTGCCTTTCTACTCTTTCTTTTTCGGCTGGATCGGTTATATTATCCAACCTGTCTTGAAGTTCGATATCTTGAAATTCTGGATCAAATTGTGGTGTAATTAGCTCTTCACCTCTACTATAATTAAACGGAATCTGAACACCCCATTTTTTTGGTAGTAATTGCCCAATATTAACATTGGTGGTCAAATCATATTGCCTGAGATCCTCTCGACTTCTTTCGTTCGGTCCTTGCTCTATACCTCCAAATCCAATAGTACTAATTCTTCCCGACGCGCTTACATTTGCAAAATCCGCAATATTAGCATCCATATTGGCCACTGCTGCCCAACCCCCGCGGTTTTTAAGATCGGTGAGACGCATTTCATTAAACCAAACTGTACCGGTCTGATCGGTACCACTATCATTTTTAACCCCTACCATCATCACTCGTATATCCCCAAAATTTGGATTACCCTTAATCCCAACTCTAAGATCATTTGGTCCTTGGAAAAAATTAAGATCTCCGGCACTTAGTGCATCATCACCTAAAACATTGGATTTAATTTGTTGAAGAAATTCTAGCGGTAGATTTAATCTATTCGCCTCTGGCCATACTGCATCTTGTGTCACATCACTCAACGCAGAAACTGTAAGAGGCAATTCAATTTGATAGAAATTATTTGTAAAATCATTACCCATTCTGATAAAGGCAGTGAGGTCTCCGTCCTGGACTTCTAATTGATTAAGCACAGGCTCGGCATGCAAGAACATTTCAAGGTTCTCATATTGCCTCATATCAACATTAAAATTCTTATACACCCCTCTTGCATCACCAGAACGAAGATTGTTCACAGTTAATGCCAACGATCTTTCATCTTCTCTAATAATATTGTTGTTATTATTTAATTGTTCTCTTACAACTCCTGGCGGGGTTACGTAATTTGGCGTCTCTTCTTCACTCACCGAAGTTACAATTACTTCAGAATCGCCAAAAGCATTTAAACCACTAGTTGGATCGTTAGTCTGATTCCCTTCTACTATATATCGCCTGTAATCTCCTCTTACCAAATCCAAATTTCCGAATCGTAATAAAACGGGTTGATCAAAATCTGTTAAGAACATTCGCATAAAGCGAATGGATCTAAAATCGCTAACATTAAACTCACTTGTAGGTTCATAAATCGGCACTTTAAATCTCACCCATCTGGTCTGGATAAGTCTTCCTTCTACCTCAACCTCTTGTATCGGAGCTACATCGGATATGTAACCTGTACCACCGTCATTTCCTTGCGCCATTCCTTCAAAAATTGGAATTTCATATTGAAAATAACTATTGATGGTATTCATCGTATTATCTCTATTTACATCCTCAGCAGTAGGAAAAGTTGTGTTTCCACGATCATCATTGGTCACTTCAGTAGGTGAATTTCCTTGCGTACCGTTGTAATCTTTATATCTTTCTAATATCCCTCCGCTTCCTTGAAGAAAATACCTATAGTTATCTCCAGAGGGGTCATCAAGGGATTGAAAATCCGCAAATTCTGGTTTCGCCTTTTCATCTGCATCGCTTAGCCCATCAAACCCGGCATCCTGATCTGTTCTTGCCTGCCCTTCGGTATCAAATGCATAAATTAATGATTGATTTACAGGAACTCGTGCATAATCACTTTCGGTAGTATTGCCATCTGTTCCCTGCGCAGGTAACCCATTTTCATATTGTTTCCTACCGTCTTTTAATACATCTTCACTAATATTACCTAAGTTAAATACTATGGTTCCACTATTTGCCTGAGTCAAAGGATCTTGATTACCGTTTCCTTCAAAAAACGGATCCATCAACCAAAATTCAATAAATTCTACATTAGATTGCTCAAAATTAGTCGAAGTTAATTGTCTTGTGATACCCGCAAAGTTATTGCTTGGATCGGGTAATGGCAATCCGCTTCCCGGCGCATAGGCAGGGTTAAAATTGTATTGTCCTCTTGTGTTTGGATCATAATTTAAGTCTAACGTAAATAGTGCCAAGGATTGTCCTTGTGCTATATCTGTATTAGGAAATATTTCGTCTATAAACACCCTTCTTGTGGCGTTAGAAGCCAAGTCTTCATCTGTAATACCGCTAGGTCTATTATTACTGTAAAAAATTGGATCAATAGAATACCATGATAATTTTGCTCTTTGATAACCCGATTGAATACCATCAACCACGATACCACTATTAGGATTGACTGGATCACCAAAACCGATTGGCACACTAGAAAGCTCCCATGATAAAGGAGACCCAACATCTATTCTGGTCTGCGCGCCTTCAAAATCATCAATATACGTCGTTACCTTACCATCAAATTCTGCTCCCCTAGGCGCACCAGCAACCAAGTAAGCACCTTCAGCTCTAACCGAAACATTAGATGGTACATCTGTATCGATGTTTGGCAATTTATTTACCATTCGAGTCAAGAAAGGAACCTCTGTCGAATAACTTAGATTAAGACCTAAAATAGTATTATTAATAGGTTCGAAATCATAACTGGATTTTTGGGTAATTGGTCTTTCATTAAGGTTTAAATAAGTACCGCCAATAATAAAATCATCGCTAAACTTATGTTCTATATTAAGACCTGTAAATCGTTTTGTTTGTTGGCCAAAAACCGCGTTATTCTCTGTAGAAACCTGGATCGGTGTATTTGAAGCTAGTAAGGCTTCATCCAAAATGTTCACCCTTCCTAATTGATAATTAACAGAGTAATCTACACCTTCTTGCAACACTCTTCCTCCTGCGGTAACTGTTACTGATCCTTGCGGAACATTAAAAGCCCCTAAAGGAATACCATCTTGCCCTGATGATTTATATCGCCCTTTAAGTTGAAAATAATTCCTATCGGCAGATTGCTGCTCGGCAACAACTTTTGTTTGTGTATAGAGATCTCTAAAAACGTACTCGGCTTGATTTGGATTATACGAATCTGGATTGGTATAAACAGAACCCGCAGGACCATTATCCAATCGGTTAAATAAATGCTCTCCAAAAGGTTCGATAGTTGTAAATATAATACGGCCGTTTTCGGTATCTACAGTTACTCCAGGAACATAATCAAAGAAACCATCTCCCCCTGATACGGGGTCATTATTTGGATTAAGTCGATCTAAATTAAATACTTTTAAAAGCGTTGTTTGCTCTACATCATCTGGCAGTGGTACCGTAGATCCTTCGGCTGCAGTAATATAGTTTAAAGGAGAAGGATTAGTATATAATATATTTAATCTAAAATCATTTTGTTCAAGCCTAAATGCACCCGTGCTATAGATGTTTTTCATCATTAAATCCCAAATAGGAAGATTTACATTAGTGATTGGACTTTTTAACATCTTAACCACCAAACTTTGACTAGAGCCAACATCAACAGTAGCTCCTGTATTATCTCCTATAGTCGCATCAACCCCATCATTAGCAAATTCTCCCACCTGAAACACCTGGCCGCCCACCGTATATTGATAAGCAACAGCCAAAACCTCATCATTATTGAGGCGTTGATTTAAAGAAATATATCCCAACTGAGTATTTAATGCATATTCTGTAGTATTTAATTTTCTAGAATTTTCTAGAATAGCATAATCAAATCCTTCATTAAATCCAGAAATCGGACCAATAAATCCTTGTTGCACAGTAGGAATCTGCCTAACCGCATCTGTAATAGGACCTCCTGGACCTATAGCAAAAGGATTAAGGTCATTATTTTCATTGTCCGGAAATGCCCCTGGCCCTGTATTAAATAAGGTAGCCGGAATTGTAAAATTTCCTGGATCGGGAGCCTCTCCCAAATCCTGAAGCGCAACTATGTTACGTGCATTGGTAAGTGTTTGCGCACTTGTTGCACGATTGGTAATCCAAACTTCTATCCTGGTGATCTGGATATTATTATTGATAAAAGGATAACTTGCCAATGCATTATCATAGTTATCTCTAAAATAATGCGAAAGGAAGAAATGCCTGTTTTCGTCGTAATCCAATGCAAAAAGTTCAAAATCCTCTACGGTACCTCCTCCTTGAACATTTACCGATCGTGTTTCGGATCTTTGTTCAGAAAACACACCTGTAATAGTAGTACGACCAAATTGAAGGCCCATTTTAACCCCAAAAAGACTTTGTGCCCCTTGGATCAAAGAACTATTTAAGGGCATACTCACATTACCGACTTCTATACTTTGTATAATATCATCCTCTGTAGGAGTATATTCTAATTTTAATTGATTCTGAAAATCAAACGTCGATTCGGTATCGTAATTGGCTGTTATTTGTAACCTTGTTCCTATCTTACCTATTAAACTCAAACTAATTCGTTGATCAAAATCAAAAGTAAAATTGCTACGATTACGTGGTGAGAAGGCAGGATTATCTTGTTTGGTATATAACAGTCCCAAATCCATTTCTACAGATCCTTGCGGGATAATTTCTATTTCATTGCCTCCAAAAACGGATTCGAAAAAACTAGAATTCACATAAAAAATCGGAAGTAGATTCTTTCGTTTTTCTTCGCTTCCATCTTTTTTACCACTGAAAGCTTCTATTTTTTCCTTGAAATAAGCTCTACGTTGCTCTTCGGCAACAAGTGCTTCGAACTCTTCAGGAGTTAAAAACAAAGGGTATCTTACATTAAAATCACCCAACATTTCTCGATATATATATCGATTTGTAATGGGATCATACTCGTATTTGGTAATGATACTATTGGGATCTGGCAAGGAGATTTCACCTAGAGAAAAAGTAGTACTTGTAGAATCACGAACGGTTTCGTTTTCTTGACCGTATAACACCCCACTATAAAGTGTTATCAAACATACTAATATTCTAAAAAAATCAAAGCGTAAATAATTCGAAGAACTCAATGTTTTTATAAATTTTTTAGTGCCTGTTTAATAATATTTTCAACTGTTTCGTTTGGGGTAGTTTTTAGAACTTTGTCTATAGCCTTTTCTGCATGCTTTCGATTAAATCCTAGGGTTTCTAATGCTGATAACGCTTCATCTTTATTAGTATTGCTTTGCAACACTGAAACTTCATCAATATTATATACTTTAAGTATCTTATCTTTTAAGTCAATAATTACTCGTTGAGCTGTTTTAGCACCAATTCCTTTAATAGATTGAATTGTAGCCACATCATTAGAGGCGATTGCCTCTTTAATCTGATCCGGATGCAAAGATGACAACATTGTTCTCGCTGTACTCGCTCCAATCCCAGAAACAGAGATCAAAAGTCTGAAAATTTCTCTTTCAGATTTTTCGGCAAAACCAAATAAGGTATGAGAATCTTCTTTGACCTGTAGATGTGTATATAGTTGAAGTACTTCTCCTTCCGGAAGTAATGAAAAAGTATGTAATGAAATATGTAATAAATACCCCACTCCATTACAATCAATAACTACATCAGTAGGGTTTTTCTCTACAAGCCTCCCTTTGATATGTGTGATCATGTGCTGAGTTGATGTTAAGCAACCAAATGTAGTAAAATTATACTATATAAAAAGGATAAAAAAATAAGCTTTAAAAAATGACTTTTAAAGCTTATCTACTTTGTGATATGTTTTAATGAAATTTTACTTTAAATCTTGCAAAACTCCTTTAGTAATCAACGATAAATCGCGCTCTCTTTTTTCTTTCTCTTGCGCATCAATAACCGCTACAGCTGCCATATTTATCATTTCTTCAACACTAGCTCCTAGCTGAAGGATATGCACTGGTTTATTCATCCCCATCATTATAGGCCCAATAGACTCTGCATTATTTAATTCGCTCAAAAGTTTATAATTACTATTAGCGGCATCCAAACTTGGAAATACCAATGTGTTCACTTTTTTTCCATTAAGTTTTGAGAATGGAAACTTATCTTTTCTCATTCTTCTATTTAGTGCAAAATTCATTTGCAACCCTCCGTCAACAACTAGATTTGGATAATATCTATGCAAATATGCCACCGCGTCCTGTACTTTCTCTGCGCTTGGATGTTTAGAGGAACCAAAATTGGCATAAGAAACCATGGCTACAATTGGTTTAACACCAAACATTTCTACTGTTCGGGCTGTCATTTGTGCAATCTTTGCCAATTCCTTAGAAGACGGATCAATATTAATCGATGTATCACTAATAAATAAAGGTCCTTTATCTGTCATCATAACATTCATTGTTGCGATTCGAGTTGCGCCTTTAGCCAAACCGATAAGGTCCAACATTGGTTTTACCACTGTAGGATAACTTCTAGAATATCCCGAAAGTAAAGCATCTGCATCTCCCCTATCAACCATCATTGCTGCAAAATAATTACGCTCTCTTAACAGGCGTTGGGCGTCATACAGAGTTATTCCTTTCCGCTTATTGGCTTCCCAATACATTTTTGCATAATGATTTTTTCTTTCACATTCTTCGTCTGCCTTAGGATCAATAATTTCAATCCCCGAAGGATCAAAATCAATTTCTTGCATTAATTCTAATATAATATCCTTACGCCCTAACAAAATAGGGAAAGCAATGCCTTCTTCTTTTACAGTCTGGGCAGCTTTTAAAACATCCAAATGGTCTGCTTCTGCAAAAACTACACGTTTAGGATTTGTTTTTGCTCTATCTAATAATAATCGTACCAATTTATTATCGGTACCCATTCTTTCGAGCAACTCATCTTCATACTTATCCCAATCCGTAATAGGTTCTGTCGCGACACCACTTTCCATGGCTGCTTTTGCAACTGCCGGCGGTACTTTTGCAATTAACCTAGGATCAAAGGGTTTTGGGATGATATAATCTTTTCCGAAATTAAGTCGGGTTTCTCCGTAAGCAATATTCACTTGTTCTGGAACGGGTTCTTTGGCTAGTTCTGCCAGAGCCTTTACCGCAGCCATTTTCATTTCTTCATTAATTGCTGTTGCCCTTACATCTAGTGCTCCTCTAAAAATAAAAGGAAACCCCAGTACATTATTTACCTGATTAGGATGATCACTCCTTCCCGTTGCCATAATCACATCCTTTCTGGTTTGTACTGCCAAGTTATATTTTATTTCAGGATCTGGGTTTGCCATTGCAAAGACTATAGGATCACTAGCCATTGATAACAACATCTCCGGAGTGACCAGATTTGCCATTGACAAACCAATAAAAACGTCTGCATTTACCATAGCATCGTCAAGCTCATTAAGATCTCTGTCCGTAGCAAATTCGGATTTTTCTGGAGTAAGGGTATCGCGATCTTTTCGAATCACACCTTTACTATCGGTCATCACAATATTCTCTGCTTTTGCTCCAAAAGCTTTATATAATCGTGTACAAGATACTGCCGCTGCACCGGCACCACTAACCACTATTTTTACTTCTTCAATTTTCTTTCCTGTAATTTCTAAAGCATTTAATAATGCTGCTGCAGAAATAATTGCCGTACCGTGTTGATCATCGTGCATTACAGGAATATCCAATTCTTCTTTTAATCGTCTTTCGATTTCGAAAGCCTCAGGAGCTTTGATATCTTCTAAATTGATTCCTCCAAAGGTTGGTGCGATATTTTTAACCGTTTCGATAAAGGCATCCACATCTTTGGTGTCTACTTCAATATCGAACACATCGATATCAGCAAATATTTTAAAAAGTAACCCTTTTCCTTCCATCACCGGTTTAGAAGCTTCAGGACCGATATCCCCGAGTCCTAAAACCGCTGTACCATTAGAAATTACTGCTACCAAATTTCCTTTAGCGGTGTATTTATATACATCGGCAGTATTTTTCTCTATTTCTAAACAAGGTTCGGCAACGCCTGGAGAATATGCTAATGACAAATCCCTTTGGGTAGCATATTTTTTGGTTGGAACTACTTTGATTTTACCTGGAGTAGGCTTAGCGTGATACACTAATGCCTCGCTTCTTTTACTTTCGATACTCATACTAAATCAAGATAAATGTGCGAATACTAAGCTTACAAAGTTACAAGTCTATGTGAGATGCAGCAATTTAAAGCTCTTAATCTTTAAAAAAATAAAGAATAGCAAAAAGTAATCATTTTTTTAACACTTATATTAAAGATAATGCATCTATATGTTTTATTTATTGAAAATTTCATCAGCACCTCTCAAAACTTTGGCCCTACAGAGCACTTATACTTTTTAGGTGGTTTTGTAAACAGTATAGAGCTCGATCATTATGCTACCAAAAGAAGCCTACAACAACAGTTGTCAAAATCAATAAAACAATAGATAGAATTCTATAATTTTTGTACCAAGGCAGGCCAACTAGCTCCTTAGATTCTTGAGCAAACATTTCTTTTTTATAAGTATACTCTATGATTTGTTGTTCGGATTGGGGTATGGTAACCAAACTTACCACTGCATGAATCATCACACAAATTACAAATAACCATGTTGCTTTTGCTAAAAAATGAAGTTCATTTATCGATGGAATCCAGTCAAGCCATTGAGAAAGAATCATAAATATAGCGAGAGAAAACCCTACTAGTAGACTCACTATCGAACCGGTTCCGTTTGCACGTTTCCAGAATAACCCTAAAATAAATGTGGATACGGCTGGTGGACAGGTATAGGCAATTACTAGTTGTAGATAGGTCCAAAGAGAATCACTTACACTTTCTATAAATGGCACCCAAGAAATAGCTAAAATTACCAATATAATTGTGGTAACCTGACCAACCTTGACTAATTGTTTGCTTGTCATTTCAGGTTTTAGCTGTTTTACAAAATCCATCGTGACCAAAGTTGAAGCAGAATTAAATGTAGCCGAAACCGATGACATCATTGCTGCCATTAAGCCTGCTACTACTAATCCTAAAACCCCCACCGGTAATAATTGAAAAAGTAAAACCGGATAGGTAAGATTAGGGCAATCTGAAAGATTATTGCAAACTTCGCCATTAGTCAATTCATAATTAAGCCCGGTTATATCTAATGTACTAAATAAAAGCAATGCCAAAACACCAGGGACTACCATAATAAAGATCACTGGTAATTTAAGTAATCCTGCAAATAGTGCCCCCCAACGCCCATGATTTAGGTCCTTGGCCCCAAGTACTCGTTGCACCATAAATTGATTATTTGCCCAAAAGTAAAATCCCAAAAGCGGCACCCCAGTTAACAAACCCCACCAGGGCATAAACTCATCATTATCAGGTCGTACCAAACTGAATACCTCATCGGCATTTGATGGGATAAACTTCCCTCCGGCAGCTCTGTCGGCAAAATCCACATTTCCTGTAGATAACATGGTATCTAACTTAGCCATCATACCGGACCATCCGCCACCTAACTGATCAAATGCAAAATAGGTAAGCAAACAAGAGCCTAGAATTAATAATATAGCTTGGATTACTTCGGTCTGTATTACCGAATTTAACCCACCGGGTATAGTATATGCAGCTGCGGCTACGGCAAGAATTATTAAAATCAATGTCGAATCCAAAGAAGGGAACAATAGCGTTAATACAATCTTACCTACATATAATCCCGCCGCAGTATCTACCAAAATATTACCTACCACAGTTATAAATGAGAAATAATATCTTGATCTGCTATCGTAACGTCTCTCTAAAAACTCAGGCATTGTATACACCCCTGATCTAAGATAAAAAGGCAAAAAGAATATCGCAAAAAAGATCAAAACCACTACTGCAAACCACTCGTAGTTATATACATTAATATTGGTTTGATAGGCATCAGATGCTAAACCTACCAAGGTAGAACTTGATATATTTGCCGAAAATAATGCAATACCCACTATAGGCCAAGTCATTGTTCGTCCTCCTAAAAAATAATCTTCAGAGCTTCCTCTTTTCGATTTTGATATTCCGTAGATAATGATTCCTATCAGATACACTACAATAACAGTAATGTCGATATACGATAATTCGTTCATGAGCGAAGCTATTTTATGCTTTATATATACGGCTAAGCTGTAAAGCAAAAAGATCAGGGGGAAGGTTTCGAATTAAAATCGTATGATTTTAACAAAAAAACTTATCGAATATACAAGATAATAGCAAAATGAATATGAGTTTTTTACCTAAAGTCTATAAAACGGATTGTGCAAACGTTTGTATTATGAAATCCTCAATAAATGCTTTATATATTTTTTAAAAAACTAATATTTCTCTGAAGGCCAGAAAATTTTGTTCGCTTTACTGCAGATTTCTGAAAAATGGTAGAAAAGACGTCTTGTGTAATTTCTTCCCAATCTTTTTTGGTCATTTCTAACAGCTCGGGTTTTGGATTAAATAATGGTTCGTTATGAGGTTTTGAAAACCGATTCCAAGGACATACATCCTGGCAGACATCACAACCAAACATCCAATCATCAAATTGATTTTGATAACTGGCAGGAATCTCTTCTTTAAGTTCTATCGTAAAATACGAAATACACTTACTGCCATCTACAACATAGGGCTCTACAATCGCCTGCGTCGGACACGCATCTATGCAAGCTGTACACGTACCACAATGATCCGTAACGGGTAGGTCATAATCTAATTCTAGGTCAACGATCAACTCTGCTATAAAATAAAACGATCCTACTTTTTGAGTAATCAGGTTACTATTTTTTCCTATCCATCCTAAACCACTTTTTGCAGCCCATGCCTTATCCAAAACAGGGGCAGAATCTACAAAAGCCCTGCCATGTACTTCTCCTATTTCCTCTTCAATAAAATTTAATAGCCTTTTAAGTTTGTCTTTGATTACAAAATGATAATCTGTGCCATATGCGTATTTGGATATTTTTGGAGCCTCGGGGTCCTGCTGACCTTGAGATGGAAAATAATTAAGAAGTAAAGAAATTACAGTTTTTGAGCCTTCAACTAGCTTAGTAGGATCTAGGCGTTTATCAAAATGATTTTCCATATACCCCATCTCACCATGCATGTTTTGTTGCAACCACTTCTCTAATCGAGGAGCTTCTTCTTCAAGAAACTCAGCCTTAGAAACCCCACAAGAAAGGAAGCCCAAGCGTTGTGCTTCGGTTTTGATTAATTGGGTGTATGTTGTTTTCTGGGCCAAGGAGGGTAATTTTCAGAATTTAACCCAAAAGTAAGTATTCATTTTTAGATAGAACTCCTCATTCTAACTATTGCAAGGATCAAAGACTTAAAATAAGGTCAATTCACTTTTACAAAAGTATATTTCAACGCATCAGGGTCATCTCCGTTTTCTCCTCCATTATTATCGGTAAGAATAATTTCATTACCATTTCTAACAAAAGTAAATCGATCTTTTGGGGGAGGAAAAGTTTGATCATCTAATACTATTTCTCCTTGGGCATCACCAGAGTAACTACCAACTCCGGCTGTACAAACTTTGGTAATAGGATCATCTGTAAATCTAGTTGCCGACATATCCATTATATTAATCATTGATTGATTATCAAAAATTAATGTGGTCGTTTTTCCTTGACAAACATCGTTATTAGAGTCTGGGTCCGAATTATAATCTGTTTCGGTTGTACTTTGTAAAATCCACTCTCCGATAATGGTATCATTGTCCGTATTTCCAGCATCGTCATCTTTGCTGCAAGATGACAAAAAGATAATTAGCCCCGTATATAAGAAAATATGTTTTTTCATAATTTGTTGTTTATCAAATAGTTAATATACTATTAAATTTGAACTAATTTGCAGTTTCTGGGTTAATAATTTCTTTTAATTCGTAAATGATATCTATAGGAAAACTTCCTTTTTTTGCATGTTTTTCTACTAATTTTTTATTCAAAGCTTTATAAACGCAAAACACCTTGTCTTTAACAATATAACTATGTAGCCAATGGATACTAGGTCCCATTTCTTTAACAATCTCACATGATTTTTCAGAAATTTTCTTTAATTGTTCTGTTGAGGAAAGTTCTATTTTAGGGATTGTTCTTTCTATAAGATACGTTTTCATTAATGCTTTGTTTTATATTCAAATCAGGAAACATATTCGTCTCCTGATCTGAACTATTATTAATTCTCTTTATTATCTCCCTGGAGCTGGGCCAAGACCACATTGTTGATAACATGTAGCAAGCGGAGAACCGCTTCTCAAACACCTTTCGGCGCACTGATCATCTTCTTGAGGACGACGCCCACCATTGATATTTTTTTGTTTAGTCTTGTTAAGGGTTTTACAACCTTCAAGTTTTAAGATTTTCATGATTTCATATTTTAATAAACTATGTACCTACTCTATACGCTTTTCGGTTTCCGCGTTAATTATTAAGCCTTCGTCCAGCGACAACTAGTAATCTCGTCTCCAAGTTTATGTATTTTAAGGTCACGTATATAATGTGTACCACAACCAAATTCTATTTTGCTTCCTTTAAAATTATCATGCTTAAAAATTTCTAATTTTAATCCTTCGGGAATTGTAGCGACAAGAGATGAAGCTCTATCATTCCACCCTACAGTTTTGAGGTGCTTGATATTCTCATTTTTCTTTATGAATAGTTTTTTTCCTCCAAACATATGATGTTGGTATAGCGTAATCCCTGGTCCAGTTAAGGATCTCGGTGGCTTAATATTTTTAGATAGCGCTAACAAGAAATTCTTTATCGCTTTTTCATACCCATGATCCATATCCAGAAATGAAAGCTTGTCGGCATGCTCATCAAGCTTATCAAAATATTTACCAACATCAACTCCATAATAAGCCCCTATTGCCACGCCAATAGGTTTTAGTTTACCTGTTATTGTTTTAACAAGCCCCCCTTCTTTCTTCTCCACAACCATTTTTTCGGGACTGTTAGGAGAAATAGTATTTCCTTTTTTCTTAAACCCAAACCAACATTGATCATCTGTTCTAAATCTTAAATGATGCGAGATTTGTCCAAATACAATTAGTTCTCCCTTACAGGTTATTGTTAGTGATACAGGTTTTACATTAAACTCATGATTTTTTGAACCTCCTAATTCTTTAATTTTTACTTTTTTTGCTTCTGGCCCTTTGGTGGCTGCTTTAATTACTTTTTCTGATACTCCCATATTTTTATACTTTAAAAAAAATTCTTGGGGCATACATTACCAATGCTCACTGAGCATAGTATGTTTATTTACGTTAAGCTTTTATGAAGTTTGAGGTAATCTACGTAACGTCTACCACGATATGATAATCTCCCTTATTTGAATGTATTGTTTCACCCTTTGAGATTTGAGAAACAGGAATCTCCTGATATACGATTCCGATTTTGTCATTTTCGATATCACTGCCTTCTAACAAGTTTTTACCCAATTTTAAAAAACCTTTTTTTATCCCTTCTCCTGCTTTTTTTCTTTCGCTAGAAGTTAATTTTGAAGAACTAGTTACCTTGGCAGGAAGCCCTACAGAAGCCCCCATAATATCATGGATTGCGTCGGCTTCGTACCCATTAGTAGATATTTTGATTTTTTGGGTCTTATGCAAATGAAAGGTTACTTTGTGATTTAATGTATTTTTTCCTCTATCCATACTTTCAAACAACTTCCACCTACCATTTATACCTGTATATAGATACCATTCGTCACGTTTCGAGAAAATTATACCATCGGGATCCTTATCTTTCTTAAAAAAAACCTCTTTTAATGACACTGTTATTTTTTTAATATCCTTCGCGTCACTACTACTAGGATCGGACCACCCACCACTGATGATCACCCCATAATTTCCTGACGGGATACTTTTGCCTAACAACGGAATTGTAACCTTCAACATTTTCGGGTTTTCTTTAGGAAAAGGAACAATTATTGGGTGTACAGGACTCGCAATCATTTTACTTACTTTAAACTTTGGAACAGATGAAGTCGATGGTTTTGGGGGTAGATATATATCAAAGCTATAATTTTGATCATTAATTTTTTGATTTATATACCCGCCTTTACTATTAATATACACTATAGCCTTACTGGCTCTTGACAACCCCTTGTTACCAGCAAAAAGTTCTGTTTCTTCTCTAAACGAAACTACTGCCTTGGGAGGATGTATTTCGGATCGATGTTTCCCGTTGATAGGATGACCACAATCATAAATCCATCTACCTGTTACTTGTATTCGGTCACCTGGCATTGGTAAGGACCATAAAGGCACAAATTTAGAGTCCCATTCACATTCCATTACCGAAGTTCTATTTTTTGCGTCATAATCATTATTTGCCGGGCTATTGAGATAAAAAAATTGTTTATCTGTCTTTACAAAATAGTTCCAATCGTAGCTATTGTGCCATGGTTTCATAGGAAAATCAGTACCCGATATTCTACTTTGGGTAAGCACCCCCTTAATTGTTCTTACGGCTGCTCCTTTTCTAGCATCTCTATGCGCTGCCGATACCCATGATGGAACTACTTCTCCAAACTCTTTGGATAACACTTTTGGTAAAATCACAAGTTTTAACGAATCACTCTTACGGCAACCGCAATCGAATCCATTACCGCTATTTTTTGAAAGAAAAACGGCTTGAGCTTTTCTTATAGAAGTTGGCGCCTTAAAATGTAATTGATGATTTTGCCTTACACTAACTACAGGAAGAGAAACCCCTTGCTGATCGTATATATTTCTTAAACTTATTTTCATCTGTATATCTTTTTAAGATTCTATTTTTTTAATTCTAGCTTCGAGATCCTCTAATGTTTGACCCACATCTTTTTTGCCAATCATTAATTTTTTACTCACTATAATAGCCGATGCATCTATCGACATTAACACATTTTTGGTAGGACCCAGAACCTTAATCTTAGATCCCAAAATTTCGACTTGCGTATTGGTAATAATGATATCTGCGGGTTGATTTACAAATCCTACTATAGCATTTTTTACCATAGTCCCCACTACGGTTACCGGTTTTGTTGTTTTTGCCATGACCCTATTTCTTTTTGGTTAATAAAATGATTTGTTTTCTTGCCTGGTTAAAGAAATAACCTGTAAAAATCCATGTCGCCAAAAACGCAATACACTCTAATGAAAAACTTCCTAGCTTATAATACATTTCGGCAATGAGCAATGATAAACCCAATGAAGGAATAGCTTCTAACAATAGTCCTTCGATTCTTAATTTTTTCAACATCTGATTCATGATAAATTCATTTTTAAAAATTTAATATTCGTTTGATCTGTTTCCTTTTTATGGAAGAAAAAAAAGGAATCTTAACATTTATGCTGAGAAAAAATGTTTTTTTACCTTAGAGGAATAGAAATTTATCTAGTGAACCCATCTCTTATACATATTTTAACCAATAGCAATCCTAAGGATATAAGCACACTTTATTATAAGTATAGAGCTGCTTTTTTAAACTTCGGAAAACGATATGGAGCAAATACTGATATTATGGTAGATATCTATCAGGAAGCATTTATAGTTATACGAAAACATGCCATTCAGGGAAGACTTGAGCAGGTTGACAGTTCATTTAAAACCTACCTTTTTGGTATCGGAAAACGGATGATTTATAACTACCACAAGCAACGCAAACATACTGTGTCTCTGGATTCAGAAATTCATATCATTAATGATAAGGTTGAAGAGGTTGATTTTGATCTTGCTGATGAACCATCTATAGAACAAAAATTATTGCGCACATTTTTTAATAAACTCGGAAAACGTTGCCAGGAAATGTTAACATTGTTCTATTATAGAGGACTAACTATTGAAGAGATTGCCAAAAAATCGGGATATGAAAACACCAATGTAGTTAGTAGTCAAAAATCTCGTTGTTTAAAACAGCTTAAGGAAATTATTAATACCCCAGAACAATGACACCTCAAGAACTCATATCGAAACATATACAAAATTCGCTTACTCCAGATGAGCAAATAGAATTTGACAGGTTGTTAAAATCTGATATTGATTTTAAAAAGGAAGTTGATTTTCATGAGACTCTTAAAAAAGTTACTGAAGATAAGGATGATAGAGATTTTAGAAGTTTACTTTCTGAAATAGAGGTCAACCCAAAACCTATAACCAAAAAAAGATCAGTCAAATGGTGGTATTTGGCCGCTTCAATAATTGTAATTTTAGGATTGACATATTTTTTAACCAACAGATTATCTCCTTCGAACGAAGTATTATTTGCTCAATATTTTGAACCCTATAGAAATGTAACGCAACCTGTGGTTAGAAGTGAGGTTAATGAAAACCTAAAAGCATTAGCTTTTAATTCTTATGAGAATGCCAAATTTGAGAAAGCCTTAGAGTTATTTGATCAGATGTTGGCAAACACAGAAGACCCAGTTATTTTATTTTACAAATCCAACGTGTTACTTCAATTGGACCAGGCAGAAATGGCAATCCCAATTCTTACAAAGGACACTGCTACTACGGACTCATTTAGTGAAAAAAGATATTGGTATCTGGCTCTGGCTTACTTGAAGACTAATAACCCGCAAAAGGCCAAAACTACTTTAGAGCTACTACTAAACATTTCGGATAGCGAGTATAAAAAGAAAGAGGCAAAAGAATTACTTAAAAAGCTGGATTAGTTTCTTCAAAAAAACAAAAACTAAAATTAAAATCAAACCAATAATCCACCAGTGATAAGAAGTATTAACATGTAATGCATCGGTATTGCCAGCCACTACAAACCCAGCCCAGTAATACGGGTGTTTTAACACATTATCTTTGGTATTTTTAAGATACTCTAATTTTGCACTTTGTAAAGCCAGATCCTTAGCTTTATTTTGTTTCAGGTTTTTGTAGAAATTATTCATAAGTAGAGCAGTCTCCTTATCAGGTACTTTCCACAAACTCATTACTGTACTTTTGGCTCCAGCGTATTGAAACGCTCTAGACATACTCATAACACCTTCTCCTTTTTTTAATTCTCCGTAACCCGTATTACACGCACTTAAAACTACCAGATCCGAGGATAAGGATAACGTATAAATTTCTGATGCAGTTAATTCACTAGCATGATCATTTTTTGAAAAAACAAGTTTGTTATACATCGTATTTTCATGATTTATGTCGGCATGAGCCGCTACATGCAATATAGATGCATTTGCTGCCTCTGAAACAAAATTTTCTACAGATGCTTTATCATCCAAAAACACTTTTCCCCTCATAATTTTAGAAATGTTTAGGATTTCATTGTGGCTTGAGGCTAAAAAATTATTCTCCTCATATTTTGGCGCAAATCCAACCCATTTTATGGTATTATCACGTTTGGAGTTTCTATTTTTTATGGGAGGTAACAACGATGCTGCTCCGGTATAATTTATAGCACAATGCTCTATAAGATATTTATCGTTTGTATATAAAGCTTCAAAAGGTAGGTAGTTTAGCACATCATCTGATATAATTATTAATCTGTTCTTTATATCCACATTTTTAAGTAACTGATCAAATAATTGTGTCGCAACTTCTTTTAGATCTTGTTGATTCATTAATCGATCGCGATATATTTTTACATTCTTTTTAACCTGTTTGGCAATCGGTAATTTCTTAAATATGGCATTGTCCTTATCGATTACAAAAACAAAAACATTTTCTTCTCCAACAAAATATTCAATTATTGAAGTTGTTTCATCCAAAAAGTCATCTTGGATTTGGTTTATAGAAACAAGGTTTTCGGCATATTTTAATTGGTAATATTTAGGGTGATCATTTTTGATTTCTTGTAACACATCTTGCAATTGGGAACTATACTCTAATCGCAAGGTCATTAAAGAGTCTATTTTCGAAGAATCTCTATTTTGATATATGCGTTCTTTGGTTAAGGCTAAATTTTGTTTAAGGTTGCTTTCTTTAATTAATAACGAATCCGGAACTCCAGTCAATTTTTTGAACTGCTGGTCTTTAACCCCAGCAACCAAAACTCTATTTCTATTAAATTCTGAAAGTCGAAATGCTTTTTCTACATACCGCCTTTGTTTTGTTTTTTCATATAATAAAAAACAAATTTCGATCCCCTTATTGATATACTTAGTATTCTTTTGGGCAGCATTAATTCTGGAAATATCACTAGTGTATTCTTTATTTAATTTTTGGATATACTGTATCAGCATATCCAGGTTTTGGTATGCCTTAATTAAAGAATCTGCCTCTTTGGAGATATTATAATTTGCCAAAGCTATTTTATTATTAAGATGTAAGGCATCTACCAGAACAGTAGGAAAGCTATTATCTTTATAACCTTCAGTACTATACTGTGTGGTAATTTTTATTACTTCTTCATAATTTTTATTTAGAAATAAAGCATGTGCTTTTAACATTTCTGCTTCGATCGCATAAGGATGATTTACACTAAAATGTTTCGAGAAACTTTCAAACGATCTATTCAAAAAATCTATTGATTCGGGATACTTTCCTATCTGCATAAACATTTTTCCCATACCTTGATAGCACTCGGCTTCCTGAAATCTAGAATTCATTTTTTTACTTCGCCTTAGAGCTTCTTCATAATACTTTTGCGCTTTGTTATATTGCTTCAATTTGGTAAGCGTTTCTGCAATCGATGTTAAATTCTGAATCGGAAACCAATGATACAAACCATAAGATTTTTCTCTAATATCCAGGGCTTTTTTATCTATCGCCAATGCCTTGTCATATTCGCCTTTTAGTTTTAGGTATCGCACATACCAACTATATACATTGGCCGTATTAAGATGATCTTCTCCAAAAACACTAGTGGTTTTTTGAAGTGATTTTTCTATAAATTCTTCCGCTTTTTCAAGGTCATTTTTTTTGGAATAAATTCCGCTAATAGCCATATAAATATCTGCAATGAAACCTACCTTTTCTCCTTGGTTTTTGAGGTCATATCCTGCCGATTTTTCATAAAACACAAGCGCATTATCATACTCTCTTAATGCTTCATTTACTACCCCCAAATTAAAGGTGGCAATTGCCAAATCATAAAAACCCATGTTGTGCTTCAGCTTAAGCTCGTATGCAATAGTATAGTACTCATATGCTCTATGAAAATCGTCTTTTAACAAATAAGCAGTTCCCAAATTATTAATTAGCTCTCCTCTCAATTGATTAGAGACTGATTCTTTAGGAAAATTCAACGTTTCTTCTATAATACCAATAGCTTCATCAAAATTGCCCAATGCTATTAAAATACGACTACGTACAGTATATGTTTTAACCAAATTATATTTAGAAAAAGAAGGCGTTATTAATTGTATCTCTAAAATCTGATCACTTATTTGCAATGCTTTTTTTGCATTACCATTCATTCTATAGACTAGGGCTTTTGTATTCATTAACTCCCCCCATATACTATCATTAGCCATCTTTTTTGATGCATATGTCTGAATAGAATGATCAATGGTTTGCAGGGCCGAAGAGAAATTATTAGTATACATCGAAATATTAGAAATATATAGCTGAGATTTTAGGTAGCTTTTTATTTCATTTTTTTCAAAGAATTGGCTCGATGCCTTTTTAAATTTTAGTAAAGCCTTATTATAATCATAATTTTTGAACGCAATACGACCCTCTTCATATGCATCATCCTTTTGCTGTGAAAAGACAAATGTCACGAATAAAAAAAACAGTAGAAAAACAATACTTTTTTTCACCCCAAAGATCATTTCTTATAAAGATAATTTATTTCTTATTATAAGATGATATTAGGTTTTCTAATTACAAAAAAACCAAGATGCTTTACATCTTGGTTTTTGATCTGCTAAAAAAGATAATCTTTTAAATAGCACAAAGATCTTTACATACATCTACTGGATATCCAGAACTTCTACATCCTTTAAAACAACATACATAATTATCCCAGCAGTTACCACCACGTCCTCCCGAGATGAATTTTTGTTCTTTTTTGTCAAGAATCTTAACTCCTTGTGATTTTAAAAATTTCATGATTTGTCTGTTTATATATTAATCAATTGCTCGAACTAGTATGGAACTCGAGACATATTCTTGGTTGCTCTCAACTACATTTGCCCCCATACAGCCTGTTTTTTTTCCTAACAAAAATTATATTTTAAAATTTTGCATGGTAAATCCCATTACCCCAACTACCTATTAGTAATTGGTTTTTATTTACTAATATTTCGGATATTTCATTAAAATCTACACTGTTGATTTTCTGCCATTTTTTTTGATCTTCTCTTACAAAAACTCCATTTTGCCAACTTCCTATAATTAACATGTTCCTTCCTTTATGTTTAACAACATTAATTTGACATATTCCAATCTGGGGAACATCCTTAATTTCTTCCCAGGTATTTCCCGCATTGATGCTATGATAAATCGAGCTAATACTATCTCTTCTTTTACTAGAAGCTACCCAAATTTCTTTATTGTTTTCTGATATTTTAATATCCCAACAGACTTTTCGTTTTGTATTTAAAATTTGTTTCCAAGTTTCTCCCTGATTCATAGATTTCCACACTCCCCTATTATAGGTTTGCGCATAAATGATATTGTCATCATTGTTATCCAATGCTATAGACCAAACAAATTTAAATGTGTTATCGATGGTATTAGGAGTACACCGTTGCCATGTTTTACCTTCATCCGTGCTTTTTATTACTCCAAAAGCCGAAGTGGCCACATAAACTAAAGAGGGATTCTGAACACCTACTTTTATGCTTCTAACATCAGAAAAAGGAAATACTGAATCCTTTTCCCATGTTTTTCCTTTATTCACACTTTTGTACAGTCCGTTTTTCCAGGTACCAACATAGATAGTTCGATCTTTATCTTTTGCTTCAGCAATAGCCTGTATATCTGAAACATAAGGACCAATAGGCTTACCCTCATGCAAAGGAAACCACGTTGTACCATGATCATTACTTTGGTATATCAAACCTGTACCCAAACGCTTTCCTTTAAGCCCCGCATAAAAGGTTGATTTAGTATGTGGTGAGTGTACCAATGCCCTAACTATTTTCCCTTTTAAGCCAAGTTTTAAAGTATCCGATTGAGAAATTCCCAATTGATAGTGGAAAATGATTAACAATCCAATTACAATTTTTTTCATATTTCAAGGAAGAAATTCTAGAGTAGAATTTATACAATCATTACAAATTACATGTAATCCGTTGGGTAATTCACACCATAGTTTAGAGCACAAATACCTTGGGAATGGATTATCTGGTTCACCCCCATGAATAGATTTCTGAGTTGTTTTGCTTATAATTTGGACACCTTTTACATTAAGAATTTTCATAAGTTCAAAATTTAGATCATACAATTTCCCAATCCTTTATAGATATGTGGGATTATATCTTATTGAGATCTAAAATTAAGATGTCACTTATAAATTGTAGTGTCATATTATTGATTTTCAAAAAAATGACACTAACAAGCCTGGCAAGATTTTATATATAGTAAAAGAATGGGGTTACCTAGGAGTAAAGGTCAGTAATGCATTTTGGGGTTTTAAAGTAATCAACGGTTTAATCTCTATAGCATCAAAAGTAGTTTTGATTTCATATTTTCTCACTATTTCGCTTACGGCAAGAATCATTTCATACATTGCAAAATTATTACCAATACACATTCGAGGTCCTGCACCAAAAGGAAAATACTTATCCGAATATTCTTTTTTATCAACGTGGGGAGCAAATCGATCTGGATCAAACGCTTCGGGGTTTTTCCAGAGTTCTTTATGCCTATGGATCTCAAAAAAAGAGATCAAAATCATACTACCTTTTGGCAGTTCAAGTGTATCATAACTATCGTCCTCGATAGCTACTCGATCAGAAAAATATGCCGGCGGGTACAATCGCATAGCCTCTTCTATACACTGTTTTACATATTGATATTTATTGATTTGTTCTATTGGAGATACATCATCATCTTTTGTAATAGAAGCCTCATTATACGCCTTATCCTGAATCTTAGGATGAAGTGCCAACAAAAATAAGGTAAAAGTTAGCGCATTAGAGGTAGTTTCATGCCCCGCCGTAAACAGAATAAGAATTTCATCAATTAACTGTTCATTATCCATTGCGCTTCCATCTTCATATCTCGATTCTAAAAGCATATCTAATAAATCATCATAGCTTTTATTAGACTTCCTTCGTTCTTCAATAAGCGCATTTAGAATATCGCGAGCTTCTTGAGTAAGTTGTAATGTACTTTTGATTTTGCCGCTTAAATTAAACCACCATCTTTTATAAGGTTGTCTTATTTCCTTAATTAATGTTTTTTGCGCGGTTTCTGTAATATATTGTAATCGCGAAATCGTATCTCCTGTATCTGTATAACTAAACAATGATTTGGCAACCACCTTAAATGCCAAATCATTCATTAAAGGAAAAATATTTACCGTTTTGCCTGGTACAATTCTCGATAATTCTTCTATTACAACATCCTTAATGGTGATAACGATTGTTTCTAATTTCTTTTTATGAAAAGCGGGTTGTATTAATCTTCTTTGCTTCAACCATTTTTCTCCATTTGCAGTTAACAATCCTTCTCCAATATATTTTGCCAGATCTTTAGTCTGTAGTTCTGACTTATAATACTTTCTATGATTTTTTTGAAGCATGTGTTTCGCAAAACTCGCATCTCTAGTAAACAAGACCGTTTTACCAAATCCTAGATGAATTTTAAAGATATTTCCATATTTCTCAAAATTCTCATGATGAAATGGCAAAGGGTTCTTAAGAATACGTTTGGCATTTTTAAGCACTTTAAAGAAAGAAACATCGGTATCTTTAGTAGACTTCATACGCCATTAATTAGATTAGTTTATAAAGATTAGCGAAACCATATACTTAGAACAATCCTCCCTGAATTCCGCCTTTTACACGACCTAAATGCTTATATGCCGCTTCGGTAACTTCTCGCCCTCTAGGTGTACGCATAATGAAGCCTTGTTGAATTAAAAATGGTTCATATACCTCTTCTATGGTTTCTGCACTTTCACTTACGGCGGTTGCCAATGTTGTTATTCCTACGGGTCCACCTTTAAACTTATCGATCAGTGTAGTTAGGATTTTATTATCCATTTCATCCAAGCCATGAGCATCGACATTAAGCGCTTTTAAGGCAAATTTTGATATTTCGATATCTATCTTACCATTACCTTTTATTTGGGCAAAATCCCGTACTCTACGTAGTAATGAATTTGCAATTCGCGGCGTACCTCTACTTCTTCCAGCTATTTCTATAGCAGCTTCCATAGATATAGGAACCTTAAGAATATATGCACTTCTTTGTACAATAGTAGACAGTAATTCTGTAGTATAATATTGCAAACGCGATTGGATCCCGAAACGTGCTCTCATAGGTGCCGTAAGTAATCCCGAACGCGTTGTTGCACCAACAAGGGTAAATGGATTAAGATTAATCTGTACCGTACGTGCATTAGGTCCACTCTCGATCATGATGTCGATCTTATAATCCTCCATCGCAGAATATAGATATTCTTCGACTATTGGACTAAGTCTATGGATCTCATCGATAAACAAAACATCTCTATCATCCAGATTAGTTAACAAACCTGCTAAATCTCCCGGTTTATCCAATACAGGTCCCGAAGTGACTTTTATACCCACACTCAATTCATTTGCCAATATATGAGCTAGCGTGGTTTTTCCCAATCCAGGAGGGCCATGAAACAATGTATGATCCAAAGCTTCATCTCTTAGGTTTGCCGCTTGTACAAATACTTGCAAGTTTTCAAGAACCTGATCTTGTCCAGAAAAATCCTCAAATGTAAGCGGCCTTAACGCTCTCTCTATATCGAGATCTTCATTAGAAAAATTTTCATTGGTAGGATTTAGATTTTCGTTCATCTATGCAGTATCTTTTAGAATCTACTTACTTATCTCAATCAATATATCGATTTATAGTAGATCAAAACAAATATACTAGAAAAAGAAAAAGCCTTTTCATAAAACGAAAAGGCTTTTTAATATTTTTTGAACATCTTTATTTAATGATGCATTTCTTCTTCTCCATCCTGTAAAGGAGTAATTTGTGACACAAAATCTTGTCCCGCAATTACATATTCACCATTTTCATTGGTTTTACTGTAATCATAAGGCCATCTGTATACATGTGGGATCTCACCAGGCCAGTTACCGTGCATATGTTCAACAGGCGTGGTCCACTCCATAGTATTTGAGTTCCATGGATTTCGAATCGCTTTTTTCCCATAGAAAATAGAGCTTATAAAGTTATATAAGAACACCAACTGTCCAGCTGCCGTAATCAATGCAAAAACTGTAATCAACACATTGGTATCTGCTAAATCATCAAAATACGGGAAATTGGAGTTTGTATAATAACGACGCGGTAATCCTGCCATACCTATAAAGTGCATTGGGAAAAATACCCCATAAGCACCAATTGCAGTAACCCAGAAATGAACATATCCTAAGTTCTTATTCATCATCTTACCATACATCTTAGGGAACCAATGATATACTCCTGCAAATAAACCGTATAATGCAGATATACCCATTACCAAGTGGAAATGCGCAACCACAAAATAAGTGTCATGTACATTAATATCCAGTGTACTATCTCCTAGAATAATCCCAGTAAGACCACCAGTAATGAATGTAGATACTAGTCCTATAGAAAATAACATAGCAGGGTTAAGCTGCAAATTACCTTTCCATAAAGTAGTTATATAGTTAAAAGCTTTTACCGCCGAAGGTATTGCAATTAATAATGTTGTAAATGTAAATACCGAACCAAGGAATGGATTCATTCCTGAAATAAACATATGGTGACCCCATACAATTGTAGATAAGAACGCAATTGCCAAAATTGAAGCTACCATCGCTCTGTATCCAAAAATTGGTTTACGAGAGTTTGTGGCTATAATTTCTGAAGTTATACCTAATGCCGGTAATAATACAATATATACCTCTGGATGCCCAAGGAACCAGAATAAATGTTCGAAAAGAACCGGAGAACCTCCTTGATTATGTAATACTTCTCCTTGAATATAAATATCACTTAAATAGAACGAAGTACCAAAACTTCTATCCATAATAAGCAGTAAGGCTGCAGATAATAATACAGGGAAAGATACGATACCAATAATCGCCGTTACAAAGAAAGCCCAAATTGTTAATGGCATTCTTGTCATCGACATTCCTTTAGTACGTAAATTGATAACTGTTACTACATAGTTTAATGAACCTAATAATGATGATGCAATAAATATCGCCATAGACACCAACCATAAGGTCATACCTGTCCCAGATCCACCAATAGCTTGTGGTAATGCACTAAGCGGAGGATAGATGGTCCATCCCGCAGATGCTGGTCCTGCTTCAGCAAATAATGATAATACCATGATCACACTACTTAAAAAGAATAACCAGTATGAAATCATATTCAAGAATCCAGATGCCATATCTCTAGCACCAATTTGCAACGGAATAAGTAAGTTACTAAACGTACCACTTAGCCCAGCTGTAAGTACAAAAAATACCATGATAGTACCATGAATGGTAACTAAAGCAAGATAAATACTAGGGTCCATTACCCCGTCTTCACCAAACTTACCCAATAATATCTCATAGATCGTAAATTGGTGATCTGGCCATGCCAATTGCATTCTAAATAGAATTGACATTGCAATACCTATAATACCCATGATCAAACCAGTAATTAAATACTGCTTAGAGATCATTTTATGATCTTGACTAAATATATACTTAGTTATAAATGTCTCTTTATGATGCCCGTGATCGTGATCGTGGTTATCTCCGTGAGTTGCTGACATAAAGCTATTTCTTTTTAATAAAATATATTAATTCTTTCTTTTCCTTCTTAGTTACTTGCTTGAGCTGATAGTTGCTCTCCAAATGTCTGTTGTGTTTTTAACCAGGCTTCATAATCTTCCTCAGATTCCACAACAATTTTCATTTGCATATTATAATGTGAAACACCACATATTTTATTACACAATAAGTAATAATCAAATACATAAGTTTCTAAAGCTTCGTCACCTGCAGCAACTAATTTTTTACTTTTTTCTCTTCTTATTTTATTGATCGTAGCAACTTTTTCTACCATGAAGTCACTATTTCTCATTTCTTCAGAAGTCATTGTAGGTGTATACGAAAATTCGGTTATCATTCCTGGAACAACATTCATTTGCGCTCTAAAGAATGGCATATATGCCGAATGAAGAATATCTTGTGATCTCATTTTAAAGATCACCTTTCTATTTACAGGTAAATGTAATTCTGTAGTAATTTTATCATCTTTACCATAGCTATCTGAAGCATCAACACCTAACGTATTGATCCCCTCAATATAACGCACATTGGCTTTACCTAACACATTATCTTCTCCAGAGTATCTTGCTCTCCAGTCAAATTGATAAGCGTATAACTCGACGATTAATGGATCTCCTTCTTTTTCATCGATATTCATAATATCAGTCCAAGTGAACAATCCATATATAATCAACCCTGCTAATACGATCACCGGAATGATAGTCCAGATAAATTCTAATTTATCGTTATCAGCAAAAAACAAGGCTTTATTTTCTTTCTTCCCTCTGTACTTGTATGCAAAAAAGTGAAGTAATCCTTGTGTGATTATCTGTACAAACATAATTAATACCATAGAGATCAACATTAACTGATCATAATCTACTCCATGTTCTGAAGCAGACTCTGGTAAAAAGAATGAACGATATTGTACAAAACAGTATATGGTTAATAAGTACATAAATATTACAAACGCAAGCATTAACTTACCTTGTGTATTATTGTCCTTATCATTAGCAACTTGAGAATCATCTGCATTTTTTAATTGAGACAACTTTAAAATCTTAGACATTTGCCACAATGTGATTACAAAAAGTGCTATTACTACTATGGTTAAGAATACAGTCATTTTTATCTATCTTCTTTTTTACAATTCAAATTTTAATAATGGAAATGTTTACTTTCCTCTAAATACGGATTTCCTTTGGCCAACAATGGTGCTTTTGTAAGTGCTCTAAACACTACGAATAAGAACAATCCTAAGAACAATAATACTGCGCTTATTTCGCTAATCCCTATAAACCAGGACTCACCAACAGTTGCAGGCATTATCATATTATATACATCAATATAGTGACCACAAAGAATAACTATCCCTGCCATTACTACAAACCAATTTACTCGTTTAAAATCGCTATTCATTAACACCAATAATGGGAAGATAAAGTTCATTACTAGCATTCCGAAAAATGGCAATTTATAATCCTCGATACGTGTAATAAAATAAGTAACTTCTTCTGGAATATTAGAATACCATATTAGCATAAATTGAGAGAACCATAGGTAGGTCCAGAATATACTAATCCCAAACATAAATTTAGCAAGATCATGGATATGACTATCATTTACGAATTCTAAATATCCTTTAGATTTTAAGTAAATTGTCATTAATGCAATTGTTGTGATACCCGAAACAAATAAACTTGCAAATACGTACCATCCAAATAATGTACTAAACCAGTGCGGATCAAAACTCATAATCCAGTCCCAAGACATCATTGACTCTGTGTATATAAAGAATACTAAGAATCCTGCGGATATCTTAAAACTCTTTTTATACCATTTGTTTCCTTCAGAATCTTCATCTTGTTTTCTTGAGTATTTTACTGCAAAATGGCGATATAACAACCATCCTCCCAAGAAAATCGCTGCTCTAATTATAAATCCTGTTCCGTTTAACCATCCTGCTTTACCTTGAAGAAGTTTATCAGTTGCGACTTCTGCTGGATCCGCCCACACAAATAAATGATTTACATGAAATCCTGATAAAGCTAAGATTACAAAAAGAATAAGTCCTCCTGGTACTAAATAGGCTGTAATCGCTTCCATTACTCTAAATAATACTGGTGACCAACCGGCCTGTGCAGCAAATTGGATTGCATAAAATGCTAATACTCCAAGTGCAATCATAAAGAAGAAAAACGCCGCGGCATATAATGAAGCCCAAGGTTTGTTCTGTAATTGGTGTAACACATGTTCGTAATGTGCATCACCTCCGTGAGCATCTTCTCCATGTTCTCCTCCATGACTTTGAGTCGCTGCTTCTGCATGACCTCCTCCATGAGCGTCGTGCGCTGCCATCATTTCTTTTACCTCTTCTATAGATCCGGGTCTATCTGCAAATCCAATAATAAGACCTACAAGACCAACAACCATAAGAATGATAGAAAATAATCTTAATCTGTTTGATAGCGTATACATATCTTTATAATATCGTTATTCTTAACTTTTTAAACTATAATACCACTAGTGTGCGTCACCGTGATCTTCTGTTGATTCGTGATGTTCTTCTGTTTCGGCTTTCACTTTTACTTCTGCAACATCTGTATCTATTCGAGCTGTTTTACCTTCTAGATCTGCCTTAAGCTTTTGCACATACTGCACAATTTGCCAACGCTCATGCTCATTAGTTTGAGCAGCATAAGACCCCATAGAGTTGATCCCGTAGTACATTACATGATAAATACTACCTTCGGTAATCGCTCTACCAATATCATCATAACTTGGTACTCCAAGAATTTTTTCTCTTTTTACCAAAGTTCCTTTTCCATCTCCTTTAGTACCATGACATATTGCACAATACACATCATATAACTCTTTTCCTTTTTCTTGATTCTGGACAGTATATCGAATCGGATTCTTTAAAGAATCTTTTGCAAACTGATAACCTTCATTAGAGTTTTCCAGTTCATATGGTTTCCATCCTCTTGGAATAGAGCCTTCTGCTGGTAACATGGCTTCCTGACCTCCAGGAAAAACACCATATTCTCCATAAGGTTCGTAACCTACAGATTCATACATATTTGGCATATACTGATAATTAGGCTTTGAATCTTTCTGACAAGAAACAACACTAATTATTATCGTTACTGCTATTAATATTTTTATAGTATTCTTCATTATTACTAATGGTTATCGTCTTCCTTATCTATTACTTTTACTTCTACCGCTCCAGTATCACTTAACAAATTTGTTAAGGTATTTACATCGTGATGTCCCGCATCAACTTCCATTAAGAAGTGATCATCTGTAGTTCTTACGTCAGGGTTTTCAGCTTTTTTAAATGGCCATAATCTACTTCTCATATAAAAAGTAATCACCATTAAGTGAGCTGCAAAAAACACTGTAAGCTCAAACATAATCGGTACAAAAGCTGGCATATTTTCGATATAGCTAAAACTTGGTTTACCACCAATATCCTGAGGCCAATCTTCGATCATGATGTAATTCATCATTAAAACTGCCACTGTTAAACCAACACATCCATACATAAAAGATGTAATTGCCAAACGTGTATGAGGTAAACCCATGGCTTTATCAAGTCCGTGAACAGGAAAAGGACAAAATACCTCCTCGATATGATAATGCTCTGCACGAACCTTTTTTACTGCGTCCATAAGGACATCATCATCTGTATATAATGCATGTATAACTTTAGATGCCATACTTCTAATTATTTTTAAGTTTTTCGGCTTGACCAGCCCAATCATCACGTTGTGCTCTTCCTGGGAAAGATCCTGTGATACTATCTAATAAATCGTACTCTGTTGTTGTCATTTTACTCACTTGATCAAAAGTAAATATCCCGATCTCGTTAAGTTTCTTTTCCATCACAGGTCCTATTCCATTAACTTTTTTAAGATCATCTGCAGTCTGGCTAGACGGATCAAATGTTCCTAGGTTACCTAGCAAACTATTGATATCCTCTTGACTTGCTTCTTTAGCTTCAGCCTTTTTTACTGGCGCAGCTTCTTTTGTAACTTTTGCTTTCGTTTTAGGAAGTTCATCTCTATGATCAATTCCTGCTTCTCTTAATTTCTTATACTTTTCACCAGAAGATTTCAAAATTGTCTTAACCTCTGCCTGCGCAATTACAGGGAATGTTCTAGCGTATAATAGGAACAACACGAAGAAGAACCCAATAGTACCTATAAATATTCCTATATCTACAAATGTTGGAGAGAACATTGTCCATGAAGATGGTAAGTAATCTCTATGCAATGAAGTTACAATAATTACAAAACGCTCAAACCACATTCCGATATTTACCACTATCGAAATAATGAAAGAGAACATAATACTTCTTCTTAGTTTTGGAAACCACATAAACTGTGGAGAGAACACATTACATGTCATCATTGCCCAATATGCCCACCAGTATGGTCCGGTTGCTCTATTTAAGAATGCATATTGTTCATACTCTACTCCAGAATACCAAGCGATAAACAGCTCTGTAATATAAGCTACCCCAACAATAGAACCCGTAATCATAATTACAATGTTCATTAATTCTATATGTTGAATCGTAATATAATCTTCTAGATTAGATACTTTTCTCATGATAATAAGTAATGTATTTACCATTGCAAATCCAGAGAAAATTGCTCCTGCAACAAAGTAAGGAGGAAATATGGTTGTATGCCATCCAGGGATTACTGATGTAGCAAAGTCAAATGATACGATCGTATGTACCGAAAGTACAAGTGGTGTTGCTAAACCTGCCAATACCAAAGATACTTCTTCGAAACGTTGCCAGTCTTTTGCTCTTCCACTCCATCCAAAAGAAAGGAGGCTGTATATTTTTTTTGTGAAAGGAGTAATTGCTCTATCTCTAATCATTGCAAAATCTGGCAATAATCCTGTCCACCAGAACACTAATGATACCGAAAGGTATGTAGAGATTGCAAATACATCCCAAAGTAATGGCGAGTTAAAGTTAACCCACAACGAGCCAAATTGGTTAGGAATTGGCAATACCCAATATGCTAACCATGGACGTCCCATGTGAATAATTGGAAACAAACCTGCCTGGATCACCGAAAAGATGGTCATCGCTTCTGCAGATCGGTTAATTGCCATTCTCCATTTTTGACGGAATAATAATAATACCGCAGAGATTAGTGTTCCAGCATGACCAATACCTACCCACCAAACAAAGTTGGTGATATCCCAGGCCCATCCTACTGTTTTGTTTAATCCCCAGGTTCCTATACCTGTAGAAACTGTATATAAAATACAACCTATTCCCCAAAGGAAAGCAACAAGTGCGATAGAAAACACAATCCACCAAGATTTATTTGCTTTACCTTCAACCGGTGCGGCAACATCCACAGTTACATCGTGATATGTTTTATCGCCAGTTACTAAAGGTTTTCTTATAGGTGCTTCGTAATGAGACATAATCCTTTATAATTGAATTGATTCTTTATTTAGTTAATTAAGCTTCGGTAGTATTTCTTACTTTCGTTTGATACATCACATTAGGCTTAGTCCCAACGTGTTCAAGTAAGTGATACATACGGTTATCATGTTCTGATTTAGAAATCTTGCTATGCTTATCATTAGCATCTCCAAACGTCATAGCTCCAGATGAACAAGCTGCAGAACATGCAGTTTTAAATTCTCCATCCTTAACTGGTCTTCCTTCAAGCTTCGCATCCAAAATTGTTTTTTGAGTCATTTGGATACACATAGAACATTTTTCCATAACCCCTCTAGAACGTACAGTAACATCAGGATTAATAACCATTCTACCTAAATCATTATTCATATAATAATCAAACTCGTCATTGTTGTTATACAAGAACCAGTTAAATCTACGTACTTTATAAGGACAGTTGTTTGCACAATACCTTGTACCTACACAACGGTTATATGCCATTTGATTTTGTCCTTGTCTACCATGTGATGTTGCCGCAACAGGACATACAGTCTCACAAGGAGCGTGATTACAGTGCTGACACATTACCGGTTGAAAAACCACCTGCGGATTATCTGCTGGGCTTTCCATCTCTCCAAATTCTGATAGAGAACTACCTAAACCAGCGATATTATCCTTCTTCTCATTATCACTTTCAAAACTATCCTCAGAAGAGTAATAACGGTCAATACGCAACCAGTGCATATCTCTTGATCTACGTACTTCTGACTTCCCTACAACAGGAACATTATTTTCTGCATGACAAGCAATCACACATGCACCACAACCTGTACATGCATTTAAATCAATCGAAAGTTTAAAGTGATGCCCTACAGAGCGATCAAATTCTTCCCACAAATCAACCTCTGGTGAAGTAACTTCATATTCGATATGATTTTTACTCACTTCAGGAATTGCATTCCATACGTGCTTATCTTTTGTATTAAAAACTTCGAGAGAGGTCTCTTTTACGATATCTCCACGCCCCATTAACGTATTATGCAGTTGCACACAAGCAAACTCATGTACACCTTCGACAGCTGTTACAGAAACATTTTGTACAGCGTTTAGGTTTTGATAAAGTGGATAAGCATTAACACCTACCACCATCTCTTCTTTAAGTCCTTTTGATTTACCGTAACCTAACGCCAAACCAACAGATCCCTTTGCCTGTCCTGGTTGAATTATCACCGGAGCAACAACTTCGACCCCACCAACAGTTACCTTAGCATAACTACCATTAAGCGCTCCATTTGCAACATTTTCATTTGTTAAACCAAGCTGTTCTGCATCTGCTTTGGATACAGTAAGATAATTATCCCATGATGCTCTGGTGATTGGGTCTGGCATCTCTTGTAACCAAGGATTATTTGCCTGCTGACCATCACCTAATGAGGTTTTTGTATATAATGTAAGCTCTAATCCATTTGATTTTGCCACAGATAATCTTCTTGCTGCCGCACCTACGTTAGGACTAGCAGAAACCGGCGCAGTAACACCTTGATCACCTACTACATCTCCTTCTTGAGCATCAATCGCATCAGTCAATTCTTGTTTGGCAAGCACTGGTTTTACCAATACCCCATCATGCAAAGCCTGATTCCAGGAAGTACCTCCTAGAATACCTGTCCATGTACTTTTTATATAATCATGATACGTTGCGCTATTTCCTGTCCACTTCAATAAAGTCTCTTGAAATTGTCTTGTATCAAATAATGGTCTGATCGTTGGTTGCATAAGGCTATAACTTCCTTTTTTCAACTCAACATCTCCCCATGATTCTAAATAATATGGTGTAGCAGCTATATAATTACAAAGTCCGGCAGTTGCATCATCGTGCATACTAAATGCAACTGAAAGATCTACTTTCTTCAGACCGTTTTTAAATTCTTCACCATTTGGCAACGAATATACTGGATTAACACCTGCAATTAAAAGACCACCTACTCGGCCTGCATTCATATCTTTTACAAGTTGTGCAACCGCTTTGGCATTTCCTTGACGAATTGTACGTGGTGTACTTTCATTAAATGCCTTACTATGTATAGCTTTATTTATCGCCAACACCACTAATTGCGCATCAACATCTTGAATCCCACTCACAACCACTGCATTACTTCCTGCTCTTTGGATTTGCTTGGCAGCTTTCACTACTTGAGCATCTAAATCTGCGCCCAAAGAACTTTTAGAACCAGAACCTGTAACATATGCATATAATGCCGCCAACACTTGCTTTTGCTGAGTTGGAGTGATTGCTACTCTTTTATCTGCATTTGCTCCTGTTAATGACATATTCGATTCAAAATGAATATGCTTAGACATTTTCCCGTTTTCAGGAATACGCCCTTTTGCATAACCACTATCATAACCACCACCTTGCCAATCTCCTAAAAAGTCGGCAGCAACACTTACAATAGTATTCACTTTTGAAAAATCATAATCTGCTAATGCACGCTCACCATACATCATCTGATATGCGTCCAAAGCTTCACTTTGCGACACTGCATCATATACTACATGCTTAACATTTTGGTATTTTGCTTTGAAATCTGCTATCAATCTTGATGTAGACGGACTAGCAAAAGTCTGAGTAAGTAAAACGATCTGTTTACCTCCTAAACCATTAAGCTTAGCACCTACCTCTTTATCTAATGATTCCCAACTAATATCCTCAGCACCTTTCTTTGGTCCTTGTAAACGTGTATTATCATACAATGACAAAACCGAAGCATGAACCCTTGCATTTGCATCTCCATTAGATGAAGCGAGGTTATTATTTTCTACTTTGATAGGACGACCTTCTCTAGTTTTAATCAAAATACTAGCAAAATCATAACCATCTGCAATTGTAGTAGCATAATAATTGGCAACACCAGGAACAATTCTTTCTGGCTGAACTACATAAGGTATTGACTTTTTAACAGGCCCTTCACAAGCCGCCAAAGATGCGGCAGCCGTACTAAAACCTACATACTTAAGAAAATCTCGACGAGAAGTCGATGAATTTTCTAAAGATGATTTATCTCCTAAAAACTCATCCGTTGGAATTTCCTGAACGAATTCGTTTTGCTGTAGCGCCTCAACAATAGAGCTATTCTCATTTAGCTCTTCAACACTTTTCCAGTATTTCTTGTTTGATGACATATATAATTGATATTAGCTTCTTACTATTTTCCGAACAACTCGGACAACAAATTTTTTATTAATAATGACATTTACCACATTCCAAACCACCCATTTGAGCAGCTGTCAATTGGTCTACACCATATTTTTTCGAGAGTTCTTTGTGAATTTTCTCATAATATTCATTATCAGCAACCTTCACATTGGTCTCTCTATGACAGTTAATACACCACCCCATAGTAAGCGGAGCATGCTGATACATAACCTCCATCTCTTCAACAGGACCATGACAAGTCTGACACTCTACCCCTGCAACACTTACGTGCTGAGAGTGATTAAAGTATGCAAAATCAGGTAAATTATGAATACGCACCCATTTTACAGGCTCTGTTTTACCGGTGTATGATTGCGAATTAGTATCCCAACCTACAGCCTTGTATAATTTCTGGATTTCTCCGTCATAAAATTCTTTAGAATATTCTTCTGTAGCAGTATCATCTGCAACTTCGCTTACAGATTTATGGCAATTCATACACACATTAAGTGAAGGAATCCCAGATGTCTTACTTACTCTTGCAGAAGAATGACAATATTTACACTCTATCTGATTATCACCAGCATGTATTTTGTGCGAATAATGAATCGGCTGAATCGGAGCATACCCCTGATCAACGCCTACCTGCATAAAGTAACCATATACAAAATAACCACTAGCTAGCAACAAAAATATCGCTGTTACCAAAACCAGGAATTGATTTTGAATAAAAGCTTTCCAGATAGGAGTTCTTTCTTCCTCTTGTGGCAATTCAACATTACTTGCTTCAGCAAAACTTCTTAACGTCTTATTTACCAAAAACAGCACTACCATTAACATCAAGAAAACTAATGCTAATATACCCAGGATAACATTTGTAGAAACTCCAGAACCGCCTCCGGCAGTCGCAGTTGCACCAGCACCCGGAACAGGAGCAGGAGGATCTGCTTTAGGCACCATTACATAGGCCAGGATATTATCAATATCAGTATTCGTTAATTGCGGAAAAGCATTCATCGCAGTTTTGTTATACTCTTCGTATATCGCAACAGCCTGAGCGTCGCCAGAAGCAACCATTGCCGCACTATTCTTTACCCAAGAATATATCCATTCTCTTTCGTACTTATCAGCCACTCCAAAAAGAGCAGGACCTGTCATTTTCTTATATCGTTTATGACAAGCAGCACATAAAGATTTAAATAACTCTTCTCCTTTAGCTACATCTCCTCCAGACGAAGCTTCGGCAACTACAGCAGTATCTGCAGCCACTTCTTCCTGCCCAAAAACAGGATTAAAAAAAGTAAATAAAAAAACAGTTCCTAGGATTAGGATTTTAGAGGCTGAATTTCGGTGTTTCACCTGTTTCATATTATCAAGTAGAATTATCGTCTTAATTTTGGTATGGTTTTTTCAATAGTCTGTTAAAAAGACTTAAAAACCACCACCCTTAATTCGACGACAAAAGTACTATAATAAGTCGATTTTGGAAATGTTAGAGAACCGTTAAGTATTAATTTATAATAATTCTAAATAATATTTTTTCACAATCATGAGTTATTATACTTTACCTTTGCTCTAAATTAATTTGTAATGAGAATGTTAAACCTAAGACACTATATATTTTTGGCAAGTTTTCAAATTGCCGGACTCTCTTCTATAATGGCTCAAGACAACTCAAATCCTACTATAGAAACTCCAAATGAAAACAATTTTGTAGCAATTAATATCGTTCCACCACCAGAAGCGACTGTTACAATCAATCAAGATCCGAAGATCAATACTCTTTTGGATGTAAAATCAAAAATGGAAAAAGATGGAGATTTTAGTGATCGTTATAAGATTCAATTATATAATGGAAATCTAAACAAAGCCAACGATGTTTTGAACGCTGCCAGAGAGTTTTTTCCGCAATGGAGCTCATCTTTGCAATACGAAACACCTAATTACAAAGTTTGGATTGGAAACTACAGAACCAAACTAAAAATGGACCGAGCATTATTAGAAATCAAAAAAGAATTCCCTAATGCCTTCCCTTTTAAGCCAGAAAAAAAGTAAAACCACTTTAAAAACAAAAAAACCTCTATTTTCATAGAGGTTTTTTTTATTCCTAAGTATATCATTTACAGTTTTTTCTTGACTGCAACTTCTTGATAAGCTTCTACGACATCTCCTTCTTTAATATCATTATAGTTTTTAATCTGCAAACCACAATCATACCCTTTACTAACTTCTTTTACATCGTCTTTAAAGCGTTTTAAAGAAGCCAGTTCACCAGTGTACACTACTACACCTTCGCGGATCAATCTAATACCAGAACTTCTAAAGATTTTACCATTCTGAACCATACATCCGGCAATAGTACCTACCTTAGAAATTTTGAAAGTTTCTCTAATCTCTGCAGTACCCGTAATTTCTTCTTTCATTACCGGAGAAAGCATTCCTTCCATTGCATCTTTCAAATCATTAATTGCATCATAAATGATCGAGTATGTTCTGATATCGATTTCTTCTTTATCAGCAACTTGTCTGGCATTACCAGCTGGTCTCACATTAAATCCAATAATAATCGCATCCGACGCCGAAGCAAGCAACACATCACTTTCAGTAATTGCTCCTACCGCTTTATGAATAATATTTACATGAATCTCTTCTGTAGATAATTTCTGGAAAGAATCTGTTAATGCTTCTACAGAACCATCCACATCACCTTTAAGAATAATATTCAATTCTTTGAAATCTCCAAGAGCAATTCTACGCCCGATTTCATCAAGTGTAATATGTCTTTGTGTACGAACAGATTGTTCTCTATGTAATTGAGCACGTTTGGACGCAATATCTTTTGCTTCGCGTTCATCCTCTAATACACTAAACTTATCTCCAGCCTGCGGCGCACCATCCAAACCTAAGATAGAAACGGGTGTCGAAGGTCCAGCCTCTTTCACATTATTTCCTCGCTCATCTTGCATCGCCTTGACCTTACCACTATTTTTACCTGCAAGAACATAATCTCCTACTCGAAGAGTTCCTGTTTGTACCAAAATAGTAGAAACATATCCACGCCCTTTATCCAAGAACGCCTCTACAACAGTACCAGACGCTAATCGATTTGGATTTGCCTTAAGTTCTAATATTTCGGCTTCAAGTAATACTTTTTCAAGTAATTCTTTAACCCCAGTACCTGTTTTGGCAGAAATATCATGAGATTGTATTTTACCTCCCCAATCCTCTACTAATAAATTCATAGAGGCGAGTTTTTCTTTTATCTTTTCGGGGTTAGCTTCTGGCCTATCCACTTTATTGATTGCAAAAACAATTGGAACTCCTGCAGCTTGCGCATGACTAATTGCTTCTTTTGTTTGAGGCATCACATCATCATCGGCAGCAATTACAATAATCGCTAAATCTGTTACCTGAGCACCACGAGCACGCATTGCTGTAAATGCTTCGTGACCAGGAGTATCTAAAAATGCAATTTTTTGTCCACTTTCTAATTGCACTCCATATGCACCAATGTGCTGGGTAATCCCACCACTCTCTCCGGCTATTACATTTTCTTCTCTAATATAATCCAACAATGAAGTCTTACCATGATCTACATGTCCCATTACTGTAACAATTGGCGCTCTGAACACTAAATCTTCTGGAGCATCAACAATTTCTTCAATAGACTCTTCTATATCTGCAGTTACAAAGTTAACTTCATATCCAAACTCATCTGCAACAATAGAAAGTGTTTCTGCATCCAAACGCTGATTCATGGTCACCATGATACCAAGAGACATACATGCAGAAATAACCTCTGTTGTAGATACACTCATCATCGTAGCAACTTCAGAAACAGTTACAAATTCTGTTACTTTCAGTACTTTACTTTGTTGTTCTTGTTGAGCAACATCATCTTCAACTTTTTGACGGTGCTGATCTCTTTTATCTCTACGGTATTTGGCTGCCTTAGACTTATTAGATTTACCCTGAAGTTTTTCAAGAGTTTCTCTAACTTGTTTTTGCACTTCTTCTTCACTAGGCTCCTCCTTAACAATAGGAGGTCTTTTACCTTTTCCTGGACCTCTGTTTCCTGGGCCTCTGTTTCCTGGACCCCTGTTTCCTGGACCTCTGTTTCCTCCAGATTGCCCACCACCTTGAGTAGCACCATCCTTACTAATTCTTCTGCGACGTTTCTTTGGGTCACCGCCAGCTGTATTTTTATCAGACTTATCGTCTTTCTTTTTGACCGGCTTTTTGAATTGCGTTAAATCAATTTTTTGCCCTGTAAAATTAGGGCCATCTAATTTCTTATACTGAGTCTTTACCTTATCTGAAGCAACAGGCTTTTCGGTTTCAGTTTCAGCTTTATTTTCTTTAGGCTTTTCGGTTACGGGTTTTTCAACCACAGGCTTTTTGGCTACAGGCTTTTCAGTTTTAGCAGGTTTTTCCTGCTTTACTTCTTTTGTTTTTTCTACTGGTGGTTTAGGAGCTTGCTTGGTTATTTTCAACTCTTTTTTCACCGGTCTATTTGAAACCACCTCTGGCTCTTTTGCTTTAACCTCTTCTTTGCTAGGAGTTTCATCCACCTTTTTCTCGGGCTGCGGTGTTTCTTCTTCCTTTTTTTCTAAATCAATTTTCCCTACTTGTTTAGGGCCACTTAATTGAGCTTTAGCTTTTACAACTTCACGTGCCTCTGCAAGCTTACGTTTTTCTTCCTGCTCATTTTCTATCTGCACACGTAATGCCTCTTTCTCTTTTCTTTTTTCTTCCCCCACTTCTTTTGAAGCTACCTTCTTACTCTTATCCGTCTGAAATTCATCAAACAAGAGCTGGTAAATATCTGGAGAAATTTTTGTGGTAGGACGCGCGTCTATCTCGTGACCTTTTGAATTCAAAAAGTCAACAGCCCGATCAAGCGAGATATTGAATTCGCGTAGTACCTTATTTAATCTCATTGTTTTTGCTTCAGCCATAAATGCCTTTTATTTTATGCTCAAATATAAATTAATTGTGATTATTAATCCTCAAATTCTGATTTTAATATTTTGATCACTTCAGTTACTGTCTCTTCTTCGAGGTCAGTACGCTTAATAAGATCAGCCATATCTTGTTCCAAAATACTCTTAGCGGTATCTAATCCTATTTTAGAAAACTCTTCAATGATCCAAGAATCTATTTCATCAGAAAACTCTGTAAGCTCCACATCTTCCTCCACACCTTCTCTAAACACGTCGATTTCGAAGCCAGTTAATTGCCCAGCTAATCTGATATTATGACCTCCACGACCAATCGCTTTAGAAACTTCTTCTGGCCTTAACATTACTTCTGCACGACTACCTTCTTCATTAAGCTTAATCGAAGTAACTTTTGCAGGACTTAATGCCCTTGTAATATATAACTGTACGTTATTAGTATAGTTAATAACGTCTATATTTTCGTTACCTAATTCTCGAACAATACCATGAATACGAGATCCTTTCATACCTACACATGCTCCAACAGGATCAATTCTATCATCATATGAATCAACAGCCACCTTGGCCTTTTCTCCTGGAATTCTAACCACTTTTTTAACAGTAATTAATCCATCAAAAACTTCTGGAATTTCTGATTCGAAAAGTTTCTCAAGAAATAATGGAGATGTTCTGGACATAATAATCGCAGGCTTGTTTCCTTTAAGCTCTACAGATTCTATCACCCCTCTAACATTTTCTCCTTTACGGAAAAAATCAGATGGTATTTGTCTATCTTTTGGTAAAATAATCTCGTTACCTTCATCATCAAGCATAATAATTGCTCTATGACGAATATGATGTACTTCAGCCGTATAAATCTCTCCTTCTAATTCTTTAAACTGCTTATATATATTGGTATTATCGTGTTCGTGTATTTTTGATATTAAATTTTGTCGTAACGCAAGAATAGAACGTCTTCCTAAATCAATCAATTTAACTTCTTCAGACACATCTTCACCCACTTCAAAATCTGGCTCAATTCTTTGAGCCGCAGTTAATGATATCTCTTGATTATCATCCTCTACTTCTCCATCTGCTACAACAATTCTATTTCTCCAAATTTCTAAATCTCCTTTATCAGGATTAATAATGATATCGAAATTGTCATCACTACCAAACTTCTTCTTTAGGGCATTTCTAAATACATCTTCTAAGATCGCCATTAACGTAACACGATCTATTAACTTGTCATCTTTAAATTCCGAAAATGATTCTATTAATGCGATATTTTCCATATCAATATTATAATTAAAATGTTATCATAACTTTTGCTTCTACAATATTTTCATAAGCCACATTAGCCTCTTTAGTCACGGTGACTTTACCCTTTCCAACAGGCTTAGGCTCTCTGGCTTTCCAGGTCAAAGCAATATTTTTTTCTGTAACCGAAATTAATTCGCCTTCAATTGTTTCTTCCTGAGTTTTTATCTTTAGTTTTCTTCCTATGTTTTTTTTGTACTGACGCACATGTTTCAATCCTTCTGAAACTCCTGCAGACATAACCTGAAGAGAAAAATCTTCCTCTTCTCGATCAAGATTGTGCTCTATTGCTCTACTAACAGCAATACAATCTTCAACTTTGACCCCATCGTCTCCATCAATAATAATTTCAATACTGTTATCAGGATTAATTTTATAATCGATCAAAAACAGAGACGTATTTTCTTTAAGCGCCTCGTCTAGTAAACTTTGAACTTTGTCTTTTAATGACATAAATAGATAAAAAGAGGGGACTTCTCGTCCCCTCAACCTGGTTTTTTAATTTCAACGGTGCAAAGATAACAATAATATCTTAGATACAAAATATGTGGAAGAATGAATTTATTCGTAAATTTAAGATATCTAGATCAAGATAGTTTATTTAGGTTTAAGACATTAGTAAATCCCCATGAAAAGTTAACCGCTATCTATCTAAGCACACAAAAATGCTAAGATTACTTTATTAGTACATAACTCATTTCAAAAAAAGCAATATTATGATTAAAAGTATACTAGTACCTACCGATTTTTCTGATCAGGCAGAAAGTGCATTAAAAGTTGCTGCTCAAATTGCAAGAAAAAATGAAGCTTCTATTTATTTGTTACACATTTTGGAACTGCCAATGCATCTTAGTGATTTAATGTCTTCTGGAACAGCCGCCGCTCCTCAGGCCGTTTATTTCATGAAACAAGCACATAATAAGTTTGAAGAATTGATAGAAAAAGATTACCTAAAGGATATTGAGGTTATAGAAACTGTAAGTTTTGAAGATATTCATACCGGAATTAACAGTTCTAGTGAGAAAAATAATGTAGACATTATAGTAATGGGGTCTCATGGATCTACTGGTTTCGAAGAACTTTTTATTGGATCTAATGCCGAAAAAGTAGTTCGTACATCCAAAAAACCTGTTTTGGTTATCAAAGAGGATTGTGGATTATTTGAAATAAGTGATTTTGTATATGCTACAAATTTTGATGACGAAGACAAACCTTCTTTGCTAGCGGCGCATGATTTTTCGAAAATGATAGATGCCAAACTTCATTTAGTTTGGATAAATACAGCTAACGGGTTTAAAACCACTTACGAAACCGAAGAGAAAATGAACTTGATGATCTCTGGACTTAATATCAATAATTATACACTCAATATTTATAATGATATCACTATTGAAAAAGGGATCCTAAACTTTGCCGGTTCTGTTAATGCAGGTATGATTGGCATTAGCACACATGGTCGAAAAGGGATTTCTCATTTTATTAACGGAAGTCTGGGAGAAGATGTTGTAAATCATGCCAAAAGACCAGTATTAACTTTTAAAATTTAAAACCCCAATTACCCTGTTTAACCATACCTCAATCTCGTTCTAAAACAGAAAAAGAGTAACATAAACTTGTTACTCTTTTTTAATACCTATATGCAAAACTCTTTATTTCGCCTTATTATAATAGTACATGACATTTTTTATTTAAAAAAACATTAAAAATGCGCTCCCTTATACTCATAAAACAATATCACTTAACACTAGTTAAAACAGGTTTCTTGTTCTAAAACTTTATTCAAAAAAAAGAAGGAATCAGTAAAAAACTAATTCCTTCAATTTAAGTTGGTCTACTAGGGCTCGAACCTAGACTCTTCTGGACCAAAACCAGACGTGTTGCCAGTTACACCATAGACCAATGCGTCATTGCGGGTGCAAATTTAATACATTCTTTTGGGTATACAAACATTTTTTTCAAAATTATTCGTTTCTAATTGATATTAACAATGTAAAACCAACAAAATCAGTCTAAAATATAAACTTCTGTTAAGCGTTTGCTAAAAAAACAAAGTGAAAAGTATTTTTATCACTAAATTCGCCTCACGTTATATAAACGAATAAATTCTATGAGCACATTCAACTTTACCAAGTGGAATAAAATAACAGGCTGGATCGTGTTTGCGATCGCTTTATGTGTATATTCAATTACCGTAGAACCAACAGCAAGTTTTTGGGATGCCGGTGAGTATATTGCCACCTCATCAAAACTACAAGTTGGCCACCCTCCTGGAGCTCCTTTGTTTCAAATGATCGGAGCATTTGCCAGTACTTTTGCTTCAGACCCAACCCAAATTGCACTAATGGTAAACATGACCTCGGCAGTCGCAAGTGCTTTTGCAATATTATTCATGTTTTGGTCCATCACAATCCTTGTCAAAAAGCTTATTACAAAAGAGGAAGAGTTTACCCAAGGTAAGGCAATTGCCGTTTTGGGCAGTGGTATTGTTGGAGCATTATCATTTACTTTTACCGATAGTTTTTGGTTTAATGCCGTTGAAGCCGAAGTATACGCTATGGCATCCTGTATTTTATCCATTCTTTTTTACTTAGGCCTATTATGGGAAAGAGATATGCATAAACCAAGAGGTAATAGATGGCTTCTGCTTATTGCATTCATTGTAGGATTGTCTTTTGGGGTACACTTTATGGGACTCTTATCTATTCCTGCTATAGGATTATTATATTATTTTAAAAACTACAAAGAGATTACTATCAAAAACTTTATTGCTGCAAATATTATTGTTGTGGCTATATTGTTATTTATTTTTAAACTTTTACTTCCTTCGACTCTCAAATTCTTTGGAGCTGCCGAAGTATTTTTTGTAAACTCTATAGGTCTTCCATTTAATTCGGGAACAATAATTGCCGGACTCATCATTGCCTCGGCTTTTTACTTTGGAATAAAATACACTCGCAAAAAAGATTACCCTCAATTAAACACATTGTTATTATGCGTTATGTTTATACTTATTGGGTTTTCGAGCTGGATCATGTTACCCATTAGAGCAAATGCAGGTACGGTAATTAATGAAAACAACCCTAATAACGCGCGAGAATTATTAGCTTATTACAACCTAGAACAATACCCAGAAACACACCTGTTTTACGGACCTCAGTTTACAGAAATTTATGCTGGCTTAGATTTAGAAAGCCCTTATGAAGATGATAAACCAAAATATGAAAAAGACCTTAAAACCGGGAAATATATTATTGTAAACGATTGGAAAAATGCTAAGCAAAACTTAGACAATGCACATAAAGCAATTTTGCCAAGAATGTGGAGCACAGAGCACATTGCCAATTATATGGATTTTACTGGTCCCATAAAATTTACGATAAAACCAGAATATCAAAGCGAAGAAGAATTGCTTAATGCCGTAACTCAATTTAGAAGAGAGTATGCACAGGGAAAACTAGATAACGAAGATTATCATAAATTTCTGCAATCCTTCGGAAATTATATTGATGTACAAAAACCTTCGTTTTGGGACAATGTAACCTATATGTTTGACTACCAAATGGGTTATATGTATTGGCGCTATTTTATGTGGAATTTTGTTGGTCGACAAGATGACAACCAAGGAAACTTAACTAATTTGGAAGGTAATTGGTTAAGTGGTATTAAATTCATAGACGAATTACGCTTAGGCTCTCAAGATAACTTACCAACAGACACCTTAAAAAACAAAGCACGTAATACCTATTATTTTTTACCTTTATTATTAGGTCTTATAGGTTTTGTATTTATGCTACAACAAGACAAGAAAAACTTCTGGGTCTTGTTTATATTTTTCCTCTTTACAGGATTAGCACTAAAGATATACTTAAACGAACGACCATTTGAACCCAGAGAGCGTGATTACGCATTAGTAGGATCATTTTATGTATTTGCTATCTGGATAGGATTTGGCGTGTATGCACTATTTGATTTGTTGAAAAATCGCATAAAACCAAAACTTTTAGCCCCTATTGTTACGGCAGTTTGCCTATTAGCTGTACCCGTGTTAATGGCTTCAGAAAACTGGGATGATCATGATCGATCCAACCGATATACAGCTCAAGCCATGGCAAAAATGTATTTGCAATCATGCCAGGATGATGCTATACTATTTACCATTGGGGATAATGATACATTTGCATTATGGTATGCTCAAGAAATAGAAGGATATCGTACAGATGTACGAACGGTTAACACCAGCCTTTTTGCTACCGACTGGTATATCGATCAGATGAAAAGAGCTGCATATGATGGCAAGCCCATCCCTTCGCAATTGACTCACGAGTTTTACCGATTTGGAAGCAATGATGCCATTTATTATAAACCAGTTACCAATGACACTATGCTTATTAAAAACTGGATGCGATGGATAGAAACCGATGACCCTAGAACCAAAGGAGATTTACAGAGTGGTAAGAAAGTAAACACATTCCCTACTAAACATATTAGGATACCAGTAAATAAAGAAGCTGTTCTTAAAAATGGAATAGTAGCTCCAGAGGATGCTGATCTCATCGTACCTTATATAGATATACATTTAAAAGGAGATCTGCTGTTTAAGAACAGATTATTAATGCTGGATATCATAGCTAATAACAATTGGGAAAGGCCTATTTATTTTACTGGCGGAAGCTATGGGGATGATGATTTTTTATGGATGAAAGATTATCTGCAATTAGACGGAGTAACTTTTAAACTGGTACCAATACGAACCAAGGTCGACAAGCGCAATCCTTTTGAGATGGGCAGAATAAATACCGATCTTATGTATAAAAATGTAAAGAGTTGGGACTGGGGTAATAGTAATGACCCTAACATTTATCACGATCCAGAGACCAGAAAAAATGCAATTACGTACCGAAGTAACCTTGCCAGACTGGTAGAAACATTAATTAAAGAAGATCAAAAAGACAAAGCCAAAGAGATTATTGATCTGGCTATGGACAAAATGCCTATCGAATATTATGAATACTACACCTTATTAGAACCCTATATTACAGGATACTATCAAGTAGGCGAAAAACAAAAAGCCAGAGACTTATGGAATAAGGTAGCAAAAAAATACCAGGAGCAACTTACCTACTTTGGTAGTTTAACTCTAAAAAATCAATATCTATATGCCGAAGATATTGTTACCAATGTAGAGCGCTACCGTAGTGTGGTTGATTTATTATTAATTAACCAAGATAGAGATATTATCGAAGAAAAAGCTGATGAATTTAACAAATACCTAGGCTTATTTACTAGATTATACTCTGCAGATGAAGAATATAATGATGAAGAGCTACTACGTCAGCAAGAAGAGGATTTGATTAAAGAATTTCAAAATCAAGAAAAAGCTTTAGATTCTTTAGATACGATACCCGAATAATTCCAAAAAGCGAGTCTTAGGGCTCGCTTTTTTTTAATGATATACAACATTTGATTCCGAGTAAGACACCAAAAGTTTTAAAGCATTTTTTTTCGACATATGCATGGGATTTTGCATCAAAAAAAGAGAACACTTTGTATTTAACTTTTGATGATGGACCCATACCAGAGGTTACCGAATTTGTTCTTGAACAACTATCAAAATACAATGCCAAAGCAACATTTTTTTGTATTGGAGATAATATTCGTAAACATCCCGATATTTTTGACAAAATAGTAGCACAAGAACACGCTGTAGGTAATCATACCATGAATCACCTAAAAGCTTGGAAAACCAATTCTGAGATATATCGCAAAAACATAATTGATTGTGATCAAATAATTAAAAAGCATGTTGGCAATCAAAATAAACCGACGTTATTTAGACCTCCATACGGCCAAATAAGCTATTCAAAATTTAAAGTTTTAGAAAAACTGGGATATAAAATTATTCTATGGGATGTGTTATCAAAAGATTGGGAGGCTCACACATCTCCAGAATCTTGTCTTCAAAATGTATTACAAAATACAGAACCGGGAAGTATTATTGTTTTTCACGACAGCATAAAGGCTTCAAAAAACCTAACCTATACGTTACCAAAGGTTTTGGAATATTTTACCAAAAAAGGATTCTCTTTTAAAGCTATAAGAGTTTAAACATACTCTTTCATAAGTCCAATCAAGGTATTGGCATCTTGCTCTCCACTTTGTCTCCACACCATCTCACCTTCTTTATAAATCATTAAGGTAGGTAGCCCTTTAATTCTTAAAGCAGTTGCCAACTCTTCATTTTTATCAATATCAATCTTTATAACCTTTCCCTTATCTCCAAGAGCCGCGGCTACATCTTTCAATACCGGATGCATTGCAACAGATGGCTCATTCCATTCTGTATAAAAATCCAACAGCACCGGAACTTCAATACTAATTATATCTCCAAACTTTGACATGTTCAAAACTTTTATGTTTCAGATCTTTTTAAACATAAAAGACCCTCTAAACAATTGTAAATATAACACTTTCTTAGAATTAAGAGGGCTTCGAACCTTTTCTCAATTCAATTACTGTAATCTCTGGCCAAATACCTACTCTACCCGGAAAAGCATGAAATCCAAAACCTCGATTCACATTTAGATATCGTCCCATTTCACTATACATCCCTGCCCATTGCTTATACACGTATTGCACAGGGCTCCAGCGTACAAACCCGGGAATCTCTATACCGAACTGAAAACCATGCGTATGACCACTTAATGTAAGGTGGTAATGATCTTCGTGCCCTTTTACCTCATATTCCCAATGTGAAGGGTCATGACTCAATAAAATCTTAAAATCATCTTTAGTAACTTTTTCAGACGCTTTGGTAAGGTCTCCAGCTTTTTTAAAGTTGTGACCCCAATTCTCTACACCTACCACAGCAATCCGCTCTCCTTCTTTTTCTACAAAAGCACTATCATTAAGTAACAGATTAAAATCGATTTTAGTATGAATATCTTTTATTGCCTGAAAATTAGCTTCTTTTTCTTCTTCACTGTTCCAGGTAACGTACTCTCCATAATCATGATTTCCTAAAACAGAATATGTTCCATATTCCGGTTTCTTGATGCGTTTAAAGGTACCAATCCAATCATCCATTTCTTTAGCCATTGTATTTACAATGTCGCCTGTAAAAAGTAGAAGATCCGCCTGTTGTTCATTAATCAAATCTACAGCATATTCAATTTTGGCAGGATCATCAAAGCTACCAGAATGGATGTCCGAAATTTGTGTAATTTTAAATCCATCAAAAGCGCTAGGTAAGTCATCATAATAAAGCACGTGACTAATTACTTTAAAGTTGTATTTACCTCTAAAAATACCATGTAACAAGCCTGCAAACGGAATAGCCGCAATACCCAATGCAATTTGACTTATAAACTTACGTCGATCCGGAAGATATTGCGTGGCATTACCATCAAAAAAGGTATTTGTAAGATAATTATAGCCTGCCACACACAATCTAATAATATCCTCACCAAACATAAACAAGACTAAGATTAATTTTGGCACAAACGATAACAGTAGTAAACCACTCGCTCGTAACGAATATTTGGTGGGGCCAACACTTCGATCATAATTAGCAAAAGTATAAATCACATACCCCAAGATAAGTAGTGATAATAATAGATATCCAATTTGAACTATTTGATTTTTTGAAACAGTTCTCACTGCCTGGTAGGCATAAATTTCTACCAATACATATAAAATTATAGGGATTAACCAGCGCATAATACATTCTAATTCATTAACGAAGCAAAGCTATCTCTCCTTTTTAATTTGTAGCTATTTTTAAGTAAAAATTAACGATATACAATTTAAATCTTATAAATCCGTTAATATGAATGATTATAAAACCATAAATCTTAATGATTTGTTTCGCAACTTACATTTTTATTTGTAACTTCGAAAAATAATTCCTCATTAGGGCTTAAACAATAAACATCTATATTATAATATAAAAAATTACTATCGTATTTATAGCAGTTGATACATTGTTATCAATTTTATTTTGGGGCGAAATGCCGTCAGGTCTTGACGGCATTTCTTATTTGTATTTATCACAGATTTTTAAGCTATTGAGCAATCTTCTTTTTATATTGCGTTTCTAAAAATTTAACTCGTATTATGTCACAAAAACGTCTTTTTCTTCTTGATGCCTTTGCACTAATCTTTAGAGGTTATTATGCGTTAATTAAAAACCCAAGAATTAACTCCAAAGGGCAGGATACATCAGCCATTATGGGTTTTGTGAACTCATTATTTGACGTTATAAAAAGAGAAAAACCAGACCATTTGGCTGTTGCCTTTGACAAACAAGGAAGTAAAGACAGGCTAGAGATATTTCCAGAATACAAGGCCAATCGAGACGAAACACCAGAGGCCATAAAGATTGCAGTTCCTATTATCCAAGAAATATTAAAAGCAATGCACATCCCTATAATAGAACGTGCCGGAGTTGAAGCCGACGATCTTATTGGTACTATTGCAAAACAAGCCGAAAAAGAAGGATATCAAACCTATATGGTAACTCCTGATAAGGATTATGCGCAATTGGTTTCTGAAAATATATTTATGTATCGTCCTGCAAGAATGGGCAACGGTATTGAAATTTGGGGCATACCAGAGGTTCAAAAAAGGTTTGAAGTAGAGCGCCCCGAACAAGTAATAGATTACCTGGGTATGATGGGTGATGCAGTAGACAATATACCTGGATTGCCCGGTGTTGGAGATAAAACAGCCAAAAAGTTTATAGCTGCATACGGATCTATGGAAGGGCTTTTAGCGAATACTGATCAATTAAAAGGTAAAATGAAAGAAAAGGTAGAGGCTAATGCAGAGCTTGGACTTCTATCAAAAAAACTAGCGACAATTATTCTGGATTGTGATGTGGTTTTTAATGCCAAGGATTATGAACTTGTTGCTCCGGACGAAGCAAAAGTAAGAACCATTTTTGAAGAACTTGAGTTTAGAAGACTTACCGATCAGTTCGTTAAAATATTCTCTAAAGAAGACCCTGCTACATCTCAAGAAAATGCACCAACAAGCACCAAAAAGAAAACCTCTCAAGCAGCGGGTGCAGGCCAGTTTTCTCTATTTGGTGGTGATGATCAGAGCGAAGACACAGCAACATCTTTCTCGAATAGAAAAACAATTGCCAATACCGAACATTTTTATCAAAGTATTGTGCCTGGCATGGCCATGAAACTGTTTTTACAAAACTTACTAAAACAAAATAGTGTTTGTTTTGATACCGAAACCACAGGACTCAATCCATTAACTGCCGAATTAGTAGGGATTGCCTTTTCATGGGAAGGAAGTAAAGGGTTCTACATTCCGTTCCCCGAAGATCGTAATGAAATCCAAGAGTTAATAGAGCAAATACGTCCATTTTTTGAATCAGAAGAGATTTCTAAAATTGGACAAAACCTAAAATATGACATCAAAGTACTAGCCAAGTACAATATTGAAGTAAAAGGAAAGCTATTTGATACCATGCTAGCGCATTATCTGATTAATCCAGACATGAGACACAATATGGATGTATTGGCCGAAACGTATCTTAATTACACTCCTGTTTCGATCACAGAATTAATTGGCAAAAAAGGAAAAAATCAACTTTCGTTTAGACAAGTACCTCTGGACAAACAAACCGAATATGCTGTAGAAGATGCCGATATTACATTTCAATTGAAAGAACATTTTGCACCCGAACTTAATGAAGCCAAAACGGTTTCTTTATTTGAAGATATTGAAATCCCGTTACTAAGAGTTTTGGCCGACATGGAAATCGAAGGAATTAATCTGGACAGAGCCTTTCTTGAATCGCTATCAAAGGATTTAGATAATGATATCAAAGATTTAGAAAGTAAAATATACACCGAGGCAGGAGAAGAATTCAATATCGCCTCGCCAAAACAACTAGGCGTTATTTTATTCGAAAAAATGAAATTGGTCGACAAACCAAAAAAGACAAAAACCGGGCAATATTCTACAGCAGAAGATGTACTATCTTATTTGGCAAAAGATCATGAGATCATTCAAAACATATTAGATTTCAGAGGCTTGTCAAAATTAAAAAGTACATATGTAGATGCTTTACCTACTCAGGTTAATGAAACTACCGGAAGAGTACATACCGACTATATGCAAACGGTTGCAGCAACAGGACGCTTAAGTTCTAACAACCCTAATTTGCAAAACATCCCGATACGAACGGAAAGAGGGCGACAAGTAAGAAAAGCTTTTATCCCAAGAAGCGAAGAGTACACATTGCTAGCTGCAGATTACTCGCAAATAGAACTACGAATTATTGCAGCCTTGAGTGAAGAAGAGACAATGATCGAGGCTTTTAAAAACGGAGAAGATATTCATGCCTCTACCGCAGCAAAAGTATTCAATGTACCTATAGATGAAGTAAGCAGAGAACAACGTAGTAATGCCAAAACAGTAAATTTTGGAATCATTTATGGGGTTTCGGCTTTTGGACTAAGTAACCAAACGAGCCTCTCGCGTAGTGAAGCCAAGGAATTAATCGATACGTATTACAAAACGTACCCTAAATTGCGTAATTACATGAGCGAACAAGTTGACTTTGCTCGTGACAATGGCTATGTACAAACTGTCTTAGGAAGGCGTAGGTATCTAAAAGATATTAATTCTGCCAATGCAATTGTAAGAGGAGCGGCAGAACGAAACGCCGTAAACGCCCCTATTCAAGGTAGCGCCGCAGATATTATCAAAATTGCGATGATTAATATCCATAAAAAACTAAAAGAAAATGGTTATAAAACCAAAATGCTTTTACAGGTACATGATGAATTGGTATTTGACGTATACAAACCAGAACTAGAAGAGATTAAAACATTAATCAAAACTGAAATGGAGAGCGCATATCAACTTGCTGTTCCATTAGATATAGATCTTGGATTGGGTGACAATTGGCTTGAAGCACATTAAAAATTGTCTAAAAGAAAAACGGGATGCAAAATTACTGCTCTCTTTTCTTCATATCCATATAAAAATCATAGTAATTTAAGAATGTAGGCATTACCGGGCCATTAAATGGGTTGGGACCATTAAACAACACACAGATTGCAATATTGTTATCAGGATCAATTAGCAATTGTGTTTTGTATTGGTTTACATTACCACCGTGATACACAATTCTGCGACCTCTATAATCCAGAATACGCCATCCCATAGCATAATACGAATCTGTTACACCATCCCATAGATTTACATAAGTGTCTTTATCACTTGTACAAATAATTGGGTTAAAGATATCATCAAGGCTTTCTTTGGAGATAATATCAGGGCGATTGCCTAGTAACACTTTCAAGTATTCTCCCATATCCGATATCGAAGCATTTACACCCCCTGCGGCAGATACGTTGTAATAGGCTTTATGAAGATCATCAAGCCTATATTTTTTTGAATAGTGATTATAAGAATGCGGCAATGCTACATTATCGTTATTTTTGATAGCCGCAAATGTACTCGATGCATCATTCATCCCCGCAGGATTAAAAACTCTTTCTTTAAGCAACATTTCAAAAGATTTTTCGGTTTGATGTTCCATTATTTTTTCGATAACCGAAAACATGGCATTTTGGTACTCATATTCTACGCCTTCTCTAGATACCACACCTTTATTTCTGAAATTTTTGATAATCTGATCAATCGATACACCTCGATTTATAAGTTTGCTATATGTATACTTATATAATCCTGTAGTATGAGATAACAGATGATTTACCTGAAGTCTACTTGCTTGTTTTCGATCTTTTAAATCAAACACATCAAGTGTTTTCTTAATGTTTTGATTCCATTGCAGTTCATTTTGATCTACCATATTTCCCGCAAGCACTGCCGTAACTCCTTTTGATAAACTAGCAATTCTAAAAACTGTATTCGTATCAACCGAGTCTTGTGTATGAATTTCTTTAACCCCAAACCCTTTTTTATAAATGACTGTAGAATCTTTTACAATCACAACCGCCGCACCAGGACATTCTGAAACATTAAAATTAGTTGCAAAAAACTTGTCATAATGACTCAAGAAAAACGACAATGAGTCCTTTTTAGAGGTTTCAGGCTCTTTATTAATTACAACAGCTTTCTCTGTTGGCTTAGATGTATTACAAGATACTACAAGCACTAAAAGAATAACATAAAAACATTTCATATTGCGACAATCTAAAGTGCCGCAATATATGTCTTAAAAAACTTTTTAAAAAACTTATAACACAAACCTATATGTAGCTTTAATCAAAAAGGTGTTTTCTGGTTGCTGATCCAAAATCTGAGTATTTAAACTCCTAAATAAATGATCTCCGGGATCACCACTTCCTGTTACACCTTGAGACCAAACCAAAAATATTTCTGAGCCCGGAATATACTCCCAACGTAATACCAAATTAGAACGAAACTGAACAAATGCAAAATCAGGATTATCAATTGTATAATCTACAGTTCCATCTCTATTTTCATCAATCGAATATACATCGTCTGCAAACGAAATTTGATTTTCATCATACAAAGTAACACGTTCACTAAGATCCTTGGCTATTGGGTTATTGACATAATTAAACTCTTTATAGCGCCCTCTTGAGATAAAAGGCTCTCCATAGTATTGAATGGTAAGATTAGGATTGATATTATAATTTAGTCGAATACTAGCACTTAGTGTTTGTTGATCAATATTAGCGGTTATATATCTTGGTGTTCCGCTAAAATCCGTTTCTGTTACATATTGAGTTTTATTAGGATTTTGTCTGAATTGCGGATTAAGAGAAATACTCAATGCATTAATCGGTTGATAATTTAATCGTATCACATACCTATTAAAAGAGAAGTTCTTTTGATTTGCTCTAGAACCATCATAACCCACCGTAAAATTGAATTTTTTTCTTCTATCCGAACCAAAAAACAGAAAAGCAAAATTCTCATCAGAAAAACGCCACCTTGGACCTCCTTGTAAAATGGTATTCGAAAAAATTCTTGGTTTATGCCCAAATCCTACTTCGGTCCACCAGTTATTTATATAATTAATTTCTCCTCGTATAAAATACTGAATACGATTATAGTTTCCTTCAAAATCAAAGGTCGAAAATTGTTCTGCAAAAATCTCTGCTCTTCTATAAAACTTGGTTGGTTTTAAGAACAAGTATCTCACATTAGCAAATTGTCTTATCTCATCTGCTTGTCGCAAAAAACCAATATCATTAAGCTCTAACTGCGGAGATCTCCAAAAAATACCGGCATTATACCTCCAGCGTCCACCACCAGATTTACCTCCGGTTAACTTACCTCCGGTACCTGTAAGCGAAGTTCGGTTAGGGTCAACACGAACATGATCAGCATCTACACGCTGAAAAAGATGTGTAAGTTCATTTTGTGTTTGTTCAATAGCCTCTTTAGAACCTTTGACATGACTAGCAACAAAATTACCTTCTAAATAATATTTTCTATCCTTCCAGTTATGTCTAAAATCTAAACCACCAGAGTATGCAGATTTTCTTAACGAATTTAGATTGTTTTCTTTGGTACCTATAAGTTCTGATGTCTCATCTGTATCCGGATTATTTTCATCTATTTCAAAAGCATCTCCCAAATCCCGATTTGTCGCAGTAATGATTCCGCCTATATATGTATTACGATCATTAAAGTCTTTTTGGGCTCTTCCCACAAAATAATTAGTCAAAGGCTCTACAATCGCCCTCCTCTCATTTCCGTTTTCATCTTCGATTTTGGCAATTTCTCTTTCGGTTACACTTTCCAGAACTCCGATAGACCATCCATCCTTGGTCTTACCGCTAAATTTTGCCGCCCCCAAAATTGTCGTATTACTCGGTCGATCAACAAATTCTCCGTTTAGTGTATTAATAGACCCTTGTGGATTTCGTCCTATTCTTCGCGAATAAAACACATTATCAAACCCATTAGCAAACCGATAATCAAATATATTTTTATTCTCTACAAAGAATGGTCGTTGCTCTCTAAAGAAAATCTGAAAACCATCCAAAGCTATTGCCGCTGGATCAGCTTCTACTTGACCAAAATCTGGATTCACTGTTAAGTCTAATGTAAGATCATTAGTAACACCAATTTTAGCATCTAGCCCACCATTTAATTTAAATTCTTCTCCATCTCTAAAAGGATTTCCTTCTTCGGCAGGAAAAGTATCAAATTGTGTTACGGCAAAAGGTTGTATTTCTAACTGCTTTTGCGGTTCGATATCAATAAGGCCATGTAATTCTCCAAATTCACTCACCCATCCTGGAGCATCCTGAGGGATACGTTGCCAAACAGATCGTTCTTCTTTTCTAAATAATCTTCGGTTTACTTGAAGCCCCCATATTTGCTCTTTACTTTTCCCAAACTTTACCTGGCTTAAAGGGATTTTAACTTCTGCAGTCCATCCTTCATCATCTATATTTGTAGCCGTGTACCAAATGGGATTCCAGCTACTATCCCAATTATTACCATTTCGAGAAATAAACTCATCTCCTTTTACGCCTGCGGCAGTTATCGAAAAAGAGAAACCAGTACGTTTATCATGATAGGTATCCAAATTAATTTCTACCCAATCTCCCGCAAAACCATCTCTTCTTGATAGTCTTTTTTCAATCTTATCCGGTTCTGTATCATAACAGCGATATGCTACATATAGATATTTCTGATCGTAGACAATTTTAAATTTGGTTTGCTGAGTCGGAGGTGTATTTTCATCTGGTTGATTTTCGATAAAATCTCCTGTCCAATCTACCAAATCCCAACTAGATTCATTTATCAATCCATCGATTGTAGGAGCTTCATTATTTTGTAATGGTTTTGTAGTATATATTCTTTTTTTGACTGTACTTGTAGAATCTTGGGCAATAATAAATGTAGGAAACAGGAATAGTACCAATATATGGTGTAAATACTTCATGATGATTAGTCGTTTGATGATTGATATATCTAAGATGACGGAAATTATTCAGGTTTGTCACACATTGTTCTGTTTTTTAGTAAAAAATTAACAAGATCAACAGTTTACTTTCCTCATTAACAAACAATAATTATGGCAGGTTCCGATCTCTCTGAAAACCAATACATCATCTAATAAAAATAATATCAACTTGCTGTTTGCTATATAAATATATAATTGTACATTTGCACCCCTATTTTATATAGGAAAAGGAATGTTTAATACGTAAAAATTAATTAGTGTGGACACATTAAGTTACAAAACAGTATCTGCCAATAAGGCGACCGTTACTAAAGAATGGTTGCATATAGATGCTGAAGGACAGACTTTAGGACGTCTTTCTTCTGTAGTAGCGATTCTACTAAGAGGTAAGCACAAGCCTAGCTTTACCCCACACGTTGATTGCGGTGATAATGTTATCATTACAAACGCCGAAAAAATCAACTTAACAGGAAAAAAGTGGACAGATAAGTCATATATCCGTCACACTGGATATCCTGGAGGGCAAAGAAGTCTTACTGCTCAGGAATTATTCGACAAGAATCCAGAGCGTTTAATCGAAAAAGCGGTAAAAGGAATGTTACCTAAGAACAAATTAGGAGCAGCTTTATTTCGCAATTTAAAGGTATATGCAGGAGCAGAACACAATCAAGATGCTCAGCAACCTAAAACTGTTAACTTAAACGAAGTTAAGTAATGGAAGTTATTCACAAAATTGGTCGTAGAAAAACGGCTGTAGCTAGAATCTATCTTAAAGATGGTTCTGGAAAAATTACGGTTAATAAAAAAGACCTTAATGACTACTTTACTACTGGAACTTTACAATACAAAGTAAATCAGCCATTGACTTTAACAAGCAATGAAGATAAATACGATGTAACTGTAAACGTTTATGGTGGAGGTATCACTGGGCAGGCAGAAGCTGTGCGTTTAGCTATATCTAGAGCAGTATGCGAACTAGACGAAGAAAACAGATCTATCCTTAAACCAGAAGGTTTATTGACCAGAGATCCAAGAATGGTAGAGCGTAAGAAATTCGGTCAGAAGAAAGCTCGTAAGAAATTCCAGTTCTCTAAACGTTAATTTATTAAAACAGTATTTGTTGTTACCTCAACTTTTTTGAGGGGTTAGTTTAGCATCTAAATGCGCAAGGCCATACAAACGTAGCCACTTGTGTATTGCTAATTCAACAGAACGTAAACTATTACAAAAATGGCAAACAATATCGAAGTAAAAGAATTACTTGATGCAGGTGTACACTTTGGACACCTTACAAGAAGATGGGATCCAAACATGGCACCATATATTTATATGGAGCGTAATGGTATTCACATCATTAACTTATATAAAACTGCTGCAAAAATTGAAGAATCTAGCGAGGCTTTAAAAAAGATTGCAGCGTCGGGCAGAAAAATCCTTTTTGTTGCGACCAAAAAACAAGCAAAAGAAATCGTAGCCGAAAAAGCTAGCAAAGCCAACCAGCCATATATCACAGAAAGATGGCCTGGAGGTATGCTTACTAACTTTGTTACTATCCGTAAAGCTGTTAAAAAAATGGCTGCTATCGATAGAATGAAGAAAGACGGAACTTTCAATACACTATCAAAGAAAGAACGTTTACAGGTAGACCGTTTAAGAGCTAAATTAGAAAAGAACCTTGGTTCTATCTCTGATATGACTCGTTTACCTGGTGCGTTATTCGTTGTTGATATTACTCGCGAACATATCGCAGTGAAAGAAGCTCAGAAATTAAACATTCCAATTTTTGCAATGGTAGATACTAACTCTGACCCTCGTCAGGTAGATTATCTAATCCCAGCAAATGATGATGCTTCTAAATCTATCGACAAAGTAATGACCTATGTTAGTGATGCTATCATTGAAGGACTAAGCGAAAGAAAAGCTTCAAAAGACGCTCCTAAGAAAGATGCTCCTGCAAAAGCTGAAGCAGCAGCTCCTGCAAAAGCCGAAGCAACTCCAGCTCCTGCAAAGACAGAAGCGGCGCCAGCTCCAAAAGCTGAAGTAGTAGTTGAAGAAGCAGCAAAACAAGAAGAAGAATAAACGAGTTATAATCGTTTTACGATCTTTACAGTTATGCGTTAAGTTTTAATTGATTGATCAAAGCTTAACTTTAACATAAATTACACGAGTCGTTTGGTTCTTTACTTTTGCAGTATTAACTAAACGACTTGTTTTTTATACAAACACATTACACATTAAATATTTAAAGGTATGGCAAAGATTACAGCCGCAGAAGTAAATAAATTAAGAAAAGCAACAGGTGCCGGAATGATGGATTGTAAAAAAGCACTTGTAGAAGCTGAAGGAGATTTTGATAAAGCTATCGAAGTTTTAAGAAAAAAAGGACAAAAAGTAGCTGCCAAGAGAGCAGATCGTGATTCTTCTGAGGGCGCTGCAATTTCCAAAATAAATGCAGATAACACTGTTGGTGTATCTATTGTTCTAGGTTGCGAAACAGATTTTGTTGGTAAAAACGAAAGCTTTGTTTCTCTAGCAAATCAATTAGCAGAACTTGCGTTAAACCATTCTTCTAAAGAAGAATTTCTAGCTGCGGATTTTGGAGGAATGACAGTTGCTGAAAAATTAGTTGAACAAACAGGTGTTATTGGTGAAAAGCTAGAAATCAATGCTTTTTCTAAACTAGAAGCTCCTTATGTTGGTTCATATGTTCACATAAATAAGATTGCTGCCTTGGTTGGATTATCTAAAAAAGTGGATAAGGTTGACGTATTGGCAAAAGATTTGGCTATGCAAGTTGCTTCTATGGGAGCAACAACCCTTTCTTATAAAGATTTTGATCCTGCCTATGTGGCTTCAGAAACAGAAGCAAGAATTGCTGTAATTGAAAAGGACAATGAAGAACTTGGTCGTTTAGGTAAAACACTTAAAAATGTACCTCAATACATCTCTATGTCTCAATTAACACCTGAGGTTCTAACAAAAGCTGAAGAAGATGCCAAAGCAGAATTAAAAGCAGAAGGTAAACCTGAGCAAATCTGGGATAGAATTCTACCAGGAAAAATGGAACGATTTATCTCTGACAACACTACTCTAGATCAAGAACAATGTTTATTAGATCAGAGCTTCATTAAAGATGAAAAAATGAATGTTGCTAAATATGTTAAGTCATACGGCGATGTTGAAGTATCTGCTTTTGAAAGAGTTACTTTAGGATAATTTTCAGATAATATCAATTTTCGTTGAATAACGAAAAACAAAAAACCGCTTCTGTAACAGAAGCGGTTTTTTTCTTCTTCATTTTTTGAAATATTTCTTATAAAGTCTTTATATATTATAAAATCTCAAATTTCTTTAAGACTTTATCCCCCATTATTAAAGATCAACCCCCATTGATCCAAAATATTAAAAAGACCCATAACAACAAACATTTCTAATCCCCCTACACTTTTTTTGTTTTCCTGAGACAAACCTATAACATAAACTAAAACTAATCAATACCCGATGCAGGGGAAAAAAACCCCTTTTTAATGGGGTTTTCTAATTTTTGGAGTACTCGCTTTATCAAAAAATACAGCTTTATATTCTAAAGATATTTTCTAAATTAAGAATATCCCTATATTTGCACCACAGTTCAAAAAACGCAATGAAATATAAAAGAATATTACTTAAATTATCTGGAGAAGCTCTTATGGGTGATCGCCAGTACGGTATAGATCCGAAAAGATTAGCCGAATACGCTCATGAAATCAAGCAAATTACAGAAAAAGGAGTTGAAGTAGCTATTGTTATCGGTGGTGGTAATATTTTTAGGGGTGTTGCCGGAGCCAGTAAAGGAATGGATAGAGTTCAGGCAGATCACATGGGTATGCTTGCTACAGTTATCAATGGTCTGGCTCTACAAAGCGCTTTGGAAGATGCAGAGATCCCCACTAGATTACAATCTGCGGTAAAGATTAATGAAGTTGCAGAACCTTTTATACGAAGAAGATCTATGCGACATCTTGAAAAGGGACGTGTGGTAATTTTTGGCGGTGGAACAGGAAATCCTTATTTCACAACAGATTCTGCTGCTGTACTTAGAGCGATCGAAATTAATGCTGATGTTATTTTAAAAGGAACCAGAGTGGATGGAATTTACACCTCGGATCCAGAAAAAAATGCTGATGCGACTAAATTTGATTTTATATCATTTGATGATGTATTACGCAAAGGATTAAAAGTAATGGACACTACAGCATTTACGCTTAGTCAAGAAAATGAGTTACCCATAATAGTTTTTGATATGAATAAAGCCGGAAACCTTTTAAAAGTGGTCTCTGGAGAATCTATAGGTACTCAAGTAAATCTTTAATTATATTGGCTTATTTTTTGATTAGTCAAAAGAAAAGAATTAAACAATGAACGAAGAAATAAATTTTATTCTGGATTCTACAAAAGAATCTATGCAAGCTGCCATAGTGCATTTAGAAAAAAAATTACTGAATATCAGAGCAGGTAAAGCTTCACCTGCTATGCTCGGAAGCGTAATGGTAGAGTATTATGGTAGTCCAACTCCACTAAATCAAGTAGGAAATGTTTCTACACCAGATGCAAGAACTATTTCGATTCAGCCTTTTGAAAAATCTTTAATTCCTGAAATCGAAAAAGGAATTATGGTTGCCAATCTTGGTTTCAACCCAATGAACAATGGAGAAAGTGTAATTATCAACGTACCACCTCTTACCGAAGAACGCCGTAGAGATTTGGCAAAGCAAGCCAAAGCAGAAGCAGAAGATTCTAAAGTTGGTGTGCGTAATGATCGCAAAAGTGCCAATAATGAAATCAAAAAATTAGAAAAAGAGGGGCTATCTGAAGATATGGCCAAAAATACCGAACTAGATATACAAGAGTTGACCAACACATACATCAAAAAGATTGATGAAATGCTTGCAAACAAAGAGACAGAAATCATGACGGTTTAAATCATTTAAACTGTTATTTAATAATATCTCTAAGCGTTTTCTTATTGGAAACGCTTTTTTGTATCTTCGTTTTTTTGAACGTCGTCGGTATAATGCGAAACAAATTATTTTGTTTATTTTTTTTCATACACTTTGTCACTATAGCTCAAATTAGCATTAGAGGTGTTGTTATTGATGAAATAACTAATCAACCCTTACCCTTTGCTACTATTAAAACCGATAAATCATCATATGCTTTAACATCTGTTGATGGTGAATTTATTATACGCTGCAAGACATCTCCTGTAAATCTTTCTATAAATTACCTCGGATATCAATCCAAAACTATTGTGGTGCATTCTAAGGATAAAGGTAAAATCACCATTAAATTAAATCCTGAAGAAGAAAATCTTGATACGGTTAAGGTAGAAGGCCAGGAAAATGTAGCGTCAAAAATAATAAAAGAAGCGATCCAAAGAAAAAGACAAAACAACCCAAAGAAATCATTACAAAGTTATTCGTACAAAAGCTATAACAAGTTTAAAATTACCGAAGACAATCAGGCCAAACTTAGCACACAAGACACTACGGGCACTGATATAGAACATATTTTTAATGATGCGCACTCCTTTTTATCAGAAAAAATAAGCGGTATTAAGTTTAATAAAGGGTTAGAAGAAAAAGAGACCGTTTTGGCAACTCGTATGACAGGTTTTGAAGAACCCGTTTATAACGTTCTAGGAATCAAAGTACAATCTAATTCCTTATACGACGAAGATTACACAATTTTTAACGACAAGTTCATTGGTCCATTATCAAATAGAGCGCTAAGAAACTATTACTACAAAATATTAAACACGACCCAAGATGAACAACCTGCTTTTGTAATTCTGTTTCAACCAAGAAAATCAAAAAAATATGCAAGTCTAGAAGGAGTGCTCTATATAGATATAAAGACCTTGGCGGTGCAAAAAGCCATTATCGAACTTAGAGGAGAGCTTAATGTAATGGCTAGGCATGATTTTCAGTACTTCCCAAAAGAGAGCCTCTGGTTTCCTAAAAGCCAGGAAATCACTATACGCCCAGGAAATGGCAGGCAAAAAGTAAATCTTTTCGGCGGCAAAATATCAGTAGGAAGATTAGGTATAGACAAAAAGAGTTTTACTGGCAATAATGATTTCCTGATATCTAAAACCGATTTATTTGACGTTGAACTCAACAACAAAACCCAAATCAAACAAAATCAACCTGCCATAAAAATTGCCCCAGATGCCAATAATAGAACCAACGAGTACTGGAATCAATATCGAACCAGTGCTATTACCGAAAAGGACTTAAACTCATTTCCTATTGTTGACAGTATTGTAAAAGCTCAAAATATTAAACGTCGAATTAATGTTATTCAAAGTTTTAATATTGGATATTACCCTGTTGGTTTTTTTGATTTTGACCTTACCTACCCTATAAAATATAACAATTTTGAAGGATTAAGACTTGGAATAGGGGGACTTACTAATTCAAAATTTTCAAAACGATTCAGAACCGAAGGATATTTGGTTTATGGATTTAGAGATTCAAAATCCAAATTTGGTGTAGGTGGCGGTGTACTGGTTGATAAAAATTCGAGTTCATGGTTCAATATTAACTATACCGATGATATTAAAGAAGTAGGTAGTTTTCTATATCTCACAGACAGGAGAGTGTATTCTTTATTCGAGCCAAGATTAGTAAATATTGATTTTTATTATAAGCATAGAACCTGGAGTACTAGTTTACAGCATCAAATTTCTCCTAAACTTCTGTCAGAAACACAATTATCGGTAAGTAGTATTAATCAAACAGGAGGGTATCAATTTTTAAACAACAACGAGCTATTTTCTGCATATAAAACAGCAGAAGCTACATTGGCCCTACGATGGAGTCCGTTTAGCAAATTTCTAAAAACACCCAACGGCCTTAAAGAAATATACGATGGATATCCCAAAATTACGGCTCAGTACACGCAGGGTTTTAAAGGGATTTTTGATAGTAATTTTAGCTATAGTAAAGTTGGAATTAAAGCCGAATATGTAATTACGCGAATTAATCAATCTCGTACCAGCTTCTTGCTTGAAGCCGACATTGCAAATGGAGATATTCCTCTTACACATCTATACCACGCATATCCAAACGCTCCTACAAAAGAAACAGTATTGCAACGATTCTCCGTTGCCGGTCGACGAACATTCGAAACCATGTTTTTTGGAGAGTTTTTCAGTGATCGATTAGCAACTTTACAAATAAAGCACAGAATTGAACCTGTTAAGATCACCAGTTGGTTTAAACCCGAAGTAGTATTTATTACAAGATATGCTATTGGAGATGTTAGTAATATCGAAAACCATCAAGGCGTTACATTTACCTCTTTACAAGATCTTTATCAAGAATCCGGATTTGAAATTAATAAATTATTTGCCGGTTTTGGATTGAGTTTTGCCTATCGATATGGCGCATATCACCTTCCTAGATTTGAGGATAATATCTCATTTAAATTCACTTTCTATTTAAAACTTTAATAGTTTTTAGAATAAAAAATTTTCTTTCGGCCATTTCGTAAATAATAAACCTCCAAATTCTTACATTTGCAATTGGAAAATAAAGGAATGGCAAAATTATTCAGTTTCGGGTTTTGGAATGCACTGGCTGGAATTATACTTCGCAATAGAGCAGCAATATTTATAGTAATAATTGGTATTACTGTTTTTCTAGGGTTTCAATGGAAAAACATGAGGTTCTCGTACACCGAGGCGAACCTATTACCAGATGATCATGAGGTAAACATAGAATACCTAGAATTTTTGGATAAGTTTGGTGAGGAAGGAAACCTTATTGTAATGGCAATACAGGATAGTACGCTTTTTACTCCCGAGAAATTAAAAGCCTGGAATGATTTTAATCATTCTTTTAAAAAATACAACGAGATAGATCTTGTTATTTCGCTTGGAGATCTTAAAAAAATAAGCAAAGAAGATAATCCGCCACGTTTTGAAATGGTGCCGTTTATAAATGATTCTGTTTATACCGAAAAAAACGTTGCCAAGTACGAATACGAACTATTTAACAAATTACCTTTTTATGAAGGATTGGTATATAGTAACAAATCACAAACTGTACAAAGTGCGCTATATTTAAAAAAGGATATTGTAAATACGCCCATAAGAAAAAAGTTTATTGAAGATGTTCTTCAACCAAAAGTAACGGCTTTTGAAACTAAGTACAATATGGATGTTAAAGTTTCTGGTATGCCATATATCAGGACCATGAATTCGCAGAATATCATGGACGAAATTTTGATCTTCATTCTGGCTGCTTTATTAGTTACTTCGCTTATATTTTTCTTTTTCTTTAGGTCGTTTAGAGCTACTGTAATTTCGATGACGGCAGTTATTATTGGGGTGATGTGGGCTTTTGGGCTTTTAGGCCTTTTAGAATATGAAATCACGGTACTTACGGCTATCATACCTCCACTAGTTATAGTAATTGGTATACCTAATTGTATTTTCTTGATTAATAAATATCAACAGGAAATAAAAAAACACGGTAACAAAGCAAAGTCATTACAAAGGGTAATTACCAAGGTCGGAAATGCCACCTTGATGACCAATATCACTACAGCTGCTGGGTTTGCCACTTTTGCGCTAACAGAAAGTAAATTACTTAAGGAGTTTGGTATTGTAGCTTCCTTAAATATTGTAGCCCTATTTATACTTTGTTTGCTTGTTATTACAATCATTTATAGCTATATGCCTCAACCCAAAGAAAGGCACTTAAAACATCTAGGTAGACGTTGGGTCGAGCGGTTGGTGGATTGGATGGAAGACATGGTAAAAACTCGAAGAGTAACCATTTATTTTTCTTCTGTTATTATTTTGATAGCGAGTATTATTGGTATCTACACTATAAAAGTTTCTGGAAGTTTATTAGAAGACATGCCAAAATCTGCAGGGTTTTTTCAAGATATACAATTCTTTGAAAAGGAGTTTGATGGTATTATGCCTTTGGAAATATTAATAGACACCAAACGTAAACAAGGAGTTCTAAAATTAGCCACCTTAAAACGTATGGAAAAACTTCAGGGATTAATAGAAGAAACTCCAGAACTATCCAAACCAATTTCGATCGTTAGTTTAGTAAAATATTCGAAACAGGCATTTTATAACGGTAACCCCAAATATTATCAAATACCAACTAGCCAGGAAAGAAACTTTATCCTCCCCTATGCAAAAAGTTTTGAATCTGATGCAGGAGTGATGAAAAGTTATGTAGATTCTACGGGTCAATATGCGCGTATCACTACTTTTATGAAAGATGTCGGTACTGAAGAAATGGAACGTATTGAAGCTTCTTTACTTCCGCAAATAGAAAAAATATTCCCAAAAGAGCGATACAATGTTTCGTTTACCGGTAAAGCTTTGGTTTTTCAAAAAGGAACAAAATATCTTGTCTGGAATCTCATTTTTTCGCTGGGTCTAGCTATATTTCTTATCGCTTTATTTATGGCTTGGATGTTTAGGTCCTTTAAAATGATAATAATCTCCCTGATTCCTAATCTTTTGCCCTTATTAATGACAGCGGGATTAATGGGATATCTGGGAGTACCTATAAAGCCATCGACTATATTAGTATTTAGTATTGCATTTGGTATTTCTGTAGATGATACCATTCACTTTTTGGCAAAATACCGACAAGAACTAAAATCTAATCACTGGCGAATTAGAAAATCTGTTTTTGCATCTTTAAGAGAGACCGGTGTTAGTATGTTTTATACTTCTACCGTTTTGTTTTTTGGCTTCTCTGTATTTATGATATCCAGTTTTGGAGGTACAAAAGCTTTAGGAGGTTTGGTATCAACAACACTTCTTTTTGCAATGTTGGCAAATTTATTACTCTTACCATCATTACTACTTTCTTTAGAACGTAGTATCGCAAACAAAAAGACACTAAAAGAACCTACATTAAAAATTATCCCGAACGAAGAAGAAATAGAAGCTTCAGAGGAACAAGAATAAGATAATACGTTTCACACAACAAATACTTCAAAAATAAAAAGCCCCGTTAGAAAACTAACGGGACTTCTGTAAGATAGATTACCCCAAAACCTATCGAACTAAACTTAACGTAAACACAATCGTCATAATTGCATATGCAAGATACTGTCCCTTTTTGTATTTTGAAATAGCACAATGGGGGGAAAAATCCCCTTTTTTGCAAAAAACGTCAAACTTTAACATTATTTAAACTTGTAAAATTCAATAATTTATTATTTAAATAATTGACAATCAATATATTGACATGTTATTTAAAATCTGTTTAAACTTCTTTTTTTTCAAAAAAAACTTAAAAAAAAAGTCATTTTAACTCAAAAAAACTCATTTTTATGGTTTCCCTCATCTAATCGACCTCTCAAAAAACGTCAAATATTCAAGTTTTCAATTATCTGTTTTTAACAATCAAAAAGAGTACCAAACCATTTTATTAGGAAAAATGTTTTTTGAATTCCTAAGATCATGCTCCAATCGGATTAAAAAATTATCTTTGCTACCTCAAATTTTATTCTTTGTAAAGTATCTTGATATTAATGCTTTATAAAGTGACAAAATTGTAATCTAATTATACAAGAAAATAGTATTATAATGAAGCATACTAAAGTAATAGACGTACTACAAAGTGATAAACTATTACAGCCTGTTGTCGTAAAAGGATGGGTTCGTTCTTTTCGTAATGATCGTTTTATTGCGATAAATGATGGATCGACAATAAAGAATATTCAATGTGTTATAGAAGACGATACAATAGACTCTTCTATAAAAGATAAGATAAATGTAGGTGCTGCTTTGGTGATTAATGGTACATTAATAGAGAGCCAGGGAAAAGGTCAACGCGTAGAAGTGCAAGTTTTGAGTGTTCAAATTGAAGGAGAATCGGATCCCGAAGAATTGAAGTTAACCATTCTATCTCCAAAACGTCATAGTTTGGAGAAATTACGTGAGCAGGCGCATCTAAGGGTACGTACAAATACATTTGGTGCAATTATGCGTGTTCGTTCAAAATTATCTTTCGCGATCCATGAATATTTTCAGAAAAATGATTTTTATTATGTACACACTCCGGTAATTACAAAAAGTGATGCAGAAGGAGCAGGTGAAGCTTTTAAAGTAACTAACCTTGATCTCAACAATATTGCAAAAGATACGAATGGCGAGGTAAATTATAAAGAAGACTTTTTTGGTAGCGAAACCAACCTTACTGTTTCGGGCCAATTAGAAGCTGAAACCTATGCAATGGGCTTAGGTCAGGTATATACTTTTGGACCAACTTTTAGAGCAGAAAACTCTAATACTTCTCGCCACCTGGCAGAATTTTGGATGGTTGAACCTGAGATTGCATTTTGCGACCTAGACGGGAACATGGATCTTGCGGAAGATTTTATAAAATATGTCCTTCAATACGCTTTGGATAATTGTATGGATGATTTAGAGTTTTTAGAAAACCGCTTGGTACAGGAGGACAAACAAAAACCTCAAGCCGAAAGAGCCGAGATGCTTCTAAGAGATAAGCTTAAGTTTGTTTTAGAAAACAATTTTAAACGGGTGAGTTATACTGAAGCTATTGAAATACTTCAGCAATCCAAGCCCAATAAAAAGAAAAAATTTAAATTCCCAATTGATGGATGGGGTGCAGATTTACAGAGCGAACACGAACGTTTTTTGGTAGAAAAGCATTTTAAATGCCCGGTAATCTTATTTGATTACCCTGCAGATATTAAATCCTTCTATATGCGTTTAAATGAAGACGGGAAAACGGTAAGAGCGATGGATATTCTTTTTCCTGGGATTGGAGAAATTGTAGGAGGTTCTCAACGTGAGGAGCGATTAGAGGTATTAAAAGAAAAAATGGCTGCTCTGGATATTCCTGAAGAAGATTTATGGTGGTATTTGGATACACGTCGTTTTGGTACCTGTATACATAGTGGTTTTGGCCTAGGGTTTGAACGTTTAGTCTTATTTGTTACAGGAATGGGTAATATTAGAGATGTAATCCCATATCCAAGAACACCACTTAATGCCGAATTTTAGAAAGTAAGCGTTTCGTATTATAATTAAGAAAGTTCTTAATTATAATGTTTCTTTAATAAAATCTCAGAAATCAGACTTTTAATCACCGCATTATCCAGATCTGATTTCTGAGATTTATTTTTTGCTCTTTCTATTCTTTCTTGATGGGGTATCTTTCCTGCTTCGGTTAGAAACTCAAATACTTCTTCAAAAAAACCATTTAAAATAGGTATAACATGCTTACTTGTTGTATTGTTCTGCTTGAGATGGATAAACTTCTTTGTATAGGCCAGAAAAATCTGAGGATATTGGGCAAAGGTCAGAAGAGCTTCACAAAAACTCTGACAAACCGCTTGCTCATCAAAATTATTTTTGAACCTAAGCTTAGATTGATCAATGTGCTTTATGGTATATAACAGAACACTTTCTTTTATAAAAGTGCTATAATCATTATTAGAATAATAGTACACTTCCATTCCAATATTCGTATTTATAACCACTACCTCATCACCAATATTTTCTTTTAAGAAAGATTCGAAGATGGCCACAGTGGTAAAAGACATTAATAATTGCCTTTTAATATCTGTGGATCTAATATTAACTGATTTGATGCTATGCGTGTTTTCAGAATTCACTTTATATTATTCAATAATTCAGAGATTTCAATCCCTTGGTTTTGGGCATGCATTTGAGCAGTATACCCTTTATTATCCTTTGCATGAATATCGGCTCCATTTTCTACTAATACTTTAATAATTTCTTTTTGTCCAAAAGTTGCCGCATATATTAATGCAGTAGCTTCATTATGATTTTTATGGTTAACATTAGCACCACTTTCTATCAAAAGCTTTGCAATGTTGTGGTATCCTTTAAAACAAACGCCCATTAAAGCTGTATTTCCAGCACCATCCTGAATGTTAATATCCGGGCCGTGACTCAAAATAATCTTTGTTATATCTTCTAATCCATAATAAGATGCTAGTAGTAAGGGTGTAGAACCTCTGGAATCTTTTTCATGTATAAGTTGAGGATTTTGCGCTAAAATTGCTTCAACTTTATTGGCCTCACTAGATCGAATTGCATTAAACAGGTCTTCTATCATTTCTTAATTTAAATATATTTTATCCATATGAAATAGTCGGGATTCTTATTAAAATATCGATAAGATTCCCGACTAGATCCTAATTAACAAAAAATTATAATTATCAAATACTTACTAAATGTAAGGAATTCAACATCCAATACCTAGTAAACATATTTTGGTATATATAATCTATTCTTACGCCAGATCAAATCGATCAAGGTTCATGACCTTAGACCATGCTGCAACGAAATGATTGATAAATTGCTCCTGCGCATCTTTAGAACCATATACTTCGGCAAGTGCACGAAGTTCAGAATTTGATCCAAAAATAAGATCAACTCTGCTTCCTGTCCACTTCAATTCTCCACTAATTCTATCACGCCCTTCAAAAGTATCATCAAGTTTAGATGTAGCTTTCCAAGTAATTCTTAAATCTAATAAGTTCACAAAGAAATCATTTGTAAGAGATCCCGAGCGATTGGTAAAGACACCATGTTGAGATCCATTATAATTTACATCAAGCACCCGCAAACCACCTATCAAAACAGTCATTTCTGGCGCTGTTAAAGTCAATAAATTTGCGCGATCAATCAGCATCTCTTCTGCCGATACTTTAAACTGGTTTTTCTGATAGTTACGGAAACCGTCTGCCAAAGGAGCTAGTGCAGCAAAAGAAGCCACATCAGTCTGTTCTTGTGAAGCATCCATACGCCCTGGTGTAAAAGGTACCGTGATATTATGACCTGCATTTCTACTTGCTTCTTCTATAGCCGCGGCACCACCTAGAACAATCAAATCTGCGATAGAAACCGTTTTTCCTTTTGCATTAAATTCTTTTTGAATTCCTTCAAATACCGGTAAAACTTTAGCAAGTTCAGCAGGGTTATTTACTTCCCAATCTTTCTGCGGAGATAAGCGGATACGTCCTCCATTTGCTCCTCCTCTTTTGTCAGAACCACGAAATGTAGATGCAGATGCCCATGCTGTACTTACTAATTGAGAAACTGTAAGTCCAGAAGCAAGAATTATTTTCTTTAATGAAGCTATATCGGCATCATTTATGAGTTCATGATTAAGTGCAGGGATTGGGTCTTGCCAGATCATTTCTTCTTTAGGAACTTCTGATCCAAGATAAAGAGCTACTGGCCCCATATCTCTGTGAGTTAACTTAAACCATGCACGAGCAAACGCCTCTTCAAAGGCAGCATGATCATCACGAAAACGTTTCGAAATTTCAAGATATGCAGGATCTATTTTAAGCGCCATATCTGCGGTAGTCATCATAAGTGCTTGCGTTTTAGAAGCATCTCCAGCTGCTGGCGCTACATCTGCATTAGATGCGGCTGTAGGTGTCCATTGATGTGCTCCTGCAGGACTTTTTGTAAGTTCCCAATCATAATCCAATAGTACTCTAAAGTAATCGTGATCCCATTTTGTGGGGTTTGGTGTCCAAGCTCCTTCAATACCACTTGTAATAGCATCATCTCCATGACCACTACCAAAGGTATTTCTCCAGCCTAAACTTTGCTCTTCAATACTTGCCCCTGCAGGCTCAGCTCCAACATATTTATCAGGATCGGCAGCCCCATGTGCTTTACCAAAGGTATGCCCTCCCGCAACCAATGCTACAGTTTCTTCATCATTCATTGCCATACGACCGAATGTTTCACGAATATCTATTCCTGATGCCATAGGATCAGGGTTTCCATTTGGGCCTTCTGGATTAACATAAATAAGTCCCATATGTACAGCTCCCAGCGTACTTTCTAATTCCCCGTCATCGTATCGTTCTTCATTACCGAGCCATTCTTTTTCAGAACCCCAATATATATCTTGCTCAGGTTCCCATATATCTTCACGCCCTCCGGCAAAACCAAAAGTCTCAAAGCCCATAGACTCCAAAGCGCAGTTTCCTGCAAGAATCATAAGATCGGCCCAAGAAATTTTTCTTCCATATTTTTGCTTTATTGGCCACAATAATAAACGTGCTTTATCAAGATTTCCATTATCAGGCCAACTATTTAACGGTGCAAAACGTTGGGATCCAGAACCTGCTCCACCTCGACCATCTTGTATACGGTAAGTACCAGCACTATGCCAAGCCATACGAATAAAAAGTCCCCCATAATGACCATAATCAGCAGGCCACCAATCTTGAGAATCCGTCATAAGATCATAAAGATCCTTTTTTACGGCAGCTAAATCAAGATTTTTAAATTCTTTTGCATAGTCAAAATCATCCTCCATCGGATTAGATAACTTAGAATTTTGTCGAAGAATATTTAGTCTTAATTGATTTGGCCACCAATCACGGTTAGAAGTACCACTACCAGCACCTTGTTTTAGGGAACCATTTAGAAAAGGACACATGTCCTCACCAAAAGCACCGCTAATTGAACCATGGGATGATTTGCTATTTTCCATATTAAAAGTTTAAAAGAGTTTATAAGTTTTAGAACACTTAAAAATACAATAAACTTTTCTTATGCCTATAAGAAATTAGATATATAAAATCTATACGACTATTTAATGCATTTATTATTACATCATATGGCAATTATTCAAGACATATAAGATTTTATAAATTGCAAAGAGGATATATAATAAGGTAATGGGTATATTATAAGATAGAGGAAATTAGCTCAATTTTTTATCCTAATTTATTTCTCATTTTTAGTAGTTCTTGCTCAATCATAAGTAATTTATCTTCAACATGATCTCCAAACTCAGGAATTCGTTTGCAAAATACATATCGTACGCGCCACATCTCCTTAATATCTGATAACGGATATTCTTCGTCTTCGATATTTTTGTGATCCGCTCGAAGCACTACGTTACTTTTTGTGATGTATAATCTTCTAAAAATTAATTTATCATCTACAACTACAAAAACAAGAGTGCCATTGTTTAGTTTTTTCATGACATCTGAAGGAACATTTTCACCGATCACGACATCTTTTGGATAAAAACCTCTATCATGAGATGTCATTTCTAAATTATTCACGGTATACCCTCTAAATTCTTTTGCCGGATTTACGGGTAATTGAATTGTAGGTAATTCTTTTATAAATACTTCTTTATCGTATAAGGATATATAATCGTTAACCGTATTTTCTGTAATACATGGTACGTATGCAAATTGCTCTCTTGCGACATCTTCGGCATAAGTAGTAAGATCTCCTTTGAACTTTAGAAGCTCATTTACGGTTAATTCACTAGTAAGTAAACCGTCTATCTGAATGCTAAAATAGTTAGCAATCTTAATTATAGTTTCTATTTTAGGTTCACTTCTCCCTTCTTCATACGCTCCCAACGTGCCTCTTTTCAGGTCAAAAAGCTCTGCAAATGCTTGCTGACTCAACCCTTTAACCCCGCGAATTTTTTTTATGTTTTTTCCAAAAAATGACATTTTTGCTAATTTTATTTGCAATTATAAAAAATAATCGTACATTTACACTAACAATATTAGCTAATATCTTATTAAAAAGCTAATTTTAGTAGGAATACTTTTTCGTTTTTATTCTTTTACAGGGAGACACAGGGGATTATACTAAAAATTTTAGCAAAACAACTAATTATTAACTTTAATCATCATACCCATGATAGCACTTATTATATATCTAGCGAATTTAGCTACAGATATTACAGAAAAGTTTTGTGACTTTTTGTAATATTGATACCCCATCACACAATCTATATATATCACTAATTATCAATCAAAATAAACCATCTCATGGAAGATCATTTTCAAATGGTGAAAGATTTTTTAATTGAACTCAATTATAATATTATTCACGAAAACAAAATAGAGGGAATCCTTATGATCAGTAAGGAGAATGAAGGTATCAAAAACATGATTCTCGGAGTCGCTCCACCTATTTTAATTATGGAGCAGCACATCTTTAATATTAAAAGCAAAAATGAAGAAGTGTACAAAAGTTTACTTCAGAAAAACAGGGATATTGTTCATGGAGCTTTTGTTCTTGATCATACCGGCGAAAAAGTAATCTTTAGAGATACATTGCAAATAGAAAACTTAGATTTAAATGAACTAGAAGGCTCTCTGAATTCCTTAGGTTTATTGTTAAGCGAATATTCAGAACAAATTATCAATTTTTCAAAATATTAAATTATGAACTTTTTTAAACGATTATTCAGAATAGGAGAAGCAGAAGCACATTCGGCAATTGACAAGATGGAAGATCCTATCAAGATGACCGAACAAGGTATACGTGATATGAAAATAGATCTGGAAAAAAGCTTGGAGGCCTTGGCACAAGTAAAAGCATTGGCAATTAGAGCAAAGAATGATACTGAAGAATTTGCTGCAAAAGCCGAAGATTATCAACAAAAAGCTATGCTTATTCTTAAAAAAGCACAGAACGGTGATTTAGACACCACCGAAGCTGATCGCTTGGCAAAAGAAGCTTTAGTGAAAAAAGAAGAAGCTATTCAACATGTTGGCCGAAGTAAAGGCGAATCTGAAAAGTTTAATACATCTGTAGATCAATTAGAGAAGAATGTACAGGAAATTAAACAAAATATCAGCAAGTGGGAAAACGAACTGAAGACCTTAAAAGCACGAGTTAAAGTTTCTAAAGCCACTAAAAACCTAAATAAACAAATGGCCGAGATCGACAGCTCTAGTACAGTAACTATGCTAGAACGCATGAAGGACAAAGTAAATCAAGAAGAAGCTTTGGCCGAGGCTTATGGAGATATCGCAAATGCATCCAAATCTATAGACGATGAGATTGACAAAGCGATAGATGTTACCGAAGCTAATGCCGAAGATGATTTGGCAAAATTAAAAGAACAGCTAGGAATCGACAAGAAAAAGAAATAGTCCTACAACGGTTAGAGTACACTCTTTTCTTAAGTCGACCACACTTTTACAATTAACATTAAAACAAAAACAAATGATACTTTCAACAACATCAACTGTGCCCAATAAAGAAGTATTTGAAATATTGGGTATCGCTCGCGGAAGCACCGTAAGAGCACGAAATATAGGTAGAGATGTCTTTGCCGGACTTAAAAATATTGTAGGTGGCGAAATCGAAGAATATACCAAGCTACAAGCGCATTCTCGCGAACAAGCTATGCAGAGAATGACACAAGATGCAAAAAATTTAGGTGCAGATGCGGTAATAAATATACGACTCACGACATCAATGGTAATGCAAGGGGCATCAGAGATACTTGCCTATGGTACTGCAGTGAAATTAAAATAATGTAATCATGGAAACTATAGCCTTATGTATATACGGTTTAATCTGGGTTGGAGTTTTTATCACTCTAGTTTACCTGATTTTTAGACGAATTCGTATAAAAGAAACCGAAGATTTTGAGAAAAGAAATAACTAAAAGAGTACTAACTTAATACGCTAACCTTTGAAAGAATTATTCGACATAGCCATTTCGATAGTTAATTTACCCTTAACTATCCTGTTTGGATTACTTATCCTGTATTGGTTGTTAACCACCTTAACAGGAATGGATCTAGACTTCTTTGATGCTGATATAGATATCGATATAGACGCTGATGTAGATGCCGACGTGGATATGGATACTGATTTTGATGCCCGAGCAAATTTGGACATTCAAGATATATCAAATACAGAAGTAAAAAAAGAAGACGTTGTTCGTAGAAGAGGCAAATTAAATTTCTTTCAAATATTTCTTCTCTATTTCAATTTTGTGGGCTTACCATTTATGTTCACGTTTAGCTTTTTTGTACTATTCTGGTGGGCTATTACTATGGCAGGAACATCGATCACACATAGTTATGATAATGATTTTGGTTTTATCTTCTTTTTTGGAGGTATCATACCCGCATTGTTCTTAACAAAAATATTTACCACTCCTTTTAAAAAGTTTTTTACCAATTTTAATAATAAAGGTGAAAGCGCTTTAGAATTATTGGGTAGACAAGGAGTATTACAAAGTCCACTATCGGGAGAAAAAATATCCACTTTAGAAGTAAAAATTCAATCAGACCCTATTAAGGTGATGGTACAATCTAAGGATGGAATGGAAATTCCGGCAAACACCACTGTCGAAATTATAAATCAAGTAAAAAACAAACAACTTTATATCATTCAACCATTAAACTATTAATCTTATTATGAGCAATATAGCAAACATAGCCATCATCGTGGTGGTCGCATTAGTACTCCTGATAGTACTTTATTTTATAATCATCGCCATTTTCTACAGAAAAATCCCTCAGGGAGAATCACTGGTGCGTACCGGTTTTGGGGGAACAGCAGTAGCATTCGACAAAGGTTTATATGTTATCCCTGTGCTTCACAAAGTAGAGATTATGGATATCTCTATCAAAAAGATAGAGATCGAAAGAACTGGAGTTAATGGATTGATATGTAAAGATAATATTAGAGCAGATATCAAAGTAGCTTTCTTTGTGAGAGTAAACAAATCTGTAGAGGATATTATTAATGTAGCACAAACCATTGGTTGTAATCGTGCTTCAGAGATAGATACATTGCGAAGTCTTTTTGATGCAAAATTTTCGGAAGCATTAAAAACAGTTGGTAAAAAATTCGAGTTTGTAGAGCTTTACGAAGCAAGACGAGAATTTAGAGACGAAATTGTAAACATTATCGGTACTGATTTAAATGGATACATCCTTGATGACTGTGCTATTGATGATCTAGAACAAACTTCTCTTGGTGTTATGAAAGCTGATAATATTCTGGATGCCGAAGGGATTAAGAAAATTACAGAACTTACCGCGGCTCAAAACATAAAATCTAATCTAATTAAACGCGATGAAGAAAAAATCATCCGCAAACAAGATGTAGAAGCTCGCGAAGCCATTCTAGAGCTAGATAAACAATTAGCAGAAAAAGAAGAACAACAAAAACGTGAAATTGCAAATATCAAATCTCGCGAAGAAGCAGAAACTTTAAAAGTATCTGAAGAAGAACGTTTAAAGTCTGAATCTGCCCGTATAAGCACTGAAGAAAAAGTGAAGGTAGCAGAAGAGAATATGCAGCGTCAGATCATTGTTGCTTCTAAAAACAAACAACGTACAGAAGCTGTTGAAACAGAAAGAGTAGAGAAAGATAGAATGCTAGAGGCTACAGAACGTGAAAGAATAGTGACCCTAGCTCAAATCGAAAAAGAGAAAGTAGTAGAAGTTGAGAAAAAGAACATTCAAGATGTAATACGTGATCGTGTAATGCTAGAAAAAGGTGTGGTAGAAGAGCAAGAAAACATGAAAGATATTGAAGCTTTCAAGACTGCCGATCGTGATAAACAAGTAAAAATTACTATTGCCGAAGCTAATGCAGAAGAAGCTTTGATTAGCACAATAAAAGCTGCCGAAGCGCAGAAAGAGGCTGCTAAACAAAAGGCAGAAGAAATCAATATCGAAGCACAGGCTCAAAAAGAAGCTAGTGAAAAAGAAGCTGAAGCTCGTAAAACACTTGCCGAAGCACAAGCCAAAGAAGAAGCGACTATGGGTATGTCTGAAGCGCAAGTAATGCATGCTAAAGCTGATGCTCGTGAACGTGAAGGATTGGTAGAGGCTATTGTTATCGAAAAGAAAGCTAGAGCCGAAGCAGCAGGTATTCAAGCAAAAGCAGAAGCCGTTCGTGAAGAAGGATTAGCAGAAGCAGAAGTGATCAAAGAAAAAGCACTTGCCGATGCTGCCGGAATCGAAGAGAAGGCAGAAGCAATGAAAAAACTTGACGGTGTTGGTAAAGAACATGAAGAATTTAAACTACGTTTAGATAAAGAATTACAAGTTGATCTTGCGCACATCAATATCCAGAAAGAAATTGCCGATGCTCAAGCTGAAGTAATTGGAGAAGCTCTTAAAGCTGCCAATATTGATATTGTAGGTGGTGAGACCATGTTCTTTGATCAAATTGTAGGTCAGATTACCAAAGCCAAAGGAATTGATAGGTTGGTGCAGCACTCGGATAATATTCAAGATGTAAAAGATGCCATTTTAGGAAGTGAAGATGTTAAAGGAAATCTTTTAGAAAAGATCAAAGAATTTGCAACAAAATACGGAATCTCTTCTGAAGATATCAAAAACCTAACCATTGCGAATATTTTATTAGATCTAAAGCAAAAGACAACAGACCCTGATGAAAACAACCTATTTACCAATTTGTATAATTTGGCAAATGGATTAGGCCTTTCTGACAAAAAACTGAAATAATACATTTCCTCTTTTTGAGAGAGGATTGAATAGAGGGTGGATGGCACCCTCTATGTTCAATCAAAACTTATGAAAATTATCATAATTACATTTTTAAACCCATAAAAGTCTTCCCATTCTGGGAAGACCAGGATGGGAATTGTTTAACTTTTAATACGGTTTACTTATGGGGATTGCAGCAATGATAACTTCGATTAAGTTTAACGATCGAAGAAATAGAAGAGATGCTTTTGATGGGTGGACACCATCGGATAAAGAAAGTCAAGGTATAAAAGTAGAGGCTGTTTCAGAAGAGAGATTGCAAGAGATTAGAATCAAATTAAAAAGACAAAGGCTTGTAGTTTTTAAAAAACAATTATTGACCTCCATTATAACGATCACTCTTTTGACCTGTATTATCGCATATTTGATATAAAATGTTACAAAAACTTATCATAGTCCATATAAAAACGAGTGAAAAATTCGATTCATAACTATGCAAGAAGAAAACACTAACAACAATATTCAACTAGACGGGGGCACCTATGAGATCATCCAAAAACGTTTGCAAAAACAAAAAGGAGAGTTACAAAATCGTCTAACTCAACTTAATGATGCGCGAAAAGAAGTTTTTGGAAGTGTCGAAACCAAACTCATTGCAAATAATCGAATCAATACCGAGAACAATTGTATTGCCAGAGATATTGTAACGATTGGAGAATATTGCCTTTTTGGATACAATGTACATTTTGGTCTTCGTACCGAAATTACTCTTGATGATGTGTTTAGTATTTATACCTACACCAACGATCACTTTGCAATTAAACCACTTGACCTCATTAACGATGTTATATTTATAGATGATTTTACGAATCTATATAAATACTATCGTAACACGATATTTTCTAAGTTCGCCATTGTTGGAAATTATCTGCACATGGTATTTCAACTTAGCGAGAGTATTTCGGATATTAAAACTTTCAAATGGTTAATAAATGAGGGCACATTAACCTATGTAGATAATCGTAGTGAGCACGAATTTAAATTTCCGAGACAACATGAGTTCAATTGGATTGAGGTTACCCGTGATATGCACCGTTATGGTACACATCCTCACATTTCGATCCTTGATAAAGTATTTGTAGAAACTATAGGTGGTGATCTAACCATCAAAATAGAGGACAATACCGACGAAGGAAAAGGTATTTTAGATGAGTCTGTAGAGCTCGTAGATCAAACTCTCGATGATGGACAATATAGATTTGCCGATATTGGAAATTTAATAGCTCTAGAGATTAAACCTTTTCAGGAATCACCGCGTTATTTTGTGTACAATCACAAAATGCAGGAAGTAAAAAAGATAAATTGTATTAAAGATGCTTGTGTGCTCTTACCCGATAATCAAGGTATTATATATCCAAATGGGTACTATCTTCAATCTGGTGAGTTTAAATTATTCACCAATGAGGTATCTGATGTTAAGTTTCAAGACAAAATTATCTCACCAAATGGCGAAGATTTTCTGTACGTTTTCTACGAAAGTGCAAAAGGGTTATACACCTTAATGTCATATAATGTTATAGAACAAGAAGTAAAAACACCTATCGTTTGTAATGGTTTTACGATACTTCAAGACGGCGAATTGTGTTATTTCAAAACTGAAGATGAGCAAACCAAACATCATGTAATCCAGATTTGGCAAACTCCTTTTATGAAAGGTAATACCATGCCATCAGAACATACAGATACACTAATCTATAAAATTGGCAACAAAGATATCGTTAAGGCAATGGCCGAGTGCCATGCGCTCATCACTTTAATCAATAAAGAAGATAGTTATGATGGATTGTATGATGATATTGCCAAATTATCCAACGATACCATAGACAGCTACTATTGGATTAGAGAAGAAGACACATGCAGATTAGATATCCCATTAGAAGAAATTAATGGCGCAGCCAATGCTGCAATTGATGAGTTCGAAAAAGTAGTACAACTTAGACGAACAGCTTCTAGCATCACCAAAGAAACTGAAGATAAGGCTGAAGTTATTTTTGGTAAAATCAAAAGTAGCTCCTTTAAATCTATAGACGATTTTGTATCGGTACTATCCCAATTAAGAACCCTAAGAGGCGAGGTTATTGGGCTTAATGATATACGATATGTAGATAAAACTTTTATCGAAAAACTCGAAATAGAGATTACCGAACAGACCGAGAAAATATCGCAACGATGTGTTCAATTTTTGTTAGATGATAAAGCACTACTACCCTATCATACTCGAGTTGAAGAAAAGCAGGTTGATCTAGACAAAATCAAAAAAGTAATACAAGCCAAAAAACTTGAAGAACAAGTAAACCAAATAGCGCTTGATCTAGAAATGTTGATCGATATTGTATCTAACTTACAGATCGAAGATACTTCGCAATCTACCAAGATAATCGATAATATATCTTTGATTTTTGCTACGATTAATCAACTCAAATCTGGGATTAAGAACAAAATAAAATCACTGGGTAGCAAAGAAGCTACTGCAGAGTTTAATGCGCAGTTAAAATTAGTAGACCAAAGTATTATTAACTATCTGGATATAGCCAGTACACCAGAAAAAACTGATGAATTACTAAACAAGGTTTCGGTACAACTTGAAGATCTAGAAGGAAGGTTTGCCGATTTTGAAGAATTCATTACCCTGATCATCGAAAAACGCGAAGAAGTATACAATGCTTTTGAAGCGCGTAAAAATGGTTTGATCGAAGCCCGAAATAAAAAAACAGTCGCTTTAGAAAATGCTGCAAATAGAATATTAAAAGGGGTTACAAAAAAAGCCTTAAGCTTTAAAACGGTAGTTGATATTAACGGGTATTTTGCTTCAGATTTGATGATCAATAAATTGCGCGATATTGTAGTGCAATTACAAGAATTGGATGATGCAGGAAAAGCCGAATCTATAGAGACGGCTATAAAAGTTGCTAAAGAAGATGCTACTCGAAAATTAAAGGATAAGCAGGATTTATACGAAGATGGAGAAAACATCATCAAGCTGGGAAAACATAAGTTTGGCGTTAACAAACAACCACTTGATTTAACTATAGTCTATAAAAATGGCTCCCTTGCCTACCATCTTACCGGGACTGATTTTTATCAAGAAATAAATAATGAAATACTCCTGAAGTCAGAAAAATACTGGGATCAGGAATTAATTTCTGAAAATCAAGAAATATACAGAGCAGTATATTTGGCTTATAAAATTTTCATAAGTTGTCATACAGAGCCTGCCGAAGCGCAACTTAGTACATTAGATAAAAAAGATTTCGACAAGCTCAGTCTGACATTAATGAATGAAGAAGAGCTTCTAGAATTAGTTAAATCAGAGAGTAGTAAAAATTATGCCGAGGGATATATAAAAGGCGTGCATGATGTAGACGCTACCAAAATTCTAAAAACGTTAATTACAAAAGATCATGACTTAGGACTTTTGCGTTTTCGAGCAGACATCAGGGCTTTTGCTCAATATTTTTGGCATGGTCTTCAAAAAGACAAACAAGCATACTGGAATGACGCCATAAAGGCATCAGGAGAAGTATTATCAGTTTTTCCTGATAGTAACGAATATCAAAAGATTCTAACCACCTTAGAAAAAGAAATCACAGTATTTGCTGAAACGACATCTCTTTTTAAAACCAATTATAGTCGTAAAATTGGTGATTATTTATTTGCCGAACTGCAAAGCGATCACACTTTTTGCATTAGCCAAACTGCCAATGAGCTATATGAAGCTTTTGTTGCCGAATTAAAAAATAAAAAAGTATTTACAAAATTTAAAAAATCACTTCAATTAGACCAAAAAGATGTAGATAATCAAGACGTAAACTATAAAGATCGCATACATCTTGCTTTGCAATGGGTGAATTCTTATGTAAAAACATATCATCCCGATCATATCAAATACACACATGAAATTGTAAGTATTTTATTATTTAAAAACACATCTGTTTCAGAGGTAATTCATGTAAATCCTTCGCAAGTTATTAAAGGATTAAAGGGTAGCCATCAAACTATTTCTGAAGGTGATTTTGCATTTAATTACCATGATTTTGTTTCAAAACTAGAGCAATTTAGCCAAACAGAAGTTCCGGCTTTTCAGGCGTATCGAGATGCCAAACATCAAGTAACCGAAACGCTTAAAGAAGATCTTAAACTTAGCGAATTTGAACCTAAGGTACTTTCATCATTTGTAAGAAATAAATTGATAGATCAGGTTTATTTACCTCTATTTGGAGATAATCTTTCTAAACAATTAGGTAGCATTGGTGAGAATAAACGAACTGACCGAATGGGGATGCTGCTATTGATTTCGCCACCAGGTTATGGAAAAACTACTCTTATGGAATATATGGCCAATCGATTGGGATTGGTGTTCATGAAAATTAATGGCCCTGCAATTGGTCACGAGGTAACATCTGTAGATCCCATGGCGGCAAATAATGCTGCTGCACGCGAGGAATTAAAAAAACTAAACCTTGCCTTTGAAATGGGTAATAATGTGATGTTGTACCTGGATGATATACAACATTGTAATCCAGAATTTTTGCAAAAATTCATCTCGCTTGCCGATGGAACCAGAAAAATTGAGGGGGTATACAATGGTAACCCAAAAACCTATGATTTACGCAGCAAGCGTTTTTGTGTGATCATGGCCGGAAACCCATATACAGAAAGTGGTGATAAGTTTCAGATCCCCGATATGTTGGCCAATCGAGCAGACATATACAATCTGGGAGATATTATTGGTGATACCGCAGACTTATTTAAGTTGAGTTTGATAGAAAACTCAATGACATCCAACCCTGTACTACACCAATTAAGTAGCACATATTTTGAGGATATTTACAAGTTAATCGAAATCATTGAGACTGGGTCTCAAGAAGGTATTGAACTAACCGGAAATCACACCAAACAACAGGTACAAGATTATTTGGCCGTATTAGAAAAAGTAGTAACCATTCGTGATACAGTACTTAAAGTAAATGAAACGTATATCAAATCTGCAGCCATGGAAGATGCGTATCGAACTGAACCTTCTTTTAAGCTACAAGGATCCTATCGTGATATGAGTAAATTGGTCGCCAAAGTAGTACCTATTATGAATGAAAAGGAGCTACAAACCCTACTCCTATCACATTACGAAAATGAATCGCAAACGTTAACTAGTGCAGCCGAGGCCAATTTGTTGAAATATAAAGAAATGACCAACACAATTGCCGAAGAAGAGATGAGTCGTTGGGATATCATTAAAGAAACTTTTATAAAAAACAATAAGTTAAAAGGGTTTGGTGATAAAAATGAAATGGCTCAGGTATTAGCGCAGATGATGCAGTTTAGTGATCACCTAGCGGGAATTCAAGAAGTATTAAAAAAGGGGTTGGATAAATAGTAATTAGAATAATATATCATACAAGTTCATCAGCTTGGATATATCATTTTAAAAATCGTAGATAAGCTTCTGGATTGTTTAGAAAAGATTTGGTGACAGAATAATGTTCTGTTTCTTCAAATGATATTTGTGGCATCTCACTTTCTCTAACTTCATATAATGTCGCTCCTGGATAGGCCATTAATATTGGTGAATGAGTAGTGATAATAAATTGAGACATATGAGTTTGTAAATGCTCATTTATAAAATATATTAGAGATAATTGTTTTAATGGGGATAATGCCGCTTCAGGCTCATCTAATAAATAGATTCCTTTTCGATTAATTTTTTCCTGCATTATTTTTAAATAAGCTTCTCCGTGAGAAAATGTTTGTAACTCTTGACCATAGTTTTTACGCATATGGTGTAATTGATAGTTAGCACTTTCTTTCATCAGGTTAATTGTATGTTGTGGTACTTCACCATCCAAGTTGTAAAAATTAGTACTTAACCTATTATCTTGTCGTTCCACACTATTAATTAGGTCTCCAAAATCCTCTGCTCTAAAGAAAAACCCAATACTTTTTTCTATATTCCATTGCAAATTAAGATATGGAATTAGTTTTTTTGCTGCATCAAAATTACGTTTATGGTACCCTGATCCATCCATATGGGGTAACTGTAACCTAAATGCTATAGCTTCCATTAGAGTAGATTTCCCTGTTCCATTATCACCAACAATAAAAGTTACGGGGGTTTTCATTTTAATATCCTTGGCATATTTAATAGCAGGGATATTAAAAGGAAAAGGATTGGTTTTTTCGGTATCTATAGATAAGGAAGAAATATAAGGCATGATTAAATTACAAGATAAAAGTTTAGTAATCTCAAAAAAATAAAAAGAACCTCATTGATTTGAGGTTCTTTTTTGTTTATTTATTTTGGTTTTTTTTCAAAAAACCTTTTCCAAATATTATTCGAGTTTTCTGAAAAGTATCAGTTTTATCCCCAATAATGACCTCTATATCATATTCTTCTTTGTTCCATTCGATAATACTTGGATGTTCTTCAAAGGTGCAATCTTGTAAAATGGAATTTGTTGAACTTACTTTGAAACCATCAATTACGGTTTCTTTTTTTTGAGAGATAACTTCTCCTTTTTTATAAATACCATTTGGTTTACCATATTCTTTAAGTAAGATATCGTAGAACGATTTATCAATAATCCCATCAATATAAATTGTTAAACTTTGTACGATATCATCTTCATTAGTAGTAATAAAAATTGTCTTATAAGGTTTACCTAAAAATTGCTCCAATTTATCTATCATATATATGTTTCCATTTGGAGACTTTTCTTCTGAAGAAGTATAGGCATTAGGAATTTCATTAATATGCTTTCCTAACAAATTTATTGGCACTTCATTATTCATAGATAAAAAGATTAAAATAAATAAAATAGTTTTCATAAATATCTAATTAAATTTCAAATCACCCGCAAATTTTTGGGGTAAAACTACGAACAAAAGGTGCCGTCCTAAAAACATTATGATGATTTTCGTTAGAAATACTACCACCTATTGCTTTCATTGCTGTAAATAGCGCATTTTTCCATTCATTTAAAAGAGCTTGATCCGAGGTGTTTGGATGCAGCATAAACCATGCTTCTGTTTTCTTTGTTGCTAAATCATAAGCTGAAGCAGTAAGCGTTGCTGCTCTACCATTAGTCCAGTGTGAAGGAGCAGTAAAGTAAAATGGTTTAGATCCAGTTATTGGAACACTTACCAGTGCTCGCTGTCCATTAATATCTCGAAACCCTATAAATGTATTTGTAATTCCAGTAACTCCACAGGCTTTAACACCATCTGCTTGATTTGCGTATTCAAAACTTCCACAATCAGCAAATAGAATTACTTGGTCATCTTCTTTGTCAATTAACAAATTAAGAGCCATGTTAGCTGTATTTATTGCTTCATCTGTAACACTTTCATCTTTTACATAATCCAGAATATCTACTGCATCTTCAACGGTTATATTGTTATTGTTCATGTTATCTAAAACACGTTCTAATAAATCCTCAGATGTGGGTTTGTTGTCTGCAATATAAGCATAGTTAATGATTTCTTGGGCAATTTCTCTAAATTGACTTGTGTTACCATGTGATAGTTGTATTTGTTTTACCATTGTAACAACATCCATGTTTTCCATTAGCCAAAACACAGTATTTTGACTTATATTTATATCTAAACTCTCAATTAAAAAGTTTAATGTTCTAAACAGATAAAATTCATCAATTGGTTCTTGTACGCCATCATCACCAGGTCCACCTCCAAGACCACCTCCGCCACCACCGGTGGTATTATATGTTTCGTAGTATGCTACAGAGTTTATATGATCACTATTTCCAGGTGCTCCAGATGGACATGTAATAACTATAGACCAAGTGGTTCCTACCCCCTCACCGCACTCTTCAGCAGTATGTACTCCTGTACCCGTCCCCGGTTGCAGTGGACATAGGTTTTGCGTTGTTCTCCAAGTACAATCTGTTACATCTGAATACGTTGTTTTTTGTCTTATTTCTTTTTTATAGGTGCGTACTGGATATGATGAATTTGACACAAGAGATACGTAATCTGGCTGAAGTGAACTAAAGAATTGATTGAGCGTTAGTTTTTTCTTTTCTGCTTCAAAAGGTAACTTTTCTTCAAGCACCTTTTTGTATTGTTCTATATAAGCAGTTGTAGGTTTTATCTCCAAAATATATGGTTCTTGAAAAAACCCATTAACATCTTTAGGAATAATAAAGTTATGAAAACCTGTTATTTTTTGACTTCTAAATGAAAATGTGTATAGCGTGGTTCCATCGTTTCTCTTAGTTTCTAAAATCCTATCCGTATCTATAGTTTTTAATACTTGTTCGATAGTATACAATCCAATATCTAATAAACTTATGCTTTGATTTAGTTTTTTTAATACTTCTGGGACGTCATCCTTGTCGACCAAAGAAGAAGAACTATTTATATTTGCGTTTTCTTCAATAGCGACTGTCTCTTCTAATAGCGTAATATCATCCTTTTGACACCCTAGAAAAAAAGCGAAAATAAAAGTAGTGACTATTAAAAAAATATAATTTTTAAAATGATTTTTCATAATGATCTGTGTTTGATAAATTATTTAAAATATTGATGGATTCATAAAAGGAAATGAATTCCTTTTTGTTCATATTTGATTTAGATGTTTTTGATCATAGAATTTTGGTTTTAAAGAGTTTAGTACATATGTATTTGTCATGAATGATAAGAATGTTACTTGTTTTCATGATTTTCTTAAAAAAAATTCATTATTCAATAGTACGTCCTGAGAGTTTCATTTTTTGAAACTCAAGATTTTAATTTTGTTATAATTGTGTTAAAAAAATGCAAGTAAGTGTGTACAGCTTGGCGACTACCAAAAAATGGTAAGACTTAGAGATTAATTCACAAGTTTGGATCAAAACATTTTTCTCTACTATGGCACGTACTACTCAAATAACATGATCTCTTCTCTTTAATTTTTAAAAAGTATCATCACTTGTATATAAATATTTTGAAATCTTCCAGATATTTTATATTTTTACATAAGCACTTATATAAATACTTATGCAAGATACATTACAGATATATGGTGAGCTCGGCTTGGGGTCTCGATTAAAAAGATTAAGCGAATATCTCATGAGAGAAACTCAACTCATTTACAACGCCTGTAATATTGATTTTGACCCCTATCTTTTTCCTGTTTTTAAATTCATTATAGATCATGAGGTTGCCACTACAACCATGATCCAGGAAGGATTGCAGTTTACACAACCTGCTATCACACAATCCCTTAAAAAACTAACCGATAAAAAACTAGTTGCCAACAAAATCGATAAGACAGATAAACGAAAGAAACTCTTTAAACTTACTCGACAAGGAAAAGAATTACACAAACGTATGATCCCTATATGGCACGTAATAGATGAGCAGGTAAAATGGTTAACCGAAGGAAATTCAACAGGTTTAACCCGACATCTTACACATATAGAACATCAATTTAAAGAAAAATCATTAAGTAACAGGATACTAGAAAAATTATGACTAAAACCTTAGATCACGTAACGATAATCCCATTCGATCCAAAATACGCCAAAGATTTTGCTAGCCTTAATGTAGAATGGTTAGAAAAGTTTTTTGTGGTAGAACCCCTAGATGTTGAACTATTAGAACAATGTGAAGAAACTATTATCAACAAAGGGGGTTATATTTTCTTTGCCAAGGCAGGAAATGCAATAGCGGGCACATTTTCTTTAATAAAACGAGAAGATGGTATTTATGAATTAGGGAAAATGGCCGTTTCTCCAAAATTTCAAGGGCAAAAAATTGGTCAACAATTGATGCAATTTTGTATCGATTTTTCAACAAACCAAGGTTGGAGCAAACTTATTTTGTATTCTAATAGAATTCTTGAAAATGCTATTTATATCTATAGCAAATATGGTTTTAAAGAAATACCTATGGAGAAAGATCCGCTTTATAAACGTAGTAATATTAAAATGGAATTGGTATTATAAAAATATCCGCTCTAGTCGTAAAATCAGAGCGGATATTATAGTTAAACTACCCTTTTAACTAATTATAAAATCTTTTGGCAACTGTATAATTCTTACCATAATTATTATCCCAGTATTCTTGTCCGTTTACTTTGTAGACCACTGCAAACTCTACTGTATTTGCGGCTTTATCAACTTGTACATTACCGGTCCAACGCTCTACTCCAAAATTATTTGGACTTTGTACCAAAAATAAAGGCCCGTTGTTCCAAAAAGCTCGATAGGTTAACGAAAAGTAATCCTGAGTTTGCCACCCATCGGTTGTATACACAACACCCACCTCTTTCTCTGGAGCAAGGTTTCTTACATCTACAGTAACATTTATAGAATTTTGATCATAAGAAGGCACATAAAAAATACTCGAAAAATCAGCATCTACACTTACATTAAGATCTGGTTGCGCAAAAAAGTATCCCTCTTGTCTTGACATTGTATAATTCTCTCCGTTATTATTATCCCAATAGGTGTCGCCATTAACTTCATATTTCACTACGAATTCATTACCATAGATCTGAGATACCCCAAATCCTTCATTAGTAGACTCTCCAGTCCAAATTTCATTTTGATCATCAATATTAAATTGATAAGCTAATGGTATTTCTTCCCAACTGCCATCAATTTTTTCATGAAAAATACTAACGGTTTTATCTACATTTAAATTAGCTACTCTAACCGTAAATTTTCTGGAGTATGAGGTATATCCTCTATAGTTTCCATAGGCCGTCCAAGCCTTAACTAAACTCACTTCATTAGTGGTTTTAAGTGATATTTGATCACTACTTTTAACATTTGATACCGTATCATCTTCTGTGGTACAAGAGAGGATAATAAGGCTCATTAAAAAAAATACGTACTTTTTCATTGTTTAGGTTTTTAAGATGTTAGTTGTTAATTAATTTTGTTTAGTTATGGTATAATTTTTTCCGTGGTTATTGTCCCAATACTCTTGATCATTTACAGTATAGACCACAGCATATTCGATAGTATCGATATTTGAATCCACCGATACAGAGGTTTCCCATTTGTCGATATCAAATTGGTTAGGACTTTGGATGTAGTGAGCATACCCTACTCTAAAATATCTTTGATAGCTTAATGCCGCTCTTTTTGTAGTAACCCACCCATCTGTGGTATATACTACTTCAATAGTCCCCGGAGCTCCGTAATTTCTTCTGGCATCTACATTAATATTAAAATTATTTCCATAAAATCTTGTATAAAAGGTATCAACAGACAACTCTATATTGGGTGCCAAATACGCCCCCATATTTACCAGCATGCTATAATTGGCTCCATTATTATTATCCCAATACGTTTGACCATTTACTTTGTATTTTACAACAAATTGATCAGCATAACTTTCAGTTTCAGGAGTTACTTCTCCTATCCATACTTCTTCATCATTAGCAATACTTTGTTGAAATACTAATGGAATATCAACCCAAACTCCATCATTGGTTAAATGATGAATTGCCACTTCTTTTTGAAATGCAATATTCTTCACCTTAACTGCAAAACGTCTTACATATCTTCGTCTTACCGGACTACTACTATTAGAAGTCCAGGCCCTTAACAATTTTACATTATCAGAACTACTTTTTGCTGCTAATTCGATAGATTCGTTTTCAATGTCCAATACATCTTTATCTGTACTGCAAGAGCACAGCACAAGCATTGTGACTACAACTAAATAAATTTTTCTCATAATAATTTCTTTTAGAATGGTTGTTGGTTTTTGGTTTTAATTTCTTTTCGAAAAGTTTAGTGGTTATTCTAATGTAGTCTTCAATGTATGCCTGAGAATAAAATGAGGAAAACCGCACAAGCTTATTTAACTTTTTTTTTACAAAAAACGTTTTCGGAAATCGCACATTTTAATCAAAAAATAAACGATAAGAATAGGAATTGTCAGGTTCATATATTCACATAATGACTACTGCGAATATCTTTTTCAACCACGAAAATTATAGCAGTAATTGCCCGAAAATTATAGTAGTTATTTTGGTAAGTAATGGCTTACGAAAAGGTTTTCTTAACTCGTTTATGAAAACTACATCTGGTTTTTTCGTTACACATAACAAAGTGTATGGATACCCATAAACAAACCCCAAAGAGTTAAAGCACTTTTTTAAATAGGGGTAAATACCCCTATTTTTACTGACAACACCTCATTAAAAAACCTCTCAAAACCCCAGATAACACTTCATTCTCAATGATTTATCTTATGCCAATTTTAACAAAAATTGGCATTATCTTTTTATAATTATAGAATAGTAGTATTTTTAGAAATCACAAATATCTTAACAACCTTAAAAATGAGAAACAAGACTAACCTTATTGGATATCCTATTGTTGCTATTATAGCAGCTCTGATAACTTACTATTGTACTAGAGAACCTGGTCCCGGTATCCCTACAGATGCAGAACAACCAGAAGAAATTATTTCTTTTAAAGATGCAGTTCAATTGTACAGAACATATTCGGTAAACCGTTCCTGTGTTATTAAAACTTTTGAAGGAAAAAGAGATGGCACATTAGATAGTTTATGTCCTACTAATAGAAAACCTGATCCAAATTTTGTACCATCCAGATCGTTTCATCTAAGCGATACGTTCTTGAGTCAATATATAGAGTATATTAAAAAAATAACTCCAGACTCTATTGCTATTACCGGGTATCGTTTATATCTGGGCAATTATCCTGACGCCCCTACTTTTGAAGATGGAAAACCAATACCCGACCCAAGAAGAAATACAGTTTTTATAGCACCTACAACATTATTGGGCGGTGGTGATGTGCACAGAGGGTATACCTTTTTTGACCGAAATAACGACGGAAGGCCTGAAGTGGTATTTCTTGAAGACATCCTAGACGAACTAGGTAGCGGTGGCTTAGGAGCATTAAACGAGAAAGTGCATCCAAAAGTAAATACGGCAAGTTTCTTTTCATTCTTAACGACCACACAAGAACATCAAAGCACAATTGCCAATGATTTAGGAAGCTATCCGTGATTTTATTTATATAACGAAAGCTAAGCAGTGAAAAGAGAACATTTATTAATTATATTGTATGCAGCGATATTAATAGAGTTAATAACTGCCATTATTGGTACTTTGTATTATAAAAAATATAAAGGCACTAAATTAAAATACTTTGTTTTTTATTTATGGTATACTGCAATTAATGAAATTGTAGTTGGAATATACTTAAAAAGATATCTAAAAATCGAATGGGGCGATTTGCTTTATAATATATATTACATCATCAGTTTTGTCTATTTATTTATTCTATACAGAAATTATTTGAATAGTAAGAGAAACAAAAATGTAGTTGTAACATTTGTAATATCCTATTCAGTATTTTTAATAGTAAATGGTTTTTATCAGAACTATATTTATGAACTCCAAATATTACCCTATATAGCCGCTTCTGGCTTTTTGGTAATAACTATTTTTTTGTATTTCTTTGAAATCCTGAATTCTGAGAAAGTTTTAAACGTAAAGAAAAACTTGTTGTTTTGGATTAGCATTGGCTTGGTATTGTATCATATTGGTAATATACCTTTTAGAATACTCAGAAATTACTATACTGATTGGACCGATGTGACAGTATCATTTTTATTAGGTGTTTTCTTAACTATTACTATGAACATCTGTTTTATTATAGGCTTTATATGGAGCAACAGGAAACAGCTATATTAATAGCAAGTATTGTACTAATAGTAATCATTACTATAATGATTTTTCTTTTTATTATTTTTCAAAAAAGGAAAAACAGCTTATTGTTACAACAAAAAGAAGCCGAGAAAAAGTTTGAAACTGCGATTGCAGAGACTCAAATTGAAATTCGGGAGGAAACCCTGCGTAATATTAGTTGGGAGCTGCATGATAATATTGGTCAGTTACTTACATTAGCCAAAATACAGGTTAGTGTTGCACAAGATGACTCCAACAAGTTACAAGAAGTAACAGATACCATAACAAAAAGCTTAACAGAACTTAGATCTTTATCCAAGCTTATTAATCCCGATGCGATAAAAAGTCTAAGTCTTACTGAAGCTATTACCCTCGAAATAGAGCGATTTAATCGCTTACAATTTATAAAAGCAACTATAACCAGTAATGAAGAACACGAAATACTTGATGATAAAGTAGAAATCATAATCTTTAGAATATTACAAGAGTTTTTTACAAACACCATAAAACACTCTAAAGCCTCTAATCTTGACGTTAATGTAGATTATGAAAAAGACAAATTAACAATCTATGCCAAAGATAATGGAGTAGGTTTTGACATTAAAGACACCAACACCAAACAAGGTATAGGTCTGTGTAATATACAAAATAGGGGTAAATTGATCGATGCGATTGTAACATTAGATTCTGAAGAAGGTGTAGGAACATCTATCACTTTAACCTATTATTATAATAAGAAAAGTTTAACTGTATTAGACAATGAAATTGACTAATTATGCAAACAGTAAACACACACAAATAGAAAGAAAGGGAGCATCATGAAATATTCAGTAGTAATCGTAGAAGATCATATCCTGCTATCGCAAGCGTTAATGGGTCTTGTGAATGGATTCGACAAATTTAAAATACTATACATCTGCAAAAATGGTAAAGAACTACTTACCCGTTTTAAAGATCCAAAAAACATTCCTGATATCGTACTGATGGATATCAATATGCCTATAATGAATGGCATTGAAACTACAGCAGCACTCAAAGATGAGTATCCGCAGGTTAAAGTACTTGCACTATCTGTTGAAGAGGATGAAAACACTATTCTTAAAATGTTAAGAGCTGGGGCCAAAGGTTATCTGCTTAAGGACACAGAAAAAAGCATTCTCGAAAACGCGCTTATTCAAGTTCAGGAAACTGGATTTTATCACACCAAAGATGTAACAAATTTATTATTAGGCTCTTTAAATCCTAAAGAAGATAAGGCAGTAGCCCTAAAAGATCGAGAGTTAGAGTTTATAAAACATGCCTGCACAGAAAAAACCTATAAAGAGATTGCGAGTGACATGTTTTTAAGCCCTAAAACTATTGAGGGATACAGAGATTCTATTTTTGAGAAATTAAATCTTAAAAACAGAACAGGTTTGGTGATCTATGCTATCAAAAACAAAATATTTGTTCCTTAACATTCTTGTTTTTTCATTTTAGACTAGTCATAAAAAAACTTTTTTCGCATATTAAAATCACCTTTGGCTCGTTTATTGATTGAATCCAGTAAAGAAAATTATAACAATTAGCATATTGTTATGATTTTACTGCATTTTTAAATAAACTAACCATCCAATACTTTCATAAAAACAGTGTTTTTTGTTTATTTTTGTGAGTAGAAGAACATTGATATTTTTTATGCTAAAGCAACAACTAAATTTTAAACTTTCCCAAAAACTATCTCCTCAACAGATTCAGTTAATGAAGTTGATACAACTTCCTACGCAAGCTTTTGAACAACGACTAAAGCAAGAGATGGAAGAAAATCCTGCTTTGGATAGCGGTAAGGAAAAAGCTGATGAATTTGAAGATAGCTTCAGCAACGAAAACGCTAGTGATGATGACTATGGTAATGAAAAAATCGAGACAGATATCAATGTTGATGAATACTTAAGTGATGACGAAATACCAAGTTATAGATTAAGTTCAAACAACTATAGCTCTGATGATGAAGAAAAAAGTGTGCCATATGCATCAGGCACCTCATTTCATCAACATCTTATCAATCAATTAAACACTTATCGTCTAGATGAAGAAGAGCGACAAATAGCGGAGTTTTTGGTAGGTAGTGTAGATGAAAGCGGGTACATCAGAAGATTATTATCTGATATTTTGGATGACCTTGCATTTACTCAAAATGTATATACAAGTGAAGAGAAAATAGAAAACATCCTTAAGATAGTACATCAATTAGATCCGGCTGGTGTAGGAGCTCGTAACTTGCAAGAATGCCTATGGATTCAGTTGGATAGAAAAGAAACCACTATCCCTATAAAACTCGCATCCGAAATACTTAAAAAAGCTTTCGACCATTTTAGTAAAAAACATTACGACAAATTATTAGTAAAGTTTGATGTTACCGAAGAACAACTTAAAGAAGCTATCGAAGAAATAGAGCACTTAAACCCTAAACCAGGTGGTGCCTATGCTGGTAACAATCGAATGATAGAGCATGTTGTTCCTGACTTTACCATAAGAATTGTAGATGGCGAACTTGAGCTAACACTTAATGGCCGGAATGCACCAGAATTACATGTTTCTCGAGAGTATAATAATATGCTCCAAGGCTATAAAGCAAGTAAAGAAAAATCCAAATCGCAGAAAGAAGCGGTAATGTTTATTAAGCAGAAATTAGATGCGGCAAAATGGTTTATTGAAGCAGTTAAACAAAGACAACAGACACTTTTTATTACCATGAGTGCAATAATGCACTATCAAAATAGTTATTTCTTAAGTGGTGACGAACGTAATCTTAAACCAATGATCTTAAAAGACATTGCAGATGAGATTGATATGGACGTAAGCACAGTTTCTCGGGTAGCGAATAGCAAATATGTAGACACTCCTTATGGAACAAAACTTATAAAAGAATTCTTTTCTGAATCAATGACAAATGATCAGGGAGAAGAAGTTTCTACCAGAGAGATCAAGAAAATATTAGAAATAACTATTGGCGAAGAAGACAAGAAAAAACCGTTAACAGACGAGAAACTTGCCAAAATCCTTAAAGAAAAAGGATATCCGATCGCCAGAAGAACAGTAGCCAAATACAGAGAACAGTTAGATATTCCTGTAGCACGGTTACGAAAGAAAATTTGATGAACTTTTTTTTAAAAAGCATTTCTTACATCCTTCACCCTTTGTTAATGCCCGTTTTGGGTGCCATTATCTATTTTACTGCTGCTCCCCGGTTTATTCCGGATGATATTATAAAAACAAAAGTATTTGGTGTAATGGTATTAACCGTTTTTATTCCTGTTGTTTTGTTTTTCTTTCTTAAAAGCCTGGGCACCATTAGTTCTATTCATTTGGAAGATGTAAAACAGCGAAAAATCCCTTTATTATTACAATCTATATTATTGATTGTAGTCATAAAAATGGTTGTTGATGTATATCGATACCCCGAGCTTTATTTTTTCTTTTTAGGCATCTTATTCTCGATGCTTAGTTCAATTTTTATGGTATTATTCAATATCAAAGCAAGCATACATATGATTGGGATCAGTGGAGTTACTATGTTTACCATAGCATTAAGTATTCACTTTGGAATGAATCTCACTTTACTTATTGCGGGTTTAATGATTGCAAACGGATTAGTCGCGTCATCAAGACTACATTGTAAAGCGCATACTAATCTCGAATTAGTCTTAGGTTTCTTGATCGGAGTTATTCCACAATTAACTTTGGTTAATTTTTGGTTATAGAAGATAAAACACCAACCCTACTTTGGCTGTATTAATCCCTACTTTTTCATTTCCTATCACGGCATCGCCAGAAAACAAACTATTTAGACTATAATAAAAATGAAAGTTAAAGGTATTCCAGCCAAAGGTAAACGTAGCACCAAACCTTAATCTATTTAACTCATCTACATTTGTACGACTTACATCACCATCTGCCCCTTTAAAGTTAGACTTAAAGTAATACAAATATCCCATCCTAAGGCCTGTATATATTCTATAAAACTTATGAGATTCCGGTGTAGATGTGCGCCACCTAAACTCTACCGGAGCTTCAAACAAATGCGTAGTAAACCTATTGATATTAAAATCAATCCCTCTAAGACTACCAAATACACTCTCTCCGGCATCTCCTTCGCCCACCAATAAATTGTGATTATACACATTTAAAGAATATCCCAATCCAACACCAAATGCAACATTTCGTCTTTTATTAATAGGCATATCTCTAACAAAACCAAAATGTAATCCTCCAGAAAAACCAGATTGATTAACGTCTGTTGGTCTATTAAGAATTAAATTATAAGTAAGACCTATATAAAACTGATCTTCTCGATAAAGAGAATCGAGAGTTTTCTCTTTGCCAATACCAGACTCAGGTTCCTGACCCAAACCGATAACGGCATTCAAACAGCAAATAATGATTATCAGTACTTTTTTCATAGAGATCACTAAAATAAATCTATTTCCTTAGAAATTACAGAAACTTTATAAAAACAAAAGTAATTCGTAAAAAAACCCCACTACCTAGTGGGATTTTATACATACATTAGATCTTATTCTCTTTTCTCTAAATATTTAATTATCCATTGCACTTCCTGTACGGGTGGTATAATTAATTTTTAGAGCCTGTACCTCGCGTAATTCCTTTTTGATATCCCCAACAAGTCCCATATTGGTATCACCGTCTACTTTTAGAGCGGTAGTAAGGAAAGGTATCAATTCTTCTCGTTTAGAAGCGCGTTCTGCCAAAATAAAAGCCTTGATCTCGCTTACATCTGCAAACTTATCATTAAGCTGTATTCTTGGTTGATCTCCGGCACTTGCACGATACCTAGAGCTTGGTTTTCCAGCATAAATATACATTACCAAGTCTTTCTTGTCCAACTTTTCTATTTGATCTGCAATCGGTAACTTATTTTCTATCATTAACGTATTTTGACGCATTACCGTTGCCACCATAAAGAAAAATAACAACATAAATACGATATCTGGTAATGATGCTGTAGAGATAGCCGGTAATTCACCACTTTTCTTCTTATTAAACTTAGACATATAAATTATTTGTTTAAAAATGAATATTTATTTCTTTGGTTCTGCTTCGGATAACTTCTCAGGAAACTTAAATTGTATTTTTTTAATGTCTTCCCTAAGGCTCTCCTCATCTCCCGGATAATTAGGGTCTCTAAGATCTTCTTTCATTTGTTCAAAAGATTTCCCATAGTCCCTTAGCGCTTCTCTATTGCGTAAAGCCGTATATGCAGCTACTAGTTCATTTTGTACAGCGATATAACTAGCATAATTGGTCTCTCTGTTATTTCGTAAAGAGATTACTGCAATATTGGGGTTATCAGATAATGAAGCATCTTTATCTCCCTGACAATAATTACACGCATCTTTACCTGTGCCCCCACCATTATCTAAAAATTTGATAGCAGCTTCGCGAAGGTCTTTTAACTCCATTGGAGCTTCTTCAACAAGCAATTCATTGTTTTTGTTGAGCTCTACCACAAAAATATTCCTCTCCCGGATTACCGGCGGAACTTTATTTTCCTTTTCTAGAGCTGGAAGTTTTCGACTGATACCACTATCGGTTTCGATTGTAGTGGTAACCAAAAAAAATATGAGTAATAAAAATGCAATGTCTGCCATAGATCCTGCATTTACTTCTGGTGCTGATCTTCTTGCCATATGAATAGATATATTTAGTTAATAATTACTTACAGCATCAAAAACTGCATCTATATATGACATGAATTATGTAGAAGAATTGTATACTAACTTTATCTATTATTCAATATCATACATTGGCGGGTTAGATATTGATCGTTTATAGGATATAGATCACAGTTATCATTATCAAACTCACAATTGTCATGCCACTATTACGCCAATTACAAAATAATACGCATAAAAAAATCCCGCTAAATAGCGGGATTTAATATATGTATTAGATTATTTTCGAGTCTGATTACTCTAAATCCTAGTTGTCTAATGCACTTCCTGTACGGGTAGTATAATTAATTTTCAACGCTTGTACTTCTCGTAACTCTTTCTTGATATCTCCTACAAGACCCATATTGGTATCTCCATCTACTTTTAGAGCAGTGGTAAGGAAAGGTATCAATTCTTCTCGTTTAGAAGCGCGCTCCGCCAAAATAAAAGCTTTGATTTCACTTACATCTGCAAATTTATCATTAAGCTGAATTCTTGGTTGATTTCCTGCACTTGCACGATATCTAGAACTTGGTTTTCCTGCATAAATATACATTACCAAGTCTTTTTTATCTAACTTTTCTATTTGATCGGCCACCGGTAATTTATTTTCGATCATCAAAGTATTTTGACGCATTACCGTTGCCACCATAAAGAAAAATAATAACATAAATACAATATCTGGCAATGAAGCTGTAGAAATCGCTGGCAATTCACCACTTTTTTTCTTATTAAACTTAGACATATTATTCTATTTTTGTTATTACTTATTTCTTCGGTTCTGCCTCAGAAAGTTTTTCTGGGAACAAGAACTGAATCTTCTTGATATCTTCTTTTAAGCTTTCTTTATTACCTGTATAATTAACATCTTTAAGGTCTTTCTCCATTTGTTCGAAAGATTTCCCATATTGACGTTGTGCTTCTCTATTACGTAATTGAGTATATGCTGCAACCAGTTCATTCTGAACTGCAATATAAGTAGCATAATTAGTCTCTCTATTATTACGCAAAGAAATTACAGCTTTGGTAGGATTATCTGATGACGAGGGATCCTTTGCCCCTTGACAATGGTTACAGGCATCTTCGCCTTTACCACCTCCATTATCCAAAAACTTAACAGCAGCTTCACGAAGATCCCCTAACTCCATAGGAGCTTCTTCTACCAAAAGGTCATTATTTTTGTTTAATTCTACCACAAAAATATTTTTCTCCTTCAAAATTGGTGGTTCTACTTCATCTTCCTGAGGAGGAGGAAGCTTACGGCTAATACCACTATCTGTTTCAATAGTAGTAGTAACCAGGAAGAATATAAGAAGCAAGAATGCAATATCTGCCATAGATCCTGCATTTACTTCTGGTGCTGATCTTCTTGCCATAATTATTTACCTATTAGTTTTTTAATTCCAGAGAAAAACATTAAACCTACTGCGATTGCCGCCAGGAAATAAAATGCATATAATCCGGTTCCTACCCATTTAGATCCACTTTCAGAAAGTACACCTCCATCTTTTAAAGGAGTTTCAACTCCTTTTGCCATGGCAAAACCAATTCCCACAACAACGATGAAAGCAACAATTCCGATAGCCGTATTTTTAAGACCTGAAGGGTTTTTTGCTAATGTTGAAAATACAGTGATCAAAGTTGCTACTATAGTAATAACAAAAATAATCAATGTAAGACTATATAACGGAGACACCGCTGGGCCAGCAAGATCGAAATCAAGCTCTCTAGCTTCGGATACTCCATTTTGGTCCATCAAATTACTGATTGAACTACTCATAACATACCAAAGGATCACTCCTAAGACACCTAATCCTAGTACAACATATGATAATATTTTAGAAATTTTCATTTGTCTATTTTTTATTTGGAATGCTTACCGCACTCTGATTAACTTACAAGAAGGCCTCGTTTAATTTTTTAAATATTAAAGTAGGCTGTTTATTAAGTAAAGGTTACAAAACCTGAACTTTATAAATTACTTCTTGTTTTTGTAAGCTACCAACATATCGATTAATGTAATCGATGCATCTTCCATATCATTAACGATTCTATCGATTTTAGCTACGATGTAGTTATAAAAAATCTGAAGGATAATCGCTACGATAAGTCCAAATACTGTTGTAAGAAGTGCTACTTTAATACCACCTGCTACAAGTGAAGGCTGCATATCTCCAGCTGCTTCAATCTTATCAAATGCCTGGATCATACCAATTACCGTACCCATAAATCCAAGCATTGGAGCTAGAGCGATAAATAATGATACCCATGATACATTTTTCTCTAATTGACCCATTTGTACACCACCGTAAGCTACAACAGCTTTTTCGGCAGCATCAATGCTTTCGTCTGCTCTATCAAGTCCTTGATAGTAGATAGAAGCTACAGGTCCTTTTGTATTTCTACAAACTTCTTTTGCTGCTTCAACACCACCACTATTTAAAGCGTCTTCAACATTTTGTTGTAGTTTTTTGGTGTTTGTAGTAGAAAGATTCAAAAAGATAATTCTTTCAATTGCAATCGCAAGACCTAATATCAAACATAAAAGTACGATACCCATAAATTCAGGTCCACCTTCAATAAAACGTTTTTTAAGGTTTTGATGAAATGTTAAATCATCTGCAGTATCGGATGCTACATCATCTTGTACTGTTGTCGTTGTTATAGGAGCAATTAATAATTGCACATTAGCCGTTAATAACTGGGCAGGTGCAGTAGCCGCTTGTAAGTTTCCAAAAGCCATTACCGCTGTGATTGCCAGAATAGAAAATAATCTTTTCATTGCGCTGATTCTTAATTTTAATTAGTTAAAGGGTTAAAGATATAAAAATATTACAAAATCTATTAAAATTTTGATAATAATGCAGAGAGGAAGGGATTCGAACCCTCGATACGCTTTTGACGTATACACACTTTCCAGGCGTGCGCCTTCGACCACTCGGCCACCTCTCTCGGTTTTCCCCCAAAAAATGGGATGGGCAAATAACAAAAAAAATGTTAAGCAATAAAATTTGAGGCGTTAATTTTCTGACATTTCGCCGCGTAAAGAGGTTTCATATATGGTTTTAAGCACTTTAAGAGGCAAATTTTCTCCTAATAAATACATCAATTTGGCAATAGCTGCTTCAGTAGTTATATCTTTTCCCGAGATAACACCCGCTTTTTTTAAGGCAACACTGGTATCATACTTCCCCATTTCGACACTTCCCCCAGCACACTGTGTAACATTTATCACCGGAATTCCTTTCTTAATTAAAGCGGCCAGCATATCTATGAACCATTTTTTTGTAGTTGTATTTCCAGATCCATACGTTTCTAAAACAACACCTTTTATTTCGGGCAATGAAGAAATACCTTTTAATATGCCCTCATTTATACCCGGAAACATTTTAATGACCACTATATTATTATCAAAATGTGTATGGTATACCATTTTTTTTCGTCGGTTTACGGCTCGTAAAAATGAGGTATTTACTTTAAGGTGCACTCCCGACTCTACCAGTGATGGATAATTAAGGGATTGAAACGCCTCAAAATGTTCTGCATTAATCTTTGTCGTTCTATTGGCTCTAAGCAATTTATATTCGAAATAGAGTCCCACCTCTGTTATGACTGGTTTTCCTTTCTTCTGCAAAGCGGCAATCTGAACCGCTGTTATCAAATTCTCTTTGGCATCCGTTCGAAGGTCACCAATAGGCAATTGAGATCCTGTAAAAATGATGGGTTTTGCAAGGTTTTCAAACATAAAACTTATTGCCGATGCCGTATAGGACATCGTATCACTACCATGCAATACTACAAAGCCATCATATTTTTCATAATTACTATTTATAATATGACCTAATTCCTTCCATCGGTCCACATTCATATCTGATGAGTCAATAGGCTCATCAAAACTAGTAGTATCTATTGTACAATCCAGAAGCTTGAGTTCTGGGATTTTTAATAATAGTTTATCAAAATCAAAAGCCACCAATGCTCCGGTTTCGAAATTTTTGATCATACCTATGGTACCACCGGTATAAATCAGAAGTATGTTTGATATGTTGCTCATAGGGCAAATGAACAAAATTTAAATCACAATTTATTTTAAACTCCGAATATATCTTTGGAATTTTGAGTAGTTATAGCGGCAATTTCTTCAATTGGTCTTTGGTATATTTCTGAAAGTTTTTTCAGAACATTCATTATATAGGAGCTCTCATTTCTTTTCCCTCGATATGGCGTAGGTGCCAAATACGGTGCATCTGTCTCTAAAACAATATGATCAAGAGATATTTGATCCAAAAATTTATCGATTTTACCGTTTTTAAAAGTAACCACTCCTCCTATCCCTAATTTCATTTGATAACCGATAGCTCTATGTGCATCTTCTATGGTACCCGTAAAACAATGAAAAATCCCAAATAAATCCTCACCTTTTTCAGTTTCTAACACTTCAAAAATCTCTTCAAAAGATTCTCTGCAATGAATAACAATAGGTAGTTTATATTTTTTAGCTAATTGTATTTGGTATCGAAAAGCTTCTTTTTGTTCTGGCAAAAAGGTTTTATCCCAATAGAGATCTATTCCGATCTCACCTACAGCATAAAACGTTTTACCTGCATTTCCATTAAGACGTTTGTCTAATTCTTCTTCGACATGTTTAAGCTCTTCTTTATAACCTTCTTTAACATGAGTTGGGTGTAAACCCATCATCAAAAAAACGTGATCCGGATATTTAGACTCAATATCATACATAGCATTAGTGTAGGTAGAGTCTATTGCAGGCACAAAAAAGCGGGTTACACCCGCTGCAATGGCGCGTTGCATCATTTGATCTTGATCTTCTTCAAAAGATTCACTATAAATATGTGTATGTGTATCGGTAAGTATCATGCCGCAAAAGTAATTAAATTTTGCGCGCATTTTTTATACTTTTTGGTATAAGAATTTAGCCCTCCTTTACTGTATGGTGATAATTCGTTCTAGAGGAATAACCGTAGATTGTTTAAGAATCACGGATTTTTCTGTAATTCCCCAAACTGTAGTTTCTACTTCTTTGGCTCCTTCATCATCGGCAAAGAGGATTTTCACTTTTACATGCTCCAGATTCCCTAAACTCAATGCTCTTCTTAATTTTCTATATCGATCTTTCTTTTTCTTTTTATTGCTCAACACTTCTTGATGCGGAAAATGCAAAAATTTAATTTGTTCTTTTTCGATATGCTGTATTTTATCAATTGTATCCATAACCTTACGTATTTAATTTTATGATCCGAAAAATTAGTGGGGATGGTACCTAATAAATTACATAATTTTAAGATTTTTTACACCAAAAACATTGTTAATTAACACTTCTGGATACATATCAACATTGAATTAATCAAGTTTTTTTAATAATTCTTGGGCTATTTGATAATCTTCGGCATCTACTGGAAGTGTTTTTAGCAATTTTGAACATCGAGCATATTCTTTTCTCTTTAAATGACTTAAGGCTTCGAACCAAATAGCTTTGTATTTATAAATCGAATTTCCTTGATGTATCTTCTGAAAAACTTTGGTCGAAGCATCATATTTATCCTGCTCCAATAAAGTAATTCCATAATAAAATTGATATTCTGTATTATTTACATCTTGAGATATCAATTCGGAAAGATATTTTTCGGCTTCCGCATATTCTTTTGAGTTAAAAGCATTTTCGGCTTTTTTAATTTCTTCGGCAGAAGTTCCTCGTTCTGCAATAGCTAACTCAGGTATGTTTGCATAATCATTATAAACCGGGCTACCCTGATTTAAAAAATATACTCCAAATACAATAGCAATACTGGCCGCAGCTGCATATGCCCATACAGGCATTTTTATAATTTTTGATGCTTTCTTTGTAGATTTTTTTGAAAAGTATGTATCTCCAATTTCTTTAAGGTTATTTTCTAATTCCTTTTTTTGTTTTTCTGTAGTGAAATTCGCATTCAGATGAGTATGCAGATCCTGATATAGTTTCAATTCTTTATCAATAGCTTTATCTGCATCAATCAGCTTTTGTAGCGCAGATTTCTCATCATTAGAAAGCTCTTGGCTACAATATTTTTCAAACAATTCGTATTTTTCTTCTGGGGTCATAACAAATTCTTTAGTTGATTAAACTTAGGAGCATTTTGAACTAATTGAGTTAATTGACCAATACATAAAGATTTCTTTTTTCGAACATACCCATATGATTGTCCCAATTTTTGTGCAACTTCTTCCATAGATTTTATAGTAAAAGTTGCCTTCAATAATTCTTTACACGCTTTACCCAATTGATCAAACATCTCGCTAAACAGCTCGTTCTTCGCATTAAAAAGCTCTGTTTCTTCGGCAAAACGAGCGCTCTCGTCATCTATAGATACAATACCCTCATTAATTGTTACCTCTTTATTGGTTGATTTTTTTAATTCGTTTATCCATTTACGCTTGCACAACAGAAAAAAATAAGCATCAAAAGGGCAAGTAAGCTGGAGCCCTTTCTCTTTTGCTTGTTTATAAATAGTAATTAAAGTTTCCTGAATAATATCCTGAGCTCTGGATTCATCTCCACTATTATTTTTAATATACCCGATTACTTTTGGAGCAAATTTCTGATAAATCTCACCCAAGATCACAGTATCATTCTGCAAAAGAGCATTAATATATTTCTGATCAGGATGCACTTTGGTATTTCCCATTGATATCTCGGTTAGCGCATCTAATTTAAAAAAAGTTTTAGGATAGAGGGTAACAAAAAATAAATGCTCTTGATATAAAAATGTAAATCTTAAAAGCAAACTAATATGAGAACAAAAAACACAGCAATAACATTACCAAACAACAGTAGGGGTGTTACAAAAACGATGAAGAACTTTTTCCTTTTATTCTTTCCTATTTTCTTTTTTGGAAGTTGTACAAATAATGACGACGTAGATCCCGAAATCCTTGAAATATTAGGAGGACTTGAATATAAAGCCGAAATTATAGAAAACAGAAATGAAGCCAAGCAAGTCATTAATATAAACGCAACTTCGGGTGGCGAAGTTTATGGTGTAGAAGGCACCATTCTGCATTTCCCTGCCAATAGTTTTTTACATCAAAATGGTGATCCTGCTACCGGAAGCGTCACTATTGAATTAGTAGAAATTTATGACAAGACCAAAATGCTACTTACCAAAATGCCCACCAATGGCAAACGCCCTAATGGAGATGTTGAAACATTGATATCGGGGGGAGAATTTTATATAAACGCGCATAAAAACCAGGAACCCCTGCAATTAGCAAATCCGATTCAAATATTCGCTCCTACGGATAACTTTGATAACCAAATGGTTCTTTTTACTGGTCAGGATAATGATTGCACTGATGATGATCTAGAATGTGATGTAGTTTGGGAAGAAAATGAACAAGGAGCATTAGAGATCATACAACGAGAAGGGCCTAATGGTGCTGGTGTAACCGGATATGGTGGTTTTATAAGCAATTTTGGATGGACAAATATTGATCGTTGGTATAATGATCCACGACCTAAAACAATTTTACAGGTTGATGTTCCCGATGGTTACGACAACACTAACTGCAATGTGTATGTCACTTATGACGAAGAACCAACGGCTTTAGCATTATTAGATATTTATGATACCGAAACTGGTTTATTTTCTGAGCACTATGGATTAATCCCGATAGGGTTAGAAGTACACATCATCTTTGTATCTGTTCAAGAAGGGCAATATGTATATGCGATCCAAGCTGCGACCATCGAAGAAGATCATCTTGAGATCATTGGCACTACCTCAACCGGAACCGAGGCAGATCTTATTGCACTTATAAATGCATTACCATAATCTTTAATCTTTATTTATACTGGAATATGCTTATAGGTTAACGGGGGTTACGGTCTATCCCAGTATATCTTCCGGAAGGTATTTCCTTCCGGATTTTTTTATGCATTATCCATAAGTTTTTAAAAAAGAGGGTAACAAAAAAACCAAGCCGTTGATCTAAGGATATAAAAACAAAAATCATGACAACAAAAAAATCAACCTTTGCATTACCGAATAACAGTAGGAATACAAGACAATTGATAACCAGTTTGATACTATTTGCTGTTTCTCTTCTTTCTTTAGGAAGTTGCGAAAGCGATGAAGGAATTAACGACATTCAAACTAATGGTCCTGTTTTCGACCTTGATGCCTTTGAGCAAAATATAATTGATTATATAGAAGCAGGTGGAAACAGCCCTGTAGGGTGGTCATACACCATAAGTGTTAATGGAAACCTAGCTAGATCAAATGCCTATGGCCAAGCTAGAACTACAACCGATGGGGCCCTTGATTTTTCTTTAAACAAAGAAATAAATGTAGCTAGCATTTCTAAATTCTATACCGCTATAGCAGTAATGCAATTACTTGAAGCTAACAATCTTACCATAGATGATAAAATAGAAGATTGGCTTCCGGCATCATGGGCAAAGGGATCCGGAGTAAATAATTTAAGTTTTAAAGATTTACTAAAGCACGAATCTGGACTACAAAGCACAAACAATAACTTTAATACTACACTCGTATATCAAGGCCTCAAAGATTGTATAGAAACAGGAGTTGTTAATCCTAAAACTCGCAACTACCTTAATGTGAATTTTGCATTGTTTAGGGTGCTCATCCCTTCTCTTTGGAAAGCTGTAGATGATACCAATGCGATCGATATAGAAAATGATGCAAATACTCAATTCATGTATTTACTATACATGCAGGAGAATATTTTTGACAAGCTATCTCTTCCATTGGTAGGATGTGTTCCTGAAGATAAAAATATCGCTACACTCTATTACAATGTAAATGATATTAACAACACCAATAATGGTCGGTACTATGACAGCTGGAACAACAAAGCTGGTGGCGGAGGTTATTTTATGACACCTATCGAAATGGCAAAGGTCATTGCATATTACGAACATACCGAAATTTTGGTTTCTAAAGAACAAAGAGATATCATGAAACAACATCGTATCGGAATGGACAGGGCTGACCCCGCAGATGAGATACATGGCAACTACTATGGAAAAAATGGCTCCATAGGTACTAGTAGCGACCCTACAATATCACAAGGAGTACTAACTCAAATGGTCATGTTTCCCGTTAATGGAGTGGATTGCATAATAGTTATGAACTCTCAAGGAGTAACTTTGAACAACAATGCGAGTTTGCGTCAAATGATTTATGACGCGTACAATGATGCCTGGGAGTAATAAAAAGAAACTTATTGGGCATACCTCATATAAGAATTTTTATATGAGGTATACTAGCTCACGAATAAGAGATTTAACTTTTTAATTATCTTTAGTAACAACAAACAAAAATCATGAGGGGCTTTTCTGTATTATTATTTGGTATATTCTTGTTTTCGAATTTATGCATGGCGCAAATTCGAAAACACGATACCATACCAAGGGTCGCACCAATATCAAACGAAATTGACGGTAATAGAGTAACATTTGGAGCAGAAATGCCTCCACTTAATCAAATCGCAGGTGCTCCTAAAGCGTTTTACACCTATTATTGGGAATTTGGAGATGGAAACTACAGTTTTGAAGCTACCCCTACGCATATATACAAAAAGCCGGGAGATTACAAGACTAGACTTTGGGCAACTAACAATTATGATAACGGCAAACCACCAACAAGTAGGCCTAAATCCCTAACCATAGATAATATAACTGATCAAGCTTCGGTTAATGCTGATTCTATATTTATCGAAGATCAAGACTTAATTCTTAAGCGAAATCGAGAACCCATTCCCGATCAAGAAATGATATTTATCACTAGTTATAAGAACACCAATAATTATGTTTCTAGCGGAAAACTCTATCTTTTTTATAACGACAATCAATTTAAGAATGATAATTTTATTATAGAAGATACGCGTATGCATCACGGAGAGTACATTGTTCCTTTGGCGCCTATCGCCGAAACACTCCCAGAGAATGATGACCATACTCTATTAGCATCTGTTTCTCAAACTACCCTTATTAACAAAACACTATTTGCTCAGGATACTACAAAAAGAAAAAACCTTCCGTTAACACTCGAAGAGTCCAAGGCTCTATATCGTAATCATCAGGTAATAGTATTTAATGACATGCAACCCGGCGAAGAGCGAAATATTTTTAGAACCCTGAAAACGACTCCAGAGATGATTAAAGATACTAGTGCCATTGTTACCTTAAGAAGTGTCTACGTTCCTGATGAGAATTTTGACAATCATACTGTAAAGGACACCGAAATGGAGATTGTTACCTCTCATGACCCCAACAAAATGTCCTCGAATGGTTGGTTAATGAACTATCGATTGGTACGTTTTAAACGTCTTAAATTTAAAGTGCGTTTTCAAAATAATGGAGAAGGTCCTGCCAACACCATAAAATTAGACGTAGACACTCCTAAAATGTTTGATAAATCAACATTACGAATTGAAGGCATATACCCGGATTGTCCGATCTGCCCAAAAGAAAAAGAGGTAAATTATAGTTGTTTGGATACTATTTTAAAGAAGGACAAGATCATTTTTCAATTTAATAGAATTTACCTTCCCGGCACTCAACAAAAAAATGTAGCCGAGATAGATTCTACAAAAGGCTTTGTAAAATACTCTATGAAATTTGGTAAAGATTTTCATAAGAAAAAAACAAAAAGCCGTACAGCCATATATTTCGACAAGAACGACCCGATAATTACTAATTATGCAACTACTCGGTTTATGCCGGGTATTTCGATAGGCGCCAAAGCTGGATACATGATAGTGCCCGAGTTTGATAATCAACAAGAATATTTTGTTGGAGCAACACTATCCCCTTTTAAATCGTATCGAGGGTATTATCAGGCAGAACTTATGTTTTCTGCATCGACGTATGATGATATTAGAAATTTTGAAACAGTTACCGTTGATGCTTCTGGTAACCAAAATCTAATTCAATTTTCAGAATTAAATCAATTAAATAATATTTCTATCTATGCGGTACCGGCATCTTTTCGGTACAATTTCAGTAATTATTTTGCTATGGGTGCTGGTGTTCAATTGAAATTAGATCTCACCAGCAAAAATGACCAAGAAACTACCGGCGAAGGTTTTATTATAAGCCAAGATGGTAGTATCAATCCAAATGTTGATCTCAACTCTTTTAACACGCAAGAACTTGATAATAGTTTTACCAACTTTCAGACTGGAATTTTTATAGGAATGAATCTAGGCACGGTAAGAATAGGCCCTAGTTTTGGGGTGCGTTATGTTTACAATTTTGATGCTCCCAACTCTCAAATACAATTATATGGTATTTGGAAATTTTAAATTATTTCTTTCTACAACTTACCTCCTATTGGTGGCCAATTTCAATCTTTTTGCGTATCAGGAAGAAAAAACTTCAGAGTTTCTATACCAACAATTAGATTACTTTTTGCAAAACCCTACCCCATCCTCTACCCTACGCTTGAGTAAACTTATTGATGCTAAAAAAAACAAACTATACACCAAAAAAGATCAACTAGCATGGGTTATCGTTCATTGTAACCTAGGATATTATCAAAATCAATTTGGTAGCATCCCGACCGCAATCGTATCCTATGAAAAAGCATGGAAAACATATCATCAAAATCAATTATCTGACTATGATATCATCGAAAACTGTTTACAACCTTTAGGTAATTTGTACATCAAAATTGGAGACCTTACAAAAGCCGAAACTACAATAAAGAATTATTTATATCTGGCAGAACAATCTCAAAACATTCCACAAATAGTATCTGCAATTACCAATCTTTCTGTGGCATACCATAATCAAGGAAAACATTCCAATGCGATTAGTCTACTTCAAAAAGGATTGATTATTGCCCCAAACCATCTTAATTTACTCACCAACATTGCGACCAACTATTTGGGCAAAGGCAATATAAATCATGCCGAGATCATTGCAAAAAAGATAATCTCAATAGACCCAAAACAAATAAACGCTTATCAAATACTCGCTGCAGTTTCTTTGGAGAAAAAAGAGTACCAAAAAGCACAAGACTATATAACACTTGCAAAGACCAAACTGCTAAAAGCTAAAAATGTTAGCGCTCGATCTATTGCAAAATTACAATTGGCATATATCGATATTTTAATTTCTAAATCAGAATTTAAGGAAGTACAAAAAAATATTCAGGAGATATATGCTACTCTATTACCTAAATATGATATAAAAAATGAACTCCCATTAAAAGAACATCTTATTGCGGATAAAATTTTGCTACAAACTCTGGATACTCATGCGCATATCAATCAACAACTGCAAAAACCCCTACAAGCCATAAAAGCATATAAGTTAGCCTTTGAGGTCAACGAATTATTGAATAAATTATATCCTCTACAGGAAACCAAACTTATTCAACATGCTCAAAACAGAAACAGAACCGAAATGTATATTGATCTTCTTTTTTCTTTACATCAATCCACAATGGACAAAGATTATATCAAGCAAGCATTTATAGCTACAGAAAATTCTAAAGCACCTTTTGTAAATCAAGCTTTACTCTCTAAACAAGTCTTTTCTCGATATAGTAATGATTCTTTAATTACTAAAAGGAACGCACTAAACCAAAATTTAGCATCGTATGAAACATTAATTTTAAAGGAAAAATTAAAAGGAGCGCAGGCAAATATTAATCAAATCCAAAAATGGACAAAAGTATATGATGTAACTTCTATAGGATTGAAAAAAGTAACAGAAGAGCTACAAAACAAATATCCAACCTTACTTTTATTACAAAAAGAAATATCTATCTCGGCACTTCTTGAAAAATTAAAAAGGAACAAAACTACTTTGGTCGAATATTTCTATGGCACTCGCAACATATATCAATTTAAAATTAGTTCTGATACTTTTGAAATTAAAAAAATTGATAACATCAATAGTTTCAAAAAATCAATTCAAAAATTTATACATTATTATGACGCTCCATCTAACATCAGTAATAACCCCAAAGAATATGCAAAAGACGCACTTACACTATATACTACTCTAAAAATCCCAAAAACCAAGAACAAGTTACTCATAGTTCCTGATGGCCTTCTTAATTTTGTTCCCTTTGAAGCTTTGTTAACACAAGAAACCCAGCTTGTAAACTTTCAAAAAATGCCTTTTTTACTAAAATCTACAGAATTAAGTTATGAGATTTCGGCTAGTAAATATGTTCGATCTGTTACAAAAAATGATCCTAAACGCACTGTCTTAGGCATTTTTCCTGTTTTTGAAAACACGCCTATAGAATTACCTTTTTCTTTGGCAGAAAGCAATGCTATACAACAGTATTTTGATGGAAATTTTATAGAAAAAGAACTGGCAACTTATGAGCTATTTATTAATGAGGCAAAAAAACACAAGATCATACACCTGTCAACTCATGCCGAATCGGGCACTTTTACAAAACCTTCTTCAATAAAGTTTAGCAATACGGATATCTTTGTGAACCAATTATATGGGATGCAGCTTGATGCTGATCTGGTGGTTTTAAGTGCATGTGAAACCGGCATTGGTAAGCTCATAAAAGGAGAAGGTCCACTAAGTATAGGGCGAGGTTTTCAATATGCAGGAGTAAAAAATGTACTCTTCTCATTATGGAAGGTCAATGACCTTACCACTTCAAAATTAATGCAAAATTTTTATAAAAGTTTAAAAGCTTCGGGTATCAAAGCGAATGCTCTACATCAAGCAAAACTCGATTATCTAAACGATAAAAATATTACAAATGCTCAAAAATCCCCATACCATTGGGCTGCTTTTGTATATTACGGAGAAACAGACCAACATCCTTCTTTAAATTATTTCTGGTACGGATTAGGCATTATTCTATTCGTATTAATTATACTATTTTTACGCAGATTTCTTCAATCCAAAACATGAACACACTAAGACAATTTTTGACTCAAAAAGACTACCTGCGAATCCGACTAGTTTTTACCAAAACAAATCATTTTGAGGTCAAAGCAACTTTAAACGGCATACAAGGTAATTTTATAGTCGATACAGGAGCTTCGAACTCTTGTGTTGGTTTCGAAGCGGTCCAAAAGTTTGGCCTTTTTGCCCAGGATAGCGATGTAAAAGCGGCAGGTGCAGGAGCAACAGATATGCTCACTCAACTTTCGAAAAAAAATAAGATACAAATAGGTCGTTGGTCAAAAAAAGGAATATCCTTGATCTTATTTGATCTTAAACATGTAAATGAAGCCTTGGTTAATCATCATGCCGAACCCGTAGATGGTATTATTGGTGCCGATATCCTAAAAAAAGGAAAAGCTATTATAGATTATGAAAGAAAATGCATGTATTTAAAATAAATCCTGCATTTACATACCAGTCCTGATTGCCTCGACCGGATCTAGCCTTGAGGCCGATATCGCAGGCAAAATTCCTGATATTAGTCCGATTACCGAAGAAACTATAGTCCCAAGTAAGATATTTACCGGAGATAATATAAATTCGAAATCTCCTGTAAATTGCGAGGCCAAAATTGAAATAATCCAAACCAAAAACAAACCTATAAGCCCTCCTATAAGCGATAAAATAACGGCTTCAAACAAAAATTGAAATAAGATAAATTTGTTTTTTGCTCCTAATGATTTTTGAATCCCAATAAGATTAGTTCTTTCTCGTACACTTACAAACATGATATTCGCAATCCCGAATCCACCCACAAGTAACGAAAACCCACTTATAATTAGGCCAATAAAACTCATTTGACCAGTAATATTATCGATAAAGTCCGAAAAACCTTGTAATTGATTTACAAAGAAATTATCAATCTCATCTGCTTTCATACCACGAAAAGTTCTGATTTTTTGTTTTAATACGGCAACAAATTCAGCTACATCAACATCAGAATCTGGTTTTATTATTATTGCCGGAAAAGAAGCTTTATTATTATCTCCATAAATCTTCCTCACCAAATTAACCGGAAGAAAAACAGCAGTATCCTTAGAATTACCAAAAAGCCCAGATCCCTCTTTCTTAAGCACTCCTATAACCGTAAGTTTACGGCCATACAAACGTATTTTTTTCCCTATAGGATCTAGAGATCCAAACAAACCATTAGCAATCTCATCGCCCAGAACAATTACAGGAGTTCCTGCAACAGATTCTTGCTCATTATAAAACCTTCCGTTTGCAATTTGTAGCTCTTCAATTTCATAATAATCATTAGTTACTGGTGCAATTTCCACATTGCTAACACTTTCGTCTTGATACTTTACCGTTTCTGGAGCTACATTTAATATAAAACTTGCAGCCTTAAGGTTAGGCATCGCTCTATTGATATATTGATACTCCTCAAAAGTCACATCAGGAAATTGTTCTCGTTTCCATTGAGGAATATTAGTTGGACCAAACGAAAAACGCATTAAATAGATTGTACTATTATCCAAGGAACTTATACTTCCTTTAATTTCTTGTTTCAATGAATCTACAGCAGCCAACACACCGATAATAGAAAAAATTCCAATAGTAACTCCAAGGAGTGACAAAAAGGTTCTTAATTTATTATTTACAAGTGCATTAACGGCAAAATAAAAACTCTCCTTAAGTACTCTAAGATAGATGATCATGTTCTATTTTTTGCTTCAGATTTTAAATAATCTAAAGATAGGACGCTTTCCTTGATTTTTTGTTACAATTTATAGAAAACAATTACATATAATTGGTTGTCTAATTGGCAAGTAAATTGCTACTTTTGCGTTTTACTAACGAAAATTTCTCATGAGCAACACAAAAACAGCAAAATCTGCATTAATTTCTGTATTTAGCAAAGATGGATTAGCACCAATTGTAAAAAAATTAGATGAGCTTAATGTCACTATTTATTCTACTGGTGGAACCGAAAAATTTATTAGAGATCTAGGTATTAATGTAATTCCTGTTGAAGATGTTACCTCATACCCTTCTATTCTTGGCGGAAGAGTAAAAACTTTGCACCCAAAAGTATTTGGCGGTATTCTTAATCGTCAAAACAACGATAGCGATGTTGCAGAACTTGAGCAATATGAAATTCCACAGATTGATATTGTTATTGTCGATCTATATCCCTTTGAAAAAACTGTTGCATCAGGTGCACCTGAACAAGATATTATTGAAAAAATTGATATCGGAGGAATTTCGTTGATCAGAGCCGCAGCCAAAAACTTTGCTGATGTAACTTGTGTTGCATCGGTTGACGATTATGCTGAGTTTTTGGATGTTATTTCTGAAGGAAACGGAAATATTTCCATAGAAGATAGAAAACGTTTTGCGGCCAAAGCATTTAATGTTTCTTCTCATTATGACACTGCAATTTTCAATTATTTTAATAGCGATCATGCTATTGCTTCTCTTAAAGTAAGTGAGACTAAAGGAAAAGTACTGCGTTATGGAGAAAATCCACATCAAAAAGGGTTTTTCTTTGGTGATTTTGAAGCTATGTTTGATAAACTACACGGTAAAGAACTATCATACAACAACTTATTAGATGTTGATGCAGCTGTAAACTTAATGAATGAGTTTAAAGGAGAAGCACCTACCTTTGCCATCTTAAAACATAACAATGCCTGTGGATTAGCTCAGCGAGATACTGTGCTACAATCCTATGTTGATGCATTAGCAGGAGATTCGGTTTCTGCTTTTGGAGGAATTTTAATTAGCAATACCGAAATAGATAGTGCTACTGCCGATGAGATTCATAAACTATTTTGCGAAGTAGTTATCGCTCCGTCATTCAGCACTGAAGCTATAGAAATATTAAAAGGTAAGAAAAACAGAATTCTTTTGGTGCAAAAGGACATTGATTTACCAAAAACTCAAGTTCGCACTTGTCTTAATGGGGCTTTGGTTCAAGACAAAGATTTTAAAACTGATGCTAATGAGGACCTAAAAACGGTAACCAAGACATCACCAACGGCAGAACAAATTGAAGATCTTTTATTTGCATCAAAAATATGTAAACACACCAAATCAAATACGATTGTATTTGCTAAAGGAAAACAATTATTTGCTAGTGGTACCGGGCAAACCTCTAGAGTTGATGCGTTAAGGCAATCTGTAGAAAAAGCAAAATCTTTTAATTTTGATCTTAATGGAGCTGTAATGGCTAGTGATGCCTTTTTCCCGTTCCCTGATTGTGTAGAATTGGCGGATAATGCAGGAATCAAAGCTGTGATTCAACCAGGTGGTTCTATTAAAGATCAACTTAGTATAGATTACTGTGATGAAAACGGAATTGCAATGGTTATGACCGGAACACGCCATTTTAAACATTAATTTTATTACATTTACGAAATTTTAACCCCTTTTTCTGAATTTTATGGGATTTTTTGACTTCTTTACCGAAGAGATAGCAATAGATTTAGGTACCGCCAATACACTAGTGATTCATAATGATAAAGTAGTAGTAGACAGTCCATCTATCGTTGCACGAGATATTATGTCTGGCAAAATTATAGCAGCAGGAAAAGAAGCTGCTATGATGCAAGGAAAAACCCATGAAAATATAAAAACTATTAGGCCGCTTAAAGATGGTGTAATAGCAGATTTTGATGCCAGCGAGAAAATGATAAGCATGTTTATCAAAGACATCCCGGCATTAAAGAAAAAGTTGTTTGCTCCTGCTTTACGTATGGTAATTTGTATTCCTTCGGGAATTACAGAGGTAGAAATGAGAGCGGTAAAAGAAAGTGCCGAACGAGTAAACGGAAAAGAAGTTTACCTTATTCATGAACCTATGGCTGCGGCAATTGGTATTGGCGTAGATATTATGCAACCTAAAGGAAACATGATCGTAGATATAGGTGGAGGTACCACTGAAATTGCGGTAATAGCATTAGGAGGAATTGTTTGTGATAAATCGGTAAAAATTGCAGGTGATGTATTTACAAATGACATTATATATTACATGCGCACCCAACATAACTTATATGTAGGAGAACGTACTGCAGAAAAAATAAAAATTCAAATTGGTGCTGCAACAGAGGATCTTGAAATCCCGCCTGAAGAAATGAATGTTCAGGGGCGTGACCTTTTAACAGGAAAGCCAAAACAAGTACAAATCTCATTTAGAGAAATGGCCAAAGCTTTGGATAAATCTATTTTACGTATCGAAGATGCGGTTATGGAAACCTTGTCACAAACTCCTCCAGAGCTTGCAGCTGATATCTATAATACCGGAATTTATTTGGCAGGAGGAGGATCTATGCTTCGTGGATTGGATAAAAGATTATCTCAAAAAACGGATTTACCTGTTTACATTGCAGAAGATCCACTTAGAGCAGTAGTAAGAGGAACAGGAATAACACTTAAGAATCTGAATAGATACAAAAGTGTACTAATTAAATAGTGTTTAAAAAAACACATTTAGAATATACCTAAATTTCTGATTTTACGTTATCCTGCTTTAATCCTTATCTGTGAAGCAATAAAAGTCACAAAAAACGTAAAACTTAACTAAAGAAATAACAAGATTCTAGATCATGCAGCAGATTATTAATTTTTTAATCCGAAATAAACATTTTCTGCTATTTCTTCTATTATTACTATTATCATTAGTTTTTACTATACAATCGCATTCGTATCATAAAAGTAAGTTTGTAAGTTCGACTAATTTTTTAAGTGGAGGCCTCTATAGCTGGCAACATTCTATAAGTGATTATTTTAACCTGAAAACAGAAAACAAACGCCTTTTAGAAGAAAATGAGCGCTTGCGTAATCAATTGAGTGTTTTGAGCGTAGATTCTATTGCAATTACGCACATAGACACCTCATCATATAACAGACCTTATACTTTTATAAAAGCCCGAGTTATCAAAAATGATTATAGCAAATTAGACAACTATATATTAATCAATAAGGGAGAGAATGATAGCATATCTACAGATATGGGAATCATTACAGATAAGGGTATTGTTGGTATAATAGAAAACACATCAAAAAACTATAGCAGAGTAATTTCTATACTCAACAGTAATTCTCGGATCAATGCAGGTCTTAAAAATTCTAATCAATATGGCTCCTTAATTTGGAATGGAAAAGATCCGAATATTGTACAATTAGAAACAATACCCAGACAAGCTATCTTAAAGGAAGGAGATACTATTATTACGCATGGTCGTTCTACTATTTTCCCAAGAGGAATAGGTATTGGCACTATTGTGAATTATTCATTAGATCAAAATAAAAGCTACTACTTGATTGATGTAAAATTGTTTAATGACATGACCGATATCGGTTTTGTATATTCGATAAAAAGTAGAGACGCTCAGGAAATTAAAAATCTAGAGACCTCAAATAATGAATAGAGATACGGCATCACATATCACAAGGTTTATTGTATTAATATTGGTTCAGGTATTGATTCTTAACCATGTTAATTTCTTAGGGTCATTAAATCCGTATATCTATATTATTTTTATTCTTTTAGCGCCTATAAACATCAATAAAAGTCTTTTTCTTCTCTTAAGTTTTATCCTAGGACTCACCATAGACATGTTTGGAGATTCTGGAGGTGTTCATGCAGCCGCTTGCCTTATCATAGCCTTCTTTAGACCAGTTGCACTAAGATCTGTATTTGGTCTTAGCTATGAGTTTCAAACCGTAAAATTAGGAAGCATTGGGTTTGGCGAAAAATTAGCCTATGTAACCTTAATGGTTTTAACGCATCAATTTGTGATTTTTTCATTAGAAATTTTTAACTTCTCTCATATACTATTAATAGCCAAAAAAACGTTATTTTCCAGTTTATTTACTATTGTAGTTACCATGCTCGTTTTAGTGCTGTTTAGAAGAAAAGATTCATGAGAAAGTTATTATTGTATTTAATCATAATTACTACGGGTATTGTATTTGTTGCAAGGCTTTTCTACTTGCAAATTTACAATACTTCATTTGCATCACTTTCTGAAGATAATGCTATTAAAGTAATTTATGATTATCCACAAAGAGGTGCTATCTATGACAGAAATGCCAGATTATTGGTTACCAATCAGCCATCTTATGATGTGATGGTTATTCCCAGAGAATTGAAAGCTTTTGACACCTTAGAATTTTGTTCCATATTAAATATCTCCAAAGACAAGCTTATTAAAAGATTAGATAAGGCACGAATATATTCTCCCAGAGTACCTTCGATCGTTATTCCGCAGTTAACCAAAGATGAATATGCTTACTTGCAGGAAAAAATGAGAAAATTTGATGGATTTTATATCCAGAAACGTTCTCTTAGGGATTATCAAACTGTGCATGCTGCCAATGTTTTGGGTTATATTGGAGAGGTAAATGAGAGTTTAATACAAAAAGACCCCTATTACATTTCTGGAGATCTTATAGGAATCGATGGAGTAGAAAAACAATATGAAAAAGAGCTTAGAGGTATCAAAGGTGTAAAACGTATTCAAAAAGATAGATTTAATAGGGATATAGGCCCATATAAGAACAAAAAATTTGACACGCTACCCGTTAATGGGAAAGATCTTACAATTACTATTGACTCTAGACTTCAAGCATATGGGCAAAAGTTAATGGAGAATAAACGAGGCGGTATTGTTGCTTTAGAACCGTCTACAGGAGAAATTTTGGCATTAATTACGGCTCCTAGCTATAAACCCGAGTTACTGGTTGGACGAAAAAGATCGCCTAACTTCACTAAATTATACTACGACACCATTGCCAAACCATTATTTGATCGAGGATTACAAGGAGAGTATCCTCCTGGGTCTCCTTTTAAGACCATTAACGCACTTATAGGACTACAAGAAAACATCATTGACCTTAAGGAGACCGTATCTTGTAGAATGGGATATTATTACGGAAAAAATGGCAGAAAATTAGGCTGTCACTCACACAGGAGTCCTCTAAACATGATTCCCGGTATTGCCAATTCTTGTAATGCTTATTTTGCTACTGTTTACAGAAGAATTATCGAAAAATACGACACTCCCCAAGAAGGTATTGATACTTGGAGAAAACATGTGCAAAGTTTTGGTTTGGGAAATTATTTGGGTAATGATTTAGCCGCTGGAAGACCAGGTAAAGTACCAACCGCCGAATATTACAATCGTGTATATCAATATCCTAAATACAAATGGTACGCTACAGGTACAATTTCTAATTCCATCGGGCAAGGCGAAGTACTTGCCACTCCAATTCAGTTGGCCAATATGACCGCTGCTATTGCCAATAGAGGGCATTATTACACTCCGCATATCATTAAGGCAATTGATGGCATACCTATCGAAAATGAGAATTATACCAAAGCAAAACATACCACAATTGACAAAGAACATTTCGGCCCTGTAGTTGAAGGCATGCATGAAGTATACACAAAAGGTACCGCTAGTTTTTTACAGGTAGAAGGTATAGATATTTGCGGAAAAACAGGAACAGCAGAAAACTTTACTAAAATTGACGGTGTTAAGACACAACTCACAGATCATTCTGTATTTGTTGCCTTTGCTCCAAAAGATAATCCCCAAATTGTACTTGCGGTATTTGTTGAAAACGGATATTGGGGAGCCCGATATGCTGGTAGAATTGCCTCCTTGATGATAGAAAAACACCTAAAAGGATCGATTTCGAGAACAGATCTTGAAGATTGGATTCTTACACATAGCCTCGAAGAAGAATATGCCAAACCATATAGTGGCGAACCTTTTAAAATTAATCAATAATGGCAAAATCCAGTGTAGCAGCAATAGATTGGATAACCGTACTATTATTTATATTATTAGTTGGATTTGGATGGGGTAATATTTATTCGGCATCCTATGAAAACGAAGTTTTTTCATTCACCAATCTTTCTCAGGTATATGTAAAACAAGCCTATTGGATATTATTTAGCATCATTATAATCATTATCATACAGGCTATTGAAGCTAAATTTTATGAACGCTTCGCCGGTTTAATTTATGTAATATCACTGCTTTCTCTTTTGGGCTTGTTTGTATTTGGAAAAACAATTTCTGGAGCTACCTCTTGGTATGTTTTTGGCCCTGTAGGGTTACAACCATCAGAGTTTGCAAAAGCGGCCACTGCACTAGCTTTGGCTAAATTTTTAAGTGACATGCAAACCAATATCAAATATATTGGCCATCAATTTAGAGCATTTTTGATCATTGCTATACCTGCGCTATTAATCATACCTCAACCCGATCCTGGGAGTGCGTTGGTATATGCCGCATTTTTCTTTCCTCTCTACAGAGAGGGATTGGCAGCAATATATCTAATTGTTGGAGCCTCGGCAGCTGCGCTTTTTATACTTACTTTGCTTTTTAACCCTCTATGGGTAGTGCTTGCTATAGCGGCCGTAATGATATTTATTTTAATAAGAAATCGAAAGCAAAAACCAAAATACTCAAGATACCTACTTACAATTGTCGTTATCACGGGCTTCTGTTTTTCGGTAAATTATATTTTTAATAATGTATTTGAGCAAAGGCATCGGGATCGTTTTAATATTGTCTTAGGTAAAGAAGTTGACTCCAAAGGAATAGGATACAACACAAACCAAAGTCAAATTGCTATCGGTAGTGGTAGTTGGACCGGTAAAGGTTGGAAAGAAGGCACACAAACCAAAGGAGGATTTGTACCCGAACAGCATACGGATTACATATTTAGTACCGTTGGTGAAGAATGGGGGTTTCTAGGAGCTACAGCGATTATTATTTTATTTGTATCATTATTAATACGATTAATACATTTGGCCGAAAGGCAAAAGAATCAATTTAGTCGAGTATATGGTTATAGTGTTGTAGGTATTTTATTTATTCACTTTGCTATAAATATTGGTATGGTAACTGGTTTAATACCTACCATAGGCATCCCTCTTCCATTTTTTAGTTATGGAGGATCCGGACTTTGGGGATTTACGATATTGCTTTTTATATTTATTAAACTCGATGCCAATCGCGTAAATGAATGGTAACAAAAATTAGAATTTCCAACCTTGGGTAGACGAAGAAGCTTCTAGTTTAGTTTCAATTTTATCTTCTAATTTTGGAAAAAAATCGATACCTGTGATATCTTCAATCTTATCCACAGAAACTACAAATTCTTTTAATCGTTTATTAGAGTCCTTATGAGGCATTAAAAAGGCTACCATTTTGGGATTCGTACTAGAATTATCAAAAACGATCTTGTAAAAATATTTTGGCACAGAAACAGCTTCATATCCTATCGATTTAAGGTCATTAGATAAAACTCCTCCCGTAACAACATACACACCATCATATTTCTTTGCCCAATATCTTACCTTTTGTTCCAGGCTATTCCAAATCCCACTATTAAATTCGTGATCTTGAGGAGTGACATTAGATGTCATAAAGGTTTCTTCAAAGGCGTTGTACGAAAATTTTCTGTCTCCTGCCGGACATAAATGCCCTCTGTCATATCCAGATTTTTTATAATTACGCCAATCGGCAGAAGAGGTTCTCACCTTATCATCCTTTTCAAAATAAGGTCTTTTGTAATCGTTGGTAGACAAATGCTCTCTTTTTAATTCATAAGCCACCCACTCTGCTTGTTCATGTTTCTCCGAATATGATAAAGAATAATGATCATGAACAACGATTGACCCTGTAGTTGACGTTGGTAAAAAGAAAAAACTATAACTTTTACTATCTTCAGTTTTTTCTTTAGAAACCGAAGTAAAGCTATCTACATTTTCTTCAAAATAATAAAATCCAATGGTGACTATAATGATCAAAAGTGGATAAAGGTATTTTCTGTTCAATTTTGAATAATTAAAAAGTGAAACACAAAAGTAATGAAATATTCATGCGCTACTCTATCATACTATTAATTGTACCCTATACACTCCATATTTATAAATGTGGTGAAACAATTGCTATTTGAAGTATGTATTCTATCAAATTAAATGATTTAAATTATTATTTTTAGAGAAGCTAATTTTTTGAAGGAAGGGTAATGGTATTGCCTTATAAATTTGGATTGTTTTATTATATCCGAAATACTCAAAACAATAGCTTTAAAAAAATCATCTCACACAATCACATGGAAAATAACATAGAACAAATAGTCGAAAGTGTTTTGATTCAAAATCGAATTAGAAACTACGACAAAAAGGATCTCGAACTTCAATTAAAAATACATCCCAATTATCCCAGTTTTCAATCGGTAACCGATACGCTGGACTATTTTGATATTGACAACATAGCAGTAGAGGTTCCTGCAGAGGCCCTTGATCAACTACCTAAAAGTTTTGTGTCGTTAATAAAAACAGAAAACTCTGAGGAGATTGTTGCTGTCATAAAGAAAAGTGACACTATCGAAATTAAGCACACAAGTCTGAAAAAAAAGAAATATACTTTTGAAGAGTTTAAAGAAATTTGGGCTCCTAAGGTAATTGCCGTAGAGTATAATGCCAATCAGGGTATCGCTTCAAACCGGTCTTTTATTCAAACTTTTTTAGCCGTAGCATTAGGTGCTGGTCTTATTTTTACGCTTATAAATAGATCTTGGGACCTAAATCAGGCTTTATTTTTATTGATTTCTATCGGGGGATTGGTTTTTAGCTTTTTTGCGCTACGTGAAAGTTTGGGTATTCAATCCCAAACCATCCATCAATTTTGTACCACCGTCGGAAATACTAATTGCGGAGATGTAATCAATAATAATAGTGGCAAGCTCTTTAAGGGCTTTACTTTATCTGATGCGGGAATCGCCTTTTTTGGATCTCTAACCTTATACCAAATCTTTTTTGGGTTCACCAGTATCTTACTAATTCCCGCTTTGATCGGCGTACCATTTGTAGTATACTCTATATACTCCCAAGGATTTATTATAAAAAAATGGTGTGCGATTTGTTTAACTATTGGTGCGGTTTCTGTTGCCTTAGCCATTATTGCATTCATAGGCCTTCCATTAACATTTGAGATTGGCCTACTACCAAGATTTTTAATGATTTCTGCTTTATTTACCTCTATGTATCTTTTTGTTAAAGAAAAAGTTAGCGAGAATAAGGAATTTAGAATCGACAATACAAAATTGAATCAATTTAAGAGGGATGGTCAAATATTCACTCATTTACTAAGTTTATCAGAAAAAATCTCAGATACGGCTACTTTTAAAAATGAAATAGTTTTAGGAAATCCTAATGCGACATTTAAGATTATTAGTTACACCAACCCTATGTGTGGTTATTGTAAAGATGCGTTTGAAGCGTACGCTCGTATCATAAAGGCTATGGGGGATAAATTACAAATCGTAATTCGTCTTGGGGTAAGTTTGGAAAATCAGGATGCAGAACCTACTCAAATAGCGCTTAGATTAATGGATATTTATCATGATCAGGGGCAAGAAGACTTTATGGCAGCATATGCAGACTGGTTTGCCGATAGGACCTTTGGTAATTGGATCAAGAAACACAAAGCGCCTTCAAATAACCCAATGTATGTAGAGGTATTACATAAACAATCAGAATGGTCAAAGAATAATAACATTCCTTATACTCCTGCTTCGGTAATTAATGGCACTACATATCCGAAAAAATATAGCTATACCGAGTTTTTCTATTTTGTGGGTATGTTGCTCGAGAATCAAACGAGCACTATTGCTGAAGAAGAGCAAGCTATTGAGAATGTAAATTGATTTATAGTAAGTACTACTGATATAAAAATATAAAGATGGATTTTGTTCTAAGAACAAAATCCATCTTTATTAAAATTTGTTATATACTTATGCTAAAATAATATTAAAAATATATCATGGCCCAACTATTGGTTTTATACAAAACATAGGTAACGACCATGTGCATTCAAGTCCAGACATTGGTTCTGGTTCAGTACATGTTGATTGACCCGAATGCATTCCTCCTTTTATTGATTCTAACGAATTTAATTTTGCTACTTGAAATTTCTTAATACTTAATTTCTTTTTTTCCATTGTTTAATACTTAAAATTTCTATGTTATTTAAAATGAAGAATATTATGGCCCAACGTCTATTAGACACGGTCCAACTACAGACCATGTGCATTCTAGTCCAGACATTGCGTCTCCATCAGTAATACATCCACTTTCATTGGTAATACATTCAACTTGGTTGGTATTTCCTCCACCCTTTATTGACCCTAACGAATTTAACTTTGCCACCCGAAATTTCTTAATACTTAATTTCTTTTTTTTCATTATTAATCTTTTATTGTTAAACACTGCTTAAAATTAAATAAATTAGTAAACTATTGATAGTCAAATAAAGAAACTTAGTCCGTTTTCATGAAATCGTAGTAAAAACACATAATCTGTCAATTTTTATCCATTAACTTTTCGACATTTCTTATAAAATAGGATGGGTAAATCCCTGTGGTTTTATGAAACGCCTTAGAAAACGCTTGTGTAGTATTAAACCCTATTTCATTAGAAATCGCCTTAATTGTATAATTCCGAAATTTACTATCCCCCTTTATTCTTTCTACAACATAATGCACCCTTAGTTCATTTACATATACACTAAAGTTTTTGTTCTTATAGGTATTGATAGTTTTAGATAAATATTTAGAATTTGTGTCAAATTGTTTTGCTAAATCATTTAGTGTAATACTAGTATCCAAAAATCGATCACTCTTTTCAAAAAGCTCTAATTTGGATAAAATACCGGAAACAACGTCATCAGGGATTTTTGATTTATTTGCATTTAGATGATTCGTTTGCTTAGTATTCTCACCATCTTCTTTCACTAAATTCAAAAATCGCTTTTTTAGAATTTTTTGTCTACGGTAAAAATAAAATAATCCAATTGTACTAATTACGAGCAGGGTCAACACAACAAACAGTCCGTTTGACGTTAAACTATTTTTACTCTCTAGTTTATTTATGATAATTTCTTTTTCTTCAATTAATTTAGGAGTATCATATAATTTTGCTATTCTTTTACCTAAATATTGATTGTTTGTATTTAATATACTATCGACTTTTAAAAGTTGGGTAACGTATTTCAGTTGATTTGGAAGGTCATTTTTGGATTTATAATAGTTGATCAAATACTCATACGAATCTCTAGTTTCAGGATGAATATCATTAATAACGTTAAACAATGAATCCACTTTTTTAAAACACACTATTGCGTCATCTTCATTTTTACGTTTCATTAAATTTTTTCCACAATATTGATATGCAAAAATCAAATTAGGAATATCCAATTTATTTTTAAAATCATTTAAAACCTTAAAAACACTATCATGGCTTGCTGTATAATTTTCGAGATGATATTGATTAATTCCTTCGTTTAGTATAAATTGATAATATTTTGTTTGATTTTTTAGTCGAAGTGATTCATCTATACCTAAAGAATTATAATAAGTTGTAGAATCAAATTTTTTAATTCGGTGGTAACTATCTGCTAGAGAAAACAATGAAAGTAGATAACTATTATTAGTAAAGTTAGCTTTTGGTTTACTTATGATTTTCCAGTTTTCTTTAAAAATTTCATGAGCATCAGCATAATCTCCTATCCTACTTTTTAACACCCCTATATTATGTTCATTAAAATAATTGGGTCTAGGGAAATTTTTGAGATATTTTTTTGCATTAAGAAAATTATCCAATGCCGGATTAAATTTCCTTTTAGTAAAAAGATATTTTCCTTTGGTTAAAAAACTCATTCCAACAAAACGATCATTTTTTACCTTTTCTCCAATTTTAATTATGCTATCCGCGTATTGAAAAACTAAATTTTGATCTGTATTGATTAAGGATAAAAAATAAAATCCATTTAAGATTTGAGCAGTATCTTTTTCTTTTTTTCCTTTTATCAAAATAGCTTTTGCATACTTTTTAAAAGTAATGGTATCATTCATACTTCTTGCCAAAGATGCATTAAGCTCTTGAAACGTTTTGTTTAAAAGTGAATCATGTACCCCATTTGGTACGATCTCTTGAAATGGGAATGCATACAACCCATAAAACAAAAAAAGAAATAGTAGTGCGTATGTTTTCTTCATATGGCTAAAATAATTCAATTTATTTTATATAAATAGATAGTAATTCTAAATAAACATCTCACAAAACGTATACCATATTATCAATACTCATAATAGATGTTTTCATCTTTACAATATACTCTAAAACCTTATAAAGTAGCAACATAGAACACCATTTATTGTAAAAACATAGCTTCTACGAATTCCCGGAAACCAAGGTACGTTTTCATGAATCCTGATGTACTTCACTTGTAAAACCCTCTATCTCAACTCTATATTTGAATCAATCAAAAAACGGGGAAGCTGAAAACCAATAACAGAGTAGGCAATAATTAAAATAATTAAAAATGAAAAATTTAGAAGTTCACAAAATGGAAAAATTAACAGGTGGTGGTTTTTGGGGCTGTGCAGCAGGTGTAGCACTACTTGTTGTAGGTACCGCAGCATTAAATCCAGTTGTAGGAGGGTCAGGAATTATAGTCATGGCACTTGAATGTCAGGATTAAGCATTATCATCATTTTGAAATAATGTAAAAATTAATTGGGGCAGCTGAAAACCAAGAATAGAGTAAGCAATTATAATATTAAATCAAACATTATGAAAAATTTAGAAGTAAACAAAATGGAAAACATTAATGGAGGTGGATGTATCGGTATGGTAGGTGCATTTATTGGTATGGTTGCGAGTACTTTTATTACTCCAATCGGACTTGGAATTGCAACTGGTCTTGCTGCTGGGCTTTCTTTTGTAGACAATGCAATGGAATGTGCAGAAGGGTAAAACTAAGGAGTAATTCACTCAAGAAGCAAGTTAAGAGGGAGATTCTCTCCCTCTTGCTTTTAACAGTTAAAAAAGCAATACAATGATAAAATTAAATTCCAAAACAATCTTTCTTCTATTGTGTTTGATTACATGCTTAATAACTATCATCTCCAATACTATATTAAACACAGATGAATTATTGATAAGTAGTCTATCTGAAAAAATGACACAAGATCAAATCAAGGAAGCCTTTGAATTCAATAAGAAATGGCAGTGGTCAAGCTATATTTTTATCCCAATCTTTTTATTCCTCAAGATAGGTTTAATTAGCTCAGCACTTTATATGGGGTTATTTTTCTTTAACCAACAAATCACCTTTAAAAGAACATTTACAATAGTGACCAAAAGTGAGTTCATATTCATCGGTGTAGGCATTATTAAACTAATATGGTTTAGCTCACAGGAAGTATATACTCTAGAAGACATACAACATTTTTACCCCTTATCGGCATTAAGCATTGTAGGTCATGAAGGATTGTCTCCTTGGTTTTTATATCCGTTTCAGACACTTAATCTTTTTGAGCTTATCTATTGGATCGCACTCGCTTATCTTATTGGTAAAGAAATCAAAGTATCTACAGATAAAGCGTTAAAAATTGTTGCCAGCAGTTATGGATCTGCATTATTGATATGGGTAGTTGCCATTATGTTCATTAGTCTCAATGCAAACTAAATTAGGTTCAATATTCAACACATATGTACTATGAAAAAGTCTATTAAAATCCTTATTGTAGGTTTTGGAGTGTCTTTGTTCTCCTTTCTGGGATATCAAGTATCTGCAAAAATTAGTTCAAAAACAAAAATAGAAAATACACTACAGACACTACCTGATTTTCTATTCGAAAACCTAAAAGGAAAAGCATTTACAAATAAGGATCTCAAAAAAAAACAGCAAACCATTTTTATCTATTTCAATAGCGGGTGTGATTACTGCCAGAATGAAGCAAAATTAATTAAAGAACATATTGATAAGTTTAATAACGTTCAACTCATTTTTGTTTCGATAGAGACTATAGATGAAATCAAAACTTTTTCAAAACAATACCAACTTGACAACTATGATAACATTACTTTTTTATCTGATAAACGAGATGATTTTACCACTCGTTTCGGTGCTACTTCAGTTCCTTATTTGCTAATCTATGATCAAGACCAAAAATTGATAAAAAAACACAAAGGCCAGCTTACTATAAGCGGTCTACAAAAAGCTTTAAAGTAAACCTATATATGAAGGGGCAAAAACCAGTGAGCTGATTTGTGAGAAAAGACGATCACTGGTATGTTCCTTTCTAAAAAACGGTACTATGAAAAATAAAAATCTTGATAAAAACCTGATTCAAAAAACATTCGTTCTACAACAAGATCAAAGTGATTGTGGTGTAGCTTGTTTATTATCGATCATAAAATTTTATAAAGGTAACCACTCCTTAGAAAAACTACGAGACCTTAGCGGTACTACTAAACAAGGAACCACTTTATTGGGTTTATATCAATCTGCAAATCAACTAGGATTTACAGCTCAAGGATGTGAGGCCGATATTGAAGCATTAAAAAATCACGAAACCCCCTTAATTTTACATGTAATAATTGACAAGAAATTACAACATTATGTAGTTTGTTATGGTTATGAGAAAGGGAAGTTTATTATTGGAGACCCTGCGAAAGGAATAGCATACTATACCGAAAACCAATTAGACACCATCTGGAAATCTAAAACATGCCTTGCACTCGCTACCAACGAAAACTTTGTAGAGATCGAAAAAGAAACGCAGGCCAAGAAAAAATGGTTTATTCAATTAATTAAAGAAGATTATAACTTACTTTTTTTTAGTGTTTTATTAGGGTTGTTTACGGCTTTATTTGGTATGACTCTGGCTGTTTTTTCTCAAAAACTGATTGATGACATATTGCCTGCACACAATATAAACAAGCTTATTACCGGAATTGTTTTGGTAGGTTTTTTACTGATTGTAAAAACACTTTTTACTGTGCTTAGATCTTATTTTTTGATACGTCAAAAAAAGGATTTTAACAACCGTATTATAGATCGTTTCTATTCTTCGTTATTACATCTACCCAAACCTTTTTTCGATACTCGCAAAATTGGAGAACTGGTTTCAAGACTTAATGATACCCAAAGAATACAGGGGGTGATACACACTATTGCAAATTCTTTTATTGTTAACTTACTCATCTCTATTGTATCTTTGGGTTTCTTATTCTACTATTCGTGGCAAACAGGACTGATAGCTTCTATAAGTTTGCCATTTTATTTCATACTTATTTACGGTTTTAATCAAAAAATTATCCGCACTCAAAAGGAAGTGATGCAAACCAAAGCCCATAGTCAAAGTAATTATATCGCGACCATGAATGGAATTGCAACTATAAAAAACAATAACAAACAATCTATATTTCAACGAATCAACAAAATCATTTACGGAAATTATCAAGACAAGGTATTTGCGTTGGGACAAATAAATATTAGATTATCCTTGTTTTCAGGTATTTTTGGCGTACTCTTCTTAATAGGAATATTGACTTTCACCTCTCTTAAAGTATATCATAATACATTACAACTAGGAGAATTAATGGCAATACTCGGCATTGCAGGTTCTTTATTACCTTCGGTAGCCAGTTTGGCTTTGATTGCCATACCTATAAACGAAGCTACAGTTGCTTTTAATAGAATGTATGAGTTTACTTCAATTAAAAAAGAAGAAAAAGGAACGTATACACTTCAAGATTTTACCTCTCTTGCTATTCATAATCTCTCTTATCGTTTTGCTGGCAGAAGTCAACTGCTCAAAAATATCTCATTAAATGTAACCAAGGGAGAATGTATTGCCATCGCAGGAGAAAGTGGAAGCGGGAAAAGCACATTAGGACAAATCATTCAAAAATTTTATTCGCCCGAAAACGGGGATATCGTTATTAATCAAAATCATAATTTAAACGATATTTCACTAACATCTTGGCGAGATCATATTGGGGTAATCGAACAGCATATTCATATTTTTAATGGCACTGTTTTGGATAATATTGCTCTTGGCTCTTCTGACACTCCCGAAAACATACTTAAGTTTTGCTCAGATTATGGTTTTGATCAATTTATAAAACAGTTTCCGCAAGGATATATGACGATTTTGGGAGAAGAAGGCATCAACCTATCTGGGGGACAAAAACAAATATTAGCACTAGCCAGGGTATTATATAAGCAACCTCAACTATTAATTTTAGACGAATACACTTCGGCTATGGATCGAAAAACAGAACAGTTCTCGTTAGAACTTCTCACTAATATTAAGAAAAAAATAGGGATTATATTTATCTCTCATCGACTTCATTCTTTACCCAAAATTGCCGATCGTATTTATATCATAGAAGAAGGAGAGACCAAAATTTCTGGTTCTCATCAAGAACTCATGTTAACCTCTAATTTTTATAGCGATTTTTGGAGTCAATTAAACAAAGAGTGTCAACATATACTGGTTTAAAAAATTACCCTTTAACATCTAATGCATCTCTAAGTGCATTACCTATTAACATAAAAGCCATAACAAGACTCATAATACCTAATCCAGGGATAATAGCGAGGTAAGCTTTGCCCAAAATAATATAAGAGTAATGATCTTTGATCATTGCTCCCCAACTTGGCATGGGTGGTTGGGCTCCTATTCCTAAAAAGCTAAGTCCACTTTCTATTAGGATAGCTCCGGCAAAATTGGCCGCAGAAATAACGATTACCGGTGCAAGGCTATTGGGAAGTATGTGTTTGGTAATAATTCTAAAATTAGTAAAGCCCAGTGCTCTTGCAGCCGTTACATATTGCATTTGCTTTACACTAAGCACTTGCCCCCTGACCACTCTGGCAACCTCTACCCACATTGTTAAACCTACTGCTATAAAAACCTGCCAAAATCCTTTTCCGAGCGCTAGTGTGATGGCTATAACCAATAATAATGTGGGGATAGACCAGGTAACATTAATCAACCACATAATAACTATATCTACTTTTCCCCCAAAATACCCAGCCGCTGCACCTAAGGATATCCCCAAAATTAAGGAGATCAATACGGCTACAAAACCAATAGAAAACGAAATACGAATACCCACCAACATTCTACTTAATAAATCTCTTCCGTATTTATCAGTTCCTAATATAAATGTTTTGGGACTTATAAATTGATTTGTAATTTCACTAACTGAAAGTTCTTTTGGGAAACTCCGCAATGGGATCATTTTTGGGATTCCTACAACATCTTCTTCGCTATATGGGTAAACCTTTAACATATTGTCTGTTACCTCAAATCGATCAATAGGAATTTCATTATCCGTGTTTTGCTCACCAAAAAAAACTTTACTTAAAAAACTATCATCCGAGATTTCCTGAGAGGGTATCGTTAACATCTTAACTTTAAACCCCGGAGGTTTGGAGTGAATAGACAAGTGCATTTGATTTGCATTTTTTGAGTTATCCGGAGCCAAAACATATGCAAACACTGCAACAAAAGCACAAAAAACAATAAAATAAAAACTCAAAACGCCCCAAAAATTCTTCTTGAATTTTTGGAGCGCTAGTTTACTTAAAGAGTTTGATTTTATCTCTGGCATTAGCCTTAATTCTTCAATGAAAGAGGGTTTTTGGATCTTCTAATATTATTGATTTTTAAATCCTCAAGTACACTAATGGCTTCCTCTACATATACATCTTTACTAAGACTTTTATGCCATCTTTTCCTTTTCTCGGCCAAAACAGTATCTGTCTTTATCAATTGCTTCTCGTAAGGTAATGACTCAAAAGTAAGATTTGTTTTATAGTCATTTATAGCATCAAAGCGTTCTGCTTGTTTTTCGTTAAGCTCTATATTGGCTTTATACTTATCATATTGTAAAGAGTAGCGATCTATGTCTCTTTTTTGTCTTACCCATTTTGCGTTTTCCTCGATCAGTTTTAATTGATCATTTTTGGACATTCTTTCTTTACTATTAGTAATGGTTTGGTTAAAATCTATATACCCATCCCAAAGATCATAATCTGCAGCTGCAATTTTATCCCAAGGTAATGGGTTTTCCTGATCTTTCTCGCCGATATCTATATAGCTATATCTATCCGGAACCACAACATCACTTTTTACACCTTCTAATTGTGTAGAACCACCATTAACTCTATAAAACTTTTGAGTAGTAAGTTTTAAGGCTCCAAGGTCGCCAAAATCATTACTGCGCATCCATCGATTAAGATCCATTACATTTTGTACAGTACCTTTACCATAAGTTTGTTTGCTTCCTATAATAATTGCTCTTTTATAATCTTGCATTGCTGCCGCTAATATTTCAGAGGCAGAAGCCGATAATTCATTTACCAAAATCACTAATGGACCATCCCACAGTATGTTTCTATCTTTATCACTAAGTACCTCTGGAGATTCTCCTTTTGTTCTTACTTGTACAACAGGTCCTTTTTCTATAAATAGACCAGCGATATCAACTACTGTTTGTAATGATCCTCCTCCATTATCTCTTAAATCTACAACCAGACCATCCATGTCTTGTTCTTTAAGCCTGATAATTTCTTGTTTTACATCTTTTGCGGCATTACGCTGATTGTAATCCTGCATATTAAAATAAAACTTAGGTAGGTTAATCACTCCAAATGTTTTGTCATTCTTTTTAACAACAGATGATTTGGCATAAGTCTCTTCGAGTTCTACTACATCTCTTACTATTTCTATATTTTCTGTAGTTCCATCCACTTTTTTAACAGTAAGCGTAACCTTGGTACCTTTTGGGCCTTTAATTAGACTTACGGCATCATCCAAGCGCATTCCTACTATACTTACTGGTTCTTCTTCCTCTTCTTGTTTTACCTTCATGATAAAATCTCCCACTTCTACCTTATTACCTCTCCAGGCTGGTCCTCCAGAAATAATTTCAATAATCTTTACATTATCATTTTTCTTTTGAAGTCTAGCTCCTATTCCTTCTAATTTACCAGACATAGCAATATCAAAACGATCTTTATCTTGCGGTGCAAAATAGTAGGTATGCGGATCAAACTCCTCGACTATAGAGTTGATATAAATTGAAAACCAATCCTTACGCTCCAGATCATCTGCAAATTCAAAATATTCTTGTAACGAAGATTTTGTAATATCACGTGCTTCTCCTTCGAGAGCAACCGAAGTTTTTCTTTTATAGTCTTTGTTTTGTGTAACAGAATCTAGTTGTTCTTCAACTTTATCGTAATAACTAGATAATGCATTGAATTTAAGTTGTAATCTCCAACGATCTTTCATTTCCTTTTTATTCTTCACATAAGCAAGATTCTCATAATCTGTATCGATCATTTCGTCTTTACCAAAATTAAAAGGAGTGTCAAGAATTTCTTTATACAACGTTCTAGCTTCTGTCATTCTTTGCTGTAAACGTTGATAGGTTAAATTGAAAAAAGTAATTTCTTTATTTCTTATCTCATCATCTATGAGTTTCTCATAATCTTTGAACTCATCTATATCACTTTGATAAAAATAACGTTTCAATGGGTCCAAAGCATCTACATAATCAGAAAAAACTTCTTTAGAGAAATCATCATTAATATCCTTCGCATCATAATGCCCTTTTCCTAAGACATAACTTATTAAATCAATTAGTAATTTGTCTTTATCCGGATCATTTTCAACTTTAGAAGTAAAACTACAAGAGGCAGCCGAAACAATCACGGTAAGCATCAAAATCAAAAAACTCTTTTTCATACGCTTAAAATAAAATTTAGGGTTTCTGGCAAAATACATTAAAAATCATGCCAATTACCCGTAATAATACTAAATTTTTCTTAAATGAACTAATATTACACGTTACTCTTTCTATTACCTACATTTCGTATAAAAAAAGTGTATTTTTACCAGCATAAAAATTCTAAGCTATGGCCCAAAAAAGACCATTAATATTGGTTACGAACGATGATGGAATTACTGCGCCAGGAATACGGGCTCTCATTAGTGTAATGAATGAAATTGGAGATGTATTTGTGGTAGCTCCCGATAGTCCACAAAGTGGTATGGGACATGCTATTACGGTAAACAATACTCTTTATTGTGATCCAATAGTTATTGATAAAAACGCTCCGCAAAAAGAATATAGTTGTTCGGGAACTCCTGCAGATTGTGTAAAAATGGCAGCTCGGCAGATTATGGACAGAAAACCAGATTTATGCGTTAGCGGTATTAACCACGGATCCAATTCTGCCATAAATGTTATTTATTCTGGCACAATGAGTGCTGCAGTAGAAGCCGGTATTGAAGGAATTCCTGCCATTGGGTTTTCATTATGTGATTATGGAATGGATGCTAATTTTGAACCCAGTAAAAAATATGTTCGTACTGTTGTAGAAAACGTACTTCATAACGGATTACCTAAAGGCATTGTGTTAAACGTGAATATCCCAAGGTTACCTGCTGATAAAATAAAAGGCATTAAAATTTGCAGACAGGCAAATGCACATTGGGTCGAAGAGTTTGATAAAAGAATAAACCCTATGGGTAGAAAATATTACTGGCTTTCAGGGAAATTTATTAACGAAGACAAAGGCGAAGACACAGATGAATGGGCACTAAAACAAGGATATGTTTCTGTGGTTCCAACTCAATTTGACCTTACCGCTCATCATTTTATTCAAGAATTAAACAACTGGTCTCTACATGATTAAAAAAGAAATAGGAATAGGCTTACTTATAGGTTTAATTGCAAACAGTATTGGTTTTATACTTTGCGTATTTATTTTTTCGGCACTAAGCTCACAAGATTTATCCTTTACCGAGACTATTAAAGCATCTCTAGAAAATGATTCTTTTGGTAGTCTTATTGTTTTGGGAGCAATCCCTAATCTGATTGCATTTTTTTTATTTATAAAAAAAAATAACATTTATCGTGCTCGTGGCGTACTTCTTGCTACACTTATTGCAGCTATTTGCATTGCAATTAGTAAATTTGGGTGACCCATTATAATGTAACCATTTATTTGATGAACTGAATACATGAAATACTATCTTATTGCAGGAGAAGCATCTGGTGATTTACACGGTGCCAATCTTATGAAATCTATTCGTATTGAAGACCCCGAAGCAGAATTTAGATTTTGGGGTGGAGATCTTATGCAAGCTGTTGGAGGATCGATGGTAAAGCATTATAAAGATCTTGCGTTTATGGGATTTGTAGAAGTATTACTGAATATTTTTACAATTCTCAAAAATATAAAAACCTGCAAAAAAGATATTCTGTCTTATAATCCCGATGCTATCGTTTTTATTGATTATCCCGGATTTAATCTTAGAATTGCAGATTGGGCAAAACAAAAAGGGTTTAAAACTCATTATTACATTTCGCCGCAAATATGGGCCTGGAAAGAAGGTAGAATCAAAACCATCAAAAGGTGTGTAGACATGATGTATGTTATTCTCCCGTTTGAAAAGTCTTTTTATGAAGATAAACATAATTTTCCTGTTCATTTTGTAGGCCACCCATTAATCGATGCCATTGTGGATCACGAGCAAATTATGCCCGAGATTTTTAAGCAATTACACAATCTAGACGAACGTCCTATTGTAGCTATACTGCCTGGAAGTAGAAAACAGGAAATCCGAAAAATGTTGGAAGTTATGCTTACTGTTGTCGATGATTTTCCGGATTATCAATTTGTAATTGCCGGAGCTCCCAGTCAAGATGCCTCTTTTTATACCCCATTTATCAAAAAAGAAGGAGTTCATTTGGTCATGAATCAAACTTATGACTTGTTAAGTTTAAGTAACGCAGCACTAGTTACCTCTGGTACGGCTACTTTAGAAACCGCTTTATTTAAGGTACCCGAGGTGGTATGTTATAAAGGAAGTTATATTTCGTATCAAATTGCAAAGAGAGTTATTAATCTCGAATATATATCATTGGTAAATCTTATCATGGATAAACCAGTGGTTACCGAGCTCATACAAGGTGATTTTAACACAAAAAAACTTAAAGAAGAACTTACCAAAATTATAGATGATTATAAGAGAGCCGTAATGTTTTTGGATTATTATGATCTCGAAAAAGAATTAGGCGGCAAAGGAGCCAATGACAAAACCGCAAGGCTTATTGTAGAATCCATAACATAAAAGCATTTGGAATGAAAAGAATATTGCCTTACATCTTGCTTGCAACATTGAGTTTTTTGATCTATTCTTGCGGGAGTACCTCCAAAAGGAAAGCAGTTATTTCTAACAAAACTGAAAAACCTTCGAACACAAAACGACCTCCTAATCCAAATTATAAAAAAATAAAAAGCATTATAGGGCATGCCAAAACCTTTAGTGGGACTCGATATAAATATGGTGGGACTACAAAAAAAGGGATGGATTGTTCTGGTTTAATATATACTTCTTTCAAAAAAGAAAATATTATCCTTCCTCGTACATCCAGAACCATGGCTACACAAGGCAAGGCTATTTCTCTGAAAAAAGTGAGCGTAGGTGATTTATTATTTTTTAAAACCAATAAGCGAAAAAATGTGATCTCACATGTTGGCTTGGTTGTCGAAGTTAAAGGAACAATCAAATTTATACATGCATCAACATCGCGGGGAGTTATTATATCAAGTCTTGATGAGAATTATTGGAATAAAGCCTTTACAAGTGCCCGAAGAGTATTATAACTAAACTCCTCGAAAAGCCTAAAAGCCGAAAAATCCGTACAGAGTACCAGTTTCAAAAAATGAAACTCACATAACGTAGTATTGCATCATAATAATTTGATGTGAAACTCCTCAATGTTCCATTTGTAATAATTACGATTTCTACCGTATTTGGTATTATTTTGGAATATTACCTTCGTATACATACCACTGCACTTTTACTTAGTTTTTTTATCTCTGTTTGCCTATTGGGCATTTCATGGAAACGTTCCAAAAAGATGTTTAGCAAAGGATCCGAATTTTTATGTATAATGATCATTACGTTTATCGCATTTGGAGCAACTCTGGTTACTATTCATAATCCAAGTCGTCTCACTACTCATTACACCTATCAAATTGAAGAATTTACAGAAAAACCTATTGGACTGAGGTTTTATATTCGGGAACGACTAAAATCCACAACGTACTACAATAAATATATTATTTCTATCCTACGAATCGAAGATAAAATGGTTCATGGAAATGTATTGCTTCGAACAAAAAAAGGCAGTTCTCAAAATGATCTAAATATTGGTGATACTTATACTGCTGTAACTGCTATAAAACAAATTTCTAAACCTTTAAACCCGTACCAATTTGATTACTCAAAACACTTAGAAAAAAAGTACATACATCACCAAATCACGATTCCAACAGAGCGGCTTATTACAAACCAAAAAAGTATCTGGTCGGTTTTTCGGTTTGCGGATCTCGTTAGAAAATATATCAATCAAAAACTTGACAACTATCCATTCAATCCAAAACAATTGTCTATTATCAATGCGTTACTCCTAGGTCAAAAACAAGATATTGATCAAGAAACCTTTGGTGATTATCGAGATGCCGGAGCTATTCATATTCTGGCAGTATCTGGTTTACATGTGGGCATTTTATTATTGATTTTAAACTTCATATTAAGCCCATTACAGCGTTTTAAGCAAAGAGGGAAAATCGTAAAATTAATTTTGACCATTCTTATGCTTTGGTTTTTTGCAATAATTGCAGGGTTATCTCCTTCGATTCTTAGAGCAGTAACTATGTTTTCTTTTATTGCCGTTGGTATGCAAATTAGATCCAAAACAAGTATTTACAACTCATTATTTATCTCTATGTTTGTTTTACTCTGTTTTTATCCTCTATACCTGTTTTCGGTAGGGTTTCAACTTAGTTATCTGGCCGTTTTTGGTATTGTTTGGATACAACCAACTTTGATTAATCTATTTCGACCCAATATATACATATCTCAAAAGCTATGGGAAACACTAACCGTTACCATCTCTGCACAATTAGGGATATTACCACTAAGTTTATATTATTTCAATCAATTTCCAGCACTATTTTTTTTATCTAACCTTTTAATTATACCTTTTTTGGGAGGCATATTAGGGTTTGGTATTTTAGTAATTCTATTAGCTTCATTAGATCTATTGCCTGACATTATAGCTTATCTTTTTGGTGGTTGTATTGATCTTATGAATTGGATTGTTAGCCGTATCGCACAACAAGAAGAATTTTTAATTACTGATATCCCATTTTCATGGAGGATGCTTGTTATTTTATATGTCATCATTATTGCAATAATAGCTTCAATAAAGAAATTTGAAAAAAGGAAAGTATATGCTGTCGGAATTAGTTTATGTATACTGATGTGTATTCTAATTTATGAAAAACAAAAAAACGCTCGCCACGAAGAGTTTATAGTATTTCACACCAATCAAAATACTACTTTGGGCATATTTCAGAATCAACGATTAGCAATTTACAGCAAAAAGAATATCCCTAAGAATACCCAAAACTTTTTATTCGGAAACTATCTTGTCCAAAATGCTGGTCATCGGGACAGTATTCTACCATTAAAAAATATATACCAATACAAAGAGCATACTATACTAATTATAGATAGTACTTCAATATATAATATAACTTCTCTACAACCAGATATTATAATTTTATCAGGTTCTCCAAAAATACATTTAGACCGTGTTATAGACACTTTACATCCCAAACAAATTATTGCAGATGGTAGTAGTTATAAAAGTTTTTTAAATGAATGGGGCGTAACCTGCAAAAAACGTAATATCAAGTTTCATCGTACCGATAAAAAAGGTGCTTTTATTTTTAACGATTAGACTTAAATAATTGATATATATCATTATGGGTTTTCCTTAGCATTATATATCATATATACCCGTATTTTGTATAGGATTTTTAACCATCTAAAAATCAGTGTATTACCCCATTTACATTAGGTATATCACGCTAAATAAAAACATAAAACACTAATAATCAGTTGCTTATAAATAATAATGTTTTTACTCTATTCAAGTTCGTTTTTTTCATAAAGAGTCTGTGCTATCTTTGAAATCGAAAAATCAACAGAAACACAAGAACATGGTTTCTTTTGACACTACCTCACGACATTTTAGAATCCCGTAACAAGCATAGTATCATTAAGATTATGCCATCTAATAGGTAAGAAACGAATACCATACAAAAATCTGTTTCTAAACAAATGAATGAACGCTATATCTGTTTTTAGGATTCGAAACTAACTGAAATACTAATTCTTAAAACCACGGCAAAATGAAAGCAGTTAAATTATTAGCTCTATTTGCAATCATTGCAGGATGTTTTACATCTTGTGAAAAAGAAGAATCTACCAACGAACTACCAGAGCAAGTAAGCCTGGAACCTACAAAAGAGCAACTGGTCAAATTATCGGATATGGGGGTAAATATTGACAATGTAACTATTGAAAATGTTTTTCTTCCTGATGGTACCAAAGAAAAACATTTGGTATCTGGGGATATTAGCATAGCAATAGATAAGCTAAGTGAATATGCCAATATCGAAACATTAGACGGCGACAATAAACAGTACCGTTCTGATTATCTTGTAGCACCACCATATAGAAACATTCGTGTTTTGGGATGGACAGGTGCCGGTTTTGAACTTACTCCAAGAATGAGAACTGGATTATTATGGGCGGTAGCCAACTATAACGCGCTACCTAATACCCTTAATTTTACAGTTACTTTTGGAACCGATCAATCACAAGCAGATATGGTAGTGTATAGAGTAGCTGGTGGTCCAGGAGGGTCTGCCGGATTTCCTACCGTTAATGGTAGGCCTAACAGATATGTACGTATTAACACGGGACTTGATGTTCCTGCCTACAGTCAAAACGTGATCGAACATGTAATTGGTCATGAGATAGGACACTCTGTTGGATTCAGACACCAAGATTGGTTTAACAGATGGAGCTGTAATTATACGGGGCCGTTACCTGCAGAACCCTCTGTAAGTCCTGCTGCAATTTGGATTCCAGGAACACCATGGTCTCCATTTGAAGATTCTATAATGTTGGCTTGTTTTAATACCAGTGAAGATGGTGAATTTACAAATTCGGATAAAGATGCTCTTAACATATTGTATTAACTGACGAAACATAATTCTTTAAAACTCTCAAACCGACTCAGGTTTGGGAGTTTTTTCATTCTAGAAATATATTACAACATTACCAGTGCCTCTTTTAAAAACACATCTTCTTCTTCAGGAGAGTTAATTATTTCTTGTATAATTTCACGAATCTTAGGAACACAATCTTTTGCCATCTTGGTTGGACTGTTAAAAAGTACGCAGATCCCCAAATCATCATTGGGATAGATCGCTATTTCACTTCTAAAATTGTTAACACTTCCACCATGATGAATTACCTTTTGCAATGTTTGAGTTTCGGTGTTCATGAAAGAATGAACACGCCATCCCAATCCATAATGAGAGCTTGAATATCCTGGCCATTTTTGATAATAATTTCTTCTTCCACCCACTTGTACAATAGGACTAAATACTTCATCCATAACTTTGGGCATTAACACATCGGGATTATTACCGAGTAAAAATTTCATCCATTTACCCATATCGGTAACGCTGGCATTAATACCTCCCGCTGCAACGGCACTGTAATATTTTTTATTGAGTTTCATCGATCGCCATCCTCTTCGTATACGCTGATGTGGCAGTGCTACATTAGTAGCCTCTTGCAAAGCTTCATAACTTGCCGAAGCTGTTGTCATTTGTAAGGGATCAAAAATCTTATTTTGTATTACCTCTTTTAAGGGTTTACCTGTTACTCGCTCAATGATTTCTCCACTCAACGCAAAGATTGCATTTTGATAATTATATACACTCCCTGGTTCTTGAAGAGGAAGTACTTCATTAAACCGACCTGCAATAGTTTCAAGTGGAACTCCCGCTTCTACAAGATTGGTATAACTATGATATGGTAATCCTGAAGTATGCGATAATACATGAGATAATGTTACTTTTTTGGCAACAGCCATACTAGCCAGTCTAAAGTTTGGAATATGATCTATTACTTTATCCTCCCAATTTACTAATCCTTCTTGTACATGTATTCCTGCCAAAATTCCTGCAAATCCTTTAGAAACTGATCCTATTCTAAATATAGTTTCAGAATCTACCTGATCGATTAGTGAAACATTTTTATTTCCGAAACCACCAGTATATATAATCGAATCACATTTTACTATCGATACGGCAGCTCCAACTATTTGTTTTTTATCGAGCGCATCATTAAAATAAGCCTGAATAGAATCTACCAAACGTCGTTTAAAAGAATCCGACATACGTGTTTCCTCATGTAAAGGTTCTGGTAATAGAACAGCCTGTGCTTGTTCTGGTAATTTGGATTGCTTTGTGCTCATAAAAGACATGAACAAGGCAATCAAAAGCATAGAGGGGACAGCTATAGCTAATAATTTTTTCATTAAGTAGGTTTAAAGCTCAAAAAAAGAAAATATAATCGACAAAATCAAATAAAAATCCGATTAAATGCATAAATTTTCATTTTTGAAGCTATTGGGGTATGTTTTATATATTATACGTATACAGTAACGCATACAATATCAATTAATTGTACGTATCAATTTAAACCTAATTTAAAATGGTATTTTACACAAATAATCTGTGCGAACTTAGGACAGTTAATATTCTTTTATAATGAAGTTCCAATCAAAGTCTTCGGAAATAGGAATCTCTAGATTCGAAACAACTTTGTCCTCTTTAATTTCCTGTACAAGGAGCATCCCTTCTTTTCGAAGTATATTCCATGATTTATTTTGATTACTAACCGAAACAGAGATAGTATCGTCGATTCTTAATTGTTCAATATTTGAACCTAGAGAACTAGTTAGTTTTCCTTTAATATTTTTAGCGATCACACATTCGGCACCAAGTCGAGAGGTACTATTTCTAACTAGTAAATTAAAATCAAAAGAAGTATCGTCTTGATGTTCAAAATCTATAAGTACTTCAATACCTTGCCTTTTATTAGGTGCGACAATAGGTAGTCTTGTAAGTTTTATTTCTTCTAGCGCTACATCCTCCATTGGTGGTAATAACGATAGGTTTTGCGAAATCCACTTTTCGTATTTAGGCAAAAGATTTCTAAATTCTATTTTTACTTTGTTCTCCCCGGTAGTTTCAAAGAATAAGTCCAAATTTTTGTTCCAAATCACTTCGCGTTTGGCAATACCAAAGGAAGCATAATCAACCTCTTCAACCTTTCCTTCAATACTAAGAGTCATTGTACATATCATTGTTGAACCTACTCCAACAATAAATTGATCCTCGATATTAGATGATTTACATACTTGCCCATGATTGGCTATTTTCCAACCATTCTTCCAATTATTAAGATACACCTCGAATGCCGAGAAATATAGGGTAGTTGGCAAAGATTCTTTGGTTACAATAGAACTATTCTTTGACTGATATAAATTACGAGTATTTTTCTCGCTCTTACCACATCCCATAAGGACTAAAACGAAACTAAATATAAGTAGTGTGGGTACGAATCTCATTTTATTATATACACTATAAAATCAAAAATTATAAAACCTTTGAATTACCAGGTAATCCGGCATCGTATAATGATCTTTTGCTAGTTCGTAAAAGTACCAACAAATGATTTCTCATACTTTTTCCATGCATCTGCACTGGTTAGTCTTTTGTAATCATCTTGGTGTATCATCTTTAGGTAAAGTTCTAATTGTTGAGGTGTCTTAAACCCCATCACGGGGGCTATCAGGTTTCCTTTTTCATCAAAGAAAACAATACTAGGATATCCAGAAATTTTTAGTGCATTCGCAAAAAAGTGCTGACTATTTCTACCTTTTCTTCCTGGTTTATAATTAGGATTGGTATAGGTAAAATCATTGTAATGAACCTCTTCTGTACCTTCGGCATTAAATTTTACGGCATAAAAATTTTCATTCACATACTCAACTACATCTTTGTTGTGAAACGTTTTCTTATCCAAAAGTTTACATGGGCCACACCAATCTGTATAGACATCCATAAAGATTTTCTTTGGCGTCGTTTTTTGGGCCTCTAAGGCTTCATTAAATGACATCCACTTGATTTCTTGAGCCTGGGTAGAAAGGCACATCATCAATGCAAAAATAGAAAGTAGGTTTTTCATTGTATTCGTTTTTTTATTTGTCGGAAACAAAAACTGTTCCTTATTTAAAAAACTTCACTCGTCTTTGGGAAACGAATTACAAAATCTACAAGTTCTTTTAAATTTATATTCATTGCAAATTTTGATGTTTTCATATTAAACATAGATTAAACATTCTTTGTTTGTCTATAATTAAGGGTGAAATATAGTTACTATTTATCGAATTACGAAATAGTTACCATACATCGACAATTCATTACTTATATCAGCAACAACTTTATCTGTACAATTAACACACAAATTCAAACGATCTACTATTGTATGTAGAACATATATTTTAATCTTGGTTAAGGTGTAGTGTTTACAATTCGGGAAATTTACAATCAATGCTAATGAGAAATTGAAAAACAAGGTAACCTTTTCCACTAATGCAACACACACGTATATTAAACATTGAAAACATATTTACACTAGTATGAATGATTTTTTTATTAATGACACACCAAAAATCTATAGACTTGAAGATTAATTTTTTAATTACACTATTCTTATGAATATTGTCTAATACTTATTAGCCCTAAAGAATAACAACCTTAATCAATACTCTAATCTAACATATGAAACCAAAAAATAACACCAAGTTTTCCGCAGAAATCATTAGCAAAATCATTTCAATTACTACATCTGCATTGCTTATTGTAATTCTTATATACTTAGTTAGGAATGAAGCAAAATCAAATCTATTGAGTAACAAAGTAGAGTATAATTTAATATTTAAAAAAATTGAAACAACACTTTCGAGCGATCTTGGTTTTATCGAAAAAAAGCAAAGATTAAATTTATCTTTAAATTCATTTAATCGAAGAAATAATAAGGTTTTGAATTTGGTTGAAATCTTAGAAGATTATGTCTTTCTAAAAAATATAAAACTAGATACTTTAAGTAACAATTTCAATATTATCAACTCTCTAATATATGATTACAACAAAGAAGAACCATATTCTAGTCTAACACCAGAGCAATCAAAGACTTTTAAAAACCTATATTATTCTATGGTAAATACCGACATAAGTCTGTTTAATCAAAATTTAAATTTCTTATCCGAAACGGTAAATAGGCTAAATATTGAAAATCGGCGTATTAAATCAGAAAGTGACAAAAGATATTATATCGCTATTATTGGAATAATTTTTTCTTTAATTACTTTTTTCGCACCAATGATCAAGGCGCTTAGAAAGAAATACATCATAAAACGAGATGTTTCTTTAGAGTGATTCGTCACTGTTTTGATTTATACCTTTACATTAGTATTTAAACCCTCCCCTTTTTTTTGACAGTCTCTAAGTCACAAAAACTCAAACACACTTTTTTAACATAACAATAACAAAATCAACACCTTGAGTTTCAAAAAATGAAACTCTCAGGCTGTACTATTGAATCATGGTTTTTTCAGAAAAACTCTAACAATGAGTAACATTCTCATTGTTTATGACAAATACATGTATAATAACTCTTTAAAACCATCAATCATAAACTAATATAAAACAAACCGTTGCGCAACGTAAGGCGGAAACCGAAAAGCCTTTATCAAAAGAGTAGGTCATATAATTAAATATTAAAACACATGATAAATCAATTTAAACGGTACATCTTAGTGATACCCTTCTTATTTCTTGTGATATTACCTATCGGATGTGATAATGACGATATAGTTTTGACGCCGGAAACCAATAACGTATTAGAAGAAACACAAAAAATAACTACTATTAATTATGAAGAAATACAAAGAGATAAGCTATTTCAAGACTTAATTATTAAACGTGGCTTAAGCAGTTATTTTGACATCTCATCAGAATCCTCTGGTTCCAAGAATAACAATGAATTGGGATTTATAATTAAATCTACAGAAGCAGTAAAAATCATTAAAAATAATTATACGTCTTATACTTTATCAGTAAGAAGGAAAAAAGAATCTTTGTATGATATAGATAACTTGGTTATTGGGCAAAAGGATGGCGAAACTAAAACGCGCCTATATACCTATCATTTTACTCAAGAAAATTTTCAAACATATATGAGTAGCGCATCCCTAACTGAAGATTTAAAGTATACCCTCGTAGAGTTTTCTAGCGAAGGGACAATATTGTCCTCATCAGAAGGTACTATTCCTACTACTAAAAATAAAGATATATCGATAAAAAGTAGTGGTTGTAGTACGATATCTGTTTCTACACCTAGATATTGTAGTTGCGTGGGGCACTCACCGTGGGATAGTTGCGATTGTACTCCAAGATCGGGATGGGACACCACTACGATAAGAGTCTGTAATGATTCTAACAATGGAGATGGTCCGTTAACCACCGGATATACGTATGATAATCAAGATATTAGTGCAGGAGGAGGGTCAGCAGCACCCAGTTCTAACCCTTTTGATCCGGGAAATGATAGTACGATAACAACAATATTTGCAACGGCCGAGGAACTAACGCTGAATAACTTACACCAAAGAGTACATTTTTCATCCCCACAGTTCGATTGGTTTTTAGAAGAAAATAATATTAACTTTGCTCCTATTCTCGCTAGTTTTAATTTTACAAATAACTGGTCTCAAGAATCTAAAGATTCAACAAAAGAAATTGTTGATGATTTAATTGACAGTGATGTTGACACTGTTAAGCCACCTAGTTGTGAAAGTTTTACGTTCACAAGGCCTACCGTTGCATCGCCATTTCAAAATGCCTATGTATCTGGAATAAGAATATTGGCTCTTACAAACTCAAATTCGCAACCAGTATTTTTATTTTATCCTGAACCAATGGAATTTAACGCGCCTTTGGTTGATAGATTTGGAAATGTATATACTAATGGTGCTTTAGCAGAAGCTTCCGCTCTAGCACTAAAAGAAGCAATGGATCAAACTTGGGAAAGATATAAGAACGACCCTAATGCTAATGAAACCAATGCTAGAATCTTTTTCGAAGATAAGTTAAAAGAAACTTATCCAGATTATATTCCTGGAGGAAGAGTAACCATACGTCCTAATACTATTTTAGGGCCTATAGGAATTTATAAAACTAATTTCTTAGGAACCGGAAATTGTGACTAAATTTACAACTATAAGGAGGGAAAAAATTCTCCCTCCTTATAAAATCAAATATAACATATGAGTATAACCAATTTTATAGAATTAACAAATGAAAAACGTTTTTACCAAGACGCAAATTTTCAATTGACAAATATCGAAGGAAAAACAAACTCTTATAATACCGTAACCTTCGATTTTATAATAGAATATGATGGACGTATGGGTAAGGAGGATATGCAGATGTGGACTCTAACAGCACATCGATGTCATTATTTTCATAATATGTTTCAAAGTGTTTATTTACCATATATAAAAGTACGATTACTGGATGAACATCCTTTATTGTGGAATTACAAAAGTAATGTTGCACATTGCGAATTAATTGGTTACCCAAAGGATATAGATAAGTTTTTAGGACAAATATATCAAACATATATAAAGATTACTGGTAATTGGATACAGGCAACGGAACATTTTTTTGCCACTGAGTACGCCTATAAAAACAATGGTAAAATGCATTTGATAATCCCTGAAAATCTAAAAGAAAGTATTCAAAAAATATGTGAAATACATGACATAAATTTTTTGACTCATAAAATTGAAGAATCTGATACATATAAATTCAATAATCTAAAAGTATTGATGTTTGGAAATGAGACGCTATCTCCTTACGATTTCAACTTAAAACAACCCTACATCATAGCTGAAGAATTTTTTGCCAATAAATTATGAAAATTAAAATAATAGTTACTATTTTATTATTCTCAATAAATACTGCAATTGGTCAAAAAATTAAAGGTAAATGGGCAATGATAATTCCTTTAAACACTTATTTATCTCCTGATTGTCCTGTAATTGAGATAAAAGAGAATAAATTAATCACTTATAGTTTTAACAAAGTTGAATACGACGAACCCGTTATTGTTGATTATAAAAAGAAAATACTGAGATTAGGGAAGGAAAACCAAACTAATTCTGAATTTGAATTTATCAATAATTATACAATAAGGCTTTATCAAAAAAGTAAAAATGGAAAAGAGCAATATTTTGACTATGTAAAACTTTTTCCTACTATAATGAACTTTACTATTGAAGAAGTTAGAAATAAGCAGTACGAACATTTTTTTTCAAAATCATTTATTCAGCAAAAGGATTTTATAAAATTTAAAGGAACAATGTGTTCTGAATACACAGAAAAAATTATTGGTATAGATAGATGTGATCGCTTTAGAATAGAAAAGATTGACCATACGTATTTTATAGTCTATTATTCTTCTAGCAAAAAGGTTAAAAATTATATGATTCCTATTAAGGAAATCAATAAAGACCATATAATTGTCTATGGGGTTTTCGAAAAAGATGGTTTTATGAAACTTAAAGAGATTAAAGAGATTGTCCCCAAACAAGATTTTTTTTTAAAGAATTAGATCCTCATAATCAATTAGGAAATTTAACAACTGGAGAATTAAAGGAAAAGTCTGCAAAAGTACTTGCCACCGTTAATGCCAAGGCAACAGTTTATTTTATAGCTACTAGTGTTACCGAATCTCAACTTATACTTTTAGATTATATAAAAAAGATAAATTTTAAAAAAAGCTCTAAAAACAGAGAAATGCCAGTAAATACTGGCATTTCTCGTTATTAAAAATTATTATAAATCGTCTTTGGGAAACGAGTGAAGTTACATAATATTATTTTATCGTATACCGTGCATCAACTTTTTTAATAGTGGATTTAACAATATAATCAACCCACCGGCCGCAATTGGGATTATTGTAAATATCAGGAAAAAAGTAGATAAATTATAATTTGCGGTCACCTCATCAATCATTCCTCCTAACGTTCCTGCTGCCTTCTGACCTATTGCTATGGCCAAATACCAAATACCAAACATAAAAGCAATCATTCTACCGGGAACCAGTTTACTAAGGTATGACAATCCCACAGGTGATAAACATAATTCACCAAGAGTATGGAATAGGTACGCCAAAATTAACCAAATCATGCTTACTGAAGCTGTTTGAGCTCCTTGGGGAATACCCGATGATCCATAAGCTAATAATGCAAAACCAAAACCTAATAGTGCTAATCCAAAACCATATTTGAACGCAGCGCTAGGGTTATATTTACTTTCCCACCATCTTGAAAATAATGGAGCTAATGCAATAATAAAAAAGGAATTCAAAATCCCAAACCAGGTCGCACCTACTTCGGTAGTGTCTTTACTAAATTCATTGTTTAATTTCCAGATTACAATTCCCCAGATAATCAAAAATGAAATAGATAAAACAATATTCGAAAATCCAATTTTTGAAAATGTCTTCTTAAATACCAGATACAAAACCCAAGTAATTATCAATAAAGGAACAACTGTTAAAATGGTATCAATGACTTTAAAGAACATGGCAGAAGAACCCGATAAATCTCTTGCCGTGTAATCACGAGCAAATATATTTAACGACCCAGCGGCTTGTTCAAAAGCTGCCCAAAAGAATATTGTGAAAAACGCAAAAATTGTTACTGCAAACATTCTATCCCGAACGGTAGCACTATATCTCAAAATTCTAGAGATGATTAAATACAAAAACAGAATAACCGCAAAAACAATCATTATTGTGGGGCCTTCATAACTTGCTAATGAGAAGTCAAATAAATTAACATCACCAATTTTAGACATAGGATCATTAATTAACCAGGTAAACCCAATAATTGCTGTTATTGCAATAAGAACCTTATCAATAAGCGTAAAGGGATTAAGTTTATCGCCTTCCTTAAGAACCACTTCTTTTTTTGCTTCTTTACTTGGTTTTGCTCCTATTTCGCCAAATAAATCTTTGGCCAGCCAAAACATAATCATACCTAAAAACATGAATATCCCTGCCAGCCCAAATCCTAATGCCCAGCTATAATTTTCGCCGAGATATCCGCAAAGCATAATCCCAAAGAAAGCTCCTGCATTTACCCCCATATAGAATATGGTATATGCGCCATCTTTTTTAGAGTCATTACCTTGGTACATTTCAGAGATAATAGAAGTAATATTGGGTTTAAAAAGACCTGTTCCTATCACTAAGAAAGCTAAACCCAGATATAATGTTGTTTCGGTTTCGAACGCCATTGAAGCATGACCTAAGGTCATGATCAAACACCCAATAACCACTGCCCATCGATACCCGGTGATTTTATCTGCAATATATCCTCCTAAGATTGGAGTTAAATATAATAACGATGCATATGTACCAAATAAAGCCAAAGCATGTTCTCTTGGCCAGTCTGCCCAACCCGGATTTTCTCCAAATAATGGAGCGGTAAGAAATATTACCAGAAGAATTCTCATTCCGTAGAATGAAAACCGCTCCCACATTTCAGTAAAAAAAATGATAAATAATCCCGCCGGATGACCTAAAACCTTATCCTTAAATAAGTTTTCTATATCTGTATTCATAAATAATTTCTTAGTTATCCGCTAGTTCAAAACCTTCTGCTTCTTCATGGATTGTACCTTCTTTATCCTCTACTCCATGAGTTAATACTTCCAGTTTTTTTCTGAACAGCATTACTAACAATCCAAATACAACACAAAAAACAGCTATTCCTGTAAAAATGGTAAACTCTCCTAAGCTTTCTGCCGACTCTCCTAATAAACCAGCTACTTTATTTCCAAGACCTGTCATGGCAAAATATACACCCATCATGAGTGCACCATATTTAACAGGAGCCAATTTGGTAATAAATGAAAGTGCGACTGGCGAAATACAAAGTTCTCCAATAGTATGAAACAAGTATGCTAATACCAACCAATACATTGCCGAAGAACCATCAGAATTAAACTCCATAGAAGCTGCGGTCATAAAAAAGAACCCAGTACCCATTATAATTAATCCAATGATCATTTTAAATAAAGAGCTCGATACTTTACCTTTTAGTTTTCTATTGGCCCAATACCATGCAACTGTAGTACCTAAGAAAATAATAAACATTGCATTTAATGATTGAAACCATGAAGCAGGAACTTCCCACCCCATTAACATTCTATTTGTTTTCTCTTTGGCATAAATATTCATTAATCCACCAGCTTGCTCAAAAGCTCCCCAGAAAACGATTACTAGTAAAAATGATATCAAAAGAACGACTATTCTATCTTTTTCAATTTTAGTTAGTGGTTTTTTCATGGCTTCTTTATCTTCCACTTTTTCTGAAGCACCAAGGAAATTCCCAACATTCTTAAGATATTTCTGACCTAAAAGGTATTGTAAGAGACCTAACGCCATTCCGATTCCTGCAAGACCAAAGCCATAGTGCCAACCATGAACCTCTCCAACATAACCTACAATTAAACTTGATAGAAAAGCTCCCAAATTAATTCCTATATAAAAAATAGTAAATCCTTTATCTCTTCTAATATCTCCTTGCTTATACAAACCACCAACCATAGTAGATATATTTGGTTTCAGCATTCCTACTCCCGCTATAATCAGACCAAGACCAGAGTACCATGCCCACATTTCTTCTACAGCCAAAATACTATGTCCAGCAACAAGTAAAATTCCTCCGACTAATACAGATTTCTTTTGACCCAAAAATTTATCGGCAATCCAACCTCCGGGTATAGAGGCTACGTACACCAACATCGTATACCATCCATACAATGCCAGAGCTTCTTTACTGGTCCATCCTAAACCTGCATTTTCATCTACTGTTTTAGCAGTAAGGTATAGCACAAAAATCGCTCTCATTCCGTAATAGGAAAACCGCTCCCACATTTCTGTAAAAAATAATATATATAATCCTACCGGATGCCCAAAAAGTTCTTTTTGATGGGCTGCTTTAACTGTATTTGCCATTATGTGAATTTAATTAATTATAAGTTGTTTTTAATGAAGTTAGTCATCTTGTTATATAAGTGCAATCTTGTATTACCACCATAAATCCCATGGTTTTTATCTGGATAAATTGCCCAGTCAAAATCCTTATTTGCTTGCACCAATGCTTCAACCAATTGCATGGTGTTTTGTACATGAACATTATCATCGGCACTACCGTGCACCAATAAGAATTTACCTTTTAAACCATCAACAAAATTGATCGGCGAATTATCATCATATCCTTTCGCATTCTCTTGAGGAGTCATCAAATATCGTTCCGTATAAATCGTATCATAAAACCTCCAACTTGTCACAGGTGCAACTGCAATAGCCATTTTAAAGGTATCTGGTGCTTTAAACAAGCAATTACTAGACATAAATCCACCATAACTCCACCCCCATATTCCAATTCTGGAAGCATCAATATAAGGCAGAGCACCAAGTTGCTTGGCTGCGGCAATCTGATCCTGTACTTCAAGGTTTCCTAAATCATTTTGGGTTACTTTCTTGAATTTGGCTCCTTTTAATCCGGTACCTCTTCCATCAACACAGGCTACAATATACCCTTGTTGTGCCAACATCATATACCAGTAATCATTAGCTCTATGCCATGAGTTTCTTACCATTTGAGATCCTGGTCCAGAATATTGATACATGAATAATGGGTACTTCTTTTTGGGATCAAAATCTTTAGGCTTGATCGTCCACATATTCAAAGTTTCGCCATTTATCTCGATTGTAGAAAATTCTTTAGGTCTTATGTCATATGCCTTTAATTTCTCTAATAATGCATTATTGTTCTTTAATTCTCGAACCACTTCACCATTTGCTCCCTTATTTAAAGTATACTCGTAGGGTGTGGTAGCATTAGAGAAATAGTTAATGTATAGACTAAAATCTGCACTAAATTCGGCATCATTAGACCCTTCTTTGGTACTTAATCTTTTTTTATCACTTCCGTCTAAGGCAACAACATATACATCACGGTTTATATTTCCATGCTCTACTCCTTGGTAGTATATCTTTTTATTCTTGGAGTCGTATCCATAATATTGGGTTACTTCCCAATTGCCTTTGGTAACCTGATTGATCAACTCCCCTGTTTCTTTATAATGATAGATATGATTATAACCATCTTTTTCGCTAGTCCAGATAAAGCTATTATCATCCAAAAAAGTAAGATTATCAGTAACATCAATATATGCTTCATCCTTTTCGTTAAGCACTACCTTAGGTGCTTTGGTCTTAGCATCCACAAAAATTAAATCCAGATTATTTTGATGTCTATTCATTACTTGAACACTCAAAATATCTGGATTCACGGTCCATTTTATTCTTGGTATATAAAAATCCTTATAATCACCTAACTTGACTTCGTCTAGTGCCATTGCCGTGATATCGGCTATAAAAAGTGAGACTATAGAATTTTTCTCTCCTGCTTTTGGGTACTTAAAAACGTCTTGTTTTTGATATAAATCTTTACCATACACATCCATAGAGAATTCTGGAACTTCTCTCTCATCAAATCTTAAGAATGCAATCTTATTGCTATCGGCACTCCAATCAAAAGCTCTTACAAATGAAAATTCTTCCTCGTATACCCAATCGGTGATTCCATTAATAATTTTATTTTTCTTACCGTCATCGGTTAATTGAATTTCTTGTCCTGTAACAAAATTCAACATATAGATATTATTATCTAATACGTATGCTACTTTATTACCATCTGGAGACAGCATTGGAGATTGTATTTTTTTATCACTAATTTTAAATACCCCATTAGATGGAACATCATAAATATGGTAAATCCCTCTTGATGAACGACGAAATATTTGTTCGTTCTCGCTTGAAATTAAAATTCTATTCTCATCCTTACTAAAAGAATATCCTTGGAAGTTATCTAAACCTTCAATTGCAGCAGAGCTAATTAAGGTTTTGGCCTTTTCTCCGGTTTCGTAATCATAGACCTCGATATTTGTGGCTCCAGAAGCAGGGTCTTGTTCTAAAACAGAATATTGAGTCCCATTTTTCATAGAATGTAAGGACTGAAAACCTTCGGTTCTAAATTCTCCTCCCCATATCTCATTTAGTGAAAAAGCTTTGTCCTGAGCATAAGTCGCAAAACCTATAAACAGTGTAATTCCAAAAAACAATTTGGTAAACTTCATATCATATATGTATAAATTGTTAACGCCAAGAATACTAAAAAATCCGTGAAAAATACAACAATTGATGTTAAATACAATAAAATCATAGGGCCTAAAGTGATTTTTTTTAACATATCATTAAATTAAGGCAAAATCCAAGAAGACTTACAAACAATCAAAAACACCAACTTAATAGGACCAAATACTCATGGATTAGGTATTTCACGAAACAGAATAGTATCTTTGGAGGCAGTACTAATATGAATATATAATGGCACCAGTAATTTCTGGGTTTTCTAAACTCTCTAAGGCAGATAAAATTAAATGGTTGGCAGAGCATCATTTTAATAATGATTCGGATGCTACCAATACACTTATAACGTATTGGAACTCTGATGACCGACTTCAACGGCTACATGATGAGTTTACCGAGAATACCATCTCTAATTACTATTTACCTTTTTCGGTAGCTCCCAACTTTTTGATTAATGATAAGCGTTATACACTACCTATGACTATCGAAGAAAGTTCTGTGGTAGCCGCAGCCAGTAAGGCTGCAAAATTCTGGCAATCTCGTGGAGGTTTTAAAGCCGAAGTATTATCTACCACGAAGGTTGGACAGGTGCATTTCACCTTTACCGGAGATCCCGAACGACTGCGTGATTTTTTTATACAAGTGAAACCAGAATTACTCAAGTCAGTTAGTTCTATCACCAAAAATATGGAAAAACGTGGTGGTGGTGTTAAAGAGATCGAACTTCGTGAAAGAACTAAAGACCTTGACCATTATTACCAGCTACATTGCACTTTTGGAACAGCAGATGCCATGGGAGCAAATTTTATCAACTCATGCCTCGAGCAATTTGCAAAAACATTGGTAATTGAAGCCAAAAAATTCGATTCTTTTTCTGAAACCGAGAAAGACATCGAAATCATTATGAGTATACTCTCTAATTACGTACCGCAATGTTTGGTTCGTGCCTCGGTTTCTTGTACTATTAAAGAGCTGCCTAATTCGACGCAATTATCCTCTTTGCAATATGCTGAAAAATTTGTGCGAGCTGTTCGTATTGCACAAATAGAACCTTATCGCGCAGTTACTCACAATAAGGGTATCATGAACGGTATCGATGCTGTTGTTTTAGCCACAGGAAATGATTTTCGAGCTATCGAAGCCGGAGCGCATGCTTATGCCGCCAAAGATGGAACGTACAGAAGCCTTACTCATGCCGAAATTAAAGAAGATCAATTTACTTTTTCTATAGAAATACCATTAGCTCTTGGAACCGTAGGCGGCTTAACGTCTCTTCATCCCTTGGTTAAATTGGCATTACAGCTTTTGGATAATCCTAATGCCAAAAAATTGATGGAAATTACTGCTGTTGCAGGATTAGCTCAAAATTTTGCAGCTATAAATTCTTTGATTACCACAGGGATTCAGCAAGGGCATATGAAAATGCATTTGATGAATATCTTAAATCAATTTGAGGCTACTACTATCGAAAAAGAACACCTCGTCGCATATTTTAAAACAAATACCGTTACTCATAGTGAAGTAGTCGCTCAGATCGAAAAACTAAGATCATAATGAAAAAATCATTCTACAGCCACGGTAAATTATTAATTACGGGAGAATACCTCGTTCTTGATGGTGTTACAGCTTTGGCAATACCCACCAAAAAAGGACAATGGTTATTTATTGAAGAAAATGACACAGATCAAATTGCCTGGAAAAGCTTTGATGAAGATGGGAATTGCTGGTTCGAAACCTATTTAATCATTGAAGACAATATTATCAAAGAAAGTCAACATCAAGTCAATGACAATACAATTACCAACACTTTAATCGAAATCCTTAACGCCGCAAAAGAATTAAATCCTAATTTTTTGTCATCTGCAAAAGGATACTCTGTAGAAAGTAGATTAGAGTTTCATAAAGAATGGGGATTGGGTTCTTCATCGACTTTGGTCAATAATATTGCTCAATGGTCAAAAGTAAATGCCTTTGAACTTTTATATAATAGTTTTGGAGGTAGCGGATATGATGTTGCCTGTGCGCAATTTGACTCACCTATTTTATATCGTCGTACAGAAACTAAACCTGTAATTAAAGAAGTAGCTTTTGATCCTTCTTTTAAAGATCAATTATTTTTTGTGTACTTAAACCAAAAACAAGACAGCAAAGCATCGATCAAGCGATACCAATCATTACCTCTAAAAGATTTTGACAAAGCCGAAAAGATGATCTCCGAAATTACTTCCAAAGTATTAAAATGTTCTAATATCGAGGATTTTGAAGAGTTGATTACCACTCATGAAGAAATCATATCCAAAATCATTAAAACCGAAACTGTCAAATCACGGTTATTTTCGGATTACACCAGAAGCATTAAAAGTCTTGGTGGCTGGGGTGGTGACTTTGTATTGGCCATAGGGTCTAACGCTAACATGGATTATTTTAAGACCAAAGGGTACACTACCATTATTCCCTTTGACCAGATGATCCTATAAATCAAAAAAACCTCAGTTATGTACTGAGGTCTTTTATACTATACTTGTTATATTCTTATTACAATTCTAGTGCTTTTGTTACATTAGTGTCCATCAATAATTCTTCAGGATTTTCTAATGCTTCTTTTACCGCTACCAAGAATCCAACAGATTCTTTTCCATCGATAATTCGATGATCATATGATAATGCAACATACATAATTGGTGCTACAACAATCTGGCCATCTCTTACTATTGGGCGTTCTACAATATTATGCATTCCCAAAATTGCACTTTGCGGAGGGTTAATAATTGGTGTCGATAGCATGCTACCAAATACTCCACCGTTGGTTATGGTAAAAGTTCCTCCAGTCATTTCATCTACTGTGATTTGACCATCACGAGCTCTAACAGCCAAACGTTTCACTTCAGACTCTACACCTCTAAAGCTAAGATTTTCGGCATTACGAATTACAGGCACCATTAATCCTTTAGGACCAGAAACTGCAATACTAATATCCTGGAAATCGTAAGAAATCATTTCTTTTCCATCGATCATAGAGTTTACAGCGGGATACATTTTTAAAGCCCTAACACAAGCTAATGTAAAGAAGGACATAAACCCTAAACTCACACCATGCTTACTTTTAAAGGTTTCTTTATATTGACTACGAAGATCAAAAATAGGTTGCATATCAACTTCATTAAATGTAGTTAACATAGCAGTTTCATTTTTAACCGAAACCAAACGCTCTGCTACTTTACGACGAAGCATTGATAATTTTTTACGACTTTCTCCTCTGGCTCCAAGTCCAGGTGTTCCCAGAGATGGTTTTGCATCTAAAGCATCAGCCTTAGTAATTCGCCCATCTCTACCTGTACCTTTTACTTGGGTAGCATCGATTCCTTTTTCTGCCAGTACTTTTTTAGCCGCTGGAGAAGCTGTTCCCGTAGCATACGTTTCTGTCTTCGCAGGAGCAACAGGAGTTTCAACTTTTTTCTCTTCCGCCTTTGGAGTTTCAGCCGCCGCAGCTGCTTTAGCATCTCCTCCTTCAGGTTTTGCTGCATCAGTATCGATAAGACAAACTACCTGCCCTACTGCAACTGCATCACCTTCTTCGGCCATTAAAGTAATAATACCACTTTCTTCAGCAGGTAACTCAAGTGTTGCTTTATCACTATCAACTTCTGCAATTGCTTGATCTTTTTCAACATAATCACCAGACTCAACAAGCCATTGAGCAATTTCTACTTCTGTAATAGATTCTCCCGGTGATGGGACTTTCATTTCTAAAGCCATAATTCTGAATTTATCCTTTGTATAATTTCCTTTGGAAACTCTTTAACTATAGTTATTATCTAAATTTATCTTCTTTGATTATTTTTTGTTTTATCAAAAACATAATCAATTACTTCTTGGTGTCTTCTTTTTGATCGCGTAGCACTTCCTGCAGCTGGAGCTCCATAAGGTCTTCTACTTGCAAATCTAAAACTTTTTGCGTCTTCATAATGCATTAACATATGACTTAAAGCCCCCATATTTCTAGGTTCTTCTTGCGCCCAAACTACTTCGTCAGCTTTATATTTTTTGATCAGCTTATCCATTTCTGCCGCTGGCAATGGAAATAATTGCTCTAATCTGACCAGGGCTACATCTTTTCGATCTGATTTTTCTTTCTCTTCTAAAAGATCGTAATAAAATTTTCCGGTACAAAAGACCAGCGATTTTACTTCCTTCGCTTTTGCACTTGGATCATCTATAACAGTTTGAAAACTTCCTGTTGCAAACTCCTCTACTGAAGAAAGCACCTTAGGGTGTCGTAACAAACTTTTGGGTGTAAATACAACTAGCGGCTTGCGATACTTTGCTTTCATCTGCCTACGAAGCAAGTGAAACATATTGGCCGGTGTAGTAACATCGGCAATAAACATATTATCTTTTGCACAAAGTTGAAGATATCTCTCCATTCTACCAGATGAATGTTCTGCTCCCTGTCCTTCATACCCATGAGGCAACAACATCACTAAACCATTCTGAAGTTTCCATTTATCCTCAGCAGAGGATATATATTGATCCAACATGATTTGAGCACCATTACTAAAATCCCCAAATTGTGCTTCCCAAATCGTCAATGTATCCGGGCTTGCCATTGCATAACCATAATCAAATCCTACTACACCATATTCAGATAATAAGGAGTTATAGATATAAAAATCTCCTTGTTCTCCTTTAAGGTTATTAAGCAACAACACTTCTTCTTCACTATCTTCTACCTTGACTACGGCATGTCTATGAGAAAACGTTCCTCGTTCTACATCCTGTCCGCTCATTCTTACATCATACCCTTCTTTTAATAAAGAACCATATGCAAGTAATTCTCCCATTGCCCAATCTAATTGATCATTTTCAAAAAACATTTTATGTCGTTGATCGATCAATCTTTCTATTTTGCGAAGGAACTTTTTATCTGTTGGAAGTTTTGTAATTACTTCGGCAATTTCTGTAAGCTTTTCTTTATCATATGTGGTATCGACCACTTCCATCATTTTATCTTCCTGCACGCGTTCAAAACCAGCCCATTCATCTTGCATAAATGGTGTAATTATAGTTTTTTCCACCTTACGAGAATCTTCCAGCTCCTCTTCAAGCGAAGCTTTATATTCTTTTTCTAATTTGGAAACATAATCTTTATCTATAATTCCTTCGGTTATCAATTTATCGGCATAAATATCTCTTGGATTTCTATGCTTGGCGATTGCCTTATATAATTTGGGTTGTGTAAAACGCGGTTCATCTCCTTCGTTATGACCATATTTACGGTATCCTAACAGGTCAATAAAAACATCTCTCTTAAATGTCATCCTGAAATCTAAGGCAAAATTAGTCGCATGCACAACCGCTTCTGCATCATCAGAATTTACATGAAGTACCGGAGAAAGTGTAACCTTACCAACATCGGTACAATATGTAGATGATCTCGCATCTAAATAATTAGTGGTAAATCCTATTTGATTATTTACAACAATATGGATAGTACCACCCGTTCTATACCCATCTAAACTAGCCATTTGAACAATTTCATAGACTAATCCCTGACCGGCAATAGCTGCATCTCCATGCACTACAATAGGTAATACTTGAGAGATATTATCGCGGTAATGTTTATCTTGTTTAGATCTCGCGATCCCTTCTACTACTGCTCCAACAGTTTCCAAATGTGATGGATTAGGAGCAATATTCATGTTAATTGCCTTACCAGAATCAGTTTGGCGTTTTGAGGTCCACCCCAAATGATATTTTACATCCCCATCAAAAATAGCTTCTTCATAATCCTTACCATCAAACTCACTAAATATATCCTTCGGACTTTTTCCAAAAATATTCGTTAAGGTACTTAGTCGACCACGGTGTGCCATACCCATAACAAATTCTTTCACTCCAGAATTTGCCGCCTTCTCTACTAATGCATCAAGAGCAGGAATCAGAGATTCTCCTCCTTCAAGAGAAAAACGTTTTTGCCCCACATATTTGGTATGCAAAAAGCTCTCAAAAGATACTGCCTGATTCAGTTTTTTAAGAATATGCTTTTTTTGATCTGCAGAAAATTTAGTCCTATTGGTATTAAAATTAACCCTTGCCTGTATCCATTCTCTTTCTTCGGGATTACGGATATACATATACTCTATACCGATAGAGTCACAATAAATCTGTTCTAAATGAACTATAATATTACTTAGGGTGTTAGGGCCAACTCCTAAAATTTCACCAGCATTAAAAACGGTATTAAGATCTCCTTGACTTAACCCAAAGTTTTCTAAAGCGAGTGTCGGACTATATTTTCTTCTTTCTCTTACGGGATTGGTTTTGGTAAACAAGTGACCTCTCGTTCTGTATTCATCTATTAAACGAACCACCTGAAACTCTTTCTGCACACTTTCAGGAACCACAGCAGTTTCTCCTGATTCTTTATCCACATAAATTGTTTCTCCCGAACCATTAGCGTTTTCTACACCAAAATCAAAACCTTGAAAAAAAGCCCTCCAACTCGGCTCTACGCTATCGGGGCTTTGTAAGTATTGATCATATAAATCTGCAAAAAATGCGGTATTAGCCGCATTCAAAAATGAATATTTATCCATATGTAAGCATTCAGTTGTCTTTTTTATGACAAAACGATACAAAAATACAACAATTACAATTTATTGACCATTGAAATATATATATTTATGCAACATTTTTTTAGCAATTTAACAATGAAAGTATATACCCTTCAAAAATTTAAAGTCTTTGCTTTAGTTTCTTTTGTTTTGTTTTCCTTACACAATGGATATACTCAAAATGAAAATTTTTGGTCTAATGTGCGGTTTGGAGGGAATTTGGGGATCGGTTTTTCTAATGATACTTTTAATGCGATTGTTGCTCCGGCGGCGGTATATGAATTTAATCCCTGGTTTAGTGCTGGAGTAGGTCTTAGTTTTGGGTATTCTAGTTTTGACAACGATGATTTTAATGAACAAATCAAAAGTACTAACTACGGTGGCAGTATTATTGGTTTATTTAATCCTCTACCAGAGTTTCAGCTTTCTGCAGAGTTTGAACAAATGGGAGTAAATGCACGTATCGAAACCCCAACTCAAACATTTACTGATAATTACTGGTACCCTGCTTTATTCGTTGGTGCAGGATACCGAACGGGCTATGTAAGCTTTGGTGTTAGATATGATCTTTTGTATGATGATCAAAAAAGTATTTACGGCAGTGCTTATGCTCCTTTTGTAAGAGTGTTTTTTTAAAGATTATTACGAAACCAAACTTTTTTCCATTCTCTTTTCAGAATTAAAAATGACGCATATGTTGCGATATCCTCTATATTTTCTGATGTAAACTGACGCAGTTCATTTTCAGGGACATCAACGGCATACAAAAGGTTTACATATTGATTAAAATTAACTTGCAACGTACTCAAAAGCAACGTTTGTAATTCGGCAACAAGAACTTTTGGTTGGATATCAGCATCAATAATATGATCTATTCCAGCTCGTTCTACATCTTTTTGAATTTGCAAAACTAACTGAGGATAGATGGCAGATGCCGAAATTTCATTAAGAAACGCATCTAGCGGCACTATGTTTTTATCTTTAGACACTCCTATTCATTAACGTAGAACCAAAAAGTCGCAAAAGATCTTTTTTGTTTTCAGAAATCGTTAAATTATCCAGAGCAGAAAAGGCCTTTTTGGTATACATCTCTATCTCTTTGCGAGTTACATCTTTTGCTCCCGTAGTTTCAAAAAGATGTTTAACAGTACTTATTTTTTCGGATGGGTCCTCTGGATTTAGAGAAAATAGACCCGTAAGTTGTTTTTTTTCATCTTCGGACGCAAACTCTAGTGCTTTCAAGTACAAAAATGTTTTTTTATTTTCGATAATATCACCTCCTACTTGTTTTCCAAATGTTGCAGGATCTCCAAAAGCATCCAGGTAATCATCCTGGAGCTGGAATGCCAAACCTAAAAGTCTACCATAATCATAGATCGATGACTTACAGCTTTCTGAAGCATTGGCAACAATAGCTCCCATTTTTAACGCTGCACCGACCAAAACTGCCGTTTTATACTCTATCATTTTGATATACTCCGGAATAGTTACATCATCTCGGGTTTCGAAATCAATATCATATTGTTGACCTTCACAAACTTCGATAGCTGTTTTGGTAAATAGTTTTGCCAATTGCCTAAAAGTATCTCCTTCATAACTCTCGAAAAGTTGATAGGCATTTATGAGCATAGCATCTCCCGAGAGAATCCCTGTATTAATATCCCATTTCTCGTGCACTGTCTCTTTTCCTCTTCTTAATGGAGCGTCATCCATAATATCATCATGGATTAATGAAAAATTATGAAACACCTCCACTGCGAGGGCCGCATCTAAAGCTTCTGTATAAGATCCTCCAAAAATCTCTGAAGCCATCAACACTAATGTTGGTCTCAATCTTTTTCCTCCAAGACTAAGAATATAAGAGATAGGTTCATATAAGTTTTTAGGTTCTTTTGTTTCAGTTTTTTGATTGAGATAAGCCAAAAAATATCCTTGATAATCAGAAATCGTATGCACAGTAATTTTTTATGCTAAAGTAATTCAAACTTTTTAAACTTAAGAAATCAATTTCGTGATCTCATTCTCGAAACCTTTTGTTAACAAAACCCATTAAAACAGCTCTTGAATGTTAAAAAATTGCAAAACTTAGGAAACTTTTATTGTTTTTAAAGTTTCCGTACTTACATTTGCACCTTAATTACGCACCTCTAAAAATGAAAGATAAAATCGTAGAAAAGGCAAATGACATGTTTTTGAACCTTGGTTTCAAGAGCGTTACCATGGATGACCTTGCTTCAGAAATGGGTATTTCAAAAAAGACTATTTACACTCATTTTCAGAATAAGACCAAACTTGTAGAGGCTACCACTCACCATCTATTTTGTAAAATTAGTAGTGGTATTAATGCTATTTTGGAAGAAAATTTTGATCCGATAGAAGAGTTATATGCTATTAAGGCATTTGTTATGCTTCATTTAAAAAACGAAAAAACAGCGCCCTTACATCAACTTCAAAAATACTATCCAAAAATACATATGGGTTTAAAGGCACAACAATTTGAAGTATTTCAAGAATGTGTTGTCGACAATTTAAAACGGGGTATCGACAAAGGAGTTTTTAGAAAAAATATAGATATCGAATTCATCTCTAGAATTTATTTTATAGGAACCAATGGTATCAAGGACAAGCATATGTTTCCAGATCAAAGGTTTCCTGTAACTAAACTCATGGATGATTATCTGGAGTACCATATTTTGGGTATTACCACAGAAAAAGGACGTACAATTTTAAACAATCTAATAAAAGAACAGTAAATATGAAAAACAACCTTTGGTTATTTTGCCTTGGTTGGCTTTGCATAGCCACAATTCAGGCTCAACAATCACCAACCGATTCTATCTATTCATTTACTCTGGATGAAGCCATTGAGTTTGCATTAGAAAACAGCTACCAATCTATAAACGCAAGACGGGATGTAGCAAAAGCTCTTAAAAGAAAGTGGGAAACTACAGCCGATGGGTTACCGCAAATAAGCGGTGTTATTGATTATCAAAATCAATTAAAACAACCCGTTACTTTAATCCCAGGAGAAGTCGCTGGCGGAAACCCCGGAACATTTGTGCCTGTAGTATTTGGTACCAAACAGCAAGCCTCTGCCACAGCCACATTAAACCAACTGATCTTTGATGGATCGTATTTGGTAGGACTTGAGGCAGCAAAGAGTTTTCTACAATTTAATAATGACTCTGAAGAGAAAGTTTTACTCGAAGTAAAAAAAGGAGTAATTAATGCCTATGGTAGTGTACTTGTAGCTCAAGAAAGTGTAAAAATTCTTCAAAATAATGTAAGTACTCTTGAAAAAAATTATCAGGAAACTAAAACAATTTTTGAAAATGGTCTTGCCGAAGAAGAAGATGCCGAACAGTTACAGATCACTTTGTTACAAATCAAAAATCAACTTAGTAATGCAGAACGTCTAGAACAAATCGCCTTACAAATGTTTAATCTGGCTATTGGTGTTAACGTTGACTCCAAGACTACACTAGCTGATGATTTGGACAGCTTGACCATGAAAAATATGGATCAATCGGTTACAGGCAAACCTTTCATCATGGAAAACAATGTGGATTACAGATTAGCTTATCTTCTTACCGAACAAAGAAGGTTAGAACTTAAGCTTGAAAAAAGTCGTGCACTACCCCGTTTATCAGCGTTCGTAAATTACGGCACATCTGCTTTTGATGATGACTTTGTGTTTCTTGATAGCGATACCAGATGGTTTCAATCATCGATATTAGGCGTTAGCCTAAACGTCCCGATTTTTAGTTCTTTAAGACGAAGTGCAAGATCTCAACAAGCCAAAATAGCTTTTGAACAATCTAACACCGATTTTATAAGAGCTCAACAAGAAATTCAACTTCAGTACAACTCTGCAATAAGTGATTACAAACTTTCGATCGAAAACTTTGACACTTCTAAACAAAATTTAGCATTAGCAGAACGTATCGAAAAAAAGAATCAAATCAAATATTCTGAAGGGTTATCAACGAGTTTTGACCTAAGGCAAGCTCAATTACAATTATACAGCTCGCAGAGTGAAGTACTGCAAGCAATGCTTGATATTATTAATAAAAAAGCAGCATTAGAAACGATTTTAAATACACCTAAAAATAAGTAACCATATTATGAAAAAGATACTTACCATATTATCCATATCATTTCTTATCATTTCATGTGGACAAGACGGCTCAAAATCTGTAGACAAAATTATTGAGGATGGTAATCTTCAAGCGTTACGAGCCAAAAGGACCGAAATTGTTACACAACAACAAGAAGTTGCAAATCAATTAAAACAACTCGATGAAGCGATTGCCTCTTTGGATACAATAAAAAAATTACCACTGGTAACTACCATAACGGCCAAGGACACATTGTTTAACCACTACCTTGAGTTGCAAGGAAATGTAGAAACTAAACAAAACATAGTGCTTTATCCAGAAATGGGAGGAGTACTAACTAGGGTGTACGTTAAAGAAGGACAAAAAGTAGTTAAAGGGCAATTATTAGCAAGAATAGATGATGGAGGATTAAGCCAACAGTTATCGCAGGTAGAAGTTCAAACAGAACTGGCTAAGACTACTTTTGATCGTCAAAAAAGACTATGGGAACAAAAGATAGGCTCAGAAATACAATATTTACAAGCCAAAACTACTTTTGAAGCACAGCAAAATGCAGTAAATCAAATCAAACGTCAATTGGCAAAAACAACCATTAACGCACCTTTTTCGGGTGTTATTGACGATGTGATTACTGAGCAAGGAAGCGTTGTTTCTCCTGGTCAAAATGCAATTATTCGTATTGTTAATCTGAATAATATGTATATCGAGACAGAAGTGCCAGAGCGTTATATCCCAAGCGTTACCGTAGGCAAAGATGTAGAAGTTTATTTTCCTGTCTTAGGAAAAACCATCAATACTAAAATTCGTCAGGTAGGAAATTATATTAATCCAAATAATCGATCATTTATGGTAGAAGTAGGCATTCCTGCTAATGAAGGCACTGTAAAACCAAACCTTACCGCCAAAGTAAAGATCAACGATTATACAAACGAAAAAGCCATACTGATCCCGCAAAGTATTCTTTCTGAGAATTCTGAAGGAGATCAATACACTTATGTAACTTCTGGAAAAGATGCTCAAAATATAGCCGAGGCCAAAAGGGTAATTGTAAAAACCGGAAAAACGCAAGGTGACTTTATCGAAATCTTAAACGGAATCAACACTGGTGATGCCGTTATAAGCGAAGGTGCAAGAAGTGTAAAAGATGGTCAAAAAGTGAAAATTTTAAACTAAAATCCTATGCAAATCAATAAGAAAAAAGTAGATAAGGAATTTAGATTATCCTCTTGGGCGATCGATAACCCCACTACTATCTATGTTATGATAGGTATATTTTTGGTGTTAGGATTATCGGCATATTTTTCAATGCCCAGAGAAAACTTTCCTGAGATCAATGAAACTAAAATATATATTAGTGTTCCTTATCCCGGTAATACTTCAGAAGATATAGAACGATTAATTGTAGATCCCTTAGAGGATAAGCTAAAAAACGTAAGTAATGTTGTAGAAATTTTATCTACTTCGCAAGAAGATTATGCTATTTTAACTGTCGAATTTGACGAAGAATTAAGCGTACCAGAAGCGAAACAAAAGGTAAAAGACGAAGTAGATTCTGAAAAGGCAAATGAAGATTGGCCTACATTTAATGGTGCAAAAGTAGAACCCAATGTTTTTGATTTAAGTATTTCTGAAGAAACCCCGATTATGAATATCAATATCACCGGGGATTATCCAGTAGAGAAACTAAAAGAATATGCAGAATATCTCGAAGATGAAATCGGTGATCTACCAGAAATCAAAAAAGCAGATATTCGAGGTGCACAAGAAAAAGAGGTAGAAGTAGCAGTAGACATCTACAAAATGATGGCTGCCAAAGTGAGTTTTGATGATGTTATTAATACGATTCGAAACGGAAACATGACCATGTCTGCCGGTAATATGATTACTAGTGGGCAACGTCGTACCATAAGAATCCTTGGAGAAATCGATCGCCCATCGCAATTAGATAATTTTGTGGTTAAATCCCAAGATGGTGCGGTTTATTTAAGAGACATTGCTAAAGTTACTTTTAAAGAGGAAGATAAAACCACCTATGCCAGAGAATATGGTGAGAGTGTCGTGATGCTAGACGTAAAGAAACGATCAGGAAAAAATATGATCGAAGCGGTAGAAAAAATTAATGTTATTCTAGAAGAAGCCAAAGAAGATGTATTTCCTAATGATCTAAAAATTAGTGTGGCCAATGACCAATCGGCTAAGACCGAGAACCAAGTGAGTGATCTTGTAAATAATATCATTTTTGGTATCATACTGGTAGTGGGTGTATTGATGTTTTTCTTAGGGTTTAGAAATGCCTTATTTGTAGGATTTGCTATCCCTATGTCTATGTTCATGTCTTTTATGATTTTGTCTCTCTTAGGGTATACTATGAATACGATGATCCTATTCGCACTAATTATGGGACTAGGAATGCTTGTGGATAATGGTATCGTAGTTGTCGAAAACGTATATCGACTAATGGAAGAAGAAGGAATGTCGCGTATAGAAGCTGCCAAAAAAGGTATTGGAGAAATTGCATTCCCGATCATCATTTCTACAGCAACAACCGTAGCCGCATTTATACCTTTAGGGATGTGGCCAGGTGTTATGGGTCAGTTCATGATTTATTTCCCTATTACACTCTCTGTAGTATTAGGTTCGTCCTTATTTGTAGCCATCTTTATAAACTCTATGTTAGTTTCCCAATTTATGGAAGTAGGAGAAAAAGTCCTATCACGCAAACAACTTATTAGGTTAAGTATCATTTTGGGTGGACTAGGAATTTTTATTTTACTTGTAGGTGGGCAGGTTAGAGCACTAGGAAGTCTTATGATTGCTACAGCAGTAATGTTTTGGTTATATCGATATGTATTAAAAGGAGCCGCTAATTTTTTCCAGAGAAGGATCTTGGCTTGGTTAGAAAACAGATATCAACGTTTCTTAACTTTTGCACTTAAAGGTTGGAAATTATATGCATTTACTTTCGGAACTTTCTTCCTACTGATTGTAGTCTTCGGAATGTTTGGAGCTTCAATGGCCAGTCAAAGAACCAAAGTAGAATTTTTTCCAGATAATAAACCAAACCAGATCGTTGTGTATATCGAATACCCTCAAGGAACAGATATAGACAAGACCAATGCGATTACCCAAGAAATTGAACAAAGAGTTTATGCTGTAGTAAGCGATAAAGAATATGTTGAAGGTGAAAATTATAATTTCTTAGTAGAATCTGCAGTATCTCAGGTTGGTGAAGGTGCCGGTAATCCGCAGACTGATGGAGGAAGTAATGCAGAAATGCCACACCGAGCTAAGATTACAGCCACCATGCGCGAATATAAATATCGTAAGGGAAAAGATTCTGAATTACTACGTCAAAAAGTACAAGAAGATCTTAAAGGTATTTATCCCGGGGTAGCGATCTCTGTAGAAAAAGATGCCGTTGGTCCACCGGCAGGATACCCTATTAATATCGAAATCGAAGGACCCGATTATGATGATTTGATCAATATCGCTGAACAAATGCGAAATTTTATCAATGAGAAAAATATTCCTGGTATCGAAGAATTAAAAATTGACGTAAATAAGGGTAAACCTGCCATGCAAGTGGTTGTGGATCGCCAAAAAGCTGGTGAATTAGGTGTTGCCGCTGGTCAAGTAGGTAATCAACTGCGTCGATCTATTTTTGGAGAAAAAGCAGGAGTATATAAAAAAGATGGAGAAGATTATGATATCTATGTACGTTTTAATGAAGATAACAGATATAACACCAGCGCACTTTTTAATCAAAATATAACTTTTAGGGATCAGGCCAGTGGGCAATTAAGAGAGATCCCTGTATCGACTGTGGCTTCGCAAAAAAACACCTCTTCGTTTAGTGCAATTAAGCATAGAGATGCCAATCGAGTAGTTACTGTATACTCTGGTTTACAACCAGGATTTACCGACGCCGGAGCAATTGTTTCTCAAATACAAACCGAAATGGCAAGTTTTCAAAAACTACCAAGAGGCGTAAAAATTGATTATACCGGTCAAATAGAAGAACAAGGAAAACAAATGACTTTTTTAATGGGTGCTTTTTTCACCGGATTGGGATTGATTATGTTAATTCTTGTTTTTCAGTTTAGCTCTATATCCAAGCCGACTATTATTATGATCGCTATCTTTTTAAGCTTTATAGGCGTATTTGGCGGTATCTTAATTACTGGATCCTCTTTTGTAATTATGATGACGATGATGGGAATAATATCATTGGCAGGTATTGTTGTAAACAATGGTGTGGTTCTCTTGGATTATACACAGTTACTTATTGATCGTAAAAAAGTAGAACTCAATATGGCCGAAAATGAACTATTGCCTAATGACGAGGTCATGCAACTCATTATTAAAGGAGGAAAAGCGCGTTTAAGACCTGTATTATTAACTGCAATAACAACGGTATTAGGATTGATACCTTTGGCAATTGGTTTTAATCTAGATTTCTTCTCATTATTTAATACGGGTGATCCAAAAATATATTTGGGTGGAGATAATGTAATTTTCTGGGGACCATTAGCATGGACCGTAATCTACGGATTGATTATAGCAACTTTCTTAACGCTTATTATTGTACCATGTTTATTCTTTATTGTAAATAAGTTTAAAGTATGGGTAAAAAGCAAAAGAAATGCAAAGACCGAGGTTGCTGTTCCGGCAACTTCTTAAAAATTACAATGTAAAATTGATGAAGAAAATGCCACATCTAGAATGTGGCATTTTTTTATTAGTACTACTACAAAAAAAACGCCGCAAATTGCGGCGTTTTCATATTATAACAAATAAGATTTAATCTTATCTATTTTCATTTGCTGGAGTAGGAAATTGCTCAAAAGTAGCATCTCCTGCTCTATCTAATGGTTCTAAATCACTTAATCTATTAAACCTTCTTAAATCAATCCATCTATGACCACCCTCTGCATACAAAGAGTATCTTCTTTGTCTTAAGATTTCAGTTACTAGTTCTGCAGGACTTGTTCCTAATCCTGTAGAAGCATAATCACCTAATCCCGCAGCAAGACGTATTACATCAATAGCAGCTACTGCTGCAGCCGGATCAGAAATATGATTTGCTTCAGCAGAAAGTAAAATCAATTCCTCATTTCTCATAATCCCAACAGGAGCTACATTACTTGTGTAAATAAATACATCATGAGTTCCTGTCAATCCATCCGAAGTTAATGAGGCATCTCTTAAGGTAGCTTTACCCAATCTTGTATCTCCAGTCTCGGCATCTGCCAAAAATGATGGATGCACAATTCTTGCATTTGCAACAGTAGAGTTCTGAGCAAAAAACAAAGGATTAGCAATATCAGCACCTGTAAGCGAGAAGGTAAAATACGCTCCTGTGTCAAGGCTTCCTGCCATATCCATAAAAGAATTACCTAGCAAAGTATTTGCCGACGCATAATTACCTCTATACGCTTCAACTCTAGCAGCCAAGCCGTTGGTAAATGTTGCGAAGTCTGCTGGTGTAATATCTGCACTAGCATCTGCTTTCAATCCATCAAAACCTGCCGGTACCGGAAATGGAAAAGCAGTTCCTCCATTTGCCAAATCAGTAACAGCCGCAGTTAACATATTAAAAACAGCCGTCAATCCTTCGTCATAAGTAACAAAAGGACCTAAATTATCTGGATCACTAACATCTAAGCGTATTCCATTTTGAAATTGCTGATTTAACACCATTAATAATTCATGCGCCTTGATCGTATTGGCAAAACCTCTTGTTGCCGCTTTTTCTGCATCAGAAAAATCTGCAGACGAATTTTCTAGCCCAGTTAGGATCAAGTTAATATCCTTCACTGTAGAGTATCGAGCTCCAAAAGGACCTGTAGTATAAAATGTATTATTATCTAATGTTCCTGTCAATAAATCTGCAGTCCATCTTGGATCAGAACTCTGAAATCTCCAGTATTCACGACCAGCTACTGAATTTGCATCTATTTGAGTTCCTAATCGACCTCTCATATCTGCAAGTGCCCCGGCCATTGTTTGTATTAATTCTGCTCTAGACAAATCTTCCGATGCCGAATCGGTAGTAGGTCCATTTAAGTTTGTCGCATCTTCGATTTCGCAAGAAATTACTGCTAACGAAAACAAACCTAATATTAAAATATTCTTTAGTATCTTCATTTTCTTATAATTTTTTTATTTAAAAGTCAACAGCTAAGTGAAATAAGTATCTTTTTGAAGACGGGAATGGTGTTACCTCAACCCCTGTCGATAATCCATTAGAACCAAAGTTTGAAACTTCTGGGTCATAACTATTATAATCAAAAACATTAATTAAGTTATTTCCTGAGAATCCTACTTTAAGATTCGATACATATTTTCCGAAAACCTGTTCACGTATCTTGCTTGATAAGTTGTAGTACAAACCAATTTCTCTTAATCTAAGGTAAGAAGCATCTTCTACAAATGGAGTTGCATTTCCTGCTCTAAATGCTCCAATTCTAAATGGGCCATTTGCAGTTGCTCCAGCTGGATCAACATCAAAACCATCAAAGTCTGGACTAGTCCCTCCAAAATCTGTTAATAGGTTTGTTAGGTTGACATTATCACCCCCTTGTTTCCAGTGCCATAAGAAAGATAGCGTAAAGTCTTTATAACTTAAGTTATTAGACCATGTCATCTGAAAATCTGGTGCTGCATCCCCTAGCTCGACTAAATTACCGTTAGCATCATTACCTACGATTTGCGTAGCACTTTTTCCTTCTTCAATTCTAAAAGTACCTAACCCAGCTCCAAAACCTCCAAGGTTAAATGGTGCTACATCTAACTTCGTAATTTCAGATTCATTCGTAAAGAATATCAAATTCGTGCTCCAGTTAAAGTTATCTTTCTCGATTATATTTGCATTTAATGCAATCTCTACACCTCTGTTTTCAAGATTACCCGCATTTGCAAATCTAGTTGCAAAACCAGAAGATGGTTCTGTGTTAGCTTGTAAGATTAGATCATCAACTGTTTTATTATAGTATGAAAATTCTAATCCAATTCTACTATCTAAGAAACTTGCATCAAAACCAATTTCAAATTCTTTTTGTCTTTCTGGAGTAATATTAGGGTCTCCAAGAGTAACAGGAACAATAATACCTACATTACCATCTATCAAAGAATTTGTATAAGCCGTAAACAAAGCTCCATTTGGCGCAAAGTTTCCAGCTTCACCATATGCAGCTCTAACTTTAAATTGATTTACTACAGGAACTTTCCAAAAATCGAAATTGTGTAAGTTCACTGCCGCCGAAGCTTTTGGATAGTAAAATAATTCATTAGCATCACCATTATTACTTGACTTATCACCTCTTACACCAAGTGTTCCAATAATTTTATCTTGATAATTCAATTCTTCCTGTACAAAAAATCCTTGATCTTCTTGTTCTTGTCTAAACTGAGTAACACTTGTATTTGCTCCTTGATCTAAGTTTGTTTGCGAAGCAATCAGATCTGTTGTAGTTGTTCTTACCGTATTTCTTGCAAATGTTTGCTTTGTAAGACCCCCTTGAGTTGTAAAACTAAGATCATTTGCTGTAGTGTAATTGTGAACTAAAAAAGCAGAGTAGTTAGCATCTTTATTTTCTGTTGTACCCAATGCACTAACTCCATTCAGACCCCCATTTGAAGGTTTTTGAAATTGTAATGTTTCTGGGAAGATCGCAGTAGTTATCAATTCGTAATAATCAACCCCTCCTCTTAAAATCAACTTTAAGTTAGAGTTATCGTTTTCAAAAATCTTAACATCTAGAGAACTACCTATGATAAATCTATTTACATCTTCTCTATTAGTAATCAAATCTCTAGTTTGTAGTGGATTTGAAGATCCAAAAGGGTTATCTGGATAATTACCATTAGCATCAGGAAATAACTGTGCCCATGGTGGCGTAGAAGAAAGCGCTACACCAATCGTAGTACCTGTATTATCATTGTTAAAAAATCCTCTGTCTGACTGAGAGTCTACATAATTTGTGGTTAAAGAAAGTTTAGCTCTTCTATCAAAGAAATCGTGATCCAGATTAAAACGGATCGATTTTCTATTATAACCTGTATTATCTACAATACCATCTTCTTCATTATTAGAGAAAGCAGCATAAAACAATGTATTATCTGATCCTCCAGAAATGTTTACACTTGTGTTATTAATAAAGCCTTTCTCTCCGTAGATTTCATCTTCAAAATCAACAAGTGTTCCATTATTTTGAGCAGCGGTAAACAAAGCACCATTACCCGCACCAAGTGCTTCGGCAGTAGCCGCAGTAAAATTTCTTTGCCCTCTTGCTCTAAGAATAGTATTAAATCCTACATCTTGAGAAAAAGATATTTTTGTTTGTCCTCTTTTTCCTTTTTTGGTAGTGATGATAACCACACCAGCTGCAGCTCTAGCTCCGTAAATTGCAGCCGCCGAAGCTCCTTTTAGAATTTCTACACTCTCAATATCATCAGGGTTTATATCAGCAATCCTGTTAGAGGGGTTATCCTGACTAGATGCATTACCACCTGCAGAAGCACCAGACACTGCATTTAAACCTGCAGCAGAGATACTATTATTATTTACATAAACACCATCGACAATATATAAAGGCTGAGAATTACCATTAATAGAGGTTACCCCCCTTAATTTAACAGCGATACCTCCACCAGGAGCACCAGAACTTTTTGTAATTAAAGCTCCTGCAAATTTACCTGCTAAAGCACCATCAAGAGTTTGTGGTGGTGTTAACCCTGCCAAATCTTCGGCAGAAACCGAAGCAACAGCATTGGCTGCATTACTTCTTTTTACAGAAGTTGCAAGACCTGTCACAACAACTTCTTCAAGTGCTTCAGATGATTCGGCTATTTCTATAGTGATATCTCCAGCGGCCTGTACTGTTACAGTGGTATCTGTAAATCCAAGTGCCGTAGCCCTAAGCGTTACTGGCACAGAACTAACGGTTATAGAGAAGTTACCATCTATATCTGTGGCTGTTCCGTTGTTTGTCCCGTCCTCGATAATATTAACAAATGCACCAGGTTCCCCCGAACCCTGGATGACCACCTTTCCGGTGATCGTCTCCTGCGCAAAAAGTATGACAGGAAAAAATAGTAATAAGAATAGCAAAATTTTCATTTTGCCAAAATGAGTTTGTTTTTTCATAATGATTTGTTTAAATGTTTGGTTAAATCTATTAAAAGATACTTATAAAAAAATGTTAAAACTAACAATTGTTCGTACGAAATCTTTCAATCAGATATAAAATAAGTACTTAAATCTTGAAAATATCGAATTATTAACAATTTTAATTCTGTTGTTAAATATTAAACAATTTGTTTGTTGTTGCATTTTCTTATGATCCATACATAATTACCTTAAAACTTTCTTATTTTTGCAGCCTTATAATAAGATATTACCATTATGTATAGAAGTCACTCTTGCGGCGAATTACGTGCCTCGGATATTAACAAAGAAATTACCCTTTCTGGTTGGGTTCAGAAAACAAGAGACAAAGGGTTTATGATCTGGGTGGATCTCAGAGACCGTTATGGGATTACACAACTAATATTTGATGAGCAACGTACTCCAAAAGACGTCGTAGAAAAGGCTAAAACTTTAGGTCGCGAATTTGTAATTCAGGTTACAGGAACTGTAATCGAACGTGAATCTAAAAATAAAAATATTCCAACAGGAGAAATCGAAATTTTGGTTAGTAAATTAACTATTCTTAATGAAGCTTTGGTTCCTCCATTTACGATTGAAGATGAAACCGATGGCGGCGAAGATATCCGGATGAAATATAGGTATCTTGATATACGTCGTAATCCTGTAAAAAACAGCTTGATGTTTAGGCATCAAGTAGCGATGAAAGTACGTAACTACTTATCACAAGAAGATTTTATTGAGATTGAAACTCCGTACTTGATTAAATCTACACCAGAGGGAGCAAGAGATTTTGTAGTTCCTTCCAGAATGAACGAAGGGCAATTTTATGCTTTACCACAATCTCCGCAAACGTTTAAACAATTGCTTATGGTTGGTGGAATGGATAAGTACTTTCAAATCGTAAAATGTTTTAGAGATGAAGATCTTAGAGCAGATCGACAACCAGAATTTACACAGATAGATTGTGAAATGGCTTTTGTTGAACAAGAGGATATCCTTACTATTTTTGAAGGCCTAACACGTCATTTATTACGCGATATCAAAAATGTTGAAATTGCTGATTTCCCAAGAATGACCTATGCCGAAGCTATGAAAACCTACGGGAATGACAAACCAGATATCCGTTTTGGGATGAAGTTTGGTGAGCTCAATAATGTAGCGCAACATAAAGAATTTAACGTATTTAATCAGGCCGAGTTAGTTGTTGGTATAGCCGTCCCTGGTGGAGCCTCATATACCAGAAAAGAAATTGATAAACTTATTGATTGGGTAAAACGCCCACAAGTAGGCGCGCTTGGTATGGTATACGTAAAATGTAATGAAGATGGGACCTTTAAATCATCTGTAGATAAATTTTATGATCAGGAAGATTTAGCCAATTGGGCAAAAGCTACCGGAGCAAAAGCCGGAGATTTGATTTGCGTTTTATCCGGTCAAACCAATAAGGTAAGAGCACAATTAAGTGCATTGCGTATGGAATTGGCAGAGCGATTGGGCTTAAGAAACCCAGAAGAATTTGCTCCTTTATGGGTAGTTGATTTTCCATTACTAGAATGGGATGAGGAAACAGAACGTTACCATGCCATGCACCATCCGTTTACATCACCAAAACCTGAGGATATTGCACTTTTAGATTCTAAACCTGGTGATGTGCGTGCCAATGCGTATGATTTGGTATTAAATGGAAATGAAATAGGCGGAGGTTCTATTCGTATTCATGATAAAGAAACACAAGCATTAATGTTTGATCATTTAGGCTTTACACCCGAAGAGGCAAAAGCACAATTTGGTTTCTTAATGGATGCTTTCCAGTACGGAGCTCCTCCTCATGGTGGGATTGCTTTTGGGTTTGACAGATTAGTAGCCATACTAGGGGGTCAAGAAACTATTCGGGATTATATTGCTTTCCCTAAAAACAATAGTGGACGGGATGTCATGATCGATGCTCCCGCAAATATTGATCAAGAACAACTTAAAGAACTGAACATAAAACTTGATTTGTAATCATACTAATCCCGCTAATAGCGGGATTTTTTAATTTTAGGGTATGAAAATACTAAAGATAACAGTTATTCTATTTGTCTCGATACTTCTCATTTTAATAGCAGTAGTAGGAGTCTATTATTATATGCAAATAGGAAAACACACAATTGACAAAGAAAAATACCCACATTACATTGGATATCTAGATCCTCAAAAGACGATTTCTGATACTAATTTTAAAATATGTAGTGATGAACGAATTTTTAAAACACATCATGGGGCTCCTAAAATTGCTTATGCTCCAAACAAAGGTGTTTTTAGAAATACCATTTTGTCTGAATACAAAAATCAAGGGTTTACAGATTCTGGTTATCTCAATTTTAGGTTTATCATAAATTGCAAGGGAGAACCTGGTAGATTCGAGATTACCGAAATGAATCTTAACCTAGAAGAAACCAAACTGAATGAAAAATTAGTTGATCAACTTTTTACACTAACAGCTCAATCTCGTCACTGGAATACCTTTACCTTTAAAAACGAAGCACGAGATTATTATATGTATGTATCTTATAAAATTGAAAATGGAGAGATTAGCGAAATACTTCCTTAGCATTCTAATTATCATTACTTCGTCTTGTAGTATTACAAAAACGAAAGAAGAGCAAAAAGCTGAAGCCGATCATATGATTAATGGCGGAACAATTATTCTTTCACCAAATTATCAAGGCTCTCCAAAAATGATGACTTTTGTCGAAAAAGCGATAGCTCTTGATCCCGAAAATTCTGATGCATGGAGAGAGCTATCTATTCCTTATTTAAAAAGAGGAATGCCTGTAAAATGGAAACCATTATTTGATAAGGCCGTAGCTTTGGAACCAGAAGAGTGGCAGGGATGGAGAGGTTATCTGTATCTGTATTTTTATAGAAATTATAAAAAAGCAATCGAAGATTTTGATGCAACAGATACCTTAACTCCAAATTTTGACGACACTCCACAAGGACAAAGTGTTAATTATATGAGGGGTCTTGCGTATCTGGGATTAAAACAATACACTACTTCAAAATCATATTTTGACACCTATATCAATGATCAAATTAAAACTTCGGGCGAGGATTATGCCGATGTAACGGCATTTTTATATCGCGGTATTGGTTTTTATTTACAGTCGGATTATCAAAATGCAATTTTAGATTTCCAGAAGGTTTTAAAATACTCAGGTAATCATTACGCTGATGCACATTACTGGTTATCAAAGAGTTTTCTTCAAGGAAAAGATAAAACAAAAGCTTTGGAACATATTCAAAAAGCCATTGATGATTTTAATAATGGGTATTTCCATACCAGAGGATATGTAGAAGTATTATACCAAATTTACATTCAGGATTTGGAAGAAGTTAAGAACCTCATAGAAAATAGTTAACTTTATAGAACCGAAGTAACTTTCTATGTCGTCCTCAAAAAAAACCTGGTTATATAAAATTCTTAAATGGCGTTATCGCAATATTTCTAATAAGAACTTTATATTACTACTAAGTATTCTTGTTGGCTTTGCAACAGGGTTAATATCATTGCTATTAAAAAACCTTACCCATTTAATTCAAGTTGTACTGCAAAGTGATATTATATCATGGCAAACCTCCTTTTATTTTATTATCCCTGTTATCGGATTATTAATCGTATATATTTTCACCAAATACGTTATAAAAAGAAATGTACGATCGGCGATACCATTAATTTTACATTCGTTATCAAAAAAGAGCGGGATTATCAAACCAATACATGGGTATCTTCCTCTTATTTTAGCACCAATCACAGTTGGATTTGGTGGTTCTGTTGGGCTCTTAGGCCCTGCTATTGGCTCAGGATCAACTTTAAGCTCTGATATCTGTACTTTATTTAAAGTAAGTGACAAAACTCGTTTTTTATTAATAGGTTGTGCCGCTGCGGGAGCAATATCGGCCGTTTTTAAATCTCCACTTGCTGGGTTGGTTTTTGCTGTAGAGGTATTTAGTCTAGACTTAACACTCACTTCTCTACTTCCATTATTATTTGCATCGGTTTCATCAATCATCACTTCGTATTTCTTTTTAGGAGATGAAGTATTATTTAGATTTGATGTTATCGAAAAATTTGATATCTACGATACTCCTTTTTATATCATTTTGGGTGTTGGTACGGCGGTAGCTTCTATCTATTTTACCAAAATGTATTTTGGGATTTTACATTTCTTTGATCGATTTTCGAAAAAAATTTATCGCCTGCTAATAGGTGGGCTTGGCATAGGTATTATGCTTTATTTTATTCCACCACTTTACGGTGAAGGTTTAGGGTTTATTAATGATTTATTAAATGGGGATCATTATACCGCTATCGGAAAAACACCTTTTGATAGTATTACCGATAATATTTGGATTGTGATTGCTTTATTAACCGGGATTACAATTTTTAAGGCGGTAGCAATGACGGCTACGTTTGCTGCTGGAGGGTCTGGAGGTATTTTTATTCCTACTATGGTCATGGGCAGTTCTTTGGGTAATGTAGTCTCTAAAGTGATTAATAATTTAGGATTAGGGTTTGAAGTTTCTGAAGCTAATTTTACTCTATTAGGTATGGCAGGACTAATTGCCGGGGTGCTTCATGCTCCGCTTACATCAATATTCTTAATTGCAGAGATCACCTCTAGTTATGAATTATTTGTACCACTCATGATTACCACTGCGATATCTTTTATTATTTCTAAAAACAGGATAGAACACAATATATATAATCGAGAACTTGCCGAACAGGGCGATTTGCTTACCCACGATAAAGATCAAACGGTACTTACATTAATGAACTTACAAGATTGTATTGAAACTAATTTTATCACTGTAAAACCTCATTTTACATTAAAACAACTATTAAGCGAAGCTGTTGCAAAATCTAATCGAAATCTATTTCCGGTAACAGATGATAATAATGTTTTAATTGGGGTTGTCTCATTAGATAACATAAGAGATATTATGTTTGATATCACATTATATCACAAAATAAAAGTAGACACCTTAATGTCACCCTTTTCTACAGTTATCCTATATGAAGAAGATAATGCAAAAACTGTAATGAAAAAATTTCAGGATACTGGCGTTTGGAATCTTCCGGTAATTAAAAATGGTAAATATTTTGGGTTCATATCAAAATCAAAACTTCTTACCTCTTACCGTCAAAAGTTGATTAATTTTACGGGATAATTTACTTTACTATGAAATACATTATTAGAATTCTTTTTATAGCTATACTCACCCTTATCTGTGTTGGATATTATTTTAAAAATTCTGGAGATCATACTACCGGAGATAAATTCGTAGGGATTGGAATATTAACCGCTTCGTTTATTTTAATGCCTATTTTTATCTATCACAGATGGAAAAATAAAAAAGTAAAGGATTATATGCTAACCGATGAAAACCTCAGAAAAATGAGGGAGTTTCAGGAAAAAAAAGAAAACAAAAAGGGGTGAGTTTTTAAAAAATTCACATTTTGATAACGATTCATAAAATATTTAAGATTAACTTTAGAACTCAATATTTATTTTATTTTTACTACAATGGAAGGAACAGTTAAATTTTTTAATGAATCAAAAGGTTACGGATTTATTACCAACGACGAAACAGGAAAAGACATCTTTGTACACGCCTCAGGAATTGATGGTGAAGCACTAAATGAAGGTGACAAAGTCGAGTATCAAGAAGAAGAAGGACGAAAGGGAGTTATTGCGGCAAATGTTCGCTTAATTCACGAATAAGATATAAATCCCCAGTTTCAATAGCGCTACACGGTAGCGCTATTTTTATTTCTGGATATCATACTTTTCGAAAAAAACATCCCTCTGTACAATCAAAAACTCAAGAATTTTTAGCTTATCATCTGATCTTAAAACCATAGCCATTTCTGGCTGTTCATTTACAAAATCGATAAAATTATAATATTCCGTTTCGGGAATTTCCAACTCATTGACAACAAATTTTTCTTCATAAAAATCTGATATTTTATAAGTAGTTGTTATCCACTTTCTTTTCCCTCTAAACATTCCACTTATTGCATTGCCCAGGTCAGACAGGTTAATTGTTGTTGTATGAGTTCCGTCTTCGAGTACAGTATTTGTTACCGGTGATTGCACGTCATTAAAACCAGAAACCCCCATCCGTTTCAACTCTGCGGCGCTCCAAAACGGGAGATTTTCGGTATATGTGGGTATATTCAAAATATCATCTTCTAATTTCCCGGTTAATGTATGTTGTGACACAACCACCTCTTCTAAGGTATTTACAGATTGTTCTAATTTTATTGTAAAGGTTTGGTTTTCTAGATCCGATGTATTAACAACATACCGTTTTGTGGCATATTGTATAGACGAAAAAACTATAGTATCTCCAGGATTGGCTTTGATTGCAAAATTTCCCGAAGTATTGCTTATCGTACCACGCTGTAGTGTTTGATTAATAACATGTATATCATCTAATGACAAAAGAGTATCTGCTACAATTTTTCCCCTAAGTGTAGTTCGATCTTGTGTATATCCAGAAAAAGCTATACAAACAATAAGCCCTAAAGTAATTTTTTGCATCCTTTGTTTTTACACTTAAAAGGACTTTGATTAACGTATACAGTTGCAAAAATCTATTTGACTAGAATCGGATATATATAATCTTATCAAAATAAGAGTAGTGATTTAGGAGTTTAGAAAGTTTTTAAATTCAATTCAAATTCCGTTTTTCGATAAAAAAACGTTTTAGTATTTCTCTACATTCTTCTTCCAATACTCCTCCTATAATTTTGGTTTTAGGGTGCAAAGTAGTTCCCATTGCCATGCATCCCCTTTTTTCATCAACTGCACCATATACTATTCTACCTATTTGACTCCAGTATAAAGCTCCCGCACACATTTGACACGGTTCTAATGTAACGTACAGCGTGCACTCATTTAAATATTTTCCTCCCAAAAAACTGGACGCAGCAGTAATGGCCTGCATTTCTGCATGAGCTGTTACATCATTTAACAACTCTGTGAGATTATGTGCTCGAGCAATAATGCGATTTGCAACTACTATAACCGCTCCAACCGGAACCTCATCTTTCTCATAAGCCGTTTCTGCTTCCTGAAGTGCTTTTTTCATAAAATGCGCATCATCCAATGGGTCTAACATAGTATCAAAAATTTAATGAGTAAAACTAAATAAAAATTATTTGTCTTTGGGATGAAACAAAAGATTATAAAGTACCAGTACAAAATATTACTTTTGTCAAATGCCTGAACGATTACTTTCAAATATAAAATACCCATCGGATCTACGTAAGCTCTCCAAAGATCAGCTGGTGATATTAGCACAAGAGTTACGAGATTTTATAATTGATATTGTAGCGACAAAAGAAGGACATCTTGGAGCAAGTTTGGGTGTGATCGAACTAACGATTGCATTACATTATGTATTTAATACACCCGATGACCTATTAGTTTGGGATGTGGGACATCAGGCCTATCCTCATAAAATTCTTACAGGGAGAAAGGATGTTTTTTATACCAATCGACAATTAGGTGGAATTAGCGGTTTTCCGAAACGAAGTGAAAGCGAGTATGATACTTTTGGGGTAGGACATTCTTCAACATCTATCTCTGCCACTTTGGGAATGGCAATCGCTTCAAAACTAAAAGGAGATCATAAAAAACAACATATTGCAGTAATTGGCGATGCTTCGATTGCTAGCGGAATGGCTTTTGAAGGACTTAATCATGCTGGCGTGACAGATGCCAATATGCTTGTTATTCTTAACGATAATGCTATCGGTATAGATCCTAGTGTAGGAGCGCTAAAAGAATATCTCACCAAAGCAAAAGTAGGTGTAAAGCCCAGAAACAACAATATCATTGAAGCGTTGAATTTTAATTATTTTGGCCCTATCGATGGACACGATTTACCAAAGTTACTTACCACATTAGAAAAACTAAAAACGGTTCAAGGCCCAAAACTCTTGCATATTATTACTACTAAAGGCAAGGGATTAAAACAAGCAGAGGAGAATCAAGTAACCTATCACGCTCCGGGTAAATTTGATGCATCTACCGGCAACCTAATCCCAAAAAATGATCTTGGACTTCCTCCAAAATTTCAAGATGTTTTTGGCTACACCATATTAGAGCTAGCCAGAGAAAACGAAAAAATTGTGGGTATCACTCCCGCTATGCCAACAGGAAGTTCTTTAAAATATATGATGGAGGAAATGCCAGATCGAGCTTTTGATGTAGGAATCGCAGAACAACATGCAGTAACATTGGCCGCCGGAATGGCCACTCAAGGAATGATACCTTTTTGTGCAATTTATTCAACATTTTTACAAAGAGCATATGACCAGGTTATACATGATGTAGCATTACAAAATCTTCCGGTTGTTTTTTGTATAGACAGAGCAGGATTGGTGGGCAAGGATGGTGCTACGCATCACGGCGTATTTGATATTGCATATCTAAATTGCATCCCTAATATGGTTATAGCAGCACCGGCAAACGAAATTGAATTAAGAAATTTACTGTATACTGCATCTTTGGGGTTAGATCACCCAATTGCCATTCGTTATCCACGAGGAAGAGGTCATATAACCGATTGGAAACAACCTATGACATCTTTAGAAATTGGAAAGGCTACCTGCTTACAACAAGGAACAGAAATAGCAATCATTTCTACCGGTACAATAGCAGCAAATGTAACTGCTGCAATAAAGAATATTGATACAAAAGTATCACATTACCACTTTGGTTTCGTAAAACCATTAGACACCTCCTTATTGAGCAAAATTTTTAAGAATTATAAAATCATTCTCACTATTGAAGATGGTGTTAAGACTGGTGGTTTTGGTAATCTCATCACCAATTTTGCGAATCAATACAGCTATAAAAACAAAGTTATCAATTTAGGTATTCCAGATCAGTTTATTCATCAGGGTACAATTGATGAGTTACAAGAACTTTCTGGAATTTCCAAAAAAGCAATTACTGAAACTATTCTAAAATATCAATCTGTTATTTAATTGCAATTTTGGAAACAAATGTAGCCGATCCATCCTCGGCTTCAATTCTAAGAATATATAAACCAGCTCTAAGAGCAATATCTACAGGATGCACATCTTCTAACAAAGCTTGCTCTCGGTACACAAAACGACCATTTACATCATATATACTGATTGTACTAGCGCCAATACTTTGTGGTACTCTAATATTAAAAATACCATTTGATGGATTGGGTTCTATAATAAACATTCCTGTATCGATATCTGGATCATCCTCGGTTTCTGCACAATTCAATTCTGATACTGGTGGTAAATCAAAAGCTTCTGTTTGATCAACTCTTGATCGATTATCTCCTTGATCTGAACTCCACCCTACTCCGCGTCTAGCAAAAACTTCCCAAATCAAACATGTATTCGCGCCATCATTAGCTATTTCATCGGCTCTAAGGATTCCATCTCTACCATCAATAAACCCAGGGTTACACGTTTGTAATTTTAATCCATCAATAATCAATTGCATAGCCAGATTATTTCCTCCGGTACCATTATAAAGATCAGGATCAAATCCATCACGTTCTATCAGTGCCCAATTAAGGTCCCATATGATTGATGCCCATACAGATCCTACTCCATGAGGTGCAGAAAAATTTGTCTCATCATTAGTATCGCCATAAGTAACTGGATTCACATTTAGATCCGTACTATAAGGAAAAGGTCTTATTCCTCCACCTGTTGTTGGCTCACCTGCCGCAAAAGTGCCAATACCTCTTGCGTCGGCTCCTGTATCTCCAGATTCTATAGTCATCATTAAAGCAAACCAATCTGACCATCCTTCTCCCATTTGTTCTGTATCCTGAATACAATTACCATCATCATCAAATTCAACACAAGCAATCAAACAACCAGAATTATTAGCGCCTCCTGCCAGACGAGTAGAGATACCATGACCATATTCGTGTATTACAATTCCGTTATCAAAAGAGCTATCATTTGCTAATATATTTAAACCAGCATCAGATAATGTTATGTTTACTGTATTGGTTGTCATTTCTGTTATAATGGCTTCACCATCATTCATCCCAATCATGACCGCAGGTATATTTATCAGACCATTATCACCACCCATAACAATTGGGTCTCCATCTTGATTATTAACTACCAAAACAGCAATAGCACCTGCTTCTTGACAACGAAACACCTTATCATCAAAATTACATTCTCCTCGTCGCACTACAGCTATTTTACCATCAATATCAGCAGCATTAACAAGATCGCTACATGCGTCACTTGCATTTGCGGCCGGATCATCGTCTATGGCCAAAACCAAATCCGAAGTGATTCCATCGGGGACCTCGGGTGCATCAACATGACCTGGATCAAAATTATTATCTACAATAACATAAGAACCTGCAGCGGTTGTATTATTAACTACAAACACCTGAATATCCGGGCTTGCTTGTGGGTTCCATAAAAACATCTGCATTCGAGGATTAGCTCCATCGGGAGGAGTAGCAAAATTAGCATTATTAAATCCCGATCCATCTAGAGCATCTGCAAAAACCTCATCATTACCAAATCCTCCTCTTCCATAATTATTAAATTGAAAATTTCCTGAAGCTTCATCAAAACCATAATGATACCATACATCATGTATTACATTATTTGCATAAAACAAATTGGTGATAGAAGCATCTTGATTATCCACAACCAGTGTGTTAGGGTCGAAAGAGTAATCAAATAACAAATTAGCACCTCCATCGGGTTGGGCCCCAAATTCATCATCACCATTAATATCCTCAAAAGCTATCACATTATTACCACTAGTCGTCGTAAATTCTGCTCCTTCTGCTCCATTAGTATCATGCCATCCAAATGGCGATGCCAATTCATCTTCTTGTCCTGATACTAATTGCCTATCTCCATGATTTGGACTCTCTATTGAAGGAATGGGATAAACATTATATGTTGCATCCATAAAGGATGTAGAAACTTTTGATTCTGGTTTAAATAAAGAAAAACTCTTTGCTTTTTTTCTATTATGACTATGCGCATCGAAAGAGCAATGTATTACCCAATCATTTTTGCTTACTAATTTACCGCTCACGGCATCTACTCTAGCGCTGTACCAATTTTCTCCATTCTTAGTATGAATACTTAAATCCCAGCATAACATTAATTTATCTCCTTTTTGCTCAAATACTAATGTTACGGGAATATTATCTGTAGATATATTTCCTTTTGAAAGAAGAAAAGAGTTTTTGGTTGTATTCGTTTTATGAAGCACTTTAATATCACTAGCAATACCTACACCAAGAGATACTGACGCCTTTTTTACAGCATTCTCTGGTGAAATAGAAGTGTTCAAACCACTGATTTTGGAAGCTATATTATTTACAAATTTACCAGTAAAAGAGACAATTTTTCCATTTTTAATAGCAAAACTACCAATGGCATTTTGTATTGGTATCCCTTTATACTCCTGAACAACATAAGCGGTTGTAGCTTGTAAACTTTTGGAGTATGATTCTCTTTGAATTCGTAATCCGACTAAATCCTTTGCCGAAACTCCTTCATTGGATACATATTCCTTAATTAACTCAAGGTTCGAAGATTGAGCATTAACACCATTAACTGCAACACCAAATATTAAAAAAAATACAATGTAAAATTGTTTCATAACTATATCAATATTTCCAAAAATAAGCCCCAAAAAGTTATAAAATACAATTTTCTTAATTGTGCGAAAGGATTCTAAATATAAGAATAAAATCTATAACCCTTAAAATCAACACATTTCCAATTAATATTACTTTCTCACACAATTAATCACAAATTGATCGTATGTATTTTGCGCTTAATTCAATTTTTCTATAATATCGTCGAGTTTTTTGCCCGCTACTTTCAAAATAAATCAATTAATTTATCTATTTACAGGTAGTTGCATTAAGTTTTTGATTTTTAAAAGAACATTTTCAAATAATTCAACAAACGGTAGCTGAAGGAATATTCCTTCTTTTCTAAATATAAGTTTAACATTATTTTGTTTAATAGCGATAAAATTGTTATTTCGCGGACAATTAACCTATTATAATTTAAATATCATGAAAAAACTAAGCTTATTTATTTTACTTATTGCTGCTACTTTAACCTCTTGTGGTAGTGATGATGACTCCCCAGGAACCACTGAAGCAAATCTAATCGGTAAGTGGCAATGGACTGCTGCCTCTGAAAATGGTGTAGCAGAAACACTTGATCAATGTGATTTACAAGATACTATTGAGTTTCAAACTGGTGGAACAGCAGTAAGTATTTTCTTTAATTCTACCAATACAAATGGGCAAATAACTTGTGGTGACGCGCAAACAGAAAATATTACATGGTCCTTGTCTGGAGATCAACTTTCTCTTACATATACAGAGGGTACGATCTCAGAAACAGATACGGCTACCATTACTATAAGCGGTACTACATTAACTGTAGAATATAGAGATGAAGAAACTCCAGGAGAGATTACTGTATATATAGAAACATATACGAAAGTATAATTGTACTTATCTTTATAAAATTATAGAAAAGCTACCAATTTGGTGGCTTTTTTTGATTGCGGCTTTAGTCTTTTATAATTGTAAACCGCGTATTTTTTGAAATTTCAACAATGCATTACCATCTGTAAGACTAGCTACAAAATTACTAATACTTATTAGTCTACTGTAAAGATCTTCATTTTGGTAATCAAAATGAATTCCTTCGGCACGTAGGATAAGCTTATCATAATTCGAACTTTTACCTTCATTAAAATTATCTGTAGCAGTACAATATCGATCAAGTAATGTAGCTAATATCTCATAACCTGCAATTTCTTTTTCGGTTACTTCTTGGCTTTGATAAATTTTTGCAATACTAATTTTAATAATATCATCTATTTGAGCCTCATACTTACTCTTATCTATCAATGCGGTTTCAAAATCCCCAGCCAATATTTTTTCTTCGTTTTCAATAAAGATATTTGCGGCTTCATTAATTAATGTATTAATGGCTAAAGCTCTTAAATAACTTAATCGATCTGCAGTTGTGGTAAGCTGATTATACTTTTTGGTATTGATGGTATCTTTAACCAATTTGATCAAATACTCGAGAGCGTATTCTTCTTCAATCAACCCTAGATTAATCCCATCCTCAAAATCTATAATTGTATAACAAATATCATCTGCAGCCTCGACCAAAAATGTTAATGGGTGACGGCTATAGGTAATTTCATCTTCGATCTTATTTTTTAACAGCCCCACTTCTTTTGCTACTTCTTTAAAGAAGTCTTTTTCATTCTGGAAGTATCCATATTTTTTATGAGCAATATGTGCTGTTGGTTTTTTGGGTAAAGATTCTTTTGGGTATTTCATAAAAGCACCCAATGTTGCATATGATAATCTTAGTCCGCCTTGGATACCTTCGCGAGATTCGGTTAAGATTTTAAATCCATTAGCATTTCCTTCAAAATCGATCAGATCCTGATACTGTTTTGAGGTAAGCTGGTTTTTATATCGGATACCACTTCCTGTTTTAAAATATTCTCCTATTGCTTTTTCTCCCGAATGCCCAAACGGAGGATTACCAATATCATGTGCTAATGCAGCAGCAGCGACAATAGCTCCAAAATCATTAAATCTATATCCATGAATTGTAGCCAAGTGCGGGTGCTTTTCAAGGATTTTTTTACCTACTACTCTACCTAGAGAACGCCCTACTACGGATACCTCTAAACTATGTGTTAATCTAGTATGTACAAAGCTCGTTTTGGACAATGGAATCACCTGTGTCTTATCCTGTAGACTTCTAAAAGCCGAAGAGAAGATAATTCGATCGTAATCTACCTCGAATCCTAGCCTTGTTTCATCTTGTTCTTTGCGTAACCTCTTATTTGTATCTCCTTGTCTTTTTAGAGACAGAAGTTGTTCCCAATTCATCATATTATTAAGAAAATTCGAATATACAAAAAGGGAAGCATCCCCTAAGATGACTTCCCCTTTTTCCCTATATTAATCTAGGTCTTAAGACCCACACATTAAACAATCATCTCCTTCAGCTTCTTTGGATTGTGCTATAATTGCACGAAGTTCTTCAGGAGTAAGCGCTGTTCCTTCTGGAGTAACAGGCGTTTCAGCAGGAGCAGGTGTCGGCTCTGTTTTGGCCGCTTGCGCTTCCATTACTTGAGCAGCTGCCACTGCTACTTTTTCTGGTTGTGGCGTTTCTTTTGCTTCAGTCTTTAGCGTAAATTTAATCGCATCAACAGCAGATTTAGTTCTTAGGTAATACATCCCTGTTTTTAAACCACTTTTCCATGCATAGAAATGCATTGATGTTAATTTTGCCATGGTTGCCCCTTCCATAAACAAATTAAGCGATTGTGACTGATCGATAAAGTATCCTCTATGACGAGACATATCTATAATATCTTTCATACTTAATTCCCAAACAGTCTTATATAGCTCTTTAAGATCCTGTGGAATAATATCAATATTTTGTATTGATCCATTGGCACGCATGATGGCATCCTTAAGGTTATCATCCCATAACCCTAATTTCACTAAATCTTCTAACAGGTGCTTGTTTACAACAATAAATTCACCCGATAGCACTCGTCTTGTATAGATATTACTTGTATATGGCTCAAATGCTTCATTGTTTCCTAAAATTTGAGAAGTAGAAGCGGTTGGCATTGGTGCTACTAATAATGAGTTACGCACTCCATTTTTTAGTACTTGTTTACGTAATTTAGCCCAGTCCCATCGACCACTTAACTCTTCATCTTTGATCCCCCATAGATTGTACTGAAATTCTCCTTTCGAGATCGGAGATCCTTCGTAGCTTTGATAAGGTCCATCTGCTTTTGCTTCTTCCATAGAAGCAGTAACAGCGGCAAAATAAAGTGTTTCAAAAATTTCTTGATTCAATTTTTTAGCCTCATCACTAGTAAAAGGTAAACGTAATTGAATAAAAGTATCTGCTAATCCTTGTACCCCTAATCCAATTGGGCGATGACGCATATTAGAGTTTTCGGCTTCTTTTACAGGATAGTAATTACGATCAATTACCTTATTCAAGTTTTTGGTTACTCGTTTAGTAATTCTAAAAAGTTCTTTATGATCAAACTCTCCATTTTTCACAAACATGGGTAACGCTATCGAAGCTAAATTACAAACAGCAACCTCATCTGGGCTTGTATATTCTAAAATCTCTGTACATAAGTTAGAAGAACGAATAGTACCTAAATTTTGCTGGTTCGATTTACGATTTGCTGCATCTTTGTACAGCATATACGGTGTACCCGTTTCGATCTGAGATTCTAAAATTTTCTCCCAAAGCTCACGTGCTTTTATGGTTCTACGCCCTTTTCCTTCGGCCTCAAAACGTAGGTATTCTTTTTCAAATTCATCACTATGAATATCAAATAAACCAGGACACTCATTAGGGCACATTAATGTCCACTCGGCATCATCCTGCACACGTTTCATAAATAAATCTGGAATCCACATTGCGTAAAACAAATCTCTTGCACGCATTTCTTCTTTACCGTGGTTCTTTTTAAGATCTAGAAAATCAAAAATATCTGCATGCCATGGCTCTACATATATTGCAAAAGAACCTTTACGTTTTCCACCACCTTGATCTACGTAACGAGCCGTATCGTTATATACTCTAAGCATTGGAACAATACCGTTTGATGTACCGTTGGTACCCGCGATATAAGATCCTGTAGCACGCACATTGTGAATAGATAACCCTATACCCCCGGCAGATTGAGAAATCTTAGCAGTTTGTTTTAAGGTATCATATATACCATCAATACTATCATCTTTCATTGTTAACAAAAAACAAGATGACATTTGTGGTTTTGGTGTACCCGAATTAAATAAAGTTGGTGTAGCGTGTGTAAAGTATTTCTTAGACATCAATTCATAAGTCTCTATAGCAGCATCCAAATCATTAGGATGAATCCCTATAGAAACACGCATAAGCATATGCTGTGGACGTTCGGCAATTTTACCATTTATTTTAAGTAAATATGAACGCTCTAATGTTTTAAAACCAAAATAATCATAACCAAAATCACGATTGTAGATAATCGTAGAATCTAACTTCTCTTTGTTTGCTATAATCACATCATACACTTCATCCGAAATCAGAGGAGCTTTCTTCTCTGTTCTTGGATTGATGTACTCATATAAATCTGTAATTACCTCAGAAAATGTTTTCTTGGTATTTTTATGTAAATTAGAAACAGAGATACGTGCGGCAAGCTTAGCATAATCAGGGTGTGTTATGGTCATTGTAGCAGCAATTTCGGCAGCCAAATTATCCAATTCACTTGTAGTTACGCCATCATACAACCCTTCTATCACCCTCATAGCTACCTTGACAGGATCAACTAGTGGATTAAGCCCATAACATAATTTTCTTACCCTCGCGGTAATCTTGTCAAACATAATTGGTTCTTTACGGCCATCTCTTTTTACTACATACATACTTCTTTTTGGTTTTTAAAACTTTCTTCTATCGAAGAAATTGATGTTAATTTGTGTTACTATGTTCTCAATCAAAAGTCAAAAATTACATTTCCCGTATCCCCCACAGATAAGGTAATAAAAGCCTCTACTCAAAGAGCACTTGTTTATAAATTGTAATCTAAATATGTGACTTTCGTCCCTTTTGTTTTTTTGTAAAAATTCGTTCTTATCGAACTTTATCAAACTGAGCTAATCTGCATTAAACAGAAGAAACGTTTTTGATTAGCTCAGAATGAATATATCTTTATTCTGAAAGATTTTTAAGGATTAAAAATCGGCATCAAAACTTATTTTATTGTCTTCGTTGTCTTTGTTAAGCACTCCAGCTTTTTGATATTCTGAAACTCGTTTTTCAAAGAAATTTGTTTTCCCTTGCAATGAAATCATATCCATAAAATCAAATGGATTAGCTGTCCCATATTCTTTTTCACATTCTAATTCTACTAATAACCTATCAGTAACAAACTCTAGATATTGCGTCATGAGTTTGGAGTTCATACCTATTAAACTAGCAGGAAGAGATTCTGTAATAAACTCCCTCTCAATATTTAAGGCATCTACAATAATTTCTTTAATTCTTTCTTTTGGCACTTTATTTACCAAATGTTTATTATGTAAATGAACGGCAAAATCGCAATGCACACCTTCATCTCTAGAGATCAACTCGTTAGAAAAAGTAAGTCCAGGCATTAATCCACGCTTTTTTAACCAAAATATCGAGCAAAACGCACCAGAAAAGAAAATACCTTCTACGGCAGCAAAAGCAATTAATCGCTCTGCAAAAGAATCAGAGTCGATCCACTTAAGTGCCCAATCTGCTTTTTTCTTTATCGCAGGAAAATTCTCAATAGCATTAAATAATATGTCTTTTTCCTTCTCATCTTTTACATAAGTATCAATAAGTAAAGAATAGGTCTCAGAATGAATATTTTCCATCATGATCTGAAAACCATAGAAAAATTTAGCTTCACTATATTGCACTTCGTTTACAAAATTTTCGGCTAGATTTTCATTTACTATCCCGTCTGAAGCTGCAAAAAAGGCTAGGATATGTTTAATAAAATAACGCTCATCGTTATTAAGCTTAGTCGACCAATCGGTTATATCCTGATGTAAATCGATTTCTTCGGCCGTCCAAAAACTTGCTTCTGATTTTTTATACCATTCCCAAATATCATGATGTTGAATAGGAAAAATCACAAATCGGTCTTTATTTTCTTGCAAAATTGGTTCTACGGCACTCATCTCGATTTTTTTAGCTGTTTTTAAGAATTTTTCCTTTTTAAAGGGTCTTACAAAGATCAAAAAATAGGCTAAAAGTTCTACTGAAAGTTAATAAACGTTTTCAACAAAGTTTTCAACACGAAGCGAATCTACCTAAAAACGGAGTGTTTCCTAAATTGAATTTAAATAATTGTATATCAGCATTTTAAGTGGTTTTTAAAAAATAAAAACTCTTCCTCTTTATTATCAAAAAACGCTTATTTTCCGGTTGCTAACCGTGTTTTTTTAGCAAAAAAACGGGGAGTTTAAAAAACATCAAATTACGGCTTAACCGTAAGATAAAAAATGTTGTTTTTTAACAAAAAAAGATCGGAATTTTAGCAAAAAAGTCTCCTAAATGCCGTAATAAGATTATTTTTTTAAAGTTGCAGCAACCTTTTCAAGTTCGATATACCAATTTTCACCAAACTTTCTAATCAAGGCTTCTTTTACAAACTTATAAATAGGAACCTGCAACTCTTTTCCTAAAGCACAGGCATCATTACAAATTTCCCATTTATGGTAATTCACCGCAGAAAACTCTGTATAATTTTGAACTCTTACAGGATATAAATGACATGAAATTGGTTTTTTCCAATCTACATCTCCCTGATTATATGCTTCTTCAATAGCACACATTGCAGTACCTTTTTCATCAAAGATTACATAAGCACAGTCTGCTCCATTTATTAAAGGAGTTTCTAACTCTCCTTGCTCGGTTTTAATATAGGTTCCTTGTTGTTCAATAGCCGCTATTCCTTCTTTACGTAAATACGGCTTAACAATGGGATAAATTTTTTCAAGTATAAGCGTTTCGGACTCTTCTAGTGGCGCACCAGCTTCTCCATCTATACAACATGCACCTTTACATGCAGAGAGATTACAGACAAATTCTTTCTCTATAATATCTTCAGAAACAATCGTTTTTCCTAATTGAAACATACGGCAAAGATAATTTTTCTGTACAATATTTTTTACAGTTTATTCACCTTTTTATAATACCTTTATTAAATAAAGTCTATTTACATTTGTATAAATTTTTGAAACCATCATCTTATGAATTTTGACCTTAAAGAAATCCTAACTGCCAGCATGATCCTGTTTGCGGTTATAGATATTGTAGGGAGTATCCCTATCATTATCGATTTAAGAAAAAAAGTAGGGCATATCCAAAGTGAAAAAGCATCGATAGTTGCTGCTATTTTGATGATCCTTTTCTTATTTGTAGGTAAAGAGATTTTAAGTTTAATTGGTATCGATGTAAATTCGTTTGCCGTAGCGGGGTCTTTTATAATCTTTTTCTTAGCGATCGAGATGATATTAGGTATTCAATTATATAAAGATGATGCTCCCGAAACAGCAGCCGTAGTGCCTTTGGCATTTCCGTTAATTGCAGGAGCAGGAACTATGACTTCTATACTTTCTTTACGTGCAGAGTACCACCCTATCAATATTGTTATCGCTATTATAATTAATATTATTTTTGTGTATGCGGTATTAAAGTCATCGGGCAAAATCGAGAAGTTAATAGGCAAACAGGGGATTAATGTAGTACGAAAGATTTTTGGTGTTATCTTGCTAGCTATAGCCGTTAAATTATTTGCTACTAACATTAAAGATTTATTTTAATTTAAGATCACTCACTTATAAACAGCTATTAAATCATATATTTTGAAGTATTTTATTTATATCCTGATCATTATTGCCACTGGTTTAATGATTTATAATGCTACACATTTAGATATTAACGAACCTTTTGCCGGAGACAGTAAAACGGCACTTATTGGAGTTTTTGCACCCGCATGTGTTATTGTACTAATGTTAATCTTATTAATTTCCAGAAGGATACAGGAAAAGAAAAAAGGGAGGTAATTCTTACTTTTAAAACAGGAAAAAACAAGCTATAATTACAGGTGGTATTGATATCACCATCATGATCATAAAAAAATTATGTAATCTCCTAAACATCAGCGCTCTTTTTAGTGATTTTTTAAGCTTTACATCTTCAGAATTTGTCATGTGTTCTCTAATAATATCTGCAGAAACATAGGATGTATCTACCAAAATATCGTGCTTCAAAAAAATTGAGGCGCTATTATCCAGCAACCTGAAAGCTACGGCTATTATAAAGAAAAAAAGCGGAGAACAGATTGCTACAGCAACCAAATATTCTTTTAATTCTGACATATTTGAGGGTCTCTAAATTACTTATTTTCTGACAACGACAATACTTTTTTAACCATAGCATCATCTTCGTTTATAATTCTTTCAAAAGCGTTCGTACCAAATAATTGTTGTGCCATAGTGGCTTTTAAATATTTCTTTAATTGTTCTAGATAGTTTTTTAGTTCTATTTCGACACCTATTCTTCGGGCATATTTCATAAAACCTTCTGCAAAATCATCCGTAATTGTAATTTCTTTCTCAAATTTCTCTTTAGATAAATCATTATAAAACACTCTTTTCTTATCTAGTTCTTCGAATACATATCGACCCATTCGACCAGAGCGCAACAAATAGTCTAACGTTTCTCCGACCCTTGTAGTATCTTTACTAACAAAAATATCAGGAATAATGCCACCACCTCCATATACCGTTTTACCAGCAGGGGTTTTAAATTTTAATGAATCTGCTACCTGAATACTATCTGCGCTAAGCATTTCGCCATTTTTATAACGCTCTAAATATTCATTAAAGTACTCTTTATTTCCGTTTGCATATGGTTTTTGAATAGACCTACCTGTTGGCGTATAATATCTAGAAATGGTTAATCGCACAGCACTACCATCTCCTAAAGCCATTTCTCTTTGCACCAATCCTTTTCCGTATGACCGTCTTCCTACAATGACACCTCTATCATTATCTTGAATGGCACCGGCAAAAATCTCACTCGCAGAAGCTGAGTTTTCATTAATCAGTACGTATACCTTTCCTTCTTCAAAATCTCCTTTATTTGTTGCAAAATTATTCTCTATAGCTCCTTTTTTATTTTTGGTAAACATGATCAACACATCGTCTTTAAGAAACTCATCAGCCATCCTTAGAGCAGGCGCTATAAAACCACCTCCATTATCACGTAAATCAACAACCATACTTTGCGCTCCTTCATTTTTTAAAGAATCCAAAGCTCTTTTGAACTCTTTATACGTCGTTTCGGCAAATCGATTGATTTTGATATACCCCAGTTTATTATTGATAAGATAAGAAGCATCCACACTTTTTAAAGGAACCCTACCTCTTTTTACCATTACATCAAATACTCCAGTACCCCTACGAAAAACTTTGAGTTGTACTTGACTATTTAACTCACCCTTTAGTCTATCTGCAAGCCTATCTCTTAATAAACTTTCTCCAAACAAAGTATCATTATCGGCCATTAAAATTCTATCACCAGCTTTAATTCCAGATTTTTCGCTAGGTCCTCCTTTAATGGTATTTATAACTGATATCGTATCTCTATAGGAATAATATGTAACTCCGATCCCAATAAAATCTCCCTGCATACTTTCTGTAATCCCTTCGAGCTCTTCTGGCGGAATATATACTGAGTGTGGATCTAGATTTTCGAGAATACTATTGACCGTAACATCTACAATACTATCGGTGTTAATTTCATCGACATATTCATAATCGATATAATCAATAAGACGATTTAGTTTTTCTTTTTTGGCATTAGACGAAAATAACTTCGCAGAAGGATTGCTAAAATCCAATTTACTACCTAAAAAAACTCCAGCTCCTATTGCCAATCCTAAAAACAGGGGTAAATATTTTTTTGAATATCCCATTAATCGTCTAAATCCGTAATCTGTTCTATTTCTACTCCGGCTTTTTCAAGAAATTTAATCCCAGAGTTATCTTTATATCCTACTTGATACACAATCCGTTTTATCCCGGCTTGATGAATCAATTTACTACACTCTTTACATGGTGATAATGTAATATAGAGCGTTGCTCCTTTACACGACTGAGTTGAAGATGCAACCTTAGAGATCGCATTAGCTTCTGCATGCAACACATACCACTTTGTATATCCTTCTTCATCTTCGCATGGATTTTCGAAACCCGTTGGAGTACCATTAAACCCATCAGAGATGATCATTCTATCTTTTACAATAACCGCACCAACTTTTTTTCTTTCGCAGTGAGATAATTTACCCCATTCTCGTGCTATTCGCAAATAGGCTTTATCGTATTTAAGCTGCTTTTTTTTAGACATAGGGTAGATCGGCTAATGTTATCATAACAATCAAAGTACGAATATATTATTACCATGTGGCAAATACAACCCAAAAACGCACTTAATTACCATATCTTGTTCGCAATTAGCATCGGGATAACCATCCCTATTACTATAGAAGATACGACAAGAACCCAATCTCGTTTTGAAAATCTTAATACCGTTAATGCGATAAAACTTATAACAAACACAATTAACACAACCAATATCTGGGCTGCCTCTACCCCTAATGAGAACCCTATGATGCTTAAAATTTTAGACCCAAATCCACCACTCATGGCAAAGAAACTAGAAAAGCCTAAACCATGTATTATTCCAAAAACCAAGGTAACTACATAAAAAATATTGATTTTATTATTTGATGGAGATTTACTTGCTGTCAATACATTATATATACCTGTTGCCAATATGGTTACAAGAATAAGAAACTCTACCAGATTTCTATTTACCGAAACTACATCATAAGAAACCAGAAACATCGAAATGGTGTGTCCTAGAGTAAATATTGTTACCAATGCCAACACTCGTTTCCAGTGATTAGCATTATAAACCAAAGTTAATAATACAAAAAACAGTATGTGATCATATGCATTTAAATCCAGCACATGTTTAAAGGCGAGACGTATGTTAAACCAAAATTCTGACATAACTATAGATTTTGAGGTTTGGCTAATGTACAATTTAATACGAAAATGAAGAAATCAATAAAAACTTAAATTCTAACAATAAAAAATAGGTCATCATTACTTGTATATTTTCTTATTTTGAATACAAATCTCTCAGATTTCCAGAACAATACTACAAAATCATTAGTTTTTTTGTGTATTTGGATCTTTCGAAAGCATCAAAAACAAAGGGTTTTTAAAAAAATCCTAAAATTTGGGGTAACATTTGTCCTAGAAACGCAACCTTTAGTAAACCAAAAAAGTATATTTTTGTCAACTGTCTCCTCCTAAATTTATTAAAACACTAGTTATGAATGCTAAGATCTATAAGCTTAAGGCTTTTAATCTTCAGGAAATGTTATTGGTATTAGCCATAATCGGAATTTTATTATTGATTGCGCTACCTAACTTTTTGCCTTTAATTGCCCAAACAAAAGCGCAAGAGGCCAAAATACAATTGAAGACTATTAGTAACATGGAGACCCAATACCGGTATTTGAACTCCAAATATTCTGTTGATTTCACCGAAATAAATTACGAAGCACCTACAACCGTTAAAAGTGGTGGTACTGCCAACTATAGCTATGAAATCATAGAAGCTTCTGTTTCTAATTTTAAAGCCAGAGCTACCGCCGTCGTAGATTTTGATGGAGATGGGGTTTTTAACGTATGGGAGATTGATGAAAAAGGAAGTCCTAAGCAAATTGTAAAAGACTAAAATGTTGATTTTGAAAGGACTTATCGTTATAAACCTGGGATGGGTTGCATACCAAGACCTTAAAAGTAGAGCAGTATATTGGTTTTTAATACCATTATTGATCGTACTGCTAGGTGTTTTGCACTATTCCAATGTCCTTCAGATACATTTTCTAAATGCTATTATGATGAATGTGGGGATAATTTTTGCGATCATTTCTATATTATATCTTTATGCTATTTTAAAAATTAAAAAATCTTTTTTTAAGGAGGTTTTTGGTATCGGTGACGCATTGTTTTTTCTGGCTCTTGCAGCGGCTTTTCCTACGTTTACTTTTATCGTGATTTTTGTATTCTCTTTGTTCTTTTCCTTATTTCTTTGGTTAACATTTAAGAACAAAAGTGCACATAATACTATACCACTTGCAGGTTATATGGCACTATTTTTAATACTAGTTTTTATAACAAATTGGTTAACAAATGCCACTAATTTATATCTGATATAATGAGTAATGAAATTTTTGACATACCCGTTGACCTAAAACAGATTATCACCTCTAATCAGGCATTTCATTATAGAGTGATTCCTGTACATAGAGATAAAGATACCATCCATTTTAAAACTGACTCAAACAGTATAAAAAGCTTGCAAAAAGAATTATCAATTATCCTTAATCAAAATATTATTCTGATTTCGGAAACACCTGATAATTTACAATCTTATTTAACTCTTAATTACCGAAAGGCCAATGTAAAGCAAGAGCAATTACATTATGAAGATAATTTTTTGCAAAAATTAATTGCAACCGCCAAAGATTTTGGGAGTAGTGATATCCATATGGAGCCTTATGAAAAATTTTGTAGGGTTAGGTTTAGGTTAGATGGGAAATTAAAAGAGATGTATACCATTACCAAGAAGGAATTTCCTCAATTGGTAAATCAGATCAAAATACAATCCGGCTTGGATATCTCCCAAAAAAGATTGGCACAAGATGGTCGGATTACGTTTAAGAATGGGTCCGAAGAGTTTGATATTAGAGTATCTACGATGCCTACTTTATATGGAGAGAAAATTGTACTTCGACTATTAAACAGAGATACACAAGAGGTGCAACTAAATGACCTTGGATTTACCGAAGATGAATTAGAGTTATACCGCGAAGCTGTTAGGAAACCCCAAGGTATTATTTTGATATCAGGACCAACAGGTTCTGGTAAAACCACAACATTATACGCTACACTTAAAGAACTCAATAAAGAAGTTTCTAACATCCTCACTATTGAAGATCCAATAGAATATACATTAGAAGGCGTAAACCAGGTACAGCTACGAGAAGATATCGAGTTTGATTTTCCTGCAGCATTAAGAGCTTTTTTACGTCAGGATCCAGATGTTATAATGGTAGGCGAAATACGAGATGATAAAACCGCAAACATGGCCATTAAAGCTGCTTTAACTGGTCATTTGGTATTATCTACCATTCATACCAATTCGGCTTGGGCTACTATTTCACGACTTATTGATATGAATGTCCCTTCTTTCTTATTGGCTAGTACATTAACCATGAGTATCGCTCAACGATTGGTACGGAAATTATGCCCGCATTGTAAGCAAGAAAAAGATTCTCAAATATCAGATTTTCCTTTAGGTTTTGAGATTCCTGAAGTGTTAAAAAGACATTATGTCGCCACAGGTTGTAATCACTGTTACCAAACAGGATATTTAGGTCGAAAAGCAATTTATGAAATATTACCTATAACCAAAGAATTAGAAACAACGATTAGGCATAACGAATTACAAATTGACAATTATATTGCCTCACAAAATATTAAAACCCTAAAATCCAACGCATTGCGTTTAGTAATCGAAGGACACACCTCTGTAGAAGAAGTATATGCATTACTAGCAAGTAATTAACCGGTGTGATCTTTGAAAAACAATAAAAAGCAAATGAAAAAAAATATACTACTTGTTTATTTCATCTTAGGTATCGTAATGGTATCCTTTGCTCAGGATGGTACATCAAACCAACCTAATGAAAATACCCGAATAGCCACTATAGAAAATAAGTTACAGTTACGTAGCGTAGATATTCCCGCATTATCCCAAAAAGTAAACGTAAATATTTCTAACACCAGTTTACTTAATTTTTTAAGAGCTATTTCTCAAGCGCACCAAGTTAATATTAACATCTCTGAAGAGTTAAACTCCATAAATATTATTAATGGATTTAATGATGTATCTGTATTAGACTTATTAGTCTTTTTGGTTAAAGAATATCAATTAGACATAGACTTTACGGGCAATATATTATCTATACGCAAATATATACCGCCGGCACAAATTCCTATTGAAAAAGACATAATAGCTACATACGATGTTACGCTAGAAACCTTGACTACAGATTTTAATAATGATCCTTTGCCAAAAGTAGTTCGAAAAATTACCGAGATATCTGGCAAAAACTTACTGTACGCACCAGAGTTAAACACCAAGGCTATTACTTTATTTATTGCTGATGTTCCTATCGATCTTGCTTTAAGAAAACTGGCAGAAGCAAATAATCTAGATTTTAATAAAACCCGAGATGGTTTTTATGAGTTTGAATCCATACCAGGAAACGGAGATCCAAATAGTACCGGCAGGCCAAGAAGAAATCGAAATAATTTCTACTATAAAGTTATTGATTCTATCCATAAAACGATTTCTGTAGATCTTAAAAACACCCCGATTTCGGATGTGATCTATAACATTACCGAAGATCTTAATTTGGATGTATTTACAGCTTCGCCTTTAGAAAATGCAGGCACTGTTACCGTAAAAGCAGAAGCCATAAGTTTTGATGATTTATTAGTTAAAATCTTTGAAAGCAACGCTTCTAGCTCGAGTCCAGCAAATAGTGCAAATCGTAACAATCAAGGCAACAATAATACCAATTCTCAGAATTTTCAAAACAATCCTCCTGTAGACAATTCAAGCAATTTTACGTTCAAGAAAGAAGGAGAGGTCTATTATTTTGGCACAGAGAATCAACTTTCTGTTAAAAAAATTGAGTTGATACAGATGATGCATCGTTCGATCGCAATGTTAGGAGATGCTAATCCTTCGGGAGGCATCGGTGGCAGTAGTTTTGGAAACAATAATTTTGCTACCGGAGGAACAAATTTCTTTGGTAATAATGGCGCCAATGGGGGATTAAATCAGAACACCATCAATTCTAGAAATAGACCAGGTGCGAATAATGCGTTTTCTCGAAATAACACTTCACAAAATACAGATGCCGGATCAATTTCGGATATATTTCCTGCAAGTATTACCGAAGGCCTGGATATTAAAATCGACACCGAATTAAACAGTTTTGTTGTTAGTGGTTCGGGTATACGAGTAGAAAAATTCAAAAAATTCATAAAATACATAGACAAACCTGTTCCACTCATACTTATCGAAGTGATGATTCTAGAAGTTAATAGATCGGCTACGGTAGAAACAGGAGTAGAATTTGGATTAGGCAAAGAACCTGTTAATGATCAAGGGGTTGCTTTTCCTAATGCCAATATTACATTAGGAGCCCAAACTGTAAATCGTATTATAGGTGGATTTGATGGCTTTGGGTCCTTAAATCTGGGTAATGTAGTTCCTAATTTTTATCTAGATATAAAGGCCATGGAAACCAATGGTAATGTCAAAATTTTATCTACTCCAAAGTTAAGTACTTTAAATGGGCATAAAGCTTATTTATCGAGTGGTCAAACTACCTATTATGCCGTAACCAGTCAAAATATTTTTGGTTCTCAAAATCCTCAAACTTCAGAGATTGTAAACTATCAACCTATCGACGCAGAATTAGCATTAGAATTTAAACCATTTGTATCAGGAGATGGGCAAATCACGCTGGATATCCAAGTAATTCAATCTAATTTTAGTGGAGAGCGTATTGCAGAAGACGCTCCGCCAGATATCAATAGCAGACGATTCTCATCTATCATGCGTATGCAAGCAAATGATGTTGCCATATTGGGAGGTATTGAGCGAAAGGTAAAAAATGATTCGGGATCAGGTGTTCCAATATTAGCAAGAATTCCGATTATTAAATGGTTATTTAGTAAACGAACACGAGAAGATTCTAAAAGAAAGTTGAATGTAATTATTAAACCAACTGTATTCTATTAATGTTAACTAAGCTATCGTCATATAATCCTATTGGAAAAACGTTACTTGCTCTAGAACACTCTGAGAAAGAAGGCAATGTATTGATTTTAGGTTTAGAAATACAATATAAAAATGATGAACTTGACATTGCTCAAAGTTTCATTACCGAAGCTTATGGAGATATTGTCGAATATGTAAAAACAACGCATACAACAAGTCTTGTTATTACAGATGATAATGTGCTTACAAAAGAAGTATCTATAACAGGCACAGACAACGAAATTTTATCCGAAGGATTTCCAAACCTAAATCTTGATGATTTTTATTATCAAATTTTAAAAACACCAGCTAAGTCTTTTATAGCAGTTTGCAGAAAACAGTATGTAGATAATATACTAACCAGTTATAAGAATGCTGAAATTAATATTACCGAAATCTCTTTAGGGAATCTTAAGATCGCTGCATTGTTACCATATCTGGGCGATCAAGACATTTTGAGTTACACATCAGTATTTCGAGTAGAAGGCGGAAGTGTTTTGGCTATCGATCAAAAAGACGTTAACACTCAAGCAACATACAACATCGAAAATTTTTCGGTGGATAACACCCATAGCCTTCCACTAGCTACAGTTTTAAATTCATTTTCTAACGAAACAATTATTACGGGTAATATTGATGAAAAAAACCTGCAATTGGAAAATGAATTAAAAGAAACCAATTTTTTTAAGAAAACACTACAATATGGTATTGGGTTTTTATTGATTACTTTATTAATTAATTTCTTCGTATTTAACTCAAAATATAAGAAATGGCAGGGATTACAGGAAGAAATCCATGTCTACACCACTCAAAAAGAAAGTATTCAGAAACAACAAGCTATCATTAATACAAAAGAAGCAATCGTTAATAGCATCTTAACCACAGGGTTTTCTAAAAGTTCATTCTATATCGATCAGATTATACAGTCACAACCAACAACTGTTGTACTTACTGCTTTAGCATATCAACCTATTTCTAAAACGATACGTAATGATAAACCAATTCTTCTAAAAGAAAACTTAATTTCTGTAACAGGAAATTCAATAGACAAAGCAGATTTTACAGCTTGGCTTAATACCATTGAAAAATTAGACTTTGTAGATATGGTAACCATTATTAATTATGGGGTAGATAAAAAGAATACATCAAGTTTTGAAATAACCATTAATTTAAGTTATGACACAGCGAAATAAAAATATACTTCTCGTTGCAGGATTAATAGTTATGCTATTTTTTGCTTACTATTTTGGTTTTTCCAAAACATTTGCCGTGAGCAGCGAAGTTGATAAATTAGAAACCCAAAAACAAGTCTATCAATCGGCACCAGCTCAATTGGCAGTTTTGGCGAAGAAAGAAAAACAATTAAATGAGATTCTTCAAAAAAACAATGTTGAAGGAAGTTCATTACAAAATAACATCCTTAAGACCTTAAACAAACTATCCAATGATTCTGGCTTTACTATTGTTACGTTTCAAGAACCCCACGCTTTTATAGATGAAACCACTCAAAAAACTACAACTACTTATAATTTCACCTTACAAGGAGATTATAAATCTTTGATTAATGTAGTGTATGCTTTAGAGCAAAAATATAGCTTTGGTAATGTAGTTCAAGTAAGCTTTGAAAAGAAGAAAAACTTTAGAACTAGAGCTACATATTTACAATGTACCATTTTATTACAGCGATTAAATTAGATTTTAAATGATGAAAAAAAGCATCTATATAATGAATTATAAAAAATACAGTGTATTACTATTGATACTTATACTTATCACTAGTTGTCATACTATCAAAGTAAACAAATCTGCAATGCGTACGGCTGTAACCGCTCCTATTGCACTGGGCGTATTAGGCATACAACAAGATGGCGTGTTACATTCGGATTTTCGAGAAACAGCTATCCCTATTTATGAAAAAGGAATTAAAGTTGGGGTAACTGCAGAAACGTTTAAATCATCTACGTATAATGCTTATACAAAAAGTACAAAAAAGAACAAACAGAGCATTACCTACATAGATTCTATCAAAACTAATCCAACATTTCTTAAGCTCGATGTAATAGATCGAATAACAATGTTATCAGAATTTAAAAAACCAGCAAATGCCTCTGCTCTGCACTACATTAAAAATCAAAAAAATGCAGGTGTTGTTACTTCGGTTTCTATTGCCCTACCAGAGCAGTTGATTCAAGAAATCACTAATGCCGAAGCCGTATTTCTAGTTAATCAGCAGTATAAACAATACCAATTATCTCTTGTAAAAAATGGAAAATCTTATAAAACAATCGATTTTGAATCAGCTACAGTGTTTGGATATCAGCTATCATATTTTTGTTGGGGTATGAATGGCAAACGAAAAATCATCTTATCAGATATTGTCGACGAAGTTTCGTCTTGTCCAAAAAATACATATAGAGATGCCACAAAGGCAAAAGAAAAAATGGATTATTTTAAATTATAATCAGTGTCAAAAATTATGAAAAAGTACATCACCTATAGTATATTTTTAATCCTTCCCTTTTTGAGTTGTGAAGAAGCCTTTATTGAGGAAGATCTATCAGATGACATAATTGCTATTATTGCTCCCAGAGATGGATCTGAGATCGAAGATGCTTCGATTAATTTCAATTGGGAAGGAGTAGATCAAGCAACTTCGTATCGTTTGCAAATAGCAAGACCTAATTTTGAAAACGCCGCTCAAATTGTAGAAGACACAACAATAACCGCTACAAATTTTAATACTAGTCTTACAAAAAACACTTACGAATGGAGGGTTAGAGCTCAAAACTCTGGATCTGCCACTGCATATGTTTTAGCTGGGTTTAGTGTTATCGAACCTACAGATTTCTCTTCGCGCCAAGTATTATTAGAATCTCCTGCGAATGATTTAATAACTAATGACGCAGCGATTACTTTAGAATGGCAGGTAGTCCCTGATGCAAATTCCTACCGAGTACAATTACTCGATGGATCCAATGCGGTAATACAAGAAGAAACTCTTAACGGTACTTCTATAGAACTTACTTTCCCTGAAGGAACAACCCAATGGCAAGTACGCGCAGAAAATGCAACACAAAACACATTATACACAACAAGATCACTAACAATAGATACCATGAAACCTAATGATCCTGTAGCAACTTTACCGGCTAATGATGCTACATTGACCGATACCGCTGTAACTTTTACCTGGACGAGGGAAGCAGTTACAGGTTCTACAGAGTTTGATAGTATTTATATTTTTGAAGATGAAGCTTTAACACAATTAGCAACCAAAGATCGGGTAACATCGCCATCAGAAATTACGTTAGAAGCCAGTAAAACATATTATTGGTTTTTAAAAGCTTTTGATGAAGCCTCTAATGAAAGTGATGCTAGTGCAACCCTAAGGTTCACCATAAACTAATACCAATGTTAAAAGGCAAAAAAGGATTATATGTTTTATTACCTCTTGTGGTATTTATCTGGGGAGCAATTATCTATCAGGTAACCGATGCTTTTTCGGATGATGATCCTTTGGTGACCGACACAACCTCCATCACTTTTTCTAAAATTGAAGGAAAAGAGCGTGATCGTTTTTCGATTGGGGAGGTTACCAGAGATCCTTTCTTGGGCACCATGTATAAGCCCAAAAAAGAGCCGGTAAAAAAAGTAGTGCAAAAAACGCAGAAGATAGAGGTTATCTGGCCTACCATTACATACAAAGGCATGGTAACTGGCAGTCCTATTATTTATTTGGTAGAAATTAATGGGGTTGATCAATTAATGCAGCGTAACGATGTGATTTCTGAAGTTAAACTTATTAAAGGATCATCCTCATGGGTACAGTTACGATGTAAAGGAGCAACCAAGAGATTTGATATTTTAAATTGAAAGCAATACAGAAAATAAAAGCACAAGCAATGCAATTTGCATTACTTATTTCGGTAATTGTAGCCTTGCTATTAAGTGCTTTTTTATTACTTACACATGTGCAATCATTTTTTAAAATTAAATCAAATGAACTGCTTACTGCTTCTGAACTCTCTCATCAGCAAATTTTTAAATCCCTTTCTACATCTATTTCAAAAGACACATTAATCGTTGAAGAAAACTCAACCAAAAAAAAGCTAATTACATCCTATTATGGCGCTTGGACAAAAGTGTATTCTGAAATTAATATTCATAATAGAAAAATCGCAAAAACTGCTTTTACAGGATCTGAATTCGATAACACTTCACCCAATCTATATGTAGCCAATACAAATTCACCTCTTGTCGTTGTTGGAAACACACGATTAGAAGGACGTAGTTACCTTCCTAAACAAGGAATAAAAGCCGGGAATATTTCGGGAAACTATTATCAAGGATCACGTCTGCATTACGGACAAACTATCGAAAGCGCAGAGACTTTACCCAAGTTAAATCAAGAGTGGATTTCATATCTTGAATCTATTACCAAAGGAAGTTTAATTGAAGATACGTATAGCAGTAGGCTACAAACAGAAATAAAAAGTAGCTTCTCTAAACCGTATAAAATTATAAGTGATCCATCGGTCATTGTTTTGGGTGATAAAAAAATTACTGGTAATGTGATTATCCAATCACGTACCAAAATAATAGTTCATGCCACGGCGCAATTAGAAAATGTATTACTAATCGCTCCTCATATTGTGGTAGAAGATAATGTAAAGGGAAGTTTACAGTTAATTGCCACCAAAAAATTAAACATAGGTAAAGGATGTTACTTTTCTTATCCTTCGTCGGCAATATTATTTGATCAAAGTATACCCAAAGACAACACTCAAAGAAATACTGCTTTACAACATGAGCCTAATTTTATAATCGACAAAAATACTGTTATTGAAGGTTCTGTAGTGTATCTCACGAAGTATCTTAATAAACAAAATAGAATCAAAACCCATCTTAAAATCGAGTCAGGCACCGAAGTGATTGGCGAAGTTTATTGTCAAGGCAATATCGATTTTCAGGGTATGGTTAGAGGGTCTCTATACACAAATCAGTTTATTGCAAATCAATCTGGATCTATATATTTAAATCATATTTATAATGGCAGCATATTAATTAACCCAATACCAAACTATGCTGGATTACCATTTACAAATCCCAAAAATACTGTAGCAAAATGGTTGTATTAAAAAAAATACGAGCCGCAACTTTAATCGAAACCCTTACGGCTTCGGTACTTATCATTATAGTATTTATGATCGCTAGCCTTAGTTTTAATAATATTTTTAATACTCATGTTAAAAGAAATCAAAGTGCCATAGAAAATCGAATCAAAGAGTTAGAGTACCTTTCTTTACACCAAAAAATTAAATTACCATACAGCGAAGATTTTGCTGGCTGGGACATTGAGATAACTAACCAAAAAAGAACAACTCTTTTAACGTATATCAAAGAAGGAAAAGAGCTTCATAAAACGCTTAATGTAAATGATTAAAATCAATCAAAAAATAAAAGCATTTACCCTTACCGAAGTTATGGTAGTTATTGTCATTTCGGCTATTGTAGCCGGACTTGCTTTTTCAATTTTAGGGATTGTACAGCGTAATATGAGTACCATCGAAGATAATTATGCGTATCAAACCGAATTACAATCGCTAGAAGTAGCTCTCACCATTGATTTTAATACTCATACAAATGCCCAATGGAATGCCAGAGAAGATATATTAACATTATCCTCGCCTATCGGAAAAAGACAGTATAAATTCTTAACCGATAGTATTACAAGTGACATTGATCAGTATTTGATAAAAACAAAAGAAAAACGCTTCTATTTTGAAGGAGAACCTGTAAATTCAGGAAGAATTGATGCTGTAAAGCTTACATTTGATAAAACAACAGACCTACATCGTATTTTTGTGTTTAAACACAATGATCCGACTATCCATTTTTAAATATGGGAATTAAAATTGCAGATACCAAAAAGCGAAAAACAAAAGATAATTCTTTTGATATTTCTGAGATATTAACCAGAGAAATATCCTTGTTTGGCAATGCATTTAATAACAAAAAAAAAGAACAATGGTATGCCGAGCTTAGCGTACTATTAAAATCTGGTATTGATCTTAAAAGTGGGTTAGAACTACTTTCTGAAACACAAAAAAAAGAAAAAGATCGTGAGTTAATGTCTGCGATGACATCTCAATTGGTAAATGGAAGTTCTTTTTCAGAAATTCTTAAAAGCAATAAAAATTTCTCTGATTACGAATATTATGCAATTAAAATTGGAGAACAAACAGGGCGTCAGGCACAAATTACTCTAGAGCTTAGCGAATTTTATAAACGTAAAAATGACTTACGAAGAGAAATTATTTCTGCACTCACCTATCCTATTATAGTTTTATGCACTGCTTTAATCGTTATCTTTTTTATGCTGCGGTATGTTGTACCTATGTTTGTAGATATTTTTAAACAAAATAACGTAGAGTTACCAGGTATTACCAAGGGTATTATTGGTTTTTCTAATTTTGTAGGTGAACACGGTTTATTACTTTTTGGAATATTTGCCCTATGTATGATCACACTTATATTTGTCTCCAAGAAAGATTGGTATCGAAGGATATTAGGTAAGATGCAACTTAAGATCCCTGTTTTGGGTAACTATTTCAGGAAAATATACATGGCACAATTTACACAGGCGCTCTCTCTCCTTACTTCAGCCAAAGTGCCTATGGTAGATAGTATCAATTTGGTAAAAAATATGATTAATTTTTATCCGCTTCAAGAGGGGTTGGACAAAACTAATGCGGCTGTTATTGCTGGTGATAAACTTAGCAGTTCATTTTCTAAAAGTCCCGTTTTTGATAAAAAAATGATTGCTATGGTGCGTGTTGCCGAAGAAACGAATCAAACAGAATTTATTTTTCAAAAATTAAATGAGCAATACAATCAACAGGTAAAATACCAATCTCAAGTAATTTCGAATGTGCTTAACCCTGTATTAACTATACTTGTAGGAATTATTGTAGGAGTTATTCTAATTGCAATGTACTTACCTATGTTTAGACTAAGTAGTGTGATCGGTTAACAAAACATCAAGTTAAAAAAACCACGAATTTAGGGGTATATTCCTTCGAATTAAAAAAATAAAATACTTACATTTACTTAACTTATCGTAAGCCCAAAGAGTGTAATTGGAATTTATTATTGTATCACTTAACATAAAAATAACCAATGAAAAGTATTAATACTAATACCATTCTTCAAATCGTAGCACTCTTATTTTTGGTCATTATCGGCTATATGACTTTTAGTTCGGGATCCAAATGGGATATTATAAAATCAGAATTAGATAGAGCCCGAGACGAGTTAAAGGTTTCTAAAGAGACTTTGATCACCACACAAACCAATCTTAAAAACTCTAAAAAGGAATTTGAGCAAATGAAAGCTCAAAAAGATCTTATTATCCATACCCGAGATTCATTAATATTTGATTTCAAAAAGAAAAATGCCAAAGATTGGGAAGAGTTACAACGCATTAAAGATTCTATAAAATTTAATAATGATAAATTAGCTAGAGATAGAGCCATTGTAGATGGTCTATTAGGTTTAAACAATTAACCCTGTCAAGTTAAATTATATCATATCCAATAGTACCAATTCACACATCATGAAAAAATTAGTATTCCTTTTTGTATTCGCTGTTTCTTTTTCCTTTGGCCAGGATCTCGATTCGCTTAATGTTATAGAAATTCCGCGATCTTATGCAGACCGTGTAGGTAAACCTTTTAGAGTAGCAGAAGACAGTTTATATGTATTTAAAACTTCGGAAGTATATTTGGTGAATGTAAAATCTTTTGAGGCACTTACCAATGTTTATTTAAGCACTTTGGACCAGGACAAAATGACCAAAGATCTAATCGAAAAATATACAAAGACCTTGAGTAGAAATATAGATCTAGAGCGCAAATTAAAAATTAATTTTAGAGCCTCGGACAGTTTAGATCTTGAGGTATACAAAAGAACACAAGCCACATTAACCAATACACAAAGAGCACTCGACTTTACTATAAATAGTCTCGAAAAAGCTTCTAACAGTCTAGAAATCGTGGATAAAAATGCTAAACGACAACGAAGAAAAAGTGCATTTGAAAAAATTCTTTTTGCTATCGGGGGTGTAGGTATTGGTGTTTTGGTCGGTGTATCGCTTTAGACAAAAAAATATCACGTTTATAAAAACAAACGGGCTACTTAGAAAAAAGTAGCCCGTTTTTAGCATAATTAATGGGACAAAACAAGGGACTTATATTAATGCATTAGCTATTTTAAGCATTTTAATCACATCCAAGATCAACTCTTGACAAAGCATCATTATTAGGAATACAATTACCCGAATTTACGGCCAAAGGCACGTACCGATCTAAGTTAGGGTCTCTTAAGCCGTTTTCGATAAATAAAGTTAGATTGTCGATTTGTTTTTTTGTTAAGTTTATACTCCCAAATTGTGATGCTAAATTTTGAGTAGGCACTTCGGTACTTTGTGGAATACCCTGATTTTTATATTCGATAACTTCTTTTACCGAAGTAAATGTCCCACCATGGCCAAAAAAACCATTATCAATAAGGTTGTATAATGTTGGTGTTTTAAATTTATAATTATCCGAAGAAACTTTAGTGAATCCTCCTCTTCCCTTTTTTACACCATCAAAACCAGATTGATCAATTATTAATGCTGTTGCAGAGTTATCAAAATCACCCATACCAAAAGCATAGAAATTTTTATCATTTAGCGCTGGTCCGGTATGACACTCATAACATTTTCCTTTACCAAAAAATACCATAGCTCCTCTTTTTTCTTCCTTTGAAAGCGCATTATATTCTCCTTTTAACCATCGCTGCCATGGAGATTGATTTGGCAATACAGTTCTTTCGTAAGCCGCAATAGCTAAAGCTGCGTTTAGAGTAGTATACCTTTCGCTTTCAATTACATCAGGAAAAGCATTATCAAACATTTGCTTATAACCAAAAGTGTTTACAAAATTGTTATCCACCAACAATCTATGAACTCCCTGCCCTTTAATTGCTTGTATTTCTACCCCTTCAAATCCTAAAAAGTTCTCGGGTATATTGGTCCAATTAGCTTCGGTACCTGCATTGGTTCCTGTCCCCCCAAATTGACCATTCCACAACATTATATCTTGATATGCTACATTTAATATTGTAGGAGAACGTATAGGCTGGATATCTACCGAATCTAAAACAGCATTTACAGGAATTATTCTTGCGTTACCATTACCACCAAAACCGACACCAACTTCTCCAATACCTTGCCTTAGACCAGAACTAAAACCAGCCGCCGACTGATGACAAGAAGCACAGGAATACGTAAATAAATTGGATGCAATTTTAGGGTTACCCCCCGTTGCAGTTTCATGAAAAAGGAGTTTTCCCAGCGCTACTTTTTCGGCCGTAATAGGATTTAACGGATCCAAAGGGATCTGAGTGTAATCATCGCTATCCGGAAGAGTAAAAAAATCGACTCCGATACCGTTGGACACATTTTCTAGATCTTTTATAAGGTTTTTATCCAGACCATTTCCATTTTTTATAAAACTTGTCTGTGTCGATGTTTTATCCATTGTTACATAATCCTCTTTTTCGCAAGAAAACAAGATAAAAATGAATATAAAAAAGTATTCTTTTTTCATATAAGTAAGTTTTAATTTATCATTCATATGCCCCGGTAAAGATTATGAGTCAGAATTGTTTTAGGCTATATTTAAAGAGGTAAGACACAATTCCAGTTCATAATCATTACAGGGGCTCAAAAAGTGGTTAGTTGGCTTTATATACTAGACCAATAGAAACAGATGAGGCTCTATCGTAGTTTCTACCTTCCATATTTACACTATATCCAGAAGAGATTCCAAAATTGTTTTTATACACCGGTATATATAAATCTAAGTATAAATTAGTATAATCAACTTCGGTCTCTGGTAAGGCATTGGGTCCTCCTGCAGCTACAAATTCTTGAGAACCAATATCAAATCCACTTAATGAGTTTAGAATTCCGATTTTGGCATGCGCATAAAACCATTGGTTATAATACCCTAGTTTGGCACTATACATTGTGGCATTAGGTACTTCAAAATCAGAATTATCTCTTAGACTATAAGCGGCTTGCAGCTCTACAAAAATATTTGATGGGGTGGCTAATTGAATAAAACCACAACCTTCAAAAGCTGTTGCTCCATTTCCCAAAGAGAGTATACCAGCTTCTTCATAACCGCCAATAGGTAGTGTTACTCCCGTTGCCCCTCCTAAAGAAATCTTTGAAGCATTATTAAATTCTTTCTCTATAATTTTGGCTTTAAATAGTACACTTAAATCCTGTACTCCTTCAACCTGATCTGTATTTAACACGGGATCAGGAACCCCTTCTTCATTTCTTGTAGAGATATAAGGTATATTTACTGTTGTAGACAACCAATCCAGTACTCCATATTCTCCATACAGACTTACAATAGATGAAGAAATCTCGCCCATATTCATTGGGTTACTTTTTGCTAAAGCGTCTCCTCGATAAAAATTATCAAAACTCTTGTAAGAAAAAGAAGTCGCAACGGTGAGTTCATTTTGCTTTGGAAAAAAACCATTTATTATGGTTTGAGCGGATAGTGATGAAATGGAAACGAAACAAAACATCCACATCATTTTTTTGGGGTTGATTACGTTGATCATAATTGATTAGTTTTGGTTTTAAAAATATTTGTAATTGCTAAATAGGAATAGAATTTTGTGCGCTTCTATTCTGAAATATGATATTGTTCTTTTCAACAAAAAATTAATGAAATTATAAGGCGTTACTTGATTGTTTGGTATACAAATACAATGCTACGCTCAATCAATTCTGTTTTCAATGAAATACAGTTAGAATTATCGTGAGGTTTCAAAAGAAAAAGCAATCGATTTAGGCAACCAAGAGTTTTTTAATTATTACTGGTAATAGGAGTTTTTTTATCGTTCTTGTTTAAACTCCAGTCATAAGTGATGTAATTTCGTTCTTTCATTTTAAGATTCGGATTTATTTTAACCTTTGCGTATTGATTGATAAAATCAATTACATCAATATTATATGAAGTGAAATCGTTTTCATACCATTTAAATATTTCTGAAACTCTAACAGTACTAGAATTAATCTGATTTCTTTGAGGGTCGTTTATAAACTCTCTGGTTCTCTCTTCTAAAGCCTCAGTAATATTTGAGCTTGTATAAGCTCTATTCCATAATCGCGGAGATGACATAGAACCGCAATTCAATAAAAAATGAATTCTTGGGTCTCCGAATTTTCTTAAAATACTATGCTCTATATCATCAAGACTATACCGAATATTTTGTGTTTTAAAAGCTTTTCTTTTCCATGGGTTTTCTAAATTGTTTATGGATGCGATGGGATATTCGTCGAGTATCATTTTCATCGCAGTAGCATTATACACATTAAGCCAATAGGCCAATTTTTCCTCCTGACTCCAACGATCATTTGGGGATATATTTTGAAGATGTCTAAAATATGTATAAAAAACAGCTACATCGGTCGTTACACCATCGTAGTCCACCATACCATCTTCGGTTACATTCAGGATTAAGATTTGGTCCCATGAAGAATGATCTACATGTTCCTGACAATAAACAGCATTACACAATAAAAGAATTACAATAAAAAAAGGGGTAGTTTTAAGAGATTTCATTGGGTTAGTTATTTTGGGGTTAATATTTGTTAAAATCATTTTTAATGATGTTAACATACGTAATCTAATATACAAATTATAAGACTAATTATTTACTTTTATATCATTTTAAGTTATAAAAACACTTAAATTATTATAATTTAGCATTAAATTGTAATTTTTTTACTGTAAAACCGTCAAACAAAAAAAATTGCCAATACTGACTTTAAAAAATACTACAGATAAACCACATTAAATCAAAGGCTTACATTTAAACAAAGATAGGTTTAACCTTAAATACAGTACTGGATTTCGCTTGTCAATGCTTTTTTATACGTATGATTTATGTATTGAATTCAAAATTTTACGCAATAACCTAAATGAAAAAAAACTGTTAATTTCAAAAAATAAATACTGCCAAAGCGTAAGTGTTTTTAAATCTTCTCGACTTACACTTTCGGACCTTTTATAATTTCAATTTATATGCGGGAGTTTATATCCAAAAAAATTGCTGTTTTAATTTTTGCTTTATCCAAAGATGAAGGAAAAAACAAAAAACCTTTTTTTAAAGATTCCCTCCTACCCGAACTCCTTAATTCTAAGACTAAGGAGGTTGTTAAAAGTACCGGATTAGATTATTTTCACTTCTCAGAAAAAGAACAAACAGGAAGTAGTTTTGGAGAACGATTCGCAAATGCCATAGCCGATATTTATAGTAAAGGATATGATACCGTAATTACCCTGGGTAATGACAGTCCTGGATTAAACAAAAGGCATATCATAAAAGCCATTGATGCCCTTAACAAAAGTCATTTTGTATTAGGCCCTTCGTTTGATGGAGGCTTTTATCTTATGGGGTTGCATAAAATGCATTTTAATAAAGAAAATTTTGTCAATTTTTCCTGGAATACTAATGCCGTTAGAAAAGAAATTCAAAATTATATAACATCTTTTGCAACAAAGATCTTTCTGCTTAATTACTTGCATGATTTAGATTCTTTTGAAGATATTAAAACAATACGTTCTACTTTCTACAACAGATTAACAAAATTCCTAGCTGTTATTTCTAAGCTTATACGTACTCAGGTCTTTGAGTTTGTATACAGAAGTGAAATCGTATTTTTTGAGATAGTTCTAGGTGCCAATTACAATAAAGGTTCTCCATATTTATATTCTTTCTAATTACATATTTTCCAAAAACACTTAGTTTCAATTAAGCTTAGCTTTTGCATTGTTTTTTTATCAAAAACAAATGACAGCGAAGGTTATACTCCATATTGTTATCTCAAGTATTGTACACAATTGACAACATTAAATTTTTAAAAAACTCAACATCTATATGAGATCTTTTTTCTATACGCTATTTCTATTATTTTTCTATTTATTTGGTTTTGCACAAGAAACCACGGGTACACTACAAGGAACTATTGTAGATAATCAAAGTAATCCTGTTACTTATGCTACCGTACAAGTCATTGATATCGAGACAAACTATAAGTATGGAGTAATTTCTCAAGAAAACGGATTTTATAGCGTTCCAAATCTCTCTCCATCTTCTACCTATCGTATTGAGGTTTCTTTTATAGGATATAAGACTGTTACTGCCGATAATATAGTAGTTAATCTAGGTGGCGTAAGTATTAAAAATTTTATTATGAATCAGGATAGTGTTGCTCTGGACGCAATAGTTATTAATGGTTCTTCCAAAAAACAAAAAAATGGTAACGAAACGCTACTTGAGAAAAAACAGATTCAAGCAACACCTACTATTAATAGAAGTATACAGGATCTCACCAAAAACTTACCCGAAAACAACTTAAACTCATTTGGAGGGGCAAGTAATCGTTTTAACAATCTTAATATTGACGGGATAGCGAACAATGATGTTATAGGTTTTCAAGAACCGGCAAGTGGCGCGTCGGGATCGTCTGCCAACGGAACACCCGGTAGCTTATCCAGGACTCAACCAATTGGCTTGGGAGCAATAAAACAACTCTCGGTAAAACTTGCTCCTTTTGATGTAAGCATTGGCAACTTTAGTGGTGCCAACATCAACCTTGTCACCAAAAATGGTACAAATACATTTAAAGGAGAAATATATGGGTACGGTAATAATCAATTACTATTAGGGCAATATGCAGATGGTATAAAGCAGGATGTATCTAGCTTTTACGACATACAATTTGGAGCAGGGTTTGGAGGAGCTATTATTAAAGATAAATTATTCTATTATATAAATATAGAACAAGCACTGTCAGACAATCCTGTTTTGAATGCTCCTGGAAGCAGCACTTCAAATATTTCTCTAGACGATGTAAACGCAATTGCAGACAGATTAATTAATACTTATAACTATGATCCAGGTACCTTTACTGACGCTTCTATAAAAACTGCCAGCACAAAAATTTTTATGCGCTTGGATTACAACATTTCTGAACAACATAAACTGACCTTACGTAATAATTATGTAAATAGTTTTGCCGACAATCTAGAGTGGAATTCGTCGATTTTCAATTTTGGTAATCAAGGGTATCGTCATAATAGTGTAGCCAATAGTTTAGCATTAGAACTGAAATCAAATTTTGATAATGGTATTGCAAATAATCTAACTTTGGGGTATAATACAGTAAAAGAAGGAAGAGATTTTGATGGAAGAGTATTTCCTCATATTCAAATTGCATCCAATTCGACCAATCGCATATTTGCAGGAACATATAGAGAAGCCTCTGTATACAATACTGATTTTTACACCTTACAATTGGCAGATAAATTAACATACACCTCCAAAAATCATACATTGACAGCAGGGGGGCTTGCACAATTTAATAACATAGAGTATGGGTTTTTATCGGCTTGGAACGGGAGGTGGGAATATAGATCTGTTGAAGATTTCTTAAACGATCAACCAAGAAGAATTCGAGGTGTTTACAATATCAACAATAATGATTTTGATTTTGTAAGTAATCGCCCGTCTGCAACTGTTTCTGTTTTAGAATTAGGGTTTTACGCACAAGATCAATATAGAATATCAAATAGTCTATCTATTACAGGAGGGGTACGATTAGATGCTCAATTTTTGCCAAGCGATCTTCCTATTAGCCAAGAAGTATTAAACACACCAGAGTTTAGTCGATTTGACAATAAAATCTCTAATGCACCACAATTTAATCCAAGAATTGGGTTTAACTATACCATTGATCAAGATGGTAAATACAAATTAAGAGGAGGAACCGGATTATTCTCCGGGCGTATACCATACTTATGGTTTGCATATGTAGAATATATTTCGGGTACTGAGTATTTTAATATCGATCTACGACCAAATGATGTCACTCCTTTAACCGAAAATTTAGCCGATTTAAGAAGTGTACAACCTAATTTAACCGAAATCAATTTAATAGATAATGACTTTACCTTACCCCGAGAATGGAAGACAAATCTGGCATTTGAGGCCAAACTACCCCATCGTTGGACATTAAATGTTGAAGGTACTTATACTGAAGTGCTCAATGGTATATTTTTTCAATCCATAAACCGTAGGGATGAAATTGGTAATTTTGAAGGAGCAGATAACCGACCGTACTTTTTACAAACAGGACAAGACATAAAAATCAATCCTAACTTTACCAATGTATTTTTATTAACTAATACTGATCAAGGGTATCGCTACAATGTAACTGCAGGAGTATCCAAAGACATTGGAAAATACAATGGATATCTAGGCTATACTTATGGAAAAAGTAAGGATATATCCAGTACTGTTAGAAGTTCGCCTGCTGCAAATTTTGAATGGAATCAAGCCGTCTTTGGAAATGATCCGCAGTTATCATTTTCTAATTTTGATCTTCGGCATAAATTTGTATCAAGTCATTCTTATTCTTTCGATATTGGTGATTCTAATTCGGTATTTATATCTATGCTTTACAATGGTAGATCCGGAAGTCCTTATTCCTTTGTATATCAAGGAGATCCTAATCGTGATGGTTCTTCTCGAAATGATCTGGTATATGTTCCCAGAGATCAATCAGAAATTAATTTGATTGATATTACCGATAGCAATGGAGTAATTACTGTTAGCGCACAAGAACAATGGGTAAGGTTAAATAATTATATAGAAAACAATTCGTATTTAAGAAGTAGAAGAGGTAATTATGTTGAACGCAATGGAGCAAAAACACCTTGGAATCATGAATTAGATATGAAACTACAATACTCCAGAAAAATAAAGAACGGTAAATCTTTGACAGTATCTTTTGATATGCTTAACGTGCTTAATTTTGTAAATAAAGATTGGGGGAGATTGGTTTTTGTACCAAACGTAGTTAACTCTAGTTTTAGTCTTTTAAATTTTGTGGGTATAGAAAATGAACAGCCGCAATATCAATTTAATATCGACGAAAATGAGCAACCATGGGTTGTTGATTTACAAAATTCTAGATGGAGAGCTCAGTTAGGATTAAAATACAATTTTTAAAAATACGCAAACCAATGGTTATCCTAAACCCCTATTAATCAAATAAATTAACATGTACAGAACTCTCTTATTCCTATTATAAAAGTATTAGTTAAGCAGAAAAAAACCTGCAAACAAATTGTTTGCAGGTTTATATTTGTACTCAAGGTGGGAATCGAACCCACACTCCCGAAGGAACTGGATTTTGAATCCAGCGTATTTGATATCAAATTAGTTTAATTGCCTTTATAATCAATTGATTAATAGTTATTTAATTTTTATTGATTTCATTTCACAGCATCTAAAATCATTATTTGTTGTACCTATGTTGTACCAAAAATGATTACCTTTATAGTCTGAATTTTACGGGTATGGCATCAAACGCAAAAATAGTTGTAAGGAAGAAAGTAAATAAAGAAGGGTTATATCCATTAGCAATACGAATTACTAAAAATCGAAAATCCACATATCACTACATAGGTCACTATATTGATTTGAAGGATTGGGACGAAAATAAATCACGAGTCAAGAAGTCTAATACAAATTCAGTAAGATTGAATAATTTGTTGGCTACAAAATTATTAGAGGCCAATAAAGCGCTTGTTGATTTACAGTCTGATAAAAAAGACTATTCAGCAAATCAGATTAAGGAGTCTCTATATTCCAAATCTAAATCCAGTACTTTTTATGAAGTTGCAAATGATTTTCTTTTTGAACTTGAAGCAAATAATAAACTTGCCCAACTTTCCGCAGATAAAGTCCGAGTAAACCATCTCATGAACTTTAATAAATCTAAACAATTGACTTTCCCTGAAATTGACGAGCCATTTTTGAGAAAGTTTAAGATATATTTAAAAAAAGAGTTTAATCTCTCAGAAAGGTCAGTAGTAAACAATCTTGTTGTTATTAGAACTATTTATAACAGGGCCATAAAAATGGGTTTAGTAGATAGAAAGCTTTATCCATTCGGTTCTGACAAAATTAGAATTAAGTTTCCAGAAACTGAAAAAATAGGGCTCAATAAGAATGATATAATAGCTTTTGAAAACGTAAAAAATCTAACTGATAGTGAAACTCACGCACGAAATGTTTGGTTATTCAGTTTTTATTTTGCGGGCATTAGGGCTGCGGATGTTCTTGAAATAAGATGGTCTGATATTTATGACGAAAGATTGCACTACAGAATGAACAAAAACTCAAAATTGCTTTCCCTTAAAATTCCTGAGAAGGCATTATCTATCTTGGACTATTATAGAACTACCAAACAAAGTGATGAAGATTTCGTCTTTCCAGAATTGAAAAAAGCTAACCTTAAAAATGCTAAGGATGTTTATGCCAAGACCAAAACGGCAACCAAAAAACTCAACAAATACCTAGTTGAAGTTGCCAAGAAAGCAAAAATTAAGAAGAAAGTGACGATGCACATTGCTCGTCATAGTTTTGGAAATTTATCCGAAGATAAAATCCCAATTAAAATGCTTCAAAAACTCTACCGACACAGCGATTTAAAAACGACCATTAGCTATCAGGCAAACTTCATTCATAAAGAGGCAGATGATGCTTTAGAGAGCGTTATTAATTTCTAAAAATCAAGTTTGACTTTTCATATTAATATAACCTTCACTATTAAACCAATCAATTGTTCTCTGAATCATTTCATCAACAGACACTTCAGGTTCATAACCTAATTCTTTTTTTGCTTTTGAGCCATCTAAAAACTGTCCAGCAGACATCACTGCAATCGCAGTTTCGTCAAGCAAGGGCAACTCACCACCAAACCATTTGTACTTGGCCATTTTGACTTTGGATAACATCTTGGCCATTCCTAATGGGACTTTCCGAGGCACTTCTGAAATTCCACCAATCTCACATATTTTTTGAATCAAATCGGTCATATTGATGTTTGTACCCGTAATAAGATAGCGTTCACCAGGTGTTCCCTTTAAACAGGCTAACAACATCCCTCTTCCAGCATCACCTGCATACACCACGTTACGGTCGCCACCAACATAGCCGGGTATGGTCTGGTTCAAAGTGTGTACGATTAAGCGACCTGTGGTTGGCCCATAGTCATATTCACCAAAGGTCATCGGAGGAATCCCCACCACAATGGGAATTCCGTTTTTCCCCGCTTCCCTTACTCTTTTGTCCATCAGAAACTTTACCTGCGCATAAGCCGATGTATTTGAAGGTCCATCCTCATATGTAAGGGATTCGTCCCCCGGGCCATTCTTGGATTTGGGTATTGCGATAGCACCACCCAAGTACAGCCCTTTTTTTACTTCACTATTTTTTACAGCCGTAATGAAATTTGCAGTCTGGTTCTCGGCAATATCTAATTCTTCATTTATAGGTTTGGGTGTTGTTGGATAATAAGCACCACAGTTCATTACATAATCTAGACCTTCAAAGGCTTTGAACAAGCTCAGCCTGTCTGTGAGGTCGCCTATTTTGCTTTCAAACTCAAGGTCTTGAATGTTGGCCAAATTGGAAGACTCCCGATGTATCACTACCAACTCATGTTTGCCCGATTGAAGTACGGCCTTAGCGGTATGATGGCCTAACATTCCTGTGGCTCCAATAATTCCAATTTTTGACATAATCCAGACTTTCGCTTACAAAAGCAGAAACACTATTCTGCCTTTGTAATATTGAAGTGGCAAAATAGTTAATTTGACCAATAACTATTATACAATCGGGTATTTTACTATTTTGGGCAAATGAAAGAACTTCAAAAATATATCAATTCATATTTTGGCATCACTAAAGAAAACATGGCCAATGTGGTGGCGCTTTTTACCCAATCAGAACTAAAAAAAGGAGATTACTTCATCAAAACAGGTCAATATTGCGACAAACTCAGCTTTGTTAAAAGCGGATACATTCGCATTTTTTCTGATACTGGTAAAAAAGAAGTAACCCAATGGATTTCTAGTCAAGGTTATTTTGTGACAGACCTTTCAAGTTTCATTTTCAGGCAACGGGCACGTTGGAATATGCAGGCCTTGACCGATTGTGAGCTCTACACTATTAGTGAAGAAAACTACGCTCGACTAAACGAACTAGTGCCCAACTGGTCCAGTATGGAGAAGAAATTCATAACCGGCTGTTTTATTACGTTGGAAGACCGCGTTTTCAATCACCTCTCGCTATCGGCAGAAGAACGTTACAATCAGCTTTTCGAACATAACAAGGAGCTCTTCAATCAGGTGCCTTTGCAATATCTAGCCTCAATGTTGGGCATGTCGCCAGAAACCTTCAGTAGAATAAGGACAAAAAAAACTTCTTGATTTATATCAAGAGCAACAGCCGTATTTAGTCCAATCTTTGTCATACAAAAATTTAAGATATGGCTAAGCACATAGAGACTTCGATAGAAATCAACGCAGGCAAAAAACGGGTATGGGATATTCTAACAGATTTTGATGCCTACCCCGAATGGAATCCATTTATCAAATCAATAAAAGGCACTCCCAAGGTCGGTGGAAAAATAAAAATAAAGCTTCCGGATATGGCCTTCACTCCAACCATAAAGATGTCTGAAAAAGAAGCTGAGTTAAAATGGCTCGGACATTTATGGTTTAAAGGTTTATTTGATGGGGAACACCACTTTCAGCTTGTTGAAAATAACGATGGTACTACCACCTTTCATCACAGTGAAACATTTACGGGCATTTTGGTAGGCCTGTTCGCCAAAAGTCTAGATACCAAAACCAAAAATGGCTTTGAGAGAATGAACCAAAAGCTAAAGCAGCGAGCTGAGTCTATGGATTATATAGCTTTTGAAAGCCAGTAGAGTTTAGTATTTATCAGTTAGTTCCCCCCATAAGAATCCATCGGTCTTCCGTTGGATTCTTATCTTTTTATGCCTTTTTACCTTCCTTCTAATTTTTCAACAATCAGCCAACAAGAATAATTGAAATCAATGATGTAATAAGTGCAACTCATTGGCAGGTCTAAAAAATATCTTTGAATTTATAATAAAGGGACCTATTATTTTTTTGCAATCACTAATTCATTTGGCGATTCCAAATTGTCGAAAGTCAATTATAATATGTAAAAGACCATCGGTCGATTTAATGAATTAAATAATTTAATTAATGTCAAAACGGAAAAGGCTTTCTTCAAAATTCTACATGCCATTGTTCATGTTGTTAATGACCCTTTTCATAGGGTCAAGCCTCTCGGGAATAATGCTTTTCATGAATCAAGGTTTGATTGAAAACTTTTTTTCCGTTTGGATGGGTAATTTTTTCCGAACATGGATAATCGTCATACCCATTGTCTTGACAACCTTGCCTTTAGTAACAAGAATAACAAAAGCTTTAGCAGAATCACCTAACGGTTAATTTTAAAAATTATGAATGAAAATAACAGATATACCGAAAAGCTATCTCCAAAAAATGCTGCAATCGTCATGGTAGACTTCCTTACGGGTTTTGACCCAGGGTTAAGAACCATAGAGAAGAGCACCTTTGTCAACAACGCCACAGCACTGGCAAAAATTTCTAAAATCTTTAAAATGCCAACCATCATTCTAGGTGAAGAAGGTGGCTTTAGGGGGAAATTTTATCCGTTAGTGTCCGAATACTTGAAACATGGAAAATCGGTCGAACGCTCTACACCCAGCGCTTGGGACGAGCCAAAGTTCAGAGAGGAAATTAAAAAAATTGGCAGAAAGAAAATTATTCTTGGGGGTATATCATTAGATATATGCGCTCAATTATTAACCCTTGATTTGCTCAACAATGGGTATGAGCCTTATGTAGTAGTCGATTGTTCTGGAAGTGACCAGAAACTAGTAGAGCATGCCGCTATGTTACGGATGACACAAGCCGGAGCTACTATGGTTTCTTGGGGCACATTGGCATCAGAGTTAATGGGTGATTGGCGAACTCCCGAAGGTGAGGTCGTTGGCAAACTCTATCAAGAACATAGCGGATGGGGCGGCTTCTTTCAGGCTTATAAAGATTGAGTTTATACCATTGAGAATCCATGAAACACTATTATGAAATATAAATCGGTCACTGCATATCACCAACTTGAATTTGAATCGATGTCCCCTAAATTAAGGGGTGTAAACATCTTTGCCAAAGACTATGCGATTGAACCCTTTCTGGTATTTACAGAATACCATATGACAGGTCAGGTTTTTGGTCCCCATCCACATGCAGGGATATCGGTGTTGACTTATATGATGCCGGATAGCCAACAAGGTTTTATCAATCGTGACAGTCAGGGTGACCATAGTAGTATTGACCCAGGCGGATATCACATAACGCAAGCTGGTTCAGGTATGCACCATGATGAATTTCCAAAAGAGTCTGGTAAGGATGCCCATGGATTTCAGATATGGATTAACCACTCAGAAGAGAATCGAATGGTAGAACCTAAATCAATGCACGCCATGGCCGATGAAGTCCCGGTAGTGGAAAGTGAGGATGCCATTGTTAGAATAATTCATGGAGAATATCGAGACAATACTGCAGCACATCAGATGGTCACTTCCGTTTCATTATTTGATGTTCAAATAAAACCCGGAGGAAGTATTGATTTGCCAGGAAAAGAAATGGCCTTTGTTTATGGTATAAAAGGTTCAGCAGAAATAGATGGAAAGCCTATCTCACCACAAAGCCTTTCCATTCTCAGCAAAGAAGGAAACACAGTAAAAATACAAAGCAATCAAGGCGTCAACTTTTTATACGGAAGCGCCATTCCAATAGATGAGCCCATAATTTACGGAGGCCCTTTTGTCATGACTACGAAAGAGCAAATGCGTGATGCTAGAAAAAGATTGGGAAGGGGCGAAATGGGACATTTAGAAAGTCATAAATACTAGAAATCGCGTGAAGAAAAACACGAACATACTGAAACTCACGCTGCTACTGGCCAGTAGCCTTACCATCATGTCTGGGGCTACAATTTCACCATCATTACCACAAATGGCGAGTGTTTTTGAAAGCACACCCAATTCGGTGTTTTTGAGCAAGTTGATTCTGACCATTCCCGCATTGTTCATTGCGCTATGGGCGCCTTTTGCAGGAAAGATTATTGATAAGATTGGCAGGCTAAAGCTCTTTTATGTGAGCTTGTTACTGTATGCGATTGGCGGTAGTTCAGGCTACTTTTTAGACAATCTCTACTTGATTTTGGTGGGTAGAGCATTTTTGGGAATAGCTGTAGGAGGCATCATGACCATCGCTACAACGCTCATAGGGGACTATTTTAAGAATGACGAGCGTAAACGTTTTGTGGGCTATCAAAATGCTTTTGTAGGACTGGGTGGTGTTGTCTTTATCACCATCGGAGGGCTTTTAGCCGATATGGATTGGCGTTACCCATTTCTTATTTATGGGTTCTCCTTGTTGGTACTTCTGCTGAGTACTTTTTATCTGCATGAACCCCAAGCTGTATCGAAATCAGCATCAACAACCACTAACAAAATGGTCAAAGGGCTCAAGGCATTTCCAGCCATTCTGTGGGTCATCGTCGCCTCTGCACTTTGTGGCATGGTATTCTTCTATATCATCCCTACGCAAGTACCTTTTCTATTGGATTCTCTAAACATTAAAGGAAACAGCCTTTCGGGTTATGCCATTGCTTGTACGACCCTTTCCGGAACGGCAGCCTCACTTTTTCATAGAAAAATACTGGCAGCTTCAAGCTACCAGAAAGTAATGTTCTTAGTTTTTCTTCTAATGGGGCTGGGATTTCTCTGGGTTCGCTTTACGAGTTCCTATGCAGTGATTCTTATTGCCATGCTGGTCATTGGCGCCGGTAATGGTCTACTAATGCCGAACCTGAATGTTTGGTTGCTCGATTCTGTTGATGAGTCTATCAGGGGAATGTCATCGGGCTTTCTGACCACAGGTATTTTTCTGGGGCAATTCCTCTCCCCCATATTTTTTAATCCTGTGATAGAAAAGTTTGGCATTCATACCAGTTTTCTGTTTTTCGCCATTGGCTGTCTATTACTCACATTGGGGTTTGCCATCCGAATATTCTCAAGAGCCAATAAACAGACGGTACCGAACAATACATAACAAATAGTATAAAAGCTTAATAACCAAACAATAAGATTATGACAACAAAAAGAAATGGCATTAAGAAATGGATAATAATTATTCTTCGCTTTCTTCTGGGGGCAGGATATCTTTTTAACGGTCTGAATATGTTATTTATGTTCAACCCGTTACCAACTCCCGAACAAGGGGAGTTAGCCACAAAATTTTTAACCACTTTAGGAGAAGCTGGGTATTTCTACCCGATTATGGGGCTTGTAAAAATACTCACTGCACTAGCCTTATTTTCGAATCGCTTTGTTGCGTTGATGTTGGTTATTATGTTTCCTATTATGCTCAATGGGGTTCTTTTCCATTTCAGAATGGACCAATCAACAGCTGTACCTGCTCTTATTACCGGGCTAATGCATGTTTATTTGATGTACGCACATAAAGCACACTACCAATCAATTTTTTCAAGTAAAAGTATCACCTCATAAAATTTAGAACACATGAAATTAACTGCAGAAGACCGAATGGACATTATTGAACTTACCGCCACATTTGACAATGCGATGGACAGTGAAGATGTGGAGAAGTATCTCAGCACATTTGTCGAAGATGGAGAGTTAGCCGGATTTTGGGGTAGTACCAAAGGCAAGGAAAACCTCCGTATAGAATTTCCCCAGCTGCTCGACAGTTTTGCCCGGGGCCGTCGACACCTTTTAACCAATCATGAGGTAAAAGGAGAGGGTGATACAGCTACAATGTATAGCTACCTAACTGTATTCAACAGAGATGAAAGTACCATGGCTGGCTCGGGCACTTTTAATGATGAGTTGGTCAAAGTAAACGGAAAGTGGCTCTTTAAAAAGAGAATCATGAACGCCGACCCCAACGTTATGAAACTTATCGAAGCAATGAATCAATAAAAGGAAAGCAATATGAAAGTGAAACCCGCTAGCTTGTTCGCTGCACTAGTACTTACCGTATCATGCTCACAAAACTATGTGACCCAGGAAGAGTTCGAGGCGCTTAAATTAAAAACAGAACGCTTTAAGGACAAAGAGGAGATTGTTGGTCTGAGCAATGTTTTTACCGATGCCGCCGCTCGAAGTGATAAAGAACTCTTTAGAGACCTTTGGGTCGAAGACGGTATTTGGCAAATAGGGCCTCCCATAAACAAAACCTTTAAAGGTCGAGATGAAATTGCAGATGCTTTTGAGCATTTGTTGGCAAGCTGGGAATTTTTCGTACAACTGAACTCAGGATACAATGTCGATTTGGCTAAGGATGGAAAAAGGGCAACGGCCAATTTTTATCTCAATGAAGTAGCACGCAATGCCGAAATCAGTAATTACAATTTGGCAAACTATCAAGATGAATTAATTAAAAAAAATGGTCGGTGGTATTTTAAAAAGAGAACCTACAATGTGCTCTATCTAGATACTACTGCACTAAAAGGTCAGGCTTTTCAACGTAAAAAATAAAGACATGAAATTTAAAGATTTTGAACATCACAAGTTATTTGTAAACAATACGCGCCTGCACATTAGAAAAGCAGGTAGTGGAACACCCATTTTTTTAGTACACGGCTGGTTGGGCACCTCATACACCTGGCGTAAAGTTGCACCAGAACTGGTCGATGAAGGTTTTATGGTTATTTGCCCCGATATGCGCGGTTATGGTGATAGTGATAAACCCGAAAACGGCTACGATGGTCTTAATTTGGTAGAAGACCTTCGAGCTATCGCAGAACAATTTGAAATCAAAGAAAAGGTGCATGTGGTCGGTTGGGATATGGGTGCGTTACCCACCTATCTTTATGCCGCCAAATATCCGGAAGAGGTAGCAACCATTACCTACCTCGATGAGCCTTTGCCTAGTGTAAATCTGCATCAGTTCACCACTTTCACCAAAGAGAATCACGGAGGGTATTGGCACTTTGGGTTCAATTCCGCTGTTGACCTTCCAGAAACTTTAATCAGCGGAAAGGAACGTGAGTTTTGGAATTATCTATACGGCTTAATGCTATTCAATCCTTCGGCGATATCCGAAAAGGATAAAGATGAATATATGCGCACTTATGCCTCTAAAGCTGGAATACGTGGCAGTGTGGGCTGGTATAAAGATGCGCTAACAACCACAGAGCAGTTTGCTTCGGCCATACAAAAAGGAAAAATAGTTGTACCCGTTCTTGCTTTGGGAGGGCAGTTTGGTTCTGCCTACGCATACGAGCAGTTAAAGCCTTACTGCGAAAACATAAGAGGTGGAGTCATCCCAAACTGTGGTCATATGATTGCCGAAGAAAGGCCGGATTACCTGGTTGACGAACTATTAAAATTTTACAAATAATGCTAGCAAACGGTATATGAAAAATTAAATCATATTGATGCAAAAAACCTTTATCATAATTTTTATAGCTATAATTGGTGGCGCCCCTTATGCAAATGGTCAGAACAGACCTTCCGGCAGACCTCCCATTGTGCCTATACGACAGCTAGAGAATTATGAATTCTTAAAAGATTCGAGCAATGCCGATTTAAACTTTGACCCTATAAAATTTATACCATTAAGTGATGATAAAAGCAACTACGTTTCAATAGGCGGTGAACTAAGGACTCTTTATGAAAGTATTATAAATCGCCAAGACGAAGGTGAAGGATACTTGCTTGCACGTTTTATGGTTCATGCAGACCTTCATTTAGGCCCAAGGTTTCGAATCTTCATACAACCCGCATCAGGTTTTGAATTTTTTAAAGAGGCCCCGGCTTCAGTTGTTGATAGGGATGAATTATTCCTTCTAAATCTTTTTGCAGACTACAAGATTTTAAATACTTCAGAAAAATCACTGACAGTAAGGCTTGGAAGACAAGAACTCAATTATGGAAGAGGACGATTGATTACCATTAGAGAAGGGCCGAACATTCGTCACTACTGGGAAGGAATTAACCTGCTTTTTGAAAATACCAATTGGAAGGCTGATGCTTTTTTTACCAAATATGGCACCAATAGACCGGGGGTTTTGGACAACCCCATTTGGGATACCGAAGAAACTTTCTGGGGCAGTTATTGGCAGTCTAAAAAATCTGTGTTGGGTAATGCCAAGTTGGATTTTTATTATTTAGGATTTATAGACGAAGTGTCTCAATTCTTCAATGTGGATGGTAAGGAAACCAGACATTCTTTCGGAGGTAGAATTTATGAAAAACAGAAGCATTGGGACTATGATGTAGAAGCTACCGGCCAATTGGGTTCTGTAGGTTCAGCCACTATTTTGGCCTTTGGTTTTTTTGGGGAAATAGGGTACACTTTAAATCCGAATGCTCCGGCCAAAAAAAGATTGGGTTTAAAACTGGATTATTTCACCGGAGACCGTGATAACAACGACAACAGGGCAAACACCTTTAACCCTATGTATCCAAGGCAAGGATATTATAGGGGTGCCGGCGCATTGTACGCAGCCAATTATTGGGATATTCACCCTAGCTTCAACGTAGAAGTCGCAAAAGATATATCTCTGCTGGTTGACTGGACTTGGTATTGGAGGGTTTCGGCAGACGACGGCATCTACATTGGAGGCTCGGGAATTCCTCTTCTTGCACCAACTGAATCAAGAAAGAAATATCTAGGGAATCAACTTGATTTTGAGATTCAGTATAGGCTCAATGACCACTTAACCTCTAGTATAAATTACGCTCACTTCTATTCTGGTGGGTTTGTCGAAGACAATCCTACTCCAGCAGAAATCAGCGACTTTTTAAACCTCTCACTCTTATTTCGATTTTAAATAAAGACAGATATGATATTAATAGAACAGATAACAGGAACAAAAGATGCGCCAACGGTGCTTCTTTTTGGGGGAAGCCCACTTAGAAGGCTAGAAATTTTAAAACTTATTACGACTCTCGGAAACATAAGTATCATAGGAACATTAAGTGAAGAAGAGGGTATTGAAACGCTAAAAGATACTCAAAAAATAGATTTGGTTCTTATAGGCGGTGCCTATACCCAAGAACAACGGATTAGAATTAAAAGCTTTTTAGCAGACCATGATAGATACATTAAAATCACGGAGCCGGGAGTAGAATATACATATAGCAATCAAAATATAAAAGAAGCTATTATCGATAAACTAAAATTAAAAATGAATATTAATCAAATAGAAATACAATGAAAAACAAGATTTTACTCGTACTAGGCATTTTATTTGGCCTAATGATGCTCAATTCAGGAATTAGTAAGTTTACGAACCACATGCCTGCTATTGAAATGCCCGAAGCTGCCAACGCATTAATTGGGGCAATGATAGCCTCAGGTTGGTTATTCTCACTAATAGCAATTGTTGAGATTGTTGGTGGCATTTTATTTGCCATTCCCAAATACCGCGCCTTAGGAGCACTTATTATTTTACCTATTACAATCGGCATCTTTTTATTCAATATTTTTCTTGCTCCCTCAAATGCAGTAGTAGGTATCATTTTACTACTAATAAACCTCTGGGTGTTATGGGAAAATAGAAGTCGATTGCGCCCAATATGGAATTCATAATTCTTTACCAATAAATGCAATAATAAAAACTATAAAAAATGGACAATTATCAAGAAATTATAAACTTAGAGAGCCGTGCCGAGATGACCTTCGACAATGGTTCATTCGATGAACATTTAGCGCTTTGGGCTGAAAACGAATGCAAATTTGAAAGCCCTTTTGGAAGCTTCGATGAAGCCTCGTCATATATAGAATGGTTAAAGGGGTTCTACGAGATGACACAAAAAATGGGAGGTACTCGTCATTTAGTTTTAAATCCAGTTGTTGAAATCAACAATGACACTGCAGAGTTTACAGGCTATCTCTATATTATCAATAAATCCGATGGCTCATTTATGGGTACCTCGGTAATGAGAGACAAGTTCCAATTAATTGATTCACGATGGAAATTCGTATACCGAAGTGTTTCTCCAGACCAAGACTTAAGTAGTTTAACTTAATTTAAGGCGAAACAGACTCTTGGAACTTAATTAGCTAATTGAAAATTCACATACAAGAGAACAATAGATTTCCAGAATTGACCCGCAAATAAATAGGTCTCATCAAACCTTATGGGGTAATTGAAGAAGTTCCTGAAGGTACCATACTGATACTTGGAGGAACTACTGACTATGATTTTTTTGTATTGCTAAAGGGCAAAAATCAGAATTCATTCGGCTACCAATGAAAGCCATGTACATTAAGCGGCATCCCGAATGGAAAAAGCTCGTTTTAAATGGTATTAATATTGAATAGAACTATTTCTTAAATCGGTCTATAGTTACGCATCTCAAGAATATCCTCTTTATAACGCATGATTGAATCGAACTGTGTATTTAAATTAATGGTATTTTTTACCATATCATCTGGTGACACATCATTTCTCCATTTTACCCTCAAAATATAATTTTCTTGTTCCGCTTCGCATTGGGCTAGTTCAGCTTCCTCACATTCAGGGAGGACGTTAAGTTCGTTTATGACTCCTTTAAAACTATTTTGAAATAATTCGATTTGACCTGAAATTATTCGAAATCTAACATAGGTTATCATTGTTTTATTATTTAACGTGAAAGAATTAATTAGGATGTATGCATAGATTGAAAACCATTTAATTTTCGATATTCCAAAGGTGTTACCCCTTCATATTTTTTAAAGAAACGTATAAAATACCCGGCACTTTCAAAACCCAACTGGTACGCTATCTCAGAAATATTGTTGTAGGTATGAAGCAACTGGCACTTGGCAAGAAGTGCTGTGCGCTGGTTGATTATTGATTTAGCTGATTTACCACTTGCCTTTCGAACGCATTCTCCTAAATACGTAGGGTTAATGCTCAACATTTCAGCAAACTCTCTTACCAGAAAAGGGCGCTCCACCTGCTGAGAAGCGAGGTCTTTAAAATTCTTTTCCATTATGAGCATAAACTTGCTGTATATGAAGTCTGAAGATTTTTTATGAATACCAAGCCCCCTACTACCATCTCCATTAGCATATATGCGGTTGGTCTTTATCAACAGAACAAAAAGCCAAAATTTAATGAGCTCCGCCGAGTACTTTCTGGGCTTGTTGAATTCATTGGCCAACTCTTTAAAAATGGTATTGTAAAGAATAAAACGTGGAGAGTCAAGTGAGAACTTGCGTCTTGAGTGTGGCATCAAGTACTCAAAGGTATTGATAAGGTTTTTGTTATCAATAAGTAGCAAAAGATAATCAAGCGTAAAGGCGACTAAATATCCTTTTGGATTGTTCATTTTCTGCCACGTCTTTATTTCACCTGGTTTTGAAAAAAAGATTTGTTTGGCCCCAATTTCCAAAGATTCCAATTGATTTATTTTGGCCAATGACCCACTCTCTACGAAATAGATGGTAAAAAAATCATAGATATATGGGGAATCCATTAGATTATCTACGTGCATATCCGAAAATTGACACATAAAGAATTCACTTTTCTGTGAAATCTTGAGATATCCTTTGCTCTTATCCTTGCTGCCATTTAATATGCTCTCAGCGAAGGAATATATATTCAGACTAGGAATATATTTTTGAGTAGTTGTCATAGTATGTATTTTTAACTTACACCCTATACCTGCCCATTATAATGCCATGAAATTTATTTTTTACAAAAAGCGAATAAACAACTGATAATCAGATTATTATTTTCAAATGAAGTGATTAGTAAAAAATAACAAAACATGAATTCATGAAATATAAACGAAAAAAAGTCGCGACTTTCACGAAAATATCGTGAATATTTTCATACCTTACGATACTCTGGAAGAAAGAATTTTATCTCAAAAGGAATGAAAGCCAATTTACAATATGAAGAACACATTAAAGAAATTCTTGAGTCTTTGGTAAAAGCGCAAAATACCCAAGACCTGCTTTCTTTCCTTTTCGAAAAGGTTAATGCAATTTTGCCATTTGACGATGCTGGTCTCTTTCACATTCGGGAAGACGGTTGGCACAAAGATTATGCTGTTGACTATTATAATGCGCATAGGGCATCATTGAAAATAAAAGCTTCAGGTTTGCTGGGCTATTTACCCTTTGACGAAGCACTTAATTCGTTACTTCAAGAAACAAATATTACCCATCTTGAACAGTTGATGGAAAAATTCGAGCACCACCCCCATTTCCCGTATCTACATGAAGCTGGCCTGCGCGAATTTATTAGTGGTCCATTGATGGCGGACGATAAACCGTTTGGAGTGCTGCTACTTTGGTCCGAAAAGAAAGGAACATACTCGGAAACCCATTTCCCAATATTCAATGAAATCAAGACACTCATTAGTATAGTATTCAAACGCATTTTGGACCGTGACCTTATCGAGGCCGAAAAAGAGTTCAGCACAAAACTTCTTAATATTTCAAAAGCCGTTGCTAATATTGCTGACCCAACAGACCTGTATAAAACAATTTATAAAACCATAAAACCTATTTTTCCTTTTGATGAACCAGGGCTATTTATTCTAAGCGATGGCGGCGAACACCATTATGAACTATTGGAAGCCGCTTCACTGAACAGTCCAGTGGTACAACATATCATTGAGAGACGGTTGGGGAAATATACCCTCTACGATACTAAAGAAAGTGCTATAAGTTGGCTTATCGAAAATGGTCCAGGAATCTATTCTTTGGAAACTATAGACAAACAAACTTCGCATCCCCAATTACCACTAATGTTGGAGGCAGGTTTAAAACAAACCATAGCCGGACCATTAACTTACGGAGGACAGGTGATTGGAATGATTGCCTTCAATAGTAAACAGGAAGGTTTTTATAAAGAAGAACACTTGCCACTATTCAGAGCCATATCCAATCAAATAGCGGTGGCAGCTAAAAATGTATTGAGCAATCAAGAAATTGAAAAACGCGACATAGAGAAAAGTCAATTGTTAGAGATAACTCAAAAAGTCAACGAACTCCGCAACTTACCCGAATTTTTGGAGTTTGTAATCACACAACTAAAACCCATTTTCAATTTTCATGATGTGGGCATTTTTATTCTCACTGATAACAAAGAATATCATTATGATTTAGCAGCTACCAATCCAGAAATAAGCCCGTCTGAATGGAACAAAAAACTACAGAGTACTGGAATAGACTTAGTTGCTCATCAAGGCTCCGTAGTTGATTATATGATGGCTCAACCAGACAAAAAAAGTAAGGTAGCATTGCTTGATTTTAAGAAGTTGATTAAACTGTACCCTGACTATTATCAAGTAGAGACATTTGATTTGGACGAATCGGGTTATAGAGATTGCTTAGTGTGTAATTTCGAAATTGGAGGCGAGCCTATTGGAATGTTCTGTATTAATGCATTACAAAAAAACTTTTTTAAAGAAAGCCAATTCCAACTTTTTCAAAATGTTACTGAGCAGTTGTCCGTGGCTATCTCAAACATACTGGCAGAAAACCGACTCTCTAAAGAAAAAGACTTCAGTAATACCTTATTACAATTGACCGAAACCATCTCTTCTGCTACAACACCTTTAGAATTATATGAGACCATAACGCAGCCTGTAAAAAAGGTAATCCCTTTTGACCATTTGGGGATTTTGATTTTGGACGAAAACAAAAGACAACATTATGAACTTTTAAGTGAGCGTTTTGACGTTGCGTCACCACTGACCATAGAAAAGCTTAGCAGTGCAACACGATATGAGCACAAAGGGACTTCCGTAGAATGGCTGATGGATAATGGCCCTATTGTCGTTTCAATGGACTATTTGGCGAAAAACACTAGCCATCCAAGAAATAAGGACATGGTGGCCTCTGGTTTAAAAACCTTATTGGGTGGTCCTTTGATTGCGAATGGTGAACTTTTTGGCATGATGGCGTTCAAGTCAAAAACCGAGGATATTTATACAGAAGAACATATTGCTTACTACAGGGCAATTTCAAAACAAGTTGCCGTAACGGTCTCCAATATTTTGGCACAACATCATCTAGTCCAGGAAAAAAAGTTTAGTGAAACATTACTTCATATAACTGAGTCACTATCTTCCGTTCGCTCGACTAGCGGACTCTACAAAAGAATATTTGAGAGTGTAAAGCCCGTTTTCCCTTTCGAGGAAATGGCCATCATGCTATTGGATAAAACCGGCGCATATAATTATGAGCTTTCCGATGACACTAAAAGTATTCACCGTGATGTACCCAATATGGCAGAGGAGCTTTGGGGGAAGCCTGTGATTTTTGAGCATAAGGGAAGCATCACAGAATGGTTCAAAGAGAATGGCCCCGTAGCCATAAGCATAGAGGATGCCGAAAAGCAGGTTCACGAGGAATTACACGAACACCTATTGAATGCCGGATTTCATCATATCATAGGAGGCCCATTGGTTTCAGACGGCAAACCATTTGGAATTTTGGTGTTCTTTTCCAAAACAAAAGGCTTTTATAAGGATGACCACATCCCTATGTACAAAGCTATCAATGAACAAGTAAGTTTGGCGGTGTCAAACATTCTTTCGAGCGAAGAAGTGTCCAAGCAAAATGCACTTCAATCACTCGAAATTGAACTTTCGCAAAACATTCCAAGCATTAAAGACTATCTCAGCTTTTTTGGAAGTTTTTTACGACACCTTAAAGACTTTATCCCGTTCACCTATGCTATGGTTCATTTTAAGGACTCGGGCGATGAAACCTTTCGTTACGAATGGCTAACACCTTTGGAGAAGCGCTCGTTGGGTATCTCAGAAATGACCCAAATGTATGGGCTTAATGAACAAGAAATAAAGAAACAAGAAAAGAAAGTATTACGCTATAAGCTCGGCAAAAAAGGGTTCATCAATAACTTGTCTGAAGAAAATAAATTACCCTTCATGACATTGGTGAAAAGCGCAAAGCTAAACTCGATGTTAAAAAAAGAATACCAAATTGATGGAGGAAAATCAAAACTTGTCGTAGTACTTTTTCATAAGCAGCCTTATAAGTTCCTTCCTTCAGATTACGAGTCTTTGTCTTCTCTACAAAACACAATTGCGCTTTCCTTTGACAATATGTTGGCTTCCCGTGAAATTGAAGAGCTTTCGGAGCAGTTACAATTGGAAAAGAACTATCTGGAAACTGCTGTTCGCGAAGCCTACAATTTTGGAGACATGGTGGGGGAAAGTGAGGTCATGCACGATGTCTTCCAACAAATCAAGGAAGTATCAGAAGTTGATGCCACAACATTGATTCTTGGCGAAACAGGAACAGGCAAAGAACTCATTGCAAGGGCGATTCATGAAAACTCCTCCCGTAAAGAAAGGGTGTTGGTAAAAGTGAACTGTGCGGCCATTCCTGCACAGATAGTGGAATCCGAACTCTTTGGTCATGAAAAAGGAGCCTTTACCGGAGCCATTCAAAGACGTATTGGAAAATTTGAGCTCGCCAACCATGGCACAATATTTCTTGACGAAATCGGAGAGATGCCATTGGAACTTCAAACCAAACTACTTCGAGTTATACAGGAAAGAGAAGTTGAGCGCTTGGGGAGCAATATTACTATTCCACTCGATATCCGCATTATAGCCGCTACAAATCGAAATCTAATTGAGGAAGTCGAAAAAGGCAAATTTAGGGAAGACCTATACTATAGACTTAATGGATATCCTATTCAGGTTCCACCATTGAGAGCACGTGGCGAAGACATTCTATTGTTGGCAGATTTCTTTGCCCGTTATTTTTCTGACCGATACGCATTACCTTTCAGAGGCTTTACCAAAAATACGTCCAAACGATTTCTGGCCTATTCTTGGCCGGGCAATGTAAGAGAACTTCAGAACTTGCTGGAACAGGCCGTTATCTCACAACGGGGCAAAGTGCTGGAAGTATATCCCGGACGTTCTGGTGTAGGCAACTTGGAGTGGTTTAATACACCCCAAAATAAAAGTGGTGCAATGGTGACAAAACCCATTGAAAACATGGACATGGATGCCATAAAAGCTGAAAAAGATGCTTTGGAAAAAAATTATCTCATCAAAATACTGGAATCCCATAAATGGCGGGTAAGCGGTAAGAATGGTGCCGCTCAAAAATTGGGTATAGCTCCTTCAACACTTGAATCAAGAATGCGCAAACTGGGTATTGCTCGCAGTTAACAGCACAAAACTTTAAAAAGTACCATAGATGGTAGTATAATGTAACCTCATTGCATTGTACAGCTACTATTTTTATACCCACCTGTCTAGAAAACCATTGCATATTGGAGACCTAGGAATACTGAGTTCGAACTTTTAATACTTCATTTACTATGGCCAATTTCAAGACTTGGCAAATAGATGCCGCACATTCCAACGTAAGTTTCAAAATAAAACACTTGGAGCTCAATAAAATAAATGGTTCACTACTCAACTTCAATGGCTATGTAAAACAAATTGCTGAATGTGATTTTCTGGGTAGCAAATTTCATTTTAAAGGTGATGCCAGCAGCATTTTTACAGGTCATGAGGAACGGGATGTACATCTTCGTAGTGAAGACTTTTTCGATTGTGCCAATCATTCGCTCATTCAATTCAAAAGCACTGAGGTTGACAGAATAGATGATGAACATTACTTCATAAAAGGCCAATTTAGTCTTAAGGGCATTTCAAAAAAAATCACACTTACAGCTCATTTCAAAGGACAAAAAAAAGGCGTTGATGGGAATAATAGAATCGGCTTTGAAATAACCAGTCAATTGAGAACGATTGATTTTAACATGAATTGGAATGGCATAAATGAAGACGGAGTGCCACTAATTGACGAAAGTGTGTGGGTTCATATCTGCCTGCTGTTAAAAGATGATAAAAAATAAAGACTATGATACGAGTTTACGAAAATAAAAGTCAGCAATGTTATGAATGCTGGGATGAGAACGGAACCATGTTTTTCTATTATGAAAAACCTAGCGCTAAAAGCATTTGCATTAAAAAAACTAAATTTAATGAGGGTCTAGACCAATCGGAAAGTTTCAGAATTATAATTGGCACCATGGTTGCTCTCTTCCAGGCCATGAACTTGTTGTTAACCACAGAATGCCCTTGGGTTAGGGCTTATCTCAAAACCTTTGGTAATACTCATATAAAATCTACTTCGTCATCGGAACTTCCATAAGTAGCACTTTGCTTTCTGAACCAACCTCCATTACGACCTTCTCCACGTCCCAGATACCCATTCCATCCCTTTTGTCAAGCTCTTTGCCTTCAACTATAACTTTTCCTTCAATTATAAAAATGTAGAGTCCGTTCTTTTCAGAATGTAGTCGATGTTCAATTTTTTTGGCTTCAAAAAACTCCCCTAGATAAAACCAGGCATTTTGATGAATCCATACGCCAGCATCATCGGCATTTGGAGATAATATCTGTCCAAAACTATTTTTATGCTCAAGAGGATTCAAAGTAATCTGCTGGTATCTTGGGGCTACATTTTCTTGATTAGGTACAATCCAAATTTGCAGGAAGCGCACTTCTTTATCTGAATTGGCGTTCATCTCGCTATGCTCAATACCAGTACCAGCACTCATTACCTGCACATCACCCTGCTCTATAACTTCAGTTCGACCAGTACTATCTTTGTGCTTTAAATCGCCATGGAGTGGTATGGAAACAATTTCCATATTTTGATGCGGATGAGTGCCGAAACCAGCCCCAGGAGCAACAATATCATCGTTCAAAACACGAAGTACCCCAAAAGACATTCTTTCGGGGTCGTAGTAATTTCCAAAGCTAAATGTATGCCTAGATTGAAGCCAGCCAAAATTGGCCTGACCTCTACTATTTGCTTTATGTATCGTAGTATTCATTTTTAAATATTAGCGATGGTGATATTAAAATAATGGATTTCCTTGACAATACTATCGTGGATTGAAAACTAGTGCTTGGAGGTACCATCTGAATTCCATTCCAAAAGTTGTTTATTATAGTCAATCCCAAGGCCATAAGCTCCTCCGTACCTCTTGGATATTTCAAGTACAGGTAAGTACATCTCGCTACGTGCCCAATCTCTATGTATCTCCAACAAATACTGTAATGATGTAATTGGTTTTACGCCAGCCTGAAACATTCTGGTTAAAGCCATATCATGTGCCTCTTGAGAAGTTCCTCCACAAGCATCGACTACAACGTAGACCTCATAACCATCTTCAATGGCGGACAATGATGCGGAAAGCGTGCAAACCTCTGTCCAAAGCCCTGCAATAACCAATTTTTTCTTACCGATATCACCAACTGCTTTGACCACGCGTTTGTCTTCCCAAGAGTTCATCGTCGTTCGGTCTATGTATTGTTTTTCATCTGGAAAATATTCCCTAATTTCCGGAAACACAGGTCCACTAAATGATTTTTCGGCTACAGTAGTAACTATCGTGGGCACCTTATATAGTGTTGCAGCGGCAGCCAACAATCCCGTATTGTTGCGCAATTCTTCTATGGGTTGGGATTCTACCGCAAATGCCATTTGACTTTCATGGTCTATCATCAATAGCGTATGGTTTGTTGGATTCAAAAGCTCCTTTGAAGCATTTGCAGGGTCGTTGTTCGGATTGGGATTGTATTGGTCCCATTGCGCCTGTATTTGGACAAAACTAAAAAGTATCATCAAGGCAGATAGTAAGTAATTTTTCATTGTTCTATTTTTTTGTGTTAAACTTGATTATTTTATCAAGCTAAAATTATAGAACCGTTTACCGCTTGAATGACATTAATCCAATGAAGAATTAGACATTTTACAGGTGTACATTTGTTGAATGTTTGATAAGGCTCTAAGAATGAAAAACCGCCTACCTAAGAAAGGTAAGCGGTAATCAACCAACTAAACACTAACCAAATGAAAGAAACTTTTGCTATGAAAATTTTAGCTTAGAGCTTCCTTTCTTTTTTAAATGGCTTTTTATTCCCAAAACAATAAATCCTTGAATATGATTCCTATTCTCAAAAAATTCGAGTTGCTTTGATAATCAATTAAAGATTCGCCTTGCCCAACAAAATACTGCAGATATATAAATTGGTTTGTACTCTTAGAATATCTTAAGTTCACTGAAATTTGGGCACTGCCCCTCCAATCTGCACGCAATGCTTTTCTAAATTTCCCTTCTACGAAAAGTATATCCGCTGGTCTCCAAATGGTTGTCAATTCCCCATAGCCGATATATTCCAAAAGGTCTTGATTACCGTCCTTGGTGCCAATTGGTGCCCAAGCACTGATGGAAGCATGAAATTTTTCCGAAAAGGATTTGTAGTATAATAGTGAAAAATAGTTCCAGCTTCTTGAATTCTTGCCATCCCTACCGTTGGATTGGTGTTCAAAAGCTAACCACAGACCTCCATTTGCTTTGTCATTTTCATCAAATGTCAAATGACCTATACCCAAAGACGGATTGTAATTCGTTTCTCGAAATGGAAAAGAATCCTGGTAAATATCCCAGAAAGATATCTGCCGATAGGTAAAAAAAAGATGAGTGTTGAAGGGCAATAAATCTCTTGAGATAATTTGTTTGAAGCCCAATTGAAACTTTGCATCGCTGTTTTCAGAATTGGGAGATTCGTTAATTCTAGTTCCTGTAATAAAATAGTTGTCACCGTAAATTGAAAAAGAAGGGGTTTTTGACAACTCCTCTTGATAACGTGCGGACATCTTATCATCATTTTGGGCAACCAAAATGTATGATGCCATTATGCAAACGAAGCTTATTAGATATGTTGAAAAATTAAAATTCATGGACAAAGTTTTTAGTAGGGAAATCTCGTTTGCTTGTCGTAATCACAGTGAAACTGATGACCTATTTTCTCTCTAAAATTAAGGTGGGCGTTGAGAAAAGAATGTCATAAACTCTAGCATTGATATAACTTATTGTAGTAGTAAAAAAGAAAGGGCAATCACCCTTGAAGCGACTACCCTTAACCAACCTAACCAATAAAACTACTCTTCTATTTGGGCAATAACGTAAGTGTTCTCATTGTTTCTGTTTAATAGTATTATTGTGCCGTCAGATTAGCTTCCAGGGATACTACAATTTCCACAGGTTTCTTTTGCCTCCCAATAAACTGGAACCATAGCAGCCCAAAAATTGCAGATATAACTGAAGCCGTTAAAATCCCAATCTTGGCAGTATTCAACAAAAATTCATCTTCAAGTGCCAGTTCTGCTATAAATAGAGACATAGTAAATCCTATACCAGCCAACATTCCCATACCATATATATCTTTCCAGCCAACATTATCTGGGAGTTTGCCCAAACCAGCTCTCACCAAAATTCTAGAGCATATTGAAATACCTAGCAACTTACCTATTACAAGCCCTGCAATGATTCCCAAGCTTACCGGATGCATCAACATTTCAAAGAAATCTTCCGTAATCTTTACTCCTGCATTTGCGAGCGCAAAGAGTGGTAGTATCAAATAATTAACTGCTGGTGACAATAAATGTTCTACCCGCTGCAATGGGGTCCCCGCACGCCTGGATTCAACGACAACCTTTCGAAGAATTTCACCTTGCTCATCGGTCAACAAGGCATCATCCGATGTACAGCTATCCTCAAAATCCTCAACCCAACTTTTTAAATGCTCCTTATATTCCTTCTCGGTCACCTTTCTTCTTGCGGGAATAGTAAAAGCACCCAGTACGCCAGCCAAAGTCGCATGAATCCCTGAAAGCAATAAAGCAATCCACAATCCAAGTACACCCACAATAACGTAAAACCACATATTTCGTACTCCCATATAATTGGCCAATGCCATAATACCAAGATATATGCCCCCTGCCACCAAACTCTGAAGGTCAATTTGTGGTGTTAGGAACAGCGCAATGACCAGAATTGCACCAATATCATCCACAGTAGCAAGTGCTGTTAGAAAAGTCTTTCCGTTACTTGAAATTGCCTTACCTGCCAAGGCAACCATTCCCAAGGTAAAAGCTATGTCTGTTGCCATTGGTATTCCCCACGCCCCAGATGCTTCAGTATCAGAATTAATCATATAAAAAAGTAATGCTGGTACTAGCATACCACCGAGAGCAGCAGCTACAGGCAGACTAGCCTTTCTAATTGAAGCCAGTTCCCCTTCCATAACCTCTTTTTTAATTTCAAGACCGATGGTAAAGAAAAAGATGGCCATAAGCCCATCATTTATCCAAATATGTAACGGCTCAGTTAGAGCAAAACCTTCAAAACCAATTGTAAACTCTTTTTCAAGCAGATGAAAATACGAATCTCCAAATGGGGAATTGGCCCATACCATGGCTGAAATCACCATGCAAAGCAAGAGTAATCCTTTGGAGATAGAACTTGAAAATTTATTCCCCAGACGATACAAATACATATCTACAATGCCCTTTTTCATTTTTGAAGTAGCCTTTTAATATCGTTAATCAGTACTTCTGTACTTGCAAGGTCAGTACCATCGTAAATACCTCTAATATGTCTATTACCATCTACTAAGATGAAACTGCCATCATGTATAAAGCTTCCATCTACCAAATCGTTTTCTTGAGCAGTGATATAGTATTCTTTTGCTATCTTGTAAATCTCTTCACGCTCTCCAGTTACCAAATGCCATTTGCCCTTTACAGCACCTACATTATCCCCGTATTCCTTGAGTTTGGGAACCGAGTCTGACCTAGTATCTATGGAATGAGAAAGCAGAAGTACATCTCGGTTCCCTTTAAAGACATCTTGAATTCGCATTTTATTCCCTGCCATCATAGGACAAATAGTGGGACAAGTCGTAAAAAAGAAATCGGCCACATATATTCTTCCGTCAAAATCGTTGTGACCGATTCGTTCACCAAATTGATTGACGAACTGGAAATCAGGAATCTTATTTTCAGTAAAATCATCACGAATTTGAGAGGTATTGACAGAGGTCAAATTGGCTCGGTCCTCCTCCTTTATGGACTGGTATAACAAAACAAAAAGGGCTATTATGGCAATACCCGTTATCGCAATCGCTATTTTAAACCCTTTCGTACTCATACAAAAGAGTAGGTTATGTTTTCAATTTCAAGTGGCTCATCGGGAATATTACGTCCTCGGACCTGAACAGGCTCGAAGAACACTCGTAATTTTTTGTTGGATTCAATCTGGTCTCGTATGGCTTTGGTGATTTCAACATGCATATACACATCTTTCTCAAGCTTACCGCCTTCGGATGCTGTTATGGGAAGAATGGTAAACGTTCCTATATACTTACAGTTTTCAGGTCCAGACTCAAGCTCCCCAAAAAGGAAAAACACTCTCGAGCAATAAGGCATATAAGGTAATTGAGTACGTTCATATTTAAGCAGTACGTGGGATGCATTGGCTAAATCGACTTTCTCGACAGACTGTACTTTTCGTTCTTCTTCCAAAGTGGTGTTGTAAATACCTGACGCCTTGACCAAGTCATAGGATGGCACAACTTTATCTTCCAATGAGTTGTATACACCATCTTCACTATTAAAGTCCAGGTCAGCAAATTGATAGCCTAATTTTTTGGTATCCAGCACATCCTTTATCTTAATTTCAAGGGGTTTCCCTTTCTCATCCGTGAAATAAAATACTTTTTCAAGCCAACTTTCATCTTCAGGGTTCTTATGGGATGGGTCAGCATCGAGCCATGCCTGCCAGAAACGGTCACAATTACCATGATGACCATAAAAAATAGGGTCGTAACCAGCGGCTACAAAACCCGCCATCTCCCCGCCAATCCAGTTGTGAATGTTGTTATGAAAACTTTGCTCGGCAATACCATCAATTTGAGGGCCTTTTCCTTGATATGGAAATGGGTAACCACCAAAAGTGTTGAATTTATTCGCTCGAAAAGCAGGCCCCATATTTATAAAATCGAAAGGAATAATATCATTTGGATGTACCAACCTTGTATCATTGTATAGAGGATTCTCCTTACCACCTTGGTATTGTTCAGGTATACTTGGATGCTTTGTCCAATCCCAATAATGCAGCGCCAATTTTGGCTCACGAACCGCATGTTGCAATTTCTTCTCCAAAGTCCATAAATAGGTTCGGTGCCATGGCCATACGTACCAGCTATAATGTACCTGATAGGTAAATTCGGTTGTTGCACAGAATTTGGTATGCAAAGCTCCGTTCTCGCTCCATCCGGCAGGGTCAAGAGGCCATTTTTCACTTCGTTTTCTAAGAATGCCTATTGCGTCTTTTAGAACTTGCAGTTCGGGGTCATCGGATGATAATATGGCTATATTTTTTCTGGTAACAACAGAAGAAGAACCAGATTGAATGGCCTGCCCTACGGTGCCTATTGAGTTTTCCTTACTTGGTTCGGTTTTGCAGGATGAAATCAATCCTGTTCCTATTGCCGTTAGGCCTAATGCGCCAAACCCCGCATTCTTTAAGAATATTCGTCTATTCGTATTTGATGTTGTGTTTTTCTTCATGGAATTAAAATTTTCGGATAAGTAGAACGCCTGCAACAAGAAATATCACTCCAATCATACGTTGCCAATTAATTTGTTTTACAGGCAAACCCAAAAGCCCGTAATGGTCCAGTATCAAAGAGATAACCATTTGACCTGTTACGATAAGTGAAAAAGTCAATGCAGTACCTAGTTTCGGGGCCAATATGATGACTGCGGCTACATAGAAAGCCCCCAATATTCCTGCTATCCAAACTATGGGAGACACTGTCTTAGTTTGAACTATGGAAGCAAAATTGAATTTTAGGATGTACAGATAAATCAGTAGACCAATCGAACCAATAAGAAATGAGGCAAAGGCAGCAAAAATAGGCTGCTGCACAGATTTACCTAATTGCACATTGAGACCAGCCTGGAGAGGTAGTACGGCACCTGCAGCAATAGCTACCAATATGTACAATAATTGTGTCTTCATTGATTGTATGTTTCTTTAAACCATCGCTTGTTAATAACATTATCTAAAGAGTGCTTTCCTGGACCAAGTAAGATGATGACCAAGAATGCAATCGAATACATCAAGGGCACATCTCTTACAGCCCATGGGTCATTCAAATGGACAATCGTAAGACCTATAAATGGAATCATAAAAGCCCCAAGAGCGAAAAGCCTTGTGAAAAGTCCCATAGCCACAAAAATGGAGCAGACTACATTTGAGAAAATGGCAATTATAGTTGCATTATAACCTCCCATTCCGAAAGGGTCTGGAATGTGTTGAATTTCTTCCTGAAAGTTGGTTATCTTCTTTAAACCATGTATAAATAGAAAAGCAATGGAAATAGCGACGCGATACCCCAAAAGCACCAAATCTATCCGATTCTTGGGTGTTTTTGTATGTGATAACTGACGAAGCCATTTCATAAAAGTGCTTAACTGTAAATCAGGTCTTTCCATATTGTTATTTATTTTGATAACCTCCATAATACTTGACCGGAGACCAATCAGGGATGATTTCCGGTAGCGGAGGATTCAATGATTCATACTGCCCCGTAGCATACACTATCTTGCCATCGGTAATCGTCAATACAGATTTCAGCTGGGGTATTTTATCTTCAGCAATGGAGAAGTAGTCTTCAGACAACATGGCTAAATCAGCATACATACCAACCTCTAGGGTACCTTTAACGTCCTCTTCCTTTGAAATCCAAGCACTTCCCTTAGTGTAGAGATATAGTGCCTCTTCACGTGAAAGTTTGTTGTTCTCACCAGCCAATTGGAAACCTCCCACTGTCTTTCCAGAAATCAACCAGTAAAGAGCAGGCCACGGGTTGTAACTCGCAACTCTGGTACCGTCAGTTCCAGCTCCTACTGGAACACCTAATTGCATCATTTTTTTGACAGGGGGAGCATTCAACGCCTTTTCTGCACCATAGCGCTCCACAAAAAATTCACCTGCATACGCCATTCTTGCCTGTATTGCAATACCTCCGTTCAATGCTTTGATGCGTTCCAATTCCTTTTCTGCAACAGTTTCCGCATGGTCAAAAAGCCAACGTTCCGCAGCCAATTTTCCATTAGTCTCCTGATTGATTTCTTCCAAAACATCCAGCATATTATCAATGGTCTCACCGTAGGTAGCATGTATTCTAAAAGGCCATCCCTTATCGACATGTAGACGAACTATTCTTTTTAGGTCTTCTCGCCAGGTAGGTCTGTCTTTCAGAAAAGGTTGCGGTGCCAAAAAGTTTTCAAAATCACCTGCACTCCACGCCATAAATTCTCCACCTCCTTCCAATTCATAACCATGCTCTAAGTGAATTTCTCCGTTATGTCCCACCTGATTATTGGCCATCCATTCTTGAAACTCTTCATACTCCTTTCCCTTGTTCTGTGGAAATAAATAGAAGGACAGCCGAATGGGCATCTCTCCTGCTTTTGCCAGCTTGTCCGTTCCTGTGTAGTCCTTAGGAAATTTATGCCCACCTCCACCGGCATCAATGCCACTGGTGATTCCAAAACTGTTCAGTTCTCTATAGAAGTGCTTGGTTCCATTCACCATTTCTTCTTCCTTCAAGGGAGGTAACGAACCGATTCTCGCATATAAAATTCCGGGGTTGGGTTCTGCCAACAGTACCCCAGTGAGTTTGCCATCGGACCCTTTTTCAAAAGAACTCCCTACCGGTGCCTCGGTATTTTCATCAATACCCAAAGCCTCCAACCCCGCTTTATTAAGCCAGGCACGACTGTAAAGGAAAAGTACGTAAGTGGGAACGTCGCCCGTTGCAGCGTTTATTTCCTCTGGTGTGGGAAAACGTTTTTCCTCAAACTGAAAGGGACTCCATCCTCCAATCACACGAACCCATTGTCCTTTTGGGGTACGACTGGCTTGTTCCTCCAACATGGCAAGGGCGCGTTTCAAGGATTTTACACCGTCCCACCGTAGTTCGGCATTAAAGAACCGCCCACCACGAGTGAGATGCAAATGGGAATCATTGAGTCCGGGAATCACTGTTCGACCTCGTCCATTTAGGGTATTGGTAGCAACTCCCTCATATTTTTTGACCTCTTCATTACTACCAACGGCAAGTACCTTTCCATCCTTTATAGCCAAGGCTTCCGCAATAGTATTGTTTTTATCCATTACCGCAATCTTGGCATTGGTGATTATCAAATCTGCCGAGGAATTATTGTTAGTAGCTGTAGTATCGCCTTTGTTTTCGCTACTGTTCTTGCATCCATTTAGGATTATCAAAATGATGAGAAGGCCGAAGTATTTTGTCAATTGCTTCATAGTGAGTTGATTTTCAGAATATATCAACCCAAAACTCTTATTATTTAAAGGAATACATGGTGGATTTTTTACACCGATGATTACACTTTTTACAGAGAACCGTAATAAAAAAAATGAAAAAGAAAGGCAAACCAAGAATTCTTGAACATCATTTCAAAATATGTGATATGATTTCTTTAATAAGTGAATTCTAGGTTTTCATGAGTTGCTTAATTTTAACCAGTTAGTAAATTACTATGATACATATCATTTCAACAGGAGGAACAATTGAAGGGCTCGATTATGAAGACCCAGATAATCGCGGGCAATCAAAAACTATCTCAATTGATAGACTACTGGACCAAATTGGATACCAGGGCAATTTTGTTGTTGAAAAAATATTGGATAAGGACAGCCGCTTTATTACCGAACCAGACCGCATAAAAATAACGGATAAGATAAAATCATTTTCGGGCAGTAAAATACTTCTTACACATGGTACAATTACAATGGTAGAAACGGCCAAATACCTTGGCAAATTAAAACTGGATAAGACTATAGTTCTTACGGGTGCTTTTATTCTTGGAACAGACCCAAATACCGATGCTGGTTCAAACTTGAACTATGCTTTACAACAAATTGAAAACTTGCAGCATGGTGTATTTATCGCTATGCACCAACAAATATTTTTATGGGATAATGTAGTCAAAAATTCAGTTGCAAATCAGTTTGAACCTCTAACTTAATAAGAATGAGTAATGTTTGGCACATCGATACATTGGACAACGTTCTTCTATCTGCTCATAGATACGTTCATTGTATTGTTTGCTACTATACAAAGTTTCAATCTAAAACGAAAAACCCTTAAAAGGTTTCTAACGCTAGGTATTTTCTTTATTCTTTATAATTTGACTGGAGGCTTTCTTCCAATTGATAATTTTCCTGGCCCATATATTGTACAATATATAATCACATATACAATAGCTATAGCACTATGTGTCTATTTGGCGTATTACCTGTACAAGGAATATGACATAACTATTCTCAAAGACCATTTCTCAATAAAGAACATTAGCATAATGATGTCCATGTGCTTTGTTTTTCTGTTCTTAATACCATTTTATGCAACAGATTCAGTGGATATTGCTAGGGCAGCATTTACATTACCCGTTGCTGGACTCGCCTTTTACTTTTTATGGGCTTTCCAACAACGCATAAAAAAAATACCCAAACGAAATTCGTTTACAATTAGAAGATACAAGCTATCAATGTTGTGCATAATCTGTATCGCCTTGTTACCAATTCTTACAATTATTGGCGATTATCAATGGTTAACATTTACCGTAATGAATAGTGCTTTTTTCGCAATTACGACTATAGAAATTGACCGTTACCTATATTTTCTAGAAAACAAGAACAAGATGTTCGAAGTCTTTTCTTTTTACAGAGAGAACAAGGAAAAACTCTTAGATTCAAAACTCATCTATCAAAGCCTTACAAGAAGGGAAATCGAAATAGCCATATCAATATTTAACCGAAACACTTATAAACAGATAGGTGAGAATTTCTTTATTGCAGAAAGAACTGTATCCAAACATGCTTCCAACATCTTTAAAAAAACAGGCGTTAAAAACAAGGTGGAATTTTTAAAGCGCTTTAACCCTAAGAAAAATAATCCTCATCGTTAATGACGTATGAAAATACGTGCTAATCCGTATAGATATACGTCCTACACAGAGCTATGAAAATCCCCTCTTTTTCTATATTTGGAATTCAACTCTTTAACCTAAAAAGTACTGTGAAAAACGAGGATGTAATGGGGCATTGCCTCCTATTCCTGCTGTATTTTGGATTTGATTTTCGTAAAACTCCAAACTGACCTACTAAAGTTGGCTCCATATGCAGTCGGGAATTCTGATTCTATGGAGCACTATGAAACTAAAATTATTGGCAGATAATTTATCAAAAGAATTAGACAGAATTGAAAGGTCAGCCCCTTCAATTTTGGAACAATCGCGTAGAAGTATTCAATGCTGTAGAGCTTTACTTGCAAGTTTCAGAAAAGAAGTCATCTCTAAAAACTTCCTATCGGAAGCTGACGAAATCGAATTCTTTAAGGAAATTAAACTAGTTCCTCTATCCGAGTTGATTTACCATAAAAAGATTTATCATCTAGAAATCTGCTTTCCCAATAGCACGCCATCTAAACAAAAGAAATTTATTAAGGACCAACTCAAAATCTACAACCAATTTTTCTTAAGTAATATAGATTTTGGCCAATACATTCAATTGGGTTTTACACATTTTGACCATATTTATTTTACGAGAAAGCCCGTTGATGAACTGCCCATAATAGGTTTTGGCGATTATGTAGAAGACCCAAAATTCTGCACACCAAAAGACCTAACATTGGCAAAATTCAAAGCTTACGGCAAGCTAGTTCTATTCTTAAAAAAGAAACTACAATCTCTTACAAACAATACAAATTTGGCGAATGGTAAAACACAACATTTGCGGTGGACAGGCACTAAAATCGATTTAATAGAACTCATCTATGCACTTCACACCTCGGGAGTCATTCAAGGCGGACAATCGGGTTTGAAAGATGTAGCTTCTGCCTACGAAGAACTGTTTAACATAGACCTGGGCAATTACTACCGTAAATTCATAGAACTCCGCAGTAGAAAACTGGTCGAACGTACCCGCTTTATCGACCGATTAAAGTCAAGCCTCATACAACGCATGGAAGAAGCCGACAACTAATTTACTTCCACAAGTTGTGTTCGTGTTGTGAAACTCCAAAACGTCCTTAAAATTTGATTCAATTGGTGCTTATACTGCTTTGTCCAAAGTATAAAACCTATCATTTCAACGCATTGAAAATGAGGTAAAAATCTTTCACAAGTTGTGTTAGTGTTGTGAACAAATCCCATTAAAGCCTATCAATTTTGTAGAACGAAAGTCAAATCAGGTCAGGGGCTATCAAATTAGTTGAAAGCAATGCGATAGTCCCTTTCCTTTAAATCGTTCTATTATGCCAACATCAATTATTACCACCGACGACCTTCGGGAATTCAAATTGGAATTGCTCGATGACATCAAAAACCTTTTGGCGAAACAAGCCTCTGGAAGAATTAAAAAATACCTAAAATCGTCAGAAGTAATGGACTTATTGCAGGTTAGCCCTGGTACGCTTCAAAATCTTCGTATTAATGGTACACTTCCCTACACCAAGGTGGGCGGTATCATCTACTATGATACCGAGGAAATTCAAAAAGTGATGGACGCCAACCGTGTGCAGCACGGATTAAATTCTTAGCGAATGAACTATATAAAGCTACTCAATGCGGCTTTTGAAAAGTTCTATTTTGATGACCGCCTAAACCCTACTCATATCAGTTTGTATATGGCGCTGTTCCAAGAATGGAACAGTTCTCGGTTTGCAGATGAACTGTATATAAACCGCAGGGATTTAATGCGCTGTGCCAAGATAGGTTCAAAATCAACTTACCATAGGTGTATTGTTGATTTAGATGCTTGGCAGTATCTATCCTACTTTCCTTCCAACAATCCATACAAAGGCAGCAAGATTAAGATGGCCATTATCCGGACAGCTGATGAACCAGATACGGGACAGTACAATCCCATACTGGAACAGCTTGCAGAACAGTACTATCCCAGAGGTGTGCCGCTTGAGGGACACCACCATCCCAATAACGGACAAGCATTAGTATCTAATACAAACAATATCAAACAAGAAAACTATTTAAAACAGCCAAAGGGCAGTCAGGCAGTTATTATATTTTTTGAAGAAAAAGGCTTTGATGCTGATGAAGGGAAAAAATTCTTTGACCATTACCAAGAACGAGAATGGCGAACAAGTGATGGAAAATCGATACGGGATTGGCGCGCCTTGGCTACAAACTGGATGGACAGGACGGAACTTTTTGAAGAAGAAAACAAACCAAAGAAAGAACAGGCATCCCAAATCAAGGACAACTTGCGAACCACTAAAAACAAAAACTATGGACAACCCCTCTAAAATCATCGAAGGTGGCGTGGAATATTCGCTGGGAAAATTTGATGGGAAAAGTGTCCTTTACGATTTCCCAAAAATCTTGATTTATTTGAATGCCAAGGGCAAACTTCTGTTCGGTAAAAAATTCAGGATTCATGATGAGGATAGGGATATAATTTTAAAGCTCTGCTCTTACTTCATCCGTGATAAGGAAAATTGCGAGAAATATGAAATCGACATCGAAAAGGGCATCTTGCTTTCCGGACCTGTCGGGTGTGGTAAGACTAGCTTAATGAAACTATTGCGTTTTATTGTTCCAATGCAACGCCCTTACGAAGTGATTCCTTGTAGGAATGTGACTTTCAGTTTTAACCATCTTGGTTTTAAAACGGTAGAAGAGTATGGCAATACGAAGTTCTATTGCTTTGATGACTTGGGTGTCGAACCCGCCGGAAGATTCTATGGTAAAGATTTGAATGTGATGGGTGAAGTACTCTTATCACGGTATGAACTCTACCTTGATACTAAACGTAAAATCAAAACCCACGCCACCACAAATCTCAATGCCGAAGAATTGGAAGAACGCTACGGCAACCGTGTTCGAAGCCGTATGCGAGAGCTATTTAATTTGATTGCTTTTGATAGGCGAGCTGGGGATAAGAGGAAGTGAACTAGCTACGCAAGCGTTTGCTCAATAGCTTCTGTCTTATTTTTCCAATACGTTCAATTGAATCCAAATCTAACCCTAGAGATGTATTTAAAATTTTAAAATCATTTAATTCCAATATATCTTCAATTTTTTGTTTTGCTTCGAAAGTTTTGACGTATTGCTTAAATTCATTTTTGGCAACTTTTATATATGGTAAGGGCAATCCTTTAAATTCACTAGGTGTTAGTTCTAGCACACCACCACCATAATATCTACCATTTGTTTCTGAAAATAATAATGTTAGTGAGTTGTAAAAAGAATAAATAAAGCTATCTAAACTAAATCCTTTTTTCATTTCAATTTTATAGGCTGAATCTGTCACGAAAGCTCCTGAGGTATTCTTTAATATTTTTGGATATAAATGACTTCTTTTGAAGAACAAACCTCTTGGTTTTGTCGAAATGTTCGGTATTACATACCAATTGTTTCTCTTTCTACATTTGTAGCGTTCAGGAATATCTTGATTTTCACCAATCTCTAAATATTGGCGTAAACTTTCTGTAATTTCATCATCATTATTCAGCTGTAATAATCTAGTAGGCCGATTGGATTTTTCTAAGTCCAAAAAATCCTTTTTGTTGAAAACAATACTACCATTAACGAAAAACCCTTTTTGTATTATTGGTTTAGTATAATCTTCTAAACTATACTTTGCCTCAGTTTCCTTGTCAATGATAAAAAAACTATTGGCCGCAGTAACAATTCCTGGCTTGGAATCGGAATAGTCGCTGACCAACTTGAGTCTGCTCTTAATATTTTCAAGAAAAGTGAGCTCATCAGATGAAAGGAAATGATGTGTCCATTTAACTTTTGACTCGATTAAAATATCGTTTTTTCTAAGCTCAAAAGTGTCATTGTTGAGGGCACTCTGGTTTTCAATATTTGCAAAGAATTCTCCTTTTACCTCGTGTTTCTTATAAGCGAAAAGAACTATTGTGTCCTGGCCTTTGCACTCGAACATTAAGTCATTGAACGTAAATACCTCAATCCGTTCAAATTCCTTTTTCAGATATTCCCTAATCTCTTCTGCAAATTGGACTTGCAAGAGCTCCGAGGGCAGTACAAAAGCTAAAACACCGTTTTTCTGCAACAATCCTATAGACTTGACCAAAAATGTAACCCAAATATTCTTAGAAGTTGCGTCAGATAGTTTTGCTTGTTTATGTATTTCTGTTGACATTTCAATCTGCTCTTCGGACAGAAAGTTTTTCTTTACATAAGGCGGGTTTCCTATTACCGCAGAGTATTGTCTCTTAGAGCTGAACTTAAGAAAGTCAATCTCTTTAAAACTTGAATTTCTTTTCTTCCAAATAATAGCTGCCTTTCTTAACTCCTTTCCATTTATGTCAATCGCATCTAATTTTATAGATAAATCCTTATAGGGCTTTAATGAATTAATGAATGCTCCGTCTCCAACACTAGGTTCTAAAATAGACACACGTTTTCTGCCTCCAAAATGAGTCAACACTCTTTTTGAGACAAAATCCGCCAAAAAGGATGGCGTATAATAAGAACCCGTATTTTTCTTAGAATCCTGCACTACTTAATTTTTTAGCATACTCTACAAAACCTCTATAACAGTCTAAAAGTCTATCTTTTAATTCTCCATTAGGGTTATATTTTAAAACTTCTTCTATTTCTTGAATCAGTTCATCCAGTTCTGCCATAGCCCATATGATTTCGTGCTGTGGCTTATACAATTTTAATTCATTATAAATCCATTGACCTATTTTGGTTGCTGGCAATATCCTACCTGTATCTGTTCTTTTAAATTGGTTACCATAATCATCATCACAAGGGTCGATAAAACCTTCATCATTCACATTATGAACTTTCTCGTCCATTGATGGCCATTTAGCCCTTTTTGCATTGTTACAAGACCTACAGGCATAGACAAGATTAAAATAGTCTGTATCCTTGATTGTATTTAGGTATTTTTGAGGTACGAAATGGTCGATTTCAAACCATACAAACCGCCAAGTATCAATACTGTTACAATAGCCGCATCGCTCCAAATAATCCTTTTTTAAATCATCCCTATGCTTACGATAACTTGAAACCTCTTTGGTAATGTTTCGTCTCTTGGGATTTTTAGCACGAAAGACACTCATTCTTTATTTTTCCTTTTTAGCTCGTCCAATATCTCCCTTGTTTGTGTAACGAATGTGTTCAACTTTGTAATTGCTTCTTTTTTAATGAGGTTTGCAGGCATTTCCTTTCCTTCGGGTTCTAATTCATCCATTAGAATGAAAAGCTTGGTCAATTCCTCCTCTTCGTTTGCTTCAAGGGTATCTTCGTTTCTCTTTTTTATTAGCTTCTCTATTCTATCTTGGGTATTGGTTATAAGTTCATAATATCTGTCGATATTGGACTTAATCTTGACTTTGAGAATAGCCAATCGTTTTTCATTTTCGCCATCAAGTATATCTTTCCCATATATAATATTGACATCCTCCGTTTGGCTTATGGCCTGCGGTTCGTGGGCGGTCAGCATTAACGCAGGAAAATGAGGTTTGTAGTCTCTTATGGCATCGACTATTTGATTGCCGTTGAATTCAACCTCTCCTGACTCGTCTAGTAAATAATCAGTTATAATGCCGTCCATTCCCTTTTCAAAAACAATGCTGACTATATTTTCCAATGTGGTACTTTCATCTACCTTAATTTTGAGAATATCAAAATCACTTTTAAAAGTGTGATAGAATTGATTCAACCAACCATCGTCCTCATCTATATATGCAATTTTATACTTCATTTTAATCATCTTTTCTGACTTGAAATTCAATTTTCAATGTCAATCCGTCTTCAATATTCATAATGCTTACTGATGAATTATTGTACCCATCAATTATCGATTGCACGATATATAAACCCAAACCAGTACCTATTACCTCGCCTTTTTTGTCTTTTTTTGATGACTCCAATAGCTTAAAAATATCTTCAGGCCTGTTTTTATATTGTTGGTCCAGCCCCTTCCCGTTATCAGAAAACAGTATTTCTATTTTGTCATCTATACGCTTCCAGCTTATTTCAATTGACTTTTTATCTTTTTTAGAACCTTTAAGAGCATTCAATGAGTTAGATAAAAGATTATTGAAAATAGAGTCCATATCGACCTCAAAAGCTCTAATTATATTCTCATCATCCTTGTTGCCATTTAGAACGATAGATACATTTCGCTGTTCTAGTGCTTTTTTCCAGTTTGCCTTAAAGCCTTCAAAATATCTGCCAAAATTAAGGTTGCTCCGTTCTCTTTTATCACGGGTTAATGAATTCAATGAATATTCGAGCCAATGCTTTAGCTTAGTATCCTCTTCTTGAATGAGTTTAATCATATAAAAAGGATTGTCATCCTTATCAAGATTCTTCAGGTCTTTCTCATCAAGGTGAATGGCAAGTTCTTTAAGCAAAAAGGAAGTTCTAGGTATCAATCTCGACCTTAAACTTTTAACTTCGTGAGCGAAGGATGATATAATAAGTCCAACGCTAGCAAAATTTCTCAAAAGACGAATTTCTTCGTCTTTATCTTCAATTTCTTGGGAAAGGATTTTAATACCTTTTGCCAAAGATTTTTCAGTTTCGGTTGCACCATCTTTGGCTGGCTCTTCGGATTCCTCATCTTCTTCTCCCGAAGTGTGCTCTGAACCATCTGGCTGTTGGTCAGTTTCGGTCTCAGCATCTCGTTTTCGCTGTTCTTCCTCTTCTTGTTCCTTAATTATCCTGTCGGCCTCTTCTTTGGCTTTACGTTTTGTCTCTTCTTCCTTGTTTCGTTTTTTGGACAGTTCAGAAAGATGAAACATTATTGTATTTCTATCACTTTCGAAAAAACCAATAATCTCTATTAATAAGTTTTTAAATAAATCGAAAACGTCATTCTCCCGGATTCCTTCTCGCCCTGATTTATCTTGAAAACTTTCATTGTGAATCCTAGATATATTTATTGTTCCGGCAACTTGGTTAGGTCTAATACGATAGCCCCCCAATTTTTGCCCTGCTCCACCAGGACTTTGAGCTTGTCTTTCCCCTAACTTCAGCCAGTCTTCTCCTTTTTCTCCATAAGGCCTTATCCTAAAGTCATCTCTGAAAATTTTGACTCCACCGAATTTTTTTAGCCACGCCCTACGGTTTGAACTATTGAAATTTTTATACGGATATTTTTTTATGTCTCCATCTTGTTTGTCGTCCGAAATTGTATTTTTTAAGAAATAAAATGTAAAAGAGAATTTTCCTATTTTGTCAATTAAATCGGAATCAACATCAGATGAGAAAACATCACTTAAAGTTGTCTTCAGCTGAATAGTTTTTGCCTTTATATCCTCTAACCGAAATGGGAAGCTTTTCATTTTATCATAGTCAAACAGCTCTTTGTATCTGTTTTCCATGACATTGACATCCAATTCGTTTCTGGTAATATCTACAATTAAGGTTTTATCTTCATCGTCTAGATATTTAGCGCTTATCTTATAATCAAAATCATCATAATAAGCACCCTTGACCTGTCCAAAATCTTCCAAATTGGACATTGAGAAAAAATGAAGTTCAAAATCATTTTGCTCCTTAGGTGGCAAAAGCATTTCTAGATTTCCAAATAAACGGTGCAACTGGTCAAATTCCCAATTGTCATTGAGGTTGGTAATTTTAATTACTGTACCATTTTCAAAAGAATTGTTATCAATAAGTTGAGCTATTCGATTGTTGTCTTTAAACTTTTTAGCAAGCAACGCTTTTAAATCCAATTCAGGCTTTTCAATCAGGTCGGCATTCACTTGGGAAACTACTGCACCTGCTTTATCGAAATCATTCCATTCAACTTTCCAATATTGTCCTTCATTGTTTTCTTCTGAAATTGTATATAGTTCTGTTGTTGTACCTAATCTATTTAAAGCAAACCGTCCTATTCCCTTAGCACCAGTTTTTACACGTCCACTATTAGAGGTATGGCTGTAAAGTTTATCATCTGTACCAATGGTCATCCATTGATTTGCTATTATACTATCAGTCATCCCCACTCCATTATCTATAATATAGATACTGCTATTATCTCTATCAAGTTTCTCAATCTCATTTTCATCTTTTACATAAACTAAATCGTACACCGCAATACAAATTTTAGCATCTGCATCATAAGTGTTTTTAATTAGCTCAATTATAGCCCCCTCAGCATTGGAAAAGTTTTCCAAGCCAATTAGTTTAGCCGTTCTTGCTGATACTTTAAAAGGGATTTTAGCCATTATGCTATATTCTTCAATTTTACATTCTTGAATATTTCTTCAAATACTTCAGATGGGTTTATATCTATTGCCAAGGCAATTAAATAAAGTTCCTCCGCGGTTAAGCGAGCGTATTCCTTTAAACATAAATCGCTGAGTCTGGATGTAGTAATATCAGTTCTCCTTGATATTTCAGCTTTATTAACTGATTTTTTGCTTAAAAACTTTCCGAGTTCCGTCATTTTCCTGAAAATTCTAATACAAATCTAATCAATTAGGATAAATGTCCTATTTATTAGGATTTTTTCTTATTACTATTTTTAAACAATCTCAAAATCAGGCCACTAATAGCGGTAATTATACTTCTCATATTATTAAACACTTCAATCCTTAACTCTCTCATAATTATCAATATTTTTAATTAAACTTTCCACTATCACCAAACCCAAAACTCTATAAGACTCTAGCTCTCGATAATATCCACTCTCATCCCCATTACTCAAAAACCCCAATTCTAATAATACTGAAGAGCAATAAACAATGGTTTCACGTAGCACCTGGAAATTGGCAAACTTCACACCCCTTCTCTCAAAACCTAGCTCTATTTTAAGCGCAGCTTGCAACTGAAAGGCAAACCAAGCGGAAGCTCTAGAATATGCTGATTGCTTTTTTGAAACATAAACTTCAATCCCTCTTGCATTTTCATTATCCGAATGATTGCAATGCAAGGACACAAATAAATCGGCTTTTAGTGCTTTGGCCAGCTTAGTCCTGTCCGATAACGAAATGAGTGTATCGGTGTATCGAGTTAAGTAAATATCCAAAGGGGTATCTGATTCATTATTTAGCTTTAAAATGGCATTTGCAACATCCAATACAATATCCTTTTCTTGAATTCCATTTGCACCTATCGCACCCGAATCATTTCCACCGTGTCCAACATCAATTACAATTCGTTTTTGAGTACTTGATTCTTGTCCAAAAATGATGCACATTTTTAGAAGCAAAAAGACAAAACTGACGTTTTTGAGCACTTTTTTCATTTTTAATTTTCAGGTTATCAACAACTTCACTTCAAAAATTCATAGCATTTGATACCAAATAATAGTAATTAAATTCAATTGATTTCAAATAATATTTTATTCACAAATATCTGATTTTCAGTTATTTATAATCAAATATATGTAAATTTCTCATAACAAAAACAACACAAAATTTTAATCCGTTATGTTATGAAAAAATCACTTTATTTAGCAGCCATTCTTTCGCTCTTATCCACTTCGTTATTTGCTCAAATTGGTGGCATTGAAGATTCCGTTAACGATGTGGGCGATACTATACGAGCCATATTTCCCATCTTACTTGGTGTCATTTTCCTCGTCGGTTTTCTCTTTAATGCTGGTCATTTCTTTGGTGAAAACGCAGACCTTAAAAAAGGGATTACCAGAGTACTCGTATTCGTTTTGATTGCTGGTGCTGTAGTCGGAATCTTTACTTACCTCATTGGAATCGTAGTGTAACCCACTAAATGGGATTTAATTACCTAACTGTATGAAGAAATTCGAGGTCTATAAAAACATCAGGAAACAGGCGGTCATTTTTGGCTTGCCCATTTCCCTGTTTACCTTAATGATGGTTTCCATTTTGGCCTCGTTGCTCATTATCATATTCTCTTTCAGCTTTGGGATAATTATAGGTGTACTGGTTTTTAATGCTGGGCTTTACGTGGCATTGACGAGAATAACCCATAACCCTCAGCTATTTCAAACAGCTAACGCATTCCCTAAAATTATCAGTAACAAGCGTAATTCAGGTTTCGACTATGAACAAGACTAACCTTTCTAAATATCAACCCATTGCAGATATCCGGGACAATATCGTCTATGCTAACAATGGCAACGTAGTACTGTGCTATGAAGGGAATCTACCTGAAATCTATTCCCTTTCAGAAAAGGATTTTGAGGATATGCACAGTGCTTGGTTTCAGGCTTTGAAATCGCTGCCTGTTGGGACTGTGGTTCATAAACAGGATGTCTATTTAAAGAAGTCCTATTCTTCGGAACAACTTCCAAATACAACCTTTCTGGAAAAAGTAACGCACGAGCATTTTAAAGGACGTGGACATATAATACATAAATGCTATCTGTTCTTCATCCTGACCAAGAACAAAGCACTTAATAATTCAAAATATGTCAATCCTTTCCGTAAAGTAACAAAGGGCATTGTTCAAGAATTGGATGAGAACGTAAAAAGCTTCACCAACTTGGTAAGTGATTCTGTTTCCTTCATCAACAATAGCCGAAAAATGGAATTTATTTCGCTTAAAGAGGAAGAGATTCAGCAACTCACGAATGGCTATTTCAACGGCTTCAACGAAGGTTTTGACACGGACATCATATTAGAAAAGAAAAGCGTCAATATCGGCGAAAACCATTTTGATGCCCTGGCCATCAATAGCGAACTGTGCTTTGGCGAAAGTGTACAGAGTAGCAAGACCAATGAGAAATTCACTTCTGACGATTTTGTGTTTCATCAGGGGTTCATTGATGGCTTAGGGCTTACGCTTAATGAGAACCATATTGTCAACCAAATCTTGTATTTGGATGACAAACAAAAGTGGCGCAAACTGCTGGACAAGAAAGTCGAGGAACTGAACAAAAGTTCAAATTTCGGCTCGCAGAATAAAGTGGTACTTGGTAAAATTCAACACATCCTTGACCAAATTAATGCTGATGATAATGCACGTATTATTCGTGGTCATTTAAATATCGTGTATTGGTCTAAAGATGCCAAAGAGCTGGACAGTATAACCTCGAAAATCAAGACCGAGTTCAAGGAACTGGATATCATACCATACTATCCAAGAGGCGAGGAACGAAAGAATTATATTCTAAATAGTTACTGCTGCTTTTCATCCAATTTCTCAAACAATGATTTATACGTAACTGATTTAAAACACGCACTTTGCCTGTTCATCAACAATACGAACTACAAGTCCGATGCTACTGGCATCATCTTTAACGACCGTGAACATAATATTCCAGTTTTAAAGGATGTTTGGGACGAACGAAAGAAACGCATCAAGGCTCGCAACTTTGCCATATTTGCGCCCACAGGTGAAGGGAAGTCCTTTTTGGCCAACAACATATTGCGTCAATATTTTGAGAGCGGCGTTCGTCTGGTCATTATCGACCTTGGTGGATCCTACACCAAGTTTGCCAAACTCTACCCAGAAAAATATACGGTACTGCGCTATGAAAGCGGAAAGAACCTTGGCATCAATCCATTTTATATAAGTAACCAAAATGACTTGACACCAGAACGATTGGAAGACCTGTCAGTTTTCTTATTTGAATTGTTTGCTTCAGATTTAAAAGTCACGAAAGCACAATCGGTTTCGGTTAAAAAGATATTGCGCTACTATTACGATAGCACTTCAGAAAACCACTCTTTAGATGGTTTCTACAGCTTTATAGAAAGGAATCAGAAAAACCTTCTGGACACCTTGAAAATCCATCCCGACTACTTCAATGTCACGAGCTTCTTGCACGTAATGTCAGAGTATGTCGGCGATGGTCTATACAGTTTTCTATTCGAGGTTAGCGAAGACCAGACCTATAAAATTGAGGACAAAAGATTGATTGTTTTTGAACTTGACGAAGTAAAGGACAATAAGGAAATTCTATCCGTGATGTTGAAGTTGATTAAGTCCGCCATCCAAAGAACTATTTGGAAAAACAGGGCGGAAAAAGGCATCATCCTATTTGACGAGTTTGCAAAGCAACTGAAGTTTGATAACGTATTAGAAAGTGTTGAGTTTTACTATCAAGCGATACGTAAACAGAACGGTTCGATTGGGATTATTCTACAATCTATCAATCAGCTTCCGAACAATTCTACTTCCGCAAGCATCCTTGAAAACACGCAAGTCATTTATAGCCTGAACAATGAAAAAGGCTATGACGAATTGGTCAAAAGGCTCAATCTATCCAGCCACGACCTTAACCAATTAAAATCCATTAAAAACAATCTTTCCGGACCACGGAAGTACACCGAAATGTTCATCAAGATTGGTAGAGAAAGTAACATTTTCCGTCTTGAGGTTCCCAAAGAAGTATATGCTGCCTACCTGACCGACGGTAAAGAAAATGAGGAAATAATGAAGCTCTATAATGAGCATCAGGATATGCAAAAAGCAATAATTGAATTCACATCTAAAACATAAAAATTATGAAGACAAAAATCAAAACAATGTTATTTGGGCTAATCATAGTGGTTGCCCTTTTATTGCCTAAAGGTGCCTCCGCTCAGGGAATGCCTGTTTATGACAATACCAATTTTATCAGTTTGGTAAAATCGCTCGTGGAATCAGCAAAACAAACGAGTCAGCTCATCAAATCTGTAAAGTTTTTGAAAGATGCCAAAGAAGCTATCGAAAAAGTATCTAGTGTTGTTCAACAACTTAGAGCGGTAGAGGAGATTGCGCAGAATAATCAGCGGCTTATCCAAGTAATGCAAAATGATTTACAGGATATTCTGAACTCGCCCTACATCAAACCAGAGGAAGTAACTCGGGTAACAGAATCATTCAATATCATAGTCCAGCATTCTTTAGATACGGTTGACTTTATCGATGAAGTATTATCCAGCGATTATTTGAAAATGACCGATGCAGAACGTGCGGAAGTATTGAAGCAAAAAGAAAAGGAATCAAAAGAAATGGTTTCCAACATTACTACGAAAACAAAGCGCTATCGCGACATTATATCCTTCAGAAAAATGCAGGATAAGGTCAACAACCGAGATACCGAATATTAGAGATGATTGCGACCATACTTTTAGGGATTGGACTGGAATACATCGATACGGTGTTCCAAACCATACAGGCCAGCGCCTTTTCGCAATACACCATTGCCGGAATGAAAACGCTTGCTGTCTTGTTCTTTCTAGTAAATATCCTTAAAAAATACAATGAAGGTATTGCAGATAAAGACGGTTACACTTGGGGATTGAGTCCTGGCGAACTGGCAAAGAATTTTGCAATCGTCATTCTGGTCATTTTCTCTACACAAGTACTTGGTTTCTTTGATGGCATACTTGTTTCCATAGAAGCACAGTATCGTGGTACCGCACCAGCCTTATTGCCTTTGCAGATGCAGGACATCCCAATTGAAGAAGATGTAAGTATCATAGAAGTGGCTCAGGCTGCGATGACGTTGTTGTACGAAGCCTTGGTAACACCACTTTACGGCTTCAAAATATTTGCTTTCATCATCAGTCTTTTTCTTTGGATATTGGATTTGTTCATTTATCCATTGTTCTTGGCAGAACGATTCTTCCTATTGGGAATAATGCAGGCATTTTTTCCGTTGGTCATTAGTTTGGCAGTATTTGAAAAATTCCGTTCGCTTGCCTACACATTTTTCAAACTGTACGCTGCGGTTTATATGCTTGTGCCAGCTTTTTTTCTTGTAAATGTATTCATAAACGCACTTTATACAGAAATCAATACCAACTTCTGGACAAACCTTTTTGGGACCGATGTGGGCCAGGGCTTTTTCGCACCAGTCGTTCAATTAGGTTCAGTAGGGTTTATTGTTTTTCTAAAATTCAAATTATACAAGCGCGCTACTTCGTTTACCCTGAGATTGTTTACGAGTTAATTCTAATGAAAATGAAAACACCATATAAAAACATTTATAACGTCTTAAAGTTGAACAGGTCTATCGTGTTGGCAGTTGTCATTTTTGCGATGCTATCTAGCACTTTTTCTCTTTGGATGGCTTTTAAAACGAATAAAGAAGCCCTTAATAGCGCCTTTGCCATCAATACTGATGGCAGTATTATTCCGCTGAAACTTGTGACCCAAAAGGAAAATTTTAGAGTGGAAGCTTTGGCGCATTTAGACCTGTTCCACAACTACTTCTATAACATTGATGCCAGTAACTATGAGCGGAATTTGGAAAAAGCTCTTTGGTTGGGCAATAGTTCTGTAGACAATCTATACCGTCAGAAAAAAGCTGATGGTGTCTATAACCGATTATTACAGTATTCATTGGTGCAGAAAGTATTGAGTATCGATTCGAGAATTTTAGAAAGCAATGGCACTTACAGTTTCACGACCACAACCATTTTTGAAATAAATAGGGGCTCAATCATCGATATCTACGAATTGGTTTCAAGCGGAAACCTAATAACGGTTGACAGAAACTTTCCAAACAATCCACACGGATTGTTGATTACAAACTATTTCGAGAACACCTTAAAAAAATTAAACGATGAAGGTAGAAAAAAATAAAATCGTCTTTTCAGCAGTCTTGGCTGTGATTTTTATTTTCCTGATTTCCTATTCCGTACTAGTGATGGGCGATGATGAGAGTGAAAATGAAAATCTTGAACAGACCTTAGTTCCAGAATTGGAAGAAAATCAGCAAGAGTACGAGTCTAAGCTAGATGCTATTAACGACCTCAAGGAAGTGCGTGAAACAAATGCACCAAGCATCTATGATGAAAAACTAATTGATTCCCTGGGCTTTTACGACCCAGACCTTCCAGAACGAGAGAAGGAACGTATTGTAGATAGTATTTACGATGCTGGTAAAATTCAGTATTCGGAAAAGACATACAGAAACATAGGGCAGAGAAAAATCGCGGACAAGAATACGACACAAGTAGACTCTGCAGAAGTCAAAAGAGAACAAAAAATCCAAGTGAAAGAACTGGGGCTCGAACATCAATTGTTCTTTGCAGCTTCGCCTAAACCCAATGAGTTTTCGATTATTGGTAATACAGATGAAAGAATTGATGTTATCGTTGATGGCGACCAAATCGTAACGGCAAATACTAGATTAAGAATGCGCCTTACTCAATCGGCAACTATTAATGGTAAGCTGATGCCAAAGAATACACCCGTTTTTGGGTTTATTAGTTTTCAGCCAAATCGCGCGCTGATTCAAATCGAAAATATCAATCATCATCCTACAAAGCTCAAAGCATTCGATTTGCAAGATGGAAGCGAAGGTATTTATGTCGAGAATAACTTTAGGGCAGAAGCCACAAGAGAAGTGCTAGATGATGTCATTAGTGACATCAACATTCCTAGTGTTCCACAAGTGGGTGGGCTTACACAAGTATTTCGACGTTCTAACCGAAGGGTAAAAGTAACCGTTCTGAACAATTATAGATTAATCTTAAAACCAAAATTATGAAAGCAACTATTTTAATAATGGCTTTATTGATTTCCGCTTTCGCAAAAGCGCAGACAAATTCAGTCCTCGATACCATTTATGCAAACGACACTAAAAATGTTGCGCTGTTTTTTCCAGAACCCATACGACAAGGCGTAACCGGTTCGGATAATTTTGTCTTTACTTACAATCGTGAAAAAGAGCAATATTTTGGACTGCTACAGGCGAAGCCTGGGAAAGAAAGTAATCTACTGGTAGTCAACAGAAATGGTTCAATTTTTTCGTATATTGTAAGGTATAAAAAGCAGCTGTCTAAGCTCAATTATTTCATCCCATTGTCAAATAGTATTGGGAATGAAAGACCAATCGTAACCGATTCGATTCAGGCTGAAACTTCTGAAAAAAGTATAGACAACAGAACGTATTACTATCAAAAATTCTGCTCTTATATTCTTAACAGAAACCAACGCATAGGTCGAATTAAGAAACGAAACGAAAGCATTGTTTTGAGTGTTGAGAATATTGTTTTTGATAAGGAAGAACTTTACTTCGTTATCCAGATTGAGAATAATTCCACATTGGATTACGACCAGAATTTCTTGAACCTTTCCATCGAGACTCGACAAAAAGGAAAAAAGAAATCTTTACAGCGTTTGTATCAAGAACCTATTTACAGACACCATCTTCCTTCAAAAATTGAAGAGGGTAAGATGTCAAGATTTGTTTATGTATTACCCAAATTTTCATTATCCAATGACCGCAGGGTAATTTTGGAATTGAACGAGAAAGATGGCGAACGCAATATTGAATTAACGATATCACACAGATATATCAATAACCCAAATTAATAATATCATGAAAAGATTAGTCATTTGCTCACTCGTACTTCTGTTTATTTCCTGCGCGGAGAATAACAATATGTCTCACACCGAAACGGCACAAATTGTGGCTGAGAGTTTTTTTTCAAAAGATGAATCTGCCCTAAAAAAGCACACTACATCAGAAGGCTATGCCAGTTTGGTTACGGTTCAAAATATGATACCAGAGTCTGACAAAGATATTGAGGTTGAAATTTTGGATGAAGCTACCGAAGGTGAAATTGCCTGGGTAAAATATAAAACGTCTTTTGATGGAAAGTCGGGTATTTTTAAACTCGTCAAAGAAAATGACCAATGGAAAGTAACGAGTAAAGAACCGAGAGAAAAAGGGCCTTTTTGAATTCGTTCAGTCCACAACAAATTTTATTCTTTCTTTGCAGATACTAATTTAGTTTCTGCATTTTTTATGACACCATCCGAGCACTACGTATCTAATCTTTGTAAAAAATCATTTCTTCCCTTCTGGAATTTTCCCAATCCCATAGGTAAAAAGAACAAAGAACTATGTGATGTTTTAGTTGTTTGTGGTAATTACATTTTAATCATTTCCGTTAAAGATATCAGAATGTCAATCCATTCTGACGAAGATGTTCGATATGAACGTTGGGTAAAAAAAGCCATTGAAGATTCAGCAAAACAAATCTATGGTGCTGAACGATTTCTTAGGACTGCCAATGAGGTTTATGCCAAGAACAGAACTAACAAAATTTCCTTGCCACCTATAAACCAAAGAATAATATTTAGAATTGCGATTGCTTTTGGAAGTGACAACTCATTCCCTTTACCTTATGGCGATTTTGGACAAGGTTTTGTACACGTTTTTGATGAAGAATCAACTTCTATTCTATTGAATGAACTTGACACAATTATAGATTTCACAAAGTATCTTACTGACAAGGTTCAGTTCTTAAAAGGAAAGTATTTTTCTATGCCCAAAGAATCCGATTTTCTTGCCTTTTATATCCAAACTGGTCTAGATATTGATGAAAAAGTTCATTCAATAGTCTCTGAGGGCGGCTTGTGGGATTCTTATGTAGCGTCAGACGAATATCTGGAATGGAGAAACCTTTTACCCCAAAGCTATATTTGGGACTATATGATTGCACAATTGCACGACTATCATATTTCTGAAGAAACAACAGATAAACGCAGAAATGAATTAGAGGAAGCCATAAGAGTCATCAATCAAGAATCTCGAATAAATAGAATAGAATTAGGTGGTATATTGGACAACGCAATTCAAAGAAAGACAAGTGCCAGAATGCTTAGACCTCTAAGAGATGCCAAACATTGTTACGTTTTTATGCCCTTAACTTCCAAAAACTGGGAAGGCAAAGAGAAAGAATTAGAGCTAAGATGTATAGTTGCAAGAATGGACAATCCAACTGCTGAATGGGTAATTGGTATTGCATTTGGCAATAATGGTGATGGACAAGATGTTTATGATATTTGTTCTCACTACATACCAGAAATGAGTGAAGAATTTATTACTCGTGCCAAAGAAGTACAGGACAAATTAGGCTATTTCAAAACGCCAACTATCTCAAATAGTAAAACTTACAGGAAGGAAGATTTTAAAGGATTTGGACTTTAAAGTCAATTCTTCTTTTTATGCAGGATTAAGTTTGTTAAATTTATGGGTTTAACTAACCTTCTGACATTATTATGTATGTATCGCAACTTGAAATAACCAATTACAGGAATTTCAAAAATTTTACCATAAAATTAAAGCCTGTTACTCAAATAATCGGCGAAAATAATATCGGGAAATCAAACCTTTTAGACTCTTTAGGCTTAATATTTAGCCAAGAGGTGTCTTTTTTCAAAAAGCGCTTCTTAGATATTTCAGACTTTAATTATGAAGCCATAATTGAACTCAAAAAGAAAATCTTAGATACCACTGTAGAACCAGAAACGATTGAATATCCCAAAATCATTATTAAGGCTACACTAAAAGATTGGGATTTAAAACAGGAAGCGGTGATTACTGATTGGATGAGTAATTCCGATTTTACTGAAGCGACCCTCACATACACCTTTGCCCCAGTCTCATCTTTTAACAAAGTGGAAGAAATTACACAGCAAAGACAATTTTTAAATGATTATAAAGAAGAAATAGGCGCTGAAGCATTTGAAAATATCCAGGACAACGAGATATTAAATATTATAAATTTTCCCATTTCAAAATACCACTATCGTATTCACGGTGGTAATCAAAACGAGAGTCTAGCAAACACATATCATCTCAATCAGCTAAAATTTGAGTTACTAGATGCTTTAAGAGATGCTAAGTCAGAACTTTCAGCAAGCAGGAATAGTGGTTTGCTTTTTAGAGTACTAAACGCTAATGAAGAAACCGATTATCAAGATTTAAAAAAGCAATTGGTAGGGCTTCAAAGAGCTATTGAAAACAATGCGGCAATATCTGGCATAAAAACCCGTATTTCGGAACAACTAGATAAAATCTCACTGAGTACTGAAACATCTAATAATATTGTTGACCTTATATTTTCCCTGCCTAATGTCTCAGATTTACTCAGAAAACTGAGTCTCATCTACAATGATAATCCCATAAGAATTGAGCGTAACGGTACTGGAAGAAATAATTTACTATTCATTTCCTTAATGTTGTCTTTTATTGAAGACCCTGAACGAATGCAATCCACTTTTTTTAGGATTGTTGGGCTCGAAGAACCTGAGGCGCATTTGCACGCAAATCTTCAAAACCATCTAGCTTCCAACTTAGAAGGTCTTATCAGAAATCCAGAAGGTGAGTATAGAAAGGATATTCAATTAATCCTAACCTCGCACTCTAATCATATTACCACAAAAATTGATTTTGAAAACACGGTAGTTCTTCACTACAAAAATCAGAGTGTAAAGGCTCATTATATTTTGGATGGTTTTGGTGCTACAGCAGAGGATAAAAGACAGATAAGCTATCTGAAGAAATACTTAGATAGCGAAAACGTTAATCTGTTTTATTCTAGGCGACTTGCTCTAGTCGAAGGGATTTCGGAAAAACTACTTTTCCCAATATTTTATAAAATTCAAACCAATGAAACCGTAGACCAATCTGCCTGTGCAGTTGTTAATGTAAATGGGCTTGCCTTTAAAAACTTCCTTCGGTTAATAGTCAATGGGTTTCATACCAAATGTTTGGTGTTAACGGATAGCGACGTAGGTACTGAAACCGAAAACAGAGCCCAAGACCTCAAAAGTGAATACAACACGGTTAACGAAGTTGATGTGCAAATTTCGGAACTATCCACTTTTGAAAAGGATTTAATTAGTTATAATACATCTGAAGCAGGAAAAGACATTCTAAATAACGTTCTACAGATAGTAAGACCTATCGCTGGCAAACAATATGTTGATGGACTTGGAACAGGAGAAATTGATGTGGAGAACTACTTTAGTTTGATTGAAGGTCACAAAAGTGAATTTGCATTGCAACTTTCTCTTCAATTATTAAAAAATCACTCGGGCTTTGCTCTTCCAAAGTACATCATAGATGGTATCAATTTTTTAAATCCACCCTCATAATCTATGGGCACTGTTGACAAACCTAAACTCGTAATTGCGGGACCAGGAGCTGGAAAGACCCACGGAATGGTAGATGAGATTATAAGTGCGCTTAAATTGTTGAAGCGACATCGCTATATGATTGTTATTACCTATACTAACTCAGCTACAATAAACATTAAGAAACGGCTCAGTAAGCAAATAGCAATTCCGCCGAACCTGTTTATAGGAACTATTCATTCTTTTTTGAATAGATTTATTGTCATTCCCTATTCCAGCTTACACAGCGATGCTATCAATGGAGAAAAACTGTTTATACAATGTGGTACTGACGATGTTTTGGAGAGGATGTTTAAAAACAATGGTGAATCCCCAGATTACAAAAGGCGTAATTTTCTTAAAAGTCGTCTCACAACCGCACTCAATAGAGACGGGTATATTACATATGACCAAACACTTACATTGGCAGAAAAATGTTTAGACAATGACAAAATAAAACAAATGCTAGCCAACAGAATACAGTATCTATTTGTAGATGAATTTCAAGATACAGGAAACAAAATGTTCGGCATCATAGAATCTTTAAGAAAGCAAAAAAAGACAACGATTTATTGTGTAGGAGACCCAGAGCAATACATCCAAAGCTTTGATTCATCGATAAGAAACTTTCAGAATATACCCATTTTGAAGGCTTCAAGAAGCACACAATATGAGACTACGCTGAATAAAACCAACAGGCGTTCTGATAATGCAATCGTAACTTTTTTGAACAATTTCAGCCAAAGGGTTTATGGCGACAATACGTTTGAACAATATTGCCATAATGAAACCCCAGGTATCGCTGTTAGATTTATAAGTGCAAATCAGGATATTACATCGATGCTTCCCGAATTTTATACCCGATGTGATAGTCAGGGTATTCCGCATAAGGAAAGAGGAATTATTGCCAAAAGAAACGAAGTGGTAGGAAAGGCTGAAGCAGCCCTAAATGGAAATGTTCGTTCACCTGATAAAGCGGCTAAAATTTCTGCTATTTCCGAAATTAAAGACACCTTTTTATCTGCTTTAGGGACAAACCAAAGCGCTTTTTGTGAAGAGTATAATAAAACACCCTTTGACATACGTGTAATGGCCATTCAAATAATTCGCGCCATTCGAGATGGAACAATTACGAATGAGAATTCATTTGCTTCTTTTGTTAAGGAAATATTTGACTTAACTATAAAAAATAACATTCCTTTAAAAAAGGACACTTTACGTCAGGTAATTTCAATGAATACTGATAGCAGTGCAATAATGGTCTCAAACATTCATAAATTTAAAGGACTTGAACTGGATGCGATACTAGCCGTGGCAAAGAACGAGGAAGAGCTCAATTTATGGCTAGAAACCGAGACAACTAAAAGAGATTCACATTCAGACCGAGCCACAAGTGATTATCCAAGACTTGGATACGTAGCGTTCAGCAGAGCGAGAAAAGTACTATGCATCGCTTGTTTAGAACCTATCTCAGCTAGCACAAAACAAAAACTTAACGATTTGGGGGTAGAAATTGATGCTCCGACTATAAAATTCTCAAGTTTAGTTTAGTTTTTAAATATTGACCTCGCCTCCTCATAAACGTGCTCAAAATTTTCTTCCAAGTCTGTCTGAGAAAACTGCTTCGATTCCTTGGGTAATTCTCGTTGTATGTTAGCCAATTTAAACTATACCTTTTTATCCTTTCCATCAGCATAAGTAATAAACTCGCCTTGCTTTAACCTAAAAAATACATCGGCTCTAATTTTTGGAATTTCTTTTTCTCCAGTTGTAATGCGTGTATCAAAATCCAAATTATGTCCTCTACTTATGCTTTTAGTCGGATTCTTTATAATTTCAAAAAAGCGTTCGTAATACTTTGCGGTGTCTGGGTCATTGACTTTACCAAAAAACTGATAAGAAAGGTTGCTTAAAATGGCTTTACTAGCCTTGTCACCATACATCATATCGTTCTGTATTTTATCTTGCATGACGTAGATGGTGGCAATATCGTAGCTTCTCAAAGTTGCAGGAATGCGATGCATGTTCAATAAACGAATAGTAGGCGCTTCTTCCATTAGCAAGAATGATGATTTAGAATTTCGCACGCTCATTTGTTTGGTAATGGTATGAATTATAGTGGCAATTACCGGCGAATAAGACGTCTCATATTTTGGATTGTTAACTACGGAAATGATTGCAGGATTATCTTCGCTATTGATATTTAAAGGCACTTCATCTGCTGACAATGCCATAAAAATCCGTTGTGTACTTATTCGTTTCAGCGCATTGGCTAGGGTGCTTTTTACACCTGCGGTCTGTCTGTCGGAATCCTTACCACTTATAAAAGCATCTGCCATTGCTCGTGAAGTGGTATTGGTTTCCAAAAATTGAATTAGGCTATCGGTATCGAGCATCTGATAAATGGCTATTAGATGTGGCAGCGTACAGTATTTAGGGTAGTCGGTTTTTAGTTTCCAAATCAAACCACCAATCAAACCTTCCGCAGCATCGTTGAAGAATTTTGTCGTGCCACTTGTACCGCTTTCTCTTTGCTCTAAAAGGTTTTCAATTAACACCCGTGACACCTCATTTATGCTTTCCTCGTTCTCTAAATAGCGAGGTGCAACAGGATTTACCCTGTGGATGATTTTATCAAAGGAAATGACTTTAAAAGGAATATCGCTGTCTTTGAAAAGTGGATAAGCCATTTCAGTCAATTCAAAATCTTTATAGTCGTGTATGATACCGCAAAAGCTTTCTTTCCGGAAGTGTTTTAGAAATCCATAGACCACACTTTCGGTCTTACCACTTCCTGCAGAACCAATGATGGATGCACCTCGTTTGATGTTATCCAATTTGAAATTTCCCTTGGTCGTAGGAAAGTTGACCTGATATTTGCTATCGCCAATTTGACCTTTTTCGGTTTTATGTAGAAAGACATATAGTCCTGTATTAATTAGCATTAGCGGACAGACCAAATAGAGCAATATAGATACCAATTCATTTCCTTCTGATAAATAAAATAAGAGAATTGAAAGCAGTAGGATATTCAAGAAGAAGGCATATTTTGAAATCCGAAACATTCCATAGAAAATACAACTGGCCAAGCCAATAATTGAAAGTATTGTTATGAAATTGTCTATCTGCATAACTGTTAGATTCCTATGGAACTCGATTTGATTGCCACTTCGGTACCACGTCTTAATCGTTTAAAAACACGTAGTGCGATTTGCGCTTGACTAACTGGAATTTTTGGCACTATCGGCAATCCCGTTTTTGCTATCATTTTGAATGCCAAGGCTTTTTCGTTTGCCGGCAATTTCATTAAAGCAGAAAAATATAGATTCGGGTTTTTAACGAACGTCTTTTTGGCTTTGTAGGTCTCAGTATAATTACGCTTGTAACCAAATGTCTTGTCAAAAGTCTTTTCCGCTTTCTCAAAGAATTTGTCTCGGTCGAAACCACGTTTTACGGTTTCCCCATTCAACTTCACATCTGATGCTTTGTATTTGCTTCCAGGCGATAAACTGAATCTGTTTGACGCATCCTTACGACTCACGATGATATGGATGTGGCTCTGGTTTCCATCTTTTCGCATTCCCTGGACAATCCTTTTTCCGTTTTGTTGGTGGGGTGCTTGGCGTTCCAATTTTGCTATTTCCTTTTTCATCCTTTTAATATTCCCCTCAGCTCGTCCTTTTTGGATATTTCGGATTTCGGTTTTTAGTTGAAGAATTTTGGTGGCATACGGTTGATTTTCCTTTACCTGAAAATCAGTTCCCTTGAAGATGCGTTGGTGCTCTATTTTCGCATAGTACTTTATGTCGTCAATGTTGACTAGCCGCCCTTTAATTTCCCTATTAAATGAAGCCACATAATCCTTCATCAGCTCGCGAGTGTATATCTTTAAATCTTTGCTGCTGTTCTGAAGTTTCAGCAATTCATATTTTGAAGGACTCACGGTTATTGAATAGAATCTTGGTTCGTGTTTTTCCAATTTTGCGGTATTCCCATCGATTTCCTTAATGACTTCCTCAGCACAAATCTCATCGCCATATTGGTTAAAAAAGTGTTCCATATCCTGTTGTTCCAATCCTTGGTTTTCTTTCTCTAAATACCCGACGAAATCTGCCGAACTTTTGGAAAAGTTACCGCCCATTTTTTGAGGTGTTATTGTGATGTACATAGTTCGAAAATTAGAGTTCGTTTTTTAGATTTCGCTTTTCGCGAAAGCGTACTTCTTTCTTTTCCTCAGCATATTTTTTTTCCAAAATGAGCGGTTTCTTTTTGGGTTCTTCCATTACAAAAAGGGATTCCAACATTACGACCGTAGGCTTGGTTTGAGTCTTTTCTACATCACGCATTATGGCGATTACAGCATTGATTCTTTTGAGCAACTTAGCCTCGATAGTACGTCCGGTTGGCCCTAATTTTTCTTTTGGGGAAATCTCATTATAAAGGAAAAAATCAAGGATGTTTTCCATCGCTTCGGTGTGCGTTTTAAAGTGCGTTTTGGAAAATTCCTGAAACCTTTTAGCCGTTTTCCGTTTGAACCTGATAGTGATAAATGAATCCATTTTCTTTCGCATTTTTAACGATTTGACGTAAATCCATCCCTGTTTACTGGTGTTTCAAGACCATTTGACGCAAATTGCTGGAATTTTTAAACTTTACTTGTTTTTAAGTAATTAAAAATCAATGGATTAAAACGAAAATGGAATATGTAACGTGGCGCAGCCCGTTACCCTCTTGCTATTCCTTTTCGTCACGCTCAAGCGTGACAAAAATCCATACAATCAGGCCAAAAAGCCGATTGCCATTTTCAGGGAAAATGATTTTCCGATATGTTATTTTTCGATGTGTAAGTGTATCGGCGAAAGTCAAAAAAGTGGATACCTTACTTAAAAACTGAATGCTATATTTCAGCGAAATAAAGATACGTTTTTTTCTTGATTTTGATATAAATTACATATAAAAACACCCCTGAAAAATCAAAGGTGTTTACCTTAATGTTTCAAAACTTCATATATTAAATACATAAGTGTAGGAATATAAATTCCGAAGTGCTTCTTCTTCAATCATCGTTTCAAAACAGCCATAATTTTCTTTTACGTATTTGCGAATACTATCCCCAAATCTTCGTTTCACATCTTCTTTGGACGTTTCCAAAAGTCGGTTTTGAGCTTCCTCGTTCAAGTCTGTAAAATTGAGATATACCATAGCTTTAGATTTTACAAAATTCCGTTATCAGAAAAACTATAATAACCCCCATTGGGTGCAAATATCAAATGGTCAAGAATGGTAATATCAAATAACTTTGATGCCTTTTTTATCTTATTTGTAAGTTTCTTATCCGCATCGCTTGGCTGTAATTTTCCACTTGGGTGGTTGTGTGTTAGAATTATGGCTACGGATAGAGATTTGAGAATAACTGCAAATAATATACGTAGGTCTATTAATGTACCAGTAATTCCACCCTGCGAAAGTTGATACACCCCTTTTACCCTATTACTGTTGTTCAACAAAACAACCTTAAAAGTTTCTTGTATTGCAATTGTATCTTTATCCCAACCTTCAAAAAGGAGTTCAGCTGCATCTTGTGAATTGCTTATTTTTTTCCACATAGATGATTTCAAACCACCTTTGTAGCTAATCTTTATTTCATTAACTTGTGCTTTCATTGTGCATATATTTAACGTGTGAATAATGAAAAAGAGGGCGCAACTTTCGAGAGGAACGCCCCCTTTCATTTTAAATCTTACTTGTCATTTTTGCTTCCAAGTAATTAGGATTTCATCGGCTAGTACTTCGGTAACATAGCGTTGGTTTCCATCGTCCGTGGTGTAGGTTCGGGTCTTTAGCTTTCCCGTGATTCCTACTTCTTTACCTTTTTCAACAAATTTCTCAACGATTTCAGCAGTCTTGCCCCAAGCCACTACGGTATGCCAGTTGGTGTCCGTTTGCTTTTCACCTTTGCTGTCTTTGTAGTACTCGTTTGTAGCGAGTGAGAAGCGGGCTACTTTCTTACCGCTTTCAAGGTTCGTAATGGTTGGCTCTTGACCAACGTTTCCAATTAACTGTACGTGATTTCTAATAGTACTCATAACTAAAAAATTTAAAAGATTAATAATTCCCTTTTCAATTCAATTCAGATTAAATTTTAAGGGGTGTTTGTTCTTTTCTTTCGTGCACCGCACAATGTATAAAGTGGGTTTTGTCAAGACTTTTAGGGAATAAATCAGGCGTGTTTGCGACGTGGTAAATTCCTTGGAATTTCAAGGAAGTAGAAACCTTATTTTTCACTAAAACTTAGTACAGTCTTGACAAGTTCCATAAGGGCATTAGCAATTCTTTTAAATCCGGTTATGATTTGAGCGTACCAACAGTTAAGCGAAATGAGTGGCTGGATTTAATGTAGAATTGGTTATGTCGTGCCTGTTTTTCGACGCCCCGAAAAACAACAAGGGCTTTATCCATTATAAACCCCTTAAAATATGTAAGGCAGCGGTTTGGTTTTTAAGGATTTTCGAGTGGGGGCTCAAGAAGTCCTCTCCGAAAATCCTGTTAAGAAAATCAAGCTGATGGCTTTCCGATTAAAAAGCGGACTTAATTCACAATTTTGGCCTTAGAATGAAGTGTTCTTTACCAGCGTAGCGGGAAGGGTTAACGAAATGGATGGCTGAAATTGTGGATTGTGTCCAAGACTTTTGTAGTGAAACTCATTTCATGGAATGAAGCCGTTGCCTGCTTTTTAGCAGGCAAGCTCGAAATGTAGGGGAATGTGCTGAATGAGTTATGAATCCTTGAATTTTATGATTTAAACAAATAAAAAACAGAATATAATATGATTTCCTAATAAATGATATTGAATTAAATGATAGAAAAAAAATATCAAAATGTTGTACCTATGTTGTACCTGAGCATAAAAAAAGCCTAGATTTTCATCTAAGCTTTTTTTTGTACCTCGGGTGGGAATCGAACCCACACTCCTTGCAGAACCGGATTTTGAATCCGGCGCGTCTACCAATTCCGCCACCGAGGCTTATCAATTCACTCTTGGATTTTGAATCCAGCGCGTCTACCAATTCCGCCACTTGAGCATTTCTGAATGAATTGGACGGCAAAATTAAAAAAATATTTATTCTCTACTAGCAAATAAGTGATAAAATACGAGTCTTAGTTGAAATAAATTTTTAAATTTGCACCTTGTTTTTCAAAAGTTAGTTTTAACTCATTACAATACAACAATTTACCCTATGTCAACCGCAGTTACAGAAGCAAAATTTTTCGCGTGTAATCAAAGTACAGAACTTGCAGAAAAAATAGTAACAGCCTATGGTGCTAAATTAGGTAATGTAATTACCTCTACCTATAGTGATGGAGAGTTTCAACCATCTTTTGAAGAATCTGTAAGAGGATCACGAGTATTTATAATTGGGTCTACACATCCTAACTCTGATCACCTTATGGAGATGTTATTAATGCTGGATGCTGCTAAGAGAGCATCAGCCAGACATATAACTGCTGTGTTGCCTTATTATGGGTGGGCTCGTCAGGATAGAAAAGACAAACCAAGAGTTCCTATCGCTGCAAAACTTATTGCAAAAATGCTAGAAACAGCTGGAGCAACAAGGATCATTACTATGGACCTTCATGCAGATCAGATTCAGGGATTCTTTGAGAAACCAGTAGATCATTTATTTGCTTCTACTATTTTCTTACCATACTTGCAGTCATTAAATTTAAGCGACCTTACGATCGCTTCTCCAGATATGGGAGGATCCAAAAGAGCCTATGCATATTCTAAAGCACTAAAAAGTGATGTTGTAATTTGTTATAAACAGCGAGCAAAAGCCAATGTGATTTCACATATGGAATTGATAGGTGATGTAACGGGCAAAAATGTAGTGTTGGTAGATGATATGGTAGATACCGCAGGTACATTAACCAAAGCAGCTGATCTTATGATAGAAAGAGGAGCAAAAAGTGTTAGAGCAATATGTACGCATCCTATACTTTCTGGCAGTGCTTACGAAAGATTAGAAAATTCGAAATTAGAAGAATTGATCGTAACAGATTCTATACCGTTACGACAAGAAAGTAATAAAATTAGAGTGATAACTTGTGCAGATTTATTTGCAGATGTTATGCATAGAGTGCATCACAATGAGTCTATCAGTTCTAAATTTATAATGTAAATTAATAATAAATAAATTTTAAAATGAAATCATTAACAATCAATGCATCTCAAAGAGAAAGCGTAGGCAAGAAAGCAACAAAAGCCTTACGTAATGCTGGACAGGTACCTTGTGTTATTTACGGTGGAGACACTATTGTACACTTTGCAGCGCCAGAAATTGCTTTTAAAAATTTAGTGTACACTCCAGACGTTCATACCGTGGTAATCGCGTTGGATAATGGTACAAAAATCAATGCTATCTTACAGGATATTCAGTTTCACCCTGTAACAGACAGAATTTTACACATTGATTTTATTGAAATTTTTGACGATAAACCAATCACTATGGAAATTCCTTTCAGAACTGTAGGAAACTCTCGTGGTGTTCGTAATGGTGGTGTATTACGTTTTAACTTAAGACGTATTAAAGTAAAAGGTCTTGCATCTAATTTACCAGACGTGATCGAAGGAGATATCACTCAACTTAAGATCGGAAACAAATTATATGTTACTGATGTAGCAAGTGACGATTTCACAATTCTACACCCAGATAACACTGTAATCTGTATGGTTAAAACTTCTCGTGTCGCTGTCGAAGAAGATGAAGACGAAGAAGAAGCAGAAGCTGCTGAAGGAGGAGAAACTCCAGCTGCAGAAACACCAGCTGCCGAAGCTTAAATCTTATAGATTTATAAAGGATAAAAGCATTCTGATTTTATTTCAGGATGCTTTTTTTATTTTTACAAAAAATTGTGAGGTATTTTCTTTATTCTCACAAAAATAAAAATGAGATGTTATCATTCTTCAAAAAATTATTTTCAAAAGAAGAAGAAATTCAAGAAGACCCTATGAAAAAATTTCTTGTTGCCGGTTTGGGTAATATAGGTCCCAAATACCATAATACCCGGCATAATATTGGTTTCAAAGTTCTGGACACCCTTGCCAAAGAAGAAGATCTTACTTTTGAAACAAAAAAATTAGGAGATATTACTACATATAAACACAAAGGAAGAACTTTAATTCTTCTCAAGCCAAATACGTATATGAATTTAAGTGGTAAAGCAGTTCGCTATTGGCTCGAAAAGGAAAAAGTCCCTTTAGAAAACTTATTAGTAATTACCGATGATATCAATCTTACATTTGGCACAATACGCCTTAAATCAAAAGGAAGTGCCGGAGGACATAACGGTCTTAAGGATATTGAAACTCAATTAAACACTTCAAAATATTCTCGATTTAGATTCGGTGTTGGAGCAGAGTTTAGCAAAGGTAGACAAGTCGACTATGTATTAGGAGAATGGAATGATGAAGAAGAAACAACAATGCCAGAACGGTTAGAAAAAGGAATTGCATTAATTAAATCCTTTGCTACTGCAGGTCTTGCTAATACAATGAACACCTTTAACGGAAAATAAAGAAATGTATTCGAACATTTCCGTAATTTTATACTACAAAAATATTACTTCTTGAAACTATATAATAGCGCCAGCACCTACGATAACAATACGCCTACGGTAGTCACCATAGGTACTTTTGATGGTGTACACATTGGTCATAAAAAAATAATCGAACGACTTATTGAAAGTGCTAAAAGAAATGGTTTGGACTCTGTTGTTCTTACCTTCTTTCCACATCCTAGAATGGTTTTGCAACAGGACTCTAATATAAAGCTTATCAACACCATCGACGAACGCATCCAGATTCTTAAAAACACGGGATTGGACAACCTTGTCATACATCCGTTTACCAAAGAGTTTTCGCGTCTTACCGCAGGAGAGTATGTACACCAAATGCTTGTGGATTGCCTTAATATTAGGCATGTAATTATTGGCTATGACCATCGTTTTGGCCGTAATCGTAATTCTAACATTACTGATCTTGCATCTTATGGTATCCAAAATGATTTTACAGTCGAAGAAATATCTAAACAGGATATTGATGATGTTGCTATTAGTTCTACCAAAATTCGGGAAGCACTTTTAGAAGGTAATATCACCAAAGCCAACACATATCTAGGATATAACTTTATGCTTACCGGAAAAGTCATTAAAGGCAAAGAACTAGGACGGAAACTTAACTACCCTACTGCCAATTTACACATACTCGAAGATTACAAACTAATTCCTAAACAAGGGGTATACGTTGTACAGGCAAAAATAGACAGTAAGTTGTATTTTGGAATGATGAATATCGGCACGAATCCTACTGTAAATGGCACGCAACAAAGTATCGAGACACACTTTTTTGATGCTTCTTTTAATTTATACGATAAAAAAATCCAGATTGAAATGCTAAAACGTATTCGAGATGAAAAAAAGTTTGACTCTGTAGACCAATTACAAGAGGCCATGCAAAACGATGAGGATTTTTCTCGTGACTATATAAACTCTCTAGTATGATCAATCGCTGGTTATTCACCCATATTGACAATAGCGCTCTTATTATTTTTAGAGTGTTTTTTGGTTTCCTGATCGCTGCAGAAGCTATTGGCGCTATTTTTACAGGATGGATTACCCGAACTCTTGTAGAACCTCAATTTACTTTTAATTTTATTGGCCTCGATTTTTTACAACCACTACCCGGCAATGGCATGTATTTCTATTTTGCAGTAATGGGCATATTTGGTCTATTGGTAATGATCGGTTTTAAGTATCGTTGGAGTATGATAGCCTATACCATAATGTGGGCCGGAGTGTATTTTATGCAAAAAGCATCGTATAACAATCATTATTATTTGTTGTTATTACTTTGCATCATGATGAGTATATTACCAGCTGGGAATTACTTTTCTGTAGATGTAAAACGAAATCCAGCATTAAAAAAAATATCAATACCGCGTTGGTGTGTTTTAGTGATTATCATACAACTATGGATTGTATATACTTATGCCTCGGTTGCCAAATTTTATCCAGATTGGCTGGATTATACCGTTGCAAAAAACTTAATGGCTGGCAGAGCACATTATCCAATTGTTGGAGATCTTTTACAGGGCCATTGGGCACATATAAGCATTACCTATTTTGGTATTTTATTTGACCTGTTGATTATACCACTCCTTTTATGGAAAAGAACTCGGTTAGCGGCCTTTTGTATCAGTATCTTTTTCCATTTGTTTAATTCTATTGTATTTCAAATTGGGATATTTCCTTATTTATCATTAGCATTTAGTGTGTTTTTCTTTTCGAAAGAGCGTATTCACCATATTTTCATGAAAAAGAAAGAGTTTTACAACGCAAATGAGATAATCGTTCCTGCTTACAAGAAAATATTAATTCCTATCGCATTGGTTTGGTTCGTTATTCAGATTGCGTTACCATCACGCCATTGGCTTATTCCTGGAGATGTATTATGGACAGAAGAAGGCCATAGAATGAGTTGGCGCATGATGCTTAGAGGCCGTTCTGGAACAACAAATTTTTATGTTTTGGATAAAAATGATCCTAATGCCAAGCAAAAATATATTGACAAGAATAAGTACTTATCCAGAAAGCAACTTCGATTAGTTTCGGGCAAACCAGATGCCATGTGGCAGTTTGCACAATACTTGAAAAAAGAAGCCGCTGCCGAAGGAAAAGATATCGCTGTATTTGTTAAAAGCAAGGTATCTGTAAATGGTAAAAAACGAAAAACGTTTATTGATCCAGAAGTTGATTTGGCTAGCGCACCCTGGAACTACTTTACGACCAATCCTTGGATTCTAAAATATCCTCCAGAACTAGAAGAATAAGACATAACCATTGCACTCATTTTTCATCCCGCAACCAGGTATCCGGATCTAAATGAAACATTTTTCGATTGCCCTGAATAACATCAGGATCACGTAACCACCAATACGGAAAAGGAGTCGTAATTGCATAATGCAAATGTGGAGGTTTGCCAATAGCGTTTCCGGTAGTTCCAACTGTTCCGAGTTTAGTTCCTGATGCTACAGGTTGAAACGGAAATGCATCTACCTGATCCATATGTGCGTAATAATGAAAGCGCCATTTAGGCCCTAAAACCATAACTGTCTTACCTCCTTTACCTCCTTCGTAGGTATATATTACGATCCCATAGGTCGACGAGAGTACAGCTGTACCCTTGGGTTTAAAAATATCAATTCCCTTATGTGTTATCGAACTCCCCCAAGGATGCGCCCAGAACGAGTGATCATCCCAATCGGCAGTCGAACCACCTTTTACAGGAATAATCATTTTTTGAGGAAGAAGAAATCCCAAACCAATTACCAAAACAGGAATCAATGTGAATTTTCGAGTTCTTTTATTTCGGTATAACGAACCCATAAGAATTAAAAGTGATGCTAAAAAACGTTTTGTAGTACTAGTGATCATACCTGCTAAATATACGAATAATGAAATTTTGTCATTTTCAAATTCAAAAACTACAGATAGCCAGATTTAGAGTATATCGCTAAAAAAAGCTTCCGTAAACCGGAAGCTTTTTACATATACAGTTATGCCAACCCATTTAGAATATACTATACCCCAATACTATCGAAGCCGAACTATAATCAGACGACCAATTAGAAAAAGGACCAAGTAATTCTTTAGCAAAACCATATCTTGCCTGTACACTATATTTATTCTTATACTTATACCCAAAACCTATAAAGAAATTATTTCCTGTTTGCCCACTTTCAATAGTTAGGTCTCTCGCTCGATCATCTTCAAAATCTATGCCCGAATCAATTGCAATATCGCTAAGCACTAACCCTCCATCTATAAACAATTTTGAATCTTTATTTAAAATAAAGTAGTGCCGTATTCCCAAAGGAATTTCGATCGATGCATACTCTGCAGTAACATCTGTTTCAATCGTTAATAATGCTGATTGAAAATACCTAATAAACTTATCTGCTTTGTACGCTTGATATGTAGGTTCCAAAAGCACCGACCACTTTCCATGATTAAAAGGCAATACATATTCTAATTCTATTCCAAAACTAGCACTTGCTTTAGCTCCAAAATCAATATCTCTTAAATCATTTACACTGTTGTCTACAGAAAATGATGCAAGACGTATTCCTGGTCTGATCGTTAGATTAAAAACATCTTTTTCAGGACCTTTTGTAGTCATTACAAAATCAGGATTAATACAGGTGTTATATTTGATAAAATATTTGATCAAACTATTCTTACGGTACTCCGCTTTTTCAGCATCCTTTACAGTCATTTCGCTACATTGCACATCGATCCATATTTGTTGTTTATAATGGTTATTTGTAGATATTGCTTCTATATTTCGGTTTTGATATCTCTGCGTTGATTTATATTTTTTATACACTAATTGTTTGATTTCTCCTCCATCTACTTGATAGAAAAGTCTTCTTAAATTGCTTTCTTCATAATGGTATAGGTTTGCTTTTCCTTCGACCAACAATTTCAAAAACAAGGTTTCTTCTTTAAATACTGGATTTTTATCTACAGTAAGTCGCTCTATTTGTTCTGACGACCTATCCATCTGCACGGTAGCCCTAACATATTTAGAAGTGTTGTGGATGGCGAACTCTTTTACCATACTTATTACGGCACTACGTTCTTCATTATCTGCTGTAAGTTTATAAGTAAATTTTGTTGGATTGTCTTTCCAATCCACATTTTTGATCAGGCATTCGGTTTTTGTACCTGCATTATTAATAAAATACCCTTTTTCAAAATTGATTTGTGCATACCCCTGTATGCCTAATATGGCAATTAATCCTGCTACTAGTTTTGTTTTCATTTATAATTTTTAGAATTTACTTTTTTAAATTATTGCTGATTTTTCTACAATAGTAATAGATCTCAGTTTCAAAAAATGAAACTGACAAAAAATACTATAACTAGGTTACCTGTACTCGCAGATTGTTACCCAGGCCAATGCAAAAAAGTAAACAGCCACCTACCCCTAGATGACTGCTTACTTTACTCAACTATAATTTTTGATTTAATTCTCTCTATAGAGATGATGACAAATATAATAGCTCAATTGGCTTTTTTACAACAATATGTAGATCACATTTATAAATATTACCCATCTATATATCTCTGTTAAACCCAGTAAATACCGCAATTACAAATTTTACCGGACATAGATTAAAAAACATCCATTACGGCTGTATTAACGTCCAAAATAATAGTAATAAAGAGTTTGCTTTGCTTTTTTAGATTCAACGCGTTTAATGTAAAATCACAATCTTTTCTTCAGATTTCAAATAAATGCAATTATCTCTTAATTTTAATTCAATAAAAACCACACTTTTATTTAAATTTGCTGCTTCATTGCGATAGGGATAGCAGTGACATCCCTTAAACTTGTTTTAAGGATACAACGCATAGCCCGGTAATCGCCCAAAAAAGAAATCATGTTATTAGTACCACAAATCATAGCTAACAAGGAGAAGTATATTACAGCTTTGGCAAAACGTAATTTTGATGCTGCACCGGTATTGGATAAAGTCGTGGAATTGGATGAAGCTCGACGTGCTACTCAGGCAAAACTGGACAATACCCTTGCAGATTCTAATACATTTTCTAAAGAAATTGGGATGTTGTTCAAAAATGGAGAGCAGCAAAAAGCCAACTTATTAAAAGAAAAAACGGCACAGCTTAAAGAAGTCTCTAAAGAGTTATCTGCAAAATTAGCAGAGATACAAAAGGAACTTACAGAACTTCTATATACTGTTCCTAATGTACCCCATGATTCTGTACCCAATGGCCAAAGTGATGAAGATAATGAAGAGGTTTTTAAAGAAGGTGATGTGCCTAAGCTTGCAGAAGGTGCTTTACCGCATTGGGAGCTTGCCAAAAAATACGATATTATCGATTTCGAATTAGGTGTAAAAATTACAGGCGCTGGTTTCCCGGTATATAAAGGTAAAGGAGCGCGATTGCAACGTGCCTTAATTAGTTACTTTTTAGACAAAAATACAGATGCCGGATATAAGGAGTATCAAGTACCTCATTTGGTTAATGAAGCATCTGGATATGGCACTGGGCAATTGCCTGATAAAGAGGGGCAAATGTATCATGTAACCGGAGATGATCTATACCTTATACCTACTGCCGAAGTACCGGTAACCAATATGTTTAGAGATGAACTTTTACAAGAAAAAGAACTTCCTATTTGCTGTACTGGTTATACGCCATGTTTTAGAAGAGAAGCAGGTTCTTATGGTGCTCATGTGCGCGGGTTAAACAGGCTTCATCAATTTGATAAGGTAGAAATTGTGCGTGTCGAAAAACCAGAAAACTCGTATCAGGCACTTGATGGAATGGTCGAACATATTAAAGATATTCTTAGAGAATTAAAACTACCATATCGTGTTTTAAGACTTTGTGGAGGTGATATTGGGTTTACGTCTGCGCTTACTTACGATTTTGAAGTATTTTCTACGGCTCAGGATCGTTGGTTAGAAATTAGTTCTGTTTCGAATTTTGAATCTTACCAAGCAAATCGTTTAAAACTTCGTTTTAAAGATAGTAATGGTAAAAATCAATTGGCACATACCCTTAACGGAAGCTCATTGGCATTACCAAGAGTACTTGCCGGAATCTTAGAGAATTATCAAACCCCAAAAGGTATCAAAATCCCAGATGTATTAGTTCCTTATTGTGGATTTGAATATATAGATTAAGGTATCCATAACATATAACTAAAGTGCATTTTGCTATATTTACAAAAAAACTGCAAAATGCGCTTTGTCTTTTTCTTTATTGCTATGTTTCTTACTTTTTCGACTTTTGCTCAATCAGAGCAATTGGCTAAAAACTATATGCAGCAGGGCCAGTATGAAAAAGCCTTATCTATCTATCAGAAATTATTTGCCAAAAACCCGAATAGAATAAATTATCTCCTTGGTCTGGTAGAGTCTCATCAGCAGTTAGAGCATTTTGAAGAAGCCGAAGGTATTCTTAAAAAAAGAATCACCCAGATCCCTAATAACGCGCAACTTTTGGTAGAATTAGGACACCACTATGATCTACAAGGCAAAAATGATCAAGCAAGAATATACTATGATAAAGCTATTGCATCATATAATAATAATGATGTAAATCACGCCTATTCTCTGGCTCAAACTTTTGAAAAATATAGTCTTTTGGATGAGGCTGCGTTGATCTATGAAAAAGGAATGGTGGATAACCCCAGAGCAAATTTTAATGTACAACTTGCCAAAATTTATGGAGAACAAGGCAACTTAGAAAAAATGTTTTCCAGCTATTTATCATTATTAAAAGCACAACCCAATTATATTAACGTAGTACAGCGCAATTTTAGTGATTATATTATTGAAGATCCTACGAATGAGGCGAATATTATTTTCAGGAAATTACTCATCAAAAAACTACAGCAAAATCCAGATATTCTTTATAACGAGATGTTGAGTTGGCTTTTTGTACAACAAAAGGATTTTAAGAAAGCTTTTGTGCAAGAAAAGGCAATATATAAACGCAAAGAAGAAGGACCGCAGGGTATTATAGACCTTGCCAGGATTGCCATTTCTGAAAAAGATATCAAATCGGCTACAGAAATTCTTAACTATATTCTTGAAACCCCAGCTTCTAAGGATATGAAACTTACGGCTCACAAGATTATTTTAAAGTCCAAAGTAGATAAGGGAGATAAAAAAGAATACAAAACCATTGTAGAGCAATATAATACTGTATTTACCGAATACGGAAAATCCAGACAAACCATTGGTTTGCAAATAGACTACGCACATTTTTTGGCCTTTAATCAGGACAAAAAACAAGAAGCTATTGATTTCTTAAAGGATTTGGTAAAACGTGAGCCATTATCTAGGTTTCAATCTTCGAGAGTTAAAATGAAAATTGCCGACATCTTAGTACTTGATCAAAAATTTAATCAGGCATTGATCTATTATACTCAAGTCCAGAATGCATTAAAAAATAATTTTTTAGCGCAAGACGCTAGGTTTAAAGTTGCAAAAACAAGTTATTACAAAGGCGATTTTGCATGGGCGCAAACTCAATTAGATGTTTTAAAATCATCTACTTCTCAGCTTATTGCCAATGATGCTATGGAGTTGAGTCTTATTATTAGTGATAATTCTTTAGAGGACTCTACCCAAACAGCACTTAAAATATACGCCAAGGCAGATTTACTTGCTTTTCAGAACAAAAATCAACAAGCTATTAGCATGTACGAAACTATTTTAACTCAACATAGAGGAGAAAAAATAGAAGACGAAGCGTTTTTGGCTCAGGCCAAATTATTTGAAAAAGAAAAGCAGTTTGAAAAAGCTAAAGTGAACTACCTGAAAATAATCGAATTTTATGGCGACGATATATTGGTAGATGACGCCTATTACTGGCTAGCAGAGCTCTATGTAAATGAATTAGGAGTTCCGGAAAAAGCCAAAGAGCTGTACGAAAAGATTATTTTTAACCATGCCGATAGCATTTACTTTGTAGAAGCAAGAAAAAAATACCGAACACTTCGAGGTGATTCTATAAATTAAATCCTTAGTAAGGAATACAAAGGTCTTAAGTTTACTAACTTTGCTTTCTTAATATCTAGCGATCATATGTACATCTATAATGTAACGATAAATATAGAAGAAACCATCCATGATGAATGGATCAATTGGATGCAAAAAGAGCATATCCCGGATATGTTGGCTACCGGAAAATTTAGCAAAGCACTTATGAGTAAAGTGTTGGTCGAAGAAGAGATGGGCGGCATAACATACTCTGTTCAATACACTACAAATAGTAAAGCAACTTTACAAAAATACTACGATGAAGATGCTACTCGTCTTCGTGCAGAAAGTAATCGTTTTGCTGGCAAATTTGTAGCCTTTAGGACCGAATTAGAAATCATGAGCGAACATGGGTAAACATAAAGCTTATAAAAAAAGTACTTCTGATTACGTTCAAAAATCTGAAAAAACAGCCGTAAAGGCTAAAAAACATTTGGGGCAGCATTTTTTGAAAGATGAAAATATTGCCAAAAAAATAGGAGATACACTTACGCTTGAAGGCTATAAAAATGTTATCGAAATAGGCCCTGGCATGGGGGTGCTTACAAAATATATATTAGAAAAAGATTTGGATGTAGTAGCGATGGATTTGGATACCGAATCGATAGCCTATTTAAACACTAACTTTCAAATAGAACATAACGAAGCCTTACGAAAAAGCAACTCTTTCAAGGTTATAGAAGCCGATTTCTTAAAATTTGATATAGACACTTTATTCTCTGATGAGCAACTAGCGATTACCGGGAACTTTCCGTACAATATATCATCACAAATTGTTTTTAAGACAATAGAAAACAGAGATCGTATCCCTGAGTTTACCGGTATGTTTCAAAAAGAAGTAGCTAAGCGTATTTGCGAAAAAGAAGGAAGCAAAACCTACGGCATCCTTTCTGTACTAACGCAAGCTTTTTATAATGCCGAGTATCTATTTTCGGTTCCGCCAGATGTATTTAATCCACCTCCCAAAGTAGACAGTGGTGTATTACGACTGATTAGAAAAGAAAATTATACTTTGCCCTGTAAAGAAAAATTATTTTTCACTGTGGTAAAGACTGCTTTTGGACAACGCCGTAAAACGCTTCGAAATAGTTTAAAAACATTTCAGCTAGCTGATGACATTAAGACGCTAGAAATCTTAAGTAAAAGACCCGAACAATTATCTGTAGATCAATTTATTGATCTTACTCTTCTTATTCAAAAATCACAATCCTAGATCATTTAATACAGTGGTAAAGCTCAATTAAATTGTTTGGTTATCTTTGTGAGCGTTTGTTAAAGCGTCCAAAAACAATTAGGGTATGCAATTTCAGGTCACCACAAAGCTTATTGAGCAGGTTAAGCATCTTATCGAAATCGAAGGTGATGTACGACTGCGTGATATGCTTAGTGAAATACACTTTGCCGATGTTGCAGAGATCTTGGATGAACTCAACCTGATCGAGGCGACATACCTAATTAAATTATTAGACAGCGAAAAAACTTCTGAAGCGCTAATGGAGCTGGAAGAAGATTTTCGGGAGCGCATTCTCGAAAACCTTTCGGTAAAAGAAATTGCCGAAGAGTTAGAAGAAATGGATACCGATGATGCGGCCGATGTAGTTGCAGAACTTCCAGATGAACTAGCCGAAGAAGTAATTGCCGAAATTGAAGATGAAAAACATGCCGAAGACATTAAAGAACTTCTGGCCTATGATGAAGATACTGCAGGTGGTTTAATGGCAAAAGAATTGGTGCAAGTAAAAGAAACCTGGACTATTGCAGGTTGTGTGAGAGAGATGCGCAGGCAAGCAAAAAATGTAACGCGTGTTCATTCTATATACGTAGTAGATAAAGAAAATAGATTAAAAGGGCGACTATCTTTAAAAGACTTATTAACTGCATCTACCAAAGCTTATATAAGCGATGTCTACATTCCGAAAGTTGATTATGTAGAAGTAGATACCGAAGGAGAAGAAGTGGCAAGGATTATGCAAAAATATGATCTAGAAGCAATTCCTGTAATAGATCATGATGGTGTTTTGGTAGGTCGAGTAACCATTGATGATATTGTCGATTTTATCAAAGATGAAGCAGAAAAAGATTATCAATTAGCAGCAGGTATCTCTCAAGATGTTGAAGCAGATGATAGTGTGTGGCAATTAACGAGGGCTAGATTGCCCTGGTTAATTTTAGGGCTTTTTGGAGGATTAGGTAGTGTATTTATTATGGAAGGTTTTGAAGAAGCTCTGGCCAAATACAAAGAACTATTTTTCTTCACTCCACTTATTGCTGCTATGGCAGGAAATGTAGGAGTGCAATCTTCGGCGATTATTGTACAAGGTTTGGCTAATGATGTGGTAAAAGGAAGTCTTTTAAGTCGATTACTTAAAGAAGTAAGTTTAAGTTTGATTAGTGGAGTAACACTTGGGGTTTTGGTTATTCTGTTTGGGATGATCACGGATATGGCGATGGATTTTAGTTTAACAATTGCCTTATCGATGCTATGCGTCATTATTGTAGCGGCCCTAATCGGAACTTTTGTTCCTATCATTCTTAACAAAAGAGGTATTGATCCCGCTATTGCTACTGGTCCTTTTATCACTACAAGTAATGATATTTTTGGTATTTTTTTATTCTTCTACATTGCAAAAATTATTTTAGGGTTTTAGGTAATAATCCCTATTATAAATATTCTTTTTTCCTGAAGTAATACTTACTTTTAACCTACCACATCTAATGATTATTTCTTGTTATGAATTCTGAAATTTTTGAACACCAACTTACAGTTCCAAAATCTGCAATAGATGATATGGATCATGTAAATAATGTAGTATATCTTCAATGGATACAGGATGTAGCCAAAAAGCACTGGGAATCTAAAACAAGTGAAGCCATAAGAAACACCTATGTTTGGGTTGTTCTTAATCATTATATCGAATACCATCAACCCGCTTTTGAACATGATGAACTGGTTGTACAAACTTGGATTGATCATCATAAAGGTGCAAAAAGTGAAAGGCACACCAAAATCATTCATAAATCTACCCAAAAAGTTCTGGTCTCTGCAAAAACAATGTGGTGTTTGCTACATAAAGAAACGTTAAGGCCTTTACGCGTCACAGATGAAATAAGTACCTTGTTTCTCTAAAATTGGAAACGTTTATGGAAGCAATTAATATTAAAGACAAACTATCTAAATTTGACAAGCAATGGCACCCACATCGTATAGCCATGGTAGATGACAACCAAGTATATCTTGCTAAGTTAAGCGGCGATTTTATTTGGCATAAGCATGATGATGAAGATGAATTGTTTCAGGTAATCAAAGGCACATTAATCATGAAATTTAGAGATAAAACCGTAGCGGTTGAAGCTGGTGAATTGATTGTAGTACCTAAGGGTGTAGAACATTGTCCATCAACCAAAGATGGAGAAGAAGTACACGTATTATTGTTTGAAAAAGCAAGCACAAAACATACCGGTGAAGTAGAAAGTGATCGTACCGTTGCCAAGTATATCGAATTATAGGAGTCATTACTATTTAACAAAGCAGCAACATAATTACACTGTAATAAGGCGTATCTTAAGACAATTATAGTAAAATCTTTAGGTATGAAACTTAACAGAAGGAATTTTATAAAAAGTAGTAGTCTGTTACTAGGCTATAGTTTATTTCCGTATGCTGATCTATATCCTAATTACACAAAAAAACAACTAGGTGTATGTTTGGTTGGATTGGGTCAATACAGTTCTACTGTGCTTGCTCCTGCCTTGCAATTCACAAAACATTGCAAACTAACGGGTATCGTTACCGGTAGCCCTTATAAAATACCTAAATGGCAAAAGCAATATCATATCCCGGATAAAAATGTGTATAGTTATGATACGATGGATCAAATCGCAAACAATCCCGATATTGATGTAATTTATATTGTAGTTCCTACAGGGTTACATGCCAAATATGCTATTGAAGCAGCAAATGCCGGGAAACATGTATGGTGCGAAAAGCCAATGGCCAAAACCGAAACCGAATGCCAAGCTATCATTAATGCGTGCTCCAAAAATAAGGTCAAACTGTCTATAGGGTATCGTATGCAGCATGAACCAAATACCAAACAAGTAATTGCCTGGGCAGATACTAAACCTTATGGAAAAATTAAAACGTTAAGAGCAGAAATAGGTTATAATGTTCGTAATCCTGCAAAAACCTGGAGATTAGATTCTAAATTAGGAGGAGGTACAATGTATGACTTGGGAGTTTATGCGCTTAATGCTGCTCGTTATACTACTGGTGAAGAACCTGTTTCAGTATCGGCAACTCAAATGACTACGCGCCCTAAAATATTTAATGAAACCGATGAAACGACGCATTTTACTTTGGTATTTCCTTCTGGTGCTATAGCGCATGGTAAAACCAGTGTAGGCAAATCTATGCACGAATTGTACGTGGATTGTGAAAATGGATGGTACACCCTAGCACCTTTTTCGATGTATGCAGGTGTACAAGGTAAAACAAGTGATGGCAAACTTTTAAATACCTATATCAAAAGTCAGCAAGCCCAGCAAATGGATGACGATTCACTGGCTATACTAAACAATACACCAGTTATGGTTCCTGGTGAAGAAGGTATGAAAGATATTAAAATTGTAGAAGCAATTTATAAATCAGCCAAAAATGGCCAATTAATTCGCCTCTAATAAAAAACCACACAAAATAGTGTGGTTCCTGTATTTATTATAATGTAAGTCTATAGTTACTCTGTTCTAAAATTCCATACTTGACCGAGGGCAGCATTTTGATGTGTATCTTTTACCACCACTCGCCAATAATATACCGCACCAGGGGATACTGTAACATCAAATGTAGATACATCGATATTATCAGAAAATAAGACTGGAGGATTCGTATCCCCAAAGTACAGGTCATATGATAGTGCATCGTCTTCACTATCAGTAGCATTCCAATTTAAAGTGATTGTTGAACCCGATATGCGTTCTCCTTGCATCGGACTTATTAATTGTGGTGCTGTAGGTATCGTATTGGTCCCTGCTTCAGGTTCTGTAAAAAATGATTGGGTTGGCGAATACTCACTCTCATTACCAGTACTATCTCTAGCCTTTACACGCCAATAATACGTGACCCCTTTTTCTAACGTAAACGTTCTTTTGGTATCGGTAGTAATAGCAGTAAATACTATTGCCTCAAAGCTACTATCTGCTGCAATATCAATCACATAAGTCACCGTATCACCATCGACATCGATAACCGTATTCCAATCAAACTCTAAATTGAAATTAGTACACACTAAATTGTTGGTCGGAAAAATCAATCCAGGAATATCAGGGGTTCCATTAGCGGAAAAAAAAGGATTACCTCCGTTATCATCTCCACTACATGAAAATAATAAGGATATACCTACTATAGCAATATATAGTTTTAAATTTCTCATTGTCTTACAATTTTAAAAGTTACGGGAGCACCTTGATTGATCGTAATAAAATAGATCCCCGTTGGTAATTCACCAAACGGTAATGTTACTCGACCTGAAGTAAGGCTATACTCCCTTGAAGACATACGTAATCCAATAGCATTATAAATATCGATTACGATGTTTTGCAATTCGGTATCTGGTAATGTAAGCACTACATCTCCTCTGGTTGGGTTGGGTGCAACCCTAACCTCATCAAATAAGTTTACTTTGGTCGATAACTTACCTTCGCAATCCAAACTAGAGATCACCTCTACCTCATCACCATGAGTTACCTCTACAGCAAACTTATTTGCGGTATACTCTCCTACCACTTCGTTATTGATCAGTACTGTATATGGAGCAGTACCCGTAGTAATCTCAACGGCTACTCTTGCTTTCCCAATCTCTGTAGATAAAGTAGTTTGTCCTGATAAACTTGCCGCAGCTTCAATGACAACTTCAAAACACTGCTCACAATTAGTAAAACCTTCTACTCCAATACAAATAGGATATATCCCCGGAGACAAATCTCCAACTTCTAAAGATGATATAAAACTATAGTTCTGACCATTAATTGTGGTTTGGTAATCCAAATCTGTTATCGCAGTAATCGTAATCGAACCATTATCCTTATCTACACAGGTTTCACTAGAAGTTGTAATTGTAAAATTAGTAGTCGGCAAATTCACCAGTGGGCAGTTATCAACCACATGTACCATTCTGGTAACCTGGTCTGCCATATTACCTGACACATCGGTTGCATTGTAATATATAGTATAACTACCAACTGCATCTACAAAATCACTGTTATCAATCGTAACAACAGAACTATCATCTGTAGTAGCTCCTAATTCTGTATAGCCCGAACCTAATTCGATCGTTTGTGGATTATCACCTGTTAATGTAATCACAGGTGCAGTGGTATCTACAACATTAACCGTTCTTGTAACTTGATCTGCCATATTACCTGAAGCATCAGCGGCATTATAGGTTACATCATAATTCCCAACTACATTCATATTTACACCTGATGCATCGATTACAACAGCACTACCATCATCGGTAGTAGCTCCTAGTTCCGAATAAGCTATCCCTCTTTCAATTATTTGTGGGTTATCACCTGTTAAAGTAATTACTGGTGCGGTAATATCAGCAACTGTAACCGTTCTGGTTACTTCGGTAGCAGTAGCCATCCCAGAAGCATTGGTGGCATTATATGTAATTGTATAACTTCCGAGAGCATCTACAAAATCAGTAGCATCAATAACCACATCACTTCCGTCATCGGTAGTGGCTCCTAATTCTACATAACCTGTTCCTATACCTATTATTTGGGGGTTATCACCAAGCAAAGTAATTACCGGTGCTATATTTTCGCAATTTAAGATATTAGCGATTGTAAATGCACTCCCCGTAAGATTCAAGGTCGTTTGCCCATCTCCATCGGCTACGTAGCTATATAATCCACAGAAATTTGTCACTCCTGTTTCTGCAATATTTAACTGGTTTCCTACAGTTCTCAAACTTGTAAGGTTAAGTGAAGTAATAGCATTACCTGATATACTGGATTGTTGAAATGAAGATGTCCCTGTTTCGGTAGTCTCTGTTAAATTACTTAGTCCGTTTACATTGGTGAGTAGGGCATTATTTACTATTTGAAAATATCCAACTGAAGTAACGCCTTGTAGCGCATCGATACCTGTTAATACAGGGTTATTTTCGATTACTACAATTTCATTACTACCAGAAACAAACGTTAATCCATCCAAACTAGTTAAAGCATTGTTATTTCTAATATATAAATTAACTCCTGAGGTTGATGTTACATTATTAAGAGCATCCAGACTTATTAAATTTGGGTTATTACCAATAGATAAATAAGTCCCTACAGAGGTTAAAGCAGCAAACGAAGAAAGATCGGTTACACTGCTTTCATCCAAGGTAAAACCATCCACAGTTTGCAAAGCATTAAAATCAAACATGTCAGTATTTTCAGCATCATAGATACTAAATGATCTTCCCACATTTGTTAATAAAGGAAAAGATACGGTATTAACATCTACGTCTCTTAATGTAAAAAAATGCTCAATAGTAGTAAGATTCGGAAAACTGATTGAAGATGTTACCACTTCCCTAAAATTTAGTGATCCCGAACCTGAGCTATTCCTCGTATTTGTTCCAGTTAAGGTTATAACATTCGGAAACGTTAATGCATGAGTTAATGTTTGTTTATTTATAAATATTAATTCTGTAACTGTAAAATCAAGTACTGTTGTTATATCTGTTAACATTGCATTTTCGGATATAGTAATACTCAACGTTGGATTTACAATTCCGGAAAGAGCAGAAATATCGTTAAGTACATCGTTACGAGATAAATTGATTCCATCTGTTACTGTATTGACATTTTCTAATCCATCTAAACTTGAAATTAACTCATTATCTCCGATAAATAATTTTCCATTAATAACCTCGATATTAGATAAAGCGGATACATCTGTAATATCATTCGCATGTCTAATAGTTAGATTGCCATTAATAGTATTACATGTACCAAGCAGTGAGATAAATTGATCAAATTCTGCTTGAGAACTAATCCGCCAATCTCCATTAATCGTGCACGCTGTACATACGGTACCAAATGAGGCTGTTGCATCTTTTTGCCAAGTAATTAAATAACTTGCGGTTTCGTCATCTACCTCAATACATAATAAATCTGCATTACCCGTAGCAGAAAAAGTGGTGATATTAGCATTATTTCCATTCTTTATAGAAAAGAATTGTAACTGATTGTTATTTGCTTGCACAAAAGTTAAAGCAGTGTTTTGCTTAAGGTCTAATCGTGTAAGTTGATTGTCATTTACATTTAATATTTCTAGTGCTGCAAAATCCTCAATCCCTGTAAGATCTACAATGGATTGGGTATTCAGGTTTAGAATAGTTACCCCTGAAATATTAGAAGTTACCACAAAATTATCCAGTACATCATCTAGCGCTAGATCAATTAATACTTGCTCAAAATTATCATCAGGTACATATGTAAATGGCACACAACCATCTGCATATGCTGTACTATCATCTTTTAACCAACCACCATAATTACCTGTACCAGCTATTGCAGCAGCAGGGTCATCTACTTCGATACAATTAAGATCAAAATTTGACGTTGAACGAAGTGTACTGATGTTTGCACTACTTCCATTTTTCACATTAAGAGAAGTAAGTTTATTGTTTTCACATTCTAATCTCGTAACATTGGTGTTGGTACTCAAATCCAAACTGATCAATTGGTTATTATCACACCACAAAAGTCTTAAAGCCGTATTTGCACTAAGATCGATACTTGATAGTTGATTATCTTCAATATCTAAACTTTCTAGCACCGTATTTGCACTTATATCAAGAACTGTTAACAGATTATCCTCAACATTAATTACTTCTATTTTGGTATTGGCACTAAGATCTAAGCTTCCCAATTGACACTCAAATGCAAATAACTTTACTAATTCTGTATTGCTACTGAGATCTATACTAGTAAGTGCAGTATTTTCTGAAATAGTTAATTCTGTCAACCCTGTATTTGTGCTCAAATCTATACTCGAAAATAAGTTTTCACTAACTTTTAAAATAGATAATTGTGTAAGTCCAGTAAGATTAATATTGGTCAATCCGGCACGAAACGCATCTACTCTAGTTAGCAACGTATTCGCACTAAGATCTAAAGTTCCCAATGGATTATCATGACATCTTAAATCTATTAGTGCAGTATTTTTACTTAGATCTAGGCTGGTAATATCATTATTATCGCAACGTAATGTGGTTAACGATACAAAATCCTGAATACCGGTAAGATCTACTATATTATCATAACGTACACTTAGTTCTGTTACTCCGGCAATATTGGCTGTGAGCACATAATCATCTAACGCACCCGAATCATACCCCAAATCAATTAACGCTTGTTCAAAATTATCATCGGGCACATAGGTCCTACAAGATTCGGAATACGAAGCCGTAACATCCTTTATCCAATCATTATAACTACCAATTCCTGCATTTGCAGCAGTTACATTATCTACCTCAATACAACTTAGATTAGGGTTTCCAGTAGCTCTAAAATAATCAAGATCGGCCGTCTCATTAGTCCCATTTTTTAGATTTAGAAAAGTAAGTTGATTATTTTTGACTTCTAACTCCATAAGATTTGTATTAGAGTTAAGGTCTAAACTTGTTAATTCATTATCATTACAATACAAATAGTTCAATGCCGTATTGGTACTTAGGTCAATACTGGTTAATTCGTTATCTGATAAATACAATTCTTCTAAGAGCACATTATTACTTAAATCTAAATTAGACAATAAATTGTTGGTACATTCTAGATAGTCTAATACTGTGTTAGCACTAAGATCTAGGCTCGTAAGCGAGCTGTTATTTACTATTAACTGACTAAGTGCTGTATTTGTACTCAGGTCAATACTTGTAAGTGCCGTAGCATTGAGTTCTAAATTTGCTAATGCCGTATTCGTATTAAGATCTAAACTTGATAATGGAGTATCTTTAATGAATATTCTGTCTAATCTAACATTAGCACTAAGATCTATACTTGATAATGAGCTATTGTTAATATTCAATTTTGTCAATGCTGTATTGGTGCTTAGATCTATAGCAGATAATAAGTTATTCCCAATAGTTAAGTTTGTAAGCAATGTATTAGCACTAAGGTTTATACTTGTTAATTGATTATTATCTCTAACAACTGCGAAAAATAATTGTGTATTTCCGCTAAGATCCAGATCTGTTAACGCTGTGCCTATAAGTACCATTGTATTTAGAGCAGTATTTTTACTCAGATCTATACTCACTAAAGGATTACCTTCACTCCATAGTTGTATTAACGACACAAAATCTTCGATACCCGTAAGATCTGTGATTCCTTTATTATATAATGCTCCTCCAGTACCCGCATTAAAGCTTACTACACTCGCTATATTAGCCGTAGGCACAAAATTATCTAAACCAGTAGTATCGTATCCGGCATCTATTAAGGCTTGTTCAAAATTATCATCAGGAACAAAAGTAAAACATTGATCTGCATACGCAGAAGTAGCCCCATCTATTTGCCATCCTGCATAGTTTCCTAATCCAGCATATGCATCAGTAGCATTATCTACCTGGATACAGCCTAAGTTTGGATTATTTGAGGCATTAAATTCGACAAAATTGACATTATTTCCATTCCTAATATTCAAAAAACCTAGATCATTATTGTTGACCCGTAGAAGACCCAATGCTGGATTGCTCGAAACATCTAATATTGTTAAATCGTTATTTTCTGCGTAAAGGACTTCCAGGAGAAGAAAACCGTTAACATCAATATCAGTTAGATTGTTATTACCACAAACCAATTCATTAATGTTTGAAACACCGCTTAGATTCAACCCTTCTAAATTATTGCCGCTTACATCCAGATCACTAAAATTGGAATTGGTTCCTAAAACAAGATCCGAAGCATTGGTTAACTCATTTTGGGCAAGATTTAAAATTTCAAGGCTAGTATTGGCACTTACATCTATACTAGAGATATCATTGTTATTGGCATTTATAGTTAACAAAGCTATATTATTGCTTACATCCAGATTTGTTAATTGGTTATCATCTACAGACACTGTTTTTAAAGTAGTATTGGCGCTAATATCCAAATTGGTCAATTGGTTATCATCCACTATTAATTCTTCTAGTAATGGAGATGCGCCAACATTTATAGTAGTCAACGTGTTAGAACTTGCAACAAGTTTCTTAAGTTTTGTATTTGCGCTAATATTAAGATTAGAAATAGTATTGTTACTAATTGTTAGCTCTTCAATACTTTCAAAATCCTCAATACCTGTTAAATCTGCAATATTATTTCCTGAGACATCTAGCGAAGTAAGAAATTTTATATTTACTGTTGGCACCTGACCATCATTCGGGATATCATCATACGCACTCAAAGCTGCTTCAAAGTTAGCATCTGGCACACTGGTACGTGGGCAAGTAGCCGGATTATCCAATACTGTTAAAGTTGCGCTACAAGAATCTGCCCCCATAGAACTTGAAGCTGTAAATACTATCGTCACCTCACCGGCATCTACCAAAGTACCTGGCGCAGGATTTTGAACTATTGTAAGAGGGAAAGGCGCTGGCTGAAAAACCTCAATTTGATTTCTCCAATCGGGAACAGTGCCTTGACAATTAGCTTCTGCCTGAATACTTGCAGATACTGCACATTTCGTTATTTGAAATTGAGCATTTACTTTACCAATAAAAGAAAATAGCATTATGCTAAAAAGAAGTAGTCTTATTTTCATAGTAAGGGGTTTATTAGATATCGAATGCAATAATACAGTACATACCTGATTTTAAGAGAGTTTTAAAGGTGTCAAAAGGTGTCAAAGCTTTTAATTACGTAGCCCTACGTATGACTGTGTGAAGTACTATTGATGCCCGCCGGGCTTTTTTTAAAGTATAATCAAAAGACAAGACTATACTGGTTTTGGATAGACGCTAACCAACAGCACATCCTTAATATGTTATTCGATTACCATCTTTTTGGTATCAACTTTTCGGCTTCCGATGTATAATGTATAGAAATATGTTCCTGCTGCTAATCCATCACTATTAATATTTAATTCTCTATCTCCATTCTCTTTTAGCGCGACAGTAGATACTACCTGCCCAATCGAGTTGCTAAACACAATAGCGGCATTATTGATCCCTTCTGGCAAATAATACTTTATGGCAGAAGTCCCATTAAAAGGGTTAGGTATATTTTGGTACAGTACAGGAAGGTTTCCTTTATTTACATTTCCCGAATCACAAGCACAGCTCTCTACAGCCTCCATACGACTAATTAAATCCTCTATCTGGGTTTGCTGAGTGGTGATTTGAGATTGTTGCGAATCAATTTCGGCTTGCCGAGCTATATTTTCATCCTGAAGTGGAGTCAATATAGCCGACAGATCTACAGTTACCGAATTCCCATTTTCGATAGCAATAGTTAACAGATTATTATCTAATGTTGCCGAAGTCAAATTTTGACTATCGGTTCCTGTTCCATCCTGTAATACCGAAACATCAATAGTATTTCCTCCGGTAATACTTAAGTTTCCGTTAGTAAGACTTAACGTTTGTCCATCGGTATTGTCTAAATATCCCGATAAATCCACTGTGGTACCATCATTGGTTAAGCTTAGTGTATTACCAGACAACTCTAAATCTTGCGCATCGGTATTATCCAGATACCCAGCAAGATCAACCGTAGCTGTCCCTCCAGAAATACTTAAGGTATTGGTTGCCAAAGACAATTCCTGGCTATCGGTGTTATCCAAATATTTAGAAAGATCAACAGTTTTGGTAGCTTCAGCATCATCTAATAATGAAAGTTCTAAATTATTATCTGTTAGTTGAAACACATCAATAGTTTGATCATCGGTATCAGTATCGACTGTAGAATTTACCCATTGCGTACCATTCCATAAAAAGATTGCGGACAAATCCGTATCATATACCATCATCCCAGCTTCAGTAGTTGCCAAAGGGCTCCCATTAGCTGCAGCAGTTTCCATAGCGGTACGTTGTACTGTAGTGATTCTATTAACCAAGAATCCCTTATCAGTATCGGCCAGTTCTAAAGATGCATTTTGATTTGGTGTTGCTGTCGCAATACCGACACTTAATCTGTCTGTAGTAGTAACCCCTCCCAAAACCATACTGTTATTGGTAGTGGTAGTAGCTCCTGCTCCTATAGCCACAGCATAATCTGCTTCTACGCTGGCATTAGCACCTAGTATTACATTATTGGTTCGATCTGTACTTCCGGTAATTTTTGCTTCATATCCGATAACGATGCTATTATTACTACCATCGTTTCCCTCTACAAAACCAGCATTATATCCCATGACTATATTATTAGCCCCCTCTTCATTATATGCTCCGGCTCTCCATCCCACAAAAGTATTGTTACTTGCATTGGTAGTACTATTACTCACATTATTACGAACTCCTGCCTGAAAACCTATAAATGTATTATAATCTCCAAACTCATTTCTTGCGCCTGCATTACCTCCTATAAATGTATTTTCTGAACCTGTACCATTATCTGTACCTGCTCCTGCTCCAAAAAAAGAATTATTAACCCCTGTGGTGTTACCATCTCCTGCTGACCCTCGAAAATCAAGAACTCCATTGTTATCAACAGATTCACTCAGCAAACCTCCTACAAAGGTATTACTGCGACCTTCAGTATTAAATACTCCGGTAGCATCACCTACAAAAACATTATAATTACCTGTAGTATTTCTATATCCTGAATGATACCCTAGAAACACATTTCGAGCACCTGTAGTTGTACTATATCCCGCTCCATCTCCTAAAAAGACCACTCTTTCAGCATTTTGTATCTTATTCCCGGCTTCTGTTCCTATGATTACCGAATTTCTAAAATTAGGATCTCCTAATGAGATTCCGTCATTATATCCTCCTGCTTCTTTACCAATTACTATGTTATCGTATCCCGTACTGGTATAATATCCGGATCTATAACCTAAATATAAATTATCACTACCACTTATATTATTATATCCAGATTCTGAGCCTAGATATAAATTATTCCTACCTCTAGTATTACTATATCCAGATTCTGAGCCTAGATATAAATTTCTACTACCACTAGTATTACTATATCCAGATTCTGAGCCCATAAACACATTATCATCCCCAGTTAAATTATTAAGTCCAGAATCATATCCAACAAAAACATTATCTGTTGCAAATGCAGTTATGGATCTACCAGACTGATATCCCAATAATGTATTTTGAGAAGAAGTTGTTAAGGCCGTACCAGCTTCATCGCCGACAATAGTATTATAATTTCCCGTGGTTATTCCTGGAGCAGCATTATCACCAAGAACTTCATTACCCGTTTGCGCATTTAGTTTGATTGTTGTTATGAATACTAATACAATAGTGCTCAAAACGAAGAGTAGTTGTTTTCTCATATTTTTGGGGTTTATAAGGTAATAGAATGTAATAATACTACAAATATCTAGCTTCAAGATAGTTTCAACAGTGTCAAATGGTGTCATTTAATTCTTAAAGCACAGCAACGTAAAGGATGCGAATACTTTACATAATCGATATTGATACTCACTATACTAACTGTTGAATAAAACTTTCTAGTTCAATATCTGAAGAAATATTCATCTTTTTACGGATACGACGACGCATGGATTTTACAGAATCCGAGGATACATTACGAATAATCATAATTTCTTTGATCGAAAGATTTAACCGAAGTAAAGCACATACTTCTCGTTCGCCTTTGGTTAAATCTGGAAACAATTCCTGAAGTTTTGCATCAAAACTTGTATTCTTATAACCTATTTTTTCTTGTAAACCCGCCAATTTATTTTCGGTATCAATTTGAAGCCGTAGCTGGGCAATCAAAGAGTTCAGAGATTGCCTTAACTCTGTAGCATCTGCTGTAGCCACAATTTCACTCTTTAATTTTGCTAACCATTCTTCTTTAAATGCCAAACGCATACTATTATCTGCCATAAGGCTCTTTACTTCATCTTCTTTAGCTTTAAGTTTCTTACCTAATGCTTTTTTCTCATCTGTAATTTGACTTAGTATTGATTTATTTCGAAAATAATTCCATCCAAAAAACAAGAATACAATAATGCTAATAAAAAAATAAATATAGAATACCCCCGAAGAGTTTAGGGATAATGTGGTTAATAAAATGTCAATGCTCGAGAGATCGATCATGGTAATAGGGTATATTGTTAGGTTTACACAATATTACCCACAACCTTTGCTCCCGCCAAGAAAGTGATGGTGTCAAAAGGTGTCATGTTTTTTTAAGCTAGTTCCTGAATAAATTTTTCTAATTCGACATCCTGAGAAATATTCATCTTTTTGCGGATACGACGACGCATGGATTTTACAGAATCTGAAGACACATTTCTAATCGTCATGATCTCTTTGATAGAAAGATTGAGTCTAAGCAAGGCGCATACTTCTCTTTCCCCTTTGGTAAGCTCTGGATATAATTCCTGAAGTTTGGTATTAAAACTTTGATTTACGTAGTCTATTTTTTCTTGCAGTCCAGACAGTTTATTTTCGGTATCAATTTGTAATCGCAATTGGGTTGTTAAAGAATTTAATGACTGCTTGATACTTTCGGGTTCTGCTCCTATGACTTCGGTTTTTATTTTATCCAGGAGTTCTTCTTTAAATGCCAAACGCATACTATTATCAGCTATCAAACGCCTAATATCTTTTTCTTTACCTTTAATTTCCTGATCCAACATCCTTTTTTCATTCTCATACGCAGTTTTGGAAAGTTTAGAGCGTTGCTGATAATTGCGCCGGATCAAAAACGCAATAACTACTCCAGCAATTATAGCACCCAATAATAATATAAAATACAGTTTCTTTTTGGAAGATTCTGCTTTTGCCATAAGTTCGACTTCACGTTTTTCTTTCTGAAATTGGTAATTGAGCTCTAATGCTTGAATTTTTTTTGCATTCTCTAGATTAAAAATTTCATCAGATCTTCTATTGAATTTACGGTAATTTTGATAGGCATCTTCAAAATTCTCCATTTTGGCATTCAGATAACTCATTCTTCGATATGCTACAGATATTCGTTCTTTAAAACCTTCTTCTTCGGCTATTTTTAAACTTGCATTAATGTAGAACAGTGATTTCTCCCAATTTTTTAGTTGTTTGTATACATCAGAAAGATTGTAATACGTAACGCACGTAGATAGCTTATTATTGACATTAGTATAGTATTTTAAATTGGCAAGGTTTAATTCTATAGATTTCTGAAAATCACCATTAACCATATACAATTGTGCCATATTTCCATTAACCCTATACAAGTTCTCTTCGCTATCTTTGGCCTCAAAAAGTTCTTTTGCTTTTTGATAACAAATCAAAGCAGAATCAAGTTTCTTAAACTGTCTGTACGAAACACCAAGCATATTATAACTCGCTCCCATGCCCAATGTATCTGTTGTCAATTTCTTAAGTTGAATAGCTTTTTTAAAATTTTTTATGGCCTTAGAATGTTCTCTTTGATATCGATACACCATAGCCATATTATGATAAATATCTGCTTCTTCCGAGGTATCCTTTATTTGTTTAAAAAGTTCTAATGAGCTTAAATAATACTTTATTGCCTCAGGATAATTACCTTTTCTTCTATTTACTACTCCTAATTGCCCATAAATATTGGCTTTCTCTTCCTTATGCCCCTTTGCCGGTATACTTTCGACTATTTGAAGCGCATTTAAAAAGAGTTGTTCACTTTGACTAAAATCTCTATCTAATTGATATCCCGCTAACTGAAGCATTGCTTTGATCTTTACAGAATCACGTACTGCAACTTTCAATTCATTTTCTAAACGAACAAGTGTAGTATCCGCTTTTTGAGAAGACATATGTACAGAAACCAAAAGAAGGAAACAAAGAAATATGGGGTATTTCATAATGAATAAAGTTAGTAATAATTATAGGATAGATTCAAAAATAAAACCGCTCTCCTTAAATTTTAAAGAAGAGCGGCTATCGTAAACAAATCGACTATGGCATTCCATAGTTTGTTGTTATCTATAATTGAATATTACTGTATTACCATTTTTTTGGAGTCTATTTTTTGACTTCCGACAAATAACGTATAGAAATATGTACCTGTTGCTAATCCATCACTATTCACATTTAGTTCTCCATCACCACTTTTTTGAATAGCCACTGTAGAGAAAACCTGTCCAAATGTATTGCTAAATACAATAGATGCGTTTGTAATACCATCAGGCAAAAAATACTTGATGGTCGAAGTGCCATTAAAAGGATTAGGAATATTTTGATACAATATCGGTACGTTATTTTTATTTGTAGGGTTTTCTATCCCAACAGTATTTTGCTCTAAAGCTTCAATACGATCTATCAATTCTTCGATTATAGTTTGCTGGGCTTGATTTTGAGAAACCAAATCAGCAATTTCTTGTTGTGCGTTTATCAAATCAGTTTCTATATCTGCAACAATAGGTTCTAAATTTACAGATACCGAGTTCCCATTCTGGATTTCAATAGTAAGATCTGTTCCGCTAAGAGTTGCTCCGGTTAAATTTTGATGATCCGTATTTACATATGAAGAAAGGTCAACTGTATTTCCATTAGAAATACGCAATACATCTGAATCTAAATTTAGCGTCTGATGATCAGTACCTATCCCATCCTGTAATCCAGATAAATCTATGCTATTTCCACCGGATATCGTCAAATTAGTATCATCGATTATAAGAGTTTGTCTATCGGTATTATCCAAGTATGCCGAAAGATCAACAGTAGTGCCATCATTGGTTAAACTCAACGTATTACCAGACAAATCCAAATCCTGAGCATCTGTATTATCCAAATATGCCGAAAGATCAACCGATGTACCATCATTGGTTAAACTCAACGTATTACCAGATAAATCCAAATCCTGAGTATCTGTATTATCCAAGTATGCCGAAAGATCAACAGTAGTACCATCGTTGGTTAAACTCAATGTATTACCAGACAAATCCAAATCCTGCGCATCTGTATTATCCAAGTATCCAGAAAGATCCACTGTTTGTGCTGCAGTGTCATCACGCTCTAACGAAAGTTCCAAATTATTTCCATCTAATTGAAAAATATCTATCGTTTGATTATCTGTATTATCAAGATATTTAGAGAGGTCAACGGTAGTAGCATCATTGGTTAAATTCAACGTATTATCCGTAAGTCCCAAATCCTGTGCATCGCTATCAGTAATCCATTCAGCACCATTCCATAAATACAGTTTATTTTCTTCAGTATCATATACCATCATTCCGTTTTCTCCTGTTCCTAAACTTACTGCAAAATCTGTACGCTGCTCGGTGGTCATCCTGTTAATAAGAAGTCCCTTGTTATTGGCACTCATATGTATCGAGGCATTTGAGTTTGGCCCCCATGTCCCCACTCCAACTGTACCGCTCGAGCGAAGTGTAAGTGTATTTTTAGGAGTGTTAGGTTGAATTCTAAAAGGGATTTTACTACCATTAGTTGCATCCCGAATAAAGAAATTAGCTTCATTTCCTGCAACATCCCAAGTTTGGTCTCCATATCCACCTCCGCTTTGTGCCAAACGCACCGAAGGGGTATCTCCATCTGAGATGTGTAATTCAAAATCTCCAGGATTGTTAGTACCAATACCAATATTACCGTTACTGCCAATCCGAAATGCATTATTAGGTGCTCCAGCATCAATTCTAAAAGGAGTTTTTCCTCCGGTCACATCATCAATAGAAAAATAATTACTCCCTCCATTGCTACTGTCATTAAAAGTAAATCGCCAGTCATTACCAGGGAACGAAGCACTTGCAGATGTATCATCAAATAACATCCTGAGATTGTCTTCGCTCATCACAAAAGTATCAAACCCAAAACTATACCCATTTTGGGCATTAGCTCCTATCTGCATAGATCCTTGAACAATAACATCGGTATTAAACACTTGAGCGTGTATGCCTGTTGAAAGAAGTATTAAAAGTAATCCTGAGTGTAGTTTTCTTATCATAAGCCTAGGGATAATTGTAAAACTGAAAAAAAATAAAACCTGTTATAAATTAATGATGCAAATCTATAGATACCTTATATACAAGAACATTAGTAACCCTACGTAATTATGGAGTGTAATTTGAGATATTTTTAATATAATATCATGGTTTAATACTTAATTTTGAACATTAATCCTTTTGTACATGAATATCCTCCACCTAGACACTAATCATCCACTCTTATTAAAACAATTACAAGATTTAGGTTTTAATAATGATGAAGATTACACATCGTCGAAAGAACAAATCGAGTCTAAGATTGAAACTTATGACGGAATTATTATTCGTAGCCGTTTTGCAATAGATAAAACCTTTTTGGATAAAGCCAAAAAACTAAAATTTGTAGGCAGAGTTGGTGCCGGTTTGGAGAACATAAATATTGAACATGCCGAAAAATTGAATATTAGATTATTTAATGCTCCAGAGGGAAATCGCAATGCCGTTGGCGAACATGCATTGGGGATGATTTTATCTTTATTTAATAAATTAAATCAGGGAGATTATAGTGTACGAGAAGGAAAATGGTTACGCGAAGAACATCGAGGAATAGAACTCGATGGTAAAACTGTCGGCATTATAGGGTACGGAAATATGGGAAGAGCTTTTGCTCGTAAATTAAGGGGTTTTAATGTTGAAGTGATTTGTTATGATATATTGGATGATGTAGAAAACAGTGATGCTACGCAAGTAGCGTTAGACGAACTATTTGAGAAAACTGATGTTTTAAGTCTTCATACTCCACAAACACCCAAAACTATTGGGATGATCAATGCCAAATTTATCAATTCGTTTAAAAAGCCGTTTTGGTTAATTAATACCGCTCGAGGCAAAAGTGTCATTACTTCGGATTTGGTTAATGCTTTAAAAGAAGGAAAAATTCTAGGTGCAGGATTAGATGTACTGGAGTACGAAAAATCCTCTTTCGAAAATTTATTTACTTCAAAAAAAGACATGCCTCAAGATTTTCAAGAATTACTTAAAATGAATAATGTAATCTTAAGTCCACACGTGGCAGGTTGGACCATAGAATCCAAAGAAAAACTGGCACAAACAATTGTAGATAAAATTAAGGCCGAGTTTTGCTGAAAGATGTTTTCATAACACTACTTCTAAAGTATAGTAATGATTTAAATCAAATTGAATCATTATGGAATTCTATTTATGAAAAATACAGTAATAAAAAACGTTACTACCACAACCTTTCTCATCTAGAACATCTTTATAGTAATCTACTTAAGGTTAGGAATCTAATTTTGGATTGGGATATAGTATTATTTGCTTTATTTTACCATGATTATATCTACAATGTTCTAAAACAAGATAATGAAGAACAAAGTGCACTAAAGGCAATTGAGATTTTAAATTTATTAGGTATTGATAAGGATAGAATTTCTATTTGTAATGAAATTATTTTAGCTACCAAAGGGCATAACATTTCTGAAAATAGTGATGTAAATTATTTCACAGATGCAGATCTTGCTATTTTAGGTAATAACTGGAACAATTATATGGCCTACTACAAAAATGTTAGAAAAGAGTACAAATACTATCCCCATTTTATGTATAAAAAAGGTAGGATTAAAGTACTTCAACATTTTATAGAAATGCCCAGAATTTTCAAAACCGATCATTTTTGTTCTCAATTAGAAAGACAGGCAAAAGAAAATCTTCAACAGGAGATTAGTTTGCTTTCTAAGTAATGTAGAGTTTTATTACATTTATAAAGTGAAAAAAACGATTTTAATTTTTGCTGCTCTAATAGTCGCCATACTTTCTCTTTTTCAACTAAGCAAATATAGTGTGCTTACTGGCAATACTGCCATAGAAACAGTAATAGCTGTAATTGCTATTGTTTTTTTTATCGTAGGAGTTATTATCAACAAAAAAGTATTGCATCAGCAAAAGGATCTAAATCGAGAAATAGATCACAAAAAAATAGCAGATTTAGGGTTAAGCAAACGCGAATATCAAGTTTTATGTGAAATAGCTTCGGGTTTATCAAACAAAGAGATTGCAGATAAACTATTTGTCTCAGAGAGTACTATAAAAACCCATGTATCTAATGTGTTGGTAAAATTGGATGCCAAAAGACGAACGCAAGCCATACAAATTGCAAAAACCCTCCAAATCATACCTCAATAACTACAAATCACACTAAAGTCGAATACAATTCATACTTTAGTATGAGTGCTAAATAAGTAGGCAATCCTAATTTTGGATAAAACTTTTAATATTTTCAATTATGAAAAATACAGTTACAAGATATGGTCTTTATAGTGCTATAACTATTTGTTTACTATCCCTATTGGGCTGGTTTCTTGGAAAAAATTTAGACTATTCTATCCAAGAGGTCATTGGATATACCGGCATGGTAGTTTCGCTACTCTTTGTGTTTTTTGGTATAAAACATTATAGAGATAAAGAAAATAATGGAGTAGTTACATTCGGAAAAGCATTATTAATTGGTGTACTTATAAGTTTAATTGCGGCTTTGGCATTTGGGATCCTAGATGTCATTTATGTTAAATACATCGCTCCGGATTTTATGGCAGAATATTATGCGCACCATGTAGAACAATTAAGAACCACATTGTCTGAAGCCGAATTTAAAATTGAGTTCGAAAAATTAGAAGCACAAAAAGAGTTGTTTTCAAATATATTTATGAGTTTCTTTCTAATGTTTGCCACTGTATTGATCATTGGATTTATAATTTCGTTACTTTCAGCATTAATACTGCAACGCAAACCTGCTATTCAATAACCAAAAAAACAAACAACCTATGCAATACAAAGCCAATACACCAGACGAATATATCAACGTTATTCCTGAAGAGAGAAGAGCAATAATGAATTCTTTAAGAGAAGTAATCAAAGCTAATCTTCCCAAAGGTTTCTCTGAAGAAATAAATTATGGTATGATCGGTTATGTTGTTCCTCACAGCTTATACCCCGATGGATATCACTGTGATCCAAAATTACCGTTGCCTTTTATGAATATTGCTTCTCAAAAAAACTTTATTGCTGTATATCATAGTGGTATTTATGCAGATAAAAATCTTATGGATTGGTTTGTAGGCGAATATCCAAAATACGTCAAAACCAAATTAGATATGGGAAAAAGCTGTATTCGTTTTAAAAAAATAGATCAAATCCCATTAAAACTAATAGGAGAGTTGGCTTCAAAAATGACTACACAAGAATGGATCGATATATACGAAGCCAACACAAAAAAATAAAAATCAATGAAAAATAGAGTAACAGGATTAGGTGGTTTTTTCTTTAAAACCAAAGACCCAAAGACTACCAAAGAATGGTATGGTAAACATTTAGGGTTACCGGTAGACGATTATGGATGTACCTTTTGGTGGAAAGATGCAGCAGGTAATGACTGCTCAACACAATGGAGCCCCTTTAAAGAAGACACTTCTTATTTTGCGCCAAGTAAAAAAGAATTCATGATGAATTTTAGGGTAGAAAATTTAGTAGAGCTACTTGATGTTTTAAAAAAAGAAGGAGTTACAGTCGTAGGCGAAATAGAAGAATACGAATACGGTAAATTTGGTTGGATTATCGATCCGGAAGGCAACAAAATTGAACTTTGGGAACCTATAGATAAAGCTTTTTTATAATGGATCTAATTTAGGAAACATTTTTTTCGTATTTTTCAAGAAGAAATCAATTAATTAAACAACATGAGTGAAGAAAACAACAATTTAGGGGACGACCTTAAAAAAGGAGCTGAAGAAGCTGCTGAGACTGTAAAAGATACTGCTAAAGAATTCGCTGAAGAAGCAAAAGAAGTTTTTAGTTCTCAAGAAAACAAAAAAGTTCTTGCAGGTATCTTGGCTATTGTGCTTGGAAGTTTGGGCGTTCATAAATTTATTTTAGGATATCAAAAAGAAGGTTTTATTCTTTTAGGATTTTCGTTAATAGCTTACGTTTTAACCTGTTTTGTGATTGGAGCTTTTTTTGTTTGGATTCCAGGTCTAGTAGGTTTAATCGAGGGTATTATATACCTTACCAAGTCTGATGAAGAATTCTATCAAACTTATCAAGTAGGTAAAAAACCTTGGTTCTAGTATAAAAAAGGTCAGAAAATATACTTCTGACTTTTTTAATTGCTTTTATTATCGTAATATTGCGATATACAAATAATAGAAATGGGAATAACCAAAACTCAAATATTCGATAAGCGGCAGAATGAACTTGCTCAATTGTTCAAAATTTTAGGACATCCGGCTCGTATTGCCATTCTGCAACATATTAGCACACAGAACTCTTGTATCTGCAATGATCTCGTTGAAGAAATTGGGCTAGCGCAAGCCACTATTTCGCAACATCTTAAAGAATTAAAAAGTATAGGATTGTTAAAAGGAGAAATTGAAGGTAAACGTATGTGTTATTGTATCGATCTTGATCGATGGAACGAATTACAAGACTTTTTAAACTCATTTTTTAATACTACAAAACATAATTGTTGTTAAACCAAATTAGACTATAATAAATATTAAAACAGATGAATACATCAGAATTTATAACCTTATTAGCCGAGCATCAAGATAAATCCTTATTATTTGAATACGCTCCCGGCATGTTAGTAGGAACAAATTATCACATTACCGAAGTAAAGCATATCACTGTCGAATCTGTTGATTGCGGAGCGGGAACAGATTCCTGGAAAGAAACAATCATCCAACTATGGGAAAGCCCAACCGAGTTAGGTAAACCAGATTACATGAGTGCTTATAAAGCTTTAGGTATACTTAAAAAAGTAGGTGCAATGAAATCTTATGAAATGGATGCAGTTGTCAAAATAGAATATAGTAATCCTATGTTTCATGCGGCACAATTGCACGTTAGTGGTTTTCTTGTTAAAGATGGGCAACTTGTTGTTACACTAAATGTGCAGCCTACCGATTGCAAAGCAAAAGATGCATGTGGTGTTACCGAAACCGAAACAGCTCGCGCAAATGCTAATGCATGTGCTCCAGGTAGTGGTTGTTGCTAAGCAAAATGGATAACAAGGTCCAAATAGAACATTTTTCGAAATCCGATTGGCCAAAAATTTCGACCATCTATAAAGAAGGGATTGCCACTGGGATTGCTACTTTCGAAACCAATATACCTTCTTGGGAAACATGGGATACGTCGCATATAGCTTCTTGCAGATTAAAAGCCGTTATCAATTACGAAACCGTAGGTTGGGTTGCTTTATCTCTTGCCTCAAAAAGAGAAGTATACAAGGGCGTAGCCGAAGTTAGCATTTATATAACAACAAAGTTTAGAAATTTAGGTATTGGAGCCTTACTTTTGTCTGCACTAATTGAAGAAAGTGAAAAGCAAGGATTTTGGACCTTACAAGCGGGAATTTTTAGCCAAAATAAATCCAGTATTGCTTTGCATAAATCTTTGGGATTTCGAGAAATTGGTTTTAGAGAAAAGATTGGCAAATTAGATAATATCTGGTATGACAATATCATTTTAGAACGACGAAGTAAAAAAATTATATAACCACATAAACACCACGTATATGAACATTTTAGTACTATGTACCGGTAACTCTTGCCGAAGTCAAATGGCAGAAGGCTACTTAAAACATTTTGCAAAAGATAACGCTACTATTTATAGCGCTGGCGTAGAAACTCATGGCGTAAATCCAAGAGCGATTGCCATTATGAAAGAAGATCGTATTGATATCTCTGGTCATACGTCTAACAATTTGGATGAATATCTTGATATCGAATTCGATTATATCCTTACCGTATGTGACAATGCCAAAGAAAGATGTCCGTTTTTTCCTGGTAAGGCCGAGCGATTACATTTCAACTTTTTTGACCCCTCTAAGGTAGATGGAACTGAAGAAGAGCTACACGCAGCATTTGCCAAAACCAGAAATCAAATAAAAGAATATTGTAATAATTTTGTAACTACAAATGTGATCACCAAAGTTTCTTAAATTCGCTTTTGATTACTCATAAAAAACAAAAAGACCTCTAAATATAGAGGTCTTTTTTTATGAATATTGGTTTCTTATGAATCTTTATGAATTTCGACAGAATGTGGATAAGGAATTTCGATACCTTCTTTATCAAGAGCTAGTTTACAGTTTTCTAATGTTGCAAAATATACATCCCAATAATCTGCAGGTGTACAAAACGGTCGAACTGCCAAATCTACCGAACTTTCGCCCAATGCTTCAACATTAACAGACGGAGCGGGGTCCTTTAATACCTTTGGATTACTGGTTAAGACTTCTAATAATACATCTTTGGCTTTTTTAATATTTTCGTCATACCCAATACCTATAGTCATATCGACTCTCATCAAACCTTCTGCCGTATAATTAATAATATTTCCGTTAGCCATTGCTCCATTAGGAACTATAGCCAGTTTATTTTGAGGAGTGGTTAACTTGGTTGTAAAAATTTCAATTTCTTTTACTACTCCCAAAACACCTTGAGCTTCAATTAAATCTCCTATTTTATAAGGTTTAAAAATCATAATAAGAACTCCTCCCGCAAAATTTGCCAACGATCCCTGCAACGCCATACCGATTGCCAAACCTGCCGCGGCAATTACTGCAGCAAAGGTAGTTACATCAACACCTAATCTTGAAATAACCAAAATGATCAAAAATATCTTTAGCGCCCAAGAAACCAGATTTAATAAAAACTTCTGCAACGATTCTTCATACTTACTTTTTGAAAAGATCTTACTTAATCCTTTACTTACTCGTTTAATGATCCATGAACCAATAATATAAATTAAAATTGCAGTAACGACTTTTGGACCAAATTCTTTGGCCAGTTCAATACCATAATTTATCCACTCTTGTGCTTTTTCCATTTGTGTGATTTTTTAGTTTTTATTATTTATGATTAAAGCTTAATAGTATTATTTTCTATTGAAAAAGAAAGATACTATTTATTATCCTTTTTTGTTAATGTTAAATCCTGAAACAACGTAGTTTTCTGGTACATTTTCTGGCGGCACTGTTAATACATTTCCATCTCTTACTGCATGATAATGGGGTGATAAAATTTCAATACCTGCATTATGTAATTCATTTTTAATATTTTCATGTAATGTAGAATAAATTAACGCCGATTTATCCGGGTCCTTGGTGTATACATTAATCTCATAATTTACATAAAAGTCATCCAAGTTTTTAATCAAAACGAATGGAGATGGATCGATCAATACAAATTTTGTGTGTTTTGCTCCGGTTATCAAAGCTTTTATCACATCATTGCTTACAACATCATATCCTATGGTTACAGAAGTATGCAAAATAATCCCAACATCCTCTGCCGCATTCTTGGTAAAATTTATAATATGATTTCCCAAAATAGAAGAATTAGGAATAGTAACATCCAGATTTTTAATTGTACGAATTCTTGTTACTAATAGGCTTCTTTCGGTAACATCCCCAATAGTATTTCCTATTTCTACGCGATCTCCCACTTTGAATGGTCTCATATAGGTAATAACGACACCTGCAACAATATTTGATATCGCCGAGGTCGAACCTAGAGAAAATAAAACTCCAAAGAAAATAGAGAGTCCTTTAAAAGCCGGGGAATCAGATCCCGGGATATACGGAAAAACTATAATCAATGCAAAAGCAATAATGAATACTCGTAATAAATTAAAAGTAGGTCTTGCCCAATCTGCATGAAAACCATCTAATCTAACGGCTTCTTTTTCGAGCTCGGTAGTAACGTATTTTAGAAATCGTAAAAGGTACTTTGTAACAAAAAAGATGACTACTATAAAAAACAGATTGGGGATAAAACCGACCAACCCATCATATAGAAAAAGTAATGGTTTCTTTATGTATCCTAAAACAATATCTGCGTATTCCTTGGTTTGAGGAACTAAGCTAAATAAAAAAGGAAGGTAAAAAATACAGAAAATAAAAATGATCGATATTTTTAATAATCTAAGTAAAAAAGTAAGAATATGTCGTTCTCTTCTAGGCGTAATAAATCGGAAAAATTGAGAAAACTTAGTGTTATTAAAGAAAATGTTATTCTCTAATCTACCAATTTTATTTTGTAACCACTTAAAAAATCTCCTATTAAGAAAAAGGAAAACAATAACACCTAATAGCGCAATCGCAAAATAAATATATTGAACAAACATACTAATTCACTTTAGAATATAAAGTAAATGAACTTCATTCATAATCATAAATTTATAGAGAAAGAAGAACTATAATTTTTCGATCAAATGTCAAAAACATCTATCATTGGTATTATTAACGCACTATAAACCATAATCCAAAGGCAATAAGCGAGCAATTTTTTGCTCACCCATATATCCATTAAATACTATTTTATCTGAATGAGAAAAGTTCCCTAAACCATCAATAACAAAAAAGTCTTTTGTATTAATCATGATGTCTGTTTTCAACTTTTTATGATGCAATACCGATATTTTTTCCGTCAAGGGATATACCTCAGCAAAACCATTTCTTTTTTGAACTTTTAAAAGTTTAGGTAAGGATGTTTTAAATCCTTTGTAGTATAATTCGAACTTATTTTCATAAAGTGTATTGGTCGCTAACGAACGCATAAAATGTATTGTAGATCCTTTAAACACATTATTTCGTTTTCTTTGATATCTTTTATTTTTTGAGTTAAATTCTGTAAAAAAACTAGTTCCAGCAAAGTAAACAGAATTGATCCAATCTGTAGCTGCAAACTTAATCTCAAAATCTACCAAATTATATAAAATATTATACCCCAAATGATCATTTTTTATTTGAATCGGAACACTTGAGCTTCCGTATAAAGTGCGATCAGTAGCATTATAATATAATCTTATATCTTTTTCATTTAAAATTACACATGTTTTTTGGGCTTCCTTATTACCTATAAAATTAGCTCTAAAATATTTTAGTTTCTTCTCCCTACTCCAATCATCATTTTGTATAAAGACAGCCTCTAACTTTTCTAATTTCTTTTCGAGATAAATAGTCGCATTCTTCTCCTTATTTAAGGATAATCCCTCGATATAAATAGTCTCATAGCCAAGATAAGACACTATTATTTGAACATTTTCGCTTATTTCAAAATCTAACGAAAATTTTCCAGAAGTATTAGTTATAGTGCCTCTGGTAGTACCATCGATATAAATTACAACCCCTTCTAAAGGCTTTTTTGACACTGCATCCAATACAGTACCATTAAAAGATGTCGATTGAGACATTAAGACATTAGGGAACGTAATAAAAAAAAGAATAAGTAATTTTATTCTGGAATATCTGCAAACGTTACTTATCACCATTTTTGAAGTATTTTTGCTCCAATTCGGCTTGTAATTCTTCCATAACAGGCTTTACTGTACTATCCGGCAAATCGTCTATTCGAATATACATAAGCCCATCTACAGCATTATTAAACAAAGGGTCTACATTAAATGCAACTACTTTGGCATTTTGTTTAATATACTTCTTCATCAAAACCGGAATGCGAAGACTACCCGGTTCTACCTCGTCAATAATTTTGTCAAATTTATTGAGATCACTTTTACTTTCGTCAAAGATAAAATCCTTATCTGCATCTTTCAGCTTGACCTTAAATTCTTTTTTAGGTCTCACATATTGAGCAACATACGGATCATAATAATGCGATCTCATAAATTCAATCATCAGAGATTTAGAGAAATTACTAAACTTATTACTAATACTTACGCCACCTATAAGATATTTATGTTCTGGGAAACGTAACGTACAATGTACAATACCTTTCCATAGTAAAAATAGTGGCATTGGTCGTTGTTGATACTCTTTAATAATAAATGCCCTACCCATTTCTATAGACTGGCTCATCATCTTATGCAATTCGGGTTCGAATCTAAACAGATCTTGCAAGTAAAACCCATCAATCCCAAATTTGGCATAAATATTTGAACCCATTCCCATGCGGTATGCCCCTACTAGTCTTTTGGCTCCATTGTCCCACAAAAACATATGATGATAATAATCATCAAACTTATCAAGATCTATAGGGTTATTAGTTCCTTCTCCTATTTCTCTAAAAGTAATTTCTCTTAGTCTTCCAATTTCATTTACAATATTAGGAATATCTGTTTTTTGAGCTAGAAACACTTCATAATTCTTACTGATCAATAATCTTTTATCGTTGTTACGACAAAAATCCAACTCAGCCTCTATCACATGTGTACTACCTTCTCCTGCTATTTCTTTAGGAGATTTAGGAATTTTTAAATTCCTTGGTATGGATTCTCGCAAAGTTTTCTTCTCAAAAGGGTTGGCCAGCATATACGTTTTGGTACGTAAAAAATTAGTGAAATCCTCTAATTTGGTATGCTCTTCTTGATCCTTAACCGAAACTGGATTTCCGATCCGTACTTTGATCACTTTATTTTCCTGAGAAAAAAGTTCGCTAGGTAATTTAGCTGTTCGCAGCGTCGAGCTTATAGAAGCCAAACGATAAAAAAGCCTACTATTTCGTGCATGAAAGTAGATAGGGATCACAGGCACCTTAGCTTTTTGAACTAACCTCATAGCACTTGGCTCCCAGGCTTTATCCACATAATTCTTACCTTCTTTTATAGTCGATACTTCTCCTGCAGGAAAGATTCCTAAAGGTTTTCCTTCTCTGAGGTGCATAATTGCTTCTTTAATTCCTTTATGACTAGATTTAGCTTCTTTTCTGTCTTCAAAAGGATTAACCGGCATTACATAAGGGCGTAGTGGTTTAAAACTGTTAAGTAAAAAATTAGCTATAATTCTGTAATCAGAACGGTGTTCTAACATTAATTTAAGCAATAATCCACCATCAAGACCTCCTAGTGGATGATTTGATAACGTAATAAAAGCACCTTCTTTGGGCAATCGTTTTAAATCCTCGACAGGAATTTCGTAAGTAACCCCATATAAATCCAAGGTAGAACTTATATATTCTAACCCCTCAAGGTGACTAAGTTTATCGTACTGCCGATTTATTTTCGATATTCTGGTGATTTTTAAGAGCAACCAACCAATAAAGGCACCTATAAAACCAAGTTTATCTAATTTGAGCCCTGAGGCTAATTCTTTTGCTGTGACTATAGGCATTAAATACAATTTGCGCTAACTGCAAATATAGCAAAATCCACGAATAGATCACCCTACTCCTTACTAACCATTTGATAAGTTTCTCTGGTAATCTGTTTTAATAAAATTTCTTTGTTTTTTTCTAAAGATACAATCGCGTCATCTGTAAAGTGCCTAATAGTATATAAAGAGACATTTTTGTTGTAAGCTACTTTAAACCTAGCTTTTAAAGTATTAAGTAGATCTTCAAGGTGATTAAATTTATCATCCAGACATACCGAAAAACTAATTGCCGAATTTTGAATAAGATCAACCTTTATATGATACTGATGAAACAATTTAAAAATATCGCTAATATTTTCTTCAACAATAAATGAAAAATCTATAGAGGACAGCGATACTAAGGTTTGATTTTTCTTTACAATATAACATGGCATATAAGGATCTAACGGTTGTCCTTTTTTCACAGATGTCCCTTCAGTATCGGGATGTAAAAAAGATTTTACGTATAACGGAATTTCTTTACGCTGTAGCGGTTGTATAGTTTTGGGATGTATTACAGATGCTCCATAAAAAGCAAGTTCAATCGCTTCTTCATAAGAAACATGAGATAGTAATTTGGTGTTTTCAAAAACGCGTGGATCGCCATTAAGAACTCCTGGTACATCTTTCCAGATACTTACACTATCCGCACCTAGACAATATGCAAAAATACCAGCAGTATAATCACTCCCTTCACGCCCCAATGTAGTAGTAAAATTATTTTGGTCCGATGCTATAAATCCTTGTGTAACAGTGAGCGTTTTTTTATTTACTGTATCCAAAATAATTTGTTGCGTATGCTCCCAGTCCACTTCGGCATCACGATACGAGTTATCAGTTTTAATCATTTCTCGAGCATCTAACCACTCATTAGCAAACCCATTATTGTTTAAATATTCACTAATAATAATGGTAGAAAGAAGTTCGCCATAACTAACTACTTGATCATAGATATAATTATATTGCCTGGATTTATTTCGAGTCAAAGTCGTTTCAAGATCATTAAACAGGTTTTCTGCTTTTTTAAAAACAGGATGTTGTTTATGATCAAAAAGAGAAGTTAGAATTTCGAAATGATACTGTTTTAAATTTTGGATAGACCTTTTATAATCGGCATCCTGATCAAGATACAATGCTACTATTTTTTCTAAGGCATTAGTGGTTTTGCCCATTGCAGAAACAACAATTAATACATTAGAGTATCCTGTTGTCTGTAGCACGTGGACAACGTTTTTTACTGCATTAGCATCTTTTACTGATGCTCCTCCAAACTTAAAAACTCTCATTTCTGATTATTTCTTAAAATTATAGATTAGCAATAAATGTATTCATTCCCTTTTGATCCATCTGTACGAGATACCAATCTTTTAGCAGTTTTGCTCCACTTTTTTCATAAAAATCAATTGCATTTTGGTTCCAATCCAACACTACCCACTCTACTCTTCTCACTCCTTGTGATTTACCATATTTTATAACTTCTTCATATAATGCACTGCCCAAACCAGTCCCTCTCATTGATTCTTTTACGATAAGATCTTCTAAATGAAGAGAACGACCTTTCCAGGTCGAAAAACGAAAATATACCAAAGCAATACCGACGATTTGTTGATCAACTTCGGCCACAAAACAATGAAAAAGAGGATGATCACCAAAGCCTTCTTTAATTAATTCTTTGGTCGTTACTTCTACAGCATCAGGTTCCTTCTCAAAAGCAGCAAGTTCTCGAATTAAATCCAGAACCTGATCCATATCCTGCGTGACTGCATCTCTAATTATATAATCCATGGTACAAAAGTTTATCAAAACTAAAAAATAAGTATCAGAAACCAGACAATTTTCATGCTTATCTACCTTAGCTCATATTACATTATAGAATCTATGATCATTATCCTTTTCTTTTTTGATGCTTTAGAAATACATTTTACAATTTAAACCTACGAAAACGATATAGTTATCTAAAAAATAATACTTTTGCAGCAATATAAATTTCACCATAAAATGACAAGAAAAAATCAAACCTTAGGAGAGTTTATTATCGAAAATCAAAACGATTTTCCGTATGCCAGTGGTGAGTTATCTCGTCTGATTAACTCGATCAGATTGGCTGCAAAAATGGTGAATCATGAAGTAAACAAGGCTGGCTTAGTCGATATTACTGGTGCTATAGGAGAGACTAACGTTCAAGGTGAAGATCAACAAAAACTTGATGTATTAGCTAATGAAACGTTTATAAATACGCTAACTAATCGTGAAATCGTTTGTGGTATCGCTTCAGAAGAAAATGATGAGTTTATTACGATTAAAGGACAAAAAAATGACCACCGCAATAATTATGTAGTCCTTATGGACCCTTTGGATGGTAGTTCAAATATTGATGTAAACGTATCGGTAGGAACTATTTTCTCGATATATCGTAGAGTTACACCAACAGGTACGCCTGTTACTTTGGAAGATTTTTTACAACCCGGAAACTTACAAGTAGCTGCGGGATATATTATTTATGGTACATCAACAATGCTTGTATATACTACAGGCCATGGTGTAAACGGGTTTACTCTCAATCCTGCACTGGGAACATATTATTTATCACATCCTAATATGAAATTTCCTGAGGATGGAAATATCTATTCGGTAAATGAGGGTAATTATATTCATTTTCCTCAAGGTATAAAAGATTATATCAAATATTGCCAGGAAGAAAAGGGAGATCGACCGTATACCTCTAGATATATAGGCTCATTGGTAAGTGATATTCATCGTAATATGATCAAGGGCGGTGTATACTTATATCCAAGTACTTCAAAGTCCCCTAACGGAAAACTTCGTTTGTTATACGAGTGCAATCCAATGGCTTTTATTGCAGAACAGGCAGGAGGAAAAGCTAGTGATGGTTTTAAAAGAATAATGGATATAAAGCCTTCAGAACTACATGAGCGTACTCCATTTGTATGCGGAAGCAAAAATATGGTAGACAAAGTAGAGTCATTTATGAAAAGTTAATCGGTCAAAAATATAACTGTGATTATTGCACCCCTTGTCTAAAGAATAATAATTGTATATTTATACCATCCCCCTAATACTATACTCTAAATTTTTAAACGTAAAGTATCACATATCTTTTGCAAAAAGAGAAACTTAGGTTTCTATTAAATTAACATTATAGGGAGTTCGTCCTTATTTTTAATGTATTTATGTTAATTTTACAAAAAGCGTTAAAGAACAACAAATAAACCGACCCAAAATGGCCAAGGAAAATAAAGCTGTTAAAGAAGAAGTCGCAAATGATCCTTCTTCAAAAATTGAAGCAATCAAGAACCTTATTTTTGGAGAAAACATTGCTGCCTATAATTCTGAATTTGAAAAAGTAAAGAACGACATCGCTTCTAAAAAGAAAGAGTTAGAAGATTTTATTGATGATTCGAGAAAAGAATTACACCAGGCAATTGATAATCTTAGCACTGATATTAATATTCGTATCACAGAATTAGAAGATAATCTTGCAGATAAGGCAGAGGCACTAGACTCAAAAAAGGTGGATAAAAAAACACTAGGCGATCTTCTTATCGCTATGGGTGAAAAAATCAACCAAAAATAATCCAATCTGTCCAAGAGCATGGAAGAGCAGGATAAACTCAAACTTCTTAAAGAACTTCTTCTTACCGAAGAAAAAGAGATTACTGATTCCTTAGCTCAAAAAGTCGAAGAACTCAATAAAATTGTTCATCAAAAACAAGAACTGTCTCATAAGGTAGACCCTATTATTGATGATAAATTAGAAGAATTTGTAGAAGAAATCCCTAAAACTCTGGGGCCTACAATCACTCAAGCGTTAAAAGAAGAAATCAAAAACTCTCAAGATGCTGTTGTAGAGGCTTTGTTTCCGATCATTGGTAAAATGATTAAGAAATATATCGCCCATGAAATGAAATTATTGAGTGAAAACATTAGCAGACAAACTAAAAAAGCTTTTTCTTTCAAAAATTGGTTTCGAAAAACCAAAGCCAGAGCACAAGGGATTACAGATGGAGATCTGGCCCTTACTGATTATGCAAAACCAAGATTGATCCAAATGTTTGTTATCGAAAAAGATTCTGGAATATTAATTACAGATTACAGTCCTTTATCAGATGGCACTATTGACAAAGATATGGTTGCCGGTATGCTTACTGCTATTAAGAGTTTTGTTGAAGACGCTTTTCAAGGGGGAGATCAGAACCTAGAGTTAATAGAATACGAATTATATACAATACACATTCAAAATTTTTATTCTTACTATATTGCCTGTGTTATTTCTGGAGCATACTCTATGATGTTTAAAGAAGTCCTAGAAGATCAAATTCTAGACTTTGCACAACGGCATATTTCCAGTAAGGATTTAGAAAACAGTACCCTTTTCACTAAAAAACTTAAAAAATATTTTGCAGATGAAATTGTCTAAAAAAGTAGTGCTTTTAGGACACTTCGGTGTTGGAAAAACGTCCCTGTTCAGGCGTTTTGTCGACGACGAATTTTCAGAAGAATACAAAGTTACGCTTGGCGTACAAATCAAAAAAAAGGTTATACAGCTTCCAGATGGCAGAGAATTATCGATGATCATTTGGGATACCGAAGGGCATTCGGATAGTGTAGAAGATACCCGAAAATCATACCTCTTGGGTTCACATGCTTTTATTTATGTATTTGATGTTACTCGCGAAGAAACATATAAAAACTTAAATGAGGAGTTAGACTATTTACAAAAAAATTACACCAAGGTTACTGCCAAAGTATTGGGTAATAAACTTGATTTAGTAAATGAAAAAGAGATCACTGCTCATCTAAAAGCACAAAACATTCCTTTTGATTGTTTAACCAGTGCAAAAACAAATAAAAATGTTCAGGATTTCTTTTCGGATCTGGCGAAAGAAATAACATCATAAGGATTATGAAAAATTACCACGAGCCTTTACAATTTCATCAAAAAACTCAGGTAACTACAGTTTCTTTTGACGGTTTGATTACAACTACAGATGCGTCTCTTTTTGATTGGAAAAAAGGAGATTCGATTTTTGATGTTCATCCTTTTTTTGAAATCCTTAGAAGTTTTATTGATGATCATGATAATACTCCAGAATCATTTAATTTTCCTTGTATTCATTTTGAAAATGGTGACAATGAGCATATTTGTGATGTTTCGATCCAGATTGATAAAAATATAAGTATTATTCTTTTTGATTATACTTTAAAATACAATGATCTCAATCAAATAGCCCAACAAAAAAACGAGTCAATTTTGTTGAGTAAGGAACTGGAGTTAAAAAATAAGTATTTACAAGAAAAAGAAGCTTTTAAAAATAGTTTTATTGCTAATATAAATCACGAAATTAGAACACCCCTTACCAGTATTCTTGGTTTTGTAGAAGTATTAGAAAAAACTAATCTAACTTTTGAACAAGAGGAGCTCACCAGGATTATTAAACGCGAAAGCAAACATCTTAATGCGCTTATTGATGATATGATCGATATCTCAAAAATTGAATCTGGGACCTTAAAGGTTATTGAAGAACGCTTCTCTTTTCATACCTTAATCAAAGGATTCGAAGAATCTTATGCAAAGATTGCTGAAGAAAAAGGTCTTGTTTTTGAAACCAAAATCGAAGAGAGTATACAAGAATATGTAATTGGTGATAGAACAAGAGTGTATCAGATTTTAAACAATCTGCTCAATAATGCTTTTAAATTTACCGAAGAGGGAAAAATAACATTTTCGATTACTAAAAACTATCAGCGTACCAATAAACTGAATCTTAATTTTAGAATTGAAGATTCTGGAATTGGAATTCTGGAAGAAAATATCCCTAACCTATTTGAACGTTTTACACGATTTAATCACGATAGGCAAATTTCAGGAAATGGTTTGGGTCTCGCTATTGTAAAAGACCTTATAGAGTTACTTAATGGAGAAATCAAAGTAAGTAGCACCCCTGATAAAGGCTCTACATTTAACGTTAAACTTCCGTTTAAATTTGATGTTACTAAAAATACTACTCCAGAAAGAAAAAAGAAAAAATATACACTACCAAAGACCAAGAAAAAATTTAGAATTTTGGTTGTTGAAGATGAAGAAATCACTCAGTTTTTAATCATGAAAATATTGATTTCTCAAGGCACCTTTTTTGTAGATATAGCGCTTAATAGTGAAGAAGCTATTAGTTACATCGAACGACGTGCTTATGATCTGGTATTAATGGATCTTTCGTTATCAAAAACTGATGGTTATCAAACCACACATATGATCAGGAAAAATTATGGTGATCCCTATATTTCTGAAGTTCCGATTATAGGCTTTTCGGGTAAAGCAGGTGAAACTGCTCGAGACAAATGCTTACGATCAGGGATGAATGATTTTATCGCCAAACCCTTTGAACAAGAAGAACTACTTTACAAAATCACAAAACAGATTGCAAAAAAGGCTGCCGATTAAGGCAGCCTTTTTAAATATGATAAAAAATAGATCATTTATTATCTATTCATATTTTTGATTTCTTCAGCAAAAGTATCGCTATCTGCTCCTTGATCTACTAAGATCAATGCTTTATCTACTACGTACTTTGCATTTTCTGGACTAAAACCTAAGCCAATACTTAGTTTTTCTAATAATACTACTTGATCAGCACCTTTAATATGATCTGCATATACCATTCTAGACAAATCGTATAATCGCTCTAGTCTTCTCTCATAACTAGAAGGCGGATTAATAGGGTGCGTGCCATAATCTTTCAAGATTTCTTTATAATCGTTCTCAGAGATACTTAGATTACGAGCCAATCTATCCAAAAAGGCTTTTTCTTCGTCTGTAATTACTCCATCACTCATAGCTACTCTTACAATTGCTGCAAAATGGTCCTGATTTCGTTTCTGGAAACCGCTATCAAATAAATCAGATATTGACATCATGTACTTTTTGTTTAATTTGCCGCAAATATAACTAAACTCTACTCCTTTTTAAATATATAATTCTCCTTTTTTTGGTATCACATAAATCCTTTATTTCGATTAGCTTGTTTTAGGCTACAAAAAGATATATCTATCTCTATTCTAATAAGCTATTTCTTACTCGATAGTATTCTCCTTTTTTGTATGTGAACAAAATGCAGGTAGGGATATCTAGCATTGATGCGTTATATATAAAAAGCATGTTATGAAATTTACAAAGAGATTTTTTAAGCTACACATACGATTTATTATCAATTTTATAAAGGAGCTTCCTGCATCATCGTCTAGTGCAATACATAGGTAGGTATATAATTAGAATTAGTTACTTGCGGGAGTAAAAGCAAGGCGTATATATTCGTCTTGCTTTTTTATATAAGTATACTATCTTTTGATTAAAAAAATGAGGCCTATTCGAAATTACCTCACATGCTATTTTTTCTAAAAAAAGGAATTGACAACACCTCCCAAAACCTATTCGTTATGATGAAACGTGGCCGTTTAAATTTAAATTGTGGTATAGGCGTTTCTTTCGGAATTAAATACAATACTAATCCACCCAACATGGCAAAAAAGAAACTAAATAACCCTAAGAACAGTACAATTGCGAAGTGAAATAATGCAGCCAAAGGAAACAGCAAACGTTTGTTTTTGGCACTAGAAAAAAGGATCCCAAATAGTATTAGCTCTAGCAAAATAGTACCCCAAGTAACTGCAGAGACAAAAAAAGAGTTATTCAATAAACTCATCATTAATGGGTCCATCCATTCGGGGTAACTAAAAAACGCATCATTAACATAGTAATAAAATGCGCTACCCACCTTCCATTCGTCTGAAACATAGATTTTATCCATTGCTGCATTAAGGTATAACAATGACATCTGAAGGGCCACTAATACAAACATCAAATTACCTACAAATTTTTTGTATTCTGAAAATCGATCACAACACTGCCAATGCCATTTTCTATGATCTAACAAAGTAACTGGAATTAACAATAATGTAAGAATCATCGCAATTTGATCTCCCCCTTCGACTATACTAGATGAATAGAAAAAACTAGCTGTAATCCACCATTGAAGCACTCCGGTATACCTAGGTCGCCATCCAGATACGATTAGCAATAACGATACAATTGATAATGCCTTGGCATATCCCAAATATTCCCAACCAAAAAGGTAGAATAAGTTATACGAACTAAAAACTTGCTTTTCTAAACGACTGTAGTAAATAGTTTCATCAAATAATACAGTAGTTTCACTAAAAGTAAGTATGATCAATACACATAGCGCAAGAGTGGTTCTTGAAAATCCGTACACCCAAGTAAATGGATTTTTAGAAAATAACCTATCGCTAATTTCTTTATAAGCATTTTGGTAGAGGATCGTCATGATTTTATCAATTGAAATGGAATATATTTAAATGTTTTGGAATAGCGCCCTTGATGTTTGGCCCATGACCAGGGACTGAGATGATATTCTTTGAGTATGTAATCTCCTTCTTGTATATACAATAATTTAGATACTGTATCCAAACAAGGATAAGACAGAGTATCTAGATGCATATCTTTAAGTGAAGTAGTAGACGATGACCAACCGGCAGATGGTGGTAATTTGCTTTTTATGCGATGCATTTCCATGCCTAATCGACTGCCCTTTCTAGAAAGCCCATAATAATTCTTCGAAGAAGTAATTCGAAAAGTTACTAATTGTGGTTTTCCGTCTTCAATTCGATACAATTTATAATTTGGTTCTTTTGGATTTCGGGTAAAAAAACCCCACCCTTGCGGGAAAAGAAATTGAATCACATTTTTCTCGGCTGCAGAAACATTCATCACATTATCTCCTAAAGTAGTAATAAAGTTAATCTGCAAAAACCCGATCAATACGACAAATCCAAAGAACATGAATAGATGTTTCATTTTATTGTTTTTTTAGATTAGAAAGTAAAACCTTTAAACCCTCCAACTCACTGGTTAGAGGGCTTATTTTATTTTGAATACCCTTTTTTGATTTTAAAAAAAATCAAAAACTAAGAAAATCAGATTCTTTAGAAAGCGAATGCAATATCTTCAATCAATTTTTCTCCGGCATAATTTTCATACTTAGAAATAGTACCTAATGAATTTTGCCCAAAATAATTCATGATTTCAGCAAAATTTAAATTGAGATTAAAATTAGTTGAATTCACAAAATTGAAATTGTAATTCATGAAATATGTTTGTGTCCAATGAAAGGTAATAATAGCTGCAAAATTATAATTATAAGTTAAGGGCTTATCCGGATGAGGAGTCGGATCTGCTTTCATAACCGTACCTAAGTCACTAACAAGCAATTCTAATTCCTTTGGGTTTGTAACATCGTAGTTTTTTGAATTGATTTTAGCAAATTCGTTGATCGCATCTTTATTATTAGTTGCTTTCAAAGCATCCATTGTAGCTATTGCAGTCATAAGATTACCACCATATACCAGAGAGGCTCTGATTTGTTCAAAATCTTTACTTACTACTGCATTTTTTAATTCATCCAGAAACTTAGGGTTTTTCTCATTTACTTTACGCAGGTAAGCTTCTGCCGATGCTTCATAACGCTCTAGAAATTCGTTGTTTTCTGTATTGTTTTTTTCTAATAAGGCAACTTGTTCCTCATAAGAAGGTATTGCTTTAGCCTCATCTCCCAGATAGAAAAAGATCGTTTTAAAAACGGTCCCACTATCTAATTCTTTTTCGGATAACTGTTCATCAGGAATCGTAGACTCTGTTTCACAACTTATCAATAATAACATTGAGATTACTAAAAGATTGATTACATTTTTCATTGTGTGATAGGTTTTAATTGTTAAAATAATTCGAGAAAAGTACTTCTAATACGGTATAGGGTGCTAATAGGAATTTGCATATCACATAGCTGACTTTATATCCGGCAGAGAAGAGATTTCTATATGCCAACAATCCTTGGTTTTCTAATACACTCGTATTATACCGTTATTAATTAAGATAGTTTTAACCAACACCATGATTGCCGATTATATCCTTATTCTTTATTTTGTAATTCAGTAAATTAGATTTATGCAACATCAAAAACACCTATTTGATCTTCCCGAAAACACTACATATTTAAATTGTGCATATATGTCTCCGCAATTGCAATCGGTGACAGAAGTTGGCTTAAAAAGTGTCTCTAAAAAAGCAAGACCCAACGAAATTCTTCCTGAAGATTTTTTTAAAGAAAGAGCAATTTTAAAACAAAGGTTTGCAACTTTGATCGATGCTCCAGATTATCTTAATACGGCCATTATACCTTCAGTATCATACGGGATTGCAAATGCAGCAAATAATATACCTATTAACAAAGGAGATGAAATTTTGCTTGTCGATGAACAATTTCCAAGCAATGTGTACATCTGGCAAGAAATTGCTCAACAAAAAGAAGCTTCTATAAAAATTATCAAGCCTCCTGTAAGTTTTGACCAACGAAGCAAACAATGGAATGAGAATATCTTGGCCGCTATTTCTGAAAAAACTGCCGTTGTGGCCATGGCACATGTGCATTGGGCAGATGGTACTTTATTTGATTTAAAAGCAATACGACAAAAAACCAAAACTTTTAATGCTTTTTTGGTCATTGATGGCACGCAGAGTATTGGAGCATTGCCATTTTCTATAAAAGATATCGAACCTGATGCATTGGTCTGTGGTGGATATAAATGGATGCTTGGTCCTTATGCAATCGGAATGGCCTATTATAGTGACGCTTTTACTAACGGTACGCCTATAGAACATAATTGGATGAATCGATATAATAGTGAGGATTTCACTAACCTTACCACATACGAAGATCGATACCAACCAAAAGCTGCACGATACTCTGTTGGCGAATCTAGTAATTTTGTATTAACACCTATGCTTATTCGCTCTATCGAGCAATTGATCGAATGGACACCGACGGCAATACAAGAATATTGTAAAATTAATACCCAAAAAGTGGTCGAGCAACTTCGCTCTTTAGATTGTTTTATTGAGGATGATACTCATAGAGCGCATCATCTTTTAGGAATCTATTTACCAGATCATATCGACCTTGATCTGTTGAAATCTAAATTGAAACAGGAAAACATTATAGTTTCGTTTCGCGGAAACGCAATACGCGTATCACCTCATCTATACAATAGGCAAGAGGATTTTGATAAATTCTTAGATCAATTTAAATAGAAAACGAAGTTCCTTTTGTAAGAAATTAAGATAGCACTTATATTTGCCACAAAATCCAGCTACGTGAGTGCAACTTTAATCTCGCAAACCTTCGAACAGTCTCTGCAATTGCAGAAACTAGAGAAAGCTATTGCCCAATCCCAAGCAAAAACGCATCTCCAAGGAAGCGTAGGCTCTTCATTATCCTTTATTATTTCAAATGCTTTTAAGAACGCTGAAGCACCGTTTCTATGTGTTTTTAATGACAAAGAAGAAGCCGCCTATTACCTTAATGATTTAGAGCAACTGTTAGGTGATAAAAATGTGCTTTTTTATCCCGGTAGCTATCGTCGCCCTTATCAAATTGAAGAAACAGATAATGCTAATGTTCTGCTTAGAGCCGAAGTATTAAACCGGATCAATTCTAGAAAAAAGCCAGCATTAATTATTACCTATCCAGATGCGTTATTTGAAAAAGTGGTTACCCGAAAGGAATTAGAAAAAAACACCTTAAAAGTCTCGACAAACGATACGCTTTCTTTAGATTTTATAAACGAGGTATTGTTTGAATATCAATTTCAGCGTGTGGATTTTGTAACCGAACCGGGTGAGTTTTCTGTTAGAGGAGGGATTGTAGATGTCTTTTCATTTAGTAATGACGAACCCTATCGGATAGAGTTTTTTGGGGATGAAGTCGATAGTATTCGCACCTTTGATGTAGAAACACAACTATCTACCGATCAAATTAAAAAGATTACAATTATCCCAAATGTCGAAAACAAAGCGCTTCAAGAAACACGAGAGAGTTTTTTAAAATACATAGCCCAAAAAACAGTTGTTTTTACCAAAGATATTGATCTGCTATCTGCTAGGATCGATAAGAATTTCGAAAAAGCCAAAGAGGCTTTTCTAACTCTTTCTGAAGACATTAAGCACAGTACTCCTGAAGAACTTTTTGCTACTTCGGCACTTATAAAAAAACAACTACTGGATTTTACTTTGGTAGAAATCAGCAATCGACCGCTTACCAAAGCAGATTATGCCATCAAATTTGATATAAAACCGCAACCGTCTTTTAATAAGCAGTTTGATCTACTTATTCAAAACTTAAACGAAAACTATGAAGAAGGATATAAGAACTATATCTTTTGTGTAAGCGAACAACAAGCCAAACGTTTTCATGATATTTTTGACGATGCGGACCTGGATGTAAAACAATACGAAACTATAGTTTTTTCGGCTTTTCAGGGATTTATAGATCACAATCAAAAATTGGCCTGTTATACCGATCATCAGATTTTTGAGCGCTATCATAAATTCAATCTTAAAAATGGGTATGCCAAAAAACAGGCAATCACACTCAAAGAGCTAACCAATCTCGAGGTGGGTGATTATGTAACTCATATAGATCACGGTATAGGTAAATTTGGAGGACTGCAAAAGATTGATGTAGAAGGCAAAAAGCAAGAAGCTATCAAGTTGATCTATGGAGAGCGTGATGTATTATATCTTAGTATTCATTCGCTTCATAAAATTTCAAAATTTAATGGCAAAGATGGTAAGGCTCCGCAGATTTATAAACTCGGATCTAAGGCCTGGAAAACCTTAAAGCAAAAAACTAAAGCTCGCGTAAAACACATTGCTTTTAATCTTATCCAGTTATACGCTAAACGAAAATTACAGAAAGGATTTCAATACGCTCCGGATAGCTATTTACAACATGAACTAGAAGCTTCTTTTATTTATGAAGATACTCCAGATCAAAGTACCGCAACAGAAGCTGTAAAAGCAGATATGGAAAGTGAGCGACCTATGGATCGTTTGATCTGTGGAGATGTTGGTTTTGGTAAAACCGAGGTGGCTATTCGAGCAGCATTTAAAGCAGTAGACAATGGAAAACAAGTTGCTATATTGGTTCCGACAACAATTTTGGCTTTTCAGCATGCAAAAACATTTCGAGAACGCCTAAAAGATTTTCCAGTTACAGTAGATTATATCAATCGTTTTAGAACGGCAAAACAAAAAAGAGAAACATTAGAGGATCTTGCCAAAGGAACGGTTGATATTATTATTGGCACCCATCAATTAGTTAATAAAAATGTGAAATTTAAAGATTTAGGGTTGCTTGTTATTGATGAAGAACAAAAGTTTGGAGTTTCGGTAAAAGATAAATTAAAAACTATAAAAGAAAATGTAGATACGTTAACTCTTACGGCCACTCCTATCCCAAGAACGCTTCAATTTAGTTTAATGGCGGCAAGAGACTTATCTACCATCAACACTCCTCCTCCAAATCGTTATCCAATCGAAACAAATGTGATACGGTTTAGTGAAGAAACGATTCGTGATGCTGTAAGTTATGAAATGCAGCGCGGCGGACAAGTATTTTTTATTCATAACCGAATAGAAAACATTAAGGAAGTTGCCGGAATGGTGCAACGACTAGTACCCGATGCCAAGGTAGGTGTAGGACATGGACAAATGGAAGGTAAAAAATTAGAAAGTTTAATGCTTTCGTTTATGAATGGAGAGTTTGATGTGTTAATATCTACAACTATTGTAGAGAGTGGATTAGATGTACCTAATGCAAATACCATTTTTATTAATAATGCCAATAATTTTGGGCTGTCGGATCTTCATCAGATGCGTGGTCGTGTAGGACGAAGCAATAAAAAGGCGTTTTGCTACTTTATCACACCGCCCTATTCTGCAATGACCGAAGATGCCCGAAAACGAATTACTGCTCTAGAACAGTTTTCAGAATTAGGTAGCGGTTTTAATATCGCCATGAAAGATCTGGAAATTAGAGGTGCCGGAGATTTGTTGGGTGGTGAACAAAGTGGGTTTATAAATGAAATAGGATTTGACACCTATCAAAAAATTCTAAATGAAGCTATTGAAGAACTTAAAGAAAATGAGTTTGCAGAGCTCTATGAAGATCAATCGAAAGAAAAAGTGTTTTTAAAAGATACTCAAATCGATACCGATTTTGAGTTGTTATTTCCCGATGATTACATCAATAATATAACCGAACGTTTGAACCTGTACACCGAGCTCAACGCTATCAAAGATGAAATAGGGTTACAAGGATATGAAAAAAGACTCACTGATCGTTTTGGAGAGTTACCAAATCCAGCTATTGATTTATTAAATTCGGTTAGAATTAAATGGATTGCTACAAGTATTGGGCTAGAAAAAATTATCCTGAAACAACATAAACTTATTGGGTACTTTATTAGCGATCAACAATCTGCATTTTATCAAAGCGAAGGTTTCTCTAAACTATTGCGGTTTGTACAACAAAACAGTGCACTTTGTAAAATGAAAGAAAAGAACACCCGAAATGGTTTAAGGTTATTATTAACTTTTGAAAACATTGATTCGGTAGATAAGGCACTACATGTATTACAGCCATTGGCACCAGAACCTAAACCCATCGAAGCATAAGAAATTTGAAAATCTATTTCAAAAAACGAAAAAATAAAAACCGAGATATTCATCCCGGTTTTTCTAAGTAATTTAATTCTTTGTTATCCTAAAAGCTCTACAATCACCACTCTAATAGAATCGTGGGTTTTTCTTCTTGCAGTTTTTTTGATAATCTTTCGTATCCTCGATATACACTGTCTAAGGCAGGGCAAAGACTGATGATTTCCTTGGCAAATTTGTCTGTATCCTCTAATGGTAAGACAAATTGGAGTTCTACCCAATTCTTACCGGCGCCAAGCAAAACACATCCCCTTCGCCCATGCCATCTTTCTATTTTATCAAATATCTGATCGGTAGACAATTTTGGATATGAACCTTTAGTTTTCATGTATTTTATAGGGTATAGTGGATCTTCTTGGTGCAAAATTCGTACCTGATCATCGGCAGCATTTTGATTACGAATCGCTTTAAAAACGGTATACCCACTCAATGCTTTCATATATCTGATCTTTCTTAACTCGTTGACAAGAGCAGTAGCTTTTTCGTTTTCAAGGTTTATCGCCAATGCTGCATATTCGTGAGTATCATCCTTAGGGATGTCAATAAACGTTGCATCGGTATGGGTTCGTACTAATTTTAATACCTCCTGACTTATATTAGTACTTTCGGCTATTGCAAGTTCTGTTTCTGATAATTCTTGTGATTGTATGTGATAAGCAATACTTAAAAATAGCAGTACTACAATCGTTTTCATATTTGTTTTCATTTTGAGTAGATTAATTTTTGTTCTATTTATTTCTTAAAGGTGATAACACAAGTTACAAATTCTCGTTATCTAGCGTTTCTTTAATTGTTTGTTCTTGTTATCACTAAAACACCTTTAGTGATAACAAGAACAGTATTTCTGTTTTTCTAACTCTTCCCGCCACTAGTCTAAGACTAGCGGGAGTGAAGGGAGTTTTTAAATTTTTCATTCTTTTGCGATTGTTGTTTTGGTACCACTACTAACAACCTTCATTGACAAATCAGCACCCCATTGAATTAATGGTTGAACTGAAGAGTTTCGGATTCCACTAGTACCACTAAGACGACCAGCCGTAAAACTTGTGGTAAAATCTATTGCTGCTCCACTATTTAAATTAATAGAAAAAATATCCGAACTGTTACTTGCAAACGGTTTAAAGTCTACAATTGCAGTTCCTGCAGCACTTTGAGGGGTATTCAAACCTAAAAAACCTTGAGCACCAATATCAAAAACATCCAATTGATTAAATTGAAAATCATTCGTTATCAATTGATTCCCTGTTTCAATACTAGCATTTACACCTGTTCTTACCCAAAAAGATTTTGAAAATGCATCAGCTCCAAACAAACTTGTTTTTAAGGTCGCAGCAGAGGGTAACGATAATGACAAGTTACTTCCTGATAACATTGCACCACCGTAAGTTGACAACATAACTATACCAATCCCTCTTCCCGCAATCATTGCCCAAGCATCTCCTGCACTAAATCGCTCCTGTTCTTTCCTATATTCCTCCAGACTAAAATGCAATCTATTATTGGTGGTGAAGTTATTAACCAAATTAGTGTTACCATCCACAACAGCTCTTGCTAAAGATCTATTAACTGAATTGCCGCTAAATAATAGATTTTGATAAATAGTTAACTTTTGGCTTGAAGATTCTGGTGGTAGTCTATCGGCAGTTATTTCTACTTCATCTAATACAATAGCATCAGGGCATTCTTCACAACCAGGTATACCCATCAAACCCAAAGGGTCATTAAATTTAATAGGGTTATTATAACCATAAGACATGGGGCTAATCGATGGTAAGATATCTGACATTACATCAATTCCCCAAAAACGCCCCAATTCTGGATTATATAATCTTGCATTTGTTGTATACAAATCAAATTCTGATTGATATTCAGCCCCTCCATTATATTTATACTGATTTTCTACACCGGACACAAAAGAATTAAACGTTAACCCAAAGGGATAATAATCATCACGTTGTTTTGCAGTACCGGTTTCATCTACAGAGACTCGTACATTGCCTAAATGATCTGTAAGATTAAATTCGTAAACATAGTTGGTTCCATTTTTAAGTACTCTACCTTCGGTATGTTGAAAAAACTGTAATACTCCATTGATGTAGTGTTTACCAGTCACATAATCAGTTACGGTAGTAGTACTCCCCATTTTGGATTCTTTTTGTAGTTTGATCCCGGCAGCATTATAGGTATATCGCACATAGTTACCATTATCAAAACTCACCAATTGGGGTAAATTGAGGTGATTATAACTTATGTGATCGATCCCTTTGTTTTGGTCACTAATCATATTGCCATTTGGGTCATAGGTATAATCTTGGTCACTAATATTGCCATCTCTAAATCCAAGGTCTTTGATTCTGGTAATCTTCGGATCAGGGTCATTCAAAGAAGTATCGTCACCGCCATCGGATACATTCAATAATTGATTTCCTTTATCTCCATAGGCATAGGTTAATTGATCTATCAATTTGGCCTGCCCACCAACCTCTTGATATCGGGATAGCTGTTTGATATTGCCATTAGCATCGTATTGGATACCATTGGCACCTCCTACAGAGTAATTTCCGGTACGCCCAGGACTTATATAATCTGCCTTTTTTAATCTATTTAATGGATCATAGGTATAATTAAACGTTTGTTCATTGGTATTTATACCTCCCTGAGATTTCCAGCTCATCGTACCAATATTACCATTAAATTGTCCCGCCGTATCATACTTTAGTTCCATTCCGAACTTATCATTTCCAGATAAATTCGAACCATCATTAATCTTGGTCAACCAACCCCTCATGTTGTATTCATAGTCGATTTTTTGGGTATAACTATTCGTCCCTGTTTGGTTTAGTTTTTTTGCCGATAACTCTCCTATAGCATTATAGTCATTGACGATCAATTTTTTGTTCGCCTTTACTACGCCATTATCTTCGATCTTATGATTCACCTCTTTCAATCGATCCATATGATCATACGTAAACGTTTCGGTAGTTACCAATGCTCCTGTATGGTGCTCACTTCTGTGAGTCGTCGTTGTATTTTTTATCAATGGAGAAACGATATTACGATAAGTATTCTCTACAATATCCTGACCATTTTTATGGTTATCGGCAATTACCTTAATAGGTCGGTATCGATTGTCATAAAAGGTCACGGTATTCAGCCAATCCTCACTGGCTAATATCCTGGTTTTTGTACCTGTTATCTGACCTTTTACAATAGGTAAAAGATCTACATGGGTCGGAGGAGTTTCATTGGTAAAATCATAATCATCATAATACGTAACCGACAGTACATCTGATGAGGTTATAGTAGTAGGAAAAGCTGTATTATCGTAACCTTCCAAAACCCCAGTTCCTGTATAGGTTTCTTCATAATCAGTAATTTGATTTACTATAGTCTGTAAAGCAGCTCTATCAAGATCGCTATTATAAAATCCTGTGAGTACAGGACGATTTAATGCATCGTATTTGGTAAAAACCCACTGTGTTGGACAGGCCGTAAAATCTTTGGATGAGATTACAAAGCGTTTATCGTCGTTATCACTAAACCTGAATCCATCTTTTAGGATTACTTTTCCATCTCCTATAAGCTTATAGGATTTCCCTTCATAAGTCGAGACTTCTTTACGACCATCCACATTTTCTATACACCCTACACGCTGGTTACCATCCTGAGTCAAAACCAATCGATCTTTTTGATCATAGATCATATACATCCAATCGGCACCTGGTACTCGTTTGGCAATCATCCGATTTCTACCATCATACTCATAACAGAACATCCATCGTTTTTGAAATGCTTCGGTATTGATCCTACTCCAATCATTATTTTCATTTTGGATCTCTTCAATAGCCGCAGGAGGGATCACATACCTAAGATTGCCGTAATCATCATATACATAATAGGTTTTGTAGTAGGTATTGACTCCTGATTTTACTTTTTTCAGGATCACCCGACCCAGCTTATCTGTAAACTCCTGAGTTTCTCCCTGTTGATTTCCAGTATTTTCATCCGTAGTCACGGTTACAGTTAATAATCCTGCTCCATAATCACTATCGGCAGTTATTGATGCGCCAGAAATAGTGATTTCATGTACCTTATCGGTTATTGTATTGTTTCGATATACTAGGTCTACGGTATGTGTCCCATCAATTTTCCACGCTTTTCCAGGAGCTGCCTGTTTTTTGGGCCGATTTAGCGGAGAAGCTTCTACCTGAGTTTCAGAAAAAGCATAGCTACCACTACCTATTTCAAAATGATTATCATAAAAAGTTTTTTGTTGCACTATTACTGCGCCATCATAGGTGGCATTAGTTGTATTTCTCTCAAAAGGTAAATATTGTTTTAATTGCCTTCCATATTCATCATACGTAACAGGATTAATCATATCTTTACCATTGGCTGATCCCCAACGGATTACAGACTGAATCGGCCTGCCTAACCCATCTATATATTGTACTGCCTGTTGCACCTCATCTTTATTCGTATTAGTAGAGATATTACCTTGTATAGGTTTTCTGGCTGTATAAGTTTTTGTATAATTTTTTGTAGTATCCTGACCATAACCTGCCAGTACCATCAGCATGCTTACTGTTGCTATTATTCTTTTTTTCATGGACTTTTAGATGTATTAGTTACCGTAGTTATATTCGTTTTCCTGCAATACATTCTTATCATGATCTTTTGTTCTGAGTAACCTTCCAAATTCATCATATTCATATCGGATTATCCTTCCGTTGGGGTCATGAGTTTCTGATAGTCCATATCTGGACTTATAGAGATAGATAGTTATAAACTGATCTGTTTCGGTAAGTTTATTTTTTAATTTCACAAGCGTAGTTAAGATCTCACCCGTAGTAGTATTAGCAGAGATATCTGTTCTTGATGAATAGATAGATACTAATTTACTGTCTAGCTCTGCTTGAGTAATATTACTAATCTGTGCTACTACGTATGCACCATTATATGCCCATAGATAAGCAGTTCTTTGCCTATTTACAGTAGTCAACGGATAGTCTACACTTTCTTGTAACAAGGATTTATCATCATAGGAATAGTTTTTTATGGGTTCATACCCATCAGATCCTGGTGTATTACTATTTGTAACTTTATTGCGGTTCCAAACCTGATAGCCGAGTGGTAACCCACCATGATAACTAACACGTTCTCCCGCTATTTTGATATCCGGATTACCAGTTTTAAAGGTTTCTCTCTGGGTAATGAGAGCAGGAGAGGATGAATCTCTATTGAATTCTGATCGCAGAATATCTCCTTCGCTATCTATCATTTTTGTTTGAGTATGCAGATAATGTCCTTTGTTTGTATCATAAGTAAATTCCTGATAATTGGTTACAGGGTTCTGACCGTCTTCATCATATCGATAGATAGTTTGCTTTTTTAAGGGATACCATTTTGGTACTATTTCATATTCATTCCATATATGATGTACACTAAGGTCCAAATCACATTCGTAGCAATAACTATCCTTTTGTCGCTTAAAAATCAAGCCTTTTGCTTTTACTGCCTCTGGAAATAGTACGGTGTCATTATAATCATAAATAGTCTCCTCCAGTTTTGTTAATAACGCATCACCTTGTGTATTCGTAGAATACTTATAAATAGTTTGTCTCTGTGGTTTCCCGTTTTTATGAGTCAAATCTTCTGCTGGGATATATGGTTCTGTATAGGTTATCGTTGGGAGTTGGTTAATAAATTCGTACTCTATCATTCCATTTTTCTTAGCACTATCAGGAATACTTCTTCCTGGAGCAAATCGAGAATTGTAACTGATTTCCTGCACTTTACTGTATCCAATGTGACTTCCTTGATATGTACCTATAGGTATAGACGGCGAAGCATTTAAACTAACTTTAGTGGTTTTATTATGAGGTTCGGGAATACACTCTTTTAAACGGGTTAAATATCCGGGTGTATAAGTAGAGATACTTCCTCCGATCCAAGTAGGCGTAAACAAAAGTCCACTGGATTTATTATCGTTAGAATAGTCATACACTTTCTGGATATCTTGTTGATTAACTGGATCATGAAATTTTACTCTTTTTACCCGTAAGCCTCCAACTGGGTTGTATGCCACATCTTCCGTTTGTTCGTATACCACTTTCATGCTCGCAGCAGGTCCTGGTTGAGCACCAGTTCTGGTTCGCGCCACTAGTTGATAGTTCCCAGCGGAAAGGATAAATCTATTACCCAATGTTTTCTGCAACGGTGTAGCTAAACTGCAATTGGTATAATTAGATCCGGTACATTTATATAACTGCACTAACCTATCTACATCCTCAGGAATCTCTTCTATAAATGTTACCGACGTTTGCTGGTCAACCGTAAAATTCTTTGTGACGACTCCCGCTGTTGCCGGTGTAGATAATTCATGTGTATAAGTCTTTTTATAATCTTTCTCAAAACTATCATGCAGTTCATAATCAAAGTTTGTATACCCTCCTGTTGGATAGGTGATTTTTGTAAGTGTACCTTGTTTTGCGAAATTAAGTGCTGGCTCCCGAGAAGCTTTACTGTGTATATTTGCATGATAGAGATCATTTTTCCACATAGGGATCATAGACCCATAAGTATCATTATCAACAGCTCCGTTATAATACCCCCAGTAGTCCTGCTGATAAGAGGTAGTTGCAGGAAACAGTTCGCTGCTATAATACTCAAAAGTATATCCGGGTAATGCTTTGGTAGTGGTATTAGAAATTTGTTTTACGCCTTCTAATTTTAATTTATCATTGTTACCAAAGTACCCTTGATTCAATTCATAATGCAAGATCTGTAGCCCGTCTTTACTCACTTTGATTCCTACTAAACTTTTACTCCCGGTAAGCCCTTTATCCAAACGATTTGCAGTACTTGGTACAAAATCCACCTGATAGCCATTAGAAGTCGTGATGGTTGTTAAACGTTTACTGGTTACCTGGGTATTGGATCGGCAAAAAGAAGAAATCTCTGATGTTAATCCGGATAGCGTAAAATTTCTTATCTCATTAAATTTTACATCATAATTTATAGTTTCTACGACATAAGTAAAATTAATCCAATTACCTCCTCGTTCCATTTTGGTCAATTGCCAGCTGGATACATTGAACATATCTTCATCATCCTGTAAAGGAGTTCTTATCAACCCACAGCTATTGGAAGTTCTGGTAACTTCGGTTGCTTCAAAGGTATATATTACTCCTGAGGCATCTTTGATCTTAAATTTCTTGTCAGCGAGGTTCCATATCGAATATTGATTATCAGGTTCAAGATCGATTGGAGTATCGAGAAATTCGTTATCATCTACCATAAATTTTACAATATCCCGCTTTCTATTGAACACAAATTTTCCTGATCCTCCAGGGAAACTGAAGTGATACAAATCCGGTTCTGCATCCCAAAATCCTTGTGCCAGGTAATCCGCATTATTGGCAGGACCTGGGGGTGTTTCTTCGAATTCTAATGTACAATCTGGTATGGTCAACAAATCTACTCCTGATTTGTCTGCTTTAAAAAAAGAATTGGCAAGTCTAAGAAAACCATATTTTAGTTTTCCTCCGGATGAGGTTCCACCTCCAAGATACTCATCTGGTAAACCTCTTACGGTTCGGTTAATAGCTCCTCCTGCACTCAAACTCCAACCTGCTCCTACCCAGGAGCTATGTTCCCCAACTTTTAATCCACTAGCGTGATAATTCAGGCTTATAGGTAGACTTAATTGTGGTAATGTCAGTGTATATATAGGTACACTTATATTAGGCACTCCTGTATAATGACTAACCGGTATATCTATAAATTTATTAAAAGCTGTAGCATTAGGAGAAGGAGGAATTACCGTTGCTTCTTTAAAAATAGGTTCTTGTTGTCCAAATACAAATAACCCCATTAGACACGATAATACATTTATTAATAATCTATGTGTCATCCCTTATTTATTTTTTAAAATTTTGCTTTCTACTTTATCCAAACGACTTAGTAGTTCTTTGATCAATTTTTCTTGAGTTTGAAATTTTTCTTCTTGGAAGATGAGTTTTTCTTGCTGTTTTTTGATCTCTTTCTCTTGCTGTATGGTATAGAGTGTAAGTTCTTCTATCTTTTCTAATAACTTTACATTCATTTCTCCCACTTTTACTCCATTTTTTGTTATTTCTTTTGCAGATGGAATATTAGGTAAGTGACTATTTTCTGAGATATAGTTTTCCAATATCTCCAGTGGCTTTAAATCATACTCTTTTTCAAATACATAATCTGGCCATGAGGTGGTTTCAACGATAATTTCTTTAGAACGAATACTACCATTAACTTCTAATTTATGTGTTGGTGTTAATGTTCCCATTCCGATATTTCCATTACGTAGAATTCTCATTTTGGACATTCCCCAATTGACATCAGTATCTTTTCCTGTAGATGCCGGAGAAACCATAAAATCCATAGCACCTCCATTACCAAAAAACATAATTGCTCCAGCACCTGAACCAAATCTACTCGCATCATTAGCATATTTAGTATTACCCGTTGTTGCTAACCCTCCATTCATTGTAATGTTTTGGTATGCATTGAATAACAATCCATGGGAACCGCTCCAATCATGTGTTGTAAGTTGAATTTTAGTATAATCTGTTTTTGATGATTCTAAATTTCCTCCATAGATAAAAGTCCCTTTAATCCTAAAAGTCCCTCCTACGTTTAGAGCGGCTGAAGGTTCAGCCCCTGCAGGTCCCCAGGTCCACCCTCTTCCTGGAATACTACTGGTCATATTAAATTTGATAGAATAATCTGTAACGGGTCCAAATCTATAAGTAGAAGTATTCCCCATGTGAATTTTATAATTATCGCTACTCCAAAATCGCAATCCATTACCATTACCCGCAGTTACATTATAGACAGGTTGAGCAGCTTGAGCGAATAACTCATTAAAGAATATGGTCGCTAATAAGACCATTAATAAAACAGTACTGTGTTTTTTCATTTCGTTTTGGTTTTAAACTTTTAAGCAAAAGTATTTTCACCAATTGAAAAATCGACCGTATGTATACAGCCGCACAGATCTATCCTATCAAATTGTATCTATTTTTTTGATATAATTACTCGGGGTATCATTTGTAACTATTTTAAACGATTTATTAAACGTAGATTTAGAGTTGAAACCAGCATCAAGAGAAAGTGCCAGGAGAGTTTGATTATGATGTTCCCCGTTTTGAATTTTTTCTATAAACGCATGCACTCTATACTTATTTATATAATCATAAAAATTACTTTTATGGATATTATTCAATAACCAGGATAAATTATTGACAGAAGTATTTAGGTGTTTTGCTAAATCCGACAACGTAAGTTTATGATTTAAATAAATTTTTTCAGTAATCATTGCATATTCTAGGCTTTCTGTTAAATCCTGTAAAGCTTTTCCCTCTAACCTTTCTTTATTTTTAGTATTGGAATTATTAGGCAATGGTATTCTAAAAATATTGGGTTGCCAGAGGCTATAAAACCCGATAACATAAATAAAGCTACAGATCGCAATCCATATGGCATTATAACTAACAAATGGAGAATATATTCCTAAGAAGTAATAGGATACGTAACTTACTACCCATAGTATTAAAAATAATACTACGATAATCAAAATTATGATTAGAAATGTAATCAGGTGTTGAGAATATGATATATTTTTCTTTTCTTCCCTTTTATAAATTCTAATTAATTTCAAACAACGATAAAAGAAATAAAAATTAAAAAGTATACCCGCTGTTTCTACAATTAAAAAGGGCAATGTGAGTTTTCCTTGCCCTACCATTAAAATAAATTCTTCATAAGAATATTTATAAGTCCAAAGATGATACAACAACATTCCAAAAGCAGGGATAAAATTGGAGTAATGAAGTCTGTACTTCACTTCTTCGTTAAATATCAATCTCCTGTAGTAAACATATAGTAATGGTCCAAAGAGAAATACCAAAATATCCACAAAAAGGGCTAATCTAAAGAATATAATATTATCGGTTTCTATGGTGAAAAAAAACCTACCCGTCAGCATAATTGATGCTATCAGTAGAATCAATGATAACATCCTATTAGCCAGTTTGTTTTTATTTTGTATTACTTGAATTCCTAACGATAAAAAAACTCCTTGACTTATCCCTAGAAAAATAATAAAATGTATGAGTTTAAAAGATGGCATACTATATTATTAAGTTTATATAAAAATATCAAGATTTATTCAGAAATGGCTTAAGGTTATTATTAACTTTCGAAAACATTGATTCGGTAGATAAAGCTTTAAAGATATTGCAACCTCTTCAAAAAACTGCAAGTCCGATAGAAATATCTTGATTAACATGGAAAACTCTTTTGAAATAAGTTTTGTAAGAAAAATCTTCATTTTAAATGTGTAAAAACCATAAAAAAGTACTTTTCATAACTTATAATTGCTTTTTAACGTAAAAAAATGTACTTTGATCGTTATTACACAACATTTCATTACCTAAATATCTCATGATACTTAAGTATAGCAACAAAACCAACAAAGATCATGCATAAAAGAGAAGAGTTTAGTTTTTTAAAGGGCACTTGGAAAAAATTGCATCATAAAGTGAGTCAATTGATTGATAATGATAAGCTTTATGCAATAAATTATGCTAATTTGAAAAGGAGATTTTTTGAAGAAATAGAAAAGTACAAAAACAATCCCGAATTGATTGATGTAGAAGAATTTTCTATGAACTACACTTTTGGTTACCATTTCTGCAATAATATTGATGATACATATAGCAAGCAAGCCATGTTTATTGAAGTCAAAAGCTATTTGAGTACGTTAAATTTAAGAGCGTAAACTAAACCTATTTATTATTGAATACACCTTTACACTTCCTAAACACATCTAAATACCCCCTTTTTTGTAGTGATCTACGCAAAAATACTTACTTCAAAAAGTAGTCTACTCCGTATAATTATTCCTATATTTCAGATTCAAAAAAAAACTTCGATTATCTTTAACCCCATGCTATATAAGCTTTGTCGGGTAAATGGCGGGTGAAAGACAATCAAAAAAATTTGAGAAACTATTTCTGAAAACTAATATTGCTGAAGAAAATGAATACAAGTTCTAGTGATCACCAGAATGCAACTAAAAACTTAAAAATCATGAAACAGCCAGAATTAGGTTTAAAAATTTCCGAACTCAGAAAATTAAAGGGTCTTACTCAAGAGGAGCTTGTTGAACAATGCAATATTAGTGTTAGAACTATTCAAAGAATAGAAGCCGGAGAAGTTACCCCCAGAAGCTATACTATTAAAACGATCTTATCTGCATTGGATTATGATTTAAGTCAAATTCAAACTACGGATTCAAGAGTAACCAAAGAGTTTAAAAAACTATTTCTGCTAGAAGTAGACGATAGTAAAGAAGCTGGTTTTTTGAACAGACAACTTACCATATCCTGGATCAGTGGTATTCTCTATTTTATTTTGGGTTTTGGAGAATTTACCCTAGACTACTACCGATATTTTCAGGATGAAATACTAGGAGGGAAATTAGTTTACTGCCTTACCAAATTAATCACGCTTTTGTCCTTAATCCTTTTCTTTAGAGGCTTTGTACTATCTGGTAAGATCTTAAAAAACTATCTACTAAGGATTGTTGCTTTCATCCTTATATTTGTTGGTGTCGTATTCTACACCTACGACATCTTATCTTTGTACGTTGGTGAAATCAATTATCAAGTCGTGATAGGAGCTTATAGTGTTACTTTTGGTATTCTAGGTATTTTACTTGGTGTTTCCGTAATTCGTTTACAAAATGCCTTAGGAACACTCGCCAAAGTCACAGGTATTTTTGAGATTGTTGCCTATGGATGCATGGCTACAGTAATATTAGGTATTCTAGGGTATATTATACTCACGCCAACTATTATTCTCGAAATTATAGTACTCTATAAAATTTCCGAAATGCTAAAAGCGAAGCAAAAAGAAATCGACATCAATTAACCCTACTTACAGCGACTATTTACTACTTAAATCATCATTGGACTATACATGCAATGGGTGTTTTCTAATGCTTAATTTTAACTATCAGAAAATGAAAAAAATATATATCTCGGCCTTTATTATCATTATTATTACCTTTTGTTATTTCCTTTTTGAACCCATATTTGTATATGCTATCGGTTGGAAATCTATGTCTAACACGAATATAATGCAGCCTACGATAGATCATAACGAGATACAATTAGCAAAGGCAGATAGTATTCTTAAAATTATACACCAACGATTACAATCTCCTGCAGTATCGGTAGCTGTTGGTCAACACGGAAAGATAACATGGGCAAACGCCATTGGATATCAAAATCTCGAAGATCAAATCCCCGTAACACTAGACACCAAGTTTAGAATAGGGAGTACGTCCAAAGCGGTTACCTCGTTAGGGATTGGGGTATTATTGCAAAATCAAAAACTACGTCTCGACAGCAAGGTCAAAGATTTTGTGCCTTATGCCAGTGATCATTTATCAAACATTACTTTACAACAACTGGCCACTCATACCTCGGGGATCAGAAACTATGGAGCCTGTCTTTGTTTTCCTATCTGGGAATACTACAACAACGATAATTATACCAGCGTAGAAGAAAGTGTTGGCATTTTTAATACCGATGATTTACTGTTTGAGTCGGGGTCTGATTTCAGTTATAGTAGTTTTAACTATACACTACTAAGTGCTATGATTGAAGGTGCCTCAAAACAAGATTTCCTAGATTTTATGACGCAATACGTTTTTGAACCGACCAATGCCATCAATATTGTGGCAGAAACTACCACTCCGGCAAAAAACGTAGCCAAATTTTATGATGTAGCAAAAGGCACATACAAAGAGGTTTATACTGTAAACAATAGTAATAAATGGGCCGGTGGAGGATTTTTGGCAACTCCAACTGCCTTGGTAAAAATTGGAAATGCCCTTATAAATTATCAATTGTTTGATCCTGAAATACGAGATCAAATTACACAGCCGGTTTTGCTCGACAACGGAAAAGTGAATCCACAGGAGTATGCTATTGGATGGAGAAATCATCGCAAAGACCTTTTTAAAAATGGTCACAAAATAACTGTATGGCATCATGGCGGGATAGCAAACGGTTCTATTTCATTGTTAGCGTTATTTCCAGAATACAATCTATCAGTATCGATGCTTGCCAACAAAAATGGAAGCTCTGCAGATTTATTCGAAAACGTATATGCTATAGCCAAGTTATTTATGCAACAAACCCCATAAGAGGTCATTCTCAACATCAAAAACGAACATCAACTAAAAACCGGGATAAAAGAATATCCCGGTTTTGTCATTACACGCATCAACATATTGAATTAGCCCAATTAATTATTCTTTTATGAAGCAATAGATTAAGCCTTACAACCTGTTGGAGTTCTTCCGTCTTCGCATTTTACATGACATGATGTTGTTGTCCATATTCCGTCTAGATTATAGCAAGTCCCAGTTTTCGGATCACCAATAGGTCTTGGCCCAGAACCAGCTAGAATGGTATTTTTTTCGCTTTTATCTAGTTTTTTTACTCCTTTTATTTTTAAAATTGATTGTAACATGATTTATGGTTTAAAAAAATTATACTTAAACTAAAAGGGTCGACATTGACCGTTTATACATTCTTCTCCAGGACGGCAATTATTACACTCATTGTAATTAGGATCTACAACACATGTTCCGCTAACGCATATGTATCCCGGTCTACATTGAATTACCCTACATCTATCTATTTCACATGTATTCTTATAATACACGTACCTTCGGTCTCTAGAGTTAATCGATGGATTAATTTCATTTTTGGCTACACTTATACTTGTTGGGTAAACAGGGTTTTGAGAACTCCAGTTATACATTCGATCCATTGGGATTCCGTTTTCACAAGGGCCATTTAAAAAATCACGAATATTTCTCCCCCATTTTCTCCAATTATTACGATCAGCAAAAAAAGCTCCTATAAACTGTCTATATCTTGTTACTCTTCCCAATTTATTATTGTGTAAATCCATAGCCTTATCTCCATCGTAATCATTGGAGTTTATTACTTCATTAGCTCCCATAATTGCCGCAGAAATTGGTTGAGACAAATATCTTTTTAAATGTAAACTCACATAAATATGTCTAAATGCATCCCCCTTTGTACCAGCACTTGTGTCAGTATAAAATTCTTCCGATAGGTCTACTGCTCTATTCCAAGATTGAAATACTCTATATGTTCCTATCCCAAGAACACCAGCAACCGATCCCAAAATCCCAATGTTAACCTTACTGTTTTTCGAAATAACATCTAGCTCTTCTCTAGTAACCAACACATCTTTTTTACTATATTTTTCCAATATTTTAAAATTGTCTGTTTCTGTTTGACTCATACTCATATACTGCGCTTCTTCTTCAATTGAGTCAGACACTGGAGCGTTCTTAATACTTGTTTCTAATTCTAATCCCAAGGCTTTTTCATACTTCCTTTGTTCGAGGAGATACACATTATATACTTCCAAAAACTGCTCTACTTCTTTTCGAATTTTGTGTAACAAACCTTTATACATTACTTCTGGATAAAGTTCGATAAGTCTATTTTCTAAGTAATCTAATTCCGAAATGGTGTTGGCTTGATTGGGATTATTTTTGTACTTATAAAAATACTCGCGTTGAATTATGTGTATGGATGTTATGGGTATTACCGGTATTTTTAAATTGGTTGTAAATATCGGTTCTTCAGGCGCTTTTAATGCAAGTTCTTCTGGTTGAATTTGGTTTTCGTTAAATCTAACTTCCGAATCAGTTTCGCACGCAATAAAACTGAAGATTAGAATGATCATTAAAAGTGTTTTTTTCATAATTTATGTGGTTTTAAATATTCCATCAAAACTATGCCGTTCACACTTCTAAATCGACTTACTGTGTACAGTCGTACATATTTGAACTAAACAAAATGTGTTTTTTTTATATAATTGCTTGGTGTATCGTTCATTTTAGATTTAAAGGCCTTATTAAAAGTAGATTTAGAATTAAAACCTGAGTCAAACGACAATGCCAAAAGTGTCGTATTATGATGCTCTCCGTTTTTAATTTTTTCTACAAAAGCCTGTATCCTATATTGATTGATGTAATCATAAAAATTACACTTATAAACATTATTTAGGAACCAAGAAATATCATTAGCAGAAGTATCTAGTTTTTTTGCCAAATCGATTAAGGTTAATTTATGATCCAGATATATTTTTTCTTCGATCATTAATCTTTCAAGACCTTGTTTTACATGTTTTAGCTTAGCACCTTCTAGCCTCTCTTTACTTTTTAAGGCTTTATTTTTTGACAAAGGAATTCTAAAAATATCAGGTTGTTTTAGGCTATAAAATCCAATAATATATATGAAAATCGAAAAAACGATCCATATAAGGTTATAATTAATAAATTTAGAATAAACATTTAAGAAATAAAACATGATATAACAACATAACCAACCGGTAAAAAAAAGAGAGATCGTGATCACCATAGCTTTTAAAAAGAATACTATGTTTTGAGAATAAGACAATGTTTTCTTTTCTTCTTCTTGATATATTTTTATCAATTTATAACAGCGATAACAAAAGTAAAAGTTAAAGGCTATTCCAAAAGTTTCTATCAATAAGAAAAGAGTGGTCAATTTTCCTTCTTGCCACATTAGGATTAATTCATCGTGCGAATATGTAAGTGTCCAAGTATAATAAATACACATTATTGCAACGAGAACAAAATAAACAAAACGCCCTCGATACACTGGAGTTTCATTAAACACAAGTCTTCTGCAATAGATATACAATAGTGGGCCAAAAATAAAAATAAAGGTGTCTAAAAAAAATGAAACCCTAAAAAACAGTTCATACTCTGCATCAAAAGAATATAAGAATTTTGCCATTAGCAGTATAGAGGCTATTAATAAGATTAAGGACAGAACTTTATTGGCATTTTTATTTTTGTTTTGAATTATCTGAATAGTTATAGCCAAAAAAACACCCTGACTAATTCCTGAAACTATAATAAAATCAATAAACCCAAAAGTGAGTGTTAAAAAACTAATCATCTGCGCGGAAAATCATTTCAATGTGAGAAAAACCATCTAGTCTTATAAGACTAATTAAATACAACCAATGTTGTTATTTCGAAGATATAAATTTAAGTGCTATCTCAAGGTATAGAATTGATAGAATATGACTTAAAAATAAATTGTTTTATATTTTTTGATATAAGTATACCATGCAAAAAGAGCTTATATAATTGATATAAGCTCTTTTAAAACAAACTTGACTTTAAGTTAAATGGATTTGGCCTTTATACTACAATGGGTTTTACTGCAGTTTTATTTTTCGTAGTGCCCCAGTTCCACCAAATTCGGATATATATAAAGCTTTACCGTATTTATCTGCCGTAATTCCGTTCGGGCCATTAAAAGATGCCTCTGCCACTGGTCCATCTACCACAGCTGCATCTCCCGTTCCTGCAAACTCCTCAACCGTCCCGTCTAACGTAACTCTAAATATTTTATTGACTGCAATACCTGTGGCAAAAACCGAATTACGAACAACTGTGATATACCCTATCCCAAAACCACCAATAACGATATCCGGGATATTAGCAATTAATGAAACATTGCCTTCGGGATCGATCGAAAGGATGTCTGCAGTGGCAAAATTTCCGACAACCAGATTTCCTTTTCTATCAAAATCAATACCTACACCACCTGCCAAACGTGCATCCGTAGCATAAACAGTAACTTCTCCCTCGGGAGTAATTTTATGTACAGTAGGTGTTAAAAAATTAGAAACATATAAATTGTTTTGATGATCCAAGGTCATACCTGTAGGCCACCCCTCTATAGTAGCCAGAACCGTTTTTGTTCCATCTGGTGTGATCTTAAGCACATCTCCTCTAGCTGTGTTATTATCATTATTGACATAAAAATTACCCTGAGCATCTATAGTATTGCCTAAAGGCCCCGATAAACCGGTAACAAATTCTGAAACATCTCCTTGTTTTGATACTTTAAATACTCGGGTTCCGTTACCCCCTGTGTTTACAAATTGCCCATACTCAGAAACATATATATTTCCTTTGCGATCTACCGAAACGGCATCGTTACCAGCAAAATCTGAGACAACAGTTTCTACTTCAGGATCTGGATCAATCCCATCTCCATAGCAGGAGATACATACAACAGATACTCCTAATACTACTAAAAGAACAACTATATTCTTTCCTAAATTTTTAATGATTGTTTTCATATCGTGATTTTTAAGTTCTCTTCGAAAGTAAAAGAGCATCATTTAAAAATCGACGTTTTGGATAGTATCGTACGAATTTAAGCAACTTTACATCGCTTAATATAATTGCTGGGAGTATCCTTCATTTCTAACTTAAAAGCTTTATTAAAAGTTGATTTCGAATTAAACCCTACATCCATAGAGAGTGCAAGAATGGTATGATGCGTATGCTCGTTATTTTCAATCTTTTTCAAAAACTCTTTAATTCTATAATGATTGATATAATCATAAAAACTACTTTTTGACACATGATTTAAATACCATGATATATTATGCGTAGATGTATTGAGTTTCTCGGATAAGTCTCTAAGCGTAAGGTTCATTTTCAAGAATATTTTTTCTTCTTCAACCGCATACCGCAAACCTTTTTTTATGGCCAAAATCTCTTCTGCTGGTAATCGTTGTTGAGCAAGTTTGGGTTTCTCAATAATCAGCGGTATCCTAAAAAGCTCAGGTTCTTTAAGACTATAATAACCAATAACAAATATAAAAATTGAAATACCTATCCATAGGGTGTCATATCCAATAGGGTAAAAAGAATAACTAAAGAAATTTCCGGCACAAAAACTAATTAACCAAGTTATTAAAAAAATCCCTATCGAGATCTGAAAAAAGGTTAAGAAAGATATCAGGTTTTGTTTAAATGAAACATTATTTTTTTCTTCTATTCTATATTTTTTTATCAAGCGTATATTTAAATACCAGTAATAAAAATTAGAAAGTATCCCGCCTGCTTCAATACCAAAAAACGCCACATTAAACTCCCCTGCAGCAACTTTTTCTGAATACACACCAATACTAAAAGACATACTGTATATAAAAAACAAAATATGTAACATTGCTGGCAGGTAATGAAACCATGAAAGTTTATAATCGTCACTATTCGAAAATGCCAATCTTCTTAAATAGGTATAACATAATGGGCCAAAAATGAAAATTACAACATCTATTAAAATAGTCCATCGAAACATAATCGGAGTCAAAAATCTAAAATAGATCATCCTACCCAAAAGCATTACTGCAGCCACCATTAGGATTATAGAAAGTATCATGTTTGCCGACTTATTCTTATGCTTTAACATCTGTATAGTTATGGCAAGAAATACCCCTTGACTAATCCCCAAAAAAAGGATAAGATCTAGAAATTCGAAAGACTGCATTAGTGTATAATTAAAATTCATGTAAAACTATGAGTATAACAAATATATTTCGACCGAATGGATAAAATCGCACTACTCGAGGTGACAAAAATACTCTTAAGATAGAAAATAAATGAAACTTGAAACAGGTCTACCCAAATCTGAAACATTTGTCATCTTATTATAACACTGCGAATTCTATCATTGTAAAATATTTCGAACCAAAAAAAGTAAAACAATGAAAAATTTATTTTTAACTACAGTTATGGCTTTAATCATTATTGTTTGTGCAACTTCCTGCGAAGCAGATAATGATTTACCCGCAACCGAAACAATCACAAAAAAAGAAGATCCAGCCACACAAAAGATAGACCTATCTGCAGATGGTTATGTAAATTATGCCAGCAGCACTAATTTAACCACGCTATGGATGAGAAATGATCACGAACCTCGCAACCGAGGAAATGCAGAAATGTACGCTCATATTATTGGTCTTGATGGCAATAAACAGCCAATAATTTCTACAGTTCGTATGCCATATGCAAATCATGACAGAACTATGTACTATCCTAATCAAAAAATGATCGATTGGGGCGAAAACAACTATGCCGGGGGATTAGTAAGTATTGTCTTCATGGAAGCCGATAATCCGGGCCTCGGTGGTGACCCTATATTTGCCACTACATATGGTGAAGGTCAATTTTTTAATATGCCTATACCTCAAGCATTAAGCATCGTAACAAATGACTTTGTAAGCGCTGTAGGAACAGGGTATGCAACAAGTGCCGACGGAGTTATATTTGATGGCGCAGATGATCTTTTGGATGTGTTTTACAATATATCGAGAACTCGAGATTATGTAGTTGTAGATGGCGCAGTAGGTGGGTCTAGAAATAACGTTTATGTAACACTAAGAAGAAAATTTAATTGATTCCCAAAAATAGAAAATCACTCTTAAATATAATTAAAGTTTTAATCATACCTGCCGGTACTTACTTCGTGCGAAATAGATAATGACACACAAGAAACCAGGCTAATTATTAACCAATTACATCTTTATAACAAAGCTTGTATGAGAAATTACAAGCTTTGTTATTATCAAAAATGATAAAAGGCATCCTCTAGATGTTCAATTTTGGTTCCTGCTTTATTTTGTATAATCGCTATAATATCAAAACGTATCTCAAGATCCAGATCATTATGCTCTACATAATGATTGATTGCTTTAACCAAAGACTGTATTTGTTTGGGCTTTACAAAATCCTGAGGGTTTCCAAATTCTGGGGTGCTGCGAGTTTTTACTTCAACTACTACAAGAACTCCCTTTACCCTAGCAATGATATCAATTTCTGATTTTTGATACCGGTAGTTTTTTTCTAATACTTCATACCCTTTTTCTATTAGAAAACTAACAGCCATTTCTTCTCCTTTTTTACCTAGAGTATTGTGTTCTGCCATTCTTAAATATACTTAACTACTACCTCGTTCTTTTTTACTGCTAAAGACACTTCTGTTCCTAAAATAAGAGCCCGATTATCTTCTATATGTCCCATCGGAAATTTAAACACAACCGGAAAATTATACTCCTTAACAATGTCCAGAATAATCTGTTTCGGTTTTCTTCCAAAAGGAATATTATTATCGTGCATTTTATTCATACCGCCAACAATCAATCCCGATAGGTTCTCAAAATATCCGTTTCTTTTTAAATTTTGCAACATTCGATCTATATGATATAAATACTCATCCAGGTCTTCGATACATAAAATTTTACCCGAAGTAGCTATTGCCGAAGGCGATCCGCACAAGGAATAAAGTATCGACAAGTTACCTCCGATTAACATCCCCGAGGCATTGCCTAAAATATTTTTCTTGGACGAAGGAATCGTGTATGCTATTTTTTTTCCAAAAAGCGTATCTCTTAGTGAATTCATTGCTGCCTTGGTTCCTCGATGAAAATCAACTGGCATAGCTGCATGTATCGTTGCGATTCCTAAATTATGGATATGCGAATGTAATACAGTAATATCAGAATAGCCTATGATCCATTTTGGGTTTTTAGAGAAGTTGGAAAAATCAATTTGATCAATGATTCTTACCGTACCATATCCTCCTCTAGCACACCATATGGCTTTAATATCCTGATTATCTAACATATTTTGAAAATCGGCTCTTCGTGCTTCATCAGACCCGGCAAATTGATGTTGCTCTGCTTCAATTGTTGAACCAATTACAGGTTCTAACCCCCAAGTTTTTATAATAGCCACAGAATCTTTAACTTCTCTCAAACTAATTCTTCTGGCTGTAGAAACTATAGCTATTTTATCCCCTTTTTTAACAAAATCAGGTGTAAACATGTATTAAAATTTCAAATTACAGATACTAATTAACAAATACTTTCGTTATAATCTATTATATTGTGTTGAATTTGTCCCTCAACTTTACTAACAAACCTTATGCCTATGATATCTGATACTTCGTGTAATTTAGATTCCTTGGATGTTTATGTACCCTCACCCGAAAATCCCTGGAATGTTACTAAAATAAATCATTTATTTCGCCGAGCTGGTTTTGGAGGATCCAAAACTGAAGTTTTAGCAGCTCTTGCTCAAAATAATCCTTCGGCATTAGTAGATACGCTTATTGATGATGCAATTGCCTTAAATGCAACTCCACCTCCACTTTGGGGATTCTGGAATAGAGATCAATTTGAAGCTGCCGAAATGGCCAATGAAGATAATGACGTTGGGTTCTACCGTAGAGAAGGAAAAAATCAAATGGTAAACGATATGATTCAAAACAAATTGCGTGAACGCCTTACCTTGTTTTGGAGTAATCATTTTGTTACCGAAGATGATACCTACAGAAGCCCTGCATACCAATCTCAATATTATAATCTACTGCAAATACATGCATTGGGTAATTTAAGAGATTTTGTTTACGATATTGGGATTTCTAATGCAATGCTCGTTTATCTTAACGGAGACGAAAATATTAGAGATAGACCTAATGAAAATTATGCTCGTGAATTATACGAACTGTTTACCTTAGGTGTAGATAATGCATATACCGAAGATGATATACAAGAAACTGCAAAAGCATTAACCGGTTATGTAGACACCAATGATATTGCTTGGGGAGATATTCTTTTTAACCCTGGTCAATTTAGTAATGAAACCAAAACTATTTTTGGACAAACAGGAAACTGGACTTATGATGATGTCATCAATATTTTATTTCAACAAAGAACTACTCAAGTAGCAACTTTTATATGTACCAAATTATACGCGTATTTTGTAAGCCCCACATGTAACGAAGCTATTGTGGCTCAAATGGCACAGACATTTATCGATAATAATTTCGAGATTGCACCAGTACTTCGTCAACTTTTTAAAAGTGAACACTTTTTTAATCAAGAAGCCATAGGTGCCATTATAAAAAGCCCATGTGACTTATTAATATGCTTTTATAACGAATTAGGTTTTACCGCTGGAACCACAGATATGATTGACTTTATTCGTGGTACTGTAAGAGTTCTAGGTCAAGATGTACTAGATCCTATTGATGTAGAAGGTTGGCAGGGTGATGAAGATTGGATCAGTCCAGATTTATTGATTGGCCGATGGGAAAGCGCAAGATTTTTGATCAATCGTGCATGGAGCGAAAACCAACAACAATTTAGAGATTTTGTGGTAGGATTACCAATTGGCACTAGTGCCGAAGGAAATCTTGATCCTAGTTTAAGCGGACCCGAAGTAGATATCGTGGTTCGGGCAATTGTAAATTACTTTTTTCCAAGAGGAATAGATGATCCAGTAATTTTTAATGAAATTTCGGGTGTGTTTAGGGATATTGATGCCTTTCCACCTAGTTACTACGAACCAGGTGCAGTTGATCCTGCTATCTGGCGATTAGATCGTGCCGAAGTGTCTGAACAATTTTTTGCACTTCTGAACTATATTGTAGACATCCCTGAATTTCAACTTAAATAAAAATTGCTATGTGCGAAACAAATCACAACCAAAAGATAAAATTAGATAAAAACGGTAACTGTAATACCGACGATCATAAAAAATGGAATAGAAGATCCTTTGTACAAGCACTAGGTCTAGCTGGTGGAGGATCAATGATGTTAGCCAACACTCCACTTTCTGTTTCTAGACCCTCTCCGTTATCAGTAGCCCTTAGTCAATCAGCTAATGCTAATGACAACATCCTCATTCTGGTTCGACTGCAAGGGGGTAATGATGGATTTAACACCATTATTCCTGTTTATGACTATGATGTATATGCTAATGCCAGACCATTAATACGCATCCCTCCTAGTGAATTTATATCATTGAATGATGATTTTGCCATGCCCAAACCAATGAATAAGTTAGAAGGTGTATGGGGCGATGGTAAAATGCGAGTAGTACATGGCGTGGGATATGAAAATTCATCTCTATCCCATTTTAAAGGATCAGATATTTATGCCAATACCAATCTTGTTGAAGATGATCGTACCGGGTTTATGGGTCGATATTTTGGAGAAATTCATCCTGATTATTTCAATATGCCGCCACTAAGTCCACCTTCTATACAGATTGGAAGTATCGGAAATTTAATTTTTAAAGGCCCCGATAGTGATTACTCTTTTGCGGTTTCTGACCCCAGAAGGTTGCTACAAATAATCGAAAATGAAACTTTCTATAATCTTGATGGTGTTGATGAAAATTGCACCTATGGAGATCGATTAAGATTCTTAAGAGAAGCGACCAACACTACTTTTAATTATGCAGATGTAATTAGTGCTGCATATGAAAGATCTACAGATTTTGGAGGATATTTGGACGATAGCTTAGGAAGACAGTTTAGTATTATTTCCAGATTGATTAAAGGTGGATTAGGTACCAGAGTGTATCTCGTAACCTTAGGTGGGTTTGATACGCATAATAATCAAATCCAACGTCATCAACAATTGCTTACATCTTTCTCTGAAGCTATTAGCAATTTCTATACTGATCTTACTGCTGCAGGCTGGGATGATAAAGTACTCTCTATGACCACATCAGAGTTTGGAAGACGATTTAGAGAGAATGGATCTCTAGGAACAGATCATGGTACTGCTGCGCCAACTATGTTTTTTGGAACTGCCCTTAATGGTAATGGTTTTGTTGGAGAACACCCTGATTTAAATAATCTTACACGAGGTGGTAATGTTACAAACACTACTGATTTTAGACAGGTCTACGCAACTGTCATGAAAGATTGGTTATGTATTGACGAGAGCAGAGTTGGAAGGGTACTATTGGGAGCTGATTTTGAATCATTAGATCTAGGATTTAATTGCTCGGGCACAAATCCAAATATCCCAACCGATGGAGAAAACCTAACCCACATACCTACCTATAGTGACAGCCAAACCTTTATTAATATTGTAAGTCCGCAAACTACACATATAGAGGTTAGCTTATATAACATTGTAGGTCAAAAAGTGGCTACTTTGGCTAATGAAATGCTTATGGAAGGTGTAGATATGGTGATTAATGTAAAAGAATCAGCGGCTACCAGATTAAGTACAGGCCCATATGTATATCAAATCCAAACCAATAGCGGCAACTTTAGCAAGTCTATTGTAATATCATAAGTATACTTATATAATCCTGCCAGAATTCTTCAAAATAATTGAAGGCTCTGGCAGGTGTTTTTTGCAGCTGTTTTTATTACCTTTGTGCCTTATTTTAAGTTATGAGTACACAAGGGAGATACACAATTACAGCAGCTTTACCATATACCAACGGACCCATTCATATTGGTCATTTGGCTGGAGTATATGTACCTGCAGATATTTATTCGCGATACCTAAGAATTACGGGCAATGACGTTGCTTTTATCTGTGGTAGTGATGAGCATGGTGCTGCAATTCCTATGCGTGCAAAGAAAGAAGGTGTTTCTCCACAGGTTATTATTGATAAGTATCATGCAATTATTAAAAAATCTTTTGAAGATTTTGGTATTTCTTTTAATAACTACTCAAGAACTTCGGCTCCGATTCATCATCAAACTGCTTCAGAGTTTTTCAAGAAAATGTACGAAGATGGTAAATTTATTGAAGAAACGTCTGCGCAATTATTTGATCCAGAAGCCGAGCAGTTTTTGGCCGATCGATTTGTAACAGGGACTTGTCCAAAATGTGGAAATGAAGAAGCTTATGGGGATCAATGCGAAAACTGCGGAAGCTCACTTAATGCTACAGATCTTATCGATCCTAAATCAACAATCTCTGGTGCAAAACCAGTACTAAAAGAAACCAAACATTGGTTTTTACCATTAGATCAGTATGAAGATTTCTTAAGAGAATGGGTTCTAAAAGGACATAAAAAAGATTGGAAAACCAATGTATACGGCCAGATTAAATCCTGGGTAGACGATGGCCTTAGACCGAGAGCTGTAACTCGAGATTTGGACTGGGGTATTCCTGTTCCGGTTGAAGGAGCCGAAGGAAAAGTATTGTATGTTTGGTTTGATGCTCCTATCGGATACATTTCTTCGACAAAAGAGTGGGCCAAACAAGAAGGAAAAGATTGGGAACCGTATTGGAAAGATAAAGACACTAAGCTTGTTCATTTTATAGGAAAAGATAATATTGTTTTTCATTGTATTATTTTTCCAAGTATGCTAAAAGCGGAAGGCAGCTATGTACTGCCCGAAAATGTACCTGCCAATGAATTTTTAAATCTGGAAGGAAATAAATTATCTACTTCCAAAAACTGGGCGGTATGGTTGCACGAATATCTTGAAGAATTTCCTGACAAACAGGATGTGCTTCGTTATGTGCTTACCGCCAATGCGCCAGAGACCAAGGACAATGATTTTACCTGGAAAGATTACCAGGCGCGCAACAATAACGAATTAGTAGCCATATTTGGTAATTTTATTAACCGTGTAGTGGTACTTACTCATAAATATTATGATGGAGTCGTACCTACCCCCGCTTCTTTGTCTGAAATTGATGAACAAACATTAAAAGAATTAAAAGCGTATCCTGCTGTGATCTCAAGTTCTATAGAGCGTTACCGATTTAGAGAAGCTAGTCAGGAATTAATGAATGTTGCTCGATTAGGAAATAAATACTTAGCAGACGAAGAGCCTTGGAAACTTATCAAAACCGATGAAGAACGTACTAAAACAGTAATGTATGTTGCTTTACAAATAGCCGCTGCACTCGCTACCTTGTCTGAGCCATTTTTACCATTTACTTCTAACAAATTAAAAAACATTCTTGCGATCTCATCTGCTGGTATCGACACACCTTGGAATGAAGTAGCCACAAAAGAAATATTACTCCCTGCTGGACATCAAATAGAAAAAGGAGAATTATTATTCTCTAAAGTAGAAGATGACCAAATACAAAAGCAACTAGATAAATTAGAAGCTACCAAAAAAATGAATCAAGCCGAAAACAAAACAGTAGAACCACAAAAAGATACTACTACTTTTGAAGATTTTACCAAACTTGATATGCGTATAGGCACCATTGTAGAGGCCGAAAAAATGCCAAAAGCAAAAAAGCTACTGGTATTAAAAGTGGATACAGGTATCAATACAAGAACTATTGTTTCTGGGATTGCAGAACATTTTACTCCCGAAGAGATCGTAGGCAAAAAAGTTACGGTACTTGTCAATCTTGCTCCAAGAAAATTACGTGGTGTTGAAAGTGAAGGAATGATCCTAATGACGGAAAACGCTGAAGGTAAAATCGTATTTTTAAATCCAGACGAAGAAGGTGTTAACCCAGGAGCTACGGTGAATTAATCAAAATCGATTTGAAATAAGTTTTTTTTCAAAACTATTTTATTGCTTCGAGCTCTCTTCTATATCTTTTCTAAGGTCTAATTTTCTAAATGCAGGAGAGATAATTGATGTACATATCACCGTAAGTAAGGTCATGCTACCTCCAAATACGACTGCAGTTACAGTACCCATATATTTGGCAGTAATACCGCTTTCAAAAGCTCCCAATTCATTTGATGAACCTACGAACATTGAGTTTACAGACGATACTCTTCCTCTCATATGATCCGGAGTTTTGAGTTGCAAAATAGTTTGCCTGATCACCATAGAGATCCCATCGGTAATTCCGCTAAAAAACAACGCCAAAACCGACACCCAAAAGATTGATGAAAGTCCAAAGACAATAATACATACTCCAAATCCAAAAACTGCAATCAATAGTTTTATCCCAGCGTTTTTACTAATCGGAAAGTAAGCCGTTGTGAACATAATGATAAACGCTCCTACGGCCGGAGCAGCACGTAATATACCAAATCCCTGGGGGCCCACTTTAAGTATATCTTGTGCAAACACCGGTAATAATGCTATTGCTCCTCCAAAAAGCACGGCAATCATATCTAATGTAAGCGCACCTAAAACGGCTTTAGTTTTAAAAACGAATTTAATTCCTTCTTTTAAACTCTGTAGTACCGGTTCTCCAATGTTAGGATTCATTATGGGTTTTTGGGGTATTCTAAACAGGCATATAAATGCCAAAGTAGCCCAACCCACAATCACCAACATCGACCAATGCACATCCATTAAATTAATAGCAAACCCAGCAAGTGCGGGACCGGCTACAGCACCAATCTGCCAAGTAGAGCTACTCCAAGTTGCCGCATTGGGGTATATCTTTTTAGGAACCAATAATGCCAATAACGAAAATATGGTAGGCCCTAAAAAAGCTCTGACAATGCCGCCTAAAAAAACCAACCCATAAATGCCATACAAAATCATAGTTTGAGATAAGGATGCTATTGTACTAGGCAACGTTAATACGAATAAACCCATACTTATACTTAAAAAAGCAAAAACACATATGGCCAGTAGTTTTTTCTTTTCTTTTTGATCCACAATATGACCTGCAAACAAAGCTAGGGATACTGCCGGAATCACCTCCATCAAACCTATGATCCCAAGAGAAAGAGGGTCTTTGGTAAGACTATATACTTGCCACTCAATAACGATAAATTGCATGGTCCATGCCATTACGAGAGAAAAACGAATACATAAAAAAATGGTAAACTCTTTATATCTTAAAGCCGAATATGGATCATTTTTCATTAAAAAGGAAGCTATTTTCGGTACAAATATATCAGTATTACACCAAAATCTCTACAAAATAAAAAAAGATGGTATCTTCGTTTATCTATATCAATTCTTTGTATCTTTTTCATGCTTAAAATAGCATATCATCCCATATATACCCATCCTTTGCCAGAAAGACATCGTTTCCCGATGATAAAATATGAATTATTACCTAAACAACTTTTACATGAGGGAACTTGTATTGAAGAGAATTTTTTTATCCCCGAAATTCCATCTCCTGATCCCATTCTTGCCGTACATTCTGAAATATATTACAAAGACCTTATAGCATTAACCCTTAATCCAAAAGCTGCGCGCAAAATTGGATTTCCGTTATCCAAGAAATTAGTTGATCGCGAGGTTATTATTGCAGATGGCACTATCAAAGCATCAAAATACGCATTGCAATACGGCATTGCCATGAATATTGCAGGAGGTACACATCATGCGTACACTAATCGAGGGGAAGCATTTTGTTTACTTAATGATCAGGCTATAGGAGCCCGTTATTTATTAGATCAAAAGTTATGTAAAAAAATCTTAATCGTAGATCTTGATGTTCACCAAGGTAATGGCACTGCAGAGATTTTTAAAGACGATGATGCTGTTTTTACCTTTTCGATGCATGGCGCCAAAAATTACCCTTTTAAAAAAGAAAAATCAGATCTGGATGTGGATTTACCTAATGACACTACGGATCAGGAGTTTTTACAAATTCTTAAAAACACACTTCCAAAAATTATCACAGCACAACAACCAGATTTTGTTTACTATCTATGTGGTGTGGATATTTTGGACTCTGATAAATTAGGAAAACTAAGTTGTACTGTAGCTGGATGTGCAGAGCGAGACCGATTTGTGCTACAAACATGTAAAGATCTCAACATCCCCATAATGTGCTCTATGGGCGGCGGCTATTCACCAGACATTAAGGTTATTATAGAAGCACATGCCAATACATTTCGACTTGCACAAGATATTTTCTTTTAACTTCTGCGGTTAATCGTTTGTAAACGAATATTTATTGTACCTTTCTGGACACTAAATTGTTAGTTTCGAGATTTATAACTTAGGTAATGCTTACGGTTCTTGCAATGAGGTTAAATTTAATTACAAAAGAAAATAACTAATGGCAAAAGAATGCCCTGTTTGTAAAGATAAGATTATAGGTCGTGCCGATAAAAAGTTTTGCAGTGACTACTGTCGTAATGCTTTTAACAATCAGTTAAATAAGGACAGTAAAAACCTCGTTCGTAATATTAATAATCGATTACGCAAAAATTATAGGATTTTAGAAGAATTAAATCCGAATGACAAAACGAAAACCACTAGAACAAAATTGATTGCCAAAGGATTCGATTTTCAACATTTTACCAGTATATATACGACAAAAGTGGGAACTATATATTATTTTGTGTACGACCAAGGTTATCTTCCTCTAGAAAATGAGTTTTATGCCTTGGTAAAGAGAAACAGTTAATATGGCGATACCTCTCCACATCTTAATTAGCACAAACGGCATTATATTTTTAGGAATAATCGGTGCGATCATTACTCTTATTGTTTTAGCCTATTATTACAATACCAAAAACAAAATTAAAAGAAAACTAAAGCAGCACCCAAACAAAGCTATACCATTGTGTAAAGAAAATGAATATGTTAAAATCACAGGGAAAGCATTCGCTATAAATGAACCGTTACTCTCACCCTTTGGTAAAAGCGAATGCGTATATTATCAAATAGAAGTTGAGAGAGAAAAAAGTGATAGTGAAGGTTCGACATATAGGAAAACTATTTTTAAAGAAGAAAAAGCTCAAGATTTCATTATTGAAGCTAACCAAGAAAAAGCCATTGTTCAAGCGTATAGCAAGGCTTCAAAAAAACTAGTATACTTAACCAAAGAAGTTAAATATAGATCGGGAACCCTTAACAATCCACCAAAATTTGTTGATGATTATCTAAAATCACATGGGAAAAAGAGCACCAATATATTGGGGCTAAATAAATCTCTTAGATATATAGAAGGGATAATAGAAATTGATGAAGAAGTTACGGTAATGGGTATAGGCAACTGGAAGGAGTCCGATCATAAATTTGACCGATACTCTTCCAAAAACTTATTTATATCTGGGGATAAGGCAAACAAACTGATAATTACTGATGATCAAAAAATGGTTGATCAGAAATAGGCAAGAACCTTATCGATCTCTCCAATTCTGACTATTTAACTTCAACGCGGCCTTCATCACGTCCTTCTGACTGATTTGCCCAACTAATTTTCCATCTTCAATAATCGGAAAACGTCTTCTTTTGGTTTGCAAAAACTTATTTGCCGCATCAAAAATATTAAGGTTTCCATCTATGGTTTCTACATTTTTAGCCATAAATTTCTCTACTCTGGCATCGTCAATAGGCATATTGTAATAGCGACTTTCATTTAATTGTTTGATACAATCTCCTTCAGAAATAATACCTAATAATGTATTGTTATCATCTACCACAGGTCCGCCCGAAATTTTATGCTTTACCAAAGTTTCAATTACCTCCATTACCGATTGATTTGGATTAAAAGTAATCAAATCCCTAGTCATATAATCCGAAACTTTTATTGGGGTATCATCCTGCTTTTTGACCTTGGATCGTGCACCCTGAAAACTGATTATTCCCATAATGTTTAGTGATTTAGTGAATCTTAAATATAGTGATTTTCAAAAACTTAATCAAACATCCTACTACTTTTACAAGCTTTGAGGGTCATTTTTATCATACTCATAATTATTTCTTTTTAATCAAAGAATTCACCAATGGTTATACACATATTTCTCTTTTTACTTGTGAACAGCACAATAATTGTGGCTAATTTCTTACCTTTAGCTAAACCAATACACACATGCGAAAGTTTTCATCATTCATCACATTTCTACTCCTTCTTATTTCCATATTTTACACATTTTACAGCAGCAAATCACATAGCATTACTGACCTTGACACTCCAAGTCAGGAATTCTCAACGCTTCGAGCTCTAGAACACGTAAAAAACATTGCAAAAGAGCCTCATTTTTTGGGTAGTGCCGCCCATGAAGAAGCCAAAACATACATTGTAAAGGAGCTAAAAAAAATGGGGTTGCAACCAGAAATACAACAAGGGTACTCTGTAGGTAAATCTGGAAATTGTAGTTATCCTCAAAATATATTAGCCAAAATTAAAGGTAGTAGTGATGGAAAAGCATTGCTATTGATGTCACACTATGATAGCTCTCAACATTCTTCTTTAGGAGCTAGCGATGCCGCAAGTGGTGTGGCAACCATATTAGAAGGTATACGCGCCTATGTGGCGACAAATAAAACTCCAAAAAACGATATTCTTATATGCATTACTGATGGAGAGGAATTAGGATTAAATGGTGCAGATCTATTTGTAAAAAAGCATCCTTGGGCAAAAAATATTGGAGTCACTCTTAATTTTGAAGCAAGAGGTAGTGGCGGTGATTCGTATATGCTTATCGAAACCAATGGGAAAAATGGTAAAATGATGGATGCCTTCTCTAATGCTGGAGTACGATATCCAACCACCAATTCTTTGGCATATAGTATTTATAAAATGCTGCCTAACGATACAGATCTGACTGTGTTGAGGGAGCAAGGTGATATTGAAGGTTTTAATTTTGCTTTTATTGGTGATCATTTTGATTATCACACGGCAAACGATACCTGGCAAAATTTAGATCTAAGCACCCTTCAGCATCAAGGTAATTATTTAATGCCTCTGCTTACTTATTTGTCCGAAACAGATATCAATAATCTTAAATCTGACACTGATTATATTTATTTTAATATTCCGATTTTTAAGCTTATAAAATATCCTTTCGGTTGGATATCTATATTATTGATTATAGCAATCGTACTTTTTATAGTCATGATTTTTTATGGAAAAACAGCCTATAGAATTGATTTTACAGAAGTATTAAAAGGTTTTGCAGCATTCTTCTTAGCAATGATTCTTGCAGGTGTGTTAACTTTTGGGATCTGGGAATTACTTAAAGTTATCTATCCACATTATCGCGAGATTCAGCATGGTTTTACATATAATGGCTATATCTACATTGCTGTTTTTGTAATCTTGTCTGTGGCTATATGTTTTAAAGTATATGCCAAGTTTAGTAAAGCCGAAAATCAACCAAGCCTCATGATTGCCCCTTTATTTATGTGGATTGTACTTTCAGCTCTATCGGCATTATACCTTAAGGGCGCAAGTTATTTTGTGATCATAGTATTATTTGGTTTACTATCCTTATTCATCCTTATACGACAAAAAAAGCCCAACCCTTTTTTGATGATTGCACTATCCTTACCTGCCATTTTTATTTTGGCACCGTTAATTGCAATGTTTCCAGTAGCTTTGGGACTTAAAATTCTTTTTGTTTCGGCAGTTTTATCGGTTTTATTATTTGGAGTATTATTGCCGGTTGTAGGATTTTACAAAAGAAAAAAATTGGCTGGAAATCTCGCTCTTGTATTATCCTTTGTTTTTCTAATAGTAGCACATATAAAATCTGATTTTACCAAAGAAAGACAAAAACCTAATAGCCTTGTTTATATATTAGATACCGATCAAAATAAAGCCGTCTGGGCCACTTATGACAATGTACTAGATGCATGGACACAAAACTACATCAAGCCCGAAGAGAATATCGCAGAAGCCTATAATGCCAATGCGCTACAAAGCAAATATGGCAGATCGTTTACCTATGCCAACCAGGCTCCGGTTAAAAATATAAGGCTACCAAAATTTGACATTAGTAAAGATACTGTAATCGGTAACCAACGATCTCTAGATTTATGCATCGCCCCCCAAAGAGACATTCATAGAATAGATCTATATACCACGACTTTATTTAATTTTGATGCCTTGCAGGTAAATGGGGATTCTGCTGTTGATTTCACCTATGCTAATGGTACCACGTATAACGCACACACCAAAAGATGGAAGCAACGACTGCTCACATATTATGTGAGTAAAAATGAACCTTTGGAATTAAAAATGAAATTTAACAAGGATTCATTACCTAAATTTGTGCTTTACGAATCATCTTATGATTTGCTTGACAATTCTAATTTTTCAATTCCATCTCGAGAAGAAGATATGATGCCAAAACCTTTTCTATTAAATGATGCCGTAATCCTAAAAAAGAACTTTGCTATTGAAGCGTATCAAGAGAAAAAAAGAGATACTATTCTGAGTAGCGAAAATGATTTGAATAAAACACAAGAAATTAATGAATCTACAGATTAGCATTCTAGGTACAGGATGGCTTGGTTTGCCATTAGCTCAGGCTTTAATTACTAAAAACAATATCGTAAAGGGCTCCACGACTTCTGAAGATAGACTATCTGTTCTTAAACATGAAGGCATTTTACCCTACTTGGTTGCAATAAATGAAAAAGGACCAAAAGGTGATATATCTTCTTTCTTAGAAGGAAGTACCCTATTAATCATTAATATCCCTCCAGGTTTAAGAAGAAATCCAGAATCAAATTATGTGGCAAAAATCAAAAACTTGATACCGTATATAGAGCAGTCAACCGTTGAAAAAGTGCTTTTTGTGAGTTCTACTTCGGTTTTTGCAGATCAAGAAGGATTTCCTGTCATTTCTCAAGAAACGATCCCAAATGCAGTTTCAAATGCCGGAAAACAGCTGTTTGAAACCGAAAAACTATTACAAAATAGCACCAAATTCAAAACGACTATTCTTCGTTTTGCTGGTTTATTCGATTCGAGAAGACATCCCGCACGAATGCTTTCGAAAAGAAAAGGTGTCAAAAATCCAAAAGCACCTGTAAACCTTATACATAGAGAAGATTGTATTGGAGTTATTCAAAAAATTATAGAAACCAATAGTTGGGATTGTGTTTTTAATGCCTCATATCCTGATCATCCCGAAAAAGCATTGTACTACACCAAAGTTTGTAAACAAATGGGATTACCAAAGCCAGATTATGATTTTGACACTGTTTCTAAAGGGAAATTAATTAGCTCAGAGCATATTACAAACACATTAGGGTATACGTTTGGAATTAAACTTTAAATAAAAAGCCGCTCCATATTTATGAGAGTGGCTTATAGTGAATCTAAATCAATGTTAAATAAGAATTAGTCTGAAACTGAAACTAGCCTAATTAATTATTTCTTAGAAGATGATTCCTTCTCTTTCTCTTTTGTAATGGTAATTTCTGAAAGAGATGGTTTAGTATCTGTACCTCCCACGATTGAACGTAAAGATTTTCTAGCGATCGACTTTATTTCTTCTTGTCTAATAAGATCAATTGATAATTTGTTCATGTTACTATAAGTTTATGTTAGATATCTACTCTATTAAAGGCTTTTCGATTGCCGCCTGTTTGCCACTAACAAATGTTACAAAACTTGTAAAATAAGAACTCGTAACATCTTATAGGAATAATATTCCTTTTCTATTAGCTAGTATCAATACTTAGAAAATGTTAACCCGAAAAAGCAGTTCTTTTTTCAAACAAAAAAACCGAAGCTATTGGCTTCGGTTTTTTTGTTTTGTATAATTTAAAAAGAGTTTACCCTTTCATACTCGCTTTTAAGTACTCACGATTCATACGAGCAATATTCTCTAACGAAATTCCTTTTGGGCATTCGATCTCGCAAGCACCCGTATTGGTACAGTTACCAAATCCTTCTTCATCCATTTGATTTACCATAGCCAAAACACGGTCTGTAGCTTCTACCTGACCCTGTGGTAATAATGCAAATTGAGAAACTTTGGCCGATGTAAATAACATTGCCGAAGCATTTTTACACGCCGCAACACATGCTCCACAACCAATACATGTCGCTGCTGCAAACGCATCATCTGCATCATCTTTATTTACCGGGATCGCATTTGCATCAATAGTATTACCCGAAGTATTTACAGAAATATATCCTCCTGCATGTTGTATCCTATCAAAAGAACTACGATCTACCATTAGATCTTTTACCACCGGGAACGCTTTGGCTCTAAATGGTTCGATATATATGGTATCTCCGTCTTTAAATTTACGCATGTGCAGTTGACAGGTAGTCACCAAACGATCGGGACCATGTGGCTCTCCATTAATTTGTAATGAACAAGCACCACAGATTCCTTCTCTACAATCGTGATCAAATACTACTGGTTCTTCTCCTTTGGAGATCAATTGTTCGTTTAACACGTCTAACATTTCTAAAAAAGACATGTCTCCTTCAATTTCTTTCACTTGATAGTCAACTATCTTTCCTTGTGAGGCAGCATCCTTTTGACGCCATATTTTTAGTGTAAGATTCATAGCTTTTATTTATAAGAACGTGTTTTTAATTCAATGTTTTCGAAGACCAGATCTTCTTTATGTAATTGTGCATCTTTAGGTTCACCTTTATACTCCCAGGCAGAAACATATTTAAAGTTTTTATCATCCCTTAAGGCTTCTCCTTTTTGCTCTCCCGATTGCTCTACAGATTCTTCTCTAAAATGTCCACCACAGGATTCATTACGATTTAAGGCATCCTTAGCAAATAGCTCTCCCAATTCTAGGAAATCTGCCACTCTTCCCGCTTTTTCTAATTCAGGATTCATACTATTAGCTTCTCCAGGAACTTTTACGTTTTTCCAGAAATCTTCTCTTAAAACAGCAATTTCATCAATCGCTTCCTTAAGGCCTTTTTCGTTACGAGACATTCCGCATTTGTTCCACATGATCTTACCTAATTTCTTATGGTAATAATCCACAGAGTGTTCTCCCGATCCGCTCATCAATTTCTCGATACGGTCTTTTACGTCTTTTTCTGCTTGATCAAATTCTGGAGTATCCGTTGGGATTTTTCCGGTACGGATATCATTAGATAAATAATCTCCAATAGTATATGGTAGTACAAAATATCCATCTGCCAAACCTTGCATTAAGGCAGATGCTCCCAGTCTATTTGCTCCGTGATCAGAGAAATTAGCTTCTCCAGCGGCATAACATCCCGGAATTGTAGTTTGTAAATTATAATCTACCCATAGACCACCCATTGTATAATGTACAGCAGGATAAATCATCATTGGTGTTTTATATGGATTCTCGTCTACAATCTTCTCATACATTTGGAAAAGGTTTCCATACTTATCTTCGATCACTTTCTCTCCTAATTCGCGAATTTCATCTGCGGTAGGATTATGCATTCCCGAGGTAAGTGCTTTTTCTTTTCCGTATCGTTGTATAGCAGATGCAAAATCAAGATACACTGCTTCTCCTGTTTTGTTTACTCCAAAACCTGCATCACATCTTTCTTTTGCAGCCCTAGATGCTACATCTCTAGGCACCAGGTTACCAAACGCAGGGTAACGGCGCTCCAAATAATAATCTCTTTCATCCTCAGATAACTGCGTAGGCTTTAATTTACCTGCTCGTATAGCCTCTGCATCTTCGATTCGTTTAGGCACCCAAATACGACCATCATTACGAAGAGACTCAGACATCAACGTTAATTTAGACTGATGATCTCCAGAAACTGGTATACAAGTTGGGTGAATCTGGGTGTAACAAGGATTTGCAAAAAAGGCTCCTCTTCGGTGTGCTCTCCATGCCGCCATTACATTACTACCCATCGCATTGGTACTTAAAAAGAATACGTTTCCGTATCCTCCAGATGCCAATACTACTGCATGAGCAGAGTGGCGTTCGATTTCTCCAGTAACAAGATTACGAGCAATAATCCCTCTAGCCTTGCCATCTACTTTCACCAAATCCAACATCTCATGGCGGTTAAAAGCTTCTATTTTTCCTCTATTGATCTGGCGATTCATAGCAGAATACGCTCCCAATAGTAATTGTTGTCCTGTTTGTCCTTTGGCATAAAATGTTCTGGATACCAAAACTCCTCCAAAAGAACGGTTGTCTAGTAACCCTCCATATTCACGTGCAAAAGGAACTCCTTGAGCAACACATTGATCTATAATATTACCAGAAACTTCGGCCAATCTATGTACATTAGCTTCTCGAGAACGGTAATCTCCTCCTTTTATGGTATCATAAAATAAGCGATAGTTAGAATCGCCATCTCCCTGATAATTTTTTGCCGCATTAATTCCTCCTTGTGCTGCGATTGAGTGCGCACGACGTGGAGAATCAGAGTAACAAAATGTTTTTACATTATATCCAAGTTCTGCTAGAGTGGCAGCTGCACTACCTCCTGCTAATCCCGTTCCTACAACAATAACATCTATATTACGCTTGTTGGCCGGGTTAACCAGGTTAATTGTATTTTTATGTTTTGTCCACTTATCTGCCAGTGGACCTTCAGGTATTTTAGAATCTAAAATTGACATATATAGTGGTGTTTTTAATGATTATGATTAAGATGAAGCACCAAAGCAACGATAATAAATCCAACAGGAATTACAATCGCAAAAGCCTTAGCAAACTTTGTTGCAGCAACCGAGTATTTGTTATTAAACCCAACTGATTGAAACGACGAAGCAAATCCATGCCATAAATGCAATGCTAAAAACACAAAAGAAACTACATATAACCCTGTTCTTACCGGACTCACAAATTTATGGAGTAACTCTGGGTAATAACGTGTTGGATCTTCTGGTGCAAACTCTACATATTTGTGAATCATTTCTGGTATCCAGAAATCGTAAAAATGCAATCCTAAAAATGCAAGAATTACTAATCCCGAATAAATCATATTTCGTGACATCCAAGAAGCATTAGCTCCCCCGCTATACTTTGCATACTTAACTGCTCTAGCGTTTCTGTTTTTGATTTCTAATACAAACCCCATAACAAAATGAAAAATCACTCCAAAAATTAGTACCGGTTGTAAAGCGAACTGCACTACCGGATTGGTGCCCATAAAATGAGATAGCTCATTAAAGACATCAGCGCTAAAAATTGAAGTAAAATTGATAGTAAAGTGTTGTAATAAGAAGAAAACTAAGAAAAGTCCTGAAAGTGCCATGGCTACTTTTCTAGCTATTGAAGATTTTATCAATCCACCCATTATTTAAAATGTTTTATTAGTTGTGAAGCAAAAATAGGGTTCAAAGCCATTTTAGCCAAGCTTTAAGAAGGGTTTATTTCATTATTTATAATGAATTAAAATAGAAATTGAGTTTGTTTATCGTTTATTACGCAATCGTTTGAAATTCAAATTCAACTTTAGACAAAAAAACCAATTGTTTTTTATAAATATCCTAATTTTAGAGCATGCAAAATATCAATTCTAAACTTCCTGAGGTTTCTACTACCATATTTACCGTAATGAGCAAAATGGCCAGCCGGTATAATGCCATCAATTTATCTCAAGGATTCCCCAATTTTGAAACGAGCCCTGAATTGGTTGGTCTTGTAACCGAGGCAATGAAAAAGGGATACAATCAATATGCGCCAATGCCGGGATTACTTTCTTTAAGAGAAATTATCGCAGAAAAAACCAATATGCTATATGAAAGCAATTATCATGCAGATACAGAAGTTACCGTAACATCTGGTGCAACTCAAGCTATTTTTACAATTATTTCGGCTTTTATCAATCCTGGAGACGAAGTCATTATTTTTAAACCTGCCTACGACTCATATGAACCATCGATAGAATTATTTAAAGGAACGGTCGTTCCAGTACAACTGTCGGCACCAGATTTTACAGTAGACTGGCAAGAAGTGGCTGCTAAGATAACTAGCAAGACCAAAATGATGATTATCAACACTCCTCATAACCCTAGTGGAACAATTTTGTCCAAAGAGGATATGCTTCAATTAGAAAAGTTATTGAGCACTACCGATATTATTTTACTGAGTGATGAAGTCTATGAGCATATCATTTTTGATGGACAACAACATCAAAGTGTTGCCAAATTTCCTGGCTTGGCAGAACGTTCGTTTATTACAGCTTCGTTTGGCAAAACTTTTCATACCACAGGTTGGAAAATGGGCTATTGCATAGCCCCAAAGGAATTGATGAGCGAATTTAGAAAAGTGCATCAGTTTAATGTCTTTTGTAGCAGTCATCCGATGCAATATGCTCTTTCAAAATTTTTGCAAACTCCCGATAACTATCTTTCTTTGCCCAATTTTTTTCAGCAAAAAAGAGATTTGTTCTTATCCTTACTCAAAGATTCGAGATTTACCTTTACACCAGCAGCAGGCACCTATTTTCAGTTATTAAATTATACCGATATAACTGACGAAAATGACATAGCTTTTGCAGAAAGATTAACCAAAGAACACCAAATAGCCTCTATTCCTGTATCGGTATTTAATTTGGATCATCAAGATGATAAGGTATTGCGTTTTTGTTTTGCCAAAACTGATGATTTATTAAAACGTGCCGCCGAAGTTTTGTGTAAGATTTAATTCAAAAATCAAACTTGAGTTGTATTATCTCTAACTCTTCTTTTTCTTTCTCTTTTTTCTTGTTATCACCCGTATTTAGGTTAGAAAGAGAGATACCCAATAGGCGAACAGAGTTTTTCATAGTATCCTGATACAATAATTCTTTTGCGGTTTCTAGTAAAATAGCTGCATCATTCACAAAATATGGCAGGGTTTTGCTTCGGGTTTGAAGACTAAAATCGCTATATCTAATTTTTAAAGTAACCGTTCTACCCGAAACTTTGTTGTTTTTTAAACGCTTCTGCAATTCTTCGGCAATACTTTCTAATCGCTCCAACATATAAATTTCTGAAGAAATATTCTCACTAAAGGTACGTTCTGCGGCCAGTGATTTACGCTGTCTGTTTGGTTTTACTTCACTTAGGTGAACTCCTCTTACGATTTGATAATAATGTCTCCCAGATTTACCAAAGTATTGCGTTAAAAACTCCTCAGACTTTGATTTCAGGTCTTTACCGGTATAAATACCCATTTGGTACATTTTTGCCTGCGTCACTTTTCCTACTCCATAGAATTTTTTAACATCCAAACCTTCCAGAAATTCTATTACTTCTTCTGGATTTACCGTTTTTTGGCCGTTGGGCTTGTTATAATCACTGGCTATTTTTGCCACAAACTTATTGATGGATATCCCAGCAGAAGCTGTAAGTCCTACCTCATCAAAAATTTGTTGTCTTATTTCTTGAGCAATTAAAGAAGCACTGGGGTTACCTTTTTTATTTTGAGTCACATCCAGATATGCTTCATCCAGAGACAAAGGTTCTACCAGATCAGTATACTCAAAAAAAATCTTTCTAATTTGATTAGATATTTCTTTATATCTATCAAACCTTGGTCTTACAAAAATCAAATCCGGGCATAGTTTTCTAGCTTTAAAACCAGGCATTGCCGATCTCACCCCAAAAACTCTAGCTTCATAACTGGCTGCACTAATCACACCTCTTTTTCCACCACCACCAACAGCCAAAGGTTTTCCTTGAAGAGTAGGGTCATCCATTTGCTCAACAGATGCATAAAATGCATCCATGTCCACATGTATAATTTTTCTAAGAGTTCCTAGTTCTTTCACGATACAAAAATAGTGGATATTCCCGATCTAAATTATAATATCTTTATAGTGAGTTACGAGTTATCAAGTATAATTACTCAAAAACTCATCAAAAAAGGAAGTTTTCATGAAAACAGCAATCATAATAGGTGCCACGGGACTAACAGGAGGAATTCTTCTTCAGCATCTTATCAAAGATAATCGATACGCTAAGCTCGTACTTTTCTCTCGTAAAAGTGTTAACATCTCTCATCCTAAAATCGAAGAACATATTATAGATATGTTTCAACTAGAGGGCAACAAGGTAAACTTTATCGCCGACGAAGTATTTTGTTGTATCGGCACTACAGCTTCCAAAACTCCAGATAAGACACTATACCGCCAAATTGATTATGGTATACCACTTACCGTCTCTCAACTTTGTAAAAAGAACAATATCTCTACCTTAATCATCATCTCGGCTCTTGGTGCAAATGCAAAAAGTAAGGTGTTTTATAACCGCATCAAAGGAGAAATGGAAGAGGAAGTTCTAAAATTACAAATTTCTAAAACCCATATTCTGCAGCCGTCTCTTATCGGTGGCAACAGAGACGAAAAACGCCCTGGTGAGTATTTCTTTAAGCAACTCATGAAAATTTTTAACCCTTTACTACTGGGTTCGTTAAAAAAATATCGCATGATACATCCTGAAACGATCGTTTCTGCAATGATCTGGCTAGCCAATAATGATTTTAACAAAAAAATGATCGTATCCGATGAGATTACAAATATCTCCAGACAAAGTATGTAACAATAGATAATCCAATTGCCAAAAAATATAGAAAAATGGAACATACCGTAACTACTAAACTAAAACACTTAGAGATACTTCAAGACAGAATGAATTTTGTGTCGAGTGAGTCTAATGCATATGCTAATAAATATTTATTAGGCGGAACAATAACTGTAATCGCTCTACTCAATATGGATTTGGTTATGGAAAAAAGTATGATATCAAACTCTTTGGCCTTAAATTTAATTTTTGTCTTACTAGTCGCTATTATTGCAGTTCTTTATTTCTACATAGTAGCAAAACGTATCGAACGATTCAATCAGGCATACCGTAAAACCAAATACAAATATGAAATATTGTTGTACGATTTGTTAGAAAAAGATCAGGAGATCATTAATAAGTTCGAAACAAGTTTATCCGAAGAATTTAATACAAAGAAAGAGTTTACATTTGCAGATTTACAAAAACACCATCTATCAAAATACAAGAAAATAAGTTGGAAAAGAAATATGAGTCTTCCCATTCTTATTGTTGTATTAACCTTGGTCATTAAAATATGTTACAATTATAACCTGAATTAAAAATCCAATGATCGAAATTGAACGCAAATTTCTGGTAACTTCAGAATCTTTCAAGAATACTGTACAACAAAGTTATCGTATTGTACAGGGTTTTTTAAATACCGATCCCGAAAGAACTGTTCGAATACGAATAAAAGGTGATCAAGGGTTTATCACTGTCAAAGGAAAAGGGAATGCATCGGGCATGTCTCGGTTCGAATGGGAAAAAGAGATCGCTGTTGCAGAAGCAGAAAAATTAATGCTGTTGTGCGAAAAAGGAGTTATTGAAAAAATACGCTATGAAATTGCATCCGGAAATCACATCTTCGAAGTAGATGAATTTTTGGGTAAACTTAAAGGTTTATTTCTTGCCGAAATAGAACTAAATCATGAAAATGACGTTTTTTTAAAACCAAATTGGCTTGGCGAAGAAGTAACAGGTAATCCAAAATATTATAATTCTCAATTATCCAAATCATGCGTTTAATCGATATAATTTGCGTTTTACAGATTATTTTTATACTTTTCTTTTTGATTATCTTAACATTTTAACATTTTAACAAAACAACTGTGTTTTTAACCAACCATAAATAATCAAATAGCGTATGATATTATGACTACAATCAAAAGCCCCAAAGTTTTAATTGGACTACTATCTATAGTATCCATTTTTTCATTATCCGCCCAAACGGTACTTAATGGTTTTTTTCCAAAACAGAACGATCTTACTATTGCTTCTTCATATTCATATAAAAGTTATGACAACTTTTATATGGGTGAATCTTTAACCGAAAGTAATCCTATGGGTATGGGTGAAATTTCGTCATCTATTATTAGTCTTTATGGCGAATATGGACTTTCGAATTGGTTATCTACAACGGTGACCATACCATATGTTTCTACCCGAAATGAAGGTGGAATAACAGATCCTATTATAGGAGAAAGTGAAGTCGAAGGTGTTCAGGATTTAAGCCTTTTTTTAAAAGCTAAAGTACTTGAGAAAAATTTTGAAAATGCCTCTAAAATAGCTCTAGGAGGAGCGACAGGTATAACATTACCCATTGGCAGCTATGAAGCAGCGGGAATTCTATCTATAGGAAATGGAGCCACCGCTTATGACGGTTGCGGATTTTTACAATACACCACAGCTTCAAATATATTTATAGAATTACAAGCAGCTTATAGTTTGCGCAATAGTTCGGATTTTGAAGTGCCAAATGCAATGATGTATAGTGCCAAATTAGGGTATTATAATAAATGGTTTTATGCGCATGCCAAAGTAGGTGTACAAAACTCATTAAGCGGTTTTGATATTGGTTCTCAAGAATTTATCGCCGCCGGTGGTCCGGGAGCCTTACCAGAAACCGAAGTTGATTTTGCCAATCTATACTTAGATCTATATGTTCCTGTATATAAAAATAATTTTGGAATTTCATCAGGATACGCAGTCAATATGGAAGGTAGAAATTATGACAGAGCCTCATCCTTCTCTCTAGGATTAGTGTATAAAACGAATTAAGTTACTTTAAGCATGCACTGAATATATAATCACCATCAAATAGTATATTTGATGGTGATTTATTTTAAAAATATTTTAAAGTCCAATCAATCAACTTTTGTTTAAAATTGGTATAAGGCGGTGTCATAAACTCAATCGCACTTGGTAATTTTTGTTTAAACATAGATCGCTCATTGGTAAATTCGATAAAACCATAATGCCCTCTAGACTTTCCGATACCGCTGTTATTTACTCCCCCAAAAGGTAAATTTGGATTTCCAACGTGTACTGCCGACATGTTTATACATGTACCTCCTGCACTTGTGTTTTCTATAAAATATCGGGTATTTTTCTTACTACCACTATAAATATATAAGGCCAAGGGTTTTTCTTTGGCATTAATAATATCCAATACTTCTTGTTTATCTTTATAAGTAATTATAGGAAATATGGGGCCAAAAATTTCATGTGTCATCAAATCAGAATCCATCGGCACTTCATCTACAAGTGTGGGTGATATATAATTCTCTTTTTCATTCATTTCTCCTCCATAAATAACCTTGGCTCCCTGTTGTACCGAGTTTTGGAGATATCCCCGAAGTCTTTTAAAATGTTTGGCATTTATAATTCTTAGATAATCCTTAGAATCTATAGCCTCTTCTCCATAATGTTTTTTAATTTGATCAGTTAATCCTTGTATTAATTCTTCCTTTTTACTTTCATGTACAATTGCATAATCAGGCGCAATACAAATCTGTCCTGCATTAACAAATTTTGCCCATGTAATTCTTGAAATAATAGTGGATATATTTGCTGTTTCATCTATTATGGTCGGCGATTTACCTCCAAGCTCAAGAGTTACACTACATAGATGTTGAGCCGCTGCCTTCATTACAATTTTACCTATTTCTGGGGCTCCGGTAAAAAAGATATGATTAAACTTCATTTCGAGCAATGCACTTGCAACCTCAACTCCACCTTCGACTATGGCAATTTCTTTTTCTTCAAATGTTTTTGTTATAATTTTCTTCATCACCTTAACTGTATTCGAGGTATATTCTGAAGGTTTTAATATAACGGTATTTCCAGCTGCAATAGCAGATACCAAAGGAGCAAAAAGCAATTGCATAGGATAGTTCCAGGGAGCAATGATAAGACACATCCCCTTGGGTTCGTACCTGACCCAAGAGGAGGAGCCAATCATTGTTATAGGACTTTCAACCCGATTGGGTTTCATCCAATTTTTAAGGTGTTTTATCGCAAATCTGATCTCAGAAACTACAGGGTATATTTCTGTAAGATCTACTTCTGCAGGTGGCTTATGATAATCTTTATACATGGCTTCTTGTAATTCTTTTCGAAATTGAAAAATCACTTTCTGGAATTTTTTCAATTTATCAATACGTTCCGAAGCTTTGGTTTTTCCTACCTGTCTAAAACATGCTTGTTGACAGGTATATATATCCTTTAGCTCAGCTATTGATGTTTCATTGAATTCAGCAACCATGATCTAGATAAATTTATTAAGAAAATAAGGTCTGTAGCTTCATAGCTACTCCCATATCGCCCTTGATTTTTATTTTTCCACCCATAACTGCTGCCATAGGGTTTAAGTCTCCTTTAATCAGTGACATAAAATCATCGAATCCTACATCTACCTGGCAATCCGCATCCTTATCGTCTATAGAAACTACATTTTTTTCGCCTGTACCATCTATGTACAATTGTTCGTCTCCAAAATTAAATTTTAACGTGTTATTTAAGCTATCAGCTTTTCCAGCTCTTTCCTGAATTGTTTGTAGGATATTATCCAAGTTACTCATATCATTAGTTTTATTATTATTTAAATTACTTTTTTCTGCTTGTTTGTATGAGATATCATCAATAACCATTTTTGCTATGATTTCTCTCATAATTTCTGAAGTTCCACCGCCTATAGTCCCAATACGACTATCTCTAAACATTCTTGCGATTTTAAAATCTTCCATATATCCATATCCTCCAAAAGACTGAAGACATTGCGTCATTGTTTTGTCTGATAATTCTGTTGCCAGAAGTTTAGCCATAGAACATTCTTTTACCGCATATTTGTCATCATTATTTAATCTTGAACAATATAATACAAATTGTTTGCAAGATTCTATCTCCGAGGATAATTGAGCCATTCGATGTCTTAATACCTGGAATTTATTAATAGGCCTCCCAAAGGCTGATCTTTCTGCCATATACTGCAGCGTATACTCCATTGCCGCTTCACAAGCACCATATCCCATAATAGCCCCTACAAGTCGTTCTACCTGTAATCCGCCCATTAGGTAATAAAACCCTTGACCTTCTTTACCAATAAGGTTTTCTTTTGGCACTTTAACATTATCAAAAGCAAGTTCCGCAGTATCCGAGGCATGCCATCCTAATTTTTTAAGCTTTGTACTGCTTACCCCGTCTCTATCCAAGTCTACTATTAACAAACTTACTCCATCGGGACCTGCTTTAGGATCGGTCTTGACTACACAAACTACAAAATCTCCATATACCGCATTGGTAATAAATGTTTTAGAACCATTAACTATATAATGATCACCATCAAGAATTGCCGTGGTTTTAATATTAGCAACGTCGGATCCAGCGGTGGGCTCCGATATTCCGATACAACTTATAGTAGTACCCGATATAATCCCCGGTAGATATTTTTCTTTAAGTAGTTGAGAACCGTATTTCAGAATATACGGTCCGGACATATATTGAACAACGGCTTGAGTAATTGCAAATCCTCCCGAAAATACCTTTGCGATTTCCTCGCAGAAGATAACATCATAAAAGAAATCCAGATCAGAACCCCCAAACTCTTCGGGATAAGAAAGGCCAAGAAATCCCATGTCTCCCATTTTTTTCCAAACATCTCTTGGAATGCGTTGGTCTTCTTCCCACTTATCGATATTTGGTAGTACTTCTTTTTGCAAAAAAGCCCTCAAGCTTTCTCTAAACAACTCATGCCCTTCATCAAAATAATAGCTATTCATGGTATATATTTTTTAAATTTTGTATCGATTTTCCTGAATAAAATGTTCTGCTACGAACCTTCTATCTGCAATAATATTACGTACTGGTATTTGCAATAATTTAGTAATAGCTTTAAGATTGATAAGAGCAGTATCTCCTTCGCAGGCTATGAAAAGAACTTCTTTGATTGTAGTTTTGAAAACCTCTATCGAAGTATTCATTAATGAATAACTAATTGCCTCTTTTACATCTTGATTCTTATCCTTACTTTTTAATGTTCTTAATAAGGTTGCCTCTAGTATATACATTTGGGTAATCATATCAGATAAGCGAGACAGTACTTCTTGTTCTTTCTGAATTTCTTGTTGAAACTTTTGCATTGCCTGTCCGCAGGTAAGAATAATAGCTTTTTTACAATTCTCTAAAAATTCAAAAGCAAAAATTTCAAAAGATGTACTGCTATTTGCTGGTTTTAAATTACCGGCCTGTAAATCCTGAAAAGCAGCTATTGCAGCTTGCATTAATGGTAATTTTCCTTTTATAGCATATTTAAGTATCGTACCCGGAATTACTAAACGATTGATCTCATTGGTGCCTTCATAAATTCTATTACCTCTTATATTCCGATAGTGCATAGAAATTTCACTTTCTCCAGAAAATCCCATTCCTCCATGAATTTGTAATGCTTCGTCAACAACAAACTGTTCTATCTCAGATCCATAAACTTTAATGATTGAGCATTCTACTGCAAATTCTTGAGCCACTTTTTGCTTTGCTTGTAACGGATTTACTCCTTCGGTTATATACTGATCATATAAAAGGTCCATATCACCAGCTAATCGATTCCATCCAGATTCTAATGCATAAATGCGTATCGCCATTTTTGCGATTTTTTCTTGTATGGCTCCAAAAGTGGCAATTGGTTTTTTAAACTGCACTCTTTGATTGGCATATTGCACGCCTAATCGAAAAGCACGTTTGGATATTGCAGATCCCGCTATACCAATCATTAATCTACCCATATTAAGAGCATTCATCGCAATTTTAAACCCCTTATTTCTTTCACCTAATAGGTTTTCTACAGGTACTTTTACATTTTCAAAAAATACTTGTCTTGTAGACGAACCATGAATCCCCAATTTATTTTCTTCGACACCCAGCTTTACTCCCCATTCTTTTTCGACAATTAAGCACGATAAATTTTCATCGTCTTCAATTTTACAGAAAACAGAAAAAATATCTGCAAAGCCTGCATTAGTAATCCACATTTTCTGGCCATTAAGGATATAATGTTTTCCATCATCACTGACTGTTGCTTTTGTCTTTCCTGAATTTGCATCCGACCCAGCACCAGGTTCTGTTAAGCAGTAAGAACATTTAAGTTCTCCTGTAAGAATGCCATCCAAATACTTCTTCTTTTGCGCATCGGTACCGTAAAATAAGATCGTATTTACCCCTAAACCTCTTTGAACACCCAAAGTCTGAGAAAAAGAAAAGCTATCCGACATCACTTCTGATGCTGCAAGATCAGTTTTAATATCACAACCCATGCCCCCAATACTTTCGGGAGCCGAGATTGCCAAAAAGCCTAGTTTTCCAAGTTTTTCAAGTATTTCGGGAGCAATTTTTGTTCCTTCTTTACTATCAAAAACTTCTTTTAGAGGCTCTATCTCTTTATTAATAAAAACTCTAATCGCATCCCGAAGCATGTGTTGTTCTTCGGTATAATCGTCTGGTGTAAACACCGTATTTGGTGTACTGGGATGGATTAAAAACTGCCCCCCTTTTATTATTGTAGGTTCTAATTTCATAGCTTATGAGATAAAAGATTTAAGTACCTTGGCTAATCCCATTTTATCAAAATTTAAATGCTGCGCTCCGTCGACATACAAAGAAATCCCTGTAACATATGCTGCCATTGGGCTAGCAAGAAAGGTCACTGCATTAGAAACATCTTCTACTTTTCCAAATCGTTTTAACGGAATTGCTTTTTGAGCCTCTTCAAACATATCCTGAATCTGTTTAGGATAATTATCCAATCCACTAGATTCTATAATACCAGGAGCTACACAATTAATCCTAATATTAAAATCGCTCCATTCTTGTGCTAGTGTTTTGGTAAGGTTTTCTACCCCTGCTCTTGCTGCTCCAGTATGAGCCATGCCTGGAAATCCCCGAAAAACATCAGCAATAATATTAACGATTACTCCATTTTTTTGCGGAATAAAAAACGCATTTGCCATTTCTCTTATCATAGAGAATGTACCGTTTAAATTATTATTAATAACAGCATTCCATCCTTTATCGTTAATGTATTCGGCCAACGCAGGAAACTGACCCCCGGCATTATTAACAAGAATATCCAGTCGCTTATATTTTTCTTTGATCATATTAGCCAATGCCTGGATATCCTCTGCTTTTCTAATATCGCATGCCTGCCAGGATACCTCACCAAATTTCATCAATTGCTCTGCTGCACTCTTTAATTGATCTTCTTTTCGAGAACAAATGATTACTTTGGCACCCAACTTTAAGAAGTCTTTGGCGATTTGAAAACCGATCCCTGATCGACCTCCGGTCACTAATATAATTTGATCTTTAAATGAGTCTGATTTAAACATAATTACGCATTTACTCTTTTTGGAATGTTAAGCATCTCTCTAGTCTCTTCTATACTTGCAATTTCGCGACCAATCATTCTTGCCAATGATGCCCCTGCATCAACCAATTCACCGTTGGACTTTGCCATACCGCCATTGGGCAGATAAAAATTGTCTTCTAATCCTACCCTGAAGTTTCCTCCCATTGCAGCTGCAATAGCAGAAAGTTGCCACTGTTTTCGGCTTATTACAATAGATTGCCAAAAGGCTCCTTCGGGCACTTGTTTTATTTGATGAATGAGGTTTTCTGCCGTAGCGGGTATGCCTCCCATTACTCCCATCACAAGACTATAACATGCATTATTAGGAAGCAATCCCATCGCTTTTAACGGTTCTGCGTTTCGTATATGGCCGGTGTCAAAACATTCCATTTCGGGACAAATATTGTGTTCATTCATAGTTTTGACTACTTTGATCATATCATCAAAGGAATTTTCAAAAACACCGTTCCATATAAATTGTTTTGCGCTTTTTGAAAAAATAGCATAATTCATACTTCCCATATTAAATGCCGCCATATCCGGTTTGGTAGCCGGTAAATGTTTAAGTCGATCTTCAATAGAAAGGCCAATAGCCCCAGTTGAATAATTAATAATTACGTTTGGGCAATGTTTACGCACCTGAGCGGTAATTTGCTCGAATACTTCGGTTCTCCAGCTAGGTAATCCATTATCCTCTCTGGCATGAATATGAACGATCGAAGCTCCGGCATCGACCGCTCTTTTTGCCTCTAACCCCAATTCTTCTGGAGTATAGGGTATATTAGGGCAATGTGATCTATTAGTGGCTGCGCCAGTGAGAGCAGCAGAAAGAATCATCTTTTTAAAAGCCATAATTTTTAGTTTTGTATTAGTATCATTCTCCTGTCCAAATGGGTGTTCTCTTTTCTCTAAAAGCTAGTAAACCTTCTTGACCATCTTTCGATCCGACTGTTTTTTGTAACATCTCCATTAAGTATTGATGTCTTGATGCTTGTTCATTTATAGTATCCAGCGCTTCTAATCCGAGTTTAATGGCTGTTGGCGAATTTGCTTTAATGTCATCCAAGAGTTTATCAACTGTAGTATGCATAGTTTCTGGTTGTACAATATGAGTTACCAGACCATATTTTTTTGCATCATCGACATCCAGATTATATCCTCTAATGCACCAATCGACAACCACACGTTTTGGCATAATTTCGAGCAATGCCGCCATTACCTGAAAAGGAAACAATCCTCTTTTAACTTCGGGTAATCCCAGGGTGACCCCTTCATTGCAGACCACATAATTAGCTCCTGCAAGAAACAAGAATCCACCAGCCATTACTTTGCCCGCTACCTTGGCAATTACAGGTTTATGAACTTTATTAAAAAGTTCTCCTATTAGCACTTCTGTTTTTGCTTTTGGTATCGAAGAATCAAACTCACCTAGCATTCCCATAAATGCTTTTAGATCGGCTCCTGCACAAAACACATCTCCTTGGGCATCAATAACTACAACTCTTATATCACTTGTTTGTTTTGCAAACTGCATGGCAAATGCAATTTCATTTACCATATGTGGATGTATGGCATTTTTCTTCTCTGCTCGATCCAATGTAAGAGTCATTACATGATCCTCTACTTTTAATTTTATAAAAGCAAATTGCTGATCAAGCGCATTTTTTATAAGTGTATTATCAAAAAAATCCATACCTAGTTTTCGTTAATTTTTAGTAATAAAAATCCGGCTTCAACATTTTGTCCTTCTTCTGCAAACACACCTTCTATAACGCCATCTTGATTTGCTTCAAGGATATTTTCCATTTTCATAGAAGAGATGACAATTAACGGATCTCCTTCTTTTACCTCATCTCCAGGAGTGACATGTATTTTAACTACTTGAGATGGTATTGGAGATTCATACCCTCCTTTTATCTTTTCTTTTTCTTTGATAGGAAAGCGATCTTGTTGTATAACTTTTACATTACCAATCGTCGCCGTATGCATGAAATAGGAATTAGCAATTGGTATGATAGAATATTCCTTTTGAAGACCATTTATACTAATTCGAATACGATTGTTTTCGACCATTACAATCATGGCTTCAAACTCTTTTTCTCCGATTAAAAAAGTGAAATTTTCACCTTCATATCTATATTTCACTGTCAACTTTTCTTCATGTATCAAAAAAGTTTCTTTTTGATGTTCATAAAAGCTATTTCTCCATCCCGAAGGAAGCGTACTCAATATTTTTCTAGATTGTTCTCTTTGGTACCAACTGTAAAGTGTAACCGCTATACCTAACTCTTGGATTTGTATATCCGACAACATATTGATCTCGGATATATCTATTTTTTTATCAATAAAATGGGTGTCGTATATCCCTTTCAGAAAATCATCATGTTTAAGAAGAGTTTGCAAAAAAGATTGATTCGTAACAGTTCCTTGACAAACCAACTGCCGAAGGACATATGCAAGTTTTGCATGTGCGGTAGTTCTATCACTATCTTTTACAATGATTTTGGCAATCATCGGATCGTAAAACATCGAAATTTCTGACCCTGATTCGATGGCCGATTCTACACGAAGTCCCTCTACATCAGGAAATTCGAATTTGTGTACTGTTCCTATTGCCGGAGCGAAATTATTGGATACATCTTCGGCATACAATCTAACTTCGATAGCATAGCCATTACTTTCTACATCTTTTTGCTTGATCTCTAAAGGGATCCCCTGGGCAGATTCTATCTGCATTTTTACCAGATCCAAACCGGTAATCTCTTCGGTTACAGGATGCTCGACTTGTAATCGAGTATTTACTTCGAGGAAATAAAAATCTCCTGTTGATTCTTCAAAAATAAACTCTACCGTACCCGCATTATCATAATGCAATGCTTTTGCCGCAGTAACCGCAGCTTCACCCATTGCTGTTCTTAATGTATCGGTCATAATCGGTGACGGACTTTCTTCTATTACCTTTTGATACCTTCGTTGAATAGAGCATTCTCTTTCTAGCAAATGGATTACATTTCCATGTTGATCTCCAAAAATTTGAAATTCTATATGACGTCCAGAAGCAATATATTTTTCGATAAGTAATTCATCATCTCCAAAAGCACTCTTTGCCTCACGTTTGGCAGATGCAATTGCGCTTATTACCTCTTTCTCTTCATTTACGATACGCATTCCTTTTCCTCCACCTCCGGCAGTGGCTTTAAGTAATACCGGAAATCCAATTTTTAAAGCCTCGGCCTTTAAAGTAGCATCAGATTGATCTTCTCCTCGATAACCAGGAATTACAGGAACCGAAGACTGTTCCATAATTTCTTTGGCTCGGGATTTAGACCCCATTGCTTCAATCGCATTAGGTTTAGGGCCTATGAAAATAAGGCCTTCTTTATCACAACGTCTGGCAAAAGTTGCATTTTCAGATAAGAAACCATATCCGGGATGGATCGCATCTGCTTCTACTCTTTTTGCAGCAGCAATAATTTTATCCTGATCCAGATATGATTTTACTGGTTCGGGCTCACCTATATGAACGGCCAAATCCGCTTGCCTTACGAAAGCAGCATTTTTATCTGCTTCAGAATAGACAACTGCACTGGTAATGCCCATTTTCTTACAAGTTCTGATAATCCTAGAAGCTATTTCTCCTCGATTTGCAATCAGTATGGTATTGATATGTTTCATAAATAATGTATCCTACTTTTAATGTCTCCAAATACCGTAACTACTGGCTCCTTTTATTTCTTGATTATATAAAACTGTTAAACAAAATCCCATATAATTTCTAGTCTCTTTTGGGTTAATAATTCCATCATCCCACAACTCTGATGTAGAGTGCCAAGCAGAAGATTTTGATTCTGCTTCAGCAATAAGCATACTTTCAATCATTTTTGCCTGTTCCTCGTCATAGGGTATCCCTTTAGCTTTTGCTGAAGTTTTTTGAATAATTTTCATCACTCCAGCCAGTTGTTGCGATCCCATTACACCAATTTTTGCGTTTGGATAAGAAAAGAGAAAATTAGGTTCATAAGACCTTCCATTCATGCCATAGTTACCTGCTCCAAAAGAGGAACCGATCATTAGTGTTATCGAAGGCACTTTACTATTAGCAACTGCATTGATAAGCTTAGCTCCATTCTTGATTATGCCTCCTTCTTCATATGCTTTACCTACCATATAACCTGTAGTATTTTGCAAAAACAACAGTGGAATATTTTTTTGGTTTGATAACTGTATAAATTGCGCGGCTTTATTTGCAGATTCTGAGAATATTACTCCATTATTACCCAAAATCCCTACGGGGTATCCATGTATTTTGGCCCACCCACAAACCATTGTACTTCCGTATTCCGATTTAAATTCTGAAAACTCAGATCCATCTGTTATACGCATTATTAATTCTTTAACATCAAAAGGAGTTTTGATATCTACGGGTACTACTCCCAGGATTTCTTCTGCAGAAAAAAGGGGTGGCTTAACTGGCATTTCGGGTATCAGGTGCGGATTAGATTGGGGTATAAACTCCATAATCTCTCTTGCAATTCTTATTGCATCTAGTTCATCTTCTGCCAGATAATCTGAAACTCCTGAGGTTTTGCTATGCATTTCTGCACCACCCAGCTCTTCGTCTGTAGCAATCTCGTTGGTAGCCATTTTTACCAACGGTGGTCCCGCCAAAAAAACTTTGGCGGCTTGCTTTTGAAAAATTGCATAATCCGACATCCCAGGCACATAAGCTCCGCCGGCAGTTGCATTACCAAAAACTACAGATATGGTAGGAATTCCCATTTCGGATCTCCTAGTAATCTCTCTAAAGGCTTCTCCTCCGTAATTAAATATTTTGGCTTGATCGGGGAGGTTCGCACCACCACTTTCGACCAAATTTATTGAAGGCAATTTACATTCTCTCGTGATTTGCCCAATCCGAAAACCTTTAAAAACCGTCGCATAATCAACCGATCCTCCTTTTCGAGTACCCACATTAGAATTAATGACACAAAATTTTCCGTGTACCAGTCCGATACCCGAAACATTAGTTCCTCCTGCTCCAAATCCATTTTTATTTTGCATTCCCGCCAAGGGCATCAGTTCAAGAAAAGGACTGTCTTTGTCCAATACCAATTCTATACGTTCGCGGGCCAAGAGTTTATTTCTATTCCTTGCCCTATCTATTGATTTTTCTTTTCCTTGAAACCGGCTTTCTATCAGATATTTATCTAGTTTTTTAACTAGCTCTAACATCGCTTCTTTATTATCTCTAAAAGAAGCACTTGCCGTATTTATATTTGATAATAACGCTCTCATCTATACTTCTTTAATTTCTTGTCTTACCAAAAATTGTTGAACCTTGTACGGAATAATACCGGATATACGATAGAGCATTCTCATTTTCCATCCGCTAATTATAAAATCTTTCCCTTTTACAAAACCATTCCAGATATCCTTAGCAACTTCTTTTGATGTCGTGGTTGCTATACCATTAAAGGTTTTTAAATTCTCCATTTTTCCGGTCTTTTTAAAATTGGTATCTCTAATTGCCGAAGGACAAACACAGATCACTTTTACCTTAGATTTTGAATTTTTTAATTCTTCGTTAATACTTCGGCTAAAATGATTAACAAAAGCCTTGGTAGCACCATACACGCTTAGTTTAGGAGTAGGCTGAAATGAAGAATTAGAACTAATATTAATGATAGTGCCATTATTTTCATTGATCATATCGTTTAAAAAGAGCCTTGTCATCTTATAGACATTTACCAAGTTTAAATTGATCATGATTAGCTCTTTATTCATATCATTTTCATTTACAGCTCCATAGACTCCGATGCCTGCATTATTAATCAGCACATCAATTTTCCAATTATTTTGTTTCACCCAGTCATATACTTTTTGAGGTGCATCGGGTAGTGAAAGATCCTGTGTCAAAGTATTGATCTCGCTATCTTCAATTTCTTTCTGTAATTGTGTTTTTGCGGCTTGGATTTCATCTTCTAAAAGAGAAATCCATACCAGTCTATATCCTGCTTTTGCAAAATACTCAGAAACGGTATATCCAATTCCGCTAGAACCTCCTGATATTAATACGGTTTTGCTCATAACCAAACAATCTTTTCTTTACGATTATGCCAATCCAGAAAATGTGTTCCAAATTGGTTATCAATTTCTCCTCGGCGGATTTTGAGTGTAGGGGTTAACAATTTGTTTTCTGTATCCCATACCTTATCATCAACAACCATGGTTGATATTTTTGTATAATTAGCTAGCTCTTCATTAAGAGACCTAAGCGTATGATCCAGTGATGATTCTATTTCTTCTCTTGTTACTGTTTTTGACACTTCAGAAAGGTTAATAATCGCGATTGGTTGTGGTATCCCTAAGCCAGCCACACATACTTGTTCGACTAACTCATTCTTTTCTATTTTTTCTTCTATAGGATTAGGAGTAATATATTTTCCTTTGCTTGTTTTGAACGCATCGGATACACGGCCAATTATTTTCAGGAAACCGTTTTCGTCAAAATTTCCTTTATCACCACTATGCAACCATCCATTTTTTAGAACTTTTGCGGTTTGATCAGGATCATTATAATACCCTTTCATCATGTATGGAGATTTCATTAATACCTCTTGAGTTTTTGGATCTATTTTTATTTCGCAACCAGGAATAGGTTTGCCCACCGAGTCTTTTGGAGCATCGCGCATAGGGGTATTGGTTATAGAACCACATACTTCGGTCATACCATATGCTTCTATAAGATGAACTCCTAAATTTGCATACCATTCTTTTAGGTAGGTAGGTGTTATGGCCGATCCTGTGGCCACAATTTTTGCTTGAGAAAGCCCCAATCCATATCTTATTTTCTTTTTTATGATTCCTGAAATTATCGGAATCTTGAATAAAAATTGTTGCTTTTTGAGTGATAACTTATGTACTACTGCCAAATAAAATTTTGTCCATATTCGGGGAACTGCAAAAAACATAGTGGGTTGCGTATCTTGCAAGTTTTTGGCAAAGGTTTCGATACTCTCGCCAAAAGAAACAGTACCTCCCAGCATTAAAGCCACTGCATATATTCCGATTTTTTCGGCCACATGATTTAATGGAAGATAAGATAATAGTTTTGGCGCTGGATGATTGGTAATTCCAATCCAGTCATTATCACGATCATCTTTGATAATCTGCACCGGGGTTTTATGAATATGCATTACTCCTTTTGGTGATCCTGTTGTGCCAGAAGTAAACAAAATGGTCCATAATTCTTGAGGATCCGGAATGTATCCTTTCTCTAAGGGTACATTTTCTGATACGAGATCGTCCCAAAGGAGTCCTTGTTCAACATTAGCATTTCCGGTATAATGAGGAAAACGAATGATTTGAATTGAATTTTTAATTTCATTGGCATGAGTTGACCAACTATCCAATTTACCAACAAAAACAGCTTTGGCATGTGATTGCTCAAGCACCTGACCCAACTGCATTGCCGAGAGATTATAATATAAAGGTACAGACACAAAACCACCCATCATAATGGCCAAATCAGCAAGTATCCAATGGTAACAGTTTTTGGAGTAGATAGCCACGTGATCTCCTTTTTTTAGCCCCGAAGCTAATAAAGCATTCGACATTTTGGACGCCTCATCATAAGCTTCGCGAAACGTAAGTATTTTCCAATTCGTACCTTGGGGTTGCCTCAAAAATGGAAAATCCGGTTTTTGATCAACCCAATGATAAAAATACTCTGGTAGAGATGTGTAGTTAGGAATACTTAAGTCACTCATACTTTAAAAAGATCAAAAATTTATATACGACTCCATAGATTGATCAAATCCTTCTCCGAGGCTTGATAAATAATCTTCTCCGAAAAATTTCTTAAAGGATGCCATCCCTTTTTCGGTAAGATGCGGTAACAAAAGGCTCCAAATCACCTTTTCTCCATCTTCTTTGGTTTTATCTCCTCTAATCATCTGTTGAGACGACCAGAAAAACATCATCATCCAAGAAGTAAGTGCCAGGTTTTTATATATTCCTGCAGCAGGTTCTTTTTTCATATTACCCAATTGGATCGAAAAAGCAATTGCCACCTCTATATCTTTAACCGTTTTATCACTTAACGATTTCATTTTTGGAGCAATTAATGGGTGCTTTAAAACCTGATTATCATGAAAAATAAAAGAGTATTCTTTTTGTAGCCTATAATAGAGTTGTGCATCATGATGCAGGTTTTGAAAAGAAGGAATGCTTTGCGCTACTCTCCCGTTGGTCAATTTTTCCCACAACTGATCAATTAGTTCTTTCAATAAAGCTTCTTTATCTTTGAAATGATAGGTCATATTACCCCTGCTCATATCTAGAGATTTTGCAAGCTCGAATAGATTTACAGCACCATATCCAGATTTATTAAAGGCCTTTAGGGCCTTATTAAGTATTCTTTGTTTTGTTTCCACGTATTCCTTTTTATACAAATATAGAGATAAATTTTATACTAATATCAATTATTCTAGTCATAAATGACTAATTTTAATATACATTTAACCAAAAAGCCGCTGTTTTGGTTATTCTTTAACTTCTATTCTTCTTTTTATTTCATTCCCTTTTTCGTCCAAAACCGTAATCAAATGTTTTCCTGGCTTAGGAAGAATTGGCATTTCATGAAATTGTTTGGTGGTTCCTACAAATTCATCATTCACATACCAAAATACTCGTATTTTGGGATTGGTATGCGCAATCTTAAGTACCACTTCATTTTTCTTACCATCAAATCCTTTGGGCAGGTAAACACTACTATTGGGTTTTGGAAAGATAAAATCCATTTTATTTTCTTGTTCTTTTATACAATCAGCTCGATATGGAGGTAGGGATTTGTAATCTGCATTAGTTGTTTTAAAAAAATGGGACTGCAACGGAGGTAACACAAACCATGGTTCATGAACAATATTAGACACAGGTTCACAAGAAGAGTTTACCCTATACTGCCTATTAGTATCCAAATGCACTAATTGATGATACGGGCAAGGCTTGGTTTTAGTGCCCGACAAAGGAATGTATATCTGTTTTGTAGGACAATGGGTTGCCGCAATAAAACCGCTTTGTTGACAAACTGTGAGTTTTATTAAATCATCATAAGGAGCTGTAAACCATTTCGAATCTGGTAAGAGATTAAAAACATCAAACAATACGGGAGCGGCTGCGTTTAATCCTGTTAACTCGGGGCGTCCTTCTCCGTCGGCATTTCCGACCCAAATACCCACTACATATTTTTGACTTACACCAATCGCCCATGCATCTCTGTTACCAAAACTGGTTCCGGTTTTCCAGGCAATTTCTTTAGACGAATCATAAAACTCCCAGGCTTGATCGCCCTCGGGGCGATTTACCTCTTTCATTGCTTCAAAAGTTAACCAAATACTTCCGGCTCCATACATTGGTTTTTCTGATTGTTTTGTTCCGAAATTAACCTGTGTATCTGCAATCACTAAAGGTTCGACAAATTCATTCTCGTAATATTCACTCGACGTTTCTTGAAAATGCTTTACAGTACTCGCAAAACCAGCATACACTTTACAAAGATCCCAAAGATTACTTTCGGCTCCACCTACAATTAAAGACAACCCATAATGATCAGCACTATATTGCAGATCGCTTATCTTAAAAGCATTCATTTCATCTCTAAAACGTTGTAATCCATATTGCTGTAACAATCGAACAGCCGGAACATTAAGAGATCTCGCTAATGCGCGATTGGCAGGAACTGATCCACTATAACGCTCGTCAAAATTCTTAGGGTTATATCCAGCAATACTGGTAGGAATATCAGAAACCAATTGCGCCGGCAGCAACTCTCCTTTATCCATCATTGCCGCGTACAGCAAAGGTTTTAAAGTACTACCTGTACTACGAGCAGCTCTAACAATATCCACATCTTTTTGATGCGCTTTATCTGTTGGCGTATTACCAATATAACTTAATACCTCTCTAGTATCAACATCCAAAACAACTACAGCCATATTATGTACTTCGTTCTGTAAAAGAACTTCATGATGTTGTTGTACCAATACATTTACTTGTTTTTGCAATTGCATATCGATGGTAGTCCGAACACGTTGCCCCTTGTTCTTTTGGGCCATATAATCCACCAAATGAGGAGCCGTTTGCGGTAATGCGTAGGGTTTTTGAGGTAGGCTTTCACTTATAGATAGCTCATAGGTTAACGAATCAATTGTTTCTTGTTCTAAAAGCACTTGCAATAGCCGATTTCTTTTTTTTAGCAGTTGTGTCTGATTTTTTCCCGGATAAATTAGAGAGGGGGCATTTGGTAATACGGCCAAGGTTGCACTTTCTGCCCACGACAATTGATATGCCGGTAACCCAAAATATCGCCATGCCGCCATATCAATACCTACCACATTGCCTCCAAAGGGTGCGTGAGATGCATACAGTTTTAATATTTCATTTTTTGATTTGCTCAATTCTAGCCGTGTCGCCAAAATAAGTTCTTTGAGTTTTTCAAAATAGCTTCTACTCTTACCTTTGCGAGATAATCGGATTACTTGTTGTGTGATGGTACTTCCGCCACGAACTATTTCACCCGCTTTATAATTTTGCACCATTGCTTCGGCCATAGCATATGGGTTAAATCCTAAATGCCTATAAAATTGTTGATCTTCAAAGGCTATGATACATTTCTCAAACTTTTCTGGAAGACTATCTGTTTCAGGAAAGCGCCATTGCCCATCCAGAGCAATTTTTGCCCCTACTAATTCTCCGCTTTTGGTTTCAATTACTGTAGCCGTAGGATCATTAAACAATGATGCTGGCAAACAAAAAAAGTACCATAGTAATAGAACAGCACATATACTAATACGCCATGGATTTTTTTTGATATACTTTTTAATTTTCTGAAGCAAAATTTTCTTATTCTTAATCAAGTAACCATTTTTGTGATGATCAACAATGGCACTAAAATTAGTCTAAATGCCTATCAATCGTATCCGAAATGAGGAAAAATTATATCTATTTATAGCATGTTTTCTTATATATTATTCGAATAACTCCCAGAATTTTACTAAATTTAAGTTCCTCTTAAAAACTAATTATCACTTTTTTTATTCAAAGCAGTTGAAAAAGTAGGGGCTCTCAATTTACGAATTTCACCAACTTACTATATATGATTTAAGGTCATATGAATTGATATGTTCATCATTCCAAAAAATTGAAATGTGTTGAAAAAAGTTCTATTCTTTATACTTTCCTGTTTCATAACAATGTTAGCTTTTCCTCAAAATGATTCGAGTTTTGAAAGAATTGACAGTCTTGATGTATTGATAAAAACGGCTCAACAACTTAGAATTGAAAATAACATGTATGACGCTTTAGAACTTTCTTTTAAAGCTGTTACCTATGCGCATGAGTTAAAACATGATCATTATTTATCTCATGCTTATTTTATCATGGGAACTATACAATATGAGATTATTGATTATGAAAATGCAAAGGCTAACATGTTAAAAGCTTTAAAACACAGCGAAAAAACTTCTTCTAAGAAACTGTTACCCTATATTTTACAGGGTTTGGCAAATATTTATTATGATGATAATGAGGATTATGAAAATGCTCTTATTTATTATAAAAAAGGTGTAGAATTGTCAAAAAAAATTAACCCTGCCAATAACTATCAAATAGCTCTGCATAATCTTATATGGACCTACATGGACCTGAATAGGTACAAAGAAGCGGCTCCCTATCTTAAAGAAGCAGATAGTATCGCTCATATGATTCCTGATAGTATACAATTAGGAAAAAGTACACTTTATCTCTTAAGAGCTCGAAATTATGCCAACCTCGGCAACATCCAAAATGCCGAAGAGAATTTTGAAAAAACGCTTGACATATTAGAAAACGAGGAAAAATATTGGCTAAAAGGAAAAAGCTATTTTTATCAGTACAGATCACAAATGTATCAGGATATTGGCCAATACACCCTAGCTCTTGAAGATTTAAAAAAAATGCAGAAAAACGAACTTAAGGTTTTTCAAAATGCTAGGGCAAAAAACGAGGAAATCGCTAAAATAAGATTCAAAGTTGATGAATATGAAAGAAAGTTAGAGGTTTCTGAAAGAGAGAAAATATTATTGCAAAGTATTGCCAAAAACAACAAAGTCATCATTTATATCTCCTTAATTGGTCTTCTGCTATTGCTGGGGGCCGTTTTCTTCTATTATAGGGGGTATACATCTAAGAAAAAGGCGAGTAGAGTTTTAGAATTTAAAAATATCGAATTGAATGAAGCAAAATTACAAGCAGAAAAATTAAGTAAGGTAAAGTCTCAGTTTATTTCTACCATAAGTCACGAACTTAGAACCCCACTATATGGAGTTATAGGAATTTCTTCTTTATTATTAGAAAAAGAAAAGCCTTCTAAAAGCGAACAAGAGCTTTTGGACTCTTTAAAGTTTTCTGCAGATTACTTACTCAACCTAGTCAACAAGGTTTTGAAAATAAGCAAAATAGATTCTGAAAAAACCGATATCATAACTACTCCAACAAGTTTGCAGTCTTTAGTAAAAAACATTCTTCAAACTTTTGAATATCAATCATCTCAGAAAAAAAATAAGCTCAAATTAGAGTATAATAACAACATTCCTCATTTGTTAGGGATTGATGCTCTTCGTTTATCCGAAATTCTAATTAATTTGATAGGGAATTCTATTAAATTTACCGAGAATGGAACCATATGGCTTCGGGTACAACTACGATCTTTAGATTCTAAAAAAGCCCGTGTTCGATTTGAAATAGAGGATACAGGTATTGGTATACCCGATGATCAAAAAGAGTATATATTCGAAGAATTTTCGCAAATAGGTAGTGTATATGATAATAAACAAGGAACAGGTTTAGGACTGTCGATTGTAAAAACCTTGATCCAGAAAATGGATAGTAAAATTCAGTTTGAAAGTCATAAAGATGTAGGCTCGAAGTTTTATTTTGACTTGAATTTAAAGATTTACAATCAATTAAACGATACAAATCACTTGAATACACCAGAACTTGGTAATGCTTTGAATTCTAAATTGTTACTGGCAGAAGATAATAAAATCAATCAACTGGTTACAAAGAAATTACTGCACAAAATAGGTTGCACTTGCAGCATTGTCGAAAATGGAGCTGAAGCAGTAGAAATATTAAAAAAAGAAAAGTTTGATCTGGTTCTAATGGACATTAACATGCCTGTTTTAGATGGTATGCAAGCCACTTTAGAAATTAGAAAATTTGATTCTAAAACTCCTATCATTGCTTTAACTGCTTCCGAATTGAGTGAAGTAGGAAAAGAATGTAGAAATGCGGGGATGAATGATTTGATCAACAAACCACTTAACAAATCAGACCTAAGAGAGGTTATTTACCGAAATTTGAGTACAACAAAAGCCATAAAAACGGGTAATTAGTTTGTACCCATACCTCAATGATTTTCTATCCTTAAGAAGTTTTCTTTAATTTTAACCCTATGTTTAATCCCTAGAAATTACTTCAACACTTCTACCCACTTTCCTTGAGTACGAACCAAATAATCATTATCATACATAGCTTCACACTGAATACCTGGTAGATAATATCGCCCCAAATATGACGCGTTTAATAAAATAGTAACTGTTTTACTCTCTCTTGATTTTAAATCGAAATAGAAATTTACTCGATCATCTCTAATATCTGTATGTGTTACTTTATTTGCACTAAAAGACCCAAAATCTGTAAATCTTGTATTTACTACTTCCCAACCGGATGGAAAAATCTCGGTTAAGGCAATATCTTTTACATTAGACCCCGTGGTATTCGTAATAGTTACCTCTGCCACGAAATCGGTTCCTTGAGTTAACTGTGCAGGGTCAATAATTTTACCATCCTTGCTTTTGTAATCTACAATAGCTTTAAAGTTATTTCTAATTACTTTTTCTTGACCAACAGGAAGGATTCCGCTAGTAGCTATTTGAACAAAAATGGTGTTATCTTTATTATTTTTCAGTTTAAGAATATTGTTCTTTTTAATCATCACCTCTCCAGAAGTGGCAACCGTTTTGTTTGTATTTGCATCTTTAGAATTGCCGTTTAATGTATATACAACATTAACTCCTTTACCACCTACATAAGAAGCATATTTTGCCATTGCCATAAGCGCATATGATGTAGTTTGCGTGCTCATCCAACGCTTAGATGATAGTTGTTTCGCCAAATCCACCGCAACTTTTTGTGCCTTTGCCTTTTGATCTAACATCACCAAAGTCTCTAGAGCCATCGCTCGATTACGATTTGTAGAACCATAAGTATAGTAACTATATTTTTCTGGCTGAAAATCTATATTTGCCGAATTCAATAATTGATTCGCAGCACTTTTTTGCCCTACTAACCCATAGGCAGCAGCCAATCTTAATTTGGCATTATTAGAGAGTGATGACGTCTCTCGTAGCCTATTCATCGAAGATAAATCCGGACTTCCGGCAAGAGCCAAGGTGTATAATCTATATGCCTGAACCAAGTCATTATTACCACTACGCCACCTTTTGGCTTGCTGTTGTTGGTAATTTATCCAATTACTCTTGAATCCGATAGGTAGTACATATCCTTTGCTATTAGCCTCTAATAAAAAATGACCCGCATATGTAGTTCCCCAGTCATTAGGATTGCTATATCCTGGCCAATACGACATTCCACCACCAGGTTGGATATATTTCTTTAGCTTATAGATGGCTGCCTCTACGTTTTTCTGAATTTTTTGTTTATGGTCTGATGTCAAATTAAATATATCACTCAAATACAATTGAGGAAATGCCGCCGAGGTAGTTTGCTCTACACAGCCATGCGGGTACCTAATTAAGTATTTTAATCTACTTTCAAAATTCATAGGTGGTAAAGAAGAGAACTCTATAGTAGCACTATTGCTTCCATCTACTCCAAAGGCCTCAAAATTTACTTCTTGCACACTATTTGGTTCCAAAGCAACCGACGTTACCTCGGTTGTCATCGGATTTGGGTTGATAATATCTATTGGTATTTTATAAGATGCTTTTTCTCCGTTTCCGGCAGCTACAACTTCTATATCAGTGATCGAAGCGCCCGCTAATACCTCGATATCAAAATACACCATTTTTTCGTCGGGCTGGGCAAAAGAGAGTTGCTTTGTGGTCTCTCCAACAACGGTAAATCCTTTGTTAGGTTTTAGGGTAACCGCAACATTTTTTACTTTATTTTCCATTGCAAAAACCGTTACCGGGATGGTCACTTTTTCTCCTGGAGTAATTTTTCGAGGGATAGAAGTTAATACCATCAATGGTTTACGTACAGGAGTTGTTTTATCTGTATTTCCGTAGGCTGCATTTTTAGCATCTGAAGCGACAATCATAGTTCTTACCGATCCAACATATTTCGGGATTTTAATCTTATGCGCTCTCGTTTCTCCTTGTTTTAGGGCAAAAGGTCCTTCAAAAACTACCATCGGTTTAAAACGATTTGCTTTCTTAGACTTACTACCCCCTGCTTCTGCATCACCTCCAATACTAAATATCTGATTAATGCTTCCTCCATATGCTCCAAGAACGTCATCATATACATCCCAGGTCTTTACTCCAAGGGCTTCTCTGGCATAAAAACTAGCCCATGGATTTGGTGTTTTAAAACGTGTAAGATCAAGTAAACCTTCATCGACAATTGCAATAGAATACGTCATAGGTTTCCCATTAGTCTCACCAACCTTTACTGTAATGGTCTCTTCTGGCCTTAGTACATCGGGCATCGATAGTTTGGGTTGTACCTTGGTATTGGGATCTTCAACCAGTATAGGAACCACGCCATATAAACGTATCGGGAGATCATTCGCAGTAGACCCATGGGGTTGCAACAAGGTAATATGTATGTACACATTAGGAGTGTATAGCGATTCTATAGGTAATTCAAACTTTGTTTCTCCTTTTTGGGGAGTTATCCATTGCGAAGACAATACTTCGGTACCATTCTCTACCGTTACCAAAGCCCGACCTCCTTCACTAGATGGAAAAGTAACTATGGCCTTTTCTCCCACATTATAACTTGTTTTATCTGTTGAAAATAATAACATTGTAGCCGCAGAAGGATCATTTTTTCTTGATTTCCCAGCCCATCCAGGCCAATCGACATAAATTGTTTTACCTGTAGCATGGCCTCCGTTAGGATCTACAACCCTAACCAGATATCTACCCCAATCAGGGTATTTTAATTCAAAATTAAAGCTTGCTTTACCATTATTACTTGTATTAACAACCGTTTTAAAAACTTCATCGTGATACGAACCTCTATTATAATCGGACAGATTATCTGCAGATGTATCCCACCACCATCTCCAACGTACTTTATATACATATACTTCAAGGTTTTTGGTAGCTTTCGGGTTTCCTTTTTCATCTACTGATACTACTTCAAAATTATGTTGAGTATCGGTAAGTAACATACCTCTTGCCTTATCTCCTTTTGGTACATTAAGCCCTATGTAAGTATCATATGGCGAATAGTTTTTGGTTATCACATCTGTGCTAAAATCACCACCGTTTTCATATACTTTTGTAATAAAAGCTGCTTTTAGCATTCCGGCGGCTTTATTATTCAATTTGGGTTTAACAGTAAAACTTGCTTTCCCCTCTGCCGAAATACGCCCCTGAAATACCTCTTGTTCTTCGGTACTAAATCTTCGGGAGGGATCATCAAAAACATATCCAGGAAAAGTTTTAAAACTAGTATTTGTTGGGCTAAATCTTACATTAATATCTGCCTTTAGGTTTTTGGCAACAGCCCCATGTAACCATAATGCTTCTAAGTTTCCTTTAATATTTTTACCAACTCCCAGCACCTCATCTTCAAAAGTAGTTTTGATTTTAAGACGGTTAGGCTTAATGGTTTCTATTTTTAATGTTTTGGTAAAACTTGCTCCACCTACCATAACCTTTGCAAGCCAATTTCCTGTTGGTGCCTCATCTGTTGTATTAGCAATGAATTTGTAGAAATTATTTACCCCTTCGGTTTTGGTTTCTTGATGGGTTACTTTTCCATAAGGATCTCTCAATTCAAATTTTACAGGATGTCCCTTAGGCAATTTATTGGCATTATCATTGAGCATAAAGGACAAAAACAAGGTGTCTCCTGGTCGCCATACTCCTCGTTCGCCATAGATAAATCCTTTTATTCCTTTTTGCAAACGCACACCCGAGACATCAAATTTACTAACCGATAAAGCGTTTCCGTCATTAAGTTTTACATAGGTTTGTTGTTTTCCAGAACGTGCTATGGCAAAATATGCAGGTCTATCTGCATCAAAACCGGTCATTCCTTCTGCATCAGTAGTTGCAGAACCCATTTCTTGTTGCTGGTAATTATAAAATGTTATTCTTGCGTTCGAAACCGGACTCGTAGTAAGGATATCATTTATAGTAACCATATACGAATTGTTTAACCCTTTTTTTACCACGACCCCCAGATTAGATGCCAGAACATTGGCACTTATCTTTTTATCTCTATAGTACGAATTGGTACATGGGTCTTCTCGCTCTTGCCAATTGTATCCACTATAACTCTCATAATAATATTGAGATGAGTCCCAAAAACTAGTTTCTTCATCATCATCATAATTTTCGGACAACTCATCTATAGCCGTATCATCTATAGATTGTCCACTACATTTATAAAGAGAATAGGCTTTTCTATAATTAAGTTCTACTCTATAAATAGCACCAGGATCGGGTGAAATCAATTCTTTTAAATCTATCGCAAAAGCATTCCATTTGCTTAGGTTTAACGATGCATTTTCTTGAAGGTTAATTAACTTTTTGGCTACTGGTCTTGCCACACTTCTTAAGTTAGACGAGCCACTTAAGTTATTGTTCTGCAAAAACTGGAGCACGTTATCTTCGAATATCTTAATTACCTGGACTTCCACAGCTCTAAGATTTACCGCTTCAAAATTGAATTTTAAATTATCAGAGGTTGGTAAAATTACGCCACTCTGCAATAGTCTAATTTCGGGTTTAGGTTGCTGAAAGGATACATTTTCCGAATAGGTGTTTTTTAATCTATAATCATCTGTACTTCGTATTCCTTCATGAACAGTAACAGATAATGTTCCTTTAAGTTCTGTCTTAGGATATACTTTTAATACATTTCCATTAACCGTATACTTTAGTTTTTTTTGATTTCCAATGGTAACTAGACCATTAAAATTTTGATTTTTCTTTAATGGATCCGAAAAATTAATCTCTACATACTGATTGTCTACATTGGCGACCGAAACGCTGATTACAGAAAAGTTATTCTTACCAGGAATCATCAAAACATCACTTCCTTCTGTACTGATATTAAAAGATTTTCCAGACCATTTGATATCAATTTCAGAATCGTCTTCAAATCGTTGTATACTATCAATCCTAAAGCTAAATTGTTTACTTTTTTCTGAAGATTCGCTAAATTTTACGGCTATATTTTTATCTTTTTGAGAAACAGTAATTAGTTGTTTTGCAATATCAAAAGGCAACTGATCACTAGAGGTTAATGTGCCATCTATGTATTGCCAATCCTTGCTATACGATTGCAAATTATCGGTAATAACTGAAAATTGTTGTTTTAAGGTCTTTACGCTAAACACAAATTCTTCGTCCAAATCATCTTTTATATTTTCGACCAGATCTTCGAGATCCAAAGTAAATGTATACTGTGTATCTTCTTCAAAAGCTTTTTCTGGTTGAAAAGAAATCGTGCGATTATTAACTGCTACTACTTTCCCTTTTATTTTTGGAGAAACAGAGAGTAAATTTTTAGGAAGTTCTTGGTTATCACTCCATCCCGCTACCGGGGTTTGTAAAACAACGTATACCTGATCATGAACCGAAATTACTCCTGAAGAAATATCAGAAATGTACTCTTGATATTTGTTTAATTCTGAAGCATTAGATGCTGCTATAGCTGCTTCATCTTTATTTTTACAGGAAAACACGAGTGTTACAAAAAGTAATGCAACAAGAATTCTAAAAAATCGCATAAAAGATTGAAAATTAGTTGACTTTATAAATGTACACTATTTTATCATAAAAAAACCCTCCAACAGGAGGGTCATTATACAAATTTAGAATTATGTATTATTCTTTATAAATCCCTATAGTTAATTTACCATCGGCATTCATTGTGGCGCGGTACATCCCCGCCGTGTTAAATTCCATCGCCACATTCCCTTTATTATCAATAGCAACGATACCGCCAGTACCTCCAAGTTCTGTAAGTTTCTTTTGGATTACTTCTTCTGAAGCTTCCTTTAGTGAAAGGCCTTTATACTCCATCATAGCAGAAATATCATAGGCCACCATTCCTCTTATAAAAAACTCACCCCATCCTGTACTGGATACGGCGCATGTAGCATTATTAGCATAGGTACCCGCTCCAATAATAGGCGAATCTCCTATACGATTCCATTTTTTATTGGTCATACCACCTGTAGAGGTCCCGGCCGCTAAATTGCCATGCTTATCTAATGCAGCGCAACCTACAGTACCAAATTTTGAATCTTTAATTACCGGATCATAAAAAGCTGTAGTTTTTGAGGCTTCTTTCTCTTTCATTTTAGCTTTAACTCGCTCTAGAGATTTCATTCTATTTTCGGTAAAAAAATACGCAGGATCTACAATTTCGATATTTCTTTCTTTTGCAAATAATTCTGCTCCACTACCCGACAACAATACGTGAGGAGAGTTAAGCATCACCTCTTTTGCCAAGTTAATTGGGTTTTTTACCGTTTTTACTCCGGCCACCGCTCCTGCATTAAGATTACTTCCATCCATAATCGAAGCATCTAATTCATTAGTTCCTTCGCTGGTAAAGACTGCTCCTTTTCCTGCATTAAACAAAGGAGAATCTTCCAAAATATTTATGGTTTTTTCTATAGCCTCTAAGCTTGTACCTCCGTTTTTTAGGATCGTGTGTCCCACAGTAATTGCTTCTTCTAATTTTGCCTTGTAAGCGGCTTCTTTTTCTGGAGTCATATTCTTTTTCAGAATAGTTCCTGCCCCTCCGTGGATTACAATACCAAAATTGTCTGATGGTTTTTGAAGCTCTTCATTCGTGGTATCATTAATCGAGGTTTCGGCAGTTTCTTTTGGTTGTTCTTTACAAGCCAAAATCAAAACAAAGCTTAAAAAGATCAATATCTTTTTCATGTTGAGTACGTTTAAATTGATTTGTGTTTACTATGATCTACTAATGCGATTCTTCCTTGAAAAAATCTGAAGGTTAAATGTATAATATTTCCTCCATTATCCTCTAAGCATATAGATTTATTTAACTCAAAATCATAAGGTTGTCCTATCCCACCTTCGATCGCAATATTATCTGCATATAAAGAAAATTTTTCGCTTGATTTTAATATAGGCTCTATTTTACCCTCTAATCCCGGCAGTTGAATCGTTTTATTAATAATCGAAGAACCCGAGCCATTTGTTTTTTCAATGGTTACTTCTACATCTTCTTTTGGATTAATATCCCTAAAAATTACTGATGAATATTTTGGGTGCGCAATAAGAAGCGTATATAATTTTCTGGTTCGAATAATAAAATGCGCCAATCCATTTTCGTCTGAATTTCCTTCTAGGTATGTTGAGTTTTTTGCAATCAAAACCACTTTTGCATTTTTTATAGTTTTATTTTTTTGATCGACTATTTTAATAGAAAAAATATATGGTTTTGGATTAATCATGGTAGAGAGTTTCGACCATCGTTTTCTGAAAAATCTTCGATCTGCTGTTATTTTTCTTTCGATCAAAGCGGCTAATTCTTCAGGAGTTTTGTGTTGAAGATTGATATAACCCACTGTTTTTAGCACTCCAGGGATTTCTGTATCGTCAAATCTGGCCGGCAGTATATATTCGCGGCTCTCCTGAAATGCCCGGGCTTGCATCGAAACTCTCTCGTGGTTAGTCCATAATTTTTGATTATAAAAACCAGAAATAAACATAACAGTATATCTGGCTTTGTTCTGGTAAATATCCGAGAGGTATTCGTACAAGTTTTTACCCCACAGACCAGCTTCTTCAAAAGCGTCATAAAACACCTTGATTCCCTTCATATTCAGGCTATTTGCAACTTCCTCTACATATGCCCGATTCTCTCCCGCAAAAGAGAGCGCAACATCGTACTCATAGCTATTATTTTTCATCACTGACTTATTTTTTTTGACCTAAAACCTATTGATACAAAATTACTCTCTTTATTTGGAATATTTCCATTTTTTATAGGAAAAATTCCAACAAAAGTTTTACTTTTAAACCGTAAAAACCCATACTCATGAAACCAAAAAAGCACATTAAAGGACGAGGAGCGCAAGAACGAGTTCATAATAAGTTTTCAGAACATCAATATGAAATACGCGATGATTTCTTAAACTATTGCCTGGATCAAGGTGAATCTATACACAAGCATCAAACCTCTTATATTTCTACTTTTCCTAAAACTATTATCAATAAAGTAACCAGCCCAGATGTGGGAATGTTGTACTCTTTAAATCCATATCAAGGATGCGAACATGGTTGTGTATATTGCTATGCTCGCAACTCTCATGAATATTGGGGTTATGGTGCTGGCTTGGATTTTGAAAGTAAAATTTTGGTCAAAAAAAATGCGCCAGAATTGTTAGAGAAAAAATTGAAAAGTAAAAACTGGAAAGCGTATCCCATTTCACTTTCTGGAAATACGGATTGTTATCAACCCATCGAGAAAAAACTAAAAATCACGCGTAAACTTTTGGAAATATTCCTAAAATACAAACATCCCGTAGGTATCATAACCAAAAATGCCTTAATCCAAAGGGATATGGATATTCTTTCTGAACTGGCCAAAGATAATTTGATAGTTGTTTTTTTATCTATTACTACGTTACAAGAAAAGACACGTCGTATTTTGGAACCCCGAACCGCTAGTATTAAAAAAAGATTAGAAACTCTGGAGAAATTAAACACAGCAGGAATACCTACCAACGTAATGATAGCGCCTATTATCCCTTCTATTAACAGCCATGAGATATTACCTTTATCCAAAGAAATAGCAGCTAGAGGTGCTAAAAGTGTGGGGTATACTGTTGTACGATTAAATGGGGCTATAGGGCAAATATTCGAACAATGGTTAGCGCAAACATTACCGGATCGTAAGGATAAGATTCTTCATCAAATCATGCAATGTCACGAAGGTAGTTTGAACGATAACCAGTTTGGAAGACGAATGAGAGGCTCCGGCTCTATTGCCGAGCAAATTCATCAACTCTTTGGATTAGCACGAAAGAAATATTTTCCTAAATCAGAAAAAATACAATTGAATTGCGAATTACACGAGCAGTACAAAAATGGGCAGTTGAAATTGTTTTAATTATAATTGCCCTTCCCATTCTTTATAAAACTGATCCAAAAATTGCTCCATAAAATCATGTCGTTGTTCTGCAATTTTTTTACCCGTTTTGGTATTCATTCTATCTTTGAGTAGCAATAGTTTTTCGTAAAAATGATTGATTGTTGGTGCGTTAGAATTTTTGTATTCTTCTTTGGTCATATGAAGATTAGGAGCTATTTCAGGATTATAAATTGCTCGATTTTTAAACCCTCCATAGTTAAAACATCTGGCAATACCCATTGCACCAATAGCATCCAAACGATCAGCATCCTGAACAACATCTAATTCGAGGGATTTAAATTTTTGATCAACATTTCCTCCTTTAAAAGAGATATTTTCAATAATCTTAATAACATGCTCGATCGTATTTGATTGCACATTAAGGTTTTCTAAAAAAGTTCTTGCTATTCGTGGTCCAACGGATTCGTCTCCGTCATGAAATTTTGAATCTGCTATATCGTGAAGTAAAGCTCCTAAAGAAACAACTGTTTGATCAACATTTTCTTGTTTTGATATTAATTGAGCATTCTTAAATACACGTTCGATATGAAACCAATCATGACCTCCTTCGGCATCATGCAAGCTTTTTTTTACAAAGTCAACGGTTTTAGCGATAACCTCTTCTGCTGTCATACCTAACTTAGAATTATTTCACCAATGCAGGTTGTACCCATTTAAATTCAAAAATTTCTTCGGGAATTACTAATCGCTCACTAATACGTTGCATCCTTGCAGGTAGTTTCATCACAAAATCTCGGGCTTTCTCTGCTTCATCGGTAAGATCTACCAATTTATCAATTTCCCATTTATCGATCAGGCGTTGCATAATATCAATATAATCTTGCGATGTATATACTCCTAATCGCTGTGCAGCATTAGAAAATTCTTCAAAAGCGGTTCCTATGGCATCACCAGATTCTCTTAAAAAATGAGCTGGCATTACTATTTTGTGCCTCATCATATCACTAAAAGCCACCATCATCTGGCTCGGATCTACTTCAAAAATATTCTTTACAAATTCGCTATATGCATTATAATGTCTCATCTCATCCCCAGCAATAATTTTACACATTCTAGACAACGATTTGTTAGAATAATCTTTGGCTAATTTTGCAACTCTACTGTGCGAAATATTAGTTGCAAGCTCTTGAAAACTTGTATATACAAAGTTCTTATATGGATCTCTATCGGTTCCAATATCAAAACCATCATTAATAAGATGCTGAGTCGTTCTCTCTACCTCTATCATATTTACCCGGCCGGATAAGTATAAGTATTTGTTAAGGGTATCCCCGTGGCGATTTTCTTCGCTGGTCCAGTAACGCACCCATCTAGCCCAACCATTATCTGTACCATTTTCGTGTTGATTTACTCCTTCTACATCCATCAACCAAGATTCGTAAGTAGGAAGCGCTTCTTCTGTTATGGTATCACCTACCAAAACCACCCAAAAATCATATGGGAGTTCTTTTGCCAGTTCTCTTAGCTCTTTAACCTCATCAAAAAAGGTATCTTCATTTTGCGAGTCTGGCAAAAAATCTGTTGGTTGCCATACCTTATCTATTGGGATCAAAAATTTATCTATAAAAGATTCAATTTTCTTTTCCAATAGTTGCATTACCTCTAATCGTATATTATCAATGGCCATAATTGTAGTATATTACTTTCGTATTGCTAAAGTAATCCTTTCTTCGATTCTTTTAAGCAATATTTCAGGTTCTTTATCAATTGATATTGGTTCGTGTACTTCTAATGTTAAATGCACTCCAATTCCCATAGGAAAATTACCAAATCGCACCAATTTCCAACTGTTATTTATCGTTACCGGAAGAATTAAAGCTTCTGGTGCATTTTTAAATAATATTTTTAATCCCGTTGGTGCAAATTCTTTTGGTTTTCCGTCTCTACTTCGTGTTCCTTCAGGAAAAATAACAGCAGAGAAATTATTGTAGGCAATAAATTTACCAAATTTGGATAATGCAGGGATAGATTGCTTTGGATTCTTTCTATCAATTAATACATGTTCTCCATGTCTTAGATTAAAAGAAATGCTAGGAATCCCTTTACCCAATTCGATCTTAGAAATAAATTTTGGCTTATGTTTCCTCAAGTACCAAGATATCATAGGGATATCAAACATACTCTGGTGGTTCGAAACAATAATTAATGGTGTATCTGTTGGTAATTTATGAGAGTTTTTAAAACTAAACGTGGCGCCCAAAAAATGCAAACAACGCAGTATAGATAGATTCATAATATTTACCACTCCTCTATGCCCTGATCTACCGCCCAGTTTTTTACCGAGCCATTGTAAGGGTTGAAAAACCACTAATGTTAATCCAAAAAATAAATAGAAAATTACTGAAAACGGATAACTTAGTATCCTTTTTATCGCCTCCATTTTTTCTGTACAATTATTAAAATTTGACTTGTGTAATCGTTTCGCAAGGTCTTACATTATTTCATGTAAACCAACAGTTTTATCAAAATAAAAACCGCCTGTAATCACAAACGGTTTAAAATATTAAAACATGTAAATTGTCTATCTCTTAGCAATGCTCATTATAAGCATCCATAAGGTTTTCTGCTATCATATCTGCAGGTCTTCCCTCGATATGATGTCTCTCTAGCATGTGTACTAACTCACCATTTTTAAACAATGCCATAGATGGTGATGATGGAGGAAAAGGAACCATAAATCCACGTGCTTTATCTGTAGCCTCTCTATCTACCCCGGCAAAAACGGTAACCAGGTTATCTGGTTTTTTTGTGTTATTTAATGATGCTTTTGCTCCGGGACGGGCATTGGCTGCAGCACAACCACAAACAGAATTTACAACTACTAATGTCGTTCCTTCTTTTGAGATTGCGGATTCTACTGCATCTGCCGTATGTAATTCTTCAAAACCAATATTGGTTAGATCTTCGCGCATTGGTTTAACTAAATCTGCTGGATACATATATATTTGTATTTTTTCGTTTAAAATTTTTATGCAAAGGTACAAATTATGTACCATATAATAGAAACTGACAAGTAGTCGTAAAAACATGATTTAACTAACATTATGACCTTGATACAGTAACAAAATGAATGTTATATTGACCAATAGTTAAGTACCTTAATTATCTTTTGAATAATTCAGGTTATCTTTACAACCCAAAAAAATTGTTTTCAATGATTAAATGGTTTATTGCCATACTAGGATATGTTTTTTTTAGATTCCCAGGAGCCGTCTTGGGTTTTATACTAGGAAGTCTTCTCGACACTACAACATCTGGCAAAGGTGGTGGTGGTTTTAAAAAGGTATTTTCTCAAGGACCCGAAGTTACTCCAGCTGATTTTGAGCTTAATTTGCTCTCATTATCATCAATGGTTATCAAAGCCGATGGTAAAATTAATCAAACCGAGTTAGATTATGTAAGACGTTATTTTGTAAGCGCTTACGGTAAAGAGCGTGCCAATGCCACTTTTAGAACATTTAATGAGATTATTAAAAACAGACATGTTTCTGCCCAACGTATTTGCATGTATATCAATCAACATACCCGATACCCTTCGCGATTGCAGATTCTTCATTTTTTGTTCGGAATTGCCAATGCAGACGGAAGTGTAAGCAACTCTGAAGCGGAAGAGATTCGTAAAATAGCTGGTTTTTTACGTATTAATTTCAGGGATTTTGAAAGTATTAAGGCCATGTTCTTTAAGACTGGGGATCATGCGTATAAAATTTTAGAAATCGAGAAAAACGCCAGTGATTCCGAAGTAAAAAAAGCCTTTCGAACTATGGCCAAAAAATATCATCCCGATAAAATCCAACATATGGACGAGATTCATATCAAAGGTGCCGAAGAAAAATTTAGAGAGGTGCAAAAAGCCTATGATCAAATTAAAAAGGAACGGGGTATAAATTAATTTTTAAAAAACCCTTTTCCAAAGCGCTTTTAAAAACCTTGATTTAGGTAAACTAGTTGTAATTTTTATCTCTTCAAGGAACGAGGTTTCTTCATCCAAAAATTTTAGAATTTTTCTAGCATCATTTTTCTTGAATAATATCGAAAATAACCGTGATCCAATTCGGTTTTCTTTGTGTAACACATCTAAAAAGAGTAGATCATAAAACCAAAACCTGGTTCTTTTCTGAAATTGAGATAAGTTATCTTTGGTTTTTAAAAACCCTACCAGTTGTTTTACTTTTTTTGAGGAGATATAAAATGTATAGCCTGTACTGGGTTTGGTCCACCCTCCTGCCGTACCGATATGGAGTATGTTTGCAGAATTACTTTTATCAAATGCATACGAAGTCATGGGGATACATCCTTTTTCCTTTTCTGCAATATCATATTCGGTAATTCCCATATTGGCTAAATAACTCTTAATCTCCTCTTCATATTCGTGTTCTGGCAATAGCTTTTCTGAAAACAAAGTATATTCTAAAAGTGCTTCTTTTTTTGAAGTGGGTAGCACATACATAAATCGAGTATTTCCCTTTTGGGGTACGGTAAAATCCATAAATGTAGCCGTATCAGGATCAAAAACATCTTGCTTCGTTTTTACAAACCACCCCACAAAATGTTGATTTAATACCGGATACTGTGTTTGATTTTTGTAGGTATCGCTTAACACAATACTGTTAAACACTTTCTCTCCCAAATAGGCATGCTGATCTGTTTTAACCTCTACACAACCTTCCTTTTCATAAAGAGATTTCAGGCGCTCCGTAACCACAGTAATATTGGGTGTATCTTTTATCTTTTGAAGTACGAGATCATAAAAATCACTACTACGAATCATTTTGTACTGATAAGGCGTAATTTCTATTTTTTTAGAATATTCTTTACTTCCAAAATAAATGTGGTTCCATTTTTTGGTTACAATTTCGTCCCAATCGCCATTATCTTGTTCCCAAAAACACCAGGTGCGATCATTTTGATTTTTTACTTGTTTATCGATCAACAAGATCTTTTTACGATCAAAAAATGGATCCGAAATCAGGCGATTCACTAACATTAGGCCAGAGGCCCCCATACCCGTAATTATATAATTATACTTTTGCATAGTGAACGATAAATATAGAGCGAAAAATCAGTAAATTGAACATAATCTCGACTATTTAGATAGGATTTATATATCTTTAACGTCATCATTATATGAATCATGAAAAAAGTCATCATATTCTTTCTATTTATCACCTCTGTTATCGGTTTACACGCACAAGAAACCTTAAAAGGAGATACCCCAAAGATCATTGGCAAACTAAAGGTTGGGAATTCGATAGAATTTGATACCAAAAGTATCAAACTCATAAAAGTTTATGAGGATTCTAGATGTCCTTCTGATGCAACTTGTATTTGGGCAGGAGAGGTAAAAGCAAGTATAGAAATTTATGAATCTAACTCATTGACAGCAAAAAAAGAGCTTGTTTTTGGGCCTAAAAATATCAATCCAAATCAAATGGAAGAATTGTTGGTTCTTGACAAAAAGACGGTGTTTGGATACAACATTAGTCCCTATCCCACATCCGAAACTCGGATTGATCCAAAGGAATATTATTTAGAATTGGTCGTTAAATAAACCCATGAATCAAAGCACACATTCAATTTTTCTAGCATTTGTTGCCTTATGATCTCTAATAAGGCCAAAGCCCATATCGCTTTATTAAGCGTTAACATGATTTATGGAGCAAATTATCTTATTGCCAAAGGATTAATGCCACACAAAATCGAAGCTTCTGCTTTGGTGTTTCTAAGAATTAGTGGTGCGGGTCTTTTATTCTTGATACTTAAGTTTTTTATTAAAGAAAAAGTAGACCGAAAAGATATACCCAGGCTTGCTTTATGCGGTTTTTTGGGAGTAGCTACCAATCAATTTTTCTCGATGAACGGTCTTAGCCTCACCTCTCCTGTAGATGCCGCTATTATTATTACATCCATGCCTATCTTTACGGTAATTATAAGTTATTTTTTGTTAAAAGAAGCCTTAACCACTCAACGAATTCTTGGCGTTACTATTGGGGGTCTAGGAGCCGTACTTTTAATTTATTTGGGAAATTCTGGTGTGGGTACCGGATCTCTTACCGGTAACATTTTTATCGCTATTAATGCCTTGGCGTTTGCGTTTTATTTGGTAATCGTAAAACCATTAATGTCTAAATACAAACCGATAACTGTAATCGTTTGGACATTTCTATTTGGTTTTATAAGTATGTTTCCTTTTTGCGTCGAAAAACTAATCCATACCGACTTTAGTTCTTTTGAAACTTCGAATTGGATTTCTTTATTTTATGTGGTTGTAGGCCCAACCTTTTTGGCTTATTTACTAAACATGTTTGCATTACAATATGTAAAACCTACGGTTTCTAGTAGTTATATATACGTACAACCTGCTGTAGCTATGATACTAGTAGCTCTGGTTTCTTATTTGGTAGTAAACAGCCAATACAAAGGTGATATCAATTTGATAAAATTGTTATGCTGTGTACTTATTTTCTTTGGTGTATATTTAATTAGTAGTGGACCCCTACGATGGTTTCAAAAAAAAGGAATTAAAAATTAATGGCATCCACAACCATTATCTCCGCAAGAATCCGAAGATTTCTTTTTGCCAATTGTTATTGAAGGTTTCCAGACAAATTTTTTAATTAAAAACCCTAGAGCAACTGCCACAACAAGAATTACCAGTATATTTTGTATCAGAATATTCATATCTACTTTGTCGTATAAAAATACGAAAACCTAACGTATTTATTTTAAAATTTGATAAGCAATTAATGATATACCATATGCCAATACGCTCATAAATATCAATTGAGCCATTGGCCATTTCCAACCATTGGTTTCTCGTTTTACAATAGCCAGTGTACTCATACATTGCATTGCAAAAGCATAAAATAGCAATAGAGAAATACCACTTGCCAAATCAAATAATGGTCCGCCAGTTTTTGCATTTACCTCTGCAGCCATCCTATTTTTTATGGTTTCTTCTTCATCACTACCTACGCTATAAATAGTCGCTAGCGTACCTACAAACACTTCTCTGGCAGCAAAAGAACTAATAATTCCTATTCCGATTTTCCAATCATATCCCAAAGGAGCAACGATTGGTTCTATTGCTTTTCCGGCATAGCCGATAAAAGAATGCTCTAGTTTATACGAAGCAATTTCATTTTCTTGTTCTTCTTGAGACAAATCCGCGTGAGTCGATGCTATAATCTCTTCGGCATTATTAAAATCATCGCCAGGGCCAAAACTTGCCAGGACCCATAGGATAATTGATATCGCTAATATTATTTTTCCTGCCCCAAAAACAAAAGCTTTTGTTTTTTCGATTACATTAATGGCTACATTTTTAAACAATGGCACTTTATAACCAGGCATTTCGATTACGAAATATGATTTACTTTTGATTTTCAGTATTTTGTTAAGTACCCAGGCCGAACCTACTGCAGCGGCAAAACCAAGAAAATACAAAAACATAAGGGTAAGACTTTGATAACCGAAGATCCAACCTATTTTTTCATCAGGAATTACCAATGCTATAATAATTAGGTATACGGGTAGTCTTGCCGAACATGTTGTAAACGGCACTACCAGGATGGTAATTAATCGTTCTTTCCAGTTCTCGATATTACGAGTAGCCATTACTGCCGGGATAGCACAAGCGGTTCCTGATACCAATGGCACCACACTTTTACCACTTAAACCAAATTTACGCATTACTCTATCCATCAAAAATACGACTCGGCTCATATAGCCACTTTCTTCGAGAATAGATATAAAGAGAAATAAAAAGGCAATCTGTGGTATAAAAATAACAATGCCTCCTAATCCAGGTATAATCCCTTCGGTAATTAAATCTACAAATGGTCCTGCAGGTAAAGTCGATTTGGCAAATTCGCTAAGCCAGGCAAAACCTTCATCAATAAGATCCATAGGGTACGATGACCAATCATAAATGGCTTGAAAGATCAATAATAGTATCGCAAAAAATATAAAATAGCCCCAGAATTTGTGCGTAAGCACTCGATCCAGTCTTTCTCGCATCCCTGTAGCAGCTTTTTCGTCTACAACCAGTCCGTTTTTGAGAACGCCATTAATAAACTGATATCTTTTTATCGTTTCTTTTTGTTGTAATCGTTTTAGCTCGCTTTCGGATTTAATTTTAAAATCTGGAGCAATAGCTGCGGTTTGTTTGTCTAATTTTCTAAAATTCACATCCTGTGTAATCACCAACCAAAGTTTATACAATGATTGATTAGGAAATGCTTTTTGTAATCTATCGAAGTAATCCGGAGCAAACGACAACGCATTAACACAAGGTTTTTTGGATAACATTGCATACGATTCGATTAATTTTTTAAGCTCATCAATTCCTTCTTTTTTTCTGGCACTCACTAATGCGATTTTGGTATTGAGTTCTTTTTCGAGTAACGGAATATCAAGTGTAATCCCCCTGCGGTTCATACGGTCTGCCATATTGATCACCAAAATCGTTGGGATTTCTAAATCCTTGATTTGCGTATACAGTAATAGGTTTCTTTTTAGGTTTTCTACATCGCTTACCACTACGGCAACATCTGGATAATCTTTATCTTTTTTATTAAGCAACAACTCGATAACTACATTTTCATCTAGAGAAGATGCATTAAGACTATAGGTACCCGGTAAATCCAGGATATGTGCTTTTACACCGCGGGATAGTTTACAAACTCCTTCTTTTTTTTCTACAGTGATCCCAGGGTAATTACCTACTTGTTGGTTAAGCCCAGTGAGCAAATTAAAAACAGAGGTTTTTCCCGTATTAGGGTTTCCTATAAGTGAAACTTTAATTTGCTTTGCCATAAAAAGAAACTGCTATTAAATAATTTGAACTTCTATCTGAGCTGCAATTTCTTTACGGATCGCAAGATGACTGCCATTTATATTAAGATAAATTGGGCATTCAAACGGAGCCATTTGCAACAATTGCACCTCGTTACCCGGTAGGCAACCCATCTCTAACAGCTTTAGCGGAATGATATCAGAAGTAATTTCTTTTATTAAAGCTCTTTGACCTATTTTGAGAGTAGCAATTGTAGTCTTCAAGAATTTATTTAGATTAATTTTAAACAAGGCAAAAATAGGGCAAAAAAATGTATTCCGAAAGCTAAATTTTTCTAAAAACTCCAGTTATGCACCATCTAGCATATATTACTGCTCATTTTCCTGCTTCAAAATTTCAATATCCTCCAACAATTGATCTATAGCCTCTGGATTGGTGCCATCATAAAATCCACGAATACGTTTTTTTGTATCTACCAACACAAAGTTTTCGGTATGTACCATATCATAAGGACCGCCATCACCGTCTGATTTTGCTGCCAGGTAAGATTTACGTGCCAAATCATAAATTTGTTTTTTATCGCCAGTAACCAAATTCCATTTTGCATCATCTACCCCTTTATCGATAGCGTATTTTTTTAATCGAGCAACACTATCTATTTTTGGTGTCACACTATGTGATAACAATAATACCTGATCGTCATTTTTAATTCGATCTTGAATTTCTTTCATATGCCCCGTCATAATTGGGCAAATCGTCTGGCAAGTGGTAAAGAAAAAATCCGCTACGTAGATCTTATCCTTATAATGATTTTGAGTAATTATTTGACCATTTTGATTGATGAGTTTAAACTCGGCAACCTTGTGGTATTTACGGATATATTGCACAGTACTATCCACTAATTCTGTATTCACCATTTCTGGAGCGTACACTGGTAATCTCTTGTTTGGTTTTAAAATGGTATATATAATAGAAACAATAATTGCCGATAACACAAAGAGCACTACCGCAAAAAACTTATATTTTGAAAAAAACTGTAACATCCTCAACTTTTCTGCCCGCAAAATTACGAGGTTTATGGCTTATAAAAACTCTGTTTTCATTAAAAAAATACTAAATCTGGTGATATAAGGTGTTGATTTTTTTTAAAACCCTTCTAAAAGGTTACTTTTGCGTGATTTAATTTTGAATACGACCTATGAGTCCATTTTTTGTAAAAGCTATACAGCTACTATTGAGTTTATCATTTCTAATCGTTTTACACGAATTAGGACATTTTATACCTGCCAAATTATTTAAAACCCGTGTAGAGAAATTCTATCTCTTTTTTGATGTGAAGTTTTCGCTTTTCAAGAAAAAGATCGGAGAAACAGTTTATGGTATCGGATGGTTACCGCTTGGAGGATATGTAAAAATTTCGGGAATGATCGACGAGAGCATGGACAAGGAGCAAATGGCAGGGCCACCACAACCATGGGAGTTTAGGTCAAAACCAGCCTGGCAACGTTTAATTATTATGCTTGGTGGTGTAACTGTAAACATCATTCTTGGATTTTTGATTTACATGGCCATGATATATACCTGGGGAACCAATCATGTTGGTTTTGAAGATTTACCAAAAGGGTTTGCCGTTGCAGAATCTTTTAAAGAATTAGGTTTTGAAGATGGGGATAGAGTAATGCAGGTAAATGGTAAAGATCTAGAAGATGTTACGCAAATCAATCATTATTTGTTTATGCGTGATGTAAACGATATTAGTGTTTTGCATCAAAATGGGCAAAAAGAAACCATACAAATACCCGAGGACATAGGAACTACAATGTTCGAATCGGGCACCCTAAGACCATTTACACCTATTACAGCTCCTATTTTGGACAGTATTGTAAAAGGAACTCCGGCGGATCTTTCCGGACTTCAAAAAGGCGATAAAATTATTAGTCTTAATGGTAAAGAAGTGCGCTATTGGAGTGATTTTAACATCCTTAAAAATGCAGACACTACCCAATCGGCTTTGCAGATAGCGTATCTAAGAGATGGTATTAAAAATACTATTGAAGTTACACCAGACGAAGAAGGAATTATTGGTGTATACCCTAAATCAGATTATAAATTTCAGAATAGAGCATACTCTTTTGGAGAAAGTATTGTAAAAGGTTTTGATTTTGGATATTGGACATTGCACGACTACATCGCACAGTTTAAATATGTATTTACCAAAAAAGGAGCTAGCCAGGTTGGTGGTTTTGGAGCCATAGGTAATCTTTTTCCAGATGCCTGGAACTGGAGAGCATTTTGGGGCACTACAGCCTTTATATCGATTATTTTGGCATTTATGAATATTTTACCCATTCCAGCATTAGATGGTGGGCATGTGATGTTTTTATTATATGAAATTATCGCCGGAAGAAAACCAAACGATAAATTTATGGAGTACGCGCAACTTGTTGGTTTTATTATCCTTATCTCATTATTGCTATTTGCAAATGGTAATGATATCTACCGCGCAATTTTTAAATAGAATAAAAAAGTGAAAAAATCTTTTTGAGAACTAAAAAATAATATATATTTGCACTCGCAAAAAGAGAAAAACACTCTATATTTGCAAAACCATTTTCCTCCTTAGCTCAGTTGGTTAGAGCATTTGACTGTTAATCAAAGGGTCCTTGGTTCGAGCCCAAGAGGGGGAGCAAAACAAAGCCTTAACTTATTCAAGTTGAGGCTTTTTTGTTTTAAGATGGATTTACCGGGCTATTAATTCCATATCCTAATCGATTACATACCAACCAAGTAGGATCAGTATAAAAAGTAAGATTGCGTTTCCTAAAAATCAAGATATTTGGCCGGAATATTTTTTGTTAACCATACGTCTTCTTCGGTTTTATAAAAGTGCCATCCTTCATGAAGTAGTTGTGTAGTATCAATTTTGATGATCGCGGGCTTACCATGCCTGCTTCCTATTTCAGTAGCCATTGCTATGGTCTCGGCAAGGTGTACGTATTGTCGTTGCATTGATTTAAGGCCATCTTTGGCAATACTATCCATATTTTTAATCCCTGTACCATGATACAGTATCTTTGGTGGTGTTTTTGGCGTTACTTCTTGAAGTACTTGAATAGAATGCCCATGGGTTGATTTTATTTTGTTGGACTCCAGATCTATTTTCCATCTCACTTTGGCAAAACGCTGGCTTAACTCGACTAGATCGGTTTTACTTAATTGAATATCTCTGGTTCTTAAAGCGGCCAAAATATCATCAATATTAGCCCACCCGTATGCATCCAATACAATATCGGCATCTTTTGGATTATGGCGTAACCAATAGCTTATGAGTTTACTAATCTCGGTCTGGGGCTTGTTCATTTTATTAGTATCTATCTGTTTTTTTCATATAGTTCTTTGGCTGCATCCACTACTTGTTCAATAGCATACTCACCTTTATAGCTAATGTAGGTTCCATCTTTACCTATCACCACAAAACTACCATCTGGATAGTGATGCTTAAAAAACTTTTGTTCTATTACTTGATATGGGTCTTTGTACCAAGTCATGATACCCTTATATTTTTGTAACCCATCATAATCTTTATAGATGTATATAGGTTTTGTATTTCCTATTTTATTCAACTTAGTTACTAATTCTTGATGTCTGTAGGCTAACCATTTTCTATTATTATCTGGTGCATTATATCTATCTAATCCTGGATAATATATAATTACTGTAGGTACATTTCTGTTAATACTTTTGCCAATTGCTTTTTCTAACAAATCCAACAAGACCTCCTTATTCTCTATATTATTCGTTACCGACCTTGGGATAAGCCTCTTGTGATGGGCAGAATCCCCTTGGATCGAAAAGTAAGCTTCGTACTCTATTTTCTTCTTAAACTTAGATTTTTTAATCGGCACATTGTTTTCATCAAAATATTTGGTGGATTGACCATAGGATGATGATAAAAACACCGATGGTATCATCAAAATTAAAAGGATATACCGCAGCATAGGATCACAGTTTTTACATCAACCAAACTAGTTAGCCAATTTCAATTTCATTAATAAATAAGAAAATGTCATTGCACTAGATCTAGCCGATTGCTCATTGGTCGAAGAACCTGCATGACCGCCTTCTACGTTTTCATAATAATAAATAGGATACCCCATATCTATCATTTTGGCTACCATTTTTCTTGCATGTCCCGGATGAACGCGATCATCTCGTGTGGATGTATAGAAGAAAACTTCAGGATATGTCACTCCTTTTTTAAGGTTATGGTATGGCGAGTAGGCTTTAATGTATTCCCACTCCTCTGGGATATCTGGATTTCCGTATTCTCCCATCCAACTTGCTCCGGCAAGCAGTTTGTTGTAGCGTTTCATATCTAATAACGGTACTTGACAAACCACAGCATTATACAAATCAGGTCTTTGTGTAAAGGCAACTCCGACCAATAAACCACCATTACTACCCCCCATTATCCCCAAATGTTTTGGAGCGGTTATTTTTTTTGAAATAAGGTCTTCGGCAACGGCATGAAAATCATCATATACATTTTGTCTTTTTTCTTTTAAACCCGCTTGATGCCATTTAGGGCCATACTCTCCCCCACCACGAATATTAGCCAGTACCAAAACACCGCCTTTTTCTAACCATGATGTGCCAAATGATGCCGAATAAAATGGTTTTGACGAAACCTCAAACCCTCCATAGGCATACAATAATGTTGGGTTGGTACCATCATATTTCATGTTCTTGGCATAGACTACAAAATAAGGAATTAGTGTTCCGTCTTTTGACGGCACTTTAATCTGCTTTACTTCGTACTTACTGCCATCAAAATAGGCTTTTAATGATTTTACAGGTGCAAAACTACCATCCGCCGCATTAGCCACAAATAAGGTTGTTGGTGTTAAGAAATTTCTGAAGCTAAAAAAATACTCATCAGAAAACTCATCAAGATCAACTACTGAAATTGTACCATGAGCAGGAGCATTTATTTTATTTTTTTCCCACTTTCCATTGGTATACGAATACACATAAAGCTCACCATTAACATTGTTCAAAAAATTAATTACCAACTTATTTTTTGTAGTATACATCCCCGACACACTCGAAAACTCATCGGGTTTAACTATCAATTGTGCTGTTTTCTTATTTTCTAAAAGATCAGTAAAATTTAAACTAATAACCGACCCTTGTTTATAAGTTGTACCATTAATTGTCCAGTCCGATTTTAAATCCAAAATCAACTGATTATGTAGTATGGCAGAAATATAGGAGCCTTTGGGCAAGTCCAGTTTGATCGATTGATTATCTTTCCAAACAAAAGTATCGTATTCATAAAATGTGATAGAGCGCATGATTATCGTATAATTTTCTGAACCATCTCTTATCGCATATCCTCCTGCAGCAACATCTGTAGTATCACCATCAAATATTAACTGCGCCTCTTCAATCGGCGTACCTCTTTTCCATAATTTTACTTGTTTTGGATACCCGCTAGAGGTCATGGTATTTTTACCAAAGTTTGAGGATACAATTAGAGTGTTCTCGTCTATATAACTCGCGTTTCCTTTAGACTCCGGAATATGAAATCCATTTTCGATAAACTTCTTGGTAGTCACATCAAATTCTTTTTTAATCGTAGCATCACCACCACCTTTTGAAAGATTAACTATAAACCGATTATAATCTGGGTACAAACCATTTGCTCCTTTATACACCCATTTAACATCATCTTTTTTAGACATTTCATCCATGTCCAATAGTGTTTCCCACTTTGGGTTCCCCTCTAGATAGGCAGCTTTAGGACTTCGTCTCCAAATCCCCCTAACATGCTCTTGATCCTTCCAAAAATTATATACAAACTCGCCATACACACTTGGATTTGCAATTCTATCGGTAGCATTAAAAATATCTAAACTTGTCTTATACATATCATCATATGCCGCTACTTTACTTAATTTATCAAAAGTGATTTTATTTTGATTTTCAACAAACTCCAGCGCTTTGGGACTATCTACTTCTTCTAGCCACAGATAAGGATCTTCTTGTGCCGTTAGGTGACTACATAAGGTAAGCATTAGTGCCGTAAAGAAAATGTGTGTTTTCATAATTGTTTTGATCGAGTGTTAATATGTAGTTGGTTTGTATCTGTATAACCAACATTATGTCTATGTGCAAAAATAGGCACAAATGTTACCCGGTTATTAGGTTTTATTTAATATCCTTCTTTTCATTTTTTTACTTGCCACTTCAAAATATTGGTTTTAAATATCTTGGCGATATTTCTTGCATCATCAATTCCTCTATGATGAGTTCCGTCCAAAGTTAACTTTTCCATTTTCAATGCGCCACCCATTCCAATTGGTTTTTTTAGATTTTTTATAGCGGCATATTGATGTTTTAAACTGATATGGTGCTCTAACCAATTTGAATCTAAGTTGTATAACGCATCATCTTTTTGAAATTGTTTTTTGTCATAAAATCCCCAGCTGCAAAGCACATAAGACTCATTTAAATCAATCCAGTTTTTAAATCTTTCTATTACTGTATCATAGGTGTCGGCAGTATCAATTTCTTCTTGTGTAATCGTAGTTAATTCAATGCAAAAGTCAGAAAGTTTAGGATTCAGTTTAGGTTTTATAAATTCACAAAACTCATCTAAAATTTCACCTTTATCATTAATCTTTACAGCACCAATTTCTATGATTTCGTTTTGTTTTTGCATGCTCCTGCCTTTCCAACAAGTAGCTTCTAAGTCTAATATTATATTATTCATTTATACTTTTATTTTACTTTTAAGCATTCCCCAAAATTTCTATTCAATACAAGCGTAGAGTTTTTATTGCCTTATGAAATACCTCTTGAAAATAAGAATTACGGAATAATTATAAGTTTTTATTCTCTTATTACTTCCTCTATTTTTTCTAACCCTGGTCTTCCTATGCCTCTATATACAATATCCAATTGCTTGTTAATCAACAAGAAGGTAGGATACCCCTCAATTGCAAAGTTTTTGATCAATTTAGGCTTACCTTTCTTAGCACTTTTCGCATTTCCTTCTAAATAGATATGTTCCCATTCCATTTGATGCTTATCGATATATTTTAATAAGGGTTCTTTTTTTCGTTCGTATGCCACACTCATTAATGCCAATTTATCTTTGTATTCTTTCGACATTCTTACCAAATCAGGTGTTAATTCTTTACAAGGAGCACACCAGGTTCCCCAAAAATCAATTAACACATATTCTTTATCTTGTAGTACCTCGCTAATTTTTCTTTCTTCTCCAGCGATATTCTGAAATTCGAAATCAACCGATTTTTCTCCAGCAAGATATCCCCACTTAGGCGCTTTGATATCCAACTTTCTAATGAATAACTCATCTTTAATGGAGGTTATACTATCAATTATATAATAGTGACTTCCTAGTTTAACACTATCCTTTATTCGATAATTTTGCTTATCTCGATCAATGCTTATAGAATCCCTTGGTGTATCATAAAAAAACACTGAAGGTCCTCTCAAACCATCCATTACATTTACTAAATATTGTTTTTCTTCTAATTCAAGTATCCCTTCCCAGTCTTGTTGGTAAAAGAGTTTTGTACTAAAAATATCATTTAATTGTCTGGGATGAATTTGTTTCAATTGCTCTTTGGTTAAGAATTCTTGATAAGGTATTTTTTCTGGTAGAGGCTTTACTTTTAATCTTTTCTCGACTAGTTTTTCTCCATCAAAATCCTCATAAGTCACAGTAATAAAAGGAATACTATCCCTAAGTAAAGACTCTTTGGCAATGCGATGTTTAAAGTCTTTATTAAAGTAAAAAACAGTATCGTCTTTAAAACTATAATTGTTATTAGCATCTATAATAATAAACTGTTGCTCATCACGATAACCATTGATCACATACACTCCTCTTTTTACACTATCCACAGGATATTTGATACTATCCAAACTTCCGTTTGCATATAACTTCTTTAGTTTTCGTTTACCCAAAAAGCTAGTTAACCGAACTTCTAAAGTATCCGCTTCGGGAATATCGGTTAAAAAAGAAGGCATTTTATCTAACCATCCTGCCGATTTCGAGATACCAAAAGTCTGATTTAGTACTTGTGCTGCTTGTTGCTCCTTAAGCTGTATTTGATAGCTATCAGGATCTGGGGGAGTTGTATTGGCCGTTTCCTTTTTTTGACAGGAAATGAATAAGACCAGAAGACCAAGTTGTAGTAGGTGTTTCATTGCTTTTATTTTTTTACTCTAAACAAAAAATAAAACTTATTTAGGAGCAAGGCTAACTTATCATTTTGTGCCTTAATGTACTGAAATGTTAACTGGTTTTACATGTCTACCAATTAAACATTGGGTTATTTAGTCAATAAGTTGGAGTTCCTCCAAAAGTTGCCTAATATTTCCCTCATCCGTTTGCGCGTGAGGATAACTCTTATTGTATTTATGCCTATACATATTGTTAAGTAGGAAAGAAAATTTATCACTTGGGATTTTTCCTTGTTGATACGCTTCATACAGATAGGGGAATAACTGTAATTGTTTTTCATAGGTAGGTTGATGCATAGTTATGGTATTAAAAACATAAATTGACAATTGATTTGTTGGCTTAAATTTTGGAAAACCGTATTTCTCTAAGTACTTCATGGTTTTCACAAAGTTTAACGAGTCAGTGACAATCATTTTCTGCATAAGTTCCTTGTATGCAGCAGAATTATGGTCGAAATTATTCTTTTTTAATATTTCATATTCTTTATCAGCATCTCTAACTCTTTGGTCATCACGAAATATGGAAATAAGAAAATCTTCCTTCTTTTCCTGACTATCTAGAGAAGCAATAATACTATCCAAGGTTACAACTTGCGTACTCCGTTCTTTCTCTTTAAAACTATAATTTTTCTTGCATGAAAATACTAGAGTTGAAAAACTTAAAAGAAGAATATAATATTTTAAATTGATCATTTTGAAAATGTTTAAATTGAATAAGTTGCACAATTGGTTTAGGATACATATGTGCGTTTCGTGCTACTAGAACATTCTAATATAAAAATTGATAGAAGATTTACAAATCCAAAAGCAATATTCTTTTGGTATTCTTATCCTTTTTAGTAATCTTATTTTTTCCTAAAAACTCCAAAATTTCTATTTCTTCTGCAGTGTCTTTAACACTCTTAAGTAAGTTCTTTTTTGTAAGTTTAGTAAGTATTAGGGGTTCATATTTGGTTTTAAAATAATAGGCCTCAAATATGCTATTAAAACCAAAATTACGTTTCTGTTCTTTGTAGATATGCGGCAAATCACTGGCCCCAACAAATTGGCAGATGTTACCATTAGGCAACATTGTAAATTCAAAAGGGCAACTATCACAACTGGTTTCCCTATCTGCCTGAATAATTTGAATAATATCTTTTTGTTCTAAAGGGCTTGATGCATAAAACAATAATACTTCTATTTTATGTAATAGATCAAATACATCTATTTTTTGCATGCCATCAAAATGCTGTAATACTTTATATAATAATTGGTGTTCGTTTCTTGTCTCTTTGTTTTTCACCTCAATGTTTATAGAATTAGATTATTTGTCATTGAACAATTTTTAGCATATGCTTTTTACTAACATAATTTTATGAATGATCAAAAACATAATTATCTAATCAATTACTCCTATAGTTTTCCCTTGGTCAAATATAAACTTGATATGTAGCCTTAAACAAATAAAATAGGTCTGTATTTATAAAAACCGAGTGGATTATACATTCGGATTTATAAGAAAGAAAGAAATAACAAGTTCTCTTATTAAACTCCGTCAGAATCCACTAAATTTAGAACTAGGGTAACATTTAAAAACTATACAACATTAATCTAAAATACTTGTATTTATAAACAGGGACTCTTTTTTAATTTAAATTTCGACACCAATGTATTAATATGAAAATAATATTTACTTTAATTCCTAAGCATTACTTCATACTGCTTTTTTCTTTCTTATTCGCAAATACAATATTGTTTGGGCAAACTGATAATAGAAACAATAGAATATTAGAACGGCTAAATGAAATTGATCATAAAATGATACAAGGCGAAACTATAGAAGCTATATCATTGTTAAAAAAGCTTGAAGAAATCAAGGGTAACTCAACTATTCAAGATAAGTATGCAATTGAATTAAGGCGTTTTCATGTTGAATATTATATAAATAATAATGATGAAAACTTTAATGTTGCTTTAAAACGATTAGATAAAATAAGTGAAATGAAAATTCCTTTGGTGGAATATGATTATTTAAGTTTTATAGCTCAAGTATATAAGATATCGTTTGACTTTGACAATGCTATTAAGTATCATAAAAAAGCCTTGAAAATAGCCGAAAAAAGAAAGGACACTACTGATATAATTTATACCTGTTGGAGTTTGGGAAGTAGTTATTACTTAATTGAGTATATTGACAAACCTCAGTTCTATAAAAACAAACTAGACAGTGCTCTATATTTTTATAATAAAGCATTAAAGTTCCCAGAGAACAAGACAACTATTAAATATTTACCTCGAATATATAATAATCTGGGAAGAATTGAAACTGCCAAAAATAACTTATCAAAATCCAAAGTATATATTTACAAAGCTTTAGATCAACATACAAAAGCTAATGATTCTTTTGGAATTGCAATTTCTTTAAATAATTTGAGTAAGGTATTTCTTGTTGAAAAAGATTATGGGAAGTCAATTGAACTGGCTAAAAAATCAAATAGATATATCAAAAATAAATCTCTAAGAGTTAAACAGAATAATCTCGAATATATCGCTCTTTCCAGCTATAATATAGGCCAATTAAAAGAAGCCTATATAGCTATGAGAAATAGAAAAGAAATTTCAGAGAAATTAACAAATATTACTTTCCTCAATAACGTAAAGAAAACAGAAATAAAATATAAGATCGCGAAAGAGCAACAAAACACCTTAAAAGAAAAATATAAAAGATTAAACCTACAATTACTTTTATACATTACCGGTTTTTCGATCGTTATACTTGTAATTATTGGCTTTATATTCTATACAAGAAATAAACAACATAAGGAGAAATTCGATGAATTAATAGAGAAATACAAGCCTCGCAACAATAAGGATAATATTGATTTGCCAATTGATACAATTAATAATGTATTAAATGGACTTCTGAGGTTCGAAAATGAAAAGCTTTTCCTTCGTAAAAATATCTATTTAAAGAGTTTAGCTAAGGAATTAAGCACTAATTCTTCTTATCTTTCTAAAATTGTTAATACCCACAAAAAGAAAAATTTCAATTCTTACCTTAATGAACTTCGAATTGAATATGCTATTGATCAACTAACGCATAATAAAGAACTTCGTCAATATACCATAGAAGGAATCGCAGATTGTATGGGTTATAACAACGGGGATTCCTTTTCATCAGCTTTTCGAAAAATAACAGGATTATATCCTTCTTATTTTATCAAGCAATTAGATAAAAATCATTTTGATAATTAGAAAGAATTATGGAAAATAATACTCAAAGAGTAATCCGAGCAATGTATGATAATGATACTATAACTGTTTATCAAGCCTTCAATAAACAAATTGCAGATGCAGCTGTTAAAGCTCAAACATTTGTATCGCCTCCATTCAAAATGGAAAGAATGACATGGATTAAACCTTCATTCTTATGGATGATGTATCGTTCTGGCTGGGCAAGTAAAAGTGATCAAGAATGTGTTCTAGCAATTAAACTAAAAAGAAAAGGGTGGGAATGGGCCTTAAAGAACTCATGCCTTTCTCATTATATTGAAAGTATTCATGATTCTAAAGAAAGTTGGCAAGATTTATTAATGAAAAGCCCTGTACGAATACAATGGGATCCTGAAAAGGATATTAATTTCAAAAATTTAAATTATCGTTCTATCCAAGTTGGGTTAACGGGTGTAGCAGTCCAAAAATATGTTAATGATTGGATAGTAAGTATTGATGATGTAACAGAATACAGTAAATCAATTCAAAAAGAAAAAGATCAACCTAACAACAAGATTGATCTTCCTTTTGAAAAAATATATCCTTTAACTAATGATCTAGCTAAAATTATTAATGCTACATATTTATGATAAGCCCTACTTAGCCTATTTAAGTTTGAAAAAACTCAATTTCATTTCCAAACCTATTAACTAATTTCAAATAAAATTCTTGCACAATTTTTTCAGCATCGAGATCAGAAAACTTTTCATCTTCAAACCATACTTGAATAAAGCCCATTTCCAAAGAAATACCTAATTTACCCATACATTCGTATTGAAAATTATAATCTACATCTTGAATAAATCTTAACTTTGAACTTAAAGCAAGTAGAAATGTTTTCCAATCTTCCTCAAAGCTAAAATCTAATCGGAAGTTGTTTTCCCCTAACTCTGTCCTTCGAATGTGATAATTTTGTCCTTCTTTCATTTATTTCTTTTTGTAAAATGGAGGATAATTATTTTTAATTTCTTGTTGTATAATCAAAGATAAATCTTTTAAATAAAAAATGTCTATATCACCAATATGATCCAAACAAAATTCTGTAATTCTTTGTGTAGTTTCCTGAGTAATTTTTTCACATCCTAGAAACAACCCTAATCTCTTACCTTTTTCCGACTTAAATTCAATTACCAAATTATATGCCAAATCAATTAAATCTTCCTTTGAAAGTATTTTTAATAATATATTATTAATAATTATTGAATCTCCTTTAGGCTCTCCATAAATTAATAAATCACTTCCTCTTATTATTTTTCTTTGGATCATATTTTTAATCTAAAACTTTACCACTACCTTCAATAACATTTTCCTGAAACCATTTATTCCAAGCCGCTGGAAATTCCAATGAATATCCTGGTTGATTTGGATCAACAATTTTAGGAGCCAAGCCTTTTTGATTTAATGTATTCGTTGTAGAATTAGTCTGTATAATTGAAAATTCTTCCACAATATCATCAAACCATTTCGGCATATCAAAAGAATAAATTTTGGCACCTTCCCCTTTTAGTTCTTGAAAATAAATTGCATGCGCCATTCCATCTTTACTTAAACTTATACTTCCTTTTTGCCTAAAAGTAACATTTCCATCTAAATCAATTGAAATTCTATGGAAATTATTTCCCTGAACTCTGTAATAAGTTACAATGTCATCAGCAAAATTATCCACTGGATTTGCTCTGCCGCCAGGAGCTATAGAAACAAGTCCTCCCATTATCAATCGCCCCTGAGCTTTAACATCTCCATTGAATGCTCCTGTAATAGTTTCTCCTCCTAATAGTTTATATAGAGCATCACCTAAATAATTACCAGTAATATTTTTTGTTGGACCTTTAGTCGTACTACTTGGAGCATTTTCCAAATAATACCCAACTGGATCCTTTGCTCTTTTACCATGTGGATTGTTCCTGGGATGATTCATATCAATGAGACTCATCCTAGTTCCAAGATCCCATATTCCTTCAGGTACCCATTTACTTATTTCTAGACCTTCTAATTCGACACCCATACCAAGCTTATTCTCTGCAAAAGCATATGTTGAATTATACATATAATCTTCCGCCAAGGGATCTACCTGCCAAAATCTACCAATGCTACGGTCACTCATTCTATATCGCCACTCATGAGTATTTAAGCCTAATTCTTCTGTTAATTCTTGACCTTGATAGGTTTTCAGGTTGTTCTTAGCATGTCCGATAGTTGGATTTATACCTTCCCATTGCATACCAAAGGGATAGTAGTTTTGTTCCCTACGTATTTCAACAGCTTCTATTGAACCATTCTTATTATCATCTGCATAGCTGATCCGGGTATTCTTCCAAATATCCCTATGCTGATACACGTAAGTAAATAATCCGCCATTTTCTCTCTCAATATATCCTTCAGGATGTGTAATAGATTTCAAAGAACCATTTTCATATACAAAGTTACCATTATATTCAACAGTAGTAGTACTTCCGTTATCGGTTGCGGTCTTTTTTAACTTAATCCCATTAGCATCATAAACATATTGTATGTTTCCGTTATGTTCTGGGTTAGTAACATCAACTCTGATGGGGAAGTTATGATGATTATAATTTATATTGGTAATTCCTTTGTTCTTATCGGTTAAAAGGTTTCTATTGTTGTCATACGAATAATCGTCACCAGTAGTATTTCTATCCTTAAAACCATAAGTTGTATTACCAGTATCAGTTACATTCAATAATTTATTTCCACTATCATAATTGTAACCTAACATATCAAGATTAGCATAACTGGAAGAGTTTTGCCAGCCATTTCGGGTTAAACTCTCCAGATTCCCCATCTTATCATAAACAATATTATTTACGTCGTATTTCCCATCGTAGCTTGTTGCACTCAAAATACGTTCAAAAGAATCATACTCATAGCTGTACCATCTCTTGACATTGTCATTCGCTGTTTTCCACTCTACTTCTCCCACATTGTATTTATACTGTGGTGTAGTCCCATATTGCGGAGTATTATAATTGATCTTAAATGTAAAAAGATCGTTACCAATATTTTCTACATCATTAATTCCTTTTAACCACCCACGTATGTTATAGTTATAATCTATGGTTTGTAGCCCTGTAGCAGTGCTTGTAACGGTACCCCCAACAATTTTATTAGTGAGTTTACCTAATACATCATAATTATTACGCGCAATTAACTCTTCGTCCTGATTATTGATTTTTTGAGTTTGTCTAGTTACTCTACCTGAATGATCGTATGTAAATTTATCAATAGTTACAATAGCGGCATTGTTATCTTTGGTATGCACGGTTTTGGTTTGTTGTACTCTGCCGGCAAAGTCTAACTCGCTTTCTATAATATCTGTAGTGTTTAGATATTCATTTACAATTGCTATATAGATTGGTTGTGCTTTTTGGTCATACCAAGTCACTGTAGTAATCCAATCATTTGTTCCTAGAACTTTTACTTTACTACCGGTTGGTAAACTTTTTGCATTTACATCTACGTTTTGCCCTAAGACAACAGTAGGCGCACTAATTCCTGGGCTATCAAAACCATAATCGTCGTAATAATTGATCATTAAGGTTTCAGCAGTAGTCACTTTAGGATATCCACCATCGGTATAATACATACTCACGCCACCAATCGTTACTCCGCTACTTTTTATCACCCAAAACTCATTGGCGTATGCTGTAGCTTGTTGTTGTATTACTTTACGATCTCTAGCATCTATCAACTTACCTGTATATGCCACTCTACCAATTGCATCATATTTGGTAAAAAGCCATTGGCTCTCTTGTTTTAAAAGAGCATCCTGAGTCATGATCGGTTGATCCAGTTTATTATATACGATATATTCCCATCCTTTGCCTGGGATCTTTTTCTCGATCAGGCGGTTTCTGTAATCATATCGGTATTGATAACAGAGCTCGGCAAGCTCAGTGTTAGAAACACCACCTGTAGTGGTTACTTTTGGTGGCAACACATAAGTAAGGTTACCATAATCATCGTATACGTAATAGGTGTCGTGAGGTATACTCTCATTAAAAGTCCTTTTTAAAAGTACCCTTCCTTGTTTGTCTGTATATTCTCTTGTGGTATGGTTATCTCCATCGGCAGTCGTCCAGTTTTCATCTTTGGTGATGCTAACCGCTAATTGATTCGCTGCATAATGGTTGTTTTTTACCAGCTGTGGTTTTTCAATATCATCATTCTCAAACGTTACATCAAAACGTACTACTTCGTTAGCGGTATTCGCTCTCCAATCAAATTTGATGGTATGATCTGCATCACTATTTGGATCTGCTTTCCAAGCCGCACCCGGAGCGCCTTGTTCTAGCACTCTATTTAATGGGGAGTTCTCATAGATACTTTCTGAATACGCATTTACCTGTGCTGGATTGGTAATCCCAGGAAAATCATTGGTATAGGTATTTAAATAATAGCTATTGATATCATTGTTGATATCTACTGTCGTATATGCGCCTGTATTAGCCTTGACAAAAGGTAAATACTGTTTGGTTTGTCTACCTAGCTCATCATATTCGAAATGAGTGATGATGTCCTGCTCTGTAGGAGATGCTTTTACAGCTATTTGCTGCTTAGGTCTACCTAATCCATCCATATACGTTACCGTCTCGGTTACATCTTTATTAAACTTGATCTCGCTGGGCGAGGTCATTTCTTCTAGATACGTTCTACTATACACATAGTTTTCGGTATCCGACAAAGTGAGTGTATAAGGTGAACTTTTACAACCTTGCTGTTCTCCATATTCATTAGGACATTGATCAGTATTATCCAGTACATATCCTGTTGGTTGTACACATGCAGTTGTAGTACTATTAGGATCTCCTAATCCATCATTGTCTGTATCGGCATACCATTTGGTATTAGGATGAATATATTTATTACCATCATCACAATCATTACCATTGAGTACATAACTGTATCCATCTGTTGGCGCCGCACTACGATAAAATTTCACATTTGGATTACCAAAAGTATCGGTATCTACATCTCTGTAAAAGTTCTTTGGCGCTATGTCTGTGATAAACTCATCATCATCATCATGATCACTACCGTTTAATACATAGGTATACTCATCATCTGGAGCTGCACTACGATAAAACTTCACATTTGGATTACCAAAAGTATCAGTATCTACATCTCTATAAAAATTCTTTGGTGGGATATTGGTAATATACTCATTGGTGTCATCAAGATCATTCCCGTTAAACACATACGTATGTCCGTCATTTGGAGCGGCACTACGATAAAACCTGATATTAGAACTTCCAAAAGTATCCCTATCGGTATCCCTGTAAAAATTCTTTGGTGGGATATTGGTAATATACTCATTGGTATCATCAAGATCATTCCCGTTAAACACATACGTATGTCCATCACTCGGAGCTGCACTACGGTAAAACTTGATATTAGAACTTCCAAAAGTATCTCTATCGGTATCCCTGTAAAAGTTCCTTGGTGTTATGTTGGTGATAAATTCATCTCCATCATTGATATCATCACTATTGATCACATATCCTAATGGTTGATCACACTGTGTCTTTTTTATAGCAGCATTACCTCGACCATCACCATCGCCATCTTTATACCATTCGGTATTAGGATGGATATATTTATTGCCATCATCACAATCATATCTATTCGTTACATAACCACTAGGTTGCACACTATAGTATAATCGATCTGCAACAGCAGGAGACCCATAACCATCTTTATCATAATCCAGGTAAAAATAGCGTGGTGGGATATTGGTAATATGAAAATTACCATCGTTGATATCATCATTGTTACTTACATAACCTGAAGGCTTTGTACAACTTTTAGTCGTCGAATTTTTGTTTCCTCTACCATCTTTATCATAATCTCGATACCAAACCGTATTAGGGTTGATGTATTTATTACCATCATTACAATCATTACCGTTGGTTACATAACTGTATCCATCTGTTGGAGCAGCACTACGATAATACTTGATACCAGGGTTACCATAACCATCTTTATCCACATCTCTATAAAAATTCTTTGGTGCAATATGGGTGATATAAAAATTGTTATCATCACGATCGTCCTTGTATAGTACATATCCTGAAGGTTTGGCACATTGGATCTTCATAGGGCTGGTTCGCCCTCTACCATCACCATCATGATCATAATACCATCTGGTCGTAGGGTTAATGGCAGCATTGCCATCATTACAATCGGTTTTATTGGCTACATAACGACTTTGAGGGCTTGTAACATAGGATGAATTGGGATTACCATATCCATCACCATCGCCATCATAATAATACTTGGTGGTACCCCCACCCCCATCACTGGGACCATCGGTTAATTGTGCTTGGGCTGTGTATCCTACAAACAGTAGGAATACAATCATATATATCTTGTTTTTCATGTGTTCTTACTTTTTGGAATTAGTTTTTGTAGTGATACTTGTTTTCTGAAACCAGCTTGCCTTGCGCATCCCGAACATATTGCAAGCGATTATAAGTGTCGTACTCATAATACACCGTATAGCCTCTAGGATCGGTCATACTGGTCACTCCAATCATAGGATCGTAGGTATAGGTCGTAATCATTACATCGCTAGGCAGTGCTGTCCTTAAACTATTTAAGGCCTGGCGTAATGCTCCTTCGCTGCCCGAATCTCCCATCGTATGATCGGCATCCAGATTAGATTTGGATTCGATATTGTTTACATAACTCGATACCGCATTATAGGTAGTATTTTCTAATTTGGCCACTGGATATTGATGATTATACCCCCAGATATAGGTAATGGGGGTACCATCAGCCTTGGCAACCTGTCTTGGATTACCAAAACCATCGTAAGAGGTGTAAGTTACTCGTGGCTCTAGAGGATTAGCTCCTTTGGCAACAAGCACTTCTTGTGGAAAGATTTTGTTATTTCCCCAATCTTTATAATCTGTTCTTTGTGTATTAAGCAATTTTTGATCTTTATATACTTCTGTTTTTATGGGAGAAGATATAAATACCGAAAATCCAGATGAGGAACTAAAGAAAATAGTGTCCATATTAACTCAAAACAAAGAAACTGATCTCGAAAAGGTAAAGGCTATTTATTATTGGGTGCAAGAAAACATAAAGTACATCGCTTTTGAATATGCCCTTGGCGGATTTATTCCTAGAGAAGCCAATGAGGTATTCAATAAAAAATATGGTGATTGTAAAGATAATTCCAGCATTTTATATAAAATGCTGGAAATCGCAGGACTCAAAGGTAATTTAACCTGGATTGGTACCCGAAAAATTCCTTATAAATATAATGAAGTTCCTACTCCGGCAGTAGACAACCACATGATCCTAACATATGTAGATGGCGATGATACTTATTTTTTGGATGCCACAGGAAGATATATTCCGATCAATATGCCCTCATCATTTATACAGGGTAAAGAGGCCCTTATATCCAAAGGAGAAAAAGATTTTGTCATTAAAGAAGTACCCGTGATGGATTCTAAGCGTAATACCTATACCGATTCTACTTTTATAAAAATAGACAACAACACTATTCTAGGAACAGGTAAACTTAAACTCTCGGGATATACAAAAATTGATTTTTATAACACTTTCGAAAACAAGAAAAAAGAAAATAATCTAAAAGAAGGGTATACGGGTATACTCAGAAAAGGAAATAATAAATTTCTGGTAGATAATTTTAATGAAGTTAATAAATATAACTACGATAAAGATTTCGAAGTTACATACACCTTTAATATCAAAGACTATATTAATCATCTAGATGGGGAGACATACATTAATCTTAATCTGAATAAAGAATTAAGCAATTTTAAAACAAAAGAAGATCGAAAAACTGCAAAAGAATACCGATACAAATCAAGGACAATATATACCAATGTTCTAGAAATCCCAGAAGACACAGTAGTTGAATATGTTCCGGAAAACTTCAAGATCTCGAATGATTTTTTTGCGTGTACTATTACATATACACAAACCGAGAAGGCAATTACGTATGAGTTATATGTTGATCAGGATTTTATACTGCTTACCCTTGAACAACAAAATGAATTGAACACACTTATTAAGAAAATAGAAAAAAACTTCAAAGAAGTAATCATTCTGAAAGATAAAAAATAAGCGCATGAAACTATTACAATCATTATTATTTACCCTAATATTAGGCCTCTTAACATCAAGCGTTTTTGCGCAAAAAGACCCTTTTTACCAAGCATATGATTGGCAGACAAATCCAATCAAAAATATTGATCTAAGCCAGTTTAAAGAAAAAGATGTAGTCGCTATTAAAGATAAAAGAGTAAATGAATTTTACTTTATCGAGGGTAACTCCCTTGTTGAGTACTCATTAATTCATAAAATCTATTGGCTAAACTCTAACGATAAAATTGAAGAATACAATAAGGTGTATCTTCCGTATTCGGCGGGATCCGAGATCGTTAAAAATAAAGCAAGGGTAATTTCTAAAGATGGTAAAATTATTGAATTAGACGACTCAAAAATTCTTACTTCAAAAGACGACGAAACCCAAAGAACCTATAAATTTTATGCTCTTGAAGGAATCGAAAAAGGAAGTTTTATAGAATATTATTATGTTGTTAAAAGATACCCTACCTATACCGGCAGTCGAATTAGTTTACAATCAGATTTTGACAAACAAAATGTAGAATTTGATCTGTATGCGCCTTCCAACTTAATTTTTGATGTAAAAAGTTATAATGGCTTAGCGCAGGTAACAAAAGACACCCTAAACAAAGACAAAAATCATTGGAAACTAAGTGTTGATCGGCTAGAAGAACTAGAACAAGAAGAACAAGCTCCTTATACAGCTTTGGTTAAATATTTGGTCTATAAATTAAAAAAGAATACTGTAAATCCATCAAAAGAAATTGTCTCTTACGGTATTGCATCTCAAAATATATATAATTCGTTATATCCAAAAATAGATACCAAAATAGAGCGTAAAATCAATGCGTTTATTAAATCTATAGACGGCGTAAAAGACGAAGAGCTTACGAATACAATTAGAGCTATCGAAAATTACGTAAAAAGCAATGTATATATTGGTGAGGTTAAACGGGATGATCTTGAGGACTTGTCTAGTATTATCGATAATAAGGTGGCTAATGAACGTGGAGTCATGAAACTATACACTGCAATTTTTAATGCTTTGGGGATCAAACACCAGATTGTACTTACAAGTGATAGACGAGAGATGAAATTTGACAAAAATTTTGAAGCCTATAATTACCTTCAAGAGTACTTAATTTATTTCCCAAAAAGTAAATTATACATGGCACCCACCAAATTAGAGTCTAGACTAGGGTTTCCTCCTGGATACCTAACAGACAATTATGGGTTGTTTATAAAACAGGTCACCTTAGGTGGTTTTACCTCTGGAGTTGGTAATGTAAAATATATCAAGCCTGTAAATTATGATAAGACCAATTATAATCTGGTTATGAATGTTAGCTTTGACAAGGATGATCTTACAGTGACAAACTTAAAAATGGATCGTATAATGGATGGGTATTATGCAGTATACATCCAACCGTTTATGGATCTTGCCAAAGATGAAGATAAAGATGAAATGTTTGATGGCATCATTAAATCCATCAATGAAAATCTAGAAATTATAGATAAAAAAGTGTCTAATGCTACTGCCAAAGACTTTGGTAAGAAACCATTGCAAATTATTGCAAACTTAAAATCTGAAGAATTTGTAGAAAAAGCAGGTAATAAGTATTTGTTCAAAGTAGGAGAACTTTTGGGGCCGCAACAAGAAATGTATCAAGAGAAGAAGCGCATACTAACTGCCGAAAACGAATTTGAAAGAAGTTATGACAGAAAAATTATTGTTGATATACCACAAGGCTACGAATTTAAAAACCTAGAGAATATTGCAATAGATGAGTCGTATAAAGAAGGTGATAATGAATTATTCATGTTCAAATCTACCTATGAGATCAAGGGTAATCAATTAGTAATCGCCATCAAAGAATACTACAACAAGAACATTATTGATCTTCCAATATACGAAGCGTACAGAACAGTGATAAATAGTGCCGCAAATTTTAATAAGGTTACTCTAATTATACAAAAGAAAAGCTAATCTCATAAAATTTTCTTAAACGCGTAATCTCATACATTATCTTACGACATAAGGGGTGTGGGATTTATGTAATTGGAACGAGCCTCTGTTCCTTTTCTTAAAATCATATAAGCCTAAGCCTTGAGAAAAAATCTCAAGGCTTTTTTAGTTTTTCATGCCCACTAGGTATACCTTATAAGAACAACTCATACTCATAAATACCCACCATTGGGTATTTACCTTGCCCATAAAAATATCTAGGTTTGATCTATCATTTTAAATCACTTAGATATGAAATTAATTGTATCCATATTAGTAATTTGTTTCCTGTTCATGGGTTGCAATAAAGAATCAAACACCACAGTCAAAGAAGCACGCTCACCTGAACGGTCAAGCACAAAAATGTTTGAATTGCAGCGCGATCAAACTTTTGCATCAATCCAGGAAGAACCTATCGAATTAAAAGAATTCTCGAATGATATTGCTATTTTGAATGATCAAGAAATCCGAATCGCATCTGATCTTCCCAAAGCGTATACCAATAGATTATATATCGATGAGGAAGGTATCGCTGGATACAGAGGTGATTTGAGAAACCTGATTGGCCTAATTGCTACCAAAGGTAATACTGGCAAATATACTGTTGGTGGAGTTGATTTTAAAACAGATGCTGCCGCTATAGAACTCAAAGCTCCCGAAGGCGGAAAATTAAAGGAATACAAATACGATCGCAATCAAATTACGGCTATAAACTGGTTGTTATCTGTAAGTCTGGAGGATAATGAATTAGTACACTTTACACTCGAAGATATCTCAAGAGCCGTATTAAGTACCCCAAATATAAATTATGAAAAAATTAGTCGTAGTTTTAAACTCACCGATCAAAATATTGATAGTAAATATTTAATCGCTATTGCAACGGTAACCGCCATTACATCAAAAAAATACACCGAAAGAACTCGAAAAATAAAAGTATCAGAATTTCCTTTGGTGGGTAGTGCCATAAGTGCCGGGAATGAACTATTTACTTCTAATCTCGAGTTTCAGAGAGATTATAGAGTAGGTATGCGTTTAATCCCTATTAAATCTATATTAGAAGAACTCCCTACTCCTTAAAAACAATACAAAATGGATACTACTATACAAGTAAATTACGTAGAAGGTTTTACCCAACAACATTTGATTAAAGCCAATCAAGCCGTCCAATTGGTGCAAGATTTAGTGAACTCTAATGCCTTTAAAGAAGCTGTCTTAGATGTTCGCAAATTTAAAAACCCAAGAATTAGACGACGAACCGGTAGAAGAAAATACAGTAATCAAGAAATCCTGGATTTAATTTTGGGAGGAAGAGACTTAAATAATCCTGCCGATCAGATAATGAATTTTAGACTACGACTATACGACTCTGAAGTTAACGAAATAGGCAATACCAATATGACTACCTTAATCATTAGCACATATAGAGGTTATCTCGAAAACCATGCCGTGGGTTGCTACGCTGCCCACTTATTGCATGAGTATATGCATACTATTGGTTTCACACACTCTAGGTTTGATGTTTTTGGCAGAGATCGTACCGTACCTTATAAAATAGGCCAAATTGCTCGTGATCTTTTGGGGGCAGCTTGTTGAAGAATGTAATCAATTGTACCAATACAACCTATTTATGTGGATTTAATAGTCATCCCGCTACCATGGCATAAGGTCTATCAAAAGTTTCTTTTTTATGATAAAACCCAAATCTAAACCCTACTGCTTCGACATATACAAAACTCTGTACAGCCACATCATACTCTACAGGAGCATTTAAGGCTTTCATGGTATTGATTAGCCTGTATAATTTGGTTTTTGAAATCCCTAGGCGATAGGCCAACTCTGCTGGAGTTCCTGTTGCTTGTAGGCGAATTAGTTGATCTATTCTTTCAATAAGTTCAATTTGTTTGATAATAACACTCATAGTTTTCCCTTTACTTAAGACTGAATTATTTTACACCAATATTTATTTGTGGGGGTCTTAAGTTTATGTCTGAGCATGATCATTTGTTACCCTAAAAGTGGCATTTTTTTCAAAAAAATTGTATCGAAGGCATCTTTCGACAAGCTCAAGATGACTTCGACAGGCCTTTACTGAGCTAGACGAAGTGCTCAAGACGACTTCGAGAGGGCTGCCTGTACTGAGCTAAACGAAGTACTCAAGATAACAACCTTATTTCTTTAATGCCTTTTGTAGATGTGTGGCATTCTCTTTATATACTCCGTTATAGTTGATAATAGTGGTAAGCAATGGTTTTAGTTTTTTGGTATTTCCTATTTTAAGATAAGTAAGCGCAAGATACCATTGGGCATTTTCGTGATATTTACTACTACTATCTATATTTTTAAAGATATCTATTGCTTTTTGCTCTTCTCCGGTATTCATATAACTATTTCCTAGATATAGACTGAGTTGTTCTTGATCAGGAACATGTACCAACTCCTCTAAAGTACTTATCACCCGATCATATTCTCCTTGAGCATAATGAATCAACGCATCCGCAAAATCATTAGTTGATTCTCCTCTAGTAGTATCCTCTATCGGAAAAGGTTCATAATACGCGGCGTATAACTCTTGATTTTGATGTGTACGATTTGCATTAAACCATAGTATAGATCCTATCCCTAAAATCACCGCTATAGTCGCTGCCATTTTCCAATGTTGTAAAAACCAGGATCGCGAACTTGTTCCTTCGGCTTTGATCTCGTCACTAATCTTTACTAACTTTTCTTTAAAAGCCAATGTATCTGTATCGCTAAGCACTTCATGAAGCTTTTTATGCTTATCCACTTCGGTTTGCAGCTCAGGGTTTTGTTCCATTTCTTTTTCAAAAACCGAACGCTCCTCTTGGGATAGCGTATTATTGATATACGCCTCTATTTTCTCAAATATTTCCTGAGTTCTTTCCATAATGCCAATTAGTTTTCGGAGTTTGTTTTTAACTCCTGATATATTGGATCTTTCTCGATCATCTCGATTAAAGATTTTTTACATTCAAATTTTTTCTTTCGGGTATATCCTTCAGAATACCCTGTAATAGAGGATATTTCTTTCATGTTTTTACCTTCAAAAACAAGCCCTAGTACCTTCTTGCAAGTATCGTTTAATCGCACAAAATGTTTGCGATATACATGCTCTCGATCTTGTTGTTCAAAATCTTCTATACGATCTTCTTGCCATGCATCTTCATGTTCGGGTACGATCTCTTTGGTTATCATTTTATTGTTTTTTCGTAATCGATTACGCCACATATTTTTACACACCGCATAAAAATATGTATGTATAGAAGCGGTTACCTCTAGAGAGTTGGCTGTTAACTTTTGATAGATCAACACCAGTGCATCCTGAAATACATCTTCTACATCGGCCTCGTTACCCGAATTTTGCAAAATATAACCACGTATATATCCCAAGTTTTTTTGATAAAAAGCTTTTATCACCACCTCATCACCGGATTTAATACCTTCTAAGATTTCGCGTTCTTCGGTCTTGCTCATTGATTAATGTTCTGGAACAACAAATTGTTACCGGGTAAGATACTATTTTATTAGATTTTTTTTGAAGATAGTTGATAAAACCAACCTTATTTTGGTTAAAAAAGATGATGAAACACTTTATAGCAGTTATTATTCCCAGACACAATCACTCTTCGACAAGCTCAGAGTGACAATAGTGACAAGCTCAGAGTGACATCGTATGCAATTGTCACCCTGAGTACTTCGTCAAGCTCAGAACAGGCCTGTCGAAGGAGGACAAAACGTAACATTTTTAGTTACTTTGCTATTAATACAAAAGCGATAAATATAATTTTGCATAATCTTTATTAATCAATCTATGAAATTATTTACAAAACACCTCTTTTCATTTTTCTTTGTTATTACAATTGCTTTTTTAAATAATATTGCTGCACAAACCAAGATTGATACAATCTTAGCTTCGAAATATTATACTAAAGCGGAAACTTTATTAAAAGAAGGAAAAAATAAAGAATCTATTAGATTCTTAGAAAAATCTAAAAGTCTATATCTAAAAGTTAAAGTTTGGGAAAAAACAGCGCGTTGTCTTAATGAAATATCTTATATAGAAAAGTTGAATTCTAATTTTGAGGAATCTCTAAAAAAAGCAAAAAAAGCGTTGGAAATATGCGAATTTCATTTGCAAAAAAACAATAGAGAGAAAGCCCATGCTTATGATAATATAGGCCATTATTATGAGCAAAGTGTTCGTGATTATAAAACTGCATCTAAATATTTCAATAAAGCCTTAAATGTTAGATATAAAATTTTCTCCAAAAATCATAAAGAAATTGCTTTATCGTATGATAAGATAGGAGTCTTATATCATAGACAAGGATTTATAGATAAAGCACTAAAATATTATCAAAAATCTTTAAATACTCGAATTCAAGTTCTTGGAAACGATCATTATATCACTGGTTCCTCCTATGGTAGAATAGGCATGGTTTATAGAAGGCAAGGGAAATATAAAGAAGCCATCATAAACTATAGGAAACAATTAGAGAATTATGTCAAAAAATATGGTCAGGATCATATAAGGACTGCGTTTGCGCATTTTAGTTTAGGGGAAACTTATTCTTATTTATCGGACAATGAAAAAGCAGAGTTTCATTTAAATAAATCTTTAGAAATAAAAATTAAATCAAATTCGGAAAATCAAGAAAATATTGCTCATAATTATTATTCAATTGGAAATTTCTATAAAAACATAGGGAAATATAAGATTTCAAAAGAGTATTACATTAAGGCATTAGAGTTGTATGTTAAGCTATTCGGTAAAGAAAGTACTCATATCGCTAACACATACTATAGTCTAGGAAGGCTCTATGGAGAAATCGGGTTTCATGACTATGATCTTAACTATCGATTAATGTCTCTTGATATATATCTGAAATACAAAAAAAATCATCCAAATATTGGAAAAATTTACAATGGTATTGGCGCAGCCTATAAAGCTAAAGGTTTGTTGGAAAGTGCCTCGGAGTATTTCAAAAAATCTATGGATTTTTCCATTTCAAGAATTGGGAAAGATAATTATCAAGTTGCAACTACTTATATCAATCTTGCAAATGTATATAAAGATAGAGGAAAATATGATTTAGCTTTGCCTCTCTACAATATGGCGTTAATGGTTTCTTCTAATAGTGTAGGTAAAAACCATCCTAAAACTGCTTTGGTTTTGAATAATTTTGGAGATCTAGAAATGGTCCAAGAAAAAAATGATCCTGCGCTGGAATATTATCAAAAGGCATTAAAAATTTATACTACGCATTTTAACAATACTCATCGCGATGTTGCGTATACTCTAAATAAAATAGGAGTTTTAAAGTTGAAAATGGGGCTCTATTATGAAGCTATTTCTTATTTCGAAAAAGCATTAAAAATTCAGGTCAAACTATACAACAATAAAAATAAGTTTATTTCAAAATCTGAAAACAATATTGCATTTGCTTATTTCAGACAACAAGACTACAAAAAAGCATTATTCTATTACAATCAAGCCATTACTCATAATACCAAAGAAAAAAGTAATGAATTTTTTGACCCAAATATTGCCCTTACTTCTCTAGAAGGTGCAGCCAAAACCTATACGCAACTATATCAAAAACATCAGGATATAAAACACTTGGATAATGCTATTAGTACATATCAAAAAGCAGATGCGTTAATCGGTACCATCCGGCAAACCCTAACCAATTATCAAGACAAAGTTACTTTTGCACAAAAAGCAAAAGAAGTATATCAAGGAGCAATAGCTGCCCAATTGTTACAAAAAGATCAAGAATCATTGGCCCAGGCTTTTGTATATGCCGAGAAAAGTAAAGCCAATACCCTAAAAGAACTGTTACGCGATGCCAATGCCAAAAACTTTACTGGCTTACCCACCAACCTACTCGCTCTAGAAAAAGAATTACGTACCAATCGAGCATTTTATCTATCTGCCATTACCAAACAGCAATCAAAAACCGCTATTGATACTGCAAAAATTAGGGAATACGAGAGTCGATTGTTTGATACAAACCGTAAGCAAGATTCATTAATCACCGTATTAGAAAAAGAGTACCCCAAATATTACCAACTTAAACATGCAAACACTATCATCTCGGCGATTGATATCCAGGCAAAATTAAAAGACCGTACTACGCTACTTGAGTTTTTTACCTCAGATAGTATTACCTATGCGTTTATGGTTTCAAAAAACCATATTGCGGTTCAAGAATTAGCCACCCCAAACTTAACCGATCAAGTTGAGACTTTGCGTACCAGTATTATTGCCAAAAACACAAAGACCTATAAAACAACTGCCCATCAATTGTATCAACAATTATTATTACCATTAAAAGACCAACTTACAGGTAATACACTTATCATTGTACCCGATGGGCCGTTATGGCATCTTAATTTTGAGTTATTGCTTACACAAAATGATGCATCCAACAATCCAGCAGATTTTTCGTATTTGCTGCGAGATTACGTGATCTCTTATGCAAACGCTGCCAATGTATTATTTGCAAATCCATATAAAGATCCTATCGATACTAAGAAACAAGAGTGTTTGGCATTTTCTTTTTCAGATAGTACATTAAGTACGCAAGCTAATACGATGAGTATGGCTGCACTAAGAGGTACCGATGATGATTTACCCGGCACACGTAAAGAGATCAAAGCCATAGCCGATATTATAGACGGAGCATATTTTTATGGCGCCAATGCCATCGAGGCTAATTTTAAGAAAAATGCCAATCAATATAACATTTTACACCTGGCATTACATGGTGAGGTAGATCATGAACGACCAGAGAATTCTCGTTTGTTTTTTACCAAAAATAAAGATACTATCGAGGATAACTTGTTGTATAGCCATGAGCTGTTTGCTCTGGATATCCCGGCAGAACTTACCGTACTTAGCGCATGCAATACGGGTAGTGGCACAATCGCTACCGGAGAGGGTATCATGAGTTTGGGTAGTGCGTTTCAGTACGCCGGTACCAAGAGTTTATTATTAAGCAGTTGGGATGTATCTGATCAAACTACTCCGTTGCTTATGAAATACTTTTATACCCATCTCAAAAAAGGGATGAACAAGGCCAATGCCTTGCAACAAGCTAAGTTGCAGTATTTGCAAACAGCCAATATAAACCGAACACAACCTTTTTATTGGGGTGGTTTTTATTTGGTAGGCGACCCTGCCCCCATACCCTTTGAGCATACTACCATATGGTATTGGGTTTTGGGGATTGGTATATTGATCCTATTGATAAGTTTTGGGTTTTGGTATCGTCTTAGATATCACTCTTCGACAGGCTCAGAGTGACAATAGTGACGAGCTTAAAGTGACATCGAGCACAATGGTCACCCTGAGCCTGTCGAAGGGGGACATAACATAAATTAAACTATGAAATATTATTACACTTATATTGTGAAATGCAGCGATGGTTCTTTTTATACAGGTATAACCAATGATTTACAAAGAAGACTCGAAGAACACAACTCTAATAAAAACCCGAGTAGTTATACATCAAACAAACGCCCAGTGGCATTGCAATGGTTTGAGGCATATACTAATCCAAATGAAGCCATACGAATAGAAAAGCAAATAAAAGGATGGAGTAGGCGCAAAAAAATAGCCTTAATTGAAGAAAATTGGGATAAATTGGTTTTGTATTCTAAGAATTATACACAGTTTGGCGATCACTCTTCGGAATAATCACTCTTCGACAGGCTCAGAGTGACAATAAGAACAAGCGCAGAGTGACATCGTATGCAATTGTCTCCCTGAGCCTGTCGAAGGGTAGACAAAATATCGAAAAACGCATGTCTCCCTGCACTACGTCGAGCCCAGTACCGGTCTGTCGAAGGATTGTCCAAAGAGGTTATACTTTCTCTTTATTCTTATTCTTAAACTTTCTAATCCCCCAAGCTACTTTATAGGTTCTAAACAATAGGTCATACAATACCATCTCATGCAAACGATTTTTGGATCTAAACAACCTGTTCATAAGCATATGGATATAACTACCCATCATATTATCTAGCCTTGGCTGATCTACAAGAGATCGTATATTCTCGATCATAGCTTTGCTATGTTGGCTTTTGGCTTCTAGCACATCAATAATTGGTGCATAATCCGGGTTATTTTCTCTGGTAAACACCATAAATTCTTTAATCTTATCGTGTTCTTCTCTAAATTTCTTATCCATCTGCTTTTTAAGAAACTTATTCATTCCAAACTCCTGTCCAAAGCCCGTTTTTAAGCGTTCCATCAATGCAAGTTTTTGGTCTTCGTCATATCCAAAATCATTCAGCAAAGTATCCATTGCCCGTATACTCAACAACCACCTTAATTCTTCACCTTCGTCTTCATCGATCATATCCAAAAAGTCAACGATCATCTTACTATCATAAAAAAACAAGGTTTCGGATTGCTCCATAGTTTCATTACCATATCGCTCTAATTCTCTTTGATAGGTATCTATCTGTATTCTCCAGATAAGATCCTGCTTAGTATAATGCTCTAATGGCCCATGTAATGCATTAATAATATCGCCAACATTTTTTGGATCTGTGTAATGAAAACGAACTCTGATATGATGTTTGGGATCGTTATAACGTATAAAAAACCATTTATCGATCACCTTATTGGCTAATAGTGTATCAACCACAGGTTTAACTACATCGGTAAGCACTAAATCAGAAGTTTTAGGCCCTGTATATATTTTATAATACAGCCATTGACCACCAATAATAAAAGATCTTTGTGTATTAGCCATGAGTTGTATTTGTATTTTTTAATTTGTGTTCGTTATAAAAAGAAAGTACGACTTGATTGGTATATGACTCATTTCCTTCCTTTACAATGCTTTCTTGGTTATGTAAAAACTCTTTTAGTTTAAAAGATGGTCGTTTTTTTACCGTTTGTAATAGCATACCAACCGAAGCCATGTTTGCGAGATTAATCAATAACTCATTATCTCCATCAATAAGCAATACGTATTGCGGCAATTTTTTATCAGAGACAAAGGTGGTCATCTCTTCTTGTAGTTTATCCGAATCTTTGAGTTTTTGCAGATGTTCTATTTCTTTACCCATGATATTCCAGGTAGCTGTAGCTAGCAGTACTCCCTGATATTCTACCCGTGGTAAAAACGCATATTCATCGGCCAGAGGACCCCAATAAAATCCAAGTCCTGATCGTTGCTTTTGAGTTTGCATATTTGCCAAGAATTGATAGATGGGTAATGGATCACCAGAATAATTATGCGCATTGGTAAGATGTGGCACTACTTCTTTGTTATATTTCTTTGATCGTAACAGAACCTTGCCAGTATGCGAGGTCGAAATCATCAAATCATCTAGAGGAAGCTGTTGCTTTTCGTCCAAAATAGACTTTGCCAGATAAGGGATTTCGTACTTTCTAAAAGCCGGTCGCATTAAGATATTCCCTACTCTGGATTCTGGTAAATGCACGATTTCGGCAAGAATTTTATCTGGATTTTCTTGTGTTTCGACATCAATAATCTCTTGTGTATAGGCATTTAATTCTGGATCCCCATGACAAAAGCGTCCAAGCAGATTAGCGGCACTAGAACCTCCTATACTAGACATTATAATTTTATCCTCACCGTCTATGGTTACAATTTCGGTCATTGAGGAAATGGTATCCGGAAGATCATCCCATTTTGCCTCAAAACTTTCAAAATCCTTGTCGGTAAGTTCAATCGTACTTTCATTTTGCTGCAGGCATGCATTTAATTTCTTTTGAAGAATCGAATGTATAGGTGACCATTGCATTTCTCGTACCGCTATTCCGTTTTCTCGTTGCGGTAATATCAAATCATCTACAATCTTACTTACATCACCTGTGCCTTGATTTTGCACAAATCCTACTCCTAATTCGACATCCAAAGCCTTGGATAAGGGTACCTCTCGGTCTTCATAGCGCTCGTATAATGCGGATTGAAATTTGGACAGTAATGTCTCTTTTGGCGGAAGCGTCATTTTATTCAATAACGTAATCGCTTTTCTTACTCGGTGTAGATATTTTTGATCTAATGTGTTTGATTTTGGTGACAACAACATATCGGTCTGAAACATGAACTTAAGCTCGAATCCTACCTCTAATCTTTTGAGTGCCTCACTAAGCTGGATATACTGTTTTGCTTCGTTACCAATTGCATTATCCAGCTGCTCTAATTGTTGTTGCGTTTTTTCTAGTTCACCTATAATTTCTGTTGCACCTTTTAAGCGTTTTAGAACAGGTAATAGTTGATCCAAAAACTCTGGCCCCGAAACCGAAGGTTCTAACTCGCTAATAAGTAATTGACTTTCGACCAATTCGTGAATAAAACCCATTGCTTCATCCATACTAATGTCATCATCAACCAATAGTGCTCCCAAATCCTTGAGCAATGCTCCGTTTTTTGCTTTTTCGATTACTTTTTCCAGATATTCTGAATGCTCTACTGCTACAATATGATGAATTCTTCTACTGTTAACGTATTTATATTCTACATAACGTAATTGATGCCCCGTTTCATAAATACTGGTATTGGGATAGAATAATAATTGTGACTTAATTTCTTCATTTTTGACAATATCCTGAGACAAAGCTACCAGATAGTTCATATCTAATCGTGTATGTCTCTTATTTTTGGATTTGTGCTGTAGTTCGATTTGTGTTTCTTCAGAAAATTCTCCTACTGCGGTTCCGGCAAAAAGACCAAAAGGTGTACATCTCGAAGACATACGACTCAGGTATTTTAATACCGAATACATCATTCTTTCGGACTTATCTTTGTCCTTGATTTCTCCTTGCAACCATTTTTCGAATTCTAAATATAAAGAGGGGGAGGCCAAGAAAATCGCCTCTTTAATACTAGGATCTGCACAAGCTTGTTGCAATGCCTCTTCAGATAAGGTAGTATCCTGAGTTAGTTTTTTGTAAAAGGAAAAGGAAAATAATGGAGCTCGTAAAACATATTTCGAGAAATTTTTATAAATCATAATGGTATTGTCCTGTAGTTTTAATTAATTGATTAGCAAACATTCATCCCATTTTGTCTCAAATGTAGCCAAAAAAGAAATGATTGTAAGTCCGATCCCTGCAATTCCTTCGAGCAAATTGGATTCTTTTTGATACTCTTTGGTATCTCCTTTCCATTGCATAAAACCTGCATCTCCATTTTCGTGAATTGCCATTTTTAATAATTGATCCATCCAATATGCCGCTGCATCTTCGAATACCTGATCCTTGGTTTCCTGAAACATAAAGTGATATATATTAGCGATACCCGAGGCTCCATGACAATGACCCGTATCCATAACGCCTGCTTCTTCAATATCTTTTCTTTTTGTAGAGTGTTTCATCATCTCCAGCGCTTCTTTTGTATAGCCCGAGTTGTTTAATGTTTTACCGGCTCGCCATAAGGAGATTCCTATTCCTAAATCGCCATAGCACCATGCCAATCGAGAACTTGTGTTTTTGGGCATTCCTTCGTAAACCCAACTAGGGTATAATGATGTCTGATTTGTATCTTCGTTTTTGTGACTTAGCACATACGATATCGCTCCATCCAACATTGTAGCCGTCAAATTCTTAAAGTCGTCGTAGGGATATAGCCTACTTAAAAAATTAATAATACTAGATATCCCGTGCGACAAGCTTAGATTACCTCCTCGGGTTCCTTCTTCTACATTTAGATCAAACTCCCACCATGTATTTCCGTTAGCATCGAGTCTAGATGATTTTTTTAAAGCTTCTAATAAGGTAATGATATACTCTTTATATTGATTTTTAAGCTCTTGGGATTTAGTGCTTTCATATCTTTTCAAGAAATAATATCCATACCCTACAGCACCATGCAAGAAATCATAATACTCACGTTCGATATCATTTTGCATCGCCTGATATAAAAAAGGATCCAGGTCAACCAACAGGTCATCAATATCGATTTCTATAAACTCTTCATGGTCCAGAAATGCGAGTACCCAACCGGCACCTGCAATACCCGAGCAAAAAGTAGGGAACGTATATCCGTTATTTATATGTTCTACAACTTCCGAAATGATTTCGGCTCCAATATCTGCTGGTTCATCCAACCCCATTAATCTGGCATAATGAAACTGAAATAGAGAAACCCCCGAAAGCCCTGCGAGTACGCCTATATTTTTTTCTTGAGTATCATATGTCTTTAGGATGTTATATATCTCATGGAGTTTTTCTTCGAGTGCCTTTTTAGTGCTCATACTATTACTTCTGGTTTTGATCTGTGATTTAAGACAGCAATGTAAAGGACAATATGTTAAATGAAAAATAAAACATAACGAAATTCTGGAAAAAAGGGTAATCAGGTTTAATATGATTAACTTTTGTGTATAAAAAAGCACCTTTAAAAAAGGTGCTTAACATAAATGTGATCTTTATAGTTGCGTTATCGTACGTGCAATAAATCGCTTTCTATACAATGCCCATGATTCTGAGATTCTATTTCAATGGTAGGATGGCTTGTTTGTTTACCTTCAATATCATCATCTCCCCCTTTTATATAATGCATAGAACCAGGTGTGATTCTTGCCACTATTAATTTTTCTAAATTGATTTTGCGATAGGTTTGTTTGTTTTTCATAATACTATAATTGTTGTGTGATACTACAAATTAATAAGGTTTCTTAATCTTTTTTCGAAATATACTTTTTTTTACTGTTGAAAGCATAATGCTAGCATCACATTTTTCGAAAATTGACGTGCTACATCTTATGTGTTTTGCGGTCGTAATTGCTGTTCTAATTTTTCGATATTTTTGATATAATACGACGGGTTAATCCCTGTTTTTGATTTAAAGTGTTTTGTAAAAGAAGTATGACTTTTGTAGCCTACCTCGTTTGCAATTGACTTTATCGAAAAAGCTCTAAACTTCCTGTCGTTTTTTATCTTTTTAAGAACATATTCTATACGCAAATCATTGATATAATCCTTAACACTTTTTTCTTTATGTATATTGATAATTTTAGAAAGATATGTCGTATTCGTTTTTATTTTTTTGGCAATCGTATTTAGATTACAATCGGTCTTTAGAAAATATTCTTGTTCTTCTAATTTTTTAAGTTTATTAAGGATCTGACCTACTTTTTGATCATCAATAGCTACTTCTTTAGTCTCTAATTTATGTATCTCCGGTGTTACTACATCTTCATCTTCGGTTTCTAAAACAGCCATTTTTTCTAACAACTCATCAAATAACTTTTGATTTGATTTTTGTTTTCTGTAATACTGAATAGCTAGAAATATAAGTCCCAAAGAAATTATAATCGACAAAATAAGATAGATTTTCTTATTCGCTTTTTCTGCCTCTTTCTCTTTTTTTAAGGTTGCAATTTCGCTTTCCAGTTCTGTTGCTGCTTTTTCAAATATCTTATCTACAGTTTTATCCTTCTTTTCTTCATAATGCTCTCGCATTTGTACATATAAATCATTCCAATGCAAAGCGGTTTCATAATTCTTCTTTTCGCGATAACAATTGGCCAACAATAAGTGCGTTTGTATAACTTCTATTTTATCGAAGTCCTTTTCTTTAGACATCTTAATATTCTTTTGTGCATACGTTATTGCCTGATCATATTGTTTAAGTTTATAATGGCAACTCGCCAAGAAATAATTGCTGTTTAAAAATTCATAAAAACTATTATCTACATCATTATCTTCGAGTATTTGCTGCGCCCGACTTAAAAACTCAAAAGCTTTATTATAATTTTCTTTGTGATAAAAAACGATTCCTTTTTTGATATACTGGTCTACTAAACCTTCTTTAAAATCTAGTTTTTTGCTTAGAGCAATACCTTTATTTGCATAGTGCAGGACCGAATCATACGATTCTTGTGCCAAAAAAGCATCATTTATTGTGGTATAAATCCTAGCATGGTTTTCTTTGTTGGCGTAGGATGTTGCATTAATATTGTTAAGCAGATAGGTAGCCACCTTATGAGCCTTATCCCATTTCTTCGTTCTATGGTAAACAATAATCATCCCGGATTTTGCCAAAATCTCATGCTCTATATTTTTATGTTTTCGAGCAATTTCAATCGCCTTATAATACGCATCAAGTGCTTTTTGATCATCGGCTTCTCTAAGATATATGTGTCCTTTGATACTGTATGCTCTGCTTAATGTATGTGTCGATTGTAATTTGTGAGCTAATGTTATAGCTCGATTCAAAAACTTTAAGCTTTTATCAAACTGTTCTTCTGTATAGAAAAAAGTTGCTGCATTAACCCACTGCTTTGCAGTTTGCTGGTCCAAAACAGGATAATTGATCAAAGCTTCTTCGTACTCATGACTCTGATCGGTTGTATCTCTTTTAATAAGGTTAACCAATTCTTCCTGAGTTTTATTTTTATTCGTATCTATTTGGGTAAAACTATACGATGTATGGCAGCATAAAACAACACAAAAACCCAGTACATAACGCCCCAAAAACCAATTAAAAAATATCATCCCCAAGTATAAAATTAATTACCCAAAAATAACAATTTACTTTATAGAACAACGCATATAGCAAAAGCTCTGCAATTGCAGAGCTTTTATCGTATCAAAAAAATTAAAAATATCTTAGAACATATGGCAACCAATACCACCTTCTTCGGCCGGAGTAGTATTGCACATTAATGTTTGTCCACCTCCTTTTACTTTGCTTAATTGTAGTTTGGTGATAGCTACTTTTTTAAGTTCCAATTTTTTTGTGATCTTTTTCATAAGATACTTGTGTTTAAACTACGCCTACTCTATTCAAGGTTTTCGGCATCTCCTTTTATTATACTAATCACTTTATGCACTGTATCAATTTGAAAAAGTGCAAAGCATTCACCAAAAATAGAGGACCAAAAAACTATAGGATATAACGTATGTTCCAGAATTGGGTACTACAGTTTCATGATATGCCAAGGCAACAAAAAAAGCTCTGCTATGGCAGAGCTTTTTCGAATTCACTTAGAATTTAGAAGTACACTACAACGCAACACAAGTTCTGTTTATACAGGCCCAACCAAACTCTCCGGTAACCTCAAAACAGTCTCTACGCCTTCTACAACCAATGGGATACAGTATTGTACCACCATTAATACTACTTTGTTGTTTTTTGTTCAATTCCTGAACGTCTTTTACATTTAAAATTTTAGATAACATAGTTTTATATTGTTTTTAAATTGAATTACCTACTTCTTTATGTTTTCTAGTATTCCTGATATGATGAGTGATCTCATCAATACGCTATAACTAACACAAAAAATTGTGTTCATTTATTTCATATGACAACCAATACCCCCTGCTGCCGCAGAGACAGAGTTACACATAAGTTCTGTAGGGCCGTATCCCCCTTTTACGGTATTCATTTCTAATTTGGTGATTTGCATTTTTTTGAGTTCTAGTTTCTTTTGCGTTTTTTTCATGAGATTATTATTTTATGTTTTTACCTACTCTATCAAAAGGTTTTCGGTTACCCCTTTATATAATGTGATCTAAGAGAATCTAGTCATCGGCAATATCAATTTTTGTCAAAAAATCACCACCAACTCTTACAGCCTCTCTTACACCTAATTCACCTCCTAAAACATATGACAGCCGATACCTCCCAAATATTCTGGAACAGAGTTACACATATGCGTTGGGCCACATCCTCCTCCTTTTACTTTATCCATTTCTAATTTTGTGATTTGCACTTTTTTAAGTTGTAATTTTTTTTGTGTTTTTTTCATGAGATTATTATTTTATGATATACCTACTCTGTTACAAAGGTTTTCGGTTTCCCCTTATCAATGATTGTGCACAATTAAATGCATTGATTGTGATCTCAATGTATGGAGGATTAGAAGGGATTAAAAACAACAAATCCGCATTTTATTCAAAATGCGGATATAAAAAAAGCCTTGTTTTCACAAGGCTTTAAAAAGTTTAATTTTTAATATCTATGCTGTCCCGGTTCGCATTCACAAAATGTATTATGTGACCCAGTATCCCCATTTGTAGGTTCACATTCTCCTCCTTGTATTTTATGCATTGCTTTGGGGTTAATCCTTGCAATAGTGAGCTTTTTCAAACTTGTAATTTTGTTTGTCTGTGTTTTCATAATTAAAAATTTAATATTTATTCCCTTTTAATGTATACGCTATGGTAGTACAAGAGAAAGTTACTTTTAATTACTCGTATATCATAATCGGTAAACCGCATTTTAAACAAATTGCGGTATTTACAAAGCGACATTTTTAATTTGCAGATTGTTGCTCTAATTTTTCTATATTTTTAATATAATATGAAGGGTTAAGTCCAGTTTTTGCTTTAAAATGTTTGGTAAATGAATTATCACTTTTATAGCCAATTTCGGTTGCAATAGAAGATATTGAAAAGGACCTAAATTTTCGATCATTTTTTAATCGTTTTAGTACATACTCGATACGTAGATCATTGATATAATCATTAAAACTTTTCTCTTTATGCGTATTAATTATTTTGGACAAATAGGTGGCATTGGTTTTTACTTTTTTGGCCATAGTTCTTAGGTTGCAATCCAAATTCAGGAAATATTCCTGATGTTCTAATCGATCAAGGCCTTTTAGGATTTTATCAATTTTTTCATCATCAATATCAACTTCTTTTAGTACAGGTTTAGCTATATTAATTTTGGTGGTTTCCTGAGACTCAAGTTCTGATATTTTTTGAATCAACTGCTCAAATCGGGTTTTGTTAGCCTCTTTTTTACGATAATATATACCACGGATAACAAAAAAAGTAAATAGTAAAACTATTAAAGATACTATACCATATTTTTTTAACCGGGCATCGCCGCGTTCTTTTTGCGTTTCTAAGGCTTTTATAGCATCCCCCAGTTCTTGCGTATCTTTATTATACATTTTGTTGAAAGTTTGATCTCTTTCTTCGAGAAAACGGGTATGCAATTCGGTAAATTTCTGGAACCAAAATGCGCTCTCTTCCTTATTACCTAATTTATTATTACATTTTGCCAATAGCTTATAAATATCCAAAACCCTTTCATTTCTTGCATCCTTTTGATCAATAATTTCTTTTGTTTTTTCTAAGTAATAAATTGCTCGGGCATAGTCTTTTTGCTCATAATGACACTTTGCAAAGAAGTAGTTTAAATTAAGTATTGATTTTTTTTGAGAAACCTTATTATTTTCTAAATAAGACTGAGCTATTTTTAGGTTATCAAAAGCTTTTTTTAACTCTTTTTTTTCTAGATAAGCGGTGCCTTTTTTGGTATATAAATCAATAGTTCCTATATGATAGGATATAGGTTCGCTCATTTTAATACCAATATTTGTATAGTATAGTACCGAATCATATTGTCTTTGTGTCAAAAAAATCTCGTTGAGAATCGTAAGCATATTCACATGATTTTTTTGATTTTTAAAGGTAGAATTTTCGGTTAATTGTAACGTATGCTTACACACTTCTAGCGCCTTATCTAATTGTTTCATACGTCTACGAATCATGATAATACCAGAATTTGCTCGTATGGCATCCTCTTTACTACCGCCTCTTTTAATAATATCTAGCGCCGTATAATAGGCATCCAAAGCTTGTTGGTTTTTCCAATCTTTTAAATAAGAATTCCCCAATTTTAAATACGCTGTGCATAAAAATTCACTATTCTCTGTTTCTTTGGTAAGAAGTATTGCTTTTTTAAAATAATACGCAGCTTTTACAAAATTATCTTTGGCATAAGAAAAAACACCAATCTCAAAATAATATGTAGCCAAAACTTGGTTCTGTTTTGTTTTTTGAATTAGTGCTTGCTCATAGATTTGAGTATGTTTTGATGATGCGCTTTTTAATGCCTCAACAAGTTGTTTTGGAGTCTTTTGGGTGATACTATCTGGTATGCTTAGATGGGTTTCTTGCCCATGTCCTAATGCGATCAAAAAAAGGAAAAGCGTAAATAATAAAAATATAGATGAAAGATTTTTATAGAACCCCATTGCACTTTAAGTCAGAAATTATAACTCAAATGTACTAATTTAAAGATATGTTTGTAATATCTATAGAATGATAGAGAAGCTATTTGTGATCATCTACTTAACCAATCAAAAGGCATTCATCCCATTTTGTCTTAAATGGTGCCAAATAAGAAATGATAGACAATCCTATACCAGCTACACCCTCTAATAGGTTAGTCTCTTTTTCCCAACCAGCATTCTCACCTCCTTTCCATGACATATATCCGGCATAGCCATCTTGATGTATAGCCATATCTATACCCTTATCCATCCAAAAATCAGCAGCTTCTTTAAACTCGATTTCCTGGGTCTCTTTATACATATGATTATAGATATGCATAATGCCATAGGCACCATGACAAAGACCTGCATCTTTAACTCCGGCTTCTTCTATATCCCTTCTTTTTGTAGTATGTTTTGCAATGGCTATAGCTTCTTGTTTATATGTTGGATTATTAAATTGCTCTCCCGCTCTCCATAGTGTAATTACAATTCCCAAATCCCCATAACACCATGCTAATCTTGAGTTTTCACTTTTTTGACCGTCCTTTGTTATCCAACTAGGAAAAGACCAATAGGATGCACTATCTTCATTCTTAAATTGAAGTATATATTTGATTGAACGATGGACTAATGTTTCTACTTCTTTTTTAAACTCTTTATGTACTGCTAGTCTAGATAAGAAATTAATGATACTGGTCATACCGTGAGACAAGCCCAAATTATACCCTTTTAAACCTTCTTCTCGTATCAGATATGATTCCCATTTTGTGATATCACCTTCATGAAGTGATTTTTCTTTTAGAAATAAGATAATATCCATTAGGATCTTATGATAACGGTTTCTTAGCGTATCTGATTTTGTGTGGGTATATCTTTTTAAAAAAAAATACCCAATACCCAATATCCCATGTAAAAAATCATAAAAATTTTGATCCTCTTTTATCTGGGTTATAGATTGTATTAGATAGTTGTCTAAGTCAGATAGCAACTCATCACAATCAAGATCAATAAAATCTTCTTCTTGTAATAGTTGAATTGCCCATAAAGCTCCTGCAATACCGGAGCAAAAGGTATGAAAATCATATCCCGCATTAATTTTTTCTATAATCGATACTATTGTGGCTGCTCCTCGATCTGCATGAGATTCTTCATTAAGTAATTTGGAATAGTAAAATTGAAACAAAGCAACACCTGCACTACCCGATAAAACCCCTATTTGTTCTGTATCCTCGTTATGAGTAAGGGCATTACTTATTTGTTCTAGTTTTTGTAATAGAAATTGTTCTTTGTTCATTGTAGTTTTATCTTCGAAAATAGAGAAACCAATTATCGAGTACGTAATTTAGTAATGAACCCGTTGTACATTATGAAAGAAACGTACAACGGATTAACATCTGTATACCTATAAAGACCTATAGGTAAAATTCATATTAATAACAATGTACTCCTGGAGGAGGGCAACTATTTAGCGCACCCTGCGTGATACAAACAATAGTCCCGTAGCACATTGCAGTTACATGCCACCCTCCTTTTACTTTGTCTTGCTCTAGTTTGCTAATTACTTCTTTTTTAAGCTGTAAGCTTTTTAACGATTTTTTCATGTAAAATATAGTTTATAATTGCACCTACTCTTTTGCAAGGTTTTCGGTGGCCCCTTTTTTCAAAATCAAGAATTTGTATGAACTATGATTTTACATTAAAATTAGAAGATAAGTAACCCTCATAAAAATGAAATATCCCCATTTTAAACAAAATAAGGACATAAAAAAAACCTGCGGTACAGCAGGTTTTTTATTTCTTAAAAAGCGCTGTTAACGCCAATGAGGACAAACCCCATGATTTCCTACTGTTGCCGGTTCTTCATCAGTAAGACCTGGTGGAATACTACTTCCTCCTTTTACTGCATTCATCCATTGGGTATTGATCTTTGCAATGGTTAACTTTTTCAAACCAATCTTATTTGATGTATTCATTTGTATTGAGTTTTAATTTGCGATCCTTAATTTTGAATATAATTTTTTAAAATGTTTTGCGATAATTTAATCACCCTATTTTAAACAAAATAGGGTGGTTTATATCACACGTTCTACGCTCTTTTCACGCTTTTCGATATTCTTAATATAGTAGGATGGGTTTAATCCTGTTTTTGATTTAAAATGCTTGGCAAACGAATAATCACTTTTATACCCTATCTCGGTCGCGATAGATTTGATCGAAAAGGATCTAAACTTTTTATCATTTTTTAATCTTTTTAAAGCATACGCTATACGCAAATCGTTAATATACTCATTAAAGTTTTTTTGCTCATGCGTATTAATAATCTTAGACAAATACGTAGCATTGGTTTTTACTTTTTTGGCCACCGATCGCAGGTTACAATCGGATCGCAAATAAAACTCCTGGGATTCTAACCTTACCAGCCCTTTAATTACATGTGCTACCTTATCATCATCAATGATAACCTCTTTTGCACTAGATTCTTTGTCCAGCACTTCTTGATCTTTGGTCTCGAGATGAGTTATTTTTGTCATGAGTTGATTGAACAGTACTGCATTAGAATTTTGCTTTTTAACATACAAAAACACTCCTATAAGCAATAGTACACACAGAAAAATGCTTGCACTATACGCATAGGTTTTAAACCGTTCACTTTGCACTTGTTGTTGTTGTAATTGAGCAATACCATTTTCAAGCACCTGGGCTTCGTTTTGGTATAACTTGTTAACGGTTTTATCTTTTCGGTTATGAAATGCCTCATTTAATTGCATATAGGCATCTTTCCAATACAAAGCATTTTTATAGTCTTCTTGCTCGGCATAACAATTGGCCAATAACAAATGTGATTGTAGTACTGGTAGTTTAAACTGGTCATTTTGATCTGCAGCTTCGATATTGCCTAGCAATCGCTCTATGGCCTGATCATATAACCTTTGTTTATAATAACAACTGGCTATAAAATAGGCACTATTTACCGTTGGATAAAATTCATTTTTTATTGTGTACTGTTGCAATAATTCTTCGGCCCTAAACAAATAAATTAAGGCTTCTTTATACTGTTCTTGATGATAAAATACTACCCCTTTTTTGATATACAAGTCGACCAATCCTTCTTTATAATCTAGAGATTTGCTTAATGCAATCCCTTGCTCGGCATAATAGAGTACCGAGTCGTATTGCTCTGTATCCAAATATGCTTCACTGCCTGTTGTTATTATATTAACATGAGTTTCTGTTTTTTTATACGAGGTTTTATCAATCTTATCAAAAATATCTCTAGAAATCAGTAAAGCCTTTTTATATTGCCTTGTTTTTTTATAAACCAAGACTAAGCCAGCATTGGCAATAATCTCCTGATCAATATTTTTTGTTTTTTTTGCAAGCTGCAGGCTTATATAATATGCATCTAGTGCTTTTTGGTTTTGATCATTCATCACATACGCATGAGCTATTCTTGTATTTGTATAGCAAAGCAGTAGTGTATCTTGCAATTCTTTTGCCAATTGCACTACCATATTATACTGCTCAATACTTTTTTCGTATTCCTCTGCGTGGTACATTTTTTTTGCCACACTAAGGTATTTTTCGGCAATATCACGTTTGTTTTCCTGTGCTGTAGTATGTTGTATACCAACCATCATAAAAAACAAGTTGATATATACTATTTTTTTGATCAAAAGAGTCATCCCGGTACCATAAGAGTAATTACTCAAAAGTACGGATTTACTTTTGATCTTATTTTTTGTTTAATGAAGATTATATCTAGAAAATTTATTTGCCCAAGATAAACTCAAAAAAACAGAGGTGAAAACTGCTTTATAATTTAGCAGACATCCCAAATTAATCAAATAGTGTTGATATTAAAAATTCTCAATTCAAGTAGCTTTTCACAGTAATCCCTAGATTACGCTTGAGATGATAGAAGAAAAAATGTTAAAAAAGCCCTGCATATAGCAAGGCTTTTATATTGAAATCGAAAGATTAGTGTACCATATAACAAATGGTATCTCTCGCCCCATCGTTAACCGTTGGTAAAGCATCAGGGGGTAAACTTGTACCTCCTTTTATTTTGTGCAGTAGAGTTGTATTAATTTTAGCAATTGTAAATTTTTTAATACCGAATTTTTGAGATGATTGTTTTTTCATGTACAGGTAATTTAGTTAGTTTTTATTTTCTTAATTATGATTCTATGATAAAGTGTAAGCAATAAGAAATATAATTTTTTTGATCCATACACCACATATACGCATTCACTAATTTGTACAATTTGGGGTATTGTTAATCTGTGTTTATTAGGCTTTTCTCATGCCTATTAATATTCTTGATATAGTACGAAGGGTTTAAACCTGTTTTTGCCTTAAAATGCTTGGTGAACGAATAATCGCTTTTATATCCAATTTCTTTGGCGATAGAGGTGATCGAAAAAGATCTAAATTTCTTATCCTTCTTTAATCGTTTTACCGCATAATCAATGCGTAAATCGTTGATATAATCGGTAAAATATTTTCCTTTATGCGTATGTATTATTTTGGACAAATAGGTATGATTACTTTTGATTTTTTTGGCAATTTCTCGCAGTGTACAATCCGAGCGTAGGTAGTATTCTTGCTCTTCTAACTTATTTAATCGTTTAAGGATTTCTTGTACTTTTTTATCATCAATTACGATTTGTTTGGATACTTCCTTTTTAACTACATTATCGGTATCAGTAACCTCGGGTGTACTCACTTTCTTTATGAGCTCTGCAAACGCTATTTTGTTGTTCTTTTGTTTTTTTGCATATCTAAAAACAATAACCACCAATACCAAAGACAGTACAACTAACAACCCCATTGCCCATTTTTTATTACGGTCGCTGGCTTCTTTTTCGCTTTTAAGCAGCTGTAATTTTAGCTCCAGCTTTTCTTCTTCTTTTTGGTATATCGTGTTTACGATCTGGTCTCTATCTTTCTGAAAATCTTTATGCATTTGTAAATACTCATTATTCCAGTACAATGCTTTTTCAAAATCCTTTTGCTCCCCGTAACAATTGGCCAATAACAAATAAGATTGTATTACAAGAGGTTTGATTTTGTCTTTTTCTTCGAGTGCATGTATCGTTTTAAGCAATTGTTCTATTGCCATATCATATGTACCTTGCGCATAGTAACAACTGGCCAAAAAATAATTAATATTTAGTCGCGGGAAAAACTCATTAGCAATAGTATTTTCATCCAACACATGTTGCGCATCATGTAAATATGTAAACGACTGATCATACTTTTTTTGGTAATAAAAGATCATTCCTTTTTTGATATAGAAATCGACTAAACCTTGTTTATAATCGAGTGCCTTGCTAATTTGGATTCCTTTTTCGGCAAAAGACAAGACCTCGTTATACAACTCTCGCGTTAAGTATATATCACTAATCGTAGCTAAAATATTAACATGAGTAACCGTACTCTTAAAAGATGTTTTATCTATGGATTGCAGTATCTGTGATGTTATCTCAAAGGCTTTATCTAATTGATTCATCTGTTTTAATACCAAAATAAGCCCAGAATTTGCACGAACTTCTTGATCCAGATTTTTTGTCTTTTGAGTGATTGCCAAAGCACTATAATACGAATCTAAGGCTTCTTGATTTTTTCCTCCCAGTAAAAAAGAATGGCCTTTTCTGATCAGTGCCCCGGTTAAAAGAGAATCATTTTTTAAGATTCGGGCAATTGCAACTGCTTTATCAAAATATTGAATACTTTGATCATATTGATCGGTATCGTATAAGGATTTTCCTTGCTGTATATATTGTTTTGCGGTCTCGAGTGTATGTTGAGCAAAAACCGTTGTAGTCATGCCTAAGAAAAATACGACATACGCAACAGGATTGGCAAGTAAAAACCGTTTGATATTAAAAAACATTATAAAGACGTTGTGTGATCATCCAAAAGTAAGGATTACTTTTAAATTTGGATACCGTAATATATAATGATTGGCTTTTTGAGTGTTTTGTAATCCAAAATTTGTTAATTCTAATGCTTGGATTTTTGGAAGAAGCGTATTAAAAAAGCGACGATCATCTTTCGACAGGCCTGTACTGAGCTAGACGAAGTACTCAAGATGACTTCTAAGTCCCTGTATTATCCTATGAAGTACATAAGAAGATTGTTATTCAATTATTTTTCGAATAGCTACGGGTTGGCCGCTAAACGCCATATTATACGAAATGGGATCTAACCTATGATGATTCATTAACTCATTTACATTGGCACCTTTATTATTTTTGGATGTATCTTCTGTGATAGTTTTGGCATCTTGCCCCCAACCATGAGGGATACAGATAGTACCATTAATAAGATCCGAAGTGATTTCTGTCTCGATCTTGATACTACCAAACTCACTGTATACCTCTACCAACTCATTATGAGTAATATTATGTTTCTGGGCATCATCGGGGTGTATAAAAACGGTACATTTTCTAGAACCTCCTTCGAGCATAGGTAATTTTTGCATCCATGAGTTATTACTTCTTAAATGTCTTCTGCCTATTAATTTTAAGGGATACGTAGTATTCTCAACCGGCTTCAATAGTTCTTTAATTTTGTCAAGTTCTTGTACAAATAGTTGAGGTGCTAATGCTATTGTTTTATTTTTTGTAAATAATCTTTTGGGTAAAACCGGGGTGAGTTTTGATAATACGACACCACCTTTATGCTTTTCTAAACGTTTTAGGCTTATCCCGTTCTTTTTTAAAAATCTTCCTCCCCAAATACCATAGGGGCCCGTTTTTAAAGCAAGAGCCAATTTGGTTTTGGGATGCAACCTGGACATAAAATTACTTTTTAACCTGTTCAAGATATTTCCATCAAAAAGTCTTCTCTGCAACTCACCCATAATTTGCCAATCAAAACGTTGCTTATCGGTTATGGGTAATGGAGCAGGGCTAAATTTGGTCGTATTTATGGTGGCAATCATGTGCAATACAAAAGAGTAATGCATGGTTTCTAACCCTACAGCCGGTGGCAAAATGATATCGGCATGCTGTGTTGTTTCATTAATATACATATCAACCGCGGCCATAAACTCTACATCTTCTAATGCTTTTTTAACAAGGCCAGAATTTGGTGCCGACCGTGCAGGATTGCCAGCAACAGTTAAAAGTGCTCTAACCTGCCCTTTACCTTTGGTCAAAATTTCATCTGCAAGGGTGGCGGTAGGATATTCTCCGACAATTTCGGCATATTTACCTACTCTGCTTTTGTAGCGAAACATTTTTGACTCATGTGCCATTAAGGTTACATAGTCAACAGCAGGCAAGGTGAATAGTAATCCTCCCTCTTCGTCAAGGCTTCCTATTAAAATATTAATACAGTTGATTAACCATTGACATAAAGATCCATAAGATTGCGTATTTACGCCTAACCTTCCGTAAACAACCGCATTATCGTACTGCAACAAATCATCAACTATTTGGTGTATATGTTCGGGCAGTATGCCGCTTAGCGGAGCCACTTGTTCTATAGTATATTCTTTGGTAATATTTTTTAAGACATCTATGTGATCGGTAAAGGATAATACTCTGGATTGCTTAACCCCATCTCTTTTAAAAATTTCATTAACAACCGCTAATAAAAATAAAATATCGCGTTCGGGGATTATAAAATAATGCTCGTTGGCAATATGAGCCGTTTCTGTTTTACGAGGATCAAGCACCACGACTTTTCCGTCTCTTTCCTGAATCGCTTTTATCTTTCCTTTGATGTTAGGCGTAGACATAAAACTTCCGTTAGAGACCACAGGATTAGCACCAATAATCAAAAAATAATTAATGTTCTCGATATCAGGAATTGGAGCCATCATCGCATGACCATACATCATTTGATTGGCCACAAATACAGGTACCGAATCTAAGCTATGCGAAGCATATCGGTTACGAGTATTGATGGCATTTATAGTGTCGTATAATGTAAGAGCTGTACCCGTATTATGCACCGTGGGATTACCCGTATAAGTTGCAATAGCATCATTGCCATATTGTTTTCGGATGCGTTTGAAGTTTTGTTCTACAATATCAAACGCCTCATCCCAAGAGATTTTTTGCCAACCATTTACAGTTTTCTTTACAGGTTCTTTTAATCGATTAGGATCTTCGTGCAAATCTTTTAACGCAACTCCCTTAGGGCAAATATGCCCTTTGCTGTAGATATCATTTTTATCTCCCTTGATACTTACAATTTTAGTATCCTCGATCTTAATTTCGAGACCACACATGGCTTCACACAAGTGGCACGTACGGTATTTTATGGTTTCTTCCATATAATTAAAGAGCATTAAAATGATTTGTGTACATGTAAAACAACTACAATGCTAAACTCCAAAGTGGTAGTTTTTTGCAAAGAATATCTACGTATGTCTAAAATAAGTAATTATTTTCACACAATACCATAAAGATTAATGCTCTGAAAGTAAGATGATTATATTATAAGGAAATCGAGTTGGTCAGCGTGTTTTTATTAAAGCAAATCTATCGAGAACAAGTCGTTTTATTTTAAAAGTTTATAGTACAACTTTTGGACTGACCAAACCATTTAACTCGGTTACGAGAAGCCAGGTTGTATATCCCATCTCTTATCATTCGAGGTACAAAGGCTAATAAGGCCGCAACGAGTTTCCATCTTGGGATTTTGGAAACAATTTTCAAGAAACCATCAGAGTGCGTTAATGGCCCGTTTTGATCAATTAGAATCACCGTTTCTAATTGTTCTAGAGGGTAATCATATCGTTTAAGTAATTCCTGGCCTCGAGGAGATTGAAAAGGAATAAATTCAAAAATCTCTTCGGGAGCAAATTTTAATAACCACCCTACTACACCATTACATAAATTACATTCGCCGTCAAATATGATTACACTTTTATCGATTAGAGATTCCATTTGATTGGTTTTTAAATTGTTATGTCTTTATAGTCGAATAGAACCGTCAATCATTTCAATAGTACGGTGAGAATTTTTATAAATTTTTGAATTATGTGTTGCGATCACAACAGTTTTGCCTTTTTCTTTGGTAATTTCTTTAAGAAGATCAAATACAATATCGGTGTTTTTTTGATCCAAATTACCTGTAGGCTCATCTGCAATAATCAATGCAGGATCATTAATCAATGCTCTGGCAATTGCCACTCGTTGTTGTTGCCCGCCAGATAACTTATACGAAGGTCTTTTTGCAAAATCTTTCATACCTATATCTTCTAGTAATACTAATGCATCATGTTTTATTTCTTCGATACTCTTTTGAGTTAACTTCATAGCAGGAAGCATAATATTTTGTAATACACTAAACTCTGGTAGTAAATAGTGAAATTGATATACAAAACCAATATGTTGATTTCTAAAGTCTGTAAGCGCCAAAGGTGACAAGGTTTTTATATCCTTACCCTTAATCTGCAATGACCCTTTAAAATCGGTATCCAAAGTTGACAAAATATAAAGTAGTGTAGATTTACCGCTTCCTGATTCTCCAAAAATTGATAGCAGTTCACCTTTCTGAATATCCAAAGAAATGTTATGCAATACTTGATGTCTTTCTGGATCCTTAAAAAATTTATTGATCTGTTGCGCTTGTAATATCATATGCCTCTAATAATAGTTACAGGATCCACCTTACTTGCTTTCTTAGACGGAAAATATCCCGCAAAAATGGTAGTTAGCAATCCGAATGAGAATCCTAATACGTAATAAATTGCTTTAAAATTAATGGGGTATGTATCTACAATAATAAAATCTGAAGTATCTAAGGGGGTAATAGAAATCATGTAGCTAAGAACGTATCCCAACACAACTCCAAAGAATGCACCTATTAGTCCAATAATTAGGGATTGCACCAGAAATATAAAAACCACATCTCTGCTAGAGTACCCTATCGTTTTTAGCACTGCTATATCTTTTCTTTTCTGAATCACAGTAATATTAAGGATGTTATAAATCCCAAATCCGGCCACCAATAATAGTGCAAAGGATACAGACCAGGTAAGGATATCACGAACCTTGTTGCCAATTACAATAGTCTTATTGCTATCTTTCCAATCTTCTACATTGGTTTCTTTAAAATTTTGCGAAATAGCAGTTTTAAGGTCTACATTATCTCGATCTTTTAGCTTGATATGAATTGCCGTAATTGCATTTTCCTGATCTAATAATTTTTGTAAAGTTTTAGCCGAAAAATAGGTGCGAACATTATCAATAGTTGTAATTCCGAAACTAAAAATACCTGAAACTTTTAATTGCATATTTTTTCCGTTGGGAAGAATCATTTTCAACTCATCGCCTACCGAAACCTGAAGTCTTTTGGCCAAACTAACTCCCAACAGTATTGTATTTTCATTATTTAAACTTTGAAATCCCTTTCCTTCGATCAATCTTCTTTGAAGATCTACCATTTGGTCTTCCTCTGCAGGAAAAACACCATTAATACTTCCTGGTAGTTGTTGCACATCACTCACCAAAATTGCTGGCGAGATTATTTGTTGTGCAATTGATTGAACATTCTCTTTTTTGCCTAAAAAAGCCTGTATTTTTTTAGCATTCTCTAAACTGTTTATTCGCGTGTCAAAAGATTGTTTTCTTGAATGTGTCTTTTGTGTTGATTTGACAATGATGTCAGGGCTTCCGTTAAAAACAGCATCATCCAAAAAATCGTTAACTCCTGTCATAAAATTAATCATGACAATAAAAGTAGTTACGCCCAACATTACACCCAATGTCGCCAGAAAGCTCTGTTTTTTGCGAGCAGATAGGTATTGTAATGCAATAAATATGTTGGTTTTATTAAAAATCGGTTTAGGCATATGTTATAGGTCGAGAAAATTCGTGATGGATTACAGAAAAGAGTGAATACATCTTTTTAATGAACTTACTGCATATGAGTTCTATATATAAAAAAGTACCGAAGATCAATTTATTTTAAAACCTAGACTAAACTAGCTCGAATATCTTTGAAACATGATTACGGAAAAACCTTCGATTTTATCTTGTTTAATAGCAATTGAATTATTAATTTTGTACTAATTATTGAATTAATTATACTTCCCCCTTTTTATATCAACATACACTCATAAAATCAAGTTAGAGTATTTAATACATTCTCTTTAATATGTTGTGTATATATAAATAAGACACACTGATTCGCAAAAAATATATCTACAAGGTATATTAAGTAGTAAATTGTTATTTAAAATCATATAGTTATGAAAAAACTACTACCATTATTTTTGTTTTTTCTTTTGGGGGGGCTATCCATATTTGCTCAGGCAGATTATATAAGTTGGGAGTTTAAAGGAGGAAGGCTTCTTAACAATCCCGATGGCACCTCTACAGGGCCCGGGTCAGAACCAGCAGGCTTGGATGTAGCCGATATACCAAGCACACCGATAACTCTAGGTCGTCTTCAATCAGCAGTTCTAGGAGATCTTGATAATGATGATGATCTTGATTTTATATCAGGAAGTCAGGGAGGTACTTTACATTTTTTCGAAAACGATGGTACGCCAACTGCTCCTAATTGGGTAGCGGCTTCTATTCCTACCCTGGATACTATATGGATTGATCGTGATTTAACCTCAAGAAATCAAAACAGACCCCAGTTGGTAGATATTGATGACGATGGTGACTTGGATTTGTTTGTAGGAACAGATTACGATTACGAAGGTGATCGCAATAACGACATCCTATTTTATAGAAATATAGGAACACCAGAAACACCAGTTTTCGATTATATTCCTGATGGATTACCTGGGCTCAACGATCAAGAAATTTCAGAATTTCCTGGTTTAGGTTTTGTTGATTTGGATAATGACACAGATCTTGATCTAGTTGCCTTGGGCGGAGATAAATTAACTTACTACAAAAACATTGGCGATAAAGAAAATCCTGTTTTTGAACTCCAATCTGAAGCAGATAGCCCTTGGGATGATGAAAATGCATATACCAATATGGATGTACCTATACCTGTTTTTGAAGATTTTGATAAAGATGGGGATTATGATATGTTCTTTATGATTGATGGAGGATTTGTACGATGGATAGAGAATGTAGGAACTATTTCAGAACCAGATTTTGCATCTTCTCCGCAGCAATTGTTTAATGGAGAATTAACTCGCGGAGAGATCGGGAGTTTTCCTACTATAGATTTTGGAGATGTAAATGGAGATGGATTAAAAGATGCTATTTTGGGTAGTTTTAATGTGGCAAGATTTGCCTGGTTTAGTCAGGTTCCTGTATGTGTACTTCCAGATACACCAACATTATCATTTACACCAGTGACCTGCCAGGGAGAAACCTCTACAATAACCGTATCAGGAAACCTAAATATAGCTTCGACCTGGTCTGTTTACTCAGATGATTGCGGTGGTACCTTACTAGGTACAATCACCACTAATACTGGTACTCTTGAGGTTACACCTAATGCGCCAAGCACTACATATTATATCAGAGGAGAGGATGGTGACATAACCTGTATAGACGAGGCAACCGCTACTTGTTTGACACTTACTATTAATGTAAATGAATTAGATGACCCCTCTTTTACTTATGACAGCACTACCTATTGTACAAACGACTCAAATACCGCACCAACAATTACAGGTTTGGCCGGCGGAACATTTTCTAGCACCACAGGATTAAGCATTGATCCCGATACAGGAAGTATTGATGTTGGCAATAGTACGCCCGGGCCTTATACGGTAACATATACTACAGCAGGTACTTGCCCAAATACAAGTGATTTTGTTCTGGATGTTATTCTTTCTGATGATCCAAGTTTTTCTTATAATGCCAACTCATATTGTACTAGTGATAGCAATCCTACTCCAATTATTTCGGGTACTACCGGAGGAGTATTTTCTAGCACCACAGGATTAAGTATTGATCCTACCACAGGAAGTATTGATATTGGTAATAGTACGCCTGGATCATACCAGGTAACCTATACCACTACAGGAGTCTGCCCAGAGAGTAGCGAGGTATCTGTTACTATTGTAGCTGTAGACGATCCTGGTTTTGCGTATGATACTACCAGTTATTGTAAGAGTGCTACTGATCCAACACCAACTATTACAGGAACAACTGGAGGAACATTCTCTAGCACCACAGGATTAAGTATTGATCCTACCACAGGAAGCATTGATATTGGTAATAGTACACCTGGATCATATCAAGTAACCTATACCACTGCAGGAATCTGCCCAGAGAGTAGCGAGGTATCGGTAACTATTGTAGCGGTAGACGATCCTGGTTTTGCATATGGCAACACCAGTTATTGCACGAGCGCTATTGATCCAACACCAACTATTACAGGAACAACCGGAGGGACATTCTCGAGCACCACAGGATTAAGTATTGATCCTACCACAGGAAGTATTGATATTACAAATAGTACACCCGGATCATACCAAGTAACCTATACCACTGCAGGAATCTGTCCAGATAGTAGCGAGGTATCGGTAACTATTGTAGCGGTAGAAGATCCTGGTTTTGCCTATGATACTGCCAGTTATTGTACCAGTGCTACTGATCCAACACCGACTATTACAGGTACTACCGGAGGAGCATTTTCTAGCACCACAGGGTTAAGCATTGATCCTACCACAGGAAGTATTGATATTGGTAATAGTACACCTGGATCATACCAAGTAACCTATACCACTGCAGGAATCTGCCCAGAGAGTAGTGAGGTATCGGTTACTATTGTAGCGGTAGATGATCCTAGTTTTGCGTATGACAACACCAGTTATTGTACGAGTGCTATTGATCCAACACCAACTATTACAGGTACTACAGGAGGAACATTCTCGAGCACCGCAGGGTTAAGCATTGATCCTACCACAGGAAGTATTGATATCGCAAATAGTACACCCGGATCATACCAAGTAACCTATACCACTGCAGGAATCTGTCCAGATAGTAGCGAAGTATCGGTAACTATTGTAGCTGTAGATGATCCCAGTTTTGCGTATGACAACACCAGTTATTGTACCAGTGCTACCAATCCAATACCAACTATTACAGGAACAACCGGAGGAATATTCTCCAGCACCACAGGAATAAGTATTGATCAAAACTCTGGTTTGATTGATCTATCACAATCTACTCCAGGAACATATGTTATTACGTATACCACTACAGGTATCTGTGCAGACAGTAGCGATATTACTGTAAACATATCTGCATTGCCCAATGTTGCAATAACTAATAATTCCCCAACCCTTATTGCCAATAGTATTAATGGGGCAACTTATCAATGGATTAATTGTGATACGAATGAACCTATTGCAGGAGCCACAAACTCCTCATTTACCGCTACCGAAAATGGTTCATATGCCGTAGATATTATAGTAAATGATTGCTCCCAAAGATCTTTATGTGTTACACTTGAAAACGTCGATGCAGAAGAAGTAGATAACGAATTATCGTTGTCCAAATTATATCCTAATCCTACCAAGGATGGTAAGGTTACTATCACGCTTTCTGAAGTAAGAAGCATTATCGTTTATAATAATTACGGAAGAAAAGTATTTGAAACAACGAACACGACTTTTGATATTTCTTCACTTAAATCAGGTATATATTTTATTTTGGTTGAAACCGACAAAGGTCGCTCCATTAAAAAATTAATGCGAAATTAAGTATATCCTAAATATATTTTAAAAAGTCCCTTTTGTTTATAAGCAGAAGGGACTTTTTAATTGATCAGTTTCAAAGTTTGTCATCATCACATAACTCTTACTTTTTCTTACTGCTTTTTGCCAAAGGATTAAAGTCTAGACATAACTGTATCCAATAATCAAGATCACTATCCATATCAAAGCCATCAGGGGTTACGAAGACAAAACCCTTCATGGGTCTGCCTGTAAAATCCATGGGGAGGCATCCTTCTTTTTTCATTGCTTCATTAATCGCATCTCGACCTATTCTCGCCATAAGAAGATCCATTTCCTTTTTCTTATCAAAATGGATTCCGCAACACATCTTATCATCTACCATAAAGCAAAGCCCACCCATCATTTTCTTTTCGTAAAAATTAGCCCTCTTTTCTCGAAAAATCTGACGAATTCGATCCGCTATAAATTCGTTGTATGCCATACTTATTGAATTACTTTGGCTAAATATTCATTTACAGGCTGCATTGCTTTCCAATACTTCATCATTTCATCCATCAAAGCAGTACTAGTGATCAAATCCGAACTTTCTTCGCCAACAAAATAGAACTGTTTATGAGCAATTAGTGGTTCTTTTTCACAAGCTTCTTTCCATTCTTTAGGGATTCGCTTCATGACTTCTCCCTTAATTTCTCCAAATCTTTGCACAAAATCTTTATTTTCAATCAATCCTTTAAATTCTTTTGGATCATTTCTGATGCTTGTTCTAATCCTCAATAGTTGTTCTTTTGTAGGTCCAAAACATCCTCCCATAATACCAATCATATCCGGAGCAAATCGCACAAAAATTCCCGGAATACTTTTATCCTTTTTTCCTCCTTTTGAAACGAATGCAGTATAATGCAAATTATATGGTGATTTATCCTTAGAAAATCGAATATCTCTATGTATACGCAATATACAATCCTTTGGTTCTATTTGTAAATCAGGATCATGCCTTTGTATTTCGCTGATAAGTGCATCTACAAAATTTGTAAATGGCGTTTTCACACTTGTTTCATACCTTTTTTTGTGCGCGTGAAACCAATCTTTATGATTATTTTTTGCGAGTTCTTTAAAAAAATCAATAAAATCTTTTGTGAAATATTTCATCTGGATATAATTAAAAAAGGTTTGATAATGAGCTATTATTTCATTGAATGAAAAGCCACGCGATTACCTTCGGTATCCAAAAATATGGCCATAAAACCGTTTTCTCCTAATGAAGTTTTAGGCATAACTACTGTACCACCAGCTTTTTCAACTCTAGCTAAAGGCACAGATAAATCCTCTCCACCGTTTAAGTAAGCAAACGTACCTTCTTGTGAAGGTTTATTACCATTACCGTGAGTAATGCAACCTCCTACTCCTCCTTCTTTATAAGGAAAGAAGGCCATCTTAAAATCCATTTCCATAGGTTGTAATTCGGCTTCCAAAAGCTCATTATAAAACTTAACCGCTCTTTCAAAATTGGTACTTGGTATTTCAAACCAACTAATTGCACTTGCCATCATAATTTATTTTTTTGATTCATAATTACTCAAAGATACTTGATCATCATAATCAAAAAAATTATATTTTTGAAAAAACATAGGTTTCTAATATGAAAAAAAATGAAGAGCTCTTTTACTTAATCAAGTCCCTATCCAAAAGTGAGAAACGTTATTTTAAACTTAGCGCACAAGGAAATGAAACTGCAGAGTATCTTCTTCTATTTGATGCTATTGAGGCTCAAAACATCTATAACGAATCCGAAATCAAGATACTTTTTAGGGATAAAGCTTTTGTTGATCAATTAACCACGATCAAAAACTATTTGAAGCATCGTATCCTCCAATCTTTACGCAATTATCATTCTAAAATCTCTAAAAATGCCGAACTCATAGATATCATTCGTAATGTCGAAATTTTGTTTCATAAAGGACAATATGCCATTTGCGAAAGTGAGTTGAAACGGGCCGAAAAAAAAGCAACAAACTTTCAACAAGATACCTTGTTATTTCAAATACAAGATTGGAAAAGAAAAGTACATCAAGCCTTGCATCCTCAAGATTTTGAAACTCTAAAAAGCATTATTCAAAATCAAAAACAAACGCTTAAATCTACTAATGAATACATTGACTTACTGCTAGCTAATATCGACCCCGGACAGTTCTCGCTTTCCCATAAAAAAAGTGTTTCATTGCAGAATAAAACCTTAAAAACTCTTCATAAATACAGAAAGCTACTACTCGCCAAGGATCATGACAAAGCCAGACGCACATTAGAAGAGCTTATTAAAGAATGGGAGCAACAACCCGAATTGCTCAAAGAGTTTTTTGCAATGTATTTTTCTGTTTGCAATAACCTTTTAGGCTTTTTGGTATTTAAAAAACAGTACAAAGAAGCTTTTGTTAGAATCTTATTAATCAAACAAAGAGCGCAAAAAATTAATACCATTTCTGCATCATTAATTAAAGAAAAATTAAGGCTCTATAATATCGAGCTAGAAATACATCGAAACCTAAAAGAATTGCACACTACTCATGAAGTTGTGCATGAAATTCAGGAGTTTATAGGCCAGCATAAAACCTTGGTTCCTGATAATTACAAATTATCATTCAACTTTCAGTTTGCAGTAATTTATTTTATGAAAAAAGATAATAAAAAAGCGCTTCAATGGATTAATAATATTTTAAACCACCAAAGTAAAAAAGATCGAAAAGATCTGATTACGTACACCTACTGGTTAAACCTCTTGGTTCATTACGAATTAGGAAACGGATTTACACTAAGGTATTTAATCGATACCATGAAAAAACATTTGAAAAAACAAAAAAACATAGATTCCTATGAAAAAACTCTTCTGAAATTTTTATCCAAAACAGTAATCTATTCACAACCTGAAAAAAGAATTGCTTTTGATAGTTTAAAAAAGGACTTAATGACGTATCCGATTCCTGATCAAGTTCTGGGATATATTGATTTTAATGAATGGATACATAGAAAGCATTAATAATACCATTTACTCCTGATTTACCCATGATTTCTTCTAGAAAGGACCGCGAGAAAATTTTCTTTGTACGTATTACCAATAGAGAGTTGTCTACCCCAAACCTCTACATAATCTGCTCCATATGCTTTGATTTTGTCAAAGGCGACGATATACGACTTATGAATACGGGCAAATTGATCGGCAGGAAGTAAATGTTGTAAGTCGATGAGTTTATGGTATACCACATAATGTTTATCGTTGAGATGGATCTTTACATAATTGCTTAACCCCTCTATATAAATGATATTGGCATAATCTATTCTAATATTTTTACGATCTACTTTAAAATATTCATAGGTTTTTTCACATACCTGAGGTTCCGGAACGCGAATTTCATGATTTCTACTTACTTTATTCACCGCCTTTAAAAAACGCTCAAAAGAAAAGGGTTTTAAGAGGTAATCTACAACATCCAATTCAAATCCTTCTAAGGCAAATTCTCTGTACGCTGTAGTAATAATTGTTGCCGGTGGAACGCTTAATGTTTTCAAAAAACTTAAACCGCTAATTTTAGGCATTTCAATATCCAAAAACAAAATGTCAATTACATTTTCTTGCAAGACTTTAAGTGCTTCCATTGCATTATCACATATCTCAAAAACCTCTAGATCTGGTGTATCTTCAATAAACCCTTTCACAATATTTTGTGCAATAGGTTCATCATCAACTATTAGGCATTTAAGCTTCATCTTGAAGTAATTTAATAATTAAGTTAACAATAAAAGCATCTTCAGTTTTGTTAATTTCTAAATTTTTACGCTTGCCATATAACAAATCTAACCTACGGCAAATATTCTGAAGGCCCAAACCACCGTTGTTGTTTTCTTCTTCTTGTTTAGAAATGCTATTCTGCGCTGTAAAAAACAATTCTTCTTTAGATACATTGATAGTAACTTTAATCCATCCTTTTTTAACCTCGTTTTTAAGACCATGCTTAAAGGCATTCTCAATAAACGGTACTAGGATCAAAGGTGGTATCTTTACGCTTTCGATATCACCCTTTACAACATACTCAATCTCTACTCTTTTTTCATAGCGTTCTTTCTCTAAAGCAATTATATTCTCGATGAGTTTTAGCTCTTTTGTTAATGGCACCTCATTGGTGTTTGATTCATACAGCGTATAGCTCAAAATATCAGATAATTTTAAAATGAGACTTGGCGTTTTTTCAGATTTTTCTAGTGCGAGTCCATAAATACTGTTTAGTGTATTGAATAGAAAATGGGGATTAGTTTGAGATCTCAAAAACTTCAATTCTGCACTTGTTTTTTCCTGGATTAGCACTTCGGTTTCTCTTCGCTGTCTGTACCAATCCATAAATAATTTAAAACCTGTAGTAAATGCCACAGGAGATACAATAATAAGTACAGCCTGAATTAATTTGGCAAAACGTAAAGGTTCGATTTTCTGGCCCTGCATCCACTGAGGGAAAAAATTAGGGTATCCCCAATATAACATAAAATACCTGTGGCCAATTGCTACTATTAATAAAATTAATATCAAAATTAAAAAATACGGCAGCAACTTGTTCTTGTACAAAAACCTTGGAATAAGTACAAACCAATTTATATACACTACAATAAGTCGAGAAGGCAAAAAAAGCAATTCGTAAATCAGAGCATCTTTAAAAGAATCCATATACCCCCATTCTGAGATTGTAAATGACCCTGTGACCACAACCCAAAACAAGATATGATATGTAATTTGTTTGATACTCAAAATGCTATGCTAATAAAAACAAAGCTAGTATTAAAATCATCCATTCTATCTCTTTTTATGTCTAACCACTCTGAATTTATGTGAACAGTCGCAAAAAACCATTCACATAAAGAAAGCATATGTATACAGAATAGTTACTACCACTGATATAAAAATTTAATTCTCTAAAAGAAAGTAATGTACTTTCACTACTCAAAATACATATAACATGCACTACCAACATTACTATATTGTAATATTTCTTCTTTTTTCTGGTTTTGTTATGGTTTCCCAAGAACAAAAAGATGTAGTAAACAATAGTTCTATTGCATTCACCATTCCAGAAAAAGATCTTCTTCCTGAGAGTATCGCCTATGACAATTTAAAAGAAGAGTTTTACGTGGGAAGTACTCGAAAAGGAAAAATTATCAAAGTATCAAAAGACGGATCAAAACAAGATTTTATTACCTCCAAAAAAGAAGGGTTGTGGATGATCATCGGGATGGAAATAGACGTACAAAGAAGACATCTTTGGGTATGCAGTTCTGGGGGTGATAACTTAGAAGGATACACCCGTAAAGATGGTACTGAAGGTCGCCCGGCCGGAGTGTTTAAATTTAACCTGGATACTGGTAAATTAATCAACAAATACGTTTTGGATGTAACCGGGCAAGTACATTTCTTTAACGATCTCATCATTTCAAAAAATGGAGATGTATACATTACACATATGTTTTCTGAACATGCGTTATACACAATTCCTAAAGAGCAAGATCAATTGGTAAAAGTATTCTCGTCTTCGGCTATAAAGTATCCTAACGGAATTGCATTATCTGACAACCAATCACAGCTTTTTATTGCACATTCTGATGGCATTTCGGTATACGACATACAAGATCAAAAAACACGGCATATCCAAGTCCCTGTAGGGGTTAAAATTAGTAAACAAGAAAGTATCGATGGATTGTATTATTATAAAAATTCTCTCATCGGAATTCAACCTGATACCAAAACGGTACAACAATTTAAATTAGATAAAACAGGATACAAAATCCTAAGCGCAAAACCATTGGAAGTAAATCACCCAATGATGAATAATCCAACCACAGGAGAGATCATAAAGGATAAACTGTATTATGTTGCCAATGCCCAATTTGGCAGTTTTAATAAAGACGGTTCTTTGTTTTCTCAAGACAAATTATACGAGGTATGCATCCTGAAATTACCTTTATAACATCATCAATCAAAAAACGAACATTATGAACAGGTCTCAATTTATCAAAACTACTCTAGTGACAACGGGGGTTTTTACCCTCACTCCATATATAGGGTTTCCTAAAAAACAACAAAAAGAAACTCAATTAGACAAAAAAGTAGTTGCCGAATTTGTGGGTGCGGGTCACGGAAAATTTGACAAGGTAAAGATGCTTCTTGAAGAGCATCCTACCCTTTTAAATGCTGCACACGATTGGAAAAATGGTGATTTTGAAACTGCCTTAGGAGCTGCTAGTCATGTGGGATATAAAGAATTAGCACAGTATCTAATCGATAAGGGAGCTCAAGCCAATATATTTACTGCAGCTCTTTTTGGACGGATTGATATTATAAAACCGATGCTTGATTTGTTTCCAGCTGCTCTTCATGCCAAGGGGCCTCATGGATTTACACTTTTACATCATGCGCAACGTGGTGGGGATGATGCCAAAGAAGTAAGTGAATTTTTGGCATCGTTGGGAGCCAAAGAAACCAAGATACCTTTATATTAAAAACATATAATCTATAACCGATTCTATAACACAAATGAGAGCTCTAGCGATTCTAACGATATTCGTATGTTTTACTTATACAGGGTATGCTCAAAAGACAAAAGAAAAAACTACTTCTCCTTATGAACCCCTTACCTATTTGATAGGCACCTGGACACTTGATTTTGGTAAAGGTCAAGCGTATATGGAGTTTGAATGGGGAACCAACAACACCTATATAATTTGTACAGGTACAAATAAAAGAGACGGAAAAATTATGCCCGAATTTTTTAGTCTAATTTTATGGGATGGAGTACAAGAAAAATTTACTATTTCTTCCTCTTATACTGCCAAAGAAGATCTTATGGCTCAATATGACACTATGACTATTACCGATCAACTAATCTCAAGAGATTTATTTGTTAACTATGCCAAAGGTCAATACATACCATTCTTAAAAAAGAAAGTCGGAGATGGCGGCGGCAAGCTGTTCTATCGACAACGCTGGAAAATTATAGATCAAAACACCATGGTCGATATTTTTGAAGTTAAAATTGATGGCAAATGGACAAATCCTATGCAAAAATCAATACATAGTGAAAAATTATATTGGAAAAAAATAAAGTAAGATGCAATATCATTGTGATATTGCATCTTGGTATTTAAAAAATGGTTTACTTCAAATTAAAACCTTTATTTCTTAACCATTTTAATAGTTTCGGTATACGAACCTGAAGATAACTTCACGATATAAATGCCCGAGGGCAATCTATTTACAATTGATGAAAGATCAGCTTCATTTTTTCCTTTATCTATATAATTTTTTGGCATTTTTATAACTGGTTTACCTTGTAGGTCAAAAATAGATATGTCTATTATTCCTAATTCGGGCTGTTTCCATTTAAGCACTGCAGTTTCTGTCACTTCATTAGGATAGAGCGTTAATTGATCTATGATTGGAGTGAAGAACCTTCCAAAATTCATCGTAATATCTAAATTGCCAGTAGCAGACCAGTTACCCGCATCGTCTCTTACGATACTCTTTACTTTTCCAGTCGAAGTACGAAGGTCATTATTGTTATCCTGATTTCCTGCTGTTACTCTTACGCTACTACCCGTTCTATACTTGTACACTTTAAGATCATCAAACTCAATCGCTGTCTTATTAGTTCGAAGAGAAATAGCAACTCCCGTTTGTATGGGGCTGTTGTCTGTCCACCGTAATAATAATGCATTGTTTTTCCATACCTGTAGTACTCCATATGCAGGGCTGTATGTAACTCGATATTTGGCCCATTTATTGTCCAAAGTCACATCTGCGATATCCCTAAAGTAAAGTATATTATTAATGGTTTCGTAAATTCTTACTTTATTGTCTTCACCACTAAACCAAATGAGGTATGAATTACCACGTTGACTTAAAGTCCCATCAGAGGCCATAATATGAATTCCGAATTTTCTAGGGCCCGAAGTTGAGGTAAGCTTTGCAGCAAACTCATACAAATATGGCAACCCAGAACCCTGAATCAAATATGAACTCCACATAGTATTATCCGAGGTAGTATTGGATTGTTTTAACCTTTCGTTGACTAAGCTCCAATTACCGGCTCCTATATCGTATACTCCAAAATCCTGTCCGAAATTCTCATTAAAAAACCCATTTCTACGATTAGCCAAAAAGTTCGAGCTATATTTTTCTAATACCTGATAATATCTTCGGGTAACCCCTACATTATCGCTATCAGAAAAGTTAACATTAAAATCTCCATTGTGAACAGTTCCGCCAACTGCACTTAAAGAAGTGGTTGGAGGAGTTGTATCCGAAGCCGGTGGTGTTCCTCCACCAGAACATCCATTGGTAACCAAGTTATTGACACCAATTCTTATTCCGCCCAGAGTTGCATATCCTCCATTTCCCGGACAAGCCGAACAACCGGCGTCCCGATGCCCAGATATATGAGTCAAAGATCGGTTTACCGAGTAATGAAAAGATGATCCCGTTGGGTTGATGTTTTCTTTATCTGCTTTCCAGGCTAGTAAATTTTTCAGAGCATTTTGAGTTGCATTAGTCGGAGTTACCGAAGAATAATCTCCGAGCATACATACACCCATTGTATTTCGGTTTCGACCGCAAAAATGAGCTCCAATCGCATTATCTCCCCCAGCTCTTCCTTCATAGATAACTCCGTTTGGATCAACTAAAAAATTGTATCCTATATCAGACCAACCGTTACCATTAATATGAAAGTTTTGTATCGATCGTACTCTTGCTGCCCAATCATTACTGGTATTAGATCCGAACTCATGATGCACTATAAGGTGTGAAACTGTCGAAGTAGCTGCTGGGTTTCTGGCAATTGCACCCCACTGGTTTCTACTTACAACCGATGGTTTAGAACAAGCCACTTTTTGTGCTAAGCTTGCGTGTTCTTGTATCTGTTTTTGGTTTTTTTTTGGCGTTTCACCAGGACTATAATGAAATAATTGCGCGCTAGTGATCGTCACATTTTTCAATTCTATAGAAAGTGAAATTTTATATTGGATAAACTTGATTTTTTTATCCAAGAATTCCATTTTTGAAATGATTCGCTGGTTAGTTTGTTCTAAATGACCATCAAAAACCGCCGGACTCCAATCAGACCACAATTTCCCATTTTTTGAAGTACGATAACTAAGATTAATGAATTCATAATCCAAACCTTGTCCTTCCCAAACCGTATATGCCGAAATAAATGGCTTTGGTTTTTTTAAATTTATCCTCAAAGGTTTTAGAATAAATTCGGGAGTTTCTTGTGGTTTTTGCTGAAGAGATAACCCCTTGGATTTTTGATCAAAAGCCCTGCTTTTTTCAAGAACTTGTTGATCACTAAGTTGGATTTCTGAGGTGGCCAAGCCTTCCCCTTTTAAAATATGTCTTTTCTGCTGTGCATGTATATTAAGCACAAAAAGAAATGAACATATTACCGGTAGTAATACATTTTTTTTCATAGTTGATGATTTGTGTTTATCGAACTAAATTTGAAAAAAAGTTTTGTTTTATCCAAGAATAAACCAAAGTAAAGTGAATACAAATCCCAAAATTTCAATCAATTAGGCACTAACAATATTTCTCAGGAGCGATGATTAAAGGAAAAGTAGAGTGCAAAAAAAATGAGCACATATGCTCATTTTTTTTATCCAGAATACATTCAGAAGTTTTTAATTTTTATAAGCTAGCGCCCTTATTTTAATTTTCACCTCATTTCCAATAAAAAACGAACCATTATCCATTTTTTTGTTAAACGCTATTCCATAATCAAATCTATCGATAACCAAATCGGCTTTAATTCCGATAGCTAGTTTTTTTGTAGGGTCATTGAATGGTCCCAAAATTTCAACAGGAAATTCAATATCTTTAGTGATACCCTTGATCGTTAATTTACCTTGCATTACATAACCTTGCTTGTCTTTTTTTAAGGTATTAGAAACGAAGGTGATTTCTGTATACTTAGCAGTATCTAACCACATTTCTCCCTTAAGATGCCCGTCTCTGGTAGGGTTATTTGTATCCAGGCTATTGGTATTTATCTTAATGTTTACCTTCAGGCTTTCGAGGCTATCTCCAGAGAGAGATACATCGCCATTAAACTCATTAAACCTACCGGTGACTTCGCCAACCAAAAAGCGTTCTACATCAAAACCAATATAGGTATGCCCTGCATCTAGAGTATAACTATCTGTTGTGGTTCTGAAACTTGAATTAGTAATTGTAACACATAACATAGTAAGAATAAAAAGTTTCACTTTCATCATTTTTAAATTTTAGATTAACACCTCAAGTATAGGTCTACTTAATGATGAATTCGACAATCTTTATAAGTATTGCCAAATTTTAAAAATTATGAAACGCTTGTATGTTCTTTTCGGAATGCAGAAGGTGTTTTGTTTTCGAATTTTTTGAACGCATTTACAAACGATGTCTTGTTGTTAAATCCAGAATCAAACGCAATCTGTAAAAGGGTATACTCCGGATGTTCTTCGATCATTCTTTTCGCTTCTTCTACTCTATATTTATTAACAAAATCAAAAAATGAACTCTTAAAGTGCCCATTAATAATCTGAGATACATGATGGCTTGGTATATGCATTTGTTTGGCGATATCGAGCAAACGGATTTCATTATTGAGATATATCTTTTTATTATTCATTAAATGATTTAACTCCTTTACATATGCCACTACGCTTTCCGTCTTAAGGGAGCTTTTGGCATATTTCTCGGTACTTTGATCTATTGATTTCCAATCGGTATTCATAAGGGAATAGCTAATTAAAAAAAACAAAGCCCCAATAGGCAAAACATAAATATAATCCAAATGTCTTCTATAGATATCCGTCACCAATAAAATGTACAAGAATAGTATCGAAAAAATAAGGATACTAATCAAGACAATATTAAAAATCCTTGCCCATCGTATACCGATATCTACAGCAGCATACTCAGATTTTATAGTTTCGGTATAGTTTTTAACAAGCCCGATGTTTTTAAAAAGATATCCTCCCAGGTGTATAAATTGAATAATAAATATAAAGGAGTATATATATTGGATTGGGCTAATGATCTTCTTTCTATGATCAAATACCGAAAGCATTCCGTAATCTACTTGCCTTTTATTAATAATATCATCGCTAATTAATGGTATGATACATACAAAGAGTACAAATGGCACAAAATGTAGTAGTGATTTGGTTTTAAGCTTCCATGTGCCATCGGTAATCGACAAAAAGTAATATAAAGTCAACGGCCCCAATAAAAGCCATGACCCATACCGTGTACCATAAAAGATAGTTAGTTTTATATCAATTGTATTTCTTACCGCCAGAAACTCTGCCAGATACCATATAAGTGTTAGAATTATAAAAAACAGATAAGTATTACCTCTTTTCGTTCTTTTTTGGGCAGAAAGCAAAAGAACTAATAACAGGAATACCCCCTGAACAATAATAATTAGTATTGCAATCGTCCAAATATCCAAATTCATAAAAAATATTATTTAAGAAAAGTATATATACGAAAATACAACTATAGCGCAAATAACCACTCCTACATATCGAGCAGCTTTCCAAGGCGTAATATCAACCTCTTTGGTATATTGTTGCTCATATGCCATTTCTCTTGGATATAATTTTCCGATAATCAACATTACTGCAATATTTAAAACAAATACAATTGCCATAATATGTAAAAAATGCGGAAAAACTCCTTTCATTACAGTGCTATCCAGAATTACATAGCCCAGATACAATAGAGCTCCAGAAATAATGGCAACTTTGGCCGCTATTGCCGGAACTCTTTTGGTAAGATACCCAACTACAATTATCGTTAAAATAGGAATGCTATAACACCCATTTGCTTTTTGTAAATAACCAAAAATACTCTCTGTATAGTATAAGAAAGGGGCAATAATCATGGCGAACAATGCCAGAAAAATTCCAAACTTTTTACCTGCTTTTACGATTTGTACTTCTGAAGCTTGTTTGTTAAAATATTCGCTATAAATATCAACCCCAAATAAGGTAACAGAACTGTTTAGTGCACTGTTAAACGAACTTAAGATGGCTCCAAAAATTACTGCAGCAAAAAATCCAACCAAAGACATTGGAAGCACTTCTTTTACTAGAGTGGGATATGCTTGATCTGATTTGGTCAACGTATCGCCAAACATATGAAATGCAATAATCCCTGGTAGTACAACAATTAACGGACCTAGTATTTTTATAAAAGATGCTAGTAATAATCCTTTTTGCCCTTCTTTTAAATTTTTTGCCCCAAGTGCTCGTTGTATGATAGCTTGATTGGTACCCCAATAAAATAACTGCACCAACATCATTCCTGTAAAAATCGTTGCAAACGGAATTTTAGAATCACTTGATCCAATTGCATTAAATTTTTCGGGGTGTTCGTGTATCAATGTTCGTAATCCTTCAGAAATACTGCCATCTCCAATTTCTAATAATCCCAGAATAGGAATCATAATTCCACCTATCAATAATCCTATGGCATTTACAGTATCCGACACAGCAACCGCTTTTAAACCTCCAAAAATTGCGTAAATAGAGCCAATAATCCCGATACTAAAAACACAAATCCATATGGAAGTAAATTCTGACACTCCTAATAATTCTGGAATATCGAACATTGTATTAATGGCTACAGCGCCTGTATATAAAACGATCGGAAGTAAAATAATAGCATATCCCGACAGAAATAACCCCGAAGTTATGGCCTTGGTTGTAGTATCATATCTGCGCTCCAAAAATTGTGGTATAGTAGTAAGCCCTCCTTTAAGATATCTGGGTAATAAAAAAACGGCGGTAATTACCATTGCTATGGCGGCCAAGGTTTCCCATGCCATTACCAAAATACCATCTGTAAATGCATCGGCATTAAGACCTACAATTTGTTCGGTAGAAAGGTTAGTGAGTAATAGAGAACCTGCAATAGTAATTGCCGATAGACTTCTCCCGGCAAGAAAATAGCCATCAGCTGTATGTTCATTAGTTTTTCGAGTTGCCAAATAAGAAATTATACCCACTAATAAAGTGAAGCCTAAAAAGGAAAGTAAACCCATGGTTTTTATATTTTTTGAGATTTAGATATAGATGAATGCAATAGCCAGTTGTTAATTTTATACTTTTAAATTCTACTATATCATCAAATAAATAGAGAGAAATAGTGAAGCAAATACTTTGGGTATATTGCAATTAGCACATTTCATCACCCTACTGACAAAAGGAAGCAAACACAAATCTATATACTAAATGAATGTTAATTTTTCCTTAAAAGAATACTATCCATTATGCTTTGCTGTTGTAATGCCAGTACCATTAAAACACAAACTCGTAATTAGCAAGAATTGGTACTGAACCTTGACTACCGCCCGGAGTCTTAACCTAAATTACTTATGCATTTGTTGAACCCCGAATACGAAAATATTCGGGGTTTTTTTCGACATATGGTATTCTTATATCCCAACGTGATTGCTAATAATTTTAAATAAATTTAGAAATCGAATTGACATAAATAGTCTATTTTTGAGTCTTTACTAATAAATTATTGAAATGAGATTATTTCTTCTTTTAGGAATTGTATTATTATGCTTTGGATGCAAAAAAGAGACCAACGTTAAAACTCAAGAGCATGTTTCTACAAAGCCATTGGATAGCCTTTCTAAGCAGCATATCGAACTAGACCTTTTAAAACTATCTATACAAGCCGAAAAAGATTTAAGCAGTTTTGAAGATTTTGCAAATCTTAAAAACTTAGCTCAAACCATGAGAGGTGCCAATGCTTTTCATGTTCGTAAATACGCAGATAGTATCAATGGACTAATTCAGACTTTTGAAGAAAACCTTTCTGAAGACTTAAATGTAAATACCATAAATGCTCGAATCACAATCTTATTAACCGAAGCTGGGTTATTAAGGCAACTAGCTGAACAAAAAAATCCAGAAACCGAAAAAGTATTAGCCGCCAATACTCGCTTAATAACTGCCTATAATAGTTTGGTCATTCAACTTAATGAATTGTCGTTAGCTATTCCCGAAAATATTGAAAAAGAACTATTAAGAGAATTAGAAAATAAAGAAGAATAATATCATGCAAAAACTACTCATCCCTGTCCTTATAGTATTGTCCTTTTTTGGTTACGGACAGGAACATACAGAAATCGACAATGTTCTTAATGATTGGCATAAGGCTGCGGCAGATGCTAATTTTGATGTTTATTTTGGCCATATGACAGATGATGCGATATTTATAGGGACCGATCCCACCGAAAACTGGTCTTATAATGATTTCAAAGCCTTTTCAAAACCTTATTTTGATAGAGGTAAGGCGTGGAGTTTTTCGACTTTGGAAAGAAATATTTTTACAAAAAGTGATACAAATCTCGCTTGGTTTGATGAGTTATTAGATACTCAAATGGGTATCTGTCGAGGTAGTGGCGTACTCTTAAAAACTCCAAACGGATGGAAAATAAAACACTATGTATTATCCATTGCTATTCCTAATGAAAATGTAAAGGAGATTACGGCACTTAAAGAAAAATTTGATACTGATCTAATGGCAAAACTAAGATCCGGCAAAAACTAGGTTAAGCTACGCTGAAACACTTCTAAATCCGAGAAACAATGCTTCGCTCCATTTGCCAAAAGTTGTTGTTTATTTCTATCTCCTATACCCACAAAATCAAGAGATAGGTTTTGGGCCGTTTTCAAATCCCAAAGACCATCTCCCACAGATACAATTTTGTCAAATTTTGAAATCGAATAGAATTTTTGTGCCCTTTGGATTGCATCCATTACAAATCCTTCTCTGGATTCATGAGTTTTTGAAGTAGCTAATAGCTGTTCATCATACCATAAATCACATTGCTCAAGTTTTATCATCGCCGGTTTTGGCAATGCTCCAGTTGCAAAACAAAATGGAATCTGTGATGTTTTTAAATACTGAAGTAGCATCCTTGCTCCCCGAATTTCTTTTACTGCATCAAACTTACTCATTTGATGTACTAGATCTTCCTCAAATTTGCTTAACAATTCTTGAGGCATATCTTTTTTAAAATTACGTTCGTAATTATAACGTAACGCATAACTATCTGTATGATGTTTATAGTTATTGTAATCTGTATCAATATCCAAAATCCCTAAAGCCTCTAATGACTTTGTTACCGAAATCAAATACATGGGTACACTATTTGTAAGTGTACCGTCTATATCAAATATGAATAAGGTTTTTTTCAGAATAATAATTATTAAAAAGCATATTTTAGGGATGCAATAAAATTTCGTCCTGCTCCCGAAATCCCCGAAGAGTAAGGTCTATAACGTTGATCGGTGATGTTTTCTAAAGAAAATATCCCTGTTAATCCTTTTGTAAATTGATATTGCGTTCTAAGGTTAAGTGTATACCATGATGGAGAAAATGGGTTTCCATTCTCGTCTCTTGCATATAAGAAGTCATTGTTTTGTTGGGATGGAGCCAAATCCTCAAAATCAAATTTACCATTATAAGTAGCAAAAGTACTGATCATCAATTTATCAGTGGTATAAGTCAAACTCGTATTTCCAAACTGTGGAGAAACGTGTCTTGATGGTGTGATCTCTCCATCATCTAATTCTTCTTCGCCACCTACAAAAGTATATTGAGAAGCAAATTCAAAATTTTTGGCAAAATCATACTTAACTCCCGCTTCAAAACCATAAATTCTCGCTCTTGATGCATTTTGAATTGCTTGTACAGTACTCAATTCTCCTCCAAAATCTATCTGTGTTTCCCCATTAAGGTTAAAATCTCTTCTTACCAATGCATTATCGAGATAGGTGTAGTATGTGGCTAAATCTAATGAAAAATTCTTTCCAATAGTTGCGCTCAATCCCAACTCGCCATTATACGCATATTCTGGTTTTAAATCTGGATTAGGTACCACAACAGAACCAGGTTCTGAATCAAATATTTTACCCACATCATCGATATTAGGTGCTCTAAACGCTGTAGAAAAATTAAGTTTCCACTGCAAAATATCATTTGGCAACCAACTTAATCCCGCCGTTCCTGTGATAGCATCGGTATCTATATTTGCTTCGGTGAAAGGAAAATCAAAAAACTCATCATCGAATTGAGAATACAAAATTATACGGTTATATCGCAATCCTCCCTGAAACCTTAATTTCTCACTGAAATTATTTTTCAAACTTACATATGCTGCAATAGATTGCCATGTAGATCCATCTGGATATCTAGAAGGTGCCGAAACGGTTTCGTTAGTTTCGATATTACGTTGCGAACCATCAGAAAACACATTATTCAACACATATTCTAAACCGTAATACAATGAAATTCTTTTATTGTATTTTTTTTCAAAATCCAAATTGAGCGAATAAGCATCAACCTGTTCTTGAGTTCGCTCTAAGGTGGTACTTCCAAAATTACGATCGTTTCTACTTTCTTCAAAAAATTGGTACGCCGCTGTAATTCTCATCTTATCATACAGGCTGCTGTTTGACTTTTGAGCTACCTGAAGATTACCCATAAACCAGCGCTGAGGGCCATAAAACCACTCTGCAGATCTTAGATTTCCATCTATACGTCTAATTAAACGATCGTATCTTGGGTAATCTGAAGTTTCGGTATAAATAAGGCTAGCATTAAAATCCCAGGTTTCGTTAGGTGTAAAGTGAACTTTTTGAAGCAGATTAATTTGATCATACCCAGTAAAAACCTGCTCCTTGGGATCTTCATTTTGAACTACTACATCCACTCCATCAATGCGCTCTACAAATTCGGTACGTAAATAATCATCAGGGCCATTGCTTCCCATTCTAAGATCATCAAAATCGGTATAACTCACACTTGTTAAAAATGCCCATTTTTCTAATCCAATATTTACATCTACATGACCTGTCTTTTCGTTACTGGCACTGGCGTATCTTACCAAAGCATTTCCACTTAACCTTGGCTCTCCTGATATTGCAAATTTAGGCTGCTTGGTATAAAAATTTAATACGCCACCTACGGCATCACTACCATAAACAACCGAACCTGGACCTAATATCACCTCTGTTCTTTCGATAGTAAATGGGTCTACTGCAATTACGTTTTGTACATTTCCTCCTCTAAAAATAGCAGTATTCATACGCACACCATCCACAGCTAATAGTAATCTATTAGTAGAGAACCCCCTTATAATAGGACTTCCTCCTCCTAACTGACTTTTTTGGATATATACTTGTCCACTACTTTGCAATAGATCTGCCGAGGTTTGCGGAGTTGATAAAGCAATATCTTCAGAAGAAATACTTACTATTTTTTGCGAAATATCTTTTTTATCCTGTTCCCATTTAGAGACCGAAATTACTACTTCCGAAAGTTGATTTTCGTCAACCTCTAAGTACACCTTATTTCCGGCTTTAAGGATATCTGATTTAAGAATATTAAATGGGGCGTGTGACACATGTGTAAAATATAAAGTATCTGTATCCAAAAACATAGATACATCTGCTACCCCATCAAAATCTGTAACTGTACTTTTAGATTTATCCTCATTATAAATAGCTGCATTATCAACCGGAACGTTTGAAGATTTACTTACTACCACTATCTTTTGAGCATGCACATATGGAAAAAAAAATAATATAAATAAAACTAGTGTAAATAAACGCATAACTCAGTTGAAAATCTCTCTTAATACAGAAAGTGATTTGGGTTTCTTAAAACCGTGCAAATGTAACTCAAAATATACTAATAGCATAGTAAGAATCTCACTTCGTACATTCTTTGATAATATAATATCCATACTATCCTCAAATGTTGTGCCTAAAAACTCCTTGAATTTGGATACATGCTCACCTTGGACACAATAAATATTGGTATCTGCGGGTTGAAAAACACCTTCTTGCATATTAAAACATGCATAATCTATGTGAGATACATCAGGAAAAAAGCCCAAAAATTGAGTAAGTTTTATAAGAAATGTAATATGGAAATTGCCTATTTTTTGATTTGAATCTAACCAAAGAATAGTCGTTTGCAAATACTCGAATAAATCGGTATTTGCCTCTTCTTCCTGAATAGAACTTTTTAAAATATCCGAAATAAAAAAAACCAATGTACTTTTAACAAAATCGGTATGCAGCGTATTAAAATGAGTAAGTACTCTAGCATCCTTAATACGTTCTAATGTTCCTTTGTTTTTGTGTGATGCTTCAATCTCTAATAACATAAGAGGTTGAAAAAAAGAAGAGCGAATTTTTCCTTTTTTAGACTTTAATACACCGCGTTGCATATACGAACGTAATCCATCCGTTTTGGTAAACAGCGAAACAATTAAATCTGCTTCGCCATAACGTATAGATTGTATTACTATGGCCGGAGAATTAATAATCATATACTGCGAAAATAATTAAAAAATGTACGATATCCTTTCGACAATTTTATGAATCTCCAAATGGAATATACCTTTATAAAAACATAGCTATTATTTCTCTTCTGGAGGATAACCCATCATCGCTTTATTCATGATTTTTTGAAAAAATTCGATACGTACCTGTGGAGATGCATGAGGATAAAATCGTTTTTCGGTCACTACCTGCCAAACAAGTTCATCTCGCTTTACATCTACCAAATCTGTAGTAATTTTCATATAAATTTTTGGACCCCCGATCGGTATAGAACCTCCAACACCTATACCAATTCCTGAACTACCTCCACCAATTCCTACACCTACATTATTGTTTGAAGCTCTTCGTGTAGTTACTGCATTAAAATTAATATAAACATCAGGGTTAATGGCTTTAACAAAACCTTTGTTCTTCATAATCGTTTCTGTTACCTCGATCAATCGTTTTTGGTCCAAATCACTTAATCCTAAATTCATTTCGGGGAAAAAATTATACGTCTTATAGGTAGAAAAATCTTGTTTTTCATCATAATCATACACCAAATTTGACGCCCCGCACGATACCAGAAAAACTGAAAAGAATAAAATAACTAACTTCTTCATAACAATTGCTTTAATTATAAAAGTACACAACTAAACTGTATAAATCCATGCTTGTCTAATTTAAAGAAGCAATACACTGGGGTTATAGTTTTAAAAAACGATTGCATTTTCTTAACAAAAAAGCCACTTAAAAACTATTTTTTTAAGCGGCTTTTTAAAATTTTATTTACGACAACTAAATCACTCCTTGAGCAAGCATTGCATCAGCAACTTTTACAAAACCGGCAATATTAGCTCCTTTTACATAATCCACATATCCATTACCATCACCTCCGTATTCAAGGCAAGCAGAATGGATATTTTTCATAATTTGTTTCAATTTATCGTCAACCTCTTCTCGAGTCCAGTTATAACGTAAAGAGTTTTGAGTCATTTCTAATCCAGAAGTTGCAACACCTCCGGCATTAGATGCTTTACCTGGGGCAAAGAATATTTTAGCGTCATGAAAAGCAGCAATTGCCTCTGGAGTACTTGGCATGTTGGCTCCTTCACTAACGCATACACATCCATTAGCAATAAGAGTTTTGGCATCGTCTCCATTTAACTCATTTTGTGTAGCACAAGGTAATGCGATATCACATTTTACACCCCAAGGTGTTTGTCCTTTATGAAACTCTGCAGAAGGGTATTTCTCTACATACTCATGAATACGTCCTCTTTTTACATTTTTAAGCTCCATTACAAATGCCAATTTCTCTGCATCTATTCCATCTTTATCATAAATATATCCCGAAGAATCTGAAAGTGTAACCACTTTGGCTCCTAGTTGTACTGCTTTTTCTGTAGCGTATTGTGCAACGTTTCCAGAACCAGAAACAGTTACTGTTTTTCCTGAAAAAGAATCCCCTTTGGTCTCGAGCATATTTTGTGCGAAATAAACTGCACCATATCCTGTTGCTTCTGGTCGGATAAGTGATCCTCCCCAAGTAATTCCTTTTCCGGTCAAGACACCTGTAAATTCATTTCGCATTTTACGATACATCCCAAACAAGAAACCGATTTCACGACCACCTACTCCGATATCTCCTGCCGGAACATCTGTATCAGGGCCAATATGTCTAAATAGTTCGCTCATAAAACTATGGCAAAAACGCATAATCTCATCGTCAGATTTTCCTTTTGGATCAAAATCCGACCCTCCTTTACCACCACCCATTGGTAGTGTGGTCAAACTATTTTTAAATACTTGCTCAAAAGCAAGAAATTTTAATATACTTATGTTTACCGATGGATGAAAACGTAATCCTCCTTTATAAGGTCCAATTGCAGAATTCATCTGTATACGATATCCTCTATTGACATGAATTTCTCCTTTATCATCTACCCAAGGCACACGAAACATAATCGCTCTCTCAGGTTCTACCATTCTTAATAGAATGTTTTTACCATTATAAATTTCTTTTGTAGCAATATAAGGGATTACAGTTTCGGCAACCTCTTGTACTGCCTGTAAGAACTCGGGCTCATGAGCGTTACGAGCTCTTACTTGTTCCATGAATGCATCTATCTTTGCTTGCATATGTTAATTAAATTAATGGATTCTTATTCGAAGGTTATTTTAATGGGTCAAATATATGATATTCTTAAAAAATCAGGTGTATTTTTTTCGATTTAATAACACCTTATTCTATTGCTTGTTCAAGATCTGCAATTAAATCGTCAACATCTTCTATCCCTACACTCAATCTAATCAATGAATCGACTACTCCTGTTTTTTCACGCTCTTTTTTTGGAATAGAAGCATGCGTCATACTAGCCGGATGTCCCGCAAGGCTTTCTACTCCACCAAGCGACTCTGCCAAAGTAAAAATCTTAAGATTTTCTATTATTTTAATGGCACTATCATAATCACTTCCTTTGGTTACAAAAGAAATCATACCGCCAAAACCATCCATTTGATCTTTGGCAATATCATGATTAGGATGGTCCTCAAAACCAGGCCAATATACTTTTTCAATTTTAGGATGGTTTTTTAAATAATTTGCAATAGCTTCTCCATTTTCGCAATGACGCTGCATACGAATATGCAATGTTTTAATTCCTCTCAAAGCTAAGAAACTATCTTGTGGCCCACAAACTGCCCCACTTGCGTTTTGGATAAAATATAATTTTTTGGCAAGTTCTTCATTTTTTACGATCAGCGCCCCCATGACCAAGTCACTATGTCCTCCTATATATTTTGTAGCACTATGCATTACAATATCGGCTCCCAAATCCAATGGCCTTTGTAAATATGGTGTTGCAAAAGTATTGTCTACAGCAAGTAACAAATTGTGTTTTTTCGAAATTTCTGCTACCGCTTTGATATCAATAATATTCATCATTGGATTCGTTGGTGTTTCTATCCAAATGAGTTTTGTATTATCATTTACGTAACTCGCCACTTTATTAGCATTATCCATTCCTATAAAATGGAATTTAATCCCGAAGTCTTCAAAAATTTTGGTAAACAATCGGTATGTTCCTCCATATAGATCACTAGTCGAAATAACCTCATCACCCGGTTTCAATAATTTTATTACCGCGTCTATCGCTGCTAATCCAGATCCAAAAGCTAATCCAAAGTTTCCGTTTTCTATACTTGCTAATGAATTCTCTAATGCTTTTCTTGTTGGGTTATGGGTTCGACTATATTCAAACCCTTTATGTCCTCCTGGAGTAGTCTGAGCATAGGTAGAAGTTTGATAAATTGGAGGCATTACAGCACCATATGCCGGATCATGTTCTTGCCCCCCATGTATTGTTTTGGTGTTAAATTTCATTTATCAATATCTCTCAAATAAGAAAAAAATAACTTCTTCGTTTATGTTAAAAAACTACACAAATGTATGATTTAATTCGTTCTAATCATATTTCATTGAATACCTTTAGTAGATGATTAACACAAAACCTAACACCTATTTTAAATTGATTTTTTTTACTGTCATTATAGCTAGTTTATCTAGCTGTAAGACAAGGGAATTTTTCACTTTTGAAACGTATAACATATCTACCAATAATTTACCCAATTGCAAAAACGAAGACTGTGCGCTACTCGAAATCAACTTAGTAAGAATTGCTGAAGGCGGTCAAATTTCTGAAAGCATAAATAAAGAAATCGAAAATACAGCATGCACAATATTAAATATTGGAGACCACCCACCTCAAAACACGATAGACCAAGCCATGTTAGCGTTTAATAATTCGTTTATAAAAATAAACAATGAGTTTCCTGATGAGACCATCCCGCATGAAGCTAATATTGATTGCAATATTAATTTTCAATCTCCAAATATAATCTCGATACTTATCGATTCATATATATTTACAGGAGGAGCACATGGATACGGAAGTGTTACTTATATAAATCTAAACCCTAAAACCGGGAAACGACTAACAAACAAATCCCTATTTAAAAATATGAAAGCTTTTGAAAGTTATGCCGAAAGAGTATTTAGATCCAAACATAAAATTCTTGAAAACGAATCTATCAACAGCACAGGGTTCTTTTTTGAGAATGATAAATTTTCGTTGCCCGAAAACATAGGATTTACTGATAGTGCAATAATCTTATACTACAACCCCTATGAAATCAGCTCTTATGCCGATGGACCAATTGAACTAAAAATTCCTAAAGAAGACGTAGTTTCTTTTATGGCGCTCGAAGTCGAATAACACGATACTATTCTTCATGCCCTTTGAGCCAATTACTCGCCTCAGAAGTATACCAGTTTTTTGAAAAATTAATGGCATTAACAATGTGCTCAAAATGATATTTTGCTCTCTCAAGATTTCCCTTTCTATCATGATAAGTACCCATATATAAATGAAGATATGGGTTATTAATATCTTCCATTAATAACTTAGCGCCAATGGTTTCAATATGCGTATCAAACGTAGTAAACTCACCTAATTCTTTAAAAAAGGCTACATCTTTTAGAAACGTAAGGTTATGTAATAAATTTATATCTGCATATTCTAAATAATTAGGGTATTTAGAAAAAATTGTATTTAGCAATGCTGTACTGGCTTTTATCTTATTTTGATCAAACCTAGCCATAAAAGAAGCTGCCAATGCCTGTGAAAGAAGTTTTTTTCTACAAAAATTTTGATTTACAAAGTTTTGATTACCATGTATTTCTGGAGTTTCGAACAACTCCATATCTTCTATAGCAAAAACATAATTTTTTAAAAAACTAAGTACAAAAAGTGATGCTGTTGCGTCTCCATAAATTAATCTTGCAGGATCGCTCATCAAATTATTATTTGCAAGTAGGGTAAGTGTTATTTTTTTTGAAGGAATTTTAAGTAATAAACTCGAATAACAATCATATTGGCCATATGCCCAAATCAATTTTATGCCCTCAAATTGTTGACTAAAAATACCATATCCGTATGGTAGATTTTCATCTACCCCTGTGAACATTAATTTTTTTGACGCCTCGTTAAGTAACATGTTATCATCCAAAGCTTGATTAAAAATTCTTAAATCAGTTAAATTGGTGACAATCCCTGCCGATGAAGAAAATCCATAATCAATAAAACCTTTTTCGACACCATTATCAATGCGATATGGTTGCGCAATTTTTAGCTTATTTTGAACCACTTGAAGAGAATCTTTTAAAAGATAAGTATTCTCTAATCCCAATGGTTCAAAAATTTCTTCATTCATTAAAACTTCAAAAGATTTCCCTGAAGCCTTTTCGAGCACTGCCGTTAATGCTCCAAACCTTGAGCTATAGTAGAATTTTTTTCCTATTTCTCCCTGAGAAGTATGCGAAAGAATATGTTTTATCAAAATTGAATCGTTAACACCCGCCTCTGGGAAATATGTTTTCAAAGAATCATCTAATGAAAGTTTGCCCTGCTCGGCCATTTTAAGCGTCAAAACACCAGAAAAAACTTTAGTTAATGAAGCTATAGGAAATAATACAGTCGAATCAAGTTTGATCTGCTGTTCTGCATTTGCATACCCAAGGTAATCCCGATATACAATCTCTTCATTTTTTTGAACAGATACCGCAAGACCCGGTATTTGAAAGTACTCTTTTAACTCTGCAATCTCTTCAGCAAATTTAAGAGACTTGTCTGGTTCAATTTCTTTTTTCTGGGCACAACCACAAATCAACAAAAGACTAATACCAAAAATATAGAATGATTTCATTTTTTATTGTTTAGATGTGCTTTCCCACTTTCAGGAACTACTGCAAGCTATTAAATCCCTTTTCTGAGCGCTAAGATATAACCCAGATGAATTCCTTCATGAAAGTTATTAAAACTCATAGCATCGTCAATTGACTTTAGCACAAAACCAGTACTCGTGGGATATTCCTGAAAACCCTTGAAAACACCCGCCTTAATATCTTTTTCGGTTTGATCCAATGTAGAAAACAATAGTTCTCTTACCTGATCCACTTCATTTTGATCAACGGCCCCCTCAGTTTTGGTTCCCTTTTTATATGCATTTACCATTTCATCACTTACCATCATCGGTAACCCACTTAACTTATATACCAAAAGTTGTTGGGTTACTACCACATGAGCAATATTCCAAATCAGATTATTAGTAAAACCTTCTGGAACTTTATTTAGTTCTTCCAAAGAATAATGATCTAACATTTTTTCTAACGCTTTTCTATTTACTCTTGTAATTGCCAAAGGATCTTGCATATTGTCTTAATTTTTAGCCAAAAATATGAGTTTTAATTCTGAAATGAATTTCCTTTGTGATGAATTTTACATTTAAAATATTTCGCTTTGAAAAAAATATACCATCTATCAACATGTGATACATGTAAACGCATTATTAACGAATTAAATCCTTCTTCGGATTTTGTACTGCAGGACATAAAAACAGAACTTATTACCAAGGATCAAATCGAAGAAATGCATGGGTTAGCAGGAAGTTATGAGGCTTTATTTAGCAAGCGCGCAAGATTATATAAAGAACGTGATCTTAAAAATCAGAATTTAACTGAAGAGGATTATAAAAACCTAATTCTAGAACATTATACTTTCTTAAAACGTCCTGTAATTATCTATGCTAACCAAATTTTTATCGGAAATAGTAAAAAAGTTGTCGAAGCGGCAAAATCTGCTATCTAATTTATGAGCAAAAGAACACTAGCCCTTATTGCTGCAAGTTTAGTAGCAATATTTTACGGAGCGAATTATACAATTGCCAAAGATGTTATGCCGCATTACATACAACCCTTTGGCTTTATTGTTTTGCGTGTTGCTGGTGCTTTCTTGTTATTTTGGGGAATTAGTTTTTTTGGTCCAAAAGAAAAAATAGCCCGTAAGGATTTTATTCAAATCGCCTTAGCTTCGCTATTTGGTGTTGGCATTAATATGCTAGCGTTTTTTGAAGGTCTTAATCTAACCACTCCAATAAGTGCGTCGGTATTAATGGTAACCACCCCGATTATCGTTTTGATATTGGCCGTAATCTTTCTAAAGGAAAAAATAAGAATATTAAAAATAGTAGGGGTTTTAATTGGTCTTTCGGGGACATTGCTAATTATACTTTACGGTACAGGAAATTCTGTAACAGCCACCAATCCAACCTTAGGTAATTTCCTCGTTTTTGTAAACGCAACATCGTATGCCTGTTATATTATTGTTGTAAAAAAAATCACTCAGAAATATCATCCATTTACATTTATTAAATGGATGTATGGTATTGGTTTCTTATTTGTACTACCTTTTGGTTTTTCACAATTGTTAGCAATGCAACCCGACTTAATACCTATAGATGGATATCTTAAAATTGGGTATGTGATTATTTTTACCACATTTGGCACGTATATCCTTAATATTTTTGCGCTTAGGGAACTAAAACCGACAACTGTAGCCGTTTTCATCTATCTACAACCCATGTTAGCATCCATATTTGCTATCGGGTTGGGAAAAGATAAACTAGACACTGTTAAAATAGCGGCAACTCTGCTAATTTTTATAGGGGTTTATTTGGTAACAAAAAAACCTAAAGTATCAGACTAAATCCACAGGTACTTTTGCAAACCTGCGCGTATCTTCTTTGGTAAGGATTTTAAAATTATCCGGACGTTCTATTTTATCCAAAAATTCACGCATTTCCTCAGGTAGAGCAATTAATTTGCGCTCTCCCAAATCCATCCAAGCTCCCATCATTTCGCATTGCGCAAAATTGCGACCTTTATGATCATAAAAATTATGCCTGAATTCGAAAAACTTTCCATCTTCACTTAATCCAGAAACCTCTAGAGAAACTTTTATCGGTCTTCCATAAAAGACCTCTTTAAAATAATAAATATGCTCATAAAATACTACGGGACCAATATTAAGTTTACCCAATATACGTCTATCAAAACCCTGTTCTGTTAAAAAAGACATTCGGGTATGTGCTGCCAATTCTATATACGCTTTATTGGCCAAATGACGATTGGCATCTATATCATTCCATCTTATCTCGAAATCTTTTAGGTACATAATCTATATATTTTATGAATACAAAAATACAAAACATTTCATTATGCACGCATAGTAAATTATGGATCAAAGATTCTTGTTTCATATAGTAATACAACCCAACAGTTTACGAATCGCTTAAATTTAAAATCCAACAAGTTTTGAAAACCTGTATGGTCTTCTTATTTTAGAACAAAAATTTCACATGTACATCAAACGAAATATTGGTTGGGGGCTCATATTAAGATTTGCCTGGAAAAATCTTCTTTTTTTTATTTTATACACCACAGGTATTTTTTCGGTATACTATTTTTTGGATTGGACTTTTATTGATATTCCATTTCAACCACTAACTGTAATCGGTATTGCGGTGGCTTTTTATATTGGTTTTAAGAACAGTCAAAGTTATGATCGTTTCTGGGAAGGCCGTAAAATATGGGGAGGCATTGTAAATTATTCTCGAACTTGGGCAAATCAGGTATTGTGTTTGGTAAATGATGATCACAACACCAAAAGTGTTCTGATTTATCGTCATATTGCATGGATCAACGCTCTTAGCGTCCAATTACGACAACCTACTTCTTTTTCTATTAAAGAAAATGCGCTGGTGGAGAATTTATTTAAAAAACATGGAAAACAAAATCCCTCTTGTGATGCGAGTAAAAATTTCATAAACCCAGATGAATATCAAGACTTACTAAAAAGAAAAAATACTGCTACGCATTTGGTAAAAAATCAAGGTTTACATATTAAAAAACTATACGAAACAGGTAAAATAACTGAATTCGACAAACAACTTTTTCATGGTGTTCTTGAGGAATTGTATAACCTTCAGGGAAAATGTGAGCGGATTAAAAATACTCCATTCCCAAGGCAGTATGCTTATTTTAGCACTGTGTTTACTTGGATTTTTGTATTACTACTCCCCTTTGGAATGCTTAATGTTTTTGAGGCCGAAATACATGATATGACCAACGAAATAAAACCATGGTTTATTTTTTTAATGATACCCTTTTCTGTTTTGGTTTCGTGGATATTTACAACAATGGAAAAAATAGGTAGCAATAGTGAGGATCCCTTTGAAGGTCGTATAAATGATGTTCCTATGACCGCCCTATGCAAAACCATAGAAATTGATTTACGTGATATGCTGGATGAAGAACAACTTCCAGAAAAAACTAAACCCATCGACAATATCTTGTATTAATGCCAATAATTACATCAAATTACAAACCTCCTTTACTTTTTAGAAACGGTCATTTCTCTACTATTTACCCAAACCTTATAAGAAAGATTAAGGGAATCGAACAAAAACGAGAACGAATTACTTTACTAGATGGTGATTTTATAGATTTGGATTGGAGCTTTACCCCTACAAAAAAATCAAAAAAACTAGCTATTATAGTTCATGGTCTAGAGGGCAATGGACAACGCCAGTATATGACAGGTCTTGCCAGACATTTAAATACTAATGGTTGGGATGCTGCTGCGGTTAACTTAAGAAACTGTAGCGGAGAAGTCAATTTATTATACAGATCTTATAATGCCGGAGTAAGTGAAGATTTGGAGGAAATTATAAACCATATCCTAAACAAATGCTCCTACGATTCAATTTCTTTATGTGGATTTAGCCTAGGCGGTAATATTGTTCTTAAGTATTTGGGAGAAAAAAGAGAAATCCCCTCGATCATAAAATCAGGAGTTGCCGTTTCTGCGCCTTGTGATTTGTATGATTCTTTATTAGAAATTAATAAACCCAAAAATCTCATCTACGAGCAACGTTTCATAAAACATCTCAAGGCCAAATTATACGAGCGTCAAGTTGCATTTCCTGATAAGATAAGCATTAAAGAAATTAAAGCCTGTAAATCGTTAATGGATATTGATAATTTATATACCAGCAAAGCCCACGGTTACAAAAATGCTATAGATTATTACACTAAATGTAGTAGTAAGCAATTTTTAAAAAACATAACCACTCCAACACTGATCCTTAGTGCAAAAAATGATTCTTTCTTAGGGCAAAAATGTTATCCCATAGACGAAGCCAAAGCAAATAGCAATGTCTTTTTAGAAATCCCAAATTATGGTGGACATGTAGGTTTTTATACCAACAAATCCGTTTATTATAATGAAAAAAGAACATTAGAATTCTTCTTAAAACATTTATAATTAGAGAATAAGAAAGTTTTTTCTTACAGAGAAATCTAACCAAACAAACGTTAAGTCAGTGTTAAGGTTTTATAAAGAATTTTCCCCCCACTTAATCGAAAATCTTTTTTTTATTAAGAATATTTTAAGAGTTTTGGCCGTTTCTTGTTTTTTCACCAAGGAATCTAAATTATTACTAACTCAAACTCAATAAAAATGAAAAAAAGCTACGGAAGCTTCATTTCTTTAGGAGGCTTCAAGGGGGAGACACCTAAGACCATGAGTATATTTGTTCTTTTAACAATGTTACTCTTATCAGCCGGATTGTTTGCACAAACACCAGCTCAAAAACAACAAATACAACAACAAACTAACATTACTAAACTAAACCAATTACAAAAAGAAAACTTACAAAAAGCACAATTACAGAAAAAAATTGCTACTAAGGCCGCTCAAGAAAATGGATGGCAAACTCAAATCATGTCGCGAGATGGGTATTCTGAATTACAGAAAGTAGCCTTTGACGGTAGTCCAATTTATTACACTACATATAATGTAAGTGCCGCTAGATCAACTAGAACAAATCATTTGAATTCTGGAGGTTCATTAGGATTAAACCTAGACGGGCAGAATATGACCGCCCATGTATGGGATGGTGGTCATGCCAGAGAATCACATCAAGAATACGACGGTCCTGGGGGAAACAATCGTGTTACTATCCAAGACATCGCATCTGAAGGAGGTGTTCAACTTAACTTTCATGCTGGTCATGTAACAGGAACAATTGCTGCATCTGGTGTACAAGCTAACGCCAAAGGTATGGCTCCACAAACCAAAATTAATGGTTACATGTGGAATAATGATATTGCTGAAGCTACTGATGCCGCAGCAAATGGAATGTTGATCTCTAATCACTCCTATGGTTTTAGAGGTGATTTAGTTCCTGATCAATATTTTGGAGCATATATCGATGAATCAAGAGGCTGGGATGAAGTAATGTTTAACGCACCATTCTATCTTATGGTAGTAGCGGCAGGTAACGACGGAAATCAGAATTCATATAACGGCGCGCCTCTTGATGGTAACTCGTCTTATGATAAGTTAACAGGTCATTCGACTTCTAAAAATAATCTTGTTGTTGCCAATGCGCAAGATGCTAATGTAAATAATGATGGAACTTTAGTTAGTGTTTCTATTAACAGTTCTAGTAGTGAAGGTCCAACAGACGACTATAGAATCAAGCCAGATATTACTGGTAATGGTACAGGGGTATATTCTACATATGCAAGTAGTGATACAGCTTATAATAGCATAACTGGTACTTCAATGGCTTCGCCAAATGTTACTGGTTCTTTATTATTACTACAACAACATTACAATAACTTAAACGGAAATTTGATGAGAGCAGCTACTTTAAAGGGTGTTGCTTTACATACTGCAGATGATGCGGGACCTTCTGGACCGGATGCAGTATACGGTTGGGGGTTATTAAATACCAAAGCTGCTGCCGAAGTAATTTCGCAGGTTAGTAATGGTGATACTAAGGTTGAAGAATTAACTTTAAATAGCGGTCAAACGTATACGATTACAGTTGATGCTGATGGAGTAAATCCACTAATGGCATCTATTTCTTGGACAGATAGACCTGGTACTGCGATTACAGCGACTAATGACAACACACCTGTATTAGTTAACGATCTTGATATTAGAGTTACAAAAGGTGCTACTACTTATGAGCCATACAGATTAACAGGAATTACTACCAACGGAACAGGAGACAACACGGTAGATCCTTACGAAAGAATTGATGTTGCAGGAGCTTCGGGAAGTTATACAATTACGGTTACTCACAAAGGTTCTTTAACCGGAGGAAGTCAAAACTTCTCTCTTATTGTAACTGGATTAACAGGAACTCCTGTCGTTTGTAATGCTACAGTACCAACGGGTGTTGCTACATCTAACATAGGTTATGACACAGCTACAATTACCTGGACTGCTGTACCAGCAGCTACATATGATTTGCGTTATAGAGTGGCAGGAACATCTAACTGGACAACACAAGATGTTAGCGGAGCTTCTGCTACACTTAGTGGGTTAACACAATTAACTTCTTATGAGGTACAGGTACGTAGTAAATGTGATGACGGAACTACATCCTCATATACTTCTTCTACTAATTTTAGTACAACAGAATTCCAATTAGTGTATTGTGCTTCTAACGGAAATAGTGTTGCAGATGAATACATCGGTCGAGTACAATTGGAGACAATAGATAATACGACTACAGCAGGAGCTGGTGGATATAGTGATTTCACTTCTATATCTACAAACCTGGCCAAAGGAGGAGATTATACAATTACAGTTACGCCTACATGGACAGGAACTCAATATAATGAAGGATATAGTGTGTGGATTGATTATAACCAAAATGGTGATTTTACAGATGCTGGTGAACAAGTTTGGACACAAGCGGCTACACAAACTACTCCTGTAAGTGGAACATTTACTATTCCTGCAGGAGCAATAGACGGAAACACAAGAATTCGTGTCTCTATGAAATATAATGGAGTACCAACTTCTTGTGAGTCGTTCCAATATGGTGAAGTAGAAGATTACACCGTTGTTATTGGTGGATCAACAGGAGGTGATACTCAAGCACCTACTGCTCCATCTGGATTAGCAGCTTCAAATGTGGAGCAAACTACATTAACATTAACCTGGAATGCAGCTACGGATAATGTGGGTGTTACAGGATATGATGTATACCAAGGAAGCACAAATCTTGGATCTGTAACAGGTACTACTACCAACGTAACAGGATTAACAGCAAGTACAGCGTATCAATTTAGTGTAATCGCAAAAGATGCTGCAGGAAACGAATCTGCAGCTAGTAATACAGTAAATGTTACAACTGCAGACGCACCAGATACTCAAGCACCAACTGCACCAGCTGGATTAGCTGCTTCAAATGTAGAGCAAACTACATTAACATTAACTTGGAATGCGGCAACAGATAATGTAGGTGTTACAGGGTATGATGTATACCAAGGAAGTACCAATCTTGGAAATGTTACTGGAACAACAACTAACATTACAGGATTAACTGCTAGCACAGCATACCAGTTTAGTGTAGTTGCAAAAGATGCCGCAGGAAATGAGTCTGCAGCGAGTAATGTCATAAATGTTACTACTGCCGGAACAGGTGGCGGTACTGGATGTACTTCTGGTATTTCATCTTTCCCGTATAACGAAGGATATGAAAATACTTTAGGTGCATGGACTCAGTCTACTGCCGATGATATCAACTGGAGTGTTGATGCAAATGGTACTCCATCAAATGGAACAGGACCATCTAGTGCAACTCAAGGTTCTTACTATATCTTCGTTGAAGCTTCAGGAAATGGAACAGGATATCCAAACAAACAAGCAATCTTAAACTCTCCTTGTTTTGATCTTTCTGGTCTAACAGAAGCTAGTTTTAAGTTTAATTATCATATGTATGGATCTACAAACATGGGAAGCATCTCTGTAGATGCAAGTACTGATGAAGGTGCTACTTGGACAAGTATTTGGAGCCAAACTGGTAATAAAGGTAATTCTTGGCAAAGTGCAGATATTGATCTTGCCGCTTACGTAGGTGGTGGTGTTCAATTACGTTTTAATAGAATAACTGGTAGTACGTGGCAAGCAGATATTGCTATCGACAATGTATCTCTTACTAATTCTGCGGGTGGTGGACCAGTAGATCAATGTGAGGGTGTTTCTCCTTGGAGCAGCACACAAAACTATCAAGCAGGAGACCTTGTAACATACCAAGGTAATCTATTTGAAAGAACAGCTACGGGATGGACAAATCTTGGCCCTTGTGGTACTACAACTTCGTTTGCTACTACATCGGTAACTAGTGGACCACCGGTAGGCTCTTTTGATAATCCTATGACCGTATTTCCGAATCCGGTTTCTGGAACGAGTCTAACCGTTTCTATTAATGGTATCGGAACACACCAATACAGTATATTTAATATGTTAGGTCAAGTTATAGACCAAGGTACATTTACAAATACTATAAACGTTGGTCGCTTAGAAGCTGGTTTATATATGCTTCAGGTAGACAATACTATGAATACACGTTTTGTAAAAGAATAAAGCCAATAAATAATCAAACCTTAAAAGCCCTTGAAGCATTTGTTTCAGGGGTTTTTTCATATCCTATATTTAGTAAACTAAGTACTGCCTTACCGTAGTCATTCGAAAAATAGATTCTTTTTATCGATCTAATACAAAAAAATAAATGAAACTACCTGGTCATTTTTGTTAATTTTTCAAGGAAAACCTACATCCAATTGTAAGATTAATCCTTCTATATTATTTGTTCAACATTTGTTAAAGCAACGTTAAGGTATATTAATGTGGTTTTTCCAACACTTAGTCGAAATTATTTTAAATACTGAAAATAATTCAAGAGTTTTGTCTTTTCCTTGCATTATTTTCAAGGAAACTCAACAATCATTAATTCAAACTCAACTAACATGAAAAAACATTACAAGAGTGTCATTCTTTTGTCTGCATTTAGTTTAGCTTCTATGTGTATAACTGCACAGGATAGCAATAAGGGGGATTCTTTCAAAAACCCTGGTAACTTAATACAGATAAGTGAAGAAACCCAATCTAAAAGTTCTGGAGATATTTTTCAGAAATACCTTAACCTAAGTAAAGGAAATACCTACTCTTTTGTTGGAAAACAGACAGACAGACTCGGTATCACTCATGAAACATTTAAGCAAATGTATAATGGTGTACCAATTGCTTTTGGTAAAGCTGTTATCGATGTGCAAAATGGTAAGAAAACTTCAATGCATGGCGAGTATTACAATGTAAAAGGTGTAAACACCACTCCAAAATTAAATACAACACAAGCTTTCCAAAGAGCAATGGCTCATATAGGTGGGCAAGAATACATGTGGGAAAATGCTTCTGCATCAAAAGCGTTGAATTATAGTACACCAAAAGGTGAAATAGTAATTCTTCCTAATATTGATTCCAAAGATCAAAACGGAATCGTAACTGAATTTAACTTGGCATACAAATTTGATATGTATGTAACTAAGCCAGAAGTTAGCAGAGGTGATCTTTATATCGATGCTCATACCGGAAATGCGTTATTCTATAATGCAACAATAAAACATACAGGTGAGCACAGTAACTCTACCAAAAACTTAAAAGGAATCGCTACTCCAAATAATAGAATTAGTATTTTGGAAGCTGCGCCATTGGCTTCGGGTACTGCGGCTACAAGATATAGTGGAAGCAGAACGATTACAACTCGTACAATAAGCGGAAGTTTTGCGCTTAGAGATAACACAAGAGGTAGTGGAGTAAACACCTATAATAGTGGCGGTAATGATAGTTATCCAACTACTAACTTTACAGATGCTGATAACAACTGGACAGCAGCCGAATTTGATAATGCAGCTAAAGATAATGCGGCATTAGATGCACACTGGGGAGCAGAAGTAACCTATGATTACTGGTCAACGGTTCACTCTAGAAATAGTTTTAACGGAAGTGGTGCCGCTATTAACAGTTGGGTACATTTTGATGACCAGCCAGGTGGTGCAGGTTATGATAATGCATTCTGGAATGGTAGTGTAATGACCTACGGTGATGGTTCATCAAACGGTACCGAGGGTAATGGTTTTTTTGATGCCTTAACTAGTCTAGATGTGGCTGCTCACGAAATTGGTCACGCTGTAACTACATTTACTGCTAATCTAGCGTACCAAAGAGAATCCGGCGGTCTTAACGAAGGATTTTCTGATATCTGGGGAGCAGCTGTTGAGCACTATGCTAAAGGAAATGGAAATGATGCAGCACCATCTGCAGAGGTTTGGTTGATTGGTGATGAAATTGATCGTCGTAGCGGGTCCGCTGCATTGCGTTCTATGAGTGATCCTAAATCTTTAGGTCAGCCTGACACCTATAGAGGAACTAACTGGAGAGCAGCAACAGCTGCCGAAGGATGTACTACTCCATCTAGACCAAATGATTTTTGTGGTGTACATACCAATAGTGGAGTATTAAACTACTGGTTCTACTTAGCTGTAGCTGGTAGTGCGGGAACTGATGGTGTTAACGATAACGGAGATGCATTTACTGTTGCAGGAATCGGAATGGATAAAGCTGCAAAAATCGCTTACAGAACACTTAGCGTATATCTATCCGCAAACTCAACTTTCTTAGATGCTAGAAATGGATCTATTCAAGCTGCAAAAGATCTGTATACTGCTGGTGGCGCAGAAGAACAGGCAGTAACAAATGCATGGCATGCTGCCGGTGTTGGACAGCCATTTGGTGGCGGTGGAGGTACTACTTCTTACTGCGATTCTAATGGAAATAGCGTAGCTGATGAATACATAAGCAGAGTACAATTAGGAAGTATAGATAATACTTCTGGAGCCGGAACAGGTGGTTATACTGATTTTACTTCAGTTTCTACGAGTTTGGCTGCAGGGTCAACAAATACAATTTCTATAACACCAACATGGACCGCAACTCTATACAACGAGGGATATAGCGTATGGATTGATTATAACCAAGATGGTGATTTTGCAGATGCAGGAGAGCAAGTATATAGTCAGGCTGCTACTCAAACGACACCAGTTAGTGGTTCTTTCACTGTTCCTTCCGGAGCGACTGAAGGGGCTACAAGAATGCGTGTTTCTATGAAATATAACGGTATCCCAACGGCTTGTGAATCTTTTCAATACGGAGAGGTTGAAGATTACGAAGTAGTAATTGGTGGAGCAGCACCTGATACTCAGGCGCCATCGGTTCCTGGTGGATTATCTACATCAAGTGTTACTGAAACTACATTAACATTATCTTGGAATGCTTCTACAGATAATGTAGCTGTTACAGGATACGATGTATACCAAGGAAATTCAAACTTAGGTAATGTAACAGGTACTTCTGCAAACATTACTGGTTTAACTGCAAATACGGCATACTCTTTTAGAGTAAAAGCAAAAGATGCCGCTGGTAACGAATCTGGGTTCTCTGGTACTGTAAATGTAACTACTGCAGGAGGAGGATCTGGAGCTGGATGTACCAACGGTGTTACTTCATTCCCGTATAACCAAGGGTTTGAAAATACTATTGGTGATTGGACTCAGTCAACTGCAGATGATATCAACTGGACAGTGGATGCTAATGGAACTCCATCTAGAAACACGGGACCATCAAGTGCTACTCAAGGATCATATTATATCTTTGTTGAAGCTTCTGGGAACGGAACAGGATATCCGAACAAACAGGCGATCATCGAGTCTCCTTGTTTTGATCTAAGCTCGTTAGGAAGTGCTACATTCTCTTTTGGTTATCACATGTATGGTTCAAATGATATGGGTAGTCTTGCTGTAGAAGCAAGTACTGATGAAGGAGGAACATGGACATCTATCTGGAGTGAAACAGGTAACAAAGGAAATGCATGGCAAACTGCTAACATTAATCTTTCTGCTTATGTAGGAGGTGGTGTAAAACTAAGATTTAACAGAATCACTGGTTCTACATGGCAAGCTGATGTCGCAATAGACAATGTATCGGTTACCTCTGGCACAACTGCTACTTTTGTAGATACTTCTATAGTGCCAACGGCTCAGTTTAGTATTTTCCCTGTACCAGCTCAAGACATTCTAAATGTAGTGATGCCTAACGCACAAGGAATACAAGAGTATGCGATCCTGAATACCATTGGACAAATAGTAGCAAAAGGAGAGTTTACAAATACTATTAATGTAGAAGGTTTAAAAGGTGGGTTATACGTACTTAAAGCAGGTGCGCATGTCAAAACTTTTGTGAAAAAGTAAAAAACCGCTAACTAATCATATTATTAACCTCTCTGAATTTTTTTTCAGAGGGGTTTTTTACTTTATAGAACTGATCGCATTTAAATTTTATAATCTGTAGTTAATTCCCTAATTAAGTGTCATATTCTTTTGTACCTTTAGATACCAAGGTCTTCATTTTATAGAAATTTAAAGACTATACTACAACAGATGTAATTAACCGCAAAAATAATTTCAAAATGAAACGTAAATATGTCTTTTTATTATTAGCCATTTTGGGTGTATGCTATACATGGTATTTTAATATTCAATTTTACCTCACCGAAGAAAATACTTCTATCCTTAATTATATTGCGCAAACCAAAACCACATTTCCGGCAAGGTCTTTTAGTGCTGATTTGCTAGTTGTTGTTTTTACTTTTTTTGTTTGGTACATCCCTGATGCTATTAAATTGAAAATAAAATATTGGTGGATTCTTATTCCTTTTACTTTTATTATAGCGATAGCCTTTACTTTTCCACTGTATTTATACATGAGACAATCTAAACTGGATCAATTAAATACGTAACAATATTGGTGTATAATCGTCGTATATATGCTGGCCAAAAAACAACCAACTTAGATGAAAGCGATTGTATGGACCCAATACGGATCTGCGGATCTTTTACAATATAAAGAGGTGGCGAAACCCACTCCTAAAGAAAATGAAGTACTCATTAAAATATATGCCGCAACAGTAACTGCTGGAGATTGCGAATTACGAAGATTTGATATTGCACCCTGGATTTGGCTTCCTGTTCGTTTATATGTAGGCATATTTAAACCCAGAATAAAAATACTCGGACAAGAATTGTCTGGAGAGGTCGAAGCTGTTGGCACAAAAGTAAGTCGATTTAAAAAAGGAGATCTGATTTTTGCTGAAGCTGGATTTAAAGGCGCTTATGCCCAGTATACTTGTTTACCCACTACCCTGGCAATCGCTATCAAACCTTCTAATATGACTTTTGATGAAGCCGCCACTATTTCTACCGGAGGTATTAATGCCTTACATTTTCTTAGAAAAGCAAAATTGAGTTCTGGGCAAAAAATTTTGATTAATGGAGCCGGTGGGAGTATCGGTACCTATGCCATACAAATTGCCAAACATCTGGGAGCCATAGTTACAGGTGTAGATAGTGCTCAAAAACTAGATATGCTTTCTTCTATTGGGGCAGATCATGTGATTGATTACGAAAAAGAAGATTTTACTATGACTGGTAAGAAATATGATGTCATTATTGATGTAGTAGGGACCAGTTCATTTTCACGCAGTATACAATCTCTTAATAAAAACGGCCGATATGTCTTAGGTAACCCGAGATTTTCGGGAATGATCAAAGGGTTATGGTCATCATTAACAACCAATAAAAAAGTCATATTTGCCCTAGCCAAAGGAAGTGTAGAAGATTTTGACTACCTCAAAAATTTAATTGAAGCAGGAGTATTAAAATCTATAATTGACAAAAAATACCCATTAACCCAGATTTCAGCAGCTCATCATTATGTCGAGAAAGGCTATAAAAAAGGGAATGTGGTAATAACAATACCCCATTCTTAATCATTTTACACAAAAGATCATTTCTATTTCCGGGCACTTATTCTTTTTCAATTATTATATTAGGGTAATTATTCATCAATCCTGATATACGATGACATTTGAAACGCATACGCTTAATAATCCACTAGATATATTTATAGAATCTATATTTCATTTCAAGGATTTTACTCCAGATCATTCTATAGAACGTGTTGTTCCAACGGGCCATTTATTTATCATTTTCGAGTTGGATAATATTCCAAGACATACCTATGATAATGTTACTCTTACCTCTAATGGCACTTATTCCAAAGTCTGGATTTCAGGTATGCATAAAAATTACTTATCCATTTCTGCACATCAAAATTCTGAAATGTTTGTAATACAGTTTAAACCTTATGGGGCTTTTCCTTTTTTTCATTCCTCGATTGATCAATTAAATGATCAGGTCATCGCTGCAGAAAACATATTTGGTAATGAAATCTTAGAATTAAGAACATTGTTACTTCAAAAAGCAACCTCGGCCGAAAAATTTATGATTGCCGATCAGTGGTTACGTGCAAGATATGACGTACACAAAGCACCTGGATCAGAATTGCTTCATACAATTTCAGAATTTGCCACTCAACCTATTGCCAATCATAATTCGATTGTAGAGGCATATCCCAAAACACAAAAACATCTTATTAGTCAATTCAAGAAATTTTGTGGACTTACTCCAAAAGTATTTCATAGAATTATCCGCTTTAATGAGATTTTACAGCTTATTCATAGTCAACAAAAAATAGAATGGTCGCAAATAGCATATCAATGTGGGTACACCGATCAATCTCATTTTATTAAAGAATTTAAGGAGTTTTCGGGTTTTAATCCGCAGGAGTTTATCACCCTTGAATTTAATAAAGAGGAGCCCAATTTTTTTCCCTTAGATAAGAAAGGTTAATTTTTTACTATCACAGTTTTGGTTTATCGTTTAATTTGGTTGCTGTAAACTAAAACTCTTATGAAAAAACAAGTTGTAAAAATTGTATTGTTATGTTTTCCATTACTAATGATGGGACAAAATGGTGTTCGATCTGTTGTAGACTCCACAGACCTCAACAACATAGTACTGAAACACACTTTAGAAGTTAATGTACCAATAGATTCTGTCTGGAACGCTTTTAGTACCGAACACAGTTGGAAAAAATGGGCAACCCCATTAGTAGAAATAGATTTCAAAATAAATGGACTTATAAGAACCAATTACAATGAAAAAGGAAGTATCGGTGATGATTCGACAATTACATTACATATCATAAATTATATCCCAAAAAAAATCTTGACGCTACAAGCAGAACTCACCAAAAATTTTCCTGAATTTATGAAAGAAGATGCTAAAGATCTATTCAATATTATCACGTTCAAAGAGCTAACCCCCAATCGCACAAGAGTTATTTCGTATGGTTTAGGTTATAAAAACAATGAAAAGTATAAATCTCTATTGCAATTTTTTATCAAAGGAAATGAACAATCCTACAATAACCTTATTACTTATTTAGAAACGGGGAAACCCTCTTTAAACTATTAATTTATGGATAATGCTCTGCAAACAATGATTAATAATATGCCAGAAAAAACTGGTAAATCACTAGAAGAATGGAAAAAGATTCTACATTCAAAATCTTTCGAAAAACACGGTGAAGCAGTTAAGTTTTTGAAAGAAGAATATGATGTCACACACGGATTTGCAAATACCATCGTATCCCTATCTAAAGAAAACAATGATTCTCCCTCCGATCTTGTAAACAACCAATATAAGGGTAAAGAAAACTTAAAACCGATATACGAAAAACTTCTGGTTGTTATAAGTGCTTTTGGTAATGATGTCATCAAAACACCAAAAAAAGGAAGCGTAAGTATGATCAGAAAAAAGCAATTTGCCCTTATAAAACCAGCCACCAAAACGCGTATAGATCTTGGGTTAAAACTAAAAGACAAACCTGTAACTGAGCGACTCGAAAATTCCGGACCTTTTGGTAGTATGTGTACGCATCGAGTAAAACTATCAAAAGTAGAAGACGTAGATAACCAACTTATCGATTGGCTCAAAGAAGCGTATCAAAAGGCAAAATAAGCGATTAACCCCCAAAGAAACGCAACTAAAAGATCATATATATAAAAATAAATCTCTATATTCGCATCCGAAACACCTTCACAATCACCGTTTTATTTTTTTAGGCTTCTTCTTAAAATTATTCTCAAAAACATTTTTTTGTTATGGATAGTATGATCAGTTATTGATTGTATTCTATTCTATTATGTTAGCGCATAACACAAACGATACTTTTGGCGCAGAACATATGTTCTGCCCTGCTTGCTGGTAACTATATCGAAGGACTTACTCGAATCTACCTGTCCATGGACAAATTTATAATTCGAGTCTGTTGGGGGGACACAACGGACATATAGTTACCGAACTCCCCCTCCTACCGGAGGGGGATTATTTTACAATTTGTATATTAAGCAATTAATACTTGTAAAATAATTGAAAGTTGTATTTTTACATAGTTGCGTAAGTAACTAAAAACAGCATATGAAAGAACTATTACGAATAGTATTTGTCCTCTTTATTTCAATATCTGCATTCGGCCAATCTGAAGAAAATTCTGGTTCCGAAATTTTAAATCTACTCACTGAAGAACATGTTGTAATTCCTGGCACGAAATTATCCATTATAGCACCAGAAGGGTTTGAGATCGCCGATAATTTTACAGGGCTCGAGAAAAAAGATGTTGCTGTAATCCAAGTGTATGATCTGGTCGGGGGTAATTTCCTGAAAAATGCTGCAATATTTAGCAAAAAAACATTTGAAGATAAGGGTGCTACCGTTTTTGACTATCAAGAAATTACTATAAACGGATTTGCGGCAAAATTTATTCATATGCAAGGAAATCCTGATGTAAAGGGGTATAGCCTGGTATTTGGAGACACTACATTTTCTGCTATGATTATGGCATTATATCCTGCCGAGGATACAAAAACAGGATTACAGATAAAGGAAGCGCTATTTTCTTCAATTTATGAAAAAGATAAAGCCATTGACCCATTAGAAGCCGCATTTTTTGAACTTGATGACTCTAATACCAAATTTAAATATGCCCAATCAGCCGCAAATATGTTTATCTATTCTGCAGATGGGATCAAAAAACTTAATTATAGAAACGAATCAATGTTGATCGTTATGCCCATCCCAACCGATAGTGCAATGACTCCAAAAAAAGTGTCTGATCAAATGATCGATGCGCTCAAGGGCAATGGACTAACCAATATTAAGGTAATTAGCACTTCTGAAGAAAAATTAAACGATTACTCAGCTTATCAAATTCAGGTCGAAGGAGAAATAAATGGCTCTGCCAGCACAGTATTAGTACAAACGGTAACGCACGGAGAAAATACTGTAGTTATTGAAGGATTTTCGAAAGAAAAATCGGCCGCAGTTATTGAAGATTTTAAAGCGCTGATAGCTACCATTAAAATGAAATAAAAATCTTTTTATTTAAATAGAAATCACCTCATCATCATCCAGTAATTCTTCTTGACGCAGACGCAGTACTATTTGTGCTACAGCGATAGTATCTTTTTCGCAATACACTATAATCCGATCAATATCTTCTTCTTCATAATATACTTCTCTTACCTGACTACCATCGATATCATCTTTTGGCGAAGGGATTCCTAAAATACTGGTCATTAATTTTAAAGATGTATAGTGTTTATAATCCCCAAATTTCCAAAGGTCTAGAGTATCCAAATGAGCCACCTCCCACGGTTTTTTACCAAAAAGGTTTAGCTTATATGGCAAGGCAATAGAATGAATAATCATTCTGCGCGCTATGTACGGGAAATCAAACTCTTTTCCGTTATGCGCGCAAAGCAATTGATAGGGTTTACTAAAATGAGTTTCTAACAGGTTTTTAAAATCCAATAACAGTTGTTTTTCTTCACCATAAAAAGAAGTTGTTCTAAAAGACCTGGTTTCGCCCTTAAATCTAAAATAACCTACCGAAATACACACTATTTTGCCAAATTCTGCCCATATCCCCGCTCTCTCATAAAATTCTTCTGGTGAGAAATCTTCTTTGCGCTGATATTTAGTTTTATCTGCCCACAGATATTTCATTTCCTCGCCAAGATCGTCATAGTTCTTATATTCGGGGACGGTTTCTATATCCAAAAACAAAATATGTTCAAGGTTAAGTTTATGCAGCATGCTCTAGCATTTTATATGCTTCTTCAATAAAAATAAAGAAGTCATCTGTAAAGGATTCTCCTGGTAAGAAATCACCTCTATTATGCCCTAATCGAACGATAATAATATTATCTTCAGGAATACAAATTACATATTGCCCCAGAATACCTCGCATAGCAAAAATCTTCTTATCCAAATGATCAGACAGCCAAAAACCATATCCGTACATGTCATCATTTTTGAATCTTGGTTTTGTAGCAAGTTCAGTAAACTCGGCAGGTAGTATCCGCTTTCCTGCAAAAACCCCATTGTTTTTAAACAACACTCCAAATCGTGCAAAATCCCTTGCATTACTAGCTACACAACAATATGCCTTTTCCATCCCACTATCTTCACTATCTAATTGCCAGATTGCATCTTGCTCCATCCCCATAGGTTTCCAAAAACTTTCGCTTAGATAGGTCGACAGACTTTTACCTGTAGCTTTTTCGATTACCATTCCTAATAATTGCGTGTTACCGCTTAGATATTTAAATTCTTGTCCTGGTTCTTCTTCAACTTCTAAGCCTAACAACACCTCTCTAATATCAGTATCATAATAGGCTTTTGCAGTAATCGAAAATGGGCTCTTGTAACTTTCTTCCCAATTAAGCCCCGAAGACATAGATGATAAATCTCCCACAGTGGTTTTTGCGGCAAGACCTTCAGAAAACTTCGGGAAAAAATCTCCCAAGGGTTGATCAAGACTTTTAATATATCCATCCATAATGGCTTTACCCAACATAGCAGTCACCATGCTTTTTGCCATAGAAAATGAATTGGTTTTTGAGGTTGTTCCATATCCATCGGCATAGTTTTCATACCATATGCTGTCATTTTTAATAATCATAAAAGCTACTGTTCCTAGTTCTTCATTGGTAGCATTTAATCGCTCTGTACTTTTTACACTATTATAATCTTCATGGATTGCCCAAGGCATTGTACCGTTTCCTTTTGAAATTGTACGATTATCAAAATGAGTATAATCATCCAAATAGGCCGTATTATGACCAGTCATATAGACCACGCGCACTCCTTTTAAAATATATTCTGAATCAAAAACGTATAACAAAGCCACACAAAGAAGAAGAAAAATTACTAGTCCTTTGAGAAATTTTTTGAAGATTTTCATATTGATTTTAAATTGATGAGGATAATGATTTTAATTTCAAATTAGTTTACCCTACTAATGTAAGAAAATTAATTTCAGTTAAATAGCACTATCCAATAATGCAATAATAGGGTGTGCTAGTTTCATTTTTTGAAACTGATAAAAATCCTCTAAATCCGTACAAAACCCAAAGTTATAATGCTTGTTTCATCTACTAAATTCTTAATAAATAAAGAGCCTCTACTTATTGTTTTGTTAGAATAGTGATTGTTGTTTTACAGGACTTTCATGTTCTAACAGCCATTTTTTTCGCCACAAACCGCCTGCATAGCCAGTAAGTGATCCATCACTACCAATAACTCTGTGACAGGGAACAATGATCCAAAGTGGGTTTTTACCATTGGCACTTGCTGCAGCTCTTATTGTTTTGGGATCTCCTAATCGCTTGGCTATATCGAGATATGATAGTGTTTTACCAAACGGAATTTTAAGAAGTTCTTGCCATACTTTCTTTTGAAATTCGGTTCCTTGAGGATTAAGTTTAAGCTCAAAAGCGGTTCTTTCTCCTTTGAAATACTCTTGAAGTTGATTTACTGTATCCCGTAAGTAATCTGGAATGTTTGCAGAAGGATTATTTTGAGATTCTTTGGTTACAGAAACAGCGGTAATACCATCTTCATTTCCTGATATTGAAGCAATTCCTAAAGGGGTTTCTATATAAACTGTTTGTATCATTCTTCGGGTTTATCTTCCAGAAGACCTAGTCTTCTTGCTCGATTTTCCCAGTTTTTACGTGCTAACTCCTGCATATTACTCTCGGTATCACTTTCGTCCATAATCTCAAGCCCCAATAAGGTTTCGATTACATCCTCCATACTTACCACTCCACTAACAGAACCATACTCATCAACTACCAAAGCAATATGTTCTCTTTCTTCTACCAATTTCTCAAACAGATTAGGTACGGCCATATTACGATCTACCACAAATAATTGTCGTTTGAGTTCTCCCAATTTTTTATCATGTTTACCTTCGGCCATTTCTTTGTACACTTCATCCTTGAGTACGTATCCTGTGATATTATCTGGATTATCTTTAAAAATAGGAATTCTCGAAAAGCGTAAGTTTTTATTAGCGTCAAAAAAAGCTTTGATATCTTGATCCTCTGAAGCAATTTTTAATACACTACGAGGTGTCATTATACTCTTGGCGGGGATGGCTTTAAAATTTAATAAATTTCGTATTACTTTAGATTCTGATTCTTCAAAAACACCTTCTTCTTCAGCAATATCTGCCATTGCCGAAAAATCTTCACGACTTAACACAGATCCATGATGGCCTTTTCCTCCTATCAATTTGGTTGTTAATTGCAGCACCCATAATATACCTGTGTATTTTAAAGGCGCTATTAAAATCACTAGTGCCTTTGAGGTAAAATTGGCCAATTGTTTCCAAAAAGTAGCACCAATTGTTTTTGGTATAATTTCAGAAACTACTAGAATCAAAATAGTCATTATTGCCGATACAATACCCACAACATTAACCCCAAGCACCTCAAATTTATAAGGTAGTTGCTCTGCTTGTACTCCTACCAAAATTGCTCCTACGGTATGTGCTATAGTATTTACAGTTAATATGGCAATCAAAGGTTTGTCTACATCTTTTTTTAACTTTTCGAGTGTAGTGGCATAGGGTTTCCCTTCCTTCTTTTTTACGTTAACAAATGTTGGAGTAACGCTCAAGAGCACTGCTTCTAGAATCGAACATAAAAACGAAAAGAAAATAGAAAGTACGGCGTAAATTAGTAGTAAGGTCATGATAGTTACAAATATGATACTAAAGTAAGGATTTTGAAAACTATTTAGCTAATAAATTACCACCCTACATATCGAGGGGGCTCTATTTTATTTAAATTAAGGTACACAATCAACTGTCCACGGTGATGAGTAACATGATCTTGTAACAAATTCAGGATTTGAAGCTTAGACTTTTTACCAGCAAAAAAATCTACTTCAGTTTTAAAATCCGAAGCATCAGTCGCTTTAACTTGATTATATACATAATCAAAAGCTTGGGTTAAGATCTTTATAGTTTCGGCTTTGGTGCTTGGGATATTCTGATTTAACGCCTTTCGGTCAAATGTCTCCTTAGAAAAATGTGTTGTTCCTAACCATAACATATTACCACGGATATGTAATAATTGATTTTTGAAATCCATTTCACGTTCTGTAGGCTTAAAAGGATATCCTGTTTCTGGCATCAGCTCTGCTATTTCTAGTAAATAAGTCTTAGAGTTTTGCCATTTTTCTAAAAACGCTTCTTTGGGAGTAAATTGTTGCGCCATTATCGTACTTGAAATCAAAAAAATTATACTTAAAATCTTATTCATTATTCTGTTTTACCATTACTGATTCCGTACATGTATACACTAAGAGCCTCTAACTCATCTTCAGAAAATGTTTTAATAATCGCAAAATTGGTTTTCATCACCGTATAGGTTTCGGGATCGACTATAGGTTTTGCCTCTTGTTTTAAAAAAGCAATAATATCTCCTTTTTGTTCGCTATATACCTTCATAATTTCTATTACACCGGGGCCTATGGATTTCTTGTCTATCTTATGGCAGGTATAACATTTTCCTTTACCATTAAATATGTTCTTACCGATATTAAAAGGAGTTTCTTTTACTTTCTTTTTACCAATTACAATTTCTTCTTTTTCTTTTTTCTCAGATTGGCAACTTGCCAATACTAAAGTTATACTCAAAAGTAACAGCGCAATTTTTTGCATATACTGAAAACGTTTAATGATATTTTTCTTTAATAATTTCTATGTCCTTTATGAATCGTTCAAGAAGGTCTTTCGAAAAATTAGTAATAACTTCTTTTTCATCGGCACTAATTCCTTTACTAGCTTCGGCAATTTTGGTAAGCGCGTAAATCATAAAATCATATTCTTGATCTGGACCATTGTCTGAAAATACTTCAATAACCTTTTTATAGAGTGTTTCGATATCATTTTGGTTATTACTTTCGTAATCAAAAGACCATTTTATGTCTTTTCCTTGTGGATGTCCTTTTAAAATTTCTTCCAGAGTTTCAACCTCTTCTTTTTGAATAACACCATCACTCATGGCAATAACATAAAGTAATTCTCCAAATGTTTGATGCAATCGTTCTCTACTTACCATAATATATGATTTTAGTTGGTTAATCTAGCCTAATAATTTCACTACGTCTTTTGCAAAATAGCTGGCAATAATATGTGCTCCTGCTCTTTTAAAAGCCATTATTTGCTCTAGCATTACGGCATCATGATCAAGCCATCCTTTTTGAGCAGCTGCCTTTAACATTGCATACTCTCCACTTACTTGATAAACCGCTACTGGTACATCAACATTATCTCTTACATCTCTCACCAAATCCAAATACGCTAAACCAGGTTTTACCATCACGATATCTGCTCCTTCATCAATATCCATTATTGTTTCTTTAATGGCTTCATCCCTATTAGCAAAATCCATTTGATACGTTTTTTTATCTCCAAATCCTGGGGCAGAATCCAGTGCATCACGAAAAGGACCATAAAATGCCGAAGCATATTTGGCGCTATAACTCATGATACCCGTATTTTTGAAATTCTCTTTTTCTAATAATTCTCGAATCGCCAAAATACGACCATCCATCATATCGCTTGGTGCCACAAAATCTGCACCTGCCCGAGCGTGAGACAGGCCCATATCGGCCAATACCTTACACGTATCATCATTTACGATATAACCATCCTCTACAATACCATCATGACCATATGAAGAATATGGATCCAATGCTACATCGGTCATCACCAACATTTCTGGAGCGGCTTCTTTTACAGTTTTAATGGCCCGTTGCATTAATCCATCTGGGTTTAACGCTTCGGTTCCTTTATTGTCTTTTAAATTGTCTGGTACTTTTACAAAAAGTAACACCGATTTTAATCCCAAAGACCAAAGTTCTTTGACCTCTGCAACCAATAGATCCAAACTATATCTATAGTATTCGGGCATCGACGGAATTTCTTCCTTAACACCTGTTCCTTCTACGACAAAAAGGGGAACCAAAAAATCATTAGGGGTAATTATATGTTCTCTAACCAAAGAACGAATAGCATCATTTGTTCTTAGTCTTCTGTTTCTGCGAAGTTGTTGCATTCTTAGCTATATAATTTGATCGCAGTAAAGATACTTATATATCTGTAATTGATTAAAATTTTAATATATCATTAAATATTCAAATTCTCTTATCTTGGAACGGCAATAAGCGAAGACAAGAAATAACTTCATTATCAATTGTTTTTATCTTAAAATCTGTAACAAAACCAAAACAAACTCTACTAATTCTAAAAGTATAGAATTACAAAATTATTAAAGTATGCTAACGATAAAAAATCTCAATAAGACGTATCCCAACGGTACTCAAGCATTGAATGATGTAAATTTAAATCTAGAGAAAGGAATGTTTGGTCTTTTAGGACCAAACGGAGCTGGGAAATCTACACTTATGAGAACCATCGCAACGCTTCAGCTTGCAGATTCTGGAACTATCGAATTTGACAATATCGATGTTTTTAAACAACCCGAAGAACTTAGAAAAGTTTTAGGTTATCTACCTCAGGATTTTGGCGTATATCCAAAAGTGTCGGCCGATATGATGCTTAATCATATTGCCAAAGTAAAAGGAATCACCAATGCGGGAGAACGCAAAAGTTACGTAGCAGATCTTTTAAACAAAGTAAACCTATACAAATTCAGGAATCGAAATCTTGGAGATTTTTCTGGAGGAATGAGACAACGTTTTGGAATCGCACAAGCCTTACTAGGTAATCCAAAATTAATTATTGTAGATGAACCTACTGCCGGATTAGACCCTTTGGAGCGTAATCGTTTTCATAATTTATTAAGTGAGTTGGGAGAAGATGCCGTGGTGATTTTAAGTACACATATTGTTGATGATGTAACTAATTTATGCCAGAATATGGCCGTTTTTAATGAAGGTAAAATTCTGGAACAAGGAAATCCACAAGAATTATCTGCCAAATTAGATGGTAAAGTGTTTAGAAAACATATCGAAAAATCTGAATTAGAAGCAATTGAAAACGAACATACGGTACTTTCTAATTATTTAAGAGGAGGGCAATTTTATGTAAATGTATATAGTGACATCAATCCTGGAAATGGTTTTGAAATTGTAAACAATGATCTTGAGGATTTCTATTTCTATTGTATCAATAAAAAAGAAGAAACAGAGGAGGCTGCCCTATGAAAGAAATATTCTCATTTGAACTAAAATATCGTCTCAAGAGACCTGCTACCTGGATTTATATGATTTTAGGTATGGGTCTTGCAATCCTAATTGCTGCGCTGCAACGATCATCGACAGCAGAATTTGTAAACAGCCCCAGCAGTATCACAGGGGTAACAGGAGCGCTTTCGATTATATCAATTTTCTTTTATGCCGCCATTATGGGGGTTCCTATATTTAGAGATCAGGATCATAAAACAGCACAAACTTATTTTACATTTCCGATCCCTCAAAAATCGTATGTATTAGGTCGTTTTCTAGGTAGTTTTACAATAGTAACACTACTTAATATTGCTATTGTTATAGGAATGATTATAGGGTTTGGTATTGGTGATTTTCTAGATCGCCCTGATTATGGAGATTACGATTCTTTTAATCTGTTATCCTATATACTACCTTTTATCTTTTTATTACAAATCAATGCAATTTTAGTAGGTTCACTATTCTTTTGCCTAATGGCCTTTTTCAAAAAAATGCCTATCATTTATCTAGGGGGTATTTGTCTTTTCTTATTAGATGCTTTATCCGAAAACCTATTAGGTGATATTGATAACCAGTGGTTAAGTGTATACCTAGATCCTTTTGGAGGGCAAGCTTATTCTTATATAAAAAAATATTGGTCTATCAATGAGTTAAATATAAATCAACTTCCATTATACGGTAAGTTTCTGCTCAACCGAATGCTTTGGTTAGCAGTTGGGTTAGTTTTATTTTTAATAACATTCTTTAAATTTGATTACAAGAAGTTCCTATTATCAGGTAAGAAAGAAAAAAAGACAGATAATACCGAGTATACTCCATCTTTGCTAACTTCTATTACTCAGGTTTTTTCTAAGAAAACGGAACGCCAAAATTTACTATCACTTAGTAAAATTGAATTTTTATCAATCGTTAAAGACCCGGTATTTATAATTTTGTTAATTATAGGTATTATCATTTCTGTATTTGTGGTATTTCTTGCTAATGAAACGTATGGAACACCTAATTTACCTCTAACTAGATATGTAGCGGTTTTTGTCTCGGGAGGTATCTCTTTATTATCAGTAATCATTTTGGTTATCTATTCTGGAGAAGCAGTACACCGCACCAGAAAAAATAAAACCTTTGTGTTTTATGATGCATTACCTATTAGTAATGCAAGTTTATACTTTTCTAAAATTATTTCATTATTAGGTGTCGCCATTATTTTGGCATTCGCAAATATCTTAATTGGTATCATATTTCAAACATTAAATGGATATTTTGGATATGAGTTAGATGTATATCTCGTTTACAATTATGGATTAATATTTCCTGGGTTTATCACCACGGTATTATTGGCATTTTTTGTACATGTACTAGTCAATAATAAGTTTTTAGGTCATTTTATTGTTATCCTATTATATATCGGGTTACCACTATTAATCACCCTTGGATTAAAAAGTACAAACCCTATGTTGATTTACGGAGGGACTACACCTATTTTTCTTAGTGACTTAAACGGTTTTGGACATTATCTTACCGGGATTGCGTGGTTAAATCTATACTGGATATTATTTACAGTAATATTAATGGTGATTGGTAAAGTATTTTGGACTCGTGGATTCTTTTCTTCTGCCAAAGAACGATTGTCATTGGCAAAACAAAGGTTTACTGGTAAGACTATCATTTCTCTAATTGCAGTAGTTATTGCATTTATTTCGGTTGGTGGATATAGCTATTATAACCTAGGTGTATTAAATAGGCTTGTTGGAGGCAATGAGGCTGAAGAAACGGAAGCTGCCGCAGAAAAGAAATATGATAAATACATCGGTCAAGCACATCCAAAAATTACTGATCTAAAGGCGTATATCGATGTGTTTCCGAAAAAACGTGCAGTTAAAGCCAAAGGAGAATTTAAAATCGTAAATACTTACGACACGCCTATTGATACGTTAATGCTTAATATTCGATATGGTAGTTCGCACACCAATTTGCAAAAGATTATGTATAATGGCCAAGAGCTAAATCCTGTCGTTTCTGATTCATCATACAGGCTCTATTTTTATAAGTTACCCAAAACTTTATTACCTAGCGAAAAAGCAAATCTAACTATCGAAGTTACCGCTGAAGCCAAAGGTTTTGCAAATGAAAGAGAAACACAAGTATTACATAATGGATCGTTCTTTAATGATAATATTTTTCCTGCATTTAACTACGAACGCAGTTTGATTGATAATGGGGTACGTAAAAAGCATGGCTTAAAAAAACTTGACTTTTTAAGTCCTCCTCGTACAGATTCGACAGCATTAAAGAGTAATCTATTTAATAAAGATGCTAATTATATCAATTTTGAAGCTGTGGTTAGTACGGCCAAAGATCAAATAGCATTGGCTCCCGGAAAGTTGATCAAAAAATGGGAAGAGAATGATCGAGCATATTATAATTATAAACTAGAATCTAAGACCACCTATTTTTTTAATGTGGTTTCTGCAAAGTATGACGTAAAGAAATCTAGTTGGACAGCACCAAGTGGTAAACAGGTTGATATTGAAATCTATCATTCGCCAAAACATAAGCGTAATCTTGAACATTTTATTAATGGAGTTAAAGTTGCTTTAAGCTATTGTTCTACCAATTTTTATGAATATCCTAATTCGGTGATACGAATCGTAGAGTTTCCTGCACATACAACCTTTGCTCAATCTTTTGTTACCACCATACCTTATTCTGAAGATTTTGGTTTTGTGGCCAATTTTGATAAGGCCGAAAATTACAATTATGCATTTAGTGTTACGGCTCACGAAGTAGCACACCAATGGTGGGGACATTTGGCTACACCAAGTAATACTACTGGTGCTAATATTATTTCTGAAACCTTAGCAGAATACACATCGCTTATGGCTATGAAACATGAATATGGCGAAAATGGAATCAAAAACTTTTTAAAATATTCTCTAGATCAATACTTACAGGCAAGAGCTTTTAGTTTTAAACCAGAACGCTCTTTGATGAATGTAGAATTTGGACAGCACATTTGGTATCAAAAAGGATCAATGATTATGTACGAATTACAGGATATTATTGGAGAGGATACCATTAATAAGGCATTACGTGGTTTCTTAAATGAATATAAAAACTTTGACAAGGGTGTATATCCTACATCCGAAAATCTATATGAAGCCCTGCGTAGTGTAGCGCCAGATTCTTTAAAATATGCTGTAGATGATGGCTTTAAAGAAATTGTATTGTACGAAAACCGCGTTGCATCTGCCAAAACCAAGAAACTGGATAATGGCAAGTATGAAACTACCTTTGTTCTGGATTCTAAAAAAATATATTATGATGATAAGGGTAAAGAAAAACGTGTAGATGATAAAAGTAACTATATCGAGATCGGATTATTTGGAGAAGATATTATTGACGATCAAGAAGTGCCTTTAAAAAACCCATATTATCTAGAACGAAAATGGTTAACATCTGGAGAAAACACATTTACCATTATTACTGATAAGAAACCCCTTAAAGCGGGTATTGACCCTTATAATAAATTAATTGACAGAAGCTCAGACGACAATTTAAAATCAGTTGCCGAGTAATTCTCGAAATATATAAATAAGGGTTTATAAAATCACGATCAAAAAGCGCTGTTTTGATCGTGATTTTTTTACGTAAAAAGAATTCAATGAATATTATAAAACAATAAAAGAGGGTAATTCGCTCATAGTTTAACGTAACAGATGTTTCTTACTCATTTTACATTTGCTATCACTAAAAAAACGTACTACCCTCAACTCAGCTTAATAATTTTTCTGTATGCAGGCCAATAATTACCAGTATTAGAAGTGTCCTATAACCCCTATGACGATATCATATGGATAAAACAGGAGTATGATTAATCTCTCTCCAAAAATCACTATAAAAATTATCAGTTTGCAATAATTCTTCATGTGATCCAGAGATTTTGCTTTCTCCACCTTCGATCACATATATTCGATCTGCAATATTTGGTAAAGAATGTAACCTGTGGGATATAAATACAATTCCTACTTTTTGCTTGATTTGTCGTAAAAGATTCAAAGAAAATTGTTCTGTTTTTCGATCCATAGCAGATGTATATTCATCAAGAATCAATAATTGAGGCTTTTTGTATAAAGCTCTGGCTAGCGCTATGATTTGTTTTTGACCCCCAGACAAATTAATCCCTTCTTCTCCTAAAATAGTAGCATACCCCTGAGGGAATTGGGCAATGTATTTATCAAAACCATATTCTTGGCAGAATTTGACAACATTCTCAGGAGTATCTTCGCTACCTAGAGTTATATTATCTAACACCGTACTATTAAAAACCTTTATATCTTGTTCTATGACACCAATATGCTTTCTCCAGGATTTTAAGGTAACATCTTCTAATGGAAACGAATTATTTACCAAAATATCTCCTTTTTCTTTTTGATAAAATTTCTGTATAATTTGCCCCAATGTACTTTTACCACTTCCGCTTTCTCCAACAATTGCAATAAATTCGCCTTTATTTACTTCTAGAGAGATATTTTTTAATAATTGTCTTCTCCCTACAAAACGAAAACTCAAATTGTTAATGCTAAGAGAAGTAAAGCTTTTAATTTCTTGAAATCCATCTCTTTCCTTTTTTACAGATGCAAATTCGTACATTCTGTCAAAGGCCACTTTGGCTTCATTTATTGGGATTGCAATTAGTGCCAAGCTGGCAACCGAAGGTAATAGCGAACCTGCTATACCCAGAATAGCCATTAATTCTCCTAATTGTAATGTGTTATGATATACTTTTAGCGAAGTGAATGTTAAAATGGTTATTAAAAACAACACACTAAAAATTCCTGAAAATAAGGACAACCTTACCTTGATTTTACCTAGTACAAAAACTTCTTCTTGGTATTGTCCATAAATCAATTTATTGACTTTCTGAAAAAGTGATTGTTTATTATTATTCTTTATAGATGCAATCCCATTCATAGTCGCGATATAGTTGCTCTGACTATGTGCTCTGGTTTGCATAACTTTTTTCTGTGCGCTTATAATTTTACTATTAAACTTGTAAATAAGTAGAAAATAAAACGGAAGACTTATAGATGCTATCAATCCGGCTTGCCAGGAATAGTAAAATAAAAATCCAAGAGATACCAGAGAAATCAATAGGTTAATAACAAAATTAGTGGAAACATTTTGAATAACTTGCTGTACTCGTTGTGTGTCATTAAGACGAGATACGAGTTCTCCAATTTTTCTAGTATCAAAAAAAGGTTTCGGTAATCGCAATAATGAGTTATAAAAATCATCGGTTATCCGGTTATTAAAATCTCTACTTTGTCTTATTAAAAAATATGATCTTAATACCGTAAAAAGAGTTCTTATGATTAGTAAAAACCCTACTAAAATAATTCCTGTTATGAGTTTATTATAATCTTTGGAAGGTAAAATATCATCTATCAGTTTCTGAGAGAATACTGCCATCGCCATACCAAGAGAGGCCATAAATAAACCTAACAACAAACTAAATGCTAATAGCTTATAATCTTCCTTTAAGAGTTTTAAGAACCATTTTTTCTTAGCCAACCGGTCATCTTTGATTTTAATAAAATCCTTGTTTGGACTAAGTGTAAGACAGGTTTTGGATTTCCATATTTTTTGTAATTCTTCCTTGGTATAATACGTAATGCCTTTTGCAGGATCTCCGATCACAAATTTGTCGTTTTTACATCCATAACAAATTACGTAATGCTGAAGGCGTTCATCGATAACGACATGCAAAATAACGGGAGAAGGATGATCTATTAATGCTTGTACATCTGCCTCGCAACCTTGTGCATCAAAGCCTATCCGATTTGCGCCCTGATACAACCCCAAAAGAGTAGTCCCTTGCTTTGTGGTTCCACTTAACTCTCTTAGCTTCTCTAGAGATTGATTTCCTTCATAGAACTTTACGATCGAAAGTAAACAAGCCACTCCACAATCACTTTGATCATGTTGCAAGACAAATGTCTTTTGCAATTGTTTTTTATTAAAAAAAGAATTTTTCATCTACTTATTTTTATTGTTTTTCAATCCTTATCTGACAAAGGCATCTTAAATTAACCCATTATTATTCTATAAAACTCAGCATTGTTTCGACACTAAGTTGACCTTTATGTCGCTTTACCAATTGTTGGTCCTTACTGTAGATTAAAATGTAAGGAATTGAGTTAGCATCAAAACGATTGGCAAAATCATCTTTGATATCAGATAGGAAAGTAATATGATCATAATTGTTAAGTTTATAGTTTTCTGAAAATTGATGAATCAACTCCTTTGTTTCATAAGAGACAAAGATTAATTGTGTGTTTTTAAATTTTTCTGCGTTTTGCTGAATGGATTTAGCTTCATGTTGGCAATAATCGCATGTACTATTAAAGTATATGAATACTATTGCTTTATCTTGGTTTAGATCATTTTTGGTAAAGTTCTTACCTTCAAGTGTAGTAAAAGAAAATTCCGGCACAGTATTTAGTAGTTGAGCCACTTCTTTTTTATAAGTTATCTTGTTTGCTACCTTATAACCTAAAAAACATAGCAATCCTATTCCCGTTAAAAGCAGGGATATTTTAAGTATTGTTTTCATTTTATTTTGAGGTGGTATTATTTGATTTTATGACTCAATACAAAAGCATTGACTTTATCATTTGGCTAGTTTTAACTTGCATTTAAAGTAAAAAACATAACTGCTACGATCCATATTAATAATCCAGATCCGTAGCTACTGGCAACGAGTCCTAGGGCTTTATCTATAGTAATCTTTATTTCTTTACCGATTAACCAAGCCAGGATGATCCAGTAGGCTAATTCAAAAAGATTCAATGTTTGAAAAGGATAGATAAACCATGTCGATAATCCTTCGTATCCAACGATATTGAGTGCAGAAAGAGGATAGAAATATTGAACATCTTCAAGAGTATACTCTTGTTGAACAACAAACCAAACTAATTTAATCAAAGCCACTATTAAAAAAATATACTCTGCCTTGGTAACAATTAAGAATAATCGCTTGTAAGCAATTTTTTTATCAAATAAAAAGGCTCCTGCATACAACGTAATACTGATTAGTGAGATCTTAAGTAACAGAATTAATGGTAATATGATATATCCTAACCATCTCCATTTTTGACCATTTTCTAATATTGCGTTAACCTGTTCTTCTGCGATTTGATCAGACAAACTATTGTAAAGAAGAGCATCTGTATCCAAAAGGTATTGAGTTAGTATTGTTAGTAATACCGTACTAATGACTAGCAATATGAAGTGTGTTTTTGATTTCATCTTTTTAATGATTTGCTGTAATATTTTTCTATAGGTAGGTCTTGCTTTAATGCAAGACCTACTTATACTTATTTATAGATGGATAAGAAAATGATTATTGCATTGCATTAGTTACTGCACATGTCACTAAACCTCCTATAGCACCAGTTAACCAACCAGCTACAAGTCCTACCGGTCCACCTGTAATAGCTCCAACTAATGCTCCACCAGCTCCAGCACCTACTGTCTCTGCAACACAATCACCTCCATTTAATATTTCCATTTGATTTAATTCTAAAGATTTCATAAATTTTTATTTTTATTAATAATTACCTACTCTTTTAAAAAAGGTTTTTCGGTTTCCCCCCGTACGTCGCGCAACGTTTTTTTTAATATTTTATTAGGTTGTTATAACCTCTATCTATTACTTAGTTTATAATCAGAAATTTTACATCCATTTTTAGTAAAAAACCCTAAATATTGTAATGGATAATTGCTTCTTATTTTTTGGTACAGTTATACGTTCTTCAATTTTTGAAATGTTAACCCAAAAAATTAAAAAATTGTAACTATCTACTTTGAGAGATGCAAATATTATTATCTCTAAAGCCCTGTCACATCTAACAAAAACCTAGATGTTGCTGTGCTTTTTTTCTTTTAAAAATTTGATAAAAAAAATTGTCGTGAATAGAAAAATGTTCAAAAACTAAAGAAGTTTAAGAGTAAAAAGTGATTACCTAATTAATTACTAACTTATACATTTCTAAAGCATGGATATGCAAAAAAAGAATTGGAAATACTCCCTTAAAGAAACGCTAATTGTTATTCTCAAAATTATCATTTTTGATAAAGAGTTACCTTAAATTATTCTGATTATCATGTTATTATTTCCTGTTTTCCTTTTGATTGGCCTGGTTATTGTAACAATTGCTCGATAATAAAGTCTTCTTTTTACAATTAGCAAGGCAACCTTTGTGATGTAAAAGACGTCTTAAAGAATAGTATCTTACTAATAGACCAAAAATTTTATACCATGACACATCAAAAGGCGATTATCATCTCTTTTTTATTATTCTTTATCACAACGGTAACATTTGCGCAAACCTTTACTTCAAAAGTTGTCGATAAAAAAACGAATGAGCCTATCCCATATGCCACTATTCAGTTATCCGAAAACCAAGGAATCATTACCAACGAAGAAGGAAGGTTTAGTCTCAACTTAGATGAATCATTATCCAAAATTGACTCCATCTATATATCATCTATGGGTTATGAAAAAATAGGGGTTTCATTACAACAGGCAACCGATAGTATTATTTATATTACTCCTAAGGCTATAGAATTAAAAAGTGTTTTTATCTCGAATAAAAACCTATCTGTAGACGAAATTATTGACAACGTAAAAGATCGTGTAGCGCAAAATTACAATTTTGAATTATCTCAAAGACGTTTGTTTTTTAGAGAATCAGAATTTAATTCTATTAAGAAATTAGATGTTGATTTTAAGAAATCTACCATTAAAGAGCTTAACAAAAAACTATTAGATAGTGTGATATCTATCATCCCCAGAAAATCCGAATACTATACTGAAACCTTATGTGATCTTTATGGAGATTTTGAGAAAAGGAAATTACATATCATCAAAGCAGCAGAGCTATATGATAAAAACAATCAGGTATCTATGGATGCAATGACCAAGCGCATGGAAACTATTTTCAAAGAAAATGTAAAACCTGACTCCTATCTTAAAATAAAATCAGGGTTGTTTGGCACCAAAGTACAGGTAGACTCTTTACTAGAAAATAATGAAGATGCCAATACGGTTAAAGATGAATTAGCCAAACAAGATAAAAAAGAAGACAAAAGTGAGTTTTTAAAGAACCGTAAATCAGGATTAAAAAGTTTAATGACAAGTTTATTTTTTAATGATGATGTCATGTCTAATTTCCTGAATAAATCTGGCAGATATAATTTCGAACTTAAGGATTATACCTATATCAATGATGAAGCTGTCTACATTATTGATTTTTCGCCTAAAAGAAAGGAAGATTTTAAAGGTACATTGTATGTGAACACTCAAGATTTTGCTGTGGTTCGCGTAGATTACGAAAATGTAAGAAATCTTAGAAATTTTAAACTTTTAGGAATTCAATATCAAGATAATTTATATCGGGCCAAAATGCTTTTTACCAAAAGCACTAATCAAAAATATGATTTGCGATTTTTAGAAATGTATAGAGGTGGATTCTTTGGCTTTGACCGCCCCATCAAGGTGATCGAAAAGAACAAACATGTAAAAGGAAAACGTAAACAAAATGAGTTATCATTGGGTATAGATGCAGTAAATACCTATAAACGTAAATACGAAATTGTGGTTTTTGATTCTAAGCAAATATCAGAAACTAATTACAAAAGTAGCGTCGAAAACAAATCTATAAAACCTGAATATTTATCCAAGTACAACTCCGAATTTTGGAATGGATATAATATTATAGAACCAAACACAGCAATTAAGGAATTTGCGGCATCACCCGAAAGTGAGTAATTACGAAATTATTAGAATCTAAGTAAAAAAAATGTCACCCTTCGACAAGCTCAGGGTGACATTTTTTTAGTTTATATTTCTAAACGATACTACCATCCAACAGATTAATCACTCTAGATCCGTAAGTCATATTTTTTTCAGAATGGGTAACTTGTATAATAGTTACTCCCTCTTTATTGAGTTGGGTAAAAATATCCATGATCTCTTCTCCTTGTTTCGAGTTTAAATTACCCGTAGGTTCGTCTGCAAGGATCAATTTTGGATTAGCTATTAATGCTCTAGCGATACCTACTAATTGTTGTTGTCCCCCACTTAATTGTGCTGGGAAAAGATCTTTTTTACCTACAATATTAAACCGGTCCAGCATATCCGCCACTAAGGCTTTCCTTTCGGAAGATCCATGTTTTTTATATAATAATGGCATCTCAAGGTTTTCTTTTACGGTTAACTCATCAATCAAATGATACGACTGAAATACAAAACCCATGTACTGCTTATATAAGTTTGCGCGATGTTTTTCTTTTAAATTGTGAACACGCTCATCTAAAAACGCATATTCTCCTTCATTAAAATCATCTAACATACCTATCACGTTTAGCAGTGTAGATTTTCCGGATCCCGAAGGTCCCATAATGGATATAAAATCTCCTTCATTCACCCAAAAACTAATATCCTTTAATAGAAATACTTTTTGACCTCCTGATTGTACCCATTTTGATAAATTATTTAATTGTAATAGCATATTTCAAAATTTTATGTATTCTAATTTATTCTGTTCGTAAGCTATCCACAGGATTGGCCATTGCAATTTTTATGGTTTGAAAACTTACGGTTAGTATTGTAATAATAATGGCACTTACGGCTGCGGTAGCAAATACCCAAAACTCTATTGGTGTACTATATGCAAAGTCTTTGAGCCATTCTTTAACCAGTAAATACGCTAGTGGAGACGCCAAAACCACCGAAAGGATAATTAACTTGGTAAACTCTGAAGAAAACAACATCGCCAATTCTGACACCTTGGCTCCCATAACTTTTCGTATCCCTAATTCTTTAACACGCTGCTCTGCAGAAAAAGCAGAAAGACCAAACAATCCCAGACACGCTATAATCAATGCCAGTATCGTAAAGATATTAAGTACGGTAGCCATTTGCTGTTCTGTTCTAAAAGTGCTTTCGAACTCCTGATCCAAAAAACTGTATTCAAACAAAACAGAAGCATCCATTTTTTTCATTTCCTGTTGGATATCATCAATTATCGTTTGCAATTCTCCTGTATTGGTAACAGACTGAGGATTAATACGTGCGGCTAGATAGGTTCGTCCTCGTCCATAATTCCATACCCAATCGTTGTCTTTATGTAAGATTACAAGTGGGCCTATTTTCTCTTTGGTACTACTAAAATTAAAATCTTTTACCACTCCCAATACTTCCATTTTACTTGCATCTTCGTTGGTCATAGCCACATATTTTCCTATCGGAGAATCCGTACCGTACGTTTCTTTGGTACCCCATCCAAAGTTTTTTACTGCCGCTTCGTTTAGCACTACCCCATATTTATCAACCTCTCGTAGTGGGTCAAAATTCCTACCTGCCAAAAACTCGAGTCCCAAAAGCTCTAGAAAATCTCCTTCGGTTCGAACATCTTCAAAATGTAACGCAGGATGTTCTGGACCAAATGCTCTGTATTTATCTCCAGAACTGACATTTGGAGGTATCGCATACGACGTACCTACGTGTGTAAATGCCGGGATTGTTTTTAGTTTTTCTTTTAGTGTTTCTCCTTTCTCGCCTAGTTGTTCAAAATTGTGGATCTGTAATACGTTATCCTTTATCAATCCTAAATCCAAAGCCGAGGTATACGACAATTGCTTTTGCACAAAGAAGGCAAAAATGATTAATGCAATCGAAACTGTAAATTGAAATACCACCAGACCATTTCTTAAATTTTTTCCTTTAAATACCGAAGACACCCTTCCTTTTAATATTTCTATCGGTCTAAATGCCGAGAGGTAAAAAGCGGGGTAACTACCCGATAGTAATCCAAGCATAAGTATAAACAATAAAATAAGTGCTATACAAATCGGATTACCAAGTATCGCTACCAAAGACAAATTCTTATCTGCTATAGTATTAAAGGCATTCAAAAAAAGTTGAACCGATATGATAGCCAGAACTGTACTTACTGCCACAAAAAGGGTAGATTCCAGAATAAATTGTTTGATCAGCCTCCTCCTTTCGGATCCAAGTACTTTTCGTATACCCACTTCTTTTGCTCTTTTGGAAGAACGGGCCGTAGATAGGTTCATAAAATTAATACTAGAAAGAAACAGGATCAAAATCCCGATAGCAATAAACAATTTTACAAACTGAGGGTTTCCATTAGGTCCAAAACTGTGACCATCCGGATCATTCGAAAGGTAAATCTCACGTAAGGGTTGAAGATATAACCTCCATTCTTTCCCGTCGGTAAATTCTTCATACGACTGATCAAATAGTCTTTGTGTAGTAAGAGTCGCCCATTTTGGTGGTATCGCTTGGATTTTATCTTCTAGCGCTTCAACATTAGTTCCAGCTTTAATCAAACCATATGTAGAGAAGCCTGTCCATGCCCATAACCAGTTTTGCCTACTCAATCTATTATGAATTGTTGATAATGATATTAAAATATCGAAGTCTAAATGAGAATTGGTAGGGACATCTTCTAATACTGCAGTCACAGTATATGTACTCCATTGGCCATCGGATTCTCTTACTTCCAATTGCTCCCCTAGGACGTCTTCAGTACCAAAATAACGTTGCGCAGTTTCCTCGGTAATCACCATACTCATGGGTTCTTTGAGTGCTGTTTTGATATTTCCTTCTTTAAATCCAAAAGAAAATACATCAAAGAAATTTTCTTCCGCCATAAAAGATTTTTCTTCTTTAAACAAGTCTCTGTCTTGATTTTCACTCTTTTTTCTCATGGTTTGCTCTCCTATACTTAGTATACGAGTTAATTGCTCAAACTCTGGAGCATCTGCTCTAAGAGCTTCTGCAACATTTGGGCCTGTTGCTGCAAATTGTTCATTCCAATCTCCCCAAATATTGGATTGGTTTACTCTATATACACGATCTCCCTTTTCATGAAAAGTGTCATAAGACGTTTCGTTATACACATACAAACCTATCATAAAACAACTGGCAATACCAATTGTTAAGCCCAATATGTTTAGAAAAGTAAATTGCTTTTCTCTAATCAAATTCCTCCATATAATCTTGAAATAATTTTTAAGCATGATTTATGTTTTTTGATTGATTTATTCGTCTCTTAAAGCATCAATAGGATTTCCATTGGCTGCAATAAAACTTTGCCAGCTTACAGTAAGTAAAGTAACTCCCAGTACCATTAATCCTGCCAACAAAAATATCCACCAATTTAGGCTTGTTTTTACTGCAAAGTTTTCTAACCATGTAGTCATAGCATACCCTGATATAGGAATAGCAATAATAAATGCAATCCCTATCCATTTAATAAAATCGATATTTAGTAATTGGAGGATTTTAAAAATGCTAGCCCCGTTTACTTTCCTAATTCCTATTTCTTTTTTACGCTGGATACAGGTATATGATGTAAGCCCAAACAATCCCAATGCGGCAATAAAAATTGCCAAAGCTGTAAAAATTTTAAATGCGTCGCTAAATTTATTATCTTCTTTATACTGCTCCTGGAATTTTTTATCGATAAAAGTATAGTTGAACGTACTTTCGGGAAAAACAGATGACCATGTGGTTTGAAGTTGATTTATGGTAGCTCTGTATCCTGAAACAGAGGTAACGCGCGGATCTAATTTAACTAATAGCACATCTTTTGTAGGTGTATATCGTATCAAAATAGGAGTTACAGGAGTTTTTACTCCAAAATGATGGTAATCTTCAATTACTCCAACAATATTCCATTCTCGATTCCAGAATTTTACCTTTTTATGGATCGCCTCATTACTATTTGTGATGCCTATTTCCTTAACGAACTCTTCGTTAACAACAATATCATGACTGTACCCCATAGAGGTAGGAGTAAAAGCTTTGCCTGCAATAAACTTGATTCCCATTACATCAAAATAATCTGAACCAACTTCATAGTTATACCAAACATTTTGTTCTTCTAGGGTTCCGTTAGGGAATGTAATCCCCATAAAAGAAGATAAATTATCGTAACCATCTCCTGGATACGTAACGGCAAATGATGCATTGACAACAGATGGTAATTTTTTAAGCTGTTCTTGCAAAACCACATAATTTTTTCGAATAAGAGAATCGGATGTATTTGTTAAAACTTCCCCATTTATAGCCAATACATTATTTAAATCAGAACCAATAGGTTGGTCTTGCATGAAACTGATTTGTTTTGTAACTATAATAGTCCCAATTAACAAAACAATAGTTGCAAAAAATTGAGTAATAATTAGTCCTTTTCGCACATGGATCCCTTGTGCAGATGTTCTCGTTTTTCCTTTAAGTGCTTTTAATGGAGTATAATTACTTAACATTATTGCCGGATATAACCCCGCCAATATCATCCCTAACAAAATGATCCCTAAAATAGGAGTTAGATTTTGAATAGTATCAATATTAAAACTCATTGCCTTGCCGGTAAACTCATTATACAATGGCAATATGATTACGGCTAGTATGATGGCAATTATAATCGCTGATATATTCAAGATAATAGACTCTAATAAAGATTGAATTATTAGTTGTTTTTTCTGAGCTCCCACTACTTTTCTAATACCAATTTCTTTAGCCCGCTCTAAGGATTTGGTGGTAGAAAGGTTGATATAATTGAGCCATGAAAGAATTAAAATAATAAATGCAATAGCTGTTAAAAACTTAATTCTTGTAATACTTCCATTTGTTTCGGCTTCATATGGTTTGTTAGAATATAGATGAATCTCTTCTATAGGCTCTATATTCATACGTTCATCATTAACTTCATCCAAATCTCGAGCTATAATCTTTTTCTGAAGTAAACTGGCATTAGCCTTTTCATCAATTTTTATATACGTAAAATAAACATTGTTATTCCAATTAGGCTCTTTCATATTATCTCCAATGGCATCCCAATTACGCATTGTGGTATAAGAGAGTAAATAATTAATTTTAAAATGAGAGTTTTGTGGAAGGTCCTTTATAACCCCTACTACTGTAGCATTTGTTGACCTATCTCTAAATATTTGTATCGATCTACCTAAAGGATTCTCGTTTCCGAATATTTTTTGAGATAATGATTCTGTTAATACAATGGTGTTTGGTTCTCTAAGTGCTGTATTAATATCTCCATGCACTAAATTTTGACCAAAAACATCAAAATAACTAGGATCCACAATACAACCATTATTAATCTCTAAAGCATGATTATTTGTCTTTAACGTGGTTTTACCTAACCGATAAAAACGAACATAGTCTAGCACTTCTTGAAACTCTTCTTTTAATGTTGGGCCAACCTCATTATACGTTTGCGCATCACCAGCAGCATATACGTCTCCTATAAGATAATCCATGTAAGCTCTATACACTTGTTCAGAGCCTTTAAATTTATCATAACTACGTTCATAAGTAACGTACATCATAATCAAAATAAAAGATGCTACTCCAATGGCCAATCCCAGTATGTTGATAAAAGAATAGAGTTTATTCTTTACCAGATATCGTATTGCTATTTTGAAATATAAAGTGTACATAATGTTAATTAACTAGATCGTTATTCTGTTCTTAAGCTTTTTATAGGATTTGCCGTAGCGGCCTTGATTGCCTGATAACTAATCGTTAACATTGTTATAATCAACAATCCACCTATAGATGTTGCAAAAATCCACCAATGTATTTTGGTATGATAGGTATAATTTTGTAACCAATTATTCATAAAGTACCATGCTAATGGCGTGGCTACTGCTCCTGCTATTAAGATGAGTTTGAAAAAATCCTGGATAAACAAAATCAAAATACCAGTAACACTACTACCAAGTACTTTTCTGATTCCTACCTCCTTGGTTTTTTGCGCTACGAAAAATGAAATCAGTCCATAAAGACCCAAACAACTAATAAAAATAGCCAATGTCGAGAACAGTTTAGACAGTGATAATAATCGTTGTTCTTCCTGATACTGTCGAGCTACATTTTCATCCAAGAAATCAAATTCATAAATATATTTTGTAAAGACTTCTTTCCATCTTTCTTCAATTCCGGCTAACGTATTTTTTACGTCTCGATCATTAATTTTAATCGCCAATTCACTATAAGCATTTGTTTGAGGAGCAATGAAAATAGGGTTAATTTTTTCGTGAAAGTTCTTATCATGAAAATCTGCGATCACTCCAACGATAGCAGCCTTGATAGATCCTCCATTAAGCTCTACACGTTTTCCAATTAATTCATCAGGAGAGGTTAAACCTAATTGTTGAGCAAGTTTTTCATTAACCACAACCTCGGTAATCGAATCACCAGTATAAAAATTGCGCCCGGTTACCAATTGGAGGTCAAAAGTATTGATATAATCTACATCGGCCATTTTTGCAGAAATAGAAAACTCTTCATACTCTGGTCTATTATGATATTTTATTCCAGTTCCCCAGTTATTATTACTAGCTCCTGGGCTTGCCAAACATGCTGTTACATTTTCTACTCCCGCTAATTGTGCTAGTCGTTCTTTTAATCCTTCTATTTTTACTGGTTCAAGATCTTCTGGAATTTCGACCATCACAATTGCATCTTTTTCAAAACCTAAATCGGCATTAATTGCATAATTAATTTGCCTACTAATTATTATAGTTGTTGCTATTAATAATATAGAAATGATAAATTGAGTAGTTACTAATACTTTTCTTGTTAATTTTCCGCCAGCATCTTTTTGTGTCAACTTACCTTTTAATGCAAGGGTTGGTAAAATTCTGGCCAATAAAATCCCTGGATAACTTCCAGCAAGAAGTGAAACACAAATCAACATGCCAATTGTGAAGCTTATAAGTTTTATATTCAGTAAAGCACTTGCAGAAAGATGAAGTTCGAAAAGGGCATTAAAATAAGGTAAAACAGCAATAGCTATAACAACACCCAAGCACATTGCAAACAAACTTATTATAAATGTTTCTGAAATAAATTGCCAGAATAAATGCTGTTTAAAACTTCCCAATACTTTTTTGATTCCAATTTCTTTGGATCTAGAAAATGCCTGAGCTGTTGAGATATTTATAAAATTGATACATGCGACAGAGATCAGAAATATTCCTATTAAACCAAAAATCCATAACAAACTCACATTAATACCATCATAATTATTATCAAAATGAATTTCATGTAATGCCTGAAGTTTATAGCGGTGTACATTTTTACTTCGTGGACGATGTTTGGTTACCAAAGCAATGAGAGATTTCTCGATATTATTAATATTCTGATTTGGATGAAGTAGTGCATAACAACGTAAGCTACCGTTTATCCCTCCCCATGCATTACTTGATGCAAAATTATCATAACTTTCAAGTGTTTTAAAGGATAAAAACACTTCTCCTTTGATCATTGTATTATTTGGTAAATCATTAAGTATTCCGATAATCTGTATCGTTTCTGTATTTTCTAAAATAAAGTTCTTACCCAAAGGGTTTTCATCACCAAACATTCTTGAAGCGAACTTTTGGGTGACATAGGCGGTATTAGGTTCTATTAACGTTCGAGTATTGAGTTCTTGAGTAAGGGGATAATTAAATATTTCGAAAAATTCTGGTTCAGCAAAAGCAATGTTTTCTTTAAAACGTTTAGAAGTTGTTGTACTATTGATTTGCCAGTCTTCTCTAATAAAAAGTTTTGCCACTTTTTCAGCATAGTTATAATCTGATCTAAAACCATCAGCAAAACCAGGAGGTACTGCGGTTTCAAACTCCACATCATTACGGTGTTCTTCGGTTACGATCCTAAAAATCCTATCAGAATTTTGATGAAAATTATCAAATTGAAGGTGATGATTAATAAACAAAAATATCAGAATTGCACAACCAAATCCAAGCGAAAGCCCTATAATATTAATAAAAGTAAAGACTTTACGTTTTTTAAGATTTCTCCAAGCTATTTTCAAATGTGTTCTAAACATAACTATAGTTTTTAGATGGTTTATTCTGTTCTTAAACTTTTTAATGGTTTTATAAATGTTGCTCTTATAGATTGATAACTCACTGTAAGAATTGCTATAATTGTAACCAATATTGCGCACCAAACAAAAATCTGCCAATTAAGAGTAACTTTATACGCAAAATCTTCTAACCATCTACGCATTACAAACCAGGCAATAGGTGATGCAACTACTACGGATATACTCACTAGTTTCAAAAAATCAGTACTAAGCAATTTGTAGATAGTGAAGTGAGAAGCTCCGAGTACCATTCGGATACTTATTTCTTTATTCCGCTGTTCTACCATAAATGCAGATAAGGCAAATAAACCCAAACAAGCGACAAACAATGCAAAAAGTGCAAAACTATTAAAGATGATTCCTAACCTACGAATATCCTTATGCATTACCGCAAACCTTTGGTCTAAAAATGTGTACCTGATGCTTTGATTTGGAGATAATTTGTTCCAAATAGTGGTAACGGATTTTATAAGGTTTTCTGAACTATCGGTGTCCATTCTAGCAGAAACAATAGAAGAGCTATTTCCTATGGCCATACAAAGTGGTAAAATTGATTCTTTTAATGAATCGAAATGAAAATTTTCTACAACTCCTATTACTTCGAAGGTTTGACCTCCGTTGGTGATCTTTTTACCTACAGGGTTAATCAACCCCAATTGTTCTACCATTTTTTGATTAATTATTGCTCCACTTTCTATATCATTACTTCTGTTTATAGAAAAATCTCTTCCTTTTTCTAGTTTCATACCAAGTGTTTTGATATAATCTTCATCGACCCTCCACATTTGACCGGCAATACCTTTATTTTCTCCTACGAGACCTTCTTTCCAAAAAGAATTACTATTTCTTTTGGTTTCGGTAATCGGTAAATAATCACTAATCGAAACCTGATTTATCCCAGAAAGAGATAGTAACTCTTCTTTAAAAGTCATTACTTTATCACCAAGGGAATTGGTACCTTTTATAATAAGGACCTGATCTTTGTTATACCCTAATTCTTTATTAAGAATGTAATCCATTTGTCGATAGATTACGAGAGTGCCTATTAAAAGAATCACGGATACCGAAAATTGAAAAATGACTAATCCACTTCGTAAGCTTCTACTCTTGCTTCCTGAACTCAAGCTTCCTTTTAGTACATCAACAGGTTTAAATGATGATAGATAAAATGATGGATATATTCCGGCGATAATCCCTACTACAATCGATACAACGGTTATCACTGGTAAAAACCAAAAATCGTCCCATGGCATATATAGTTCTTTGGATGCAATCTCATTAAAAAAAGGCAATAATATCCAAGCCAACAACACGCCTAAAGCAAATGATATACAACTAAATATTATTGACTCTATCAAAAATTGAGTAATTAAACTTAGTCTAAAAGCTCCTACCGTTTTGCGAAGCCCCACTTCTTTTGCTCTATTGGCAGATTTTGCCGTAGAAAGGTTAATGAAATTAATGCAGGCCAAAATGAGAATAAAAATAGCGATCCCACCAAACAACCATACAAAGCGTATATCACTATGTGATAAGTTATCATGAATATTTACAGATCGTAAATGAATATCTGTAATAGGTTGTAAAATAAATCGAGAGCTATTACGCATCTCTTGTATTTCTTTTTCAGAAGCATTACCCTGCAATGCAGGGGCCGCATATTTGTCAAAGATTTGCATTAACTTTTTCTCGAGAGCAGCAACATCGACATCTGATTTTAATAGCACATAATTGGCATAATTACTAGATAACCAATTCGTACTTTCTCCTTCCCAAAATTCATGATGGGCTTTAGTAATTAAGAAATCATATTTGAAATGAGAATTTGTAGAAGTAGCCTCCATTACTCCACCAATGGTATAAGGATTATCGATATCATCATCTAGTATGATCAGTTTACCCAAAGCGTTTCCGTCTGGGAAATACTTATCAGCTTTTCGTTTTGAAATAACAATCGAATTTGGAGCGGATAGCGCATTTTCTCTATTTCCAAGAATCAAAGGAATATCCAATATGTCCAGTAAACTAGGGTCTACAAATACAAACTCATCTTCAAAGGTGCTTTGAGTTTGATCTATTGTTCTTAATTCTTTACCAACTGGACTTAGCAATTCATGTTTAAGGAATCTACCAGATTTTTCGATTTCGGGATAATCATTGCTAAGTGCTTTTGAAAAAGGAGAGGGGAAAAATACATGTCGTGTTTTTTCTCCGTTAAACATAATTTCTCCAATAACGCGGTATGCCTGATCCTTTTTGGTGTTATAAGTGTCATAACTTATCTCATTTCTGATGAATAAAAAGATAAGTATACATGCAGCTATACCAATTGCAAAACCTCCTATTTTAATGGTAGTGAACATTTTATCTTTACCAATGTTTCTCCATGCTATTTTTAAATGATTCTTAAACATGATTGTCGTTTTTTGATGATTTTTATTCGGTTCGAAGACTCTTCACCGGATTAGCCATCGAAGCCTTAATGGCATGAAAACTAACCGTTGCTAATGCAATAATCAAGGCACAGGTTCCCGCTAATAAAAACATCCACCACTGAATATTTATTCTATATGCAAAATCAGATAACCAATCATTCATAATATACCAGGCAATAGGAGATGCTATTAAAAATGCGATTGTAACTAGTTTTAAAAAATCTTTAGAGAGTAACTTTACAACTTCTGTAACCGTGGCTCCTAGTACTTTTCGCACTCCGATTTCACGTTTTCGTTGTAGTATAGTATAGGCTGCAAGACCTAGTAATCCCAGACAAGAAATTAAAATTGCAAGAACAGCAAAGTTTAAAAATAAGTTTCCAAAACGATCCTGAGCACGATATTGTTTATCAAACTCTTCGTCAAGAAAATAGTAATCAAATGAATCATTGGGTAAAATACGTTCCCATTTAGCTTGAATTTCTGCTAGTACCTGTGGTACATTTTGATCACTAATTTTAATAGCCAATAAATCTGTCTCATCTGGTTTTATGGTAATGGTAAGAGGCTGTATATTTTCTTCTAAAGATTTAAAGTGAAAATCTTGTACAACTCCTATGATACGACCGTTCTTACCCCACTGAGAAAAGCTCGCTCCCAGCGCATCTTTGGGAGTGATGTATCCTAATAACTGGGCAGCTTTTTCATTAATAATCATCCCTTCTGCCGAATCGGTAACAAATTCTCGAGAGAATTCTCTTCCGGCCACCATTTTTAATCCAAACTGTGGTATAAAGTCATGGTCAACAAAATATGCATTAATGTTAGCTACTTGTCCTTCTCCAATACTGTTTTGGATGATCGAATAGGCCGAGTTATTATATACTCCAGGTGCAGTTGAAGCAAGGGTTGTAGATAATACTCCAGAAACATCATCAATATTATCTTTTAGTTCTTGTTGTGGCGATGAAACGGTTACCGGGAGCATAATCGTATGATTTTTATTAAATCCTAACTCTTGATTACGCATAAAATGCATTTGGTTATAGATAATAATCGTTCCTATAATTAATGCTATAGAAATTGTAAATTGAGTGATTACTAATCCTTTACGCAATGCAACACCTTTTTTACCTGTAGAAAAACTTCCTTTAAGAACATGTATTGGTTTAAATGAGGATAACACGAAAGCGGGGTATATTCCCGCAAAAATACCAATAGAGATAGCAATTAAAAAAAGATAAAACAGTTCGAAAGGATTAAAGAATATACCTTCGCTAATGGTTTTTCCCGCCAGCTCATTAAATGTTGGTAGCACCAATGCTGTTAATACGATTGTGATTACAAAAGCAATGAGACTTATGATTACAGATTCACCTACAAACTGTAGTGAAATTTGCCTTTTTTCGGCCCCTATCACTTTACGCACTCCTACTTCTTTGGCTCGTTCTACCGAACGTGCGGTTGTAAGATTAATAAAATTGATACAGGCAATTAACAAAATAAAAATTGCGATAATAGAAAACACATAAATCATGCTAATATCACCACTATAATCCCCGCCTCTCGAAGAATATAAGTACACCTCTTCCAAAGGTTCTAAAAACAGCGAAACAAATAGCTTTCCTTCTCTCATCATATCTCCAGAATTACGTTCTAAAAAATCAGGAAATTTAGCTTCTAGTTGTTTAGGATCTGTGTTAGGATGTACTAGAATATAAGCTGATGGGTCGTACAAACCCCAAGCATTATCTATACTGGTATATACTCCTTGACTATAAGTAGTCATTGAAATAATGAAGTTGGATTTGATTTGAGAGTTTTCAGGAATCTCGTCCATGATTCCGGTAACCGTAAAGCTTAAGTCCTTAATGTCTTCATCTTTAATTTTTAAGGTTTGTCCTATAGCGGGTTCATCTCCAAAATACTTCTGTGCTGTAGCCTTAGTTAGCACTACACTATAAGGTTCTTTAAGTGCATTTTTTTTATCGCCCTGAAGTAATTTAAAATCAAACATTTCGAAAAAAGCTCTATCAGCAGCAGCGGCTTTACTTTCGATTAATTTTGTGTTGTTTTTTCTTACAGATAACTTCAACGTCATAAATCGAACAGCCGAAATGATCTCAGGAAACTCTTCTTCTAAATGAGGAGGGACAGCACATGATGGTCGGTTATCGGTCATAACACCTGTTGGTGTTTTAAGATCGGCAACTACTCTGTAAATATTGTCTCCCTTAGTATGAAATTTATCATAACTACGTTCAAAATTTACAAACGACAATATCAGAAAGCCCGCCGTTAAACCGATAGCCAATCCAATAATATTAATGCCAGAATACACTTTGTTTTTGATGAGGTTTCTCCAGGCTATTTTGATATAATTCTTAAACATAACTAATCGTTTTTGATGATGATGAAAGTAGTTCTTGATCTGTTTTTTAGTTCATTCTTTTAATTCTAGCTTTTCCTATAATGATTCCTTTATTTATTGATGGATTTCCGTTATACGCTACCTTAGCCTCGCCAAAAGCCGTTACTTTTAAATTATCCGAAACATTAACTCTAAAATTTCCTTCGCCGTAAGCAGTTATTTTGGTGTTCTCATTATTTAACCCTAAACTATTTACTTCACCTTCTCCATAAACGGTATATTTTTGAGTATTAACAATTCCTTCTTTAATTTCTAAATAGCTTGAACCATACATGGATACTTGAAGTGATTTTGCAGTTAAATAATTTATAGTGATTTTAGGCTCTCCATATATTTTTAATTTGAAATCATCTTTTTTTATTGGGCTTTCGCATAAAATGATTTCTTCACCTCTAACCGAAAGTTCTTCGATATCTTTATAGTAAACTATAGCCGTTACTTGTGTTCCTTTATACAAGGATTTCCTTTGATTATTCCATTTACTATGATCTACCTTTACATTTTTGGTAATCATTTTGGCACCATCTAGATATATTCTAAGTGTTTTTCCTTCGTTTTCGATATTAATTTTTTCACGAGCTACTTTAGAATTTTCGATAACCACACTTTCTCTATTTGCTTGTATAAATTTCACTTGAATATGTGGGCTTATGATTGCCTTATCAAAATGGGAAACTTCGATTTTCTCTTGACTATAACTAGTAGCCATAGACAAAATAAATGCTAAAATATAGATCAATACTCTTACCATGATTTCATTTTTTGTGTGTTAAATAGATTACGCATTTACTTCAAAAGGCTTATTCTGACTTTCGGTTACAATTTGCCCATCAAATAGGTTAATGATTCTGTGCGCATAATGAGAATCTCGATCAGAGTGGGTTACCATAACAATAGTTGTTCCTTCTTGATTAAGCTCTGTAAGCAGGTTCATTACTTCGATTCCATTCTTAGAATCAAGGTTACCTGTTGGTTCATCGGCAAGGATCAATTTTGCATTAGTCACTACAGCTCGAGCAATTGCAACTCGTTGTTGTTGACCTCCTGAAAGTTGTTGTGGGAAATGTTTTTCGCGATGTGCAATTTTCATTCGTTCAAGTACTGCTCTTACCTTTTGCTCTCTATCACTTTTCTTCATATTAAGATATATTAGAGGAAGTTCAACGTTTTCAAAAACTGTTAGTTCATCGATTAGGTTAAAGCTTTGAAATACAAACCCAAGATTTCCTTTACGAATTTGAGTTCGTTGGTTTTCTTTTAAACCGCCAACTTCATGACCACTAAAATGATAACTCCCTTCTGTGGGGTTATCCAACATCCCGATAATGTTTAGCAAAGTAGATTTTCCACACCCTGACGGTCCCATAATTGCTACAAATTCTCCATCACCTACTTTTAAATTTACATTATTCAAGGCTAGAGTTTCAACTTCTTCGGTTCTAAAACTCTTCTTTAAATTTTCTATCTGTATCATTTTTTGTTTGTTTTAAATTTATTTTAATATGATTTTTTCAGCATCTCCAAAACTATCATAATTAGAGGTGATCACTTGTTCTCCTGACTCCAAACCTTCTAATAATTCATAATATCTAGAGTTTTGTTTACCTACTCGGATTGATCTTTTTCTAGCAACACCTCCAGTAGCATCTACCACAAAAATCCATTGCCCACCTGTACTCTGAAAAAAGCCTCCTTTAGGTAATAGTAAGCCTTCATTTGATGCTCCCAATTGTAGTTTAAGATTATAGGTTTGACCCGATCTAATAGTCTCAGGTTTTTTATCTACAAAAACCAAATCTACTTTAAACTTACCATTTCTTACTTCTGGGTATACTTTACGTAATCTCAATTGATATTCTTTACCATTACGATCCAGAATAGCAGTTAAATCTCTTTTCACCCTATCTATATAGTGCTCATCAATAGTAGCTTCAATCTTATAATCAGTAAGTACGTTAATTTGACCTATTCTTTGTCCTTGTTGAATATTTTGACCTATTTCGGCATCAAGAAACCCTAATTGACCATCGGCTGGTGCTCTTACATTAAGGTGATCTATGCGTTCATATACCATGGAAAGGGTTTTTTTCATTCTTGCCAAATCGGCATCTAATTCACTTAGAGAAGTTTTACGCAGCACATTGTCTTGATCCGTTTGTACCTTAATAATATCGAATTGTTGTTTTGATAATTCATAATTCTCTTTGGCAATAAGATATTCTTCTTTTGATATTAATTCATCTTCAAACAGCGTTTTGTTTTGCTCATAATTTCTTTTTAGTTTTTGTAATTCATATTTCGAATTTACCAGGTCTTTTTTTCCTGCAACTTGTCTTGAATCGAAGGTAAGTTTAGTAGAACGTAAATCATTCTGTTTCAAAGCTAAGTTATTTTCACTAGCGAGTATTTGCTCATACAATGCTCTATTTTCTAGTTTCAAAATAATGTCTCCTTTTTTGACCATTGTCCCTTCTTCAATTAATTTTTCGGTAACCCGTCCTCCTTCGTAAGCATCCATATAGATCGTACTTATAGGTGCAACAACTCCATTAATTGTAATATAGTCATCAAATTTTCCAAAAGAAACTTCTCCTATAGAAAGTTTCTCTTTCTCGGTTCTAAATGTTGATGTAGAGTTTCCTGTTGCTATTTTATAACCCATAAAAAGTAATAACAAACCAATAACAATAAATCCATAATGTTTTGGTCTTAGTCCTTTTTTCTTTTCAATTTTTATATCCATCTTATTGTGCTCTATTTATGTTAAACACAGGTAATCCATAATAAAAGTCTAATGTACTTTTATTTACTTTTAATCTTAGTTGAACCTGTAAATTTTCGTTTTTAGAATTAGCTAGTAAATTTTTTGATTGATTAAGTTCTATTGCATTTATCAATCCTCTTTCATATCGTTTTTGCGCGATTTCGAAAGTTAATATTTGTGCTTCCATTTTTTGTGAACTTTGTTGGTATTCTGTTTCTAAGGCATTAGCTTCTTGAACAAGTTCTTGTATAATTTGATACAATTCTTGTTCTTGAATATTATAATTGTTTTCTGCTCGCATGGCAGCTACTTTTTGTTGTTTTACACGTGAATGATTTGACCAACCATTACTAATAGGTATATTAATTGAAAAACCTACAAATTGCGCCGCATTATCTTTTATCTGTGTATTAAATGGAATCAATTCTCCTGCATCATCAAAACCATTATCAACATATCTTGATCCATATCCAGCTACTAGGGATAATAAAGGATATAAACTTCCTCTAGTGGCTGCTAATTCTCTTCGAGCTGCCTTGGCTCTAAGTTCCTGCGCTTTTACGATAGGTATAAAGCTCTTGGCTTTACTAAAAATAGAATCTCTATCTTTACTATAAGTTATTTCATCGCTATTGAATTCCACCTCCGAAGACTCAATAGTTATTGGCATAGCATCTTGCAAATTCATTTCTTGTCTTAAAACTAATTTTGCAGCTATTAGATTATTTTTGTTTTGAGTAACTAATAACTGATCCGCCAGTAAAGCTGACTCTGCCTCATACAAATCGGCTTTAGCCTTTTGACCCAAATCCACTTGTTTTTTAACCAAATCAAAATTATTTTTTGATACTTCTTCTTGTTCCTTAGAAATAGTTAATAAACCTTCCATGAAGTGAATATCATAAAATGCAGACATTACTCTAAAAGCCAATAAATATTTTTGGTGAAGTGTTTCTTCTTTTGATGCAGCATACAAAAATTTTGAAGCCTTTATTGTATTTACTTTTTGAAAACCTCTAAACAAATCAAGTTGTGCTTCGAGATTATAATTATTTGAAACAAACTCTGTATTCTCAAAAAGATTAGTATTAGGGTTCTCTGATCGACCAAAGTTCTTAATATAGCTTGAAGATGCGTTAATATTAGGCAACAAATTTCTTATAGATTGTCTATAGGTTTCTTTACCCGCTTCTTGATTATATTTAAACTCATTGAGTTGTAAATTATTAGTTATGGCGTAATTTACACACTCATCCAAAGACCATGTTTTTTGAGCGCTTGCGATATTCATCACTATTATTAAGATAAAAAATACTATTTTGTTTTTGTAATTCATTAGTTCAAAGACTTAAAAAATGTTTTGATGCTATTCCTTAGTCTAATCTTGTGCCATAAAATTAATAACTTGATTACCAGTGCTTTAAGGCCAGTTTATTAAAATTCACATTTCAATTATGTAAAAAAATTAGACACTAGATGTATAATTTTTTTACACAAAAATCACAAATGGTATATCTAATTTGTACTTTTATTCTGTTTTATAAAAACGGAATATTATGCAGGATGGAAAAATATTGGTTATCGATGACAATAAAAGTGTACTTAGTGCTCTCGAAATTTTATTGCAATTCGAATTCAAACATATTGAAACTATATCCAATCCAAATCAAATATCTTCGGTACAAAATTTAATTGATTTTGATATTGTTTTATTAGACATGAATTTTTCGGCTGGAGTGAATACAGGCAATGAAGGATTATTTTGGCTCAGAGAAATTAAGAAGAAAGCACCTCATATTTCGGTTATTATGATGACTGCATATGGCGCCGTAGATCTTGCGGTAAAGGCTCTTAAAGAAGGGGCCACCGATTTTATATTAAAACCATGGAACAACGAAAAATTATTAGTTACAATAAAATCTGCAATTCTTTTACGTAAATCCAAAAAAGAAATCACCGAATTAAAAGAAAAAGAAAGTCACCTAAAACAGGTAATCAATCAGGATAGTAATTCTATCATTGGAAATTCGAATGCTTTGACTTCGGTATTAGATTTAGTTAGAAAAGTAGCTAAAACAGATGTAAATGTTTTAATTACAGGAGAAAATGGTACCGGAAAAGAATTGATTGCAAGAGAATTACATAGAACATCTGCCAAAAAAGATGAGGTTTTTATTGGAGTAGATATGGGTTCAATATCTGAGACTTTGTTCGAGAGTGAACTTTTTGGACATATAAAAGGAGCCTTTACGGATGCAAAAGAGGATCGTGCAGGTAAATTTGAAGCGGCCAATGGAGGCACTTTATTTCTTGATGAAATAGGAAATTTATCTTTACAAACACAAGCAAAGTTGTTGTCTGCCATACAGAACCGAACTATTGTGAGAGTAGGGTCTAATAAGTCTATCCCAGTAGATATTCGTCTAATTTGTGCCACCAATTGTAACCTTCTCCAAATGGTTACAGATGGTATTTTTAGAGAAGATTTATTGTATAGAATTAACACTATTCATATCGAAGTTCCTCCTTTAAGAGAAAGAGAAAATGATATCTTGATACTGGCAGATTTTTATTTAAATAAATATACTTCAAAATATGGCAAATCAGCATTGCGCATAAATAGTGCTGCCGAAGAAAAATTATTAAAATATGCATGGCCGGGAAATGTCAGAGAGTTACAACACACCATGGAAAGAGCAGTAATTTTATCCGAAGGCAACGTCCTTAAACCTACTGATTTTTTGTTAAATGCCAGCCAAGACACCTCAGTAGATGTAGGGCTTGAAACTCTTGATGAAATGGAAAAACTAATGATTAATAAGGCAGTAAATCAGCATAATGGAAATTATAGTGCGGCAGCAAATCAACTAGGTATTTCAAGGCAAACTTTATACAATAAAATCAAGAAATTCAAAAACTAATGATAAGCAGGAATTTTTATTTTCAACTTGTTATACGAGTTATTAGTCTTGCTATTAATGCTTTGTTAATTGCATTCACTCTTTTTCAAGAATACTATGCCTGGGTCATAATATTAGTGTTTATATTTTTATCGCAAACGTTGTTACTCATTAAATATTTGAATCAAAATAATAGAAAGATTGCTTTCTTCTTTAATTCGATAAAAAATGAAGATTTTACACTTAGTTTTCCAGAGCAAGGTAATGCAAAATCATTTAATGAATTAAATCATAGTCTTAATTCTTTTAATACTATGATGCAAAAAGTATACATAAAAAATCAAGCTCAAGAAAAGTATTATCAAGAAATATTAAATCAAGCAGAGATTGGTATCCTGACTTTTAATGCCAAAGGACACATTCTTTTTGCCAATCCAAAAGTAGAAAAGTTATTAAATTACACTCCTTTAAACCATCTTAAACAATTGGCGTTAGTTGATGAAGAATTGTACGAGATGTTTAACGATCTTACTTCTTTCGAAAGGAGGCTTTTTCAACTTACTAATGAACGAGAAACTATTCAGTTGGTTATTAAATCAAATGAAATTATCTTAAATCAAGAAATACTCAACCTAGTTACTATCCAGGATATTGATAGCGAATTGGATAAAAAAGAAACTGATTCTTGGATGAAACTAATTCGAGTATTAACTCATGAAATCATGAATACCGTTACACCTATCACATCGATTTCTGAATCGATTTTGAATTATTATGTAAATGAAAATGGTATTCTACCATTAGAGCAACTTGATGAAAGTAAAATACGCCTTACAGCAAAGGGGCTAGAGGTAATTAAGGAACAAGGAAAAGATTTAATGAGTTTCGTGCAATCGTACCGTAGTTTTTTAAATGTTCCCAATCCAGATAAAGAAATTATAGACGTTAAAAAGTTATTAGAAAAAATAAAAGTGCTAATTAACCCCGAGACTGAGTTGCCCAAAATTTCTATACATCATACCAACTCTGAAGAAACAATAGAAATTTTTGCCGATGAAAAGCTAGTAACTCAAGTATTAATTAATCTTACAAAAAACGCTATTCAGGCATTAAAAGGGATAGAGGATGGAAAAGTATCGCTGATCTCTGGCACTACTGATAAAGGGAAAAAATACATAAGCGTAGTCGATAATGGCCCTGGGATTCCTCCCGAAAATATGAATCAAATCTTTGTTCCATTTTACACAACCAAAAATGACGGTACAGGGATAGGACTAAGTCTTTCTAAGCAAATTATGCACCTTCACGGTGGCAGTTTAACCGTTCATTCTGTTCCGTACAAGGAAACCTCTTTTTCGTTGTTTTTTTAGGAAATGCTAAATTATGGATTTTAGAGAGTATCCAGTTTTAAAGTCTTGAGCAACACATCAAAATAATAATCCTCTTGATCAGGTACAATAACAACTTTATAAGCGGTGTTTTTTATTATATAATGTGAAGATGTATCTGGATCCAGTGCATTTGAATGAAGATGAACAATTTTTTGAATATAATCATTAATAAGTAATACTTCTTCATAAGTTATACCTCTGCGCAATGTTGGCGCATCACTTTTATATACCAAATAGTCATTTCTAAAACTTATTGATCTACATTTATCATTAGATGTATTAAATTCGAAAGTAAAATCTTTTGAAGCAAAAATTTTATTAATATTCTCAGGGGTTGGTGGTACAGATCGAGCACAACCAATACAGCATAAAACGCTAATAAAAATTATTATTTTTTGCATGGGTAATTTTGATTATCTCAAAAATCGTAAAGTGCTATACAAATCAAATGCCATACCTTGGACAAATTGTTTTGTCTAAGATACGGCATTTAAAATTGTCTAAAAATCCCTTTTGCAAGGGTTATCAATACTATTTTGAAGCTATATGTTTTACAGAATTTTCAAAATCAATATCTTCAAGGTTACTGATAAGTAATCCTACTCCACCAGATTTTGAAGCTACAATATATTCTGTCTGAAATCTTCTATCTTTTTTATAGGCTTTTAAGTACTTAAGTTTTACCACCTTTGATGTTGGTGTAAAGAAATACCTACCGTGAATTCTTTTATAATTCACTTCTTGAGTATTTGCTTCATCTTTTATTTGGTCACTTAGTGCTTGTACCACTCGGGCAGCTCTATGCTCGTCGAACTGATAATAATCACATGTATAGATAAATACGTAATTCTGGATATTAGTTGCATCAACAAATAATTCAAAATCAACTTTTTTGTCTTCAATCTTTTTCAATTCGGCAAGCGCAACATTTTTGAATTTTAATTCACCCTCTAATGAGTTGATTTTTGACTTAAAATCTTCTGGGGTTGCTTTTACGTAATCACTCGTAAGAACAATCGTATTATTCTTAAATTCGATTTTGTTTTTAGAAAATTTAGCAAACCCTTCCTTTTTAGGCTCAAATAATTGGCAACTAACAAGAAGGACTGAGGTAAGCAATAGTAGAAATTTTTTCATGGGCATTTGTGTTAAATATTTAAATCATAAATAAGTAAGTCTTAGATGATTGCCCCGCAAGATAATAAAAAAAAATCAAATTATAACCATTCAACGGATTTTTTAAGCACTTTAACTAGTTTTTCTTCTTCGCTTCCCGGTTTTGGATGGTAGTCATACCGCCATTGTACGTGGGGTGGAAGGCTCATTAGTATACTTTCTATTCGCCCATTAGTTTTTAGTCCAAAAAGAGTTCCTTTATCATGAACCAGGTTAAATTCTACATACCGACCCCTTCTAATTTCTTGCCAATCTCTTTGATTCTTTGTATAAGGTAAGTCTTTTCTTCTTTCAACAATAGGAACATAAGCTTCCAAAAAACTGTTACCAACCTCGGTCACAAAATCATACCAGCTTTGCATAGACATTTGATCGTTTGCCTTACAATAATCAAAAAATAAACCGCCAATCCCACGTGCCTCTTCTCTATGCGCATTGTAAAAATACTCATCACACTTTTGTTTATAGGTAGGATAAAACGCATCATTATGCTTGTCACACGATTTTTTACATATGCTATGAAAGTGTATTGCGTCTTCTTCAAAAAGATAGTATGGTGTTAAATCTTGTCCTCCTCCAAACCAACTATCTACGATATCTCCTTGTTTGTTGTACATTTCAAAATATCGCCAATTAGCATGTACTGTTGGTACCATTGGATTTTTAGGATGCAATACCAGAGATAAACCACATGCAAAAAAATCAACCTCACCAACATTAAAGTAACTTTGCATAGCCTTGGGCAATGCTCCGTGTACTCCAGATATATTTACACCTCCTTTTTCAAAAACATCACCATTTTCTATTACCCTTGTTCGCCCTCCTCCACCTTCTGGGCGTTTCCAAATGTCTTGAGCAAATTTGGCCTTACCATCAATCTCTTCTATTTTTGAGGTTATGGTATCTTGTAACTCCTGGATATAAGTGTAAAATTTATCTTTCATATGGATATGATATCATTATAATGTAGCAACGATTTTACTCGCTTATTTTCTTAGGTTCTTCTGAAGAATGATTTATTGCCATTAATTTTTTGTCATCCAAAATCTTAACAGTTTCTGTAGACGCAGCAACAACAGATATCGGTAATGTTATGATAAAACCAATAATAGGTATAAAAAGCATTAACACAAATACGATTCCATTCCCTATGGCTATACCTCTATGTTTTCTTACAAATTGAATACTTTCTTTATAACCAAAATGTCGTTCCATAGTATAATCCATATTACCAAATCCAACATAATATGCCTGGATTAAAAATATGAATATGGTAAATACTATCCCTATAACGGGTATAAAGCTTAAAATAACCAGCGGAATCATGAATAATAATTCCCTTAATAAATTTCGAACATTAATACGAATACCTCTCGATAATTGTTGTCTAAACGAAGTATTTCGATGTTCATGGTTAGTTTCACCAAGTAAGTGAGCCTCTACTTTTTCTGAAACGGGACTCATAAACGGTGCAGAAAGCGCCATAACAATGTGCTTATATAGCACTAGACCCAGAACTAAGATAAACAACCCTCCTATATACGTGCTTATTGTTGCAAAAGTCTCTGATCCCCATTCCCAAGGCCAAATTTTGGCAATTAAAGTTCCTAAATTATCCGAAAAGAAGTACGCCAATCCTACAAAAATGAATCCAGTTATCACACTAATTAAAATCGGAATAGCAAAAAACTTCCATAATCCAAGTTTCGATATCAGTTTAAACGTTCCAAAATAAGCTTTAATTCCGTTTATAATATTCTTGAACATAATGTTATAAATTGATTAGTTTTTATGTTTTGCTAGCTGTAATTTTACAGCATTGATTATACAATTAGTATATCAAACCATCTGTTTGTTTCACAAATTTGGTTTTTCTACAAAATACACCAAATCATTTTTAAAATTAGTAACATCATTTATCGTTATTATTTGTCTGGCATTTTGCGTCGCATTGCGTAAAAAGGTAATAATTTCTTTCTCAGAACTATGCTTCAGGTTTTCAAAAAACTTTCTTCCCATCTCATTATTATGCAAATCCATAACATTTTCTATAGGTTCGTTGGGAGCCAGTTTTTCATGCAAATCAGTTATCTTCTGGGCCCAATTCACTGATTTTTGTTGCTTTTTGGTGATTTTGAACGTATTTCGGCAAACTAAAACATTCCACAGCGCATGCCTAAATGCATTTTCTCTTCCATTTTTGTGATGTGCATCACCATAATACTCATCACAAATATCCAATGTTCGTTTTGTTGCCTTTATTGTTGGAATGATATATAAGGGATATCGCAGTGTTAAAACAGCTAATCGGCATAGTTGCACTATGCTTAACCGTTTTAATACTCCCAACAGATCCATATGTTATCCTTGATATTCTTTTACTGCATCTACAAATGCTCTTGCATTATCTACAGGTATATTTGGTAAAATCCCATGACCCAAATTGGCAATATACTTGTCTTTACCAAACTCATCAATCATTTGCTTTACCATTTTTTTGATATCTGCAGGTGGAGACAATAGTCGGGATGGGTCAAAGTTTCCTTGCAGTGTAATATTTCCTCCTGTAAGGTAACGTGCGTTTCTAGCAGAGCATGTCCAATCTACTCCCAATGCAGATGCGCCAGATTGCGCCATTTCCTGTAATGCAAACCAACACCCTTTACCAAAAACGATAACCTCGGTCTCATCTTTTAAAGCGTCAACAATTTGCTGAATATATTTCCATGAAAATTCTTGATAATCTACAGGTGATAACATGCCTCCCCAGCTATCAAAAACCTGAATAGCATTTACTCCAGCTGCAACTTTAGCTTTTAAATATGCGATCGTAGTATCTGTGATCATCTGAAGTAATTTATGTGCTGCTTCGGGTTGCGAAAAACAAAGTTCTTTGGCTTTGTCAAAATTCTTAGACCCTTGGCCTTGTACTGCATAACAAAGGATTGTCCATGGCGAACCTGCAAAGCCTATTAATGGAACACGGTTATCCAATTGTTCCTTGGTTAATTTTATAGCCTCCATTACATATCCCAATTCCTCATGCACATCTGGTACTACTACTTGTTCTAAATCCTTCAACGATCTAATAGGATTAGGCAACCATGGGCCAATACCATCTTTCATCTCCACCTCTATATTCATGGCTTGCGGAATCACCAAAATGTCACTAAAAAGAATAGCCGCATCTGGCCCAATAATATCAATAGGTTGTACCGTTATTTCTGAAGCTAACTCTGGTGTTCTGCAACGCGTAAAAAAATCATATTTTGCCTTTAACGCTCTAAATTCTGGCAAATATCTTCCGGCTTGACGCATCATCCATACTGGTGGGCGCTCTACTGTTTCTCCTTTTAAGGCTCTAAGAAAAAGATCGTTTTTTATCATATTTTTTGCATCCTGATATTCAGGATATTTTTATTAGTATCGTTATTATAAAAATGAAGTTGTTACATTTGATAACCACCTCATCAATTACTTCTTATTAAAATATTTTACAACCTGAACAATAACATTTTCAACAGTTGGTTTATTGGCGATAACAATAGTTTTACAATATTTTTTTGCTTCAGAAGCTGTCGTGTTTCCTATACAAAAGGCTACACTTTGATCCAAAGTGTTTTCCGAAACATAACTTTGTACGCCAGAAGGGCTAAAAAATAAAACCCCATCAAAAAAACGACTAAATTTCTTCGTATTTAGGTGTGTATTGTATACTATATGCTCATTAAAATTAATATTGTTCTGTTTTAATAGCTCAGGCAATTCGTTTCTTCTCAAATTTCCGCAAAAGAATGAAAAATCTTCATTTTTATACTTTTTTACGATGGTTTTGGCCAAATTAGTAGCATTTTGTGCTACTTCTATCACTTTAAGATCATTTTTTTGTAATAACTTCTTGGTGTTTTCTCCTACACAAAAACAATTTGAAACGCTTATTTCAGAATCCAAAATCGCCTTAACCGCATTTTTACTCGTAAAAATTGCATTTGCGATATGAGCCGTCGAATTTTGTTTTATAAACGCTATTGTTATGGCATTATATTCGGTAAAACCCATACCCGAATTCAGAAGTAATCCTTTCTGAGGCAGCGATAATTTCTTTGTTGATAACACGGTTGCCTCGATCATTATTTCATGATTTCTTTGATCTCCTTCATTAATGCTCTCCCCCCATTATTTAAAATTTCTTGTGCACAGTTTTTTCCAAAATTAAGCCGTTCTGCAACTTTAATCTCTTTATGCACTTCTATTTTCTGGGTACCATTCAAACTGTGTAGTACTCCTGTAAAATCAATAATTCCATTGTGGATTTTTGCCAAAGCTCCTATGGGTGCTGTACAACCTCCTTCTAACTCTCTTAGGAACTCTCTTTCTACATGAACGCAAATTTCTGTAGACGAATGATTTAAATGCCTTAGTGCTTCTTTACAATATTCGTCTGTTTCCTTGGCGACTACTAGCATAGCTCCTTGAGCGGGTGCAGGAACCATCCAATCTAAATTAATATAGTTTTCTGGTTTTAAATTAATACGCTCTAAGCCTGCTGCCGCAAATATAGCCCCGTTCCAATCACTATCAGCGAGTTTTTGCATTCGTGTATTTACATTACCTCGTAAGTCAACAACATTATGGGTAGGGAATTTATGTAACCATTGTGCTTTTCGCCTTAAACTCCCGGTAGCTATAGTACCTTTATCGTCTAAAAATTCGACACCTTTATGGACTAAAATATCATTTACATTGGCTCTTTCTAAAACGGCCGCTTCGACAATTCCGTGAGGTAATATAGTAGGTACATCTTTCATAGAGTGCACTGCAATATCAATATCATTGTTAAGCATTGCAATATCCAAAGTTTTTGTAAAAACTCCCGTAATACCCAACTCATATAAAGGTTTATCCAAAATGATATCACCTGTAGATTTTACAGGAAGCAATTCGCTTTGATAACCATAGTTTTCTAGTTTTTTTTGAACTGTATTGGCCTGCCAAAGTGCCAATTCACTATCTCTGGTACCTATGCGAATTTTTTTTGCCAAGGTTACTTGTTTTGTAATTGAAATACTTTCTGGATCAGTTCTATGCTCTCATCTGCCGAGGTACTATCATCTTTTAGATGATTAGCAAAATGATTTGTGATCTTTTGTATAATTCGATCACTTATAATATCTGCCTGTTCTTCATTAAAATCTGCATGCTTTTTTCTCTGCAAGTTAATTTCGGCATCTTTTAATGTAGTAAGCTTATTTTTTAATGCCTTAATCGTAGGTGCAAATTTACGAGTCTCTAACCAACTATCGAATTCAGCTTTAATATCTTCGATAATACGTTGCGCATCGGGAATATGTTCTTTTCTACGTTCCAAAGTTCTATCGGTCATTTTCGACAAATCATCCAAATGTACCAAAGTAACATTGGATAACTCTGTAACATCCATTGCCACATTTCTAGGTATAGATAAATCTAAAATCAATAAAGGCTTTTCAGAATGAATTAATGCCTTAGAAATTGTAGGTTTTTGTGCTCCGGTTGCCACTATCAATACATCCGAGTTTTTAATTTCGGACTGTATATTGGCATAATCTTTTACCAAAAGGTTAAACTTACCGGCTATTTTCTCGGCCTTCGTTTTGGTTCTATTAATTAATACAATATGCTCATTTTTGGTATGTTTTACCAGGTTTTCGCATGTGTTTCTTCCTATTTTACCCGTACCAAAAAGCAATAAATTCTTATCAGATACATGAGGCACTCTGGCCAATATATATTGTACTGCTGCAAAACTTACCGATGTAGCTCCGCTAGAAATTTCGGTCTCATTTTTAATTCGTTTACTTGCCTGGATTACCGCATTGGCCAACCGCTCCATAAAAGGGTTAACCATCTCTTTCTTCTTCGACTCTTTAAAACTAATTTTTATTTGACTTATGATTTCAAAATCGCCTAAAATCTGACTGTCCAGTCCTGTACCTACTCTAAACAGGTGTGAAACCGCAGCATTATTTTTATGAACATAGGCTACTTTTTCAAATTCTTCAACTGTTCCCTGAGTATGTTCACATAATAATTTGATGAGTTGAAAAGGGTGTTCTGCAAATCCGTATAATTCGGTTCTATTACATGTAGAAATAACAACCAGAGAAGATATTCCTTCGGTCTTAGCCTGCAGAAGAATATTTTTCTTGGCATTATCATCAATGCTAAAATGCCCTCTTACCTCGGCATCAGCCTTTTTATAACTAAGGCCAATGGCATAAAAATGTTTTCCTTTTGCTCGCAAATGGGGCTCCATGTAGTCTATATTCCGTTTACCAAGCAAAAATATTTTACAAAACTCTTATAAAATAACGCTAGAGGAACAATAAGTAACGAAAAACGGTATTCTCGATATTTTTCTGGCCTAAATCACCCAAAACTACTATTTTTGCTGATATAATCAATAACCTTTGGCGATAGTTTAGATTATTTCTAAATAAAACATTTTTATAAATATGGAAATTGAACTGAAAAATAACGCTCCAGGGATTTTAGAAGAAACCCAAATAGAGGATGGCTTTTTTGTGCTAAAATTTCAAAATGAATCCAATGATAATCAAAGAGTTATACGTGATATTGATAGTAGTTTTATTCAATTTCATTTTTGCATAAAAGGCGCAATAAAATTTAATTTTAACAATGGTAGTTACGCCATCAGTCTTTCTGAAGAAAATTCGTTACTGCTCTACAATCCGCAACGTGACCTGCCAATGAATCTCGAAATGGAAAAAGATTCATGGTTAATTACTATCCTTATTTCAATAAAAAAGTTCCATTCTTTATTTTCTAGAGAAGCCGATTACATTCCTTTTTTAGGCGAAGGAAACAGAGATAAAAAGTACTATACCGATGCGGTAATTTCTCCATCTATGGCAGTTGTATTAAATCAGATTATGAATTATAGTCTACACCCTTCTATTAAATTATTATATTTTAAAGGTAAAGCATATGAGTTATTAAGTCTTTATTTTAATAGACCAGAAGACGCCAACATTGAGCAATGCCCTTTTCTTGTAGATGAAGAAAATGTTTTGAAAATTCGAAAAGCAAAAGAGATTATTATTGCTCGAATGGCAGAACCACCTACATTACAAGAGCTTTCGAAAGAAATAGGATTACCATTAAAAAAACTGAAGGACGGTTTTAAACAAATCTACGGAGAACCGGTATATGCATTTTTGTTTGATTATAAAATGGAATTAGCCAGACAACTCTTAGCATCGGGGAGTCATAATGTAAACGAAGTAGGGTTAAAAGTAGGCTATAGTACTGCAAGCCACTTTATTGCAGCTTTTAAAAAGAAATTTGGAACTACTCCAAAAAAATACGTGATGAGCCTAAATTAAAATGTAATTTAGTCTACTGATTCTGCACCCGGAATACCAACTCCTTTTTGTAAAGAAACAATAGAATCATACATACCTCTGTTTTCTTCAGTGGTATCAGCCAATACAGATACAAAGTCAAATTGTTCTAATAGTTCCAGGACAAAAGGTAGCTTGTCTTTTTCGACATCTACGATTATTCGTTTCATGTGTTATAATTATTGTTTGTTAACAGTCACATGCAACCTTCACCATCAAAATTTGAACTTTGATTGGGTCGGGTTCATCTTTGCTTTTTTAATTACCTAAAAATACTAAAAATAAAACAACCCAACTTTCAGTTTACTAGATTTTAACGTATTTATAAGTAATGTTTTATATTTAAAAATATTTATCCGTGCATAACAGTAACATTTACAAATCTCTCTATCAAAAACTCTTATTGTTTTTATCTTCAATAGTTCTTATTGTTTGTATTTTTGCTTTGCATAAAAAGAAAAATTATGAGTAAAGGAGTTCTCCTTGTTAATCTTGGATCGCCAGATAGTACCGATCCAAAAGATGTAAAAAAATATCTAGGCGAATTTTTAATGGATCCTCGAGTAATTGATCTTCCTCTTTGGGCAAGAACATTATTGGTTAAAGGAATTATTCTGAATACTCGACCAAAAAAATCGGCTGCAGCTTATAAAAAAATATGGTGGGATGAAGGTTCTCCATTAATAGTGCTTTCAGAAAGATTACAGAAAAAAGTAGCAGATCGCACCTCGATTCCGGTAGGACTAGCTATGCGATATGGCTCGATGACTATTAAAAATGGATTGCAACAATTACAAGATCAGGGAGTAGATGAAGTAATGATTGTACCGCTCTATCCTCAATTTGCAATGGCTACAACCGAAACTATCTTGGTACTGGCAGACGAATTGCAGGCAACGTATTTTCCGGATATGAAAATTACTCATATCCCAGCATTTTATAATAAATCAGAGTACATTGATGTGCTTACCAAGAGTATTTCTGAAAGCATAGAAAACTTAGATTATGAACATTTACTTTTTTCGTATCATGGAGTACCAGAAAGGCATATCAGGAAGAGTGACATTACTAACGGAAACTGTAAGATGGATGGCAAATGTTGTTTTAAAAAAGGATCAGAGCAACATGAATTTTGTTATCGCCATCAATGTGAAATGACAACCGTACAAGTAGCCAAAAAATTAGGACTTAAAAATGGAACGTACTCTACCTCTTTTCAATCTCGATTAGGTTTTGATCCATGGTTACAACCGTATACTGATCGCACTATTGAACGAATGGGAAAAGATGGTATTAAGAAAATGGCCATTGTAACTCCAGCTTTTGTTTCAGATTGTCTAGAGACGCTAGAAGAAATAGCTATGGAAGGAGAAGAGATATTTCATGAAGTCGGCGGAAAGGAATTTACTACGATTCCTTGTCTGAATGATCGAGATGATTGGGCTGATGTACTTTCTAATTGGATAAATGTATGGAGTGAAGCTAATACTCCGGTTACATAATGGCCAAAGTAACTTCTGAAGCGCTGGGGATAGAACCCATAGGTAAATTATTGATTAAGCAAGCTGTTCCTGCTTCGATTGGGATTTTGGTGATGTCACTTAACATCCTTATCGACTCTATTTTTGTAGGAAATTGGATTGGATCCATCGCCTTTGCTTCGATTAATGTGGTACTGCCTGTGTCGTTTTTTATTGGTGCTCTGGGGATGTCTATTGGGGTGGGTGGATCTAGTATTATTTCACGTGCTTTAGGTGCCGAAAACAGAGAAAAAGCACTAAAAACCTTTGGTAATCAGATTTCTCTTGGATTTCTCGTTATGGTTCCTTTGGTAATTCTTGGGCTAACATTTGTAGATGACATTATTCCAAGTTTTGGAGGAAAAGGTGATATTTTTGAACCTGCCAAAATCTACTATACTATTATCTTATACGGGGTTCCTATTTTAGGTTTTGCCATGATGGGAAACACGGTTATCCGTGCCGAAGGAAAACCTAAATTTGCAATGATCGCAATGATCATTCCTACGATTAGCAATTTATTGTTGGATTATGTATTCATCTATCTATTAGATATGGGTATGCATGGAGCCGCTTGGGCAACTACCGGATCGTATTTAGCCTGTTTTTTATACATCTTTTGGTTCTTTGCTTCAAAAAATTCTGAATTAAAAATTGGATTTCGTCATTTAAGGCTACAAAAAGACATTGTATCAGAAATAGCTTCTCTTGGCGGAGTAACCATGGCCAGGCAAGCCGTAGTAAGCATCACATATTTATTAATGAACAATATTTTATTTGATATTGGGCAAGAAGGTTTGGTTGCTGTTTATGCAATTATAGGTAGAATGTTGATGTTTGCCTTATTTCCGGTATTTGGTGTTACTCAAGGGTTTTTACCTATTGCAGGTTATAATTATGGCGCAAAACAGTACCCTCGCGTTAGAGAAACTATTAACACAGCCATTACATATGCCGCTATCTTAGCAACATTAGTTTTTATAGGATTAATGATCTTTCCTACCGAAATTACAGCTCTTTTTATAAGCGATAATCCAAATATCTCGGCAAAAGAACTTGCTTTAAATCAGTTTGTTCTTAAAAACACTGCAACTCCCATGCGTTGGGTCTTTGCAGCAACACCAATTATTGCATTGCAATTGATCGGTGCTGCCTATTTTCAAGCGGTTGGTAAAGCAATTCCTGCGTTATTATTAACACTATCACGGCAAGGGTTCTTTTTTATTCCTCTTGTTTTAATTTTACCTAATTTTTATGGTGAATTAGGAGTTTGGATCTCGTTTCCTATAGCAGATATTTTGGCCACAATTGTAACCGGTTATTTTTTAAACCGCGAAGTGAGAACAAAACTTACTACCTCTAAAACAGTATAAAAATTAATTTGTTCGTGTGGCGGCTTTACTAATGATCAACCATTTATCTTCTATTTTTTTAAGAAGGAAAATGTCTATAAATCGCATTTCGAGATTTGGGATTAAAATTTCGGCTTTTGCTAGTGCGATATCATTCTCGATATCTACAGATAGGATTTTACCTTTTCTTCCGTTAAACTTTCCCTTTTCTTTTTTTGCAAATCCAGAAGCATATTTTTTGATTGGTACGATCCATAAAGGCTTATCCTTATGACTCAAAAACAAATCGGCTTCTTCATAAAAAGCTTGTTGGATCATTTCTGGGTTATTATATGAAGTGCCTTCGATATAATAATTAATCGTCTTTCTAATTTTACTTTCTTCGGCTTGCCCGATCATCAGGTTACAAGACATCAAAAATAGTGTTGCAAAAAAGCAAGTTCTCATAGGTTTAATTTTTAAGTTTATGATTTCGTATTCTTACTACCTTACCGTTGTCTTCATCGGTAAGTATATAGAGTTTCCCTTCTGGGCTTTGTATAACTTTTCTTGATCGTACTCGATCATTTACGAATAACTCTTCGGCACTTGTTATGGTGTCATTTTCTATTCTAAATCGCCAAAGACTTCCTCTTGATAAACCGGGAACCAAAAGATCGTTTTTCCACTCGGCAAACTCATTTCCTGTGTAAAATGTAAGTCCTGTTGGTGCTACCGTGTGTGGCCAATACCATATAGGGTCTGTATATACCGCACCTTCTATTACAGGAGGCACATATGCTCTACTTCGGTATCCACCTGTAGTAACAATAGGCCAACCATAATTGGCTTTCTTTTTTAATATATTGATTTCGTCTCCTTGCCTGGTACCGTGCTCACTAAACCAAATAGTACCTGTTTCGGGCTGCACAGTAATTCCTTGCGCAGCTCGTATACCAACAGCATATAATCCTGGCACGGCATCCGATCCAAAATCGGGATTATCTCCAGGAATGGTCCCATCTGGATTGAGCCGATAAATTTTACCCCGTTTATCGGTTAGATTTTGGGCAATAGGTAATTGGGGTTCATCGATTTCTTTAAACAATCGCTCTCCTATTGTGATATATAATTTACCATCTTGGCCAAAAACCATTCCACCACCATAATGAAAATATTCTCTAGTAAATGGTCCAGCTTCTAAAATGGTTTTTATGTTGGTTAAAGTGTCATTTTCTAATTGTGCTCGTATTACTTTGGTTGTACTTCCTTTATTTTGTTTTTTGCTAGCATAGGAAATATATAGCTGTTTATTATTTTTAAAATCAGGATGTAATACCACTTCAAAAATCCCAGAATTATCTCCGCGCCATACTACTCTTATACTATCTGTAAGGTCTCTTGGGAATCCCTTTACAATACTTCTCTTTTTTGATGTAAGATGAACCCGTAAAAGGTCCCCATCTTTTTCTGTTATCAATACATCATCTTCAGAAATAAAAGCCATACTCCAGGGATGATTAAGGCTATCGACAATCATTTCTTTAACAGGATTTGTTTTTGAAAAAGAGGGCGAAATAGGATTTTTAGATTTTGCACAACCAATTGCAATGCATATGTATAACAGAAAAAGCTTGTTCATTTTTTGATTTTGACCAATTAGACCGCAAAATCAAAAAGTATAGCTTTAAACTCTTTAAAAAACATGATTTTTAAAACGAAAAATCACGAAATCATATTTTGATTTCTATACTGAGAAGGTGTTGTTCGGGTTTCAGCTTTAAAGGCCAAATTAAATGAGGTTACATTACCAAAGCCGCAATCATATGCTATTGTAGCAATTTTTTCGTTGATATAATGCGGGTCGACTAATAGGTTTTTAGCCTTTTTTATTCGATAATGATTTACAAATTCCGAAAAATTCTTTGCTTCATTTTCATTAATCACCTGTGATAATTCTCTAGGTGTTATCGATAGTTGCTCGGCAATACTATGCAAAGAAATATTGTTTTCGAGATAAGTTTCCTCATTTTTAAACAATGACTTAATCTCTTCAAGGACTTTTCTTGAAGTGGTTTTATCTAAACTCGAATTACTATACTTTTCTAATGCAAAAACATGTTTTTTAAGTAGCAAATATGAGAATACATATACTAGAAACGAAAATGAAATCGCACCCAAGATGTAAAAAGGAATCCACCCTAAAAGAATTCCAACATATAGTATCCATATCAAACTCACTCCTATCACAATATTGCGATACCATGTTAAAAGTTGCGATTTTGTATCGTTTCCAACTTTAACACTATATCTCCAACTTATAACTAGATACACACCCAAATGCGCAAAAACCAATATGTAGGCCATATAGGATATAAAATCTCCATTATTAGGTATTATTGGACTACATAGGACAAAAACAGCGAATGGAATGAGATGAACATATCGTTTTCTGGAAAACTCTTTATGTTTCTCAAAAAGAGATATCCCATAAAACCATAAAAACGGCCCTACCGCCAAAATTGCCGAAATGGCCAAATTTCGGATTCGAGGATCCACCTCTATATAGTTATGGAAGATAGATTTTCCGATTCGGATGGTTAACCCCAATAACACAAATGCCAAAAACTGATTAGCTTGTCTATTCCCTTTCTTTAAAGTTAAGAGATAAAAACATAAAAAAAGAGCCTGGATAACACCAAGACAACTTAATACGAGTATTACACCTTTTTCGAACATCTTTCAAAAATAATAATGATCACCCATATACCAAGGTTAAAATTACGTGAAAATCTTTCTGAATTCTTTTTAATTCCTGACTTTCGTATGCCATCAAATCTATCTTTATAGACATTTCTATACTATACTAAGGTTTTTAAACATAAAAACTCAACACAGATGTATTCACAATTTTCTAAAGTAATTCTCTTACTTTTTTTTGCTCTCTTAGGTTTTACTCCAATCCATTCTCAAACATATAATCAAGAACTATATGATGCTCTCGAATATCGATTAGTTGGGCCTTTTAGAGGTGGTAGAAGTGCTGCCGTTACTGGGGTTCCCGGAAAACCAAACCTATTTTATTTTGGCGCAACCGGAGGAGGCATCTGGAAAACTACGGATGGAGGACGTACTTGGGAAAATATTTCTGATGGATTTTTTGGTGGCTCAATTGGCTCAATTGCTGTGGCCAAAAGTGATCCTAATGTAATTTATGTTGGTGGGGGTGAAAAAACACTTCGTGGTAATGTTTCTTCGGGTTACGGAGTATGGAAAAGTGTGGATGCAGGAAAAACATGGATACAATCCGGATTACCAAAAAGTAGACATATCCCACGAATTGCCATCCACCCTACAGATCCAAATATCGTGTACGCAGGTGTTTTGGGTAATATATATAAACCCACTCAAGATCGAGGAGTATACAAAAGTATGGATGGCGGAAAAACATGGACAAAAGTATTATTTGCCAATCAAAATGCAGGAGCAGTAGATTTAACTCTGGATCCAAATAATCCCAGAATTTTGTATGCTTCGACATGGAATGCCAGAAGAACACCATATAGCTTGAGTTCTGGAGGTAAAGGCTCTGCTCTATGGAAAAGTACTGATAGTGGTCAGACATGGAAAGAAATCTCAAAAAATAAAGGGTTTGCAAAGGACACCCTTGGTATTATTGGAGTTACTGTGTCCCCAGTAGATAGCGAACGAGTATGGGCAATTGTAGAAAACAAAGAAAAAGGAGGAGTATATCGCAGTGATGATGGTGGAGAAACTTGGTCCTTGCTAAATAGTGAACGAAGTCTAAGACAGCGTGCATGGTACTATTCTCGTATTTATGCCGATTCTAAAGATAAAGACGTGGTTTATGTGGTAAATGTATCGTATCACAAAAGTAAAGATGGTGGAAAGAACTTTAGTAGTTATAGAGCGCCACACGGTGACCATCATGACCTATGGATTGCACCAGAAAATCCTAAACGTATGATTATAGGAGATGATGGAGGTGCACAAATCACATATGACGGAGGCGAAACCTGGAGTACATACCATAACCAACCAACCTCTCAGTTTTATAGAGTCACCACAGATAATAGTTTTCCATATCGTATATATGTGGCGCAGCAGGATAACTCTACCATAAGAATTAATCATCGTAGCACCGGCACTTCAATATCCGAAAATGACTGGGAAAGAACTGCCGGTGGAGAATCAGCCCATATAGCTGTAGATCCAAAAAACAACGATATCGTCTATGGTGGAAGTTACGATGGTTTCTTAACTCGTGTAAACCACAAAACCGAAACTATTAGATCTATAAGCGTATGGCCAGATAATCCAATGGGACATGGTGCAGAAGATATGAAGTATCGTTTTCAATGGAATTTTCCCATATTATTCTCTAAACACAATCCAAATAAACTATATACTTTTTCTAATCACGTGCATGTAACCGAAAATGAAGGCCAAAGTTGGAATGTAATAAGTCCCGACTTAACCAGAAATGATCCTGAAAAGTTAAAATCATCAGGAGGGCCTATTACACAAGATAATACCTCTGTAGAGTATTACTGTACCATTTTTGCCGCTGCAGAAAGCCCCATAAAGGAAGGGGTTTTATGGGTAGGAAGTGATGATGGATTGGTACATATAAGTCAAGATGGAGGAACTTCCTGGAATAATGTAACACCAAAAGGAATGCCAGAATGGATGATGATTAATAGCATAGAACCTAGTGCATTTAATGAAGGTACTTGTTACATTGCCGGTACTCGTTATAAATCAGGTGACTTTGCGCCTTATTTATATAAAACCACAGATTACGGAAAATCCTGGACTAAAATTACAAACGGAATTCAACCCGAACATTTTACCAGAGTACTTCGAGAAGACCCTAAAAGAAAAGGATTATTATATGCCGGAACAGAAACAGGTATGTATATTTCTTTTGATGATGGAAGAAACTGGAATACATTTCAATTAAATCTTCCTATTGTACCTATTACAGATTTAACTATCAAAGAAAACAATCTTATTGTTGCTACCCAAGGAAGAAGTCTATGGATTATAGATGATTTAACTGTGTTGCATCAACTTAACAATACTCTAAAAAATCAAAATCATATATTATTTCAACCAAAAGACACCTATAGAATGCGTGGTGGTAGCGTAAAAAACTCTAAAACAGAAGGAACCAATCATCCTGCAGGGGTAATGACTTATTTTTATCTCAAAAATTATGATAAAGAAAAAGATACCGTTTCGCTTACTTATTTGAATACCAAAAACGATACGATCAAATCGTATAGCACTTCTGGTAAAGATAAAAAAGATAAACTCATTGATCTAGAAAAAGGGGCCAATCAATTTAATTGGAATATGAGAGGTGATGGAGCCGAAAAATTAAAAGGAATGATCCTATGGTGGGCAAATCTTGATGGCCCTAAAGCAACTCCTGGAACGTACTCGGTAAGTCTGGCTGTAAACAAGAAAGAAGTAGCCAATCAATCTTTCAAAATTATTGCAGATCCAAGAGCAGAAGCTTCTCAACAAGAAATGCAGGCACAATTTGATTTTATAACCAGTGTAAACAAAACAGTTGACAAGGCTCATAAATCAATTAAAAAGATAAAGAAAATCAATACTCAACTTAAGAGTTTTGCGACTCAATATGAAGATGATCCCAAAACAAAGGAATTGGTCAAAAAAGCCGAAGAATTACAGAAAAAGTTTGGTGATATTGAAAAAGCTTTATATCAAACCAAAAATAAAAGCAATCAGGATCCTTTAAATTTCCCGATCAAATTAACCAATAAACTAGGGCACTTAAACTCTCTTGTCGGTATGGGAGATTTTGGCCCAACTGCACAAGATATTGCTGTTAAGAACGAATTGGTTAAAAAAATAGAAGGGCAGTTAAGTACTTTTGATAAATTAATTTCTTCAGAAATTAAAAGCTTTAATAGCGAATTCAATACCTTGCAACTTAACTATCTTTTTGTAGAATAATACATGCTAGAGTACTATAATTACATAAAATCCCTACATCTCATCTTTGTGATCACTTGGTTTGCAGGCTTGTTTTATATTCCAAGATTGTTCATATACCAGATAGAGGCGTACCAAAAACCTTCTCCGGATAAAGAAATTTTGGGCACACAACTCAAACTCATGGCAAAACGATTATGGTTCATAATTACATGGCCTTCGGCAATATTGGCCACACTATTTGCTATATGGCTATTAATTTTAATGCCTGCATGGTTACAACAACCATGGATGCATGTTAAATTGGGTTTTGTTGTGTTGCTATTTGGGTATCATTTAAAATGCCATCACATCTTCAAACAATTACAAAATGATATCATAAAATGGTCCTCGAATCAAATGCGCATGTGGAACGAGGGCTCGACCATTATTTTGTTTTCGGTAATATTTCTTGTGATTGTTAGAGATGCCGTAAACTGGATATATGGTGTTATAGGCATTATATCGCTTGCGGTAATACTGATGTTGGGAATTAAACTCTACAAAAGAATTAGGGATAAAAATCCAAATGCATAATTATTTTGAACTTTCTTCAAAAAACATATCAAACAAAATCCAATCAAACTATAATTATTAGAGAAGCAGTACCTGAAGATGCAACTCAATTACTACAACTCAAGCTTGAATACTTAAAAAACACGAATACTATCCCTTTATTCGATTATGAGTATTCGAATAATGTAACAGAAGAGTATCAATTGATCAAACGGTATCTCAAACAACCCAACAGTATTTTATTAGTTGCCGAAAACGAAGGAAATTTAGTAGGTAATATTGATCTTACTGGTAGTTGGAGAAAGAAAATGTCTCATACCGCTGTTGTAGGCATGGGCATTCATACTACATGGCAAAACCAAGGTGTAGGTACGTTTTTGATTCAAAATGTTATTGATTGGTCCCGACAAAATACATTGATCAAAATCATTTGGTTAGAGGTATATGCAACTAATAAAGCTGGTATTGCTTTGTATGAGAAAATGGGACTTAAAGAGTGTGGTCGTATTGAAAATTTCTTTAATGAAAACAAAAAATACATTGATAAAATTACGATGACAATTAATCTCTAAAGTCATCCTCACCAAAGGTTTGAATATAACATAAAAAACTGCCCAGATATTCTCTGAACAGTCTCTTAATCTATTGGGTTATTTGGTTAATTTTATCGACCACATAATCTATTATTTCTATTGCTATACATTCTTCTTACGGTTCTTCTATCACCTCTAGATACATTGTTAGCATTAAATACCACACCTGGGTTTGACCCGGAAGTCATAATTGATGCCCTATCAAAAGTTGGCGTCCCTGGGACTTGTGTACCAAACTGACTTTGCTCTATATGCAAGAGACCAATATTGTGGCCTATTTCATGAGTCAATATATTACCCCATTCTCTAGCGTTTACAGGATCTCCATCAATACTAGGCTCGTTAAGATTGAGTAGGATTAAACGGCCTTCTCTACCATTTGTAGGGAACTCTCCACGACCCCAACCGCCGATTTCACCACGACGTGCCAAACGAACCAAAATATCAGGGTTGTTATTTACAGGGATTAAACGTAATGTTGATCCATTAACCCTGTTCCATAAATTAATGCCTCTTTGAAAACCTCTTCCCGCGGCATTATTACCCAATGCATTTTGGATCCGAATGTTACCTACTCGATTACAATCAACAATACCAAAAAAAGCTTGTTTTTGAAAGTCATTTTCTTCGAGTGTTTCGTTGGTGATAAAAATATCTCCATCTACAATATATCCTCCCTTTTCGACTATTACCGATGTTTTATCAATATCAAAACCCATACTTTGTAATTTTGATAAAATTTCTGAGGGTACATCCTGTTGTGAGATTGTTGTAACTTCGGGTTGAGCATCATTTTCACCCTCGGTTGTACATTGCGCTATGCTTAAAGCCAAAATGGCCAGCATAAAAAATTTGAAAGTTTTCATAATAAATATGTTTTGAATTTGTGTACTATAAATATACTAATTCACTGATTCACAGCAATGTTAGACAGCTTACATTTTATTACAAATATTTTTCTTAGTAATAGAAATTTCGATAATTAAATTTTTTGATTGCTACAATATGAAATTCATCTATATATCTTTTAAAAGTGATTTAAAAAATTGTTGACTATAAACAACTCGAACAAAATCATAGAAAAATTTCGTTATTGACTTCCGGCTTTGGTCTTCAGACTTTTCCGTATCTTCGTGCAACTTTTAGCATAATTCTATGATCAAATCCATGACTGGCTTTGGGAAGTCTATCCTTCAGCTACCTACAAAAAAAGTAACCATAGAGGTTAAATCTCTTAATAGCAAAAACCTAGATCTTAATGCAAGGATTCCTTCTCAATATCGAGAGAAAGAATTGCAGATGCGTAATACCATTGCAAAATCTTTGGTAAGGGGAAAAGTTGATTTTGGTCTATATGTCGAAATCACAGCCGAAGAAACTTCAACTCAAATTAACGAGGCGGTTGTAAAAGATTATATGAAACAACTATCCAAGATTTCTTTATATGCAAAGCAGGAAGAAGTAGAGTTATTAAAAATGGCAATTCGTATGCCAGATGCTCTCAAAACCATCAGAGAAGAAATAAACGAAGAAGAATTTAAGGCAATAAATGATGCTCTTTTAAGTGCATTGACCAAAATTGATACGTACCGAACAGATGAGGGAAAAGCTCTTGAAAAAGATTTTAATATTAGAATCAAAAATATAGGAGAATTACTAGAGAAAGTAATCCAGATGGATCCCGAACGTATCGAAGGGGTACGCGAGCGTTTATTAAAAGCAGTCTCGGATCTTAAGGAAGAAGTAGATCAAAATCGTTTTGAGCAAGAGTTAATTTATTATCTCGAAAAATTTGATATTACTGAAGAAAAAGTGCGACTTGCAAATCACATTTCTTATTTTATAACTACACTTGCTACATCAGATTCGAATGGAAAGAAATTAGGATTTATCACTCAAGAAATAGGGAGAGAGATCAATACCATAGGTAGTAAATCCAATTATGCACCTATGCAGCAATTGGTCGTTCAGATGAAAGATGAACTTGAAAAAATAAAGGAACAATTACTAAATGTATTGTAAATGAACCAGGGTAAACTTATTGTACTTTCGGCACCTTCGGGAAGCGGAAAAACTACTTTAGTTAAACACTTATTAAACCAAGAAGAATTTAATCTTGGGTTTTCTATATCCGCAGCTTCGCGGGATCCTCGTGGAGAAGAGGTACATGGTAAGGATTATTATTTTTTATCTCTACGTGAATTTAAAGACAAGATTAAATCTGATGAATTTTTAGAATGGGAAGAGGTTTATCGGGATAACTTTTACGGAACCTTAAAAACCGAAGTCCAACGACTTTGGGATAGTGGAAAACATGTTATTTTTGACATCGATGTCGTTGGAGGTCTTGATATTAAAAGAATATATCCGGATCGAACCCTAGCTATCTTTGTAAAGCCACCAAGTATTGAAGAATTAAAGATTCGTTTAAAAAAACGCAAAACCGAATCTGAAGATAAAATCAATATGCGTGTAGCAAAGGCGTCTACAGAAATGGCAACTGCCCCACAATTTGATGCAATCGTTACGAATGATGATCTAGAAAAGGCAAAAGTAGAGGTATCGCAATTGGTAAGGAAGTTTCTTTTTAAGTAACTAGAATTAAAGATTTCCGCCTTCGCGGAAATGAAAACATAGTTTTCATGAAAAAAATCGGACTATATTTCGGGACTTTTAATCCCATTCATATTGGTCATTTAGCCATAGCAAATCATATGGCCGAAAACTCTGACCTTGATGAGATATGGATGGTCGTAACCCCCCATAATCCTTTTAAAAAGAAAAGCTCTTTGCTCGATAATCACCATCGTTATGAAATGGTCTATCGTGCCACAGAATCATATCCCAGCCTAAAACCCAGTGATATTGAATTTAAACTACCTCAGCCCAATTATACTGTGTATACCTTGGCTCACTTGGGAGAGTCTTATCCTAATGATCAATTTCATCTCATTATGGGAGAAGATAACTTGAAAAGTTTTCATAAATGGAAAAATTATGAAGTTATTCTCGAAAATCACAATATCTATGTGTACCCTCGCATTGCCGAAGGGACAATAGAGAGTCAGTTTAAGGATCATCCAAAAATTAATAGAGTAAATGCTCCTATTATGGAAATCTCATCTACTTTTATTCGAAAATCAATTTCTGAAGGAAAAAACATTAGACCATTATTGTCTAAAGAAGTATGGGAGTATATCGATCAGATGAATTTTTATAGATAACCGTTTTATACAGCTATTCTAAAAGCTTTCTGAAGAACCCATTGCTTCTTTTATTCTTTTAATAAGACGATGTACCCTACCGCTACCTCCAGCAATAATCCCAGCTGTAAGAATAATATCCAAAGATTGAACAATGGTAACTTGTATACTCGATAGTTCTTCTTCTGGACCATTAAAAATAATCCCAGACATAAGACGAAGACCTGATAATGATAATACTAGTCCAATTATAAAAGCAATAATGGTAGTTTTTCGTTGTCTTTTTAATCCTCGGGTCATTAGGTATTCTTCTAATTCCCGTTTCTCTTTCATCACTTTCGCTGTCTTTTCTGTTGATTCGGTATCAACAGTTTCTTCATCTTCATCTTCTTCAATATCTGTATCTATAGGATTATTTCTACTCTCGAGGTATTTATTAATATCAGCAATGCGTTCTTTACATTGCATTTTAACTTTCTCATTGGGATCATACACAAAAATCTCTATAAACTGTTCTACAATCAATATCACAACAGACAAATAACCGAGTGCGGCAATAATACTTGCTGTATCTAAATCAGAAAGGTTAATAGCCGGTAAACGGTCTTCAAAATAAATAAAACTAGCAGTGGCCAGTACAACAGAAACAATAGCTACTGGGTTTTTGTATAGCGACTTCATACATTAAGGTTTAAGAGTGACTATAAAAATACGAAAAAGCAAAATAGAAAATACAAATCCCGTTTTATCGATACTGGTTTTAATTTCTATTTACCCGGAAAATCTGCTTTACGCTTTTCTAAAAAGGCAGCCGTACCTTCTTTAAAGTCTTCGGTACCAAAGCAATTTCCAAATTGTTCTATTTCCACCTTAAAACCATCTACTCCATCTTGATAAGCTGCATTCACCGATGTAATTGCTGCCGCAATAGCGACCGAAGAATTTCTCATAATACGGCTTGCCAGTTTTTCGGCCAATGGCACTAATTCTTCTTGCGCAGTTACGTGGTTTACAAGTCCGTATTGTAAAGCTTGATTGGCATCAATCATTCCTGCTGTCATGATCATTTCCATGGCTCTTCCTTTTCCTACTAATTGCGGTAATCGTTGCGTTCCACCATAACCTGGTATTACACCAAGCGAAACTTCTGGCAGTCCCATTTTTGCATTATCACTGGCAACTCTAAAATGAGCGGCCATAGCCAATTCTAATCCTCCACCAAGTGCAAAACCATTTACGGCAGCTATAACTGGTGTAGAAAGGTTTGCTACAAAATCAAATAACAATTCTTGTCCTTTTGCGGCAAGTTTACCTCCTTCGGCTATAGAAAAATCTGCAAATTCGCTAATATCGGCTCCTGCAACAAATGCTTTCTCTCCGCTTCCGGTAATGATAATCACTTTGGTATCTGCATCCAAATCTGCTACTCTAAAAGCAGCATGTAATTCTTGAATTGTTTCTTTATTAAGAGCATTTAATTTTGACGGTCTATTAATCGTAATTGTAGTGATCCCGTTATTTTGCGAAGTGAGAATGTTGGTATACATTTTTTATATTATTTTTTTGTGGTAGTTTATTCTTTTATGTCTCTTTCAAAATACAAATAGAAGTACATCCCTACTCCAAAAGTTTCGACATCGGTAGATGCTAATCTCCATCCTTCTTTTGCATATTCATCTAATTTTGCCTGAATATCATTTGAAGAAGATTTTAGGATATGTTCTCTATCTGCAGTAAATTTAGAGTAATAAATGAGTGATTCTACTTTATATTCTTTCATAGATAAGTATCTTACAATTGCTCTCGAGGAAATTTAACTTTGAACACTGTTCCTTTTCCTTCCTGCGAGGTAAAGGTAATACTTCCTTTATAGGTTTCCACAATATTTTTCACCATTCCTAGCCCTAATCCCATTCCGCTAGTTTTCGTTGTAAATTTAGGTTCAAAAATCATCTTTTTATTGTCTTCGGTGATCCCAACACCATTATCTGCAACCGTTATGATAACATTATTATCTTCGGTAAATACATTTACCATAACCTTTGGTGTACGATCTTCGGGAATAGCTTGTATTCCATTTTTTACAAGATTGGTAACCACTCGAATGAGCTGTGTTCTATCAAATTTTGCTATAATTTTCTCTTTTTCTGAAGGAAAGACAATATAATCTTCATTAAAAATATCAAGCGCTAGTCCAACGATTTTAACAACATCTAATGTTTCATTCTTTTGAGCGGGCATTTGGGCAAAATTTGAAAATGCAGAAGCAATAGAACTCATTGTATCTATCTGCTGAATTAACGTATCGCTGTACTCATTTATTTTTTGATCAATGCCCGGGTCTTTAGGATCAAATTTTCTTTGAAAACTTTGTACAGTTAATCGCATAGGAGTTAAAGGATTCTTAATCTCATGAGCGACCTGTTTGGCCATTTCTCTCCATGCAGCTTCTCGTTCACTTTTTGCCAGCATTGCTGCACTTTCTTCTAACTCATCAATCATACTATTATAGGCATTTACCAAAGTATAAATTTCATCACTGGCATCACCAATTTGAATTCGCTTGTTTCTTTTATCCAGTCTAGTTTGATCAATTGTTTCAGAAATTGTTTTTAAAGATCTTGTAATATATTTTGATAAAAAGTAAGCCAGCGCAATAGCGATTAACATCATTAATAAATATACCTGCCCAACTCGTTGTAAAAATTCTATGAGTTCTCGCGTAATCAAGTCATCGTCCTCTAGATAAGGAAGGTTTAAAATCCCCAGGGGCTTAGAACTAATATCTGTGATATAGGTATAGGAAGACAAGAATTTTTCTCCATCTTTTTCAGATTTAACGAGGTATTTTTTATCATACAAAGAAGCTAGGGTATCCAGAATCACTGTGCTTAATTGTTTATCTATAGTATCTCCAGCAAAAAAACCTTCGGACTTTATTAAAAGTTGACCAGAAAGACCGTAGATATTAATAGGTAAGGTGTGCTCTTCAGATATCTGATATATTTTTTGTTTATAGCCAAAAATTCTGGAAAGATGCTCTTCATCAACAGGGTATGTAGTACTCCTTAAAGCATTATCTATCGCAATTTGTATCCTGGCCTCTTTTCTATCCAGTCGTTCCTGGTGGTATTCTTCGGCTTCTTCTTTATATTGATATATAGAAACCGCCGCGATTAATATTGAAGCTAATAGTACCAAGGCCGTCATAGAGATAAAAATTCGAGTACGGAGAGAGAGTTTAAGTAGCTTCATAGTATATTTTGATAGGTAAATATAACAAATATCGCACCAAAATAAACCTAAAAAGAAATCTTGAAAAGTACAGTATTACCTAAATTTAACTAGCTTTACGTTATGGATGAAACAATACTACTTTCTGTTCGAGATCTTTGCGTTTCTTTTTTTTCAGAAAAATCCGAAAATCAAGTACTTCATACTATTTCTTTTGATATTCATAAAAATGAAATATTAGGAGTAGTTGGAGAATCAGGAAGTGGAAAATCTGTAGCGTCTTTGGCAATAATGGGATTATTACCGCATAAGGTTTCGACGATATCTAAAGGAGAAATAGTATTTGATGGCAATACACTATTAGGGTTAAGTGAGAAAGAATATCAGAGCATTCGTGGTAATGAAATAGCTATGATTTTTCAAGAACCTATGAGCTCTTTAAATCCTTCGATGAAATGTGGAAAACAAGTTGCCGAAATTCTTTTTCAACATACCACTCTTTCTAAAAATGAAGTAAAATCAGAAGTATTTACCTTATTTAAAAAGGTACAACTTCCTGACCCCGAAAGAGCATATCAATCATATCCCCATCAATTAAGTGGTGGTCAAAAACAACGCATTATGATTGCTATGGCCATTGCTTGCAAACCAAAATTACTTATTGCTGATGAACCTACCACTGCACTCGATGTTACGGTTCAAAAAGAAATCATGAGTTTATTAAAAACGCTACAAACGGAATATAAAATGAGTGTTTTGTTCATTTCTCATGATCTTTCGTTGGTCTCTGAAATTGCGGATAATGTCTTGGTTATGTATCAAGGAAAAATGATAGAATATGGCCCTACTAAACGTATTTTTAACTCCCCCGTTCAAGAATATACAAAGGCCTTAATACATGCCAGACCTACATTAGATGTAAGGTTTAAAAGGTTGCCTACAATCTCTGATTATTTAAATGATCAAGGAGGAAAACGAGAAATTATTACCAAAGCACAAAGAGAGCAGCAGCATCAAAAACTCTATAATAATGTACCTTTATTAGAGGTTGTAAACCTCGAAAAAATATACTTTTCTAAAGTTGGATTGTTTGGGAAAAAAGAGTTCAAGGCTGTAAATGATGTTAGTTTCAAATTGTTTGAAGGAGAAACATTAGGATTAGTAGGAGAATCAGGTTGCGGTAAGTCCACACTTGGTAATACTATTCTACAATTAGATAAGGCAAATAATGGCCAGGTTATTTACAAGGGTCAGGATATTACTCAATTGTCTTCTTCTGAAATACGGAGTCTTAGAAAGGACATACAACTCATTTTTCAAGATCCATTTGCATCGCTTAATCCAAGAATGACTGTGGGCAGAGCGATTATGGAACCGATGAAAGTACACGGATTATATAAAACCGATCGTGAAAGAAAAGAGAATGTAATTCGATTATTAGAACAAGTAGGCTTGGATCCTTCTCATTTTAATAGATATCCGCATGAGTTTAGCGGAGGTCAAAGGCAACGTATTGGTATCGCCCGCACGATTGCCTTGCAGCCCAAACTGATTATCTGCGATGAATCTGTAAGCGCTCTGGACATCTCGGTTCAGGCTCAAGTTTTAAATTTATTAAATGAGCTTAAAGAAAATTTTGGGTTTACCTATATTTTTATATCTCATGATCTGGCAGTAGTAAAATATATGTCTGATCAACTATTGGTCATGAATAAGGGTAAAATAGAGGAAAGAGGAGATGCGGATCAGGTTTATGAAAACCCGAACAAAGCGTATACCAAAAAGTTAATACACGCTATTCCTAAAAGTTGATATCATTGCATGATTGTCCAAGAAGGTTTTCAAAATTGAACCTAAAAACAAGATAAACAGGTCCAAAATCTTTTATAAACAAGGTTAAACTTTTAATAAAACATACAAGGCTTTATTTTTTGTTGTGTTTATCTTAACATACGTAAAAATCGAATCATTTTTACCTCACAAAATGTAGTCTTACTACACATAATCAGCAGGGTACATCTATCATCTCCTTTATAAGCTACAAACATCACATTTTTGATTTTACGGTAAGGGTGTTTTTTGAGTAAGGTTTTTCCCTTGCAACAAATAAAAGCATTGTTAAAACCGTTAAAACCCACTTTTTCACAATGTATATCTTGATGTCTAATACAAACTTAAAACTTATTATAATTATGAAAAAAAGCATTTTTTCTGCCATTTTAGGCATCGCAATTCTTGGATTTACATCCTGCCAATCAGAAGCTGATGAATCGCAAGAAACAGAACAATCATTATTAGCCTCTCAAATAGCATCCTTGGGCTTAGCTTCAGAAACAATGTATGAAGCTGAAATGGAAGGAAAACTAGGCTTCGTTGTCGAGGGGGATATCTTTTTGGATAAAGAGATGGTATTACAACTTTTAAAAGAGAAAGAATCTGAAACTTTTGAAGCTACACCTAGTAAACATTATGTAACGCCCAGTTTACTACCTAGAAACAGAGCTGTTACGGTAGATGTATACTTCGATTCTTCGTTTAGTTCTACAATGAGAGCTGCTTTTAATGAAGCATTGTTGAGATATAATGAACTTAATCTTAATGTTTCTTTTAGAAGTACTTCTAGCCAATCTGCATCGGATATTGCAATCTTACTACGAGATATCCCCAATACTCCAGATGGAGGTGTCGTACTTGGTAGAAGTGCAGGGTTTCCCAGGAATCAACAACCGGCAACACCTATTACCTTAAATTCTAGAATATTTGGTTCTAGAACACCAGCAGATGCACCTACTGTAATTGCTCATGAAATAGGACATGCAATCGGGTTCAGACATACCGATCTTTTTGATCGTTCTTTTAGTTGTGGCGGGCAACCGGTAAATGAGCAAAGCTTTCCTAATCCAGGTGCATTATTTGTACCCGGTACACCAAGAGGGCCAGAAAATGGTTCTTATATGTTAGCCTGTAGTGATGGATCTGACAGACCTTTTACCAATGCAGACAGAACTGCTTTAAGGTTTGTGTACTAAGAAAAGGGAATAAATTATTTCAATAAAAAAAACCTGTTAAGCCTAACAGTTTAACAGGTTTCACTCATCGCGACTTGGGGAAATCTGCGATTAATTAACAACAAAAAATCACATCAACAAAAATACTTTTTTCGCTAAATACATACAGTTAGAAAGTAGCTCCATAGTTGGTTTAACAGACTGCTGTAGACGATTCATACGCTTTTTCATAATAGGGACAATATTGTGTGGGTTAATAAATTATTTTAATCCTGAAAAACAATATTTAGGGGTATCGTTCTTACGGGGACACTAATATGCAAATTATTTTTAGTATTTACGTTTAAATACTCAATAAATCGACAAAATACACAAAATTTTAACATTTAAATCGTAAAACTTATGTTTTATTGGTTAAAGCAAAGGTTTAAGAAAACTGAAAGCTTTCTTAAAGTGTAGTATTTTTCCTTCAAAATTGAGTTTGCAACGTATATTTATACCAAACGGTACTTTCTCAAAATTATTATTCGTTGACTCTTAATTATTATTCGTAAACCTGTATAAAGAATTAGATATTGGTTACTCCAAAATCATTTCAGGAATATCACCTTCTATAATGAGATCTCCTTCAGTAGCATTTTTAATATCCTCTACACTTACTCCTGGTGCTCGTTCTAAGAGTTTAAAACCTTTATCAGTGATCTCCATAAAAGCAAGGTTTGTAACCACCTTTTTTACGCAATTTACCCCAGTTAAGGGTAACGAACAATTTTTAAGAAGTTTTGATTGTCCAGCTTTATTGGTATGCATCATAGCTACAATAATATTTTCTGCGCTTGCCACAAGATCCATGGCTCCTCCCATCCCCTTTACCATTTTTCCAGGAATTTTCCAGTTGGCTATATCTCCATTTTCAGAAACTTCCATAGCTCCCAAAATAGTCAAATCTACATGTTGACCACGGATCATATTAAAGCTAGTTGCCGAATCAAAAAAAGAAGCTCCTGGCATTGTAGTAATGGTTTGTTTACCCGCATTAATTATATCTGCATCCTCTTCTCCTTCAAAAGGGAACGGCCCCATGCCCAATACTCCATTTTCACTCTGAAATTCGACCTCTATCCCTTTGGGAATATAATTCGCCACCAATGTTGGTATTCCGATCCCAAGATTAACAAAATACCCATCTTGTAACTCCTTGGCTATACGCCGTGCTATTCCATTTTTATCTAGCATACTTATCAAAGGTTAATTTAAATTTGGTTGTGGTGTCATTCTTAGGTATGATTTTACCTCTTTATGACCTTTAGGGAAAAGATTAGGTATCTCTTCATTAGTTACAGAAGGAACAATTACACAATCATCACCAGAATTCCAATTTGCCGGCGTTGCCACTTTATGATATGCGGTTAATTGTAGAGAATCAATTACTCTTAGCAACTCATCAAAATTTCTTCCGGTTGAAGCCGGATATGTGATCGTAAGTTTAATTTTCTTATCCGGACCAATGACAAAAACAGAGCGTACCGTTAGTTGGCTATCTGCGTTAGGGTGGATCATATCATATAGCTCAGAGACCTTTCTATCCTCATCTGCAATAATCGGAAAATTAACTGTAGTATTTTGCGTCTCATTAATATCCTTAATCCAACCATGATGAGATTCTAATCCATCAACGCTAAGTGCAGTTACCTTTACATTACGTTTATTAAACTCACCTGTATATTTTGCAACAGTACCTAACTCTGTAGTACATACTGGTGTATAATCTGCAGGGTGCGAAAATAATATTCCCCAACTATCACCTAACCAGTTATGAAAATCAATCTGCCCTTCTGTTGTTTGGGCAATAAAGTTTGGAGCTTCATCTCCTAATCTTAATGCTGCCATGATTTATGTGTTTTTTTATAAAATTATATTATCCTCTTTTTCGAACTGTGCGTTGCTCAATTCTTTTTTCATACTTTTCTCCTTGAAAAATGCGTTGCACAAAAATCCCGGGAATATGTATTTGATCAGGATCTAATGTTCCGACCGGTACCAGTTCTTCGACCTCGGCAACAGTAATTTTTGCTGCTCCGCACATACATGGATTAAAATTTCTTGAAGTTCCTTTAAATATTAAATTTCCAGCTTCATCACCTTTCCAAGCCTTTACAAATGCAAAATCGGCTTTAAAAGCATGTTCTAGCACATACATTTTCCCATTAAACTCTCTAGTTTCTTTTCCTTCGGCTACTTCGGTGCCGTAGCCTGCTGGAGTATAAAAAGCCGGAAAACCGCCCTGAGCAGCTCTGCAACGTTCTGCCAGCGTGCCTTGTGGTATTAGTTCTACATCCAATTCGCCACTAAGCATTTGGCGTTCGAACTCATCATTCTCCCCCACATAAGAGGATATCATTTTTTTTATTTGTTTTTGCTGAAGTAAAAGCCCTAGACCAAAGTCGTCGACTCCAGCATTATTAGAAATACAAGTAAGGCCCGTGACATTTAATTTCACAAGTTCTGCAATAGCATTTTCAGGAATACCACATAAACCAAAACCTCCTAACATGAAGGTCATATCATCCTGGACTCCCGATAAAGCTTCGGTAACATTGGGTACCGTTCTACTGATCATATTGTTCAAATTTTAGCTGACTAAAAGTACTAAAAAAATAGTACTATATCGTTTGAACTATGATAGTTTTATAAATAATTTAAGGTAATAAAAAAGGTGTGTTATAAAGAGAACTCATCATCGATATTCTCATCTTGTACGTTTACCTTTTTAAAGTTTTCACAATCTACTTCAATTGTTAATGATTCTGGTTTTTTAAACGCTTCTTTGGATACCTTTAATGTCTTATCGGCATAGCATTTTTTCATATATAACCCCCATATCGGTAAAGCCATTGTTGCTCCTTGTCCAAATGTTGTTGTTTCAAAATGAGTCGCTCTATCATCACCGCCAACCCACACACCAGTGCATAGATTTGGTACAATACCCATAAACCAACCATCACTTTGATTTTGAGTGGTCCCCGTTTTACCAGCAATAGGATTATCAAATAAATAAGGGTGACCTGTAACTACATTTTTAATATCGTACCTAGTAGACGGGCCCGTTCGTAATCGCACACCAGAACCAGATTGAGTAACTCCTTCCATTAGATTAATAGTCACATATGCAGCTTCTTTACTTATAACATCTTTGGTTTCTGGAACAAACTGATATAAAAGAGTCCCGTTTTTATCCTCAATACTGGTTATCATCACCGGTTTTGTATAAATCCCCTGATTAGCAAATGTGCTATATGCTCCAACCATTTCGGATAGTTTTAAGTCTACCGACCCTAACGCAATTGAAGCTACGGGTATAATGTCAGAATTTACTCCTGTTTTCTTTACCAAGCCAACTATAGGATCAGGACCAATTCTATCCAATAGGCGAGCAGAAATCGTGTTTACAGATTTGGCTAACGCGTCTTTAAGACTTAAATAACCCGTATACTCTCCGTCGCTATTTTTGGGTGTCCAATCATTTTCGGTCACCCCATGAGATCCTACAGGAATCGTAATTTGTGATCTCGGTAAAGTATCGCAAGGCGAAAGCTTTAATTGATCAATTGCGGTAGCATAAACAAAAGGTTTAAATGTAGACCCTACCTGGCGAGCTCCCTGATATACATGATCGTATTGAAAATGTTTGTAATTAACACCTCCAACCCAGGCTTTTACATGACCGGTCTGCGGCTCCATAGACATCAACCCCGATCTTAAAAATTTCTTGTAATACAGAATAGAGTCTTTTGGAGTCATGATGGTATCAATTTCTCCTTTCCAGGAAAATATCTTCATCTCTGCTTTTTTATCAAAAGATGCAGTGATTTCTTTTTCGCTTTTACCTTGTTTAAGCATTACATCTCTTCGAGCAGAGCTTCTTATTCCTCTTTTGACAATACCCTCTACTTCAGCTTTTGTTATATCTCTAAATGGAGAGGTTTTGTTATTTTTTTCTTGTTTATCAAATTCTTTTTGAAGATTTGCCATATGTTCCTCTACGGCTTCTTCTGCATATTTTTGCATTCTAGAATCAATAGTTACATTAATTCGTAATCCATCTCTATAGATGTCAAAATACGTTGTTTCTCCCTCTTCGTTCACGCCTTTTGGATTTTCTTTTACCCATTTAGACATCCAGCTTCTTACATACTCTCTAAAATATGTTGCCGTACCATCAGAGTGCCCCTCGGGAGAATAATCCAACTCAAGAGGTAGTTGCTTTAAGCTATCTCTTTCTTGTTCGTTGATATACTCGTACTTCTCCATTTGATTAAGTACTACATCTCTTCTGGTTTTCACTAACTCTGGTCGTCGTAATGGATTAAAAAGCGATGAGTTTTTTAACATCCCTACCAATACGGCCGCTTCTTCTTTTTTAAGATCTTTTGGCTTTTTCCCAAAATAAATTCTAGAAGCAGAACTAATACCAATAGCTTGATTTAAGAAATCATACTTGTTAAGGTACATTGTGATGATTTCTTTCTTGGTGTATTGTCGTTCGAGTCTTGTAGCAATTACCCATTCCTGAATTTTTTGTAGATATCGCTCGAACTTGTTTTTCGAACCACCTGTGAATAATTGTTTTGCCAACTGTTGAGAAATGGTACTTGCTCCTCCTTTACTACCCAGAAAAATAAACGCACGTAGTGTTCCTCGAGCATCTATACCCGAATGATCATAGTATCTTGCATCTTCTGTAGCCACCAATGCGTCTACCAAATGTTGTGGTAGATCGTCATAACTTACCGGAGTTCGGTTTTCTTTAAAAAATGTTCCTATTTGCACTCCATCTGAGGAAATAATTTGCGTAGCTAGATCATTTTGAGGATTTTCTAGCTCTTCAAATTTTGGCATCTCACCATATGCCCCCCAACTAGCTAGGAGAAATAATAAAACAATCAGAAAAACTCCTGATGCGAATGCGATCCAAAATGCTTTTATAAACTTGAGAGTGTTAGTCCCAGTGTTCTGCTTTTTTTTCTTTGTTGATTTGGGTGTTGCCTTTGCCATTGTAATTAAGGGTTTTGAGCATATTCTATTCTAAATCCAATATCTGTAATTCCTTCTAAAGAAGTTACTCCGTCTACATCTCCATTCTTTCTCATAGCATGCTGTAGTGTAATGGTATATGTTCCTTCTTCTTTAAAGTTTACTTTTTCTTTATACCACAGTTTATTTTCTTTTACATCTGAAAAACCTGTTCCTAGCCATTCTCCATTTGGTGCTGCCATATCATACTCTAGCGTATCGGTAATCACCTTGCCATTAGGAAATCTCATTTCGGCTATTAAGTACAAATTACTAAACTTATAGTCATTTGTGTTTCGAACATTAATAAACAAGTTATATGGTTTTTGCGAATCCAGTTCTGGTAAAGTAAAACTTATTTTTTCATCCATTTCCCAGGATTCTGCAACGGTTTGATACTCATCCAGAACTCCGGTATCATCACAAGAAACTGCAATAATTGCAACAAAAATTATAATTATGAACTTACGACTTATCATTGTTCTTATTACGTGATCGATGTCTTTTATTACGTTGATTTCTTGATTTATTATTGTTCTTATTTTCAGGGTTTTTTTCTTTTGGTTTATTCGAAGCTACCGCTTGTTTTTGGGCATTACCTTTATTTGCATTCTTTTTCTTATTGCGGTTTTTTCTTCTTCTTTTACTATGCTTTGGTTGATCAAATCGCGTTAAACTATCTTGTCCTACAACGTTCTCAAAATCTGTTTTAGTGTCTTCTAACAATTCTGAAGCAAACTCTTCTAGACTTGCAACTTTTTCATTATTGGTATTTGCGGTAATAATTTCACTTGCATGTTCGGCAGAAATTTTATGCCAATTCATCCACTCTCCTTCATAAGCATACCACAAAAATCCTTTGAAAATATCAATTTTTTGGCATACGGCAGTACCTTTTTCTGTTTTCAGTTTTGTATCGGTTTTAGGAAAACTATTTAATGCATCAATATAAGCATCTAACTCATAGTTAAGGCAGCATTTTAATTTTCCGCATTGCCCCGCCAATTTTTGTGGATTAAGCGATAACTGTTGATACCTTGCCGCACTTGTATTTACAGATCTAAAATCTGTTAACCAGGTAGAACAACACAATTCACGACCACAAGAACCAACACCTCCTAACCTGGCAGCTTCTTGCCTGAAACCTACCTGGCGCATTTCGATTCTTGTACTAAACTCGTGAGCAAATTCTTTTATTAATTGTCTGAAATCTACCCGTTCTTCGGCAGTATAATAAAATGTGGCTTTTGATCCATCTCCTTGAAACTCGATATCAGAGATTTTCATTTGCAATTCTAATCTGATTGCAATTTCTCTGGCTCTAACTTTCATTTTTTCTTCTTTATCACGAGATTTTTGCCAGATATCAATGTCTTTTTGAGAAGCTTTGCGATACACTTTTTTAATGTCTTCGCTATCCAAATCGACCTTTTTCTTTTTCATTTGTATGCGAACCAGCTCCCCAGTTAAAGAAACTATCCCTACATCATGCCCCGGAGAGGCTTCAGTGGCTACAACATCACCAATACTTAGAGAAAGATTTTCGGTATTCTTAAAAAAGCCTTTTCTTCCATTCTTAAATCGTATTTCTACACAATGAAAAGGCGTTGAGCCGCTAGGAAGCGACATATTAGACAACCAATCAAAAACGGTTAATTTATTACAACCATCTGTACCACAGGTCCCATTATTCTTACATCCTTTCGGTTGTCCGTCTTTACCGGAGGAACAACTACTACACCCCATATTTTCCTACTATATTGTAATTTGTTCATGATATAGATCATGACAAAAATGGTTCTTACTAAAGATAAGTACTACATACTGTACTTTACTTCTCAATTGTTAAAGATACTATGAAAAAAATTATCTGCCATAGCATCTTTAGCATTTTAGCACTACTCCTTGAATTTCAGAGCTGCCGAACGTCCTTTTTTAAAAATTTTATTACTATTTCCTTTTCCTTTTCGAAGCGCTTTTTGCTCTTCAAAAGGCAAACTATTTATTTCTTTACAATCTGTAGAACAACAGTTATCCATTTCTGAAGCACAGTCCTCGCACTGAATAAAAAGTAAATGACAGGCTTCGTTTTCACAATTTACATGTGTGTCACAGGGCTTACCACATTGATGACAATTTGAGATGACATCATCTGTGATTCGTTCTGCTCTTCTATGATCAAAAACGAAGTTTTTACCCAAAAATTTGTTTTCCAAACCTTTTTCTTCAACTTGTCTGGCATATTCTATAATACCACCTTCTAACTGAAAAACATTTTTGAAACCTTTGTGCTTGTAATATGCGCTGGCTTTTTCGCAACGAATCCCCCCTGTGCAATACATTACTAATTTTTTATCTTCCTTGTGATCTTTAAGGTCTTCTTCGATAATATCCAAAGAATCTCTAAATGTATCTACATCAGGTGTTATCGCTCCTTTAAAATGACCTATCTCACTTTCATAATGATTACGCATATCTACCAAAACCGTATTGGGATCTTCGATCAAATCATTAAATCCTTTTGCATCGACATGCATACCTTTGTTGGTAACATCAAAAGTCTCATCATTAAGTCCATCGGCAACTATTTTATGGCGGACTTTTACTTTTAGCTTTAGAAAAGATTTAATATCCTGCTCTCTAGCTATATTAAGACGTACGTTTTCTAAAAACGATATGCTATCCAAATGCTCTTTGAAGGCTTTAAAATTTGGCGCCGGAACCGATAATTGACCATTGATTCCTTCGTGTGCTACATAAATCCTACCCAGGACATCAAGCTCGTTCCAGTGAATAAAAAGGTGATTTCTAAAAATCTCTGTATTACCAATGTGTGCGTATTGATAGAAAGATAGCGTAAGGCGGTCTGTTCCTGCCTCATCGATAAGTGCTGCTCTTTCTTTTGCACTTAATTTATTGTACAGTTGCATGCTATACTAATGTTTTAAGTTAAAAAGATATTATTTGGCGCAAAAATACGAATACTATCTTCATACACAAAAGACTATTCTTTTTTTGCTAAAAATACCCCCTGTCTATTCTGAAAAATATATAAACCCTTAAAGTTTTAAAAATAACCAACCTACATTCCTTGAAAACGCAGTGTGTTTTCGCGGAATAGCGGTTAATCGTACTTGTTTTTCCTCTCCTACCTTCTCTACATTTGTTAGCAACAATACTATTTGTTATATCATGAAAAGTTTATTTAAATGATTTGATCGATCAAAATCCGTGATAGAAAACAAATAGCATATTGTTGAAGACATAAATCTTGAGTGTCTATAAAAGGTTCAAGAAAACTTATAAAAAATATTGTAAAATATGTTAGTAAACATTTTAAAAGTAGCAGGTGTAAATCAATTAAACAAGAAACAACAAATTGGCGTAAAAGGGGGAAATCACCAAGACACCTACAACGGTTTGGGAAGCACAGGAGAAGGGCCTAACGGCGGGTTTGGTATTCTAGCCCCAGGAGGGAATTGCTACGGCGGCACTACAAGAAATCAATGTAAATAGTAACAAAAAAACAACTTTGTCTTTTCACAAAAGACAGCTGAAGTGTAGTATTTCTAAAATTAGAATAATTAAATATTTAAATCATGAAAAGAAAAAAGAAACCGACAAAATTAAATTTAGACAAAATGGTTATTTCAAACTTCCAGAGTCAAACAATTAAAGGGGGTAGCGTTTTGACTGACAGGAATGTTTGTGACATCCCTTATTCTGGAGGAACATGCGACATTAGCGAATGCGCTTGTCGTTAATAGCAATTACGGGGGAGTAATTTAATGATATTCAAACGACCTTTGTACTATAAAAAATGCCTTGAAAGCACTTTCAAGGCATTTTTTGAGCCAATTCTTTATTTAATGGGTTTATGTGGTTGTACAATTTCCGATAAAATTACCCTGATAGCATAGAGTTGTTAACGAGTCTGGTATACCATTTTTCAGTATTCTCAATAGTCGGTAGATTTCATTCCTGCCATCAGATCATAATATACTTGTTATTACCTTTTATAGAATTTTACTTTAGCATTATTCAAACTGCCATAGTGATTACTATAGTTTCGATTTTTTTCAACATATTTAAATGTGTCTACCTTGTCATCTTGTATCCCATGATAAATAAATTTTTGGTAAATCGCATCCAAAGCTTCGAACTCACTCATATGTGCAAATTCTCCATCTTCAAATGAATTGCGGAAATTACCACCACTAGGGCAACAATCGTGTTCCCATAATTCTATTCTTACTGTATTCAACTTAAATTCGGTCCAATCGACTAGAATAAAGTTTTCTGGACGATAGGTCTTCTTATCATGATCCAAAAATTTTAATTGTACCTTTTTAACCAAGGGGTTTTTCTGTGCATCTTTAAATCCCGAAATAATTGCATAAATATCTGCTTTTCCTCGTAATATATTTTCATGGTCATTTGATAAGCGAATTTCACGAAGCACCATTTTTGTTGGCGATGGTGTTGTTGATAATGGAAATGATGATGTTGGATACATTTTTTCACTCTCGGTAATAGATGTTTCCAATTCTAATTCTTCAATGTCTTCTTTTTCACAGGATATTTGTGCTAGTACCAATACCCCAATGATGAAAAATAGTTTTTTCATGATAGTTGAATTTTAAAATTAAACATTACGTCTAAAAGTAAACTAACCAAAGGAAGCCTACTTGAACATATGTTTCTATATCATGTACTATTGTTCCCTAATCATCCTACGTTGATTATTTTTATCCTTGGCAAAAGACAAATACTATTATGAAATAAAAAATGCCTTGAAAGTATATTCAAGGCATTTTTTGGGCTAATTCGTTATTTATTTAATTAAACGACTAAATGAAATAACGAAGCTAACCTCCTTCTACTATACAATTACTAATTTTAGTAATTGTACAGCCATCATGATGATGGCTTATAACTCTTTTAAGAAATTTCATCTTACACCGTTCTCCGACAATTTTGTTCTTGTTTGCTTTTTTGGTAGATGCCAAAAAAGAATAATGGTTGCGTTGCATCTTTTAAAAAATATAAATTAGGAGAATTTGGGGTCTTTTTTATACAATAATTTGATCATCAAACGACCTCAAATCTTGTTGTTAATAACCATTTTAGAATCGACATCGCAACTACAAAAAGAAATAGTACTTTAGCAAAAAGTTAATATGAATGTCAAATCCCGATATATTTGAACAACAAATGAGTACAGAGAAAGACGCGAAATTAAAAGCATTAAAACTTACCCTAGATAAATTAGATAAAGCATACGGAAAAGGAACAGTAATGAAGATGAGCGATAGCTCGGTTCAAGAAGTAGATGTAATCTCAACCGGGTCTCTTGGTTTGGATTTAGCTTTGGGTGTTGGAGGATATCCAAGAGGTAGAGTAATTGAAATTTACGGACCAGAATCTTCTGGAAAAACTACCCTTACTTTACATGCGATTGCTCAAGCACAAAAAGCAGGAGGTATTGCTGCTTTTATAGATGCAGAGCATGCTTTTGATCGTTTTTATGCCGAAAAACTAGGAGTTGATATTGACGATCTTATTATTTCTCAACCTGATCATGGTGAGCAAGCTTTAGAAATCGCAGATAATCTTATACGATCTGGTGCGATTGACATTATCGTAATTGATTCTGTAGCCGCTCTTACTCCAAAAAGTGAAATTGAAGGTGAAATGGGGGATTCTAAGATGGGATTACATGCAAGATTAATGTCTCAGGCACTTCGGAAATTAACAAGTTCGATTAGCAAAACAAATTGTACAGTTATATTTATCAATCAGCTTAGAGAAAAGATTGGGGTTATGTTTGGAAACCCAGAAACTACAACCGGTGGTAATGCATTAAAGTTTTATGCTTCGGTGCGTTTGGATATTCGTCGTTCTACCCAAATCAAAAATAGTAATAGCGAAGTACAGGGGAATAAAACTCGTGTAAAAGTTGTAAAAAACAAAGTAGCTCCACCATTTAGAACTGCAGAGTTTGATATCATGTATGGCGAAGGGATTTCTAAAAATGGAGAAATTATTGATATTGGGGTAGATTACGAAATCATTAAAAAAAGTGGCTCTTGGTTTAGCTATCAAGACACTAAATTGGGACAAGGAAGAGATGCTGTAAAAGCATTACTTAATGACAATCCTGAATTGATGGAAGAGCTTGAAGAAAAAATTATCGAAGCTATAAAGATTGTAAAAGAATAAAAAAAGAGCGTTTAAAGGCAAAATCCTATCCTGATAATCATTGGGATAGGATTTTTTTATACCTTAAAAGCAACCAAAGTGATTTGCTTACATCTATATATTACATTGTATATATTATTTATATAACCCAAAAAATATGAAGAGGATAAAAATAATTTTAGTTTTTTTTCTGGCAACCTTTTTTGCAGGATGTGATAATGATAATACTGGTTTCTTTTATGATTTGGTTCCGATCGAATCAGCAGTAGTTCCGGATGAGTTTACAAGAGGCGAAACCTATACGATTAGTGTTTCCTATTTTAGACCAACCTCTTGTCATGGTTTTGCAGGATTTGACTATAACAGATTAAATAATGAACGTACGGTAGCCGTTGTTAATGTTGTGGTTAATCCAAATCAATGTCAAGATTTAGAACAAACGGATTTGGTTGAAGAGACTTTGGATTTTTTTGTAGGACAAGAAGAGTCTTATATTTTTAGATTTTGGCAAGGTCTGGATGAATTAGGAAACAATAAATTTTTAAGTATTGAAGTTCCAGTAGTAGTATTATAATTATTTTAATCAAAAACGTTATTAGTGGGTTTAGATCAACTCATAAAAAAATGCAAGAAAAAAAATGCCAAGGCGCAAGAGCAATTGTACAGGCTATATAGTGGTAAGTTATTTTCGTTATGCTTGAAATATTCTAACGATTATCCAAGTGCCGAAGATACCTTGCAGGATGCATTTATAACTATTTTTGAAAAAATAACGCAATATAAAAGTCAAGGATCTTTTGAAGGGTGGATGAAACGAGTTACCATTAACACCGCGCTTCAAAAATACCGTAAACAAAAGGTTTTTGATATTATTAATGAAGAACAAATTGAAGAGGTTGATGTAGAAATAGACCAAGAAGATATCTCATTAGATTTTCTTTTACAGATCATCCAACAATTACCAGATCGATATCGTTTGGTATTCAATCTTTATGTTTTGGATGGCTATTCGCATAAAGAAATTGCAGAGATGTTAGGTATTTCTATAGGTACTTCTAAATCGAATTTGGCTAGAGCCAGATATATTTTAAAAACCAAGATAGAAACCAACCAAGAACCATATGTTCGAGCAATCGATGAACGAAGATGAGTGATAAAAAAAACATAGATCGGCTGTTTCAGGAAAAATTTAAAGATTTTGAAGTAACCCCTGATGAGGCTGTATGGGAAAAAATTAAGGATCGCAAAAATAAACGAAGACGACTTCTTGTAGTACCATTTTGGTATAAAGTAGCGGGTGTAGCGGCTATATTAGCTGTGATGTTAATGATAGGATATGCTTCTTTATATCAAGAACCAGCAGAAACTATTGTGGATTCTGAGCAAGAAAACATAAATATTCCTAAAACCGAAGAAGAAATTAACACTACTATTATTGATAATGATGCTTTAGTGATTTCAGATAAAAAAGAGGAAAACCCTCCTGTTTCGAACAATACAAAAGCTCCTTCGAGCACTACAAAAAACAAAGAGCATATTGACTCCTTTAAAAATAGTCAGAATACAACAACAGCATCTCAATCAAAACAAAAGCTTCCTGACCCTAAAATAGAAGAAAATAAAAGTGTAATTCCTAAAACGGAAACGAAAATAGCAACCACTATTCCTGCGAACGATAGCGCTCCTACGTCCGAAATGGCACATATCGCTAATAAAAAAGATACGGGTTCAAAAAATGTTAAGCGGAACACAAATGCAATTTCTAATCAGCAGCAAGATTTAAAATCAGAAAAAAAGAACTCATTATTTGCTCAACCCGACATAAAGGAATCCACTAGTAAAGATCGGATTACAGAGCGTGGTTCTGATGTCAAAAACAATACTGATCAAAAGGATAACAATGAAGTTGTTACGGATGAAGAAAATAGTGATCATAAAAAATCCATTTTTGATGCGATCGCCAAAGAAGAAGATGCAATTGTAGAAAAAACAGAAGCATCTTCGAAGAAATGGAATGTTGCTCCTAATGTTGCTCCAGTATATTATGACGCTATAGGAAATGGTTCCTCTCTTAATTCAGAATTTGCAGACAATGTCAAATCTGGAGAAGTAAATTTTAGTTATGGTATTCAGGTTGCTTATGAAATAAACGATAGGCTTAGTATTCGTTCTGGTATACATAAACTTGATTTAAGTTACAATACCGAAGATATTGGTTTTGAGATTCCTACTATAGGTCGCTCAAATCTTCAAAATGTGATTGTCTCTGATTATAATGGCCAATCTAACAATGTATTGTCTCCAGATATTAGTAGCGAAAGCCTGGTTCAGAGTCAAAATCCAGGTGTACTTAATCATCGCATTGGTTATATCGAGGTTCCTTTGGAAATTAAATACGATATAGTAGACACAAAAATTGGTATGCATATGATCGGAGGAGTAAGTACTTTATTTTTAAATGAGGATGATGTATCTGTTATTGCAGGAGGGTTTGAAACTGATCGTGTGGATAGAGAATTTAATGTTAATGATGTTAGTTTTAGTGGTAATATTGGATTTGGTGTGAATTATAAATTATCAAACGAGTTTCAAATTAATTTGGAACCCATTTTCAAATATCAATTTAACGGCTTTAAAAACAGCTCTAGCGATTTTACACCTTATTCTTTTGGAATATATACAGGTGTCAATTTTAGATTTTAAAACATTATACTGATTTCAAAAATCAGTATCAAGATAGTTTAGTTGGTTAGGTAGTTATTGCATAAATAAGCAATGATGAACAAAGCCGTTCCTGGGGAGGAACGGCTTTTTGGATTTTATATATACTTCTATTCTTTTTAATTTTCTGCCAAATCTGATTCTAATGCCTGTAAAAGAATGTTTCTTGTTTTTTCATTCAGTTCTTTTTTATCAGCTTGAGTTAATCCTTTGGTCGAGATCTCTTTATGAATATACCCTCTCATTTTTCCTGGGCTACCGCTAAAAAAAGTATACGAGAATCGTTTTTTGTTATCAAAAAATGTTAGCGGTAAAATAGGGATTTGGTGATCTATTGCCAATCTAAACGCACCATCTTTAAAACTATCCAAAACCAAAGATTGATCTTCGGGCACACCACCTTCAGGAAAAATGCAAATACTAGTACCATCATGTAGTCGAGCATGCGCACGATCAAAAACTTCTTTCCTGCTACGCTGACTATTGCGATCTACCAATATACAAGTACGCTTATAGAAGAAGCCAAAAATTGGAATTTTTGCTAATTCTTTTTTACCTACAAATACAAAAGGATTCTTAATACAGTATAGCATAAACATAATATCCGTCATCGAGGTATGATTAGCAACAATCATATAACTCTTGGTACGATCTACCGGTGCCTCTTTGGTTACTTTAGGAACAAATCCACATCCGTACAATACAATCTTTGCCCAAAATCTGGCAACTACAAAAAATTGAGGATACCACTTTTCTCTTGAAGTAAATATCAATAATATTGGAAACATTATGATAATAGGTACTCCCATTATTATATAGAACCAAATGCGCCAAAGTAAAATTAGAATCTTCCTAATAAGTAACATTATATCAAAAATACACAATTGGTTTAGGTATGTACTCAAGTTCTATCGACTTTTTATTTCTAAAACAAATTATAGGTTTTGAATGGCCACAAAAATCAAAGACGAATTCATAAAAAAAATTACCTTTGCGGGAAACTATTGAATTATTATGTCTAGAATTCTAACGGGAGTACAAAGTACAGGTACTCCACACTTAGGAAACCTATTAGGTGCTATCATTCCTGCTATCGAAATGGCCAATCAGCCTTCGAATGAATCCTTCCTGTTCATCGCTGATATGCATTCGTTAACGCAGATTAAAGATGCTCAAGTTTTAAGAGAAAACACATACTCTACAGCTGCTACTTGGATGGCCTTTGGACTAGACATAGAAAAAACTGTTTTTTATAGACAAAGTGATATCCCTCAAGTTACAGAACTCTCTTGGTATTTAAGTTGTTTTTTTCCATATCAACGATTAACGCTTGCTCACTCTTTTAAGGATAAGGCCGATCGTCTTGAAGATGTTAATGCTGGGTTATTTACGTATCCTATGCTTATGGCTGCCGATATATTATTATATGATGCGGAGATTGTTCCTGTTGGAAAGGATCAATTACAGCATTTAGAAATGACTCGTGATGTCGCATCAAGAATACATTCTCAAGTAGGAGATTTATTTGTATTACCAGATGCACAGGTACAAAAAGAAACCATGTATGTACCAGGTACAGATGGAGCTAAGATGAGTAAATCTAAAGGGAATACGATCAATTTATTTTTACCAGATAAAAAACTGCGTAAACAAATTATGTCTATCGAAACTGATAGCACACCTTTAGAAGAACCTAAAGATCCTGATACTTGTAATGTATTTGCCTTATACAAATTAATTGCTACGCCAGAGCAAGAAAAGCAAATGCGAGCTAATTATTTGGGCGGAAACTTTGGGTATGGCCATGCAAAACAAGCACTTTTCGAACTACTAATTGAAAAGTTTAAGATTGAGCGCGAGCGATATACCTACTTTATGGAACATCTTAATGAAATAGATGAAGCCCTTGCTATTGGAGCAAAAAAAGCGTCGGCTATTGCCAATGACGTATTAGCTAGAGTTAGAGACAAAGTGGGGTATTAATACCGCTTACTTACAAGCATACCAAATATAGTGCTAAGGCAAAAAAATAATGCTTTTAGACCATATTTGGTATGAGATACTATATGTACTACTGTACTTTTAAAATTACATTATAAGTCTTGTTTTTTTCGTTAAAAATCACAGGGTATTTGCCTGCTTTAATAACATGTCCTTTAAGCCCCATGTTTTTAGCAAAAGAGGCACTTAATACTAAACTTTGCTTAAGATACAATTTAATAGGCGTAGGCGTAGGATCTTCAAAAGCAAACCCTAACATTAAATTATTAGGTTGATAGAACTGTAATGCAAGTATTTCCTCATTCATAACAAAAGGTATTGCTTGTGCAGTTGGCTGTTCTATGTCTAACTGAAGATACTCCTTAATAGAACCAAATTTTTGAGGAGGTACTTTATCATAAATAATCCATGGATCTCTATAATTCCAACCGCAAGGGATTATTTTACAAGGATCCCAAACTACAGGAGGTAGATTAATCTCTGCAAAAGGATCCGGATAGCATTGCGCACTTAATCCACAAATGTTTGCAGAACTATCGTCACAATAACAATCTCCCGTAATGGGATCGCAAACTCGGGTTCCGTATTCAAACGTAAATCTACATAATCTACCCGAAGGCCCCTTAATATTTGTTTGTGTTTGTACATCATCAAGATATATTTCTTGAACCACCTCTTGTGTTATCAAATCATTTTCTTTTTGGCATGCCCATAATGCAATGAACATTAGCCCAAATACAATTGCTTTTTTCATATATACAAAGGTTTTAAGTTAATGAATACACCTATCTAACACAATTCGTATTGTGCCAGATAAGTACTTTACTACCTTAATATTAAATTGAGTAAAAGGTTAACATGGGATTCGTAAAACACTGCTTATATTCAAAGTCTTAAAACATCATTTGTCGTATACAACAAATTCTTTTAGTATCGCTACGGCTTCCCGTAAGGAGATTTTAAATATTCGCCATAGCTTGGCATGCAAAATATTGTAGGTCCGAAAAGACTCCTGAATTTATAGCAAAATACAAACTACTAAAACCTGTAACCTCCAGATGTTTACTGTCCCCACATTCATTAAGTTTCGCAATACGGAGTTTATTCTTTATCTAAAAGAAGTTAAAAGTATTGTAACCAAACATGATCCTAAAATTTTAAATGTAGTACCCCAGATCATTATGCTAAATGATCATCTCAATCTTATTAGTGAAGTCTATACAATGCAAATAGGAAATACGATCACAAAAGACTTGGAGATGCTAGATGAAAGAAGAGATTTTGCAATTATTGGATTGCGATCGATTCTTGAATCGCACACCTATCATTTTGATACTGCAAAGCGAGCAGCGGGTAGAGTACTCTTGCAAAGTATTGATCAATATCGAGTTGCTATTATTAAACAAAATTATCATGCAAAAACCATCTTATTACGTAATCTAATTGAAGACTGGGAGAAAATATTAGTTCTTAAAGCGGCTTTAATAACGCTGGATTTAAAGGATTGGGAACAAGAAATTAGAACTAGCAATATTTCTTTTAATACTATATATCTAGAGCATAACAAAGAATACACCAAGAGTAGCAAAGTGGATGTCGCTAAATTTAGAGATAAAGCCCTTGAAAGTTACAGTGCGCTTACAAATCACATTACAGCTCATGCCATAGTTTACCCGTCTAATAGCTACACCAAAGTAATAAAAGATATTAATCTATTAACGGCAAACTATAATCTATTGGTCCAAAAAAGATTAAATGTTCTTAAAGATATTCGTGATATCGGTATAACCTAAAAATGAAATATACTTTGTTAAATTAATTCGTCTTATAAAAAAATAGTATTGCCTCTTATAACCCTGCTACATGAGCCCCACTCATTATTTACCAGTGTAAATGGCAGGGGGAATATTGGCAAAAAAGCCTGTGCATATTGCACAGGCTTTTATAGTAACACTAAAAATATTAAACTTTCGAATAAATAAATTTAAGCTTTGTTCTAGGGCCCAAATCTTGATCGTTATATACAGTCAAAACTACCAAATTACCATTTTCTATAGTAATTTTAGATCCTTTTAGAGAAAGAACAGTGTCCTTATCGTAGATAAAAAAAAACATTCCTTGATCTTGTTTTCCTTTTCTCCAAACGCCTTTGGTTTCTCTATTATCTTTTATACACTCTCCCGCAATACTTGAACTTTTGTAATAGCTCTTTTCGACAAATCTTCCGCTTTCCATAATTTCGAGGGTAGTTGCCTTATCACATTGAGACAAAGGAAATTCGGTGAGTGGTGTATCATTACCTTCATTATTAAATTCCTGTCTCAATTGCCATGTTCCAATAATGGTACTTTCAGGAATCTTAGCACCACTACTACCGCAAGAATAAAACAATACACTAAACACTGCCAACCACATCATTGGTGCAAGTAAAAGTTTCTTCATAAGTTGTATTTCCAATTACAGCGGCAAAAATCAGGAAAATATCATGAGTTAACAAATTTTTAACTATAAAATGTGTGTTTCACCGTTTAATACTGTCTTTTGTCGGATTTGAATATTTATATAATCTCTTCATAATTCTCAATTATTTGTTCAAAACAATATGGTTTTACGTACAATTCTCCTAAAAAATCTGACATATGATATTTTTTTAATTCTAAAATAAATTTTAGGCCGTTCGCAATATTTGTGTAAACTCTTCATACACTCATTTTACAGGCCCTATTCTGTTTATTAATAGTTTGAAAAATTATTGTTTTTTGAAATTTCAAACTAAGAAAATAGTTCAAACTAAAAATTTAGTTTATATTAGCATTCTCAAAAGAAACGATTACACGTTAATTATGAATTGCGAAAAGTCTTTTACAAATGAAACAACTTACTAAAGCCGAAGAGGATATCATGAAAATCCTATGGGAGTTGGATGAAGGCAGTGTTATTGCCATCCTAGAAAAGCTACCAGAACCAAAACCCGCATATAATACGGTATCTACTATTGTAAGAATTCTTGAAGACAAAGGGTTTGTAACTCATAGAAAAGAAGGGAGAATTCATATCTATTTCCCCATCGTCCACAAAAATGACTATAGCAATCAGAGTTTAAACAAATTGATTGATGGTTATTTTCAAGGTTCGTTTAAAAGTATGGTTTCATTTTTTATGAAAAAAAATGATATAAGTCTGGAAGAAATGGAAGCTGCTATGCGTGAAATAAACAAACAAGAAAAAGACAAGAAATGATACACTATATGTTACAAATTTTGGCACTACAACTCTTGTTTTTGATAGTGTATGATGTTTTTCTTAAAAAGGAGACCTTTTTTAACTGGAATCGTATATACCTTATAGTTACACCTATTCTAAGTATGGTACTCCCCAATATTAAAATTGCCCTTATACAAGAACATATACCTCCTCAATACACTTTTCAATTACCAGCAGTATTGATAGGGGATATCAATGCTCAACATATATTACTCTCTGAGGTTGTTCTTACCAATAAAGGCTCATTTTTTGAGTTTCTCACTGTAGAATTTGTATGGTATACAGGAATGCTAGTGAGTTTACTATTATTTTGTTTCAAGCTTTACAAAATAATTAAATTAAGACAATCCGGAAATAAGACCAAAGTATCAGGGCATACCATTGTTTCTTTACCAGGTACCAACACTGCTTTTTCATTTTTTAATACCATTTTTTTGGGCACACGCCTTTCTGAAACTCAAAAAACAAATATTCTGCTGCACGAAAAGATTCATGTCTCTCAATATCACTCACTAGACCTTATACTTTTTGAGATACTTCGAATTATATTTTGGTTTAATCCTTTGGTCTATATATATCAAAGTAGAATGGCCATACTGCAAGAGTATATTGCCGATGCAAAAGCAGTATCAAAAACCAATAAAAAAGAATATTACCAAGATCTATTATCTCAAATTTTTCAAACAGATAAGATCTCATTTATCAATACATTTTTCAATCATTCATTAATCAAAAATCGAATAGTTATGTTATCAAAATCAAAATCAAAAAAAATCTTTCAATTAAAGTATTTATTGTTACTGCCAGTAGTATGCAGTATGCTTATTTATACCTCTTGCTCTCAGGACGCTCGTGCGCAAAATAGTATTTCTAACTCATCTAAAAGTGAAGTCATCAAAAGTATAGAAAACCTAAAAGATGCCATCGCTAAACAAGGAAATATGACTGATAAGGAGGAGAAAGAATTAAAAACACTCTTAATGCTTACCTCCCCAAACGGACTTAAAGATCCATTCTTTAATGATGTAGTCGAGTATGCAGAGATTCCTTATGGAGTTATCGAAAAAGTTCCTGTATATCCAGGTTGCGAAGGTCTTTCTCAAGAAGAAACAAAAAAGTGTTTTAGTCAGAAAATTTCAAAATTCGTTGCCACTGAATTTAATGTGAAAGTGGCCGAAAAAAATAATTTAATCGGAAGACAAAAAATCAAAGTGCAATTTAAAATTGATCGTACCGGAAAAGTTGGCGATATAAAAGTAAACACTAAAGATCCTGAGTTAAAGGCTGAAGCATCTAGACTGGCTAATAAGTTACCCAAAATGACTCCAGGTTCTCATGATGGTATTAATGTAGGTGTCATCTATGAATTACCTATTGTATTTGAAATAAAAAAGTAGCAGTAGTAGAAATAGTTATTTTATGTAAAGCCAAAGTTATCAATGCTTTGGCTTTATTTTTTTGTATATCCTTTTTGAGGATTTTTTTCGTATTTCCTGCAAAGTCAATTTTTTGATTTAAATTACAAAAAAGAAACTCACTAAATATACAGCTGGATATGGTAATTTTTTACGGAAGATATTCTTTACGAACCAAAACATATGATCATAAAGAATTAGGGCTAGACGAAAGTTATGGTCATTTAAAATTTCAACTATATCAAACCTTTTTCTTCTTATTTTTTATTCCGGTTTTTCCGATAACCCGATTTTGGAAAGTAAAGGATAAACTTACCAATAAGGAGGTCCCTACAGATGCAGAATTACGCACTAAGCTTTTTAAAACAGAAGCCCGCACCAAAACCCCATACTGGACATACATTGGTTTTTTTGTTCTTATGACTCCTGTTTTATTCTTAATTGGTATGCTGGTCCTTAATCTTACTAAAGAGATCACAAGATCTGCCGAGAAAGGAATTGAATCCATAGAAAAAAGACAGGAAAATAACAAGCTCAATGCCGAAACCGAGGACAAAATTGAAGATCCTGCAAAAAAAGATATCTACTACATTAAAATGATCGAAATGGTACCCAAAACCGATGCGTATGGTAACAAAAAAGGCTTTAAAAAAGGTGCCAGAAGATCGTTAGAATATAGCATTCTAGATTTTTCTAAAGATAGTATTCGCCTAAAACTTGCGAACACTGCAACATATTATTCTAAAAGATTGGTTTTAAAAGAAGACGTACAGGTTGCTAAGAAAGATCTTATCGATATTTCAGGAAGTTACAAAACCTTATACCTCTACAATACCATTAAAATAAATAACAATTTAGTCCAGGCCGAGGCCGTTTTTGCAATAGATGAAATAGAGAGAAATCCTTAAGATTCTATTTCACCAAAACACCTCTTTGATCCATTACAGGCAACTCCTGAAAAGCATTTTGATTGATTGTATTTTTACGAAAAACATATTTTTTATCATACAGCTTTCCATCTGCAAAAAAGGTAACGGTAAATTCATTATTCATTGCCAACAATTCTTCCTGAAGCATTTCTATTTTGGCCGAAGATTTGGCATTGACCGTACCAATACCATGTCTTAATAATGAAGTTTTGCGCTCCTGATCATATCCTTTGGTTACCACAAGTACTCCCTCTATAGGCGTATCACGATCATTAATAATGTATGAGTTCCAATCTTTAGCCAAGAACTCTTCATTCCATTCTTGGACTACTGCAATGTATACATGCTCTACAACAGGTATTTCTATATCTTTCTTCATTTCTTAAATAAAAAGGAGAGGACTACTATTATAAGGTAGATTTAAATTGTTCTAAAAAACGAACGTCATTTTCACTCAACATTCTAATATCCGAAATTCCGTATAATAATAAAGCAATACGATCAATTCCCATCCCAAATGCAAAACCACTATATTCTTCGGGGTCGATATTACAATTCTTAAGTACATTAGGATCAACCATACCACAGCCCATAATTTCTAACCAACCCGTTCCTTTGGTCATTTTATAATCGGTTTCGGTTTCTAATCCCCAATACACATCTACCTCGGCACTAGGCTCAGTAAAAGGAAAATAAGAAGGGCGCAACCTAATTTTAGATTTTCCAAACATTTCTGTTGTAAAATATTGCAGGGTCTGCTTCAGGTCTGCAAACGAAACATTTTTATCGATATACAATCCTTCAACTTGATGAAAAAAGCAATGAGATCTGGCAGAAATCGCTTCGTTTCTATATACTCTTCCTGGAGAAATAGTACGTATAGGAGGTTGATTGTTTTCCATATATCGCACCTGTACCGATGAGGTATGTGTACGCAATAAGATATCTGGATCGGTTTGCACAAAGAATGTGTCTTGCATATCTCGTGCAGGATGATACTCGGGTAAATTTAAGGCTGTAAAATTATGCCAATCATCTTCTATCTCTGGACCTTCACTAACATTAAATCCAATTCTGGAGAAAATATCTATAATTTGATTTTTTACCAAAGAAATAGGGTGCCTAGATCCTAAAACAATAGGCTCTGAAGGTCTGGTAAGATCGCCATAACTTCCTTTTTCTTCTTCTTTGGATTCTAACTCTTCTTTTAAAGATTTAACTTTGTCCTCGGCAGCTATTTTAAGAGCATTGATTGCCTGACCAAATTCCTTTTTTTGGTCATTAGCCACATTCCTGAATTCGGCAAAAAAATCATTGATCAATCCTTTTTTTCCAGAAAACTTAATCCTGAAAGCTTCAACATCTTCTTTGGTCTTTGCTTTAAACTGATCTACCTCGGCTATGTACTCTTTAATCTTATCAATCATCACTATTTTCTTAATAGAACGGCAAATTTACGTAATTTCGATAAATCGAGAAGTAATTGTATACGTTGTTTTTATTGTATGTATGAACTTGTCAAAAAATAATTCACAATAGCTTCTTTCATTAAAACTGATTGTTCTCCTGCCTTAAGAGTTGGTAATTGTTCTTTTGTCTTATAATGTGGCCATCCATCGTCATCATAATATTCAAATTCATAATACCCGTATGGCTCTAGTAGTCTACAAATTGCAATATGCATCAAATCCAATTTTTCGTCTTTTTTGAACTTGCGATGTATCTGTCCTAATTCCTGTACTCCTATCAGATATATAATACCATCTAGGTCTAGGTCATCACCTTCTGCAAATTGGTTCGAAAGTTTATCGACCAACTCATCCCAGCGTTCTTTTAGTTTTTCATCTCTTGCCATAGTCTTTAATCTAAGAGCTTAAAAAAAATTAAGCGCTACAAAAGTAACGCTTAACTCAAAAAAACTAACTATAAAAACTAGGGAAATATTATAGCTCCCACAAAACTCCTATACCTGCATATTGATTTCGATAATTTCTAAAAGAACGCGCATCTATGTCTGTAAAATTTGTGCTTCTTATCCTAGAGTATAGCGTTCCTGTTACAGAAAACCCATTACCAATTTTGTGAGCCGTATTCATACTAAAATTTGCATATTCGTATTTGAGTTTTTCTCCTATCGCACCATCGGTGTTTCGAGCGTCGATCTCTTTATACTTTCTGGTGATAAACGAAAAAGACGAACGAATTTTTGTGGTTTTACTTTTGTATACCATATTTAATCCGGGACCAAATTGATCAAACCCAGAACGACCGGTTGAGTTATCTATCCTTTTATAATACAACACATTGGGAGTGACTTTAAATCTTGCACCAAATGACAACTGATAAAAAAGGGTTCCTTTTATATAATCCCAATCTCTTTGGCCATCTGTATCAATCTCGCTAGCATTAAACGTATCATATTTACGTTTTTTGAAATATGCATTAATTCCTATTTTGTGTTCCTGTTTACGTACTTCAAAAGATTGAATGCTCGAAAATTGCACTCCAAACTCATCAAACTGCAAATCTCTTACTCCAAATGCATCAAAATCTTTGAAATTATAAAAACCCTCGAATGTAGTTTCATTATTCTTAAAGGGTAAAAATTCAACTCCAGTGGTTCCCCCGTAATTTGTATATCCCAAAGGATTAATCAATACGTCTTGATCCCCTCCTAGTCCTTCTCTATTCATTCTTTTAAATCGAGCTTCAATCAAAACAGTTATCTTATTATCAAACTTATGATCATATTTGGCCCTTGTATCTAAACTCCAATAACTATCGTCTATGTTTTCATAAAATATTCTCGAAAAAGGACTAGCCGATAATCGTATTCTGTTTTTATTCCATTTATAACGATACCTATATTTAACTCGAACGTCTTGATACATGCCACTCGAAATCAAATCATCCTCGGTTAGTATAACACCATCTGCACGAATTTCTTTAGGGCTTTTAAAATAATTGTACTCATACCCTCCTTGAGTTTCAACCTCTAATTTATTTTTACTTTGCGCAAGTGCAAAGCAGCTAGTAAGTAATCCTATTAATCCAAATACTATTTTTCTTTTTTGCATAACTATATAATGTCTTCTGATGTATTAATAATTTCTTTTAACCCTTGTTTATTTACTAATTGAATTCCTAATCCAGGCCGCACATTAATTTCCATAATTTGCGGACCTTTATACTTATCAATCACAATATCTATCCCCAAATAGTTTAACGGAAATGCCTTGGCTGTTGCCACTGATATTTCAAGTATTTCTTCCCAGTGCGGAATTGGGATATCTTTAACCAAAAATTTACTGTCTGGGTGATAATCGAAATAGTTTTTTCCATCAAAAACCTGGGTCAAGGTCCCCTTTCCCATATCCACTCCAATCCCGACTCCATTTTGGTGTAAATTGGCTTTACCGTCGGATCTATCTGTGGGCATTCTTAACATCCCCATTAATGGTTTATGATCTAGAGTAATTATCCTAAAATCTGGCACGCCTTGAGGGTAAATCTCATGAAAAAAAGGATGAGGTTCTATACATTGTTCTATAAGTACCCTATCATGGGATCCTAATGAAAAAAATCCCATTATCGTTGCTGCCATATGCTGAAAAATTTGACGTTCTGTAATTACTTTTCCGCTACTGGTCCAATCACCATTTAAATTCTTTTTAATGATTTTTATACCTCCTCCACCGCAACCATTAGCGGGTTTGATAGCCATTGTATTATATTTTTTGCATGTTTGCCAGGCCTTTTTGATATCGCTATTATATTCGATAACGGCATAGGTTTCTGCACAAGGAATGTTGTATTGATGCAAAATTTCTTTGGTAAGCACTTTATCATCTGCCAACGGGTAATGTTTTTTGGCATTATTTGGATAAATAAGCTTAATGTTTCTTTCATTTAAGCCTATCACTTTGGATTTTTTGCGTGGTTTCATATTTAAAAATGTAGAAAACATAAGTAGCTTTTATTTAGTTTTTAAATCAGTTTAATATGGGTCTAAATCTGTAAAATTCTACCCATCGTATCCCTATGTATCGTCCTAATAACATAGCCGCTGCTATAATAAGCAGGATGCATTCTGGGAAAATGATCAAAATTGCAGGTAACGCCGACCACGAGAGTACTCCATAGCAAATACCAGTAACAAAAAGTGTTTGCCATAATTTATCTATCGCCATCTTATAACCATCTTCGACTATTGCCCGAGAGAATCGCTCTGCTGCAATGGTTAAGATGATCGTTGGAAAAAAAGTTAAGGTTGTCAACCAGGCAATATCATAATGAATACCTAAAATGGTAGTCATGATCATTAAACCAACCATTATTGTTAATGAAATGACTAGTTTTGGGGTATACAACAACCCTATTTTGTCAAAAGGATAGGACAGTAACCCTACTAATAAAATCAGTGAAACAAATAATAAAATCCCAGAAACAAAACCTGTGTGTAGTAATGAAAATGCGATTAAAACTGGTAGAAACACTCCAAAAGTTTTCAGCCCAACTACATTTCTTAAAAAGGCTACCAATAATCCTCCGATAGGCAACAACAATAGTAAGTTAAGTGCATTTTTGGGTAGTATGCCTCCTTCGACCAAACGCCATAATGAAACACTAGATAATTCACGGATTTCTTCCGAATTCAATTGTAAAAATGAAATATGACTTAATTCATCTATTTGATATGTATAATCAAACTGAATGCCTGGTGTATGAGTAATTAAAAACTCATCTCCTTTATAAATTTCCAGATAATTTGCCGGTATGTTGGCATAATGATTATTTAGGGCGTCAAAAGGAATCCATCTTTGATTAATTAAAACTTCTGCCCAAACATGAGATGTTCTTTTATTGGTGTTTTCCAAAATTATCCCTCCGGCTACTCTTGAGGGGTATCCAAGATTTCTACATAAAGCAACAAATAATCTGCTTTTTCCATTACAAGATGCTCTATTTTGCTCTATCGTAGTTAATGCATCTGTTAATGTAATAATAGGAGCAGAAGGTATGTTTGAGACATATTCAAAAACATTTTTTAATACCTGCTCATCATTTCCCGTATTCTGTCTTAATTGAGCAGCTAAGTCATCTATTTTTTTATCTTCGGATTGTATATTTTGAGAGGGTAAGAGATATGATTTGTATTGCTCTGATACCTGATTAAATTGTTTGGGGATATGATACGCTTTTGTTTTACCTTCAAAAACAAATTCATAATTTAATGCATGAAATGTATGCGTAGTATCCGTTTTCCATATTCCTTTAATACCATTATGCATCGACACCTCTTTGGTAAAAGACAAAGTACTATCGCTTTTACTTTTCTTTCTTGAAATACGTTGTCTTGAATTACTAGAAGGGATAAACGTTTTTACAGAAGTTCTTTTATCACCAGATTTAAAGAAATAATTATAATTTACTTTATAAACCTGCTCGGGACTAAAACTATCATAGTTTTGCACTACAGGTTTTATCTTAAATCCTATAGATATTATTGCGATAGCGCTAATAAAGAACAATCCAATTTTAAGATTTGTTTGAGAATTCATAATCAGTTATTTTTGGGTTAATAACAGGTGAGATAAAATTCACCCTACCCGAAATCGAAAAAAATTTCTTTTTTATATGGAGCAATCCTCAAAATCTGTATGTGACCGTCCTGTTTTTACAGAGTTATTTGAAACGCATGCAGAAACTGTTCGCAATCTTATGTATTATAAATGTGGTGATAAGGAACAGGCCGAGGATTTAATGCAAGAAGCTTTTATCAAAATGTGGCATCACTGCAAAAAGGTCATTTTTGAAAAAGCAAAAGGGTTTTTATGTACCGTTGCCAACAATTTATTTTTAAATCAAGTGGCGCATCAAAAAGTAAGACTCGAATACAGCAAACTACCACACCGCAATAGAAATATAGAATCTCCTGATTTTGTAATGGAAGAGAAAGAGTTTATGGATATCCTTCAAAATGCAATTGCTGATTTGACAGAAGGACAAAGAGAAGTGTTTTTGTTAAATCGAATTGATAAGAAAACATATGTCGAAATTGCCGAAATGCTTGATATTTCTGTAAAAGCAGTAGAAAAAAGAATGCATAATGCATTAAAGCAACTTAGAAAGTTGGTAAAGAATATATAACTCTAGGTAGGGTATTTGTAAACTCGCCTGTTATGATTGTGATATGAGATAGAAATCATGCTCGAAGAAAACGAAAATACATATTTGGCAAAATGGTTAAACAATGAGCTAAGCGCCGACGATCTGGAAGAACTAAAAAAACTTCCAGAATACAATGACTATGAAAAAATAGTAGAAGGTTTGAACCATTTTAAAGCTCCTTCATTTGATCTGGAGCAATCATTACATACTGCGATAGAAAATCTTGACAATCCCCCTAAAAAAGGAAAAATAATCAAATTAAGACCTATTTTATATGCAATCTCAATAGCCGCTTCTATTGTACTGATTATTGGTCTTTTCTTTAATAAAGTAACTTATACTACCAGTATAGGAGAACAATTAGCCCTTGTATTACCAGATGGGAGTACTGTTGAGCTTAATGCAGCTTCTACGCTATCGCATCAACGTTTTTTCTGGTCAAAAGACAGAGTTGTCAAACTTGATGGAGAAGCTTTTTTTAAAGTAACTTCGGGAACTAATTTTACTGTTACCACTCAATTAGGTGATGTTAAAGTATTAGGAACACAATTTAATGTAAAGCAACGACCAGATCAGTTTGAAATAGCCTGCTATGAAGGAAAAGTAAGGGTCTCTACCCTAGATCTTCAACAAAAAACATTAGTGAAAAATCAAGGAGTTTATTTAAAAAACAACAAACTTGTTGATATATCTGTTACTTCACAAGAACCTTTATGGAAACGTGGAGAAAGTTTATTTAATAGCGTTCCTCTAGGTATTGTTCTTAACGAATTAGAAATACAATACAATATCTCATTTGTACGAAATGCTATTGATCAAAATCAATTATTCACCGGTGGTTTTAATTATAATGACCTAAACATTGCGTTAGAATCTGTATTAGTACCGATGGGAATCGATTATATTGTTAATGGAACCAAGGTTTCTCTTTCAATAAAATAAGTACATTAAAAGTAAAATTTTAGAACACTATAAAACTAGATGTGGATTCTATGAAAAAGATTTTGTTATTACTTCTCTTTTTTGCCTTTTCTATACAAGCCCAGGTGACCAAAGAATATAAAGAAACTCCTTTGCAGCAAATACTACAAGAATTATCCGAATCTTATGATTTAATTTTTTCTTTCAGTAACGAAATCGTAAAAAATAAAATAGTTACACTCTCTATTCAAAATACGCCATTGGACCAGGTTTTAAATTCGCTTAGAACATTAACCAATTTAAGTTTCAAAAAAATATCTGATCGACAAATAATTGTGAGTGCTCCTGATACTCGAATAGAAATTTGCGGTTACCTTTTTGACGAAAGTACAAATGCGCCACTTTCTTTTGCATCTATTATAATAGAAAGCACAAAAACGGGGACTATAACCAATGATGATGGCTTTTTTCAATTAGAAAACATAGATCAGAACGAGACCATTAGAATTCAGTACGTTGGCTATAGGGATAAGGTCATTACGGCCTCGGATTTTAAAGTTTCGGATTGCCCCAGGATACCTGTATTTGTAGAAAGTACTACTCTAGAAGAGGTTTTAATTGTAGAATATATTACCAAAGGGATCGACAAAAGTATTGATGGGTCTTTTAAAATAACGAATGAAAATCTTGGAATTTTGCCAGGTCAGAGCGAACCCGATATTTTGCAAAGCATACAACTTATCCCAGGAATCAATAGTCCCGACGAGACAGCAACAGGCATACAGATTAGAGGTGGTTCTCCGGATCAAAATTTAATTTTATGGGATGGTATAAAAATGTATAATACAGGTCATTTTTTTGGTATGATTTCGGCCTTTAACCCCTATGTGGTTAAGGATGCAAAAATCTTTAAAGGTGGTGCAGATCCAAAATACGGGGACCGCGTATCTGGAGTGATAGATATTTCGAGTGATAGAGAAGTTCCAGAAAAATTTAACGGTGGGGCCGGTATTAATGGTACTCATGCCGATGTGTTTTTTAAAGCGCCTATAGGAAATAAGGTTGGACTTATTTTATCCGGAAGACGATCGTATACCGATTTTTTTGAAAGCCCTACCTATGATGCGTTATCTGAAAAAGTATTTCAGAACACTAAAATTATTGATAATCCAGGTACTGCAGAAGAAGATGAAGAAGAGGTAGAAGAAGATATCGGTGTTAACGATTTCTTCTTTTATGATACTAGTGCTAAACTAATTATAGATGTTTCAGAAAATAATAAGATCATGGTTAGTGGTATTTATACCAATAATGATTTGAATTTTGAAATAGAAGATGAAGAGGATCTTATAACCGATGATCTTGAAATCACAAATGAAGGAAGCAGTTTTTCATGGGTTGGAGCGTGGTCCAAAAATTTTCATCATAGCCTAAAAGGATATTATTCTAAATACAACTCCGATTACCTTTTTACAGAAAGGCAGGAACTAGTTATAGAAGAGCAATCCATTCGAAAAAACACAGTCGAAGATATAGGAATAGATTTAAATCTGCTATATGACTTAAATACCGAGAATTCGCTAACACTAGGGTATCAATTTTCGGATAATCAAGTATTTTATGCGATTACAAGGGAAGGTGATTTCGAAACTCCTATTAACGAAACGGATTTGGTTAATAACTCTTCTAATACCCTATATTTTAATTATAAACTTTTTTTAAAAAACAAGGGCTTTTTAAATCTTGGTATCAGAACTTCTCATTATTCTGTGGTTGATGATTTTTACACCGAGCCTAGAGTCAATATCGAATATCCTATTTCTAGCTTTTTAAGAATAAAAGCTACAGGAGAACTTAGGTACCAGCCTATAAGTCAACTTATAGAATTTGAAGACACTCAATTACGTTTAGAAAATAATTTATGGATTCATGCCAACGATGAAGTTCCTGTAGTAGAAAGTGCTCAGTTTTCTGGAGGGTTGTTATTTTCTCAAAACGAGTGGAACATAGAAATCGATGGGTACTATAAAAACATTAAAGGTCTTACATCTGCGACAAACGGATTTAATACGCTTACAACAGATCTGTCTACTGGAGAGAGTGTTATTTTTGGTGTAGACGTGCTTTTGAAAAAGAAGTTCAAAAACTTTAGAACCTGGCTAGGTTATACTTTTAATGATATCCAGTATACTTTTCCTGAGATACAAGAGGGCTCTTTTTCTGGCAATAACGATATTACTCATAATTTTAGAATTTCTAATACGTTAGAGCTTAATGACTGGGAATTTTCATTGGGTTGGTTGTGGAGATCCGGAGCACCATTTACCGACGCTGATCTTGTTAATGAAGATATCGAATTTGGAGCGGCAAATGCAAAGCGATTACCGCAGTATCATCGATTAGATCTATCCGCCACTTATAATTTTAACTTTGGCCAAAATGGAAATTGGAGAGGGCAACTGGGAGCGTCTGTTCGTAATCTTTACAATCGACAAGTACCCATTTCGATAAGTTATAGAGCCGATGATAACCCAAACACTGGAGAAGTAGAATTAGATATATTAAGGCAAGAATCTCTTGGTTTTACGCCTAATCTGGTCTTTAGAATGTACTTTTAAGTTACTAACCTCATTGTTTGAACTTAAACTTTGATCATATCTCTTTTATAACTCACGATTTATTTCATAAACTTAATTTTTTAAACTACCCCAAACCGGGGTGTACTCTGATTTTGGAGTATCTGTTATTTGTCTTAGGTTGGTACCATCTTTTTTAATAGTAAATAAGTCTACATTATCACCTTTAATATTAGAAAAAACGAGATCTTGCCCGTCGGGAGACCAGGAAACTTTAAAAATCCAATACAAATTAGAATCCTGGTAATAATTATATTTATTATTTGGGCTTCTTAGATCTGAAGTTAAACAAACTTGATTTTTGCCCGTAATGTCCATTACATATAGATCTAAATAACCATTTCTATCAGAAAAAAAAGCTACATATTTTCCATCTGGTGAAACAGAAGGGTTAAAATCATTTCCAGAACTATTATTGGTTAAGTTATCTATTTCATTTGATATAATATCAACACTAAAAATATCATTTGTTTGCTTTTTCTTATAATAAAATAGTACTGATTTATCATCAAAACTCCAACATGGAGCTCTATTATCATTACCAACAGTTTTGGTAAGATTTGTTTGGTTTGTACCATCTAAATTAGAAATAAAAACGTGCGTACTTCGACCGACATTTTTTTCATACGCTATTCTTTTACCATCCGAAGAAAAGACTCCATTAGTATAATAATTAAGCCCTGGAGAAATTCTATTAACTTTTTCTGTATCCATATGATATGTAGCTAATTTCCAACCTCCAAATCGATAAGAATTAAACAAAATTACATTGCCTTGCGGCGATATTGCTGGATTGTATTCGCCCTGTCCAGATGTAAATGGGATCACAATTTCTTCTTTTGTACCATCAGGATTTATACTATAAATTGACCATCCATTATCATTATCCTTTTTTCTTGAAAAAAGAATAGTGGATTTGTTATCGATACATCCCTTTTTTAAAGCGGCGGCGTCTTCATTTTCGAAATGGATAGTATCATTCTCCTCGGATAGAGAAAAAAGAAATAGCACTATGATTAAAATAAAATTTTTCATGTGGTAACATTTTATAATCAACGACTCGTTTAATTTGTCCAAAACGGAGTCATATCGGTATCATTATTATTTGTTATTTGCCTTAAATCAGTACCATCTGCATTAATGATAAAAATCTCCAAATTTCCATTTAACATTGCTGTAAAAACTATTTTTTTTCCATCTGGAGACCAGCATGTGCTATATGCCCAAATATTACTTATTTCAGCATCTACTGTTTTAAGATTAGGCGTTACGTTTTTTAAATTGCTCCCGTCCAAATTCATTACAAAAAGATCTACTTTACCAGTTTTATCAGAGAGGAATGCAATTTTGTTTAATTTCTTCGAGGTCGAAACTGCAAAATCATTTGCGCTATGAGTAGAAATCTTTTTGAAAATTTTACCGTCTAACGATTTAAGATATATACTAAGGTTATTGTCTTTTAAGTAAGTAAACACAATAGATTGGGCATCTTTGGTCCAATCTATGTTTTGATCGCTAATGTTTGATGTAACCAAATATTTAGCATTATTACCATTTTTATCAGCAATGTAGATATTTGATTTTCTTGTTCCCCAATCGTACTCCTGATAAGCTATTTTAGAGCCATCTGGTGAAAATTTTGCGCAATACTCATAAGAACTCCTATTCGTTAACTTCGTAACATTCGATATTTTATTTCCTTCAAAATTGCCTATACCCAATTGCCAGCCATTGAATTGGTATGTATTAAGAATTACCTTAGTATTATCCAGAGATGTCACGGCATTATATTCTCCTCTTCCTTTTATTGTTCCATTTAATAAAACTTTTGTAGTCTTTTGAACCGGATCATAAACCATTACATCCAGGGTACCCCCTGTGTTTAACTTTCCTTTGCTTCTGGAATAAAGAATTTTGGATTGCGCAGTTAGTGACGTATAAAAAGAAAGTAATAGTAAAAGAGATATAATTCTTTTCATTATAATGCATTTTTATTGGTATTGCGAGTATTATCGTTGACTTTAGGAAACTTTTGTTTTGGGTTGTTTCTTAATCGTATATACTATTTGTACCCATTATGAATTTGTTGGTACAAAACTTCCAAAATTAAATGTAATAACGGTAGTTACTAAATAAAACATAGTCCCATAAAGAAGTTTTAGGACTATCTTGAGCCTTCTTCAAGTTTATTTGCGTAAGACAAAGGGGTAATACCTTCTACTTCTTTAAAAACTCTAAAAAAAGTCGAGCGAGACGAAAAACCAGCTTCATTACCAATTGCTTCTATAGTTAAATCTTTTAATTTTCCTTTCCGAATAAGATCCTTAACCTCCTCTACTCTATAACTGTTTATGTATTCTTTAAAATTAAATCCAAGTTCAATATTCAATACATTAGTCAAATATGTTGGGCTTATTTGTAATGAATCGGCCAAATCATAACGAGATAATTCTGGCTTTTTATAAGGTTTATTTTCATTCATGTAAGCATTTAAGGAATCTACAAAACCATTTGTTGGCTTCGTATTTACGATGTGTTTTAAATCTTTACGAGACAGTGGCCACACTAAAGCAATAAATAGTATAATAAAGACATAAAGCGGTCGCCAGATAATAAAACTATCCAAAAACCAGTAATACTTTTCGAAATAACGTACTAATAAATAACCGAACTCACCTAAGACTATTATCAGAAGAAACCCAAAAATCATAGTTTTAAGCCATGGTATATAAGACGTTTTTGCCTTTCGTTTGTCTGATCCTATTAAAGTTAACATGCGTACAGATATTAATAGATAAATTACAGGATGTAGGGTAAAAAACAATACGTTTTTAAGATAAGAGTATAAGCTAATCGGGTACCCAAATTTTAATGTCGGATCACTCTCAAGATCAATCATAAATTGTGTTACCATGTTTAGATCTTGATTCAATCTTTCTGTGGATTTACTACTTAAAAACAAAATTAAGTTAATAAAGAAAGGCACAAAATGAAGGAAATACAAAGGTTTCCATTTCTTATACGGTCGTGTTAACGAAAGTATTATTAAATATATTGCGGGCCCATATAAATACTGAGATATTGACCCTGAACCAATAAAAAAAGGAATGTCAAGTATAATTTTGGTATCGATTATAATTCGATGAAATAAATCAAATGCCAATGCACAAAAAAATAGTATCAATAACCAATTCGTTCTATTAACTTTTCTGCCAATCAACAAATATGCAATGAGAATAGGAAGCTGAACTAATGCAATTATAGCCGAAATACCATATAAATCAAACTCGTATTTCATGTGAATACTGTATCATTTTAATCAAAAAATCTCTAACCTTAACTTATATATTATTGAACAAACTTATCATTTTGGGATGTATTTAGAAATGCCCTCATTTTCCTTCCTACTTTTGATCCAAAACTTTCATTAACATATCTCTATGCAAAAATCGCATGAGTGTTAGTTGGTTCTCTGAAGTAATTATTCCTACCATATAATAAAAACCGATCCCCATTTTATAAGAATTACTGCTCCCGTTTATTTTTCTAAATTGAGTAATCTCATTAATGCTGTTCGCTTTTTTTAGCATTTCAAAAACACTTTTTACTTTACGGTGTAGTGAATTGTCTCCTGCATTTTTAAAATCTGAGGCAAACTGCGAAGAAATTTTTAACTCCATGAAATCCACTTTTATTGATTAAACAATTCTTCTTCATTAACGGTATCCAAAACACTAGCCTGTTGTATCAATAACAACAACCCCAGATCTTCTTTTTGTGCTACAGACATTGATTGCACTTGTTGATTTTGTTTGTGTTCTACATACCAGGTTACCGCGTTTTCCATTACTTTTTTAACACTAGAATCCTCTAAAGCCGCCAATAACTTAAGTTTTGGGATAATTTTGTCGTCGATATCTATAATTTTTCTCATAATATATATTGTATATATAATATATTAAATATATACATTCTATTTTGGATTTGCAAATCCAAAAAAGTTTACTTTACCAAAGTAGTTCTCGGAAAACGATTTCTTCATTTGTTTAAGTAAAATCGATTATATTTGATTCTTATAATTACCAGTAATGAATTACATAGATATAATCCTTGGAATACTTTTAATCTGGGGAATGATAAAAGGGCTAAGTAAAGGTTTATTTGCATCATTAGCTTCGTTGGTTGCACTTGTGGTAGGGATTTATATTGCTGTTCATTTCTCCCACGTAGCTGGAGCTTATTTAGAACAGTATGTAGATTGGTCCGAAGGTGCTATGAAACTTGCAGCATTTGCAGTTACATTTATTTTGGTAGTGATTTTGGTTTCGTTAGCTGGTAAGTTGTTGACCAAAATTGCAGATTATGCTGCTCTAGGGATTCTTAACAAAATTCTTGGAGGAGTTTTCGGTGTTTTAAAAGTGGCACTTATTGCTAGTGTAATTATTATTTTTGTCGATTCGTTAAATCAAAATATTACTATTATTAAAAAAGAAACACTAGACAACTCTATACTTTACAATCCCGTTCGCAAATTAGCTCCTATGGTACTTCCAAACGTATTAAAAAACTCATCTTCAGAAGAAGATGAGTCTTAACTATTTCTTATAAGATCGTTGTTTTTAGTTTAACTTTTATCCTAGTTAATATCCTCAAGCAAATCTTCTACGCAACTATCAAAATCTTCAAAAACATGGGCCTCAGGAATCAAATCAGGAATAATATCTATTCGTTCCATCATGTATCTTGGTTGTCTAAGTAGACCTACAAAAAGAACCTTTATATCTTTTTTTTGTACATCCATTATCATTTCTTCCATGGCATATAAGCCCGATTGATCCATGTATTGCATCCTATCTAAACGCATAATAACGGCAGATGCAGTTTCTGGAATCTGCGCAGCCAATTGTTGAAAATCGCTTGTAGAACCAAAAAACAAAGGCCCTTTTACATGTTTGATAAAAACTTCTTCTTTTAGCCGTTTTGGAAAATCCTTTTCATCCTTCCAGGCTTCTTCTTTAAGTGCTTTTACATCAGACCGTTCTGCAGTTAAATCTCCAATTTTTTTCATGAACATCAAAGATGCTATTATCAATCCAATACCTACTGCATATACCAAGTTCCAGAATGTCGACAACACCAATACGACTAGCATTATCAATACTTCAGAACTTAATTTTATTGGGCCTAATTTAATATCTCTTGGCAAACTTGGTATGGCTTTTAATCCTTTATAATCCATTACTCCTATCCCTACAGTAATTAATATTCCTGCAAGAACTGCAGCAGGAATTTTGGATGCCACCGGCGCGAATCCTAACATGATAACCAATAGTACAAGACCGGCTATCATACCCGACAATCTTGTCTTACCACCAGAGTTAATATTTACAACAGTTCGTATGGTAGCTCCTGCACCAGGAATACCACCAAATAACGCTGCAATACTATTACCTATTCCCTGACCCAGTAATTCTTTATTCGGTTTATGTTTGGTTTTGGTCATGTTGTCGGCTACTACGCTGGTTAGCAAAGAATCAATTGCTCCTAATAAAGCCAGGGTAAGTGCCGTAAATATATAGGGCGTAATGCTACTCAAAGAAAATCCGGTAAATATCTCCCACCTCGGGAGAGGGATACCGCTAGGAATTTCTTCTATCGGTCTATAATTAAGTCCAAAGCCATATGCAATACCAGACATTATTACAAGTGCAACCAAAGTGCTAGGAACAACTTTGGTAATGCGTTTAAACCCATATATGATAATTATTGTACCTATAGCCAACAGTAATTCGAGCCAATTAATATTTCTCAAGGCTCTTGGTAATACTTTAAGGGCTCCCAATGCTCCCGAAGCTTCTTTGGCAGCCAATGTTTCTGACTCCATTAAAATATCATCTTGCGAAATATTTCCTGCTCTAGAAATAGTCTCTTTAAAATCTTCAAGTACCAAAATACCTTCTCCAGCCTCTTCTTTCAGAATATTTTCGAGGATAACTTCTTCAGACTGTGCTTTAAACCTCGAAACAAATTCGGCATCCTCTTTTGGATAATACCCTAAAGAGGGTAGTATTTGTGTAAGTAATATTATCACTCCAATTGCAGTCATAAAACCAGAAACTACAGGATAAGGTATGTATCTAATATATTTTCCAAGGCCAATTACTCCTAAACCAATTTGCATTAACCCTCCTAACAAGAATACTGTTAATATAGCTGGTAGTGCTTTTTCAAGACTACCATCATTGGCCGCAATAATCCCTGCAATCACAACCATACTCACTGCTGTCATCGGAGCCGTAGGCCCAGAAATCTGCGTGTTTGTACCACCAAATAGAGCTGCAAAAAAACTAATAAAAATAGCTCCATATAAACCTGCACTTGGCCCCAATCCTGAAGATACTCCAAACGCTAAAGCAAGAGGCAAAGCAACAATCCCAGCTGTTAACCCTCCAAATGCATCTCCTTTAAAATTGCTGAAAAATCCTTTCATATGATTGTGTTTATTTTCTTTGACTCACACAATAATAGTAAAACTATTAATAATTAACACAAAAAAAGAGTGGATGCACAACCACATCCACTCTTTTTTTAGAAAACTTTAGGATTATTACCCTTCGAAGAAGGTTACTGCTCCATTGCTAATATCATACATACCACCTAAAATCAAAATTTCTCCATTATCTTCCATTTCTTTAAGAACACTACTTTGGGTTCTTATGTTATCGATGGTCATCTGTACATTTTTTACAGCTACTTCATTTACAAAATCTATATTTTTTGAAGTTCTAGATGCCGCATCTGTTGGTTCTGTAACTGCTGCAACTGCAGGTTTAATTTTACTAATAAGTGCTGTAAGATTACCCAATTTGGCATCATCACATGCTCCCTTAACTGCTCCACAACTCGTATGTCCAAGAACTAATACCAATTTGGTTCCTGCCAGTTTGCTAGCAAACTCCATACTACCCAGGATATCTTCGTTTACAAAATTACCCGCTACTCTTGCACTAAAAATATCACCAATCCCTTGATCAAAAATTATTTCTGAAGATACTCTAGAGTCAATACAACTTAATATCGTTGCAAAAGGAAACTGACCACTTGTAGTATCACCCACTTGCTCCAAAAGGTTTCGATCTGCTTTTATACTTTCCTGAAATCTTTTATTTCCTTCTTTAAGAAGTTGTACAGCCATTTGCGGAGTTATAGCCGCTTGTGTTTCTTTAGTATGTGCTTTCATATTATTATAAATTTATTTTTTTATGCCGACTTTGGTCTAAGTTTAAAAAACTTAATATAACTATCAGGATTTTCAACTACTGCTCGTTCTGAAATCAATTGGATATCAATATTCTTATTTTTTGCCTTTTCTGAAAAATCCTCCAATATTTCAATAATATCATTATCCAAATATCGTGTTTTTCTCACATCCAATGTAAGATAAGTATCTTCTGGTAATTGATCAAGTTCCTTTAAAATTGCTCCTTTATTAAAGAAAGTTACTTCTTCGGCAAGGGTCATTACTATTTTATGTTTCCCATTACTTTTATCCTCAATATGTAAAAAGTGAGAGTTTTGATAACTTTTTATTAAAATTACTACAATTCCTACCATTAATCCAAGACCTATACCAACTAACAAATCGGTAAATATAATACCCAAAACCGTTACTGTAAACGGAATAGATTGTTTCCACCCTAATTCGTACATTTTCTTAAACAAAGAAGGTTTTGCTAATTTGTAACCTACAATAAGTAAAATGGATGCCAATACAGAAAGTGGTATTTTGTTTAATAACCTAGGTATTAAAATAACTGAAATCAAAAGTAAAAAACCATGAATAATGGCAGACATTTTACTTTTACCTCCTGATTGGATGTTTGCAGAACTTCGTACAATTACTTGAGTAATAGGTAAACCTCCTATCATTCCTGAAATGATATTTCCTGTTCCTTGTGCCAGCAATTCTCTGTTTGTTGGAGTAACGTGCTTTTCGGGATCAAGTTTATCTGTGGCTTCAACACAAAGTAATGTCTCTAGACTCGCCACCAACGCTATAGTAAATGCAGTGATCCAAACATCCATATTGCCGATTACCGCAAAATTGGGGAAGCTAAATTGTCCTAAAAAAGAAGTTAAATCTCCCGGAATAGGAACGCTTACCAAGTGATCCTGTGATATTCCTATATTACTGTTATCTTTTGTGACTAAATAAAAAATGATCCCAACCGCTACCGCTACTAACGGGCCTTGAACGATCTGAAAAAATTTAGCCTTTTTTACCAATACTTTATCCCATAATAGTAATATCCCAAGGCTTAATACCGCAACAATTGTCGCCCCCGGACTTATAAAGTTAAGAGAGTTAATAATTTCAGAAAATGTGTTTCCACCATCTATTTCAAAAAATGCAAAATTACCTTCGGGATTATCATCATATCCGAAAAAATGAGGAATCTGTTTTAAAATAATAATTATACCAATTCCTGTAAGCATCCCTTTAATAACAGAAGACGGAAAATAATATCCAATAATCCCTGCTTTTAAAACTCCGAAAAGTAATTGGATTATCCCACCTAGTACTACGGCCACCAAAAAGTTTTCAAAACCACCTAATGCTCCAATAGAGGTTAATACGATTGCTGCCAAACCTGCGGCTGGCCCACTTACTCCAATATTAGAACCACTTAAAGCTCCAACAACAATTCCGCCCACAATTCCGGCTATCAAGCCAGAAAACAATGGAGCTCCACTTGCCAACGCAATACCCAAGCATAAAGGTAATGCGACAAAAAATACCACGATACTCGATGGTAAATCATTCTTTATATTCTTAATAAAGTTCATAGTTATATACATTAGTTGTGTTCTTAATCAGAGATTAAGAACCTGTAATTAAAAATAGATTTGAAATCATTCGAAATAAGTAATATCTCTTTCAAAATACTTAGAAAGTATATTTCGAATTGTAAGCAATGCATTTGTACTAAGAAAACTCTGGAGGTGGAGTGTTTTCTTCTAGATATATCAATATATTTTCGAGATAAAAATCAGGATAAACGCTTGTAATATAATCGACTACAGAAGTTTGTTTTTCATAAAAGTCCAGAGATATTTTATCTTTTTCTTTAAATTCTTCTTTTTCGGAGTTCTCTTTTTCCTCTTTTTCAGAATTTTCTGTTTCGTCAAAAACAATAGCAACGACATCATCACTACAGGTATAGAAGTTAATCACTCCTATTCCATAGTTTGCAATACTCAACATAAATCCAAGTACCACTAAGAATTTTGCTATTTTACGTTTGATTTGCATTAACAAAAAAATTTTAAAGCGCTAAAATAATAGTATTTCATTCATTTTCTGTTAAATGAATCGTAAATTTAGTTAGACAAATTTAGCTTCTACTGAGACAAGTATAAACCAAAAGTGCCTAGAAAATACTTTGCGCCACTTGGCAAAAGTATCATAAAAAAGCGTTAATTCGAGTATCTCGTATGTTATTTTATTATTTGGTAATTTCAAAACAAAAAAGATGAAGACACCTAAAAAAGTTATACTATTTATTATTCTGGGATTAGGAATATTTGTTCTTATGCTTACTTTTTTAGGTTATACTAATCTTGGTAATTTATCCCCTGATCAAAGTCAAGAATATACTTTTGTAAATATCGGAAATGAAAACATCCGAATACTACAAAAAGGAAGTGGTAGAGATATATTGTTTATTCATGGCAGTCCAGGTTTAATCGAAGACTGGAATGATGTTTTTGATACGCTAGCACAAAGCTATAGAGTTACTGCTTTTGATCGGCTTGGTCATGGTTATAGCTCTTCGAACGAATATACATATCACATACAAGATAATGCAGTTTTGGTAGAACAATTGATTGCAGTTTTAAAGCTTAAAAATCCTTTGATCGTTGGTCATTCGTATGGTGGTTCTACGGCCGCTTTTATGGCAACACATTCTGAGTTAAAGGATTTAAAATATATCATTATCGACTCACCATTGTATCGATCCAGATCTTCTTCGATTTACAAATTAGTTTCAACTCCAATTATCGGAAAAGGCATTGCTTTACTATCATCATTTACCATTGCAAAGGGTCGAATTAATGATGGTTTACAATCTATTTTTAAATCGATTCATCAAGAAAAAATTGACGAATTGGTAAAAGAAAGGCAAAAAATATGGTCGCAACCTAAGGTGATTTATTCAAAATCCAAAGAAACCGTTAACTATCAAGATGATTTAAATCTGATGTCACACAAATACAAAAACATAACCTCAGATATCACTATTATTACCGGTAAAGATGCTTCGAGTACCTTAAGAACAGATTGCGAAAAGTTTCATGGCGAAGTAAAAAACTCTGAACTCATACTTTTGGATCAAACAGGACATTATATCCAAATCGATAAATCTCAAGAGGTACTAGCTATTATACGTCGTAAAATGGGGTTTTATTAAAATTGTTTTATATCGCCGAAATTTTTTAATTACAATTCTTTTAAGTCTTCAGAAGGGATCCAGCCAATCTTGCCATCGCTTAACTTAATCTTTTTCCAATCGTTTACAGTTTCTGAAACCTGCACCTTTGTTCCTTCATGTAATTCAAAAACATCTTCACTTCTTAGATTTGGTTCACTTTTTACGATAGTCTCCTGAGAAAAAATAATTGCGAATTGGTTGTTTTTAATGCTATTGTATTGGCTGAATGCAAAAAACACTCCAAAAATCCCAAGAACTAACATTGCCCAACTACTTACAAAAAACAACCTCTTTTTTGTTGACGTTCTCGAAGAATAATATAGGATAAATAAAATGACAAACAGTATAACACAAAGCACAGAAGTCCATGCCCAACCATCATAATTAAATATATTCGTAATCTTTTTTAACATACCTGAAACAAAGCCTTCGGGAATAGAATCTATTGCATCTATCGTTGCATTTTGGGCAAAAACCAGATTGTTTTTTATATCCTCATCATTTGGGGAGAGTTCTAGCCCCTTTTCATAGTAATAGATACTTGGACCTATATTACTTAACTTATAATGTGCATTTGCCATATTATAATACAGAGAAGCCGATTCTTGACCACTATCCAAAATAGATTTATAAGCATCTATGGCTTCTTGAAATTTTTCTTGATTATATAAGGAGTTTGCTCTTTGAAATTTTTCTGAACTCTGAGCAAATCCAAAAGTTACCATCAAGAAAACCAGTATTTGAACAATTCTTTTCACGAATATGTAATTTATAATTGTTTATCTATTGTTGCAATTACTCTTGATGCCTTATCATAATCCTGCTGCATGGCCGAAGATGAAGAAGGCGTATATCGTGCAAATTCACAACTTTCTAACAAGGCAATAAATTCTATAGCTATCATATCCTCTACTTCACGTTCTTTTAGTAAGCGTTGGATACGATCTTTGCTCATCTCACTTGTTTGGATGTGTAATTTAGCTTTCAAATAATTATGCAACGCGCGTTCCATAGCTACATAAAATTCTTTCTGATTTCCTAAATTCTTTTTGGCTTCAGAGAGGTATTTACGTGCAAGCTTATCAGCTTTTCTAACTCTATTGCCACTTACATCACTCAAGCGTTCTTCTCGTTTTTTTCCGAAAAATAAAAACAACGGTATTGCCAATAAAGGTGCTGTTAAAGAAATCCAATACGCGGTAGATTTAAAAAACTGTTCTCTTTGTATGGGTTGTAGATTAGCATTAAGCTTTAAGAATCTAAATTGATTTCCGGTTTGGGTGACTAATTTTTTGCCGGTACCTGTAGATTTTGTGGTAGTTACAACTTCTCCACCATCGGGTCCCGTTTTAACATTAATCACAATTTCATCTGATGTAATTCTTTTATAGGTTTCTGTTTTTAGATCAAAATAAGAAAATGAAATAGACGGTATAGGATACTTTCCTTTGTACTGTGGCACCAATGTATAGGTATCCGAAATATTTCCGCCCATACCTGTAAGATTGGTACGTACCCTTTCGTTATGCTCTGGTTCATATTGTTCTAAACCATTAGGCACACTAAGTTTTGGTAAGTCAAATAGTTTTAAGTTTCCGTTACCCGAAACTAACACTTTGGCATCCAGGGATTCTGTAGCATCTAATTCGTTCTTATTTGTAGTAACTTTAAAATCAAATGATCCCACTGCTCCCGAAAAATCATCAGGTTTTCCTTGCTCTGGTAAAGATTTTACATTTATCGTTCTATTACCAGCCGCTACGGTTTTATTTACAGTAGAATATAATCTGCCTCCAAAAATATCTCTTCTTTTGGTAGGCACATCTACAGAAACGGTTAAGGTTAGCGGTTCTATATTTAGTTTTCCTGTTTTTTGCGGATATAATACTGTTTTACGAAGTACAACAAACCGATAGGGTTCTCCCTTATACTGGCCGTTCTCGATTTTAAGTTGTTTCATGTCTATAGCCTGACTCCAAAAGTCGCTATATGTTGGGCTATCCAACTCTCTCCAATTACTCACACTAATGCGTGGGCTTACATATAATTTATATACAACTGTAATGGCTTCGTTAAGATATGGATTGGCTTTAGAAACCTCTGCAACCAAGTGTAAATTTTCACTAGCTACAAAATCTGTATCATTCCCGTCTTTAGGTTTGTCAACAGCACCTGTAACTTCTACCCTAACAGGTAATGTTTTATATGTTTCTCCGTCAATCTCTATAGTCGCCTGTTTTATGGTAAATCTACCTCTTGCCGTAGGTTCTAAAAAATAACTAAATGTCTTTGCATATGATCTTTTACCATTAATCCAGGAGTTGCTTATTGATTGATTAGGACCGCCTACCACAGTAAATCCAGAAAATGAAGGCGGTGTAAAATTATCTCCGTCCTTATTCATTTCAAAATCTACTCTTAGCCTTTCATTTACGCCTAACTTTTTCTTACTTACTTTAGCTTCAAACCTTACTTGCGCTAAGGTAAGCTGAGTAACCGCGAGCATTATTGTTAGAAAAATTAGTTTTAATTTCATTTTTATACCTTTTGGATATCAAATCCGTTTTACTACCAGTCTTTGTCGGTTTTTACCTTTTGACCTTGTGCTTTTTTAGCATTTATTTTATCCTGAACCTTCTTTTCTTCATTATTCATCGCCTCGAGTAAGCTTTTTACCTGCTGAGGAGATAGTTGACCCTGAGCTTGCTGTGGTTTCTGTTCTTGGGGCTGTTCTTGTTTATCCTTTTCACCTTCTCCCTGATCCTTTTCCTCATCTTTAGGCTTTCCTTCATCTTCTTTTTTATCGTCTCCTTCCTCTTTTTTATCTTCTCCCTTATCCTCTTCTTCATTTTGATCCTTTTCATTTTCACCTTCATCGCCTTTTTTGTCTTCCTTATCGTCTCCTTCCTTCTTATCTTGATTATCCTGATTTTCCTGGTCCTGATTTTGATCTTTGTTTTGATCCTGATCGTCCTGGTTTTGATCATTTTGCTGTTGTTCCTCTTCCAACATTTTTTTTGCTAAGGCAAGGTTATAGCGCGTTTCGTCATCCTTGGGATTGTTTCTGAGTGCATTTTTATACGCTTCAACCGCTTCTTTATATTTTTTTTGCTCCATATAGGTATTTCCCTGATTATGGAACGCTTTATGTTTTTCGGATTTGGATGCCGTTTCTATTTTTGAAGCTTCTGTATAACGCAACGTTGCTTCATCATATTTTTCAGAATTATAGTATGCATTTGCCAGATTGTATTTGGCGGTTGGATCTATCGGGTTTTTGGCAATTGCTTTTCTATATTCTCCTTCAGCTTTGGGAAAATTTCCTTCTTCGGTAATTACTTCATTACCTGTTGCTACAAAACGTTTCGCTTCATTAATAGTTTCTGCAAGATCTTGCTCTTGCGAAAAAACCATTCCGAACTGAAAACACAATATGATAATTAAATAACGTTTCATCTTAATTTATTGCTCGTTAAATAGGTTTAATTTTTTAACCCATGATGTTTTTCTTTCCAAAAAGAAAATATCTAAAAATAATAATAAAAGTCCTGCTCCCAAAAACCATTGAAATTGATCTTTGAAATCGGCAAACTGTTTTGCCTCAAATTCCTTTTTATCCATATTTTGCAAAATGGTAGTAACTTCTTCTACCACGGTACTTGTATTTTTACCATCAATGTATATACCATTTGCTTCATTGGCTATTTCCTGTAAAGTTGTCGTATTTAGTTTAGTGATCACCGTTTCTCCCTGACTGTTTTTCTTATACGTTTGTACAATTCCGTTTCTCTTTATCGGAATAGGCCCTCCCTTCTCTGAACCCACACCGATGGTAAAGATTTTAATCCCCTCTTTGGATGCTTCTTCGGCAATAGATTTTACATTACCTTCATGATCTTCTCCATCACTAACGATAAAAAGTACTCTATTGGTTTGCTCCTCATCATTATAATACGTTTTGGCTAATTCTATGGCGTCATAAATGGCAGTACCTTGAGAAGAAAGCATATCTGTATTCATTGCCTGAAGGAACATTTTACCAGAGGCATAATCTGTTGTAATCGGCAACTGCGGAAAAGCACTTCCGGCATAAGCAATAATTCCAATACGGTCACTTGCCAGGTTATTAATAATTTGGGTAATCAGTTGTTTTGATTTCTCTAATCTATTAGGTGCAATATCCTCGGCCAACATACTTTTGGATACGTCAATAGCAAAAACAACATCTACACCTTCGCGCTTTACGGTTTCGAGTTTAGTACCTACTTTAGGATTTACTAGCGCCATCACCAAACAAGCCAAGGCCAAACTAATGAGTATGATCTTTAAAATAGATTTAAAAATAGATTGATTAGGGCTTAATTTTTTTAGTAATTCTGCATTAGCAAATTTGTTCTGGGTTGTTTTTTTCCACACCAAAACACCTAAAAACATAAGGATAAGCACAGGAATCCCTATTAACAACCAAAAATATATTTTTTCTTCGAGTAAATACATATTTATACTAAATCCGGGTTTTATACATGCACTATGACCAACCCAGTGTTACAATAACTAGTTCTTTATTTTTAATGCAAATGCATCTATTTTTTCTTTTACTTCCATAGGAAGCGTTTCATTTGTCACCCAAGTATGAATATCACCAACATAATTCATCCCAAGATATGCTGCACTTCGAGAAAATGGCAAACCAAATTCTTCTGGTCGATCATTATCATTACTGCAGCTTATCAACCCCATATTCTTTCCTCTTAACATTCGACCAAATTCTTTTTCTTTATACAAGAAATCTGATATTCTATCCAAAAACGTTTTCATTACTCCACTCATCGTATACCAGTATACCGGAGTAGCAAAAATTATAGTTTGATAGTTTTGGACAATTCCTTTAAACAAGAAATTGAAATCATCGCTATCATTTCTAAAATTATAATCAAAAAAACCAATCTCTTTTTGATGTAAATCCACTACTTCAAAACCAGTACTATTTTTAAAATGTGTTACTACTTTTGATGTATCTCCATTGCTACGCGAGCTTCCTAATATGATAATTCCTTTATCCAAACTATATAAAACTTCTAAATAACGTATACCTCAACAAAAATTCTAAAAAGATTAAGAACCCCGCCAATAATACTAGCGTTCTAAATTTTTCTTCATAGTTATAGAATTTAAACTCTTCGATATCTGTTTTTTCTAATTTATCAATTTCCTGATAGATTTGTTCTAACTTTTTGTTATTTGTTGCTCTAAAATATTTTCCTCCTGTTGCTTTAGCAATTTCTTTTAACAACTCTTCGTCTATTTCTACCTGAACTCTACCGTATTGAAATGATCCATTAGGTAATATAGCTACAGGCGCCAATGCCATTCCGTTAGTACCTAAACCAATAGTATAGGTTTTAATTCCATATTCTACTGCCAACTCTGATGCAATTTTGGGATCTATAAATCCAGCATTGTTAGAACCGTCTGTAAGCAGGATAATTACTTTACTTTTGGCCTTACTATCTTTAAGTCTATTTACAGAGGTAGCTAATCCCATGCCTATTGCAGTACCATTTTCGAGCACATTATCATATCGTACATCTTTCATGCTTCCCAAAACAATAGATTTGTCACTAGTAATGGGCGTTTTGGTAAAACTTTCTCCTGCATATACTACCAGTCCTATACGATCGTTTGGTCTGTCTTTTATGAATTCGGCAGCAACTTCTTTTAAGGCCTCCAAGCGATTAGGACGAAGGTCTTTTGCCAGCATACTTGCCGAAACATCTATAGCCATAACAATATCAATACCTTTTGTTGTCTTCGTCTTTGTAGACACATCAACTGTTCTTGGTCGCGCCAAAGCTGTTATGATCAGCGATAAAGCAATTAATCTAAGAACAAATAAAAGTGGGCGTAGTTTTGTTAACCAACTTCTGGTGATCTTGAATCCTTTGAGGCTAGATATTTTTAATTCTGCCTGTTGTTTATTTCGTTTCCATATAAACCATGCTATCGCCAATGGTAGTATTAAAAACAACCAGAAAAACTGTGGGTTCTCAAATGTGAAATTTTCAAACATTATTACTTGGCTTTTCTTAGTTCGACAGAATTCATAATTCGTTGCGCAATATTTTCGGTATATCTATTATCTATTTCATAGACTACAATGATCTGTTGCAAGCCTGTAGCCTCTACAAAATTGAGCATTTGGTATCCATATTCAACTTTTTCATCTTCTTTAGGCCGCTTTATGCTATACTTTCCGAATATTTTTATCCCTTTAGCACCATTTAATGTTTCGTACTCCTCATCTTTAATCACAATATTCTTAGCACCTTCTTCTTCTAAAGAAGAAAAAGTAGTTTCGACTATTCCATCCAACTCAAATTTTGCATCTTGATTTTTGCGCTGACCTGTAAGATTCATGTAGCTTACGCCTACATATATATCTGCTAATCTATCCCCAAAATCGAATACATTATTTCCTTTAAGGATTGGGTTTTTCGAAGTTCCTACCTGTACATCTTTTCTAATTAATACTTTTGGGGTAGTAATTGTGATTGGAGGAGATCCATAAGCGCTGGTCACCCATTCGTTTTCGGCCAATTCTTTGGTAGGATGGCCTAATAAGGTATCTTTTACGACATCATAACCTTTTATAGCAATAAAAATAAGTAAGGTTACTGCAATTATTGATAATCCACCAATGCTTCCAAACAGTATTTTTTTCTTTCGTTTTTTATCGGCAATTGTTTTCCTGTATTCTTCGTCGGCCAATAATTCTTCTTCGGTAGGTTCTGGAATAGCTTCTTTGGTTTCATTAATCACGCGCTCAATAACATTACGATCTGCTTTTGCAGTACCTTTATCAGGTTTGGATTTGGCAAATTTTGCCATATCGGCTGTTTTAAGTACGTTTTTAAGCTCTTCTATCGTGGCTTTATCAAGATTAAGTGATCCTGATTTTATTTCTTCATCTAATTTTGTGATTAACTCATCTGTGGTACTCTCCATAGCATGGTCATACACCTCTTCATCAATATATTTACGTGCTGTATCACTTAATTGAGAATAGTACTCTTTATGAGAATCTTGCTCTAATAAATGAGACTCATCAATTTTACGTAAGGCAAGCATAGCTTTTTCGTAAGGCGCGAGTTCTTTTTCCTTGGCTTCTTTTCTCTTTTTTCTTCTTAAAAGGAAAAAAGCAATTCCTCCAAGCACCAGCAATCCCCCCAATATCCACCACACGTATTTTTTCCAATTAAAAAAAGATGCATCAACTTCTACCAATGGTTTGATCTCATACATTTTTTGTTTGGTAGTATCTACCAGAACATCCCGCACTTCTACCATAAGCGAATCGGTAAAGAAAATCCGATCACCAACCATAACTTTTTGACGAGGAATCGTATAATGCCCCGAATCAAATTGTGTTAATGCATATTCTTTGGTAAGACTCCATTTATTATTGTTTCTTGCAGTATCTATCTTATAGGATTCGATTACTTCTAAAGGAGTAAACGTTTGCCCTTCCGGGAACACAACAATTTGAGTAGAATCTGCTTGTACTTGCATTGTATAGCGGATCTCTTCTCCTATTTGTATTGATGTAGAATCAATAGTTCCTGAAACTTGAGAAAATATTCCAAGACTCCAAAGCGGAAATACAATCCAAACCAAAGATCTAATTGTCTTTGTTATAACTTCTATAGTATTACTTTGTACTGTGTAATTCTTCATTCGTAATGGCTACTACCCTCTTCTTTTAAAATATCCTAATAATTTTTTTACGTAACTCTCATCTACTCTACTGCTTAAAGATCCTGCACCGCTACGGTTAAAGCTATCTCTAAAATAATCTACTTGTTGTTGATAGTATGTGTTATAATTAGTTCGTGTTTTTTTGGATCCGGTGTTTACTAATAATAACTCTCCGGTTTCTTCGTCCTCCATCTGCACCATACCCAGGTTAGGTATCTCTTCTTCATGTCTGTCGTATACACGGATACCAGTAACATCGTGCTTTCCTCCCACAATTTTAAGCGTATGCTGATACTCATCTGCAATAAAGTCTGAAAGTATAAAAACAATCGCCTTTTTTTTCATCACATTAGACAAGAATTTAAGCGCTTCGGTAATATTGGTTTTCCTGCTTTTAGGTTCAAATTCTAATAGTTCTCTAATGATCCGAAGTACATGAGATCTTCCTTTTTTGGGCGGAATAAATAATTCTATTTCATCTGTAAATAAAATTAAACCAATCTTATCATTATTTTGTGTAGCCGAAAATGCCAAAGTTGCGGCTATTTCGGTAATGATATCTTTTTTAAATTGCTGCTGTGTTCCAAACAATTGCGAACCTGATACATCAACCATGAGCATCATAGTTAACTCTCGTTCTTCTTCAAAAACTTTTATGTAGGGCTCGTTATAACGCGCTGTCACATTCCAGTCTATATTTCGAACATCATCTCCAAATTGATACTGTCTCACTTCGCTAAAGGTCATACCACGCCCTTTGAAAGTAGAATGGTATTCACCTCCAAAGATATGGTCGCTTAGGCGCCGTGTCTTGATCTCAATTTTTCGAACTTTCTTTAGTAACTCTTTAGTATCCATAATTTTATTTCGGGTATATTCACTTTGTGAATGTTGCAGATTCTGGTTTCACTATCGGGAACCAAAACTTCTAACAATGAACCGCTATGGTACTTCGATCTCGTTTACAATCTTATTGATAATATCTTCTGAAGTTACATTCTCGGCTTCTGCTTCATAAGTAATACCAATACGATGGCGCAATACATCATGGATGATTGCACGTACATCTTCAGGGATAACGTATCCTCTTCTTTTTATAAACGCATAACACTTTGCTGCAGTTGCCAAGTTGATACTACCTCGAGGAGAAGCTCCAAAATTTATTAATGGTTTTAATTCTTCGAGACCATATTTTTCGGGATATCTAGTGGCAAAAATGATATCTAGAATATACTTTTCTATTTTCTCATCCATGTATACTTCTCTTACCGCTTTCTGCGCACTTAGAATTTGCTCTAAAGAAACTACAGGATTTACTTTCTCGAAAGATCCTTTAAGATTAGCTCGAATAATCAATTGTTCTTCGTCTAGTTTTGGATAATCAATCACCGTTTTTAACATAAAACGGTCTACCTGTGCCTCTGGTAACGGATAGGTTCCTTCTTGCTCTACAGGGTTTTGAGTTGCCATAACTAAAAACGGTTTATCCAATATAAAAGTCTCATCACCAATAGTCACTTGTTTCTCTTGCATGGCTTCGAGCAAGGCACTCTGTACCTTTGCCGGAGCACGGTTTATCTCATCTGCAAGCACAAAATTGGCGAAAATAGGCCCTTTCTTGATAGAAAAATCATTTTCTTTCATGTTGTAAATTAAAGTACCTACAACATCTGCTGGTAACAAGTCCGGTGTAAACTGAATACGACTAAAGCTGGCATGAACTGCTTGAGACAATGTGTTTATGGCTAGTGTTTTTGCTAAACCAGGAACACCTTCTAGTAAAATATGACCTTGTCCTAACAATCCAATTAGTAAGCGTTCAACCATATGTTTTTGACCTACAATTACCTTATTCATCTCAAGGGTCAATAAATCTACAAACGCAGATTCCTTTTCTATCTTCTGATTGATTGACGCAATATCAATAGAACTGTTTTCTTCCATTTATTTTAATTTTTTAAGGCGTGAATTTAATATTCCTAATTAAACATTGCAAATTGTCGAATTAATTTTCGCCTAGTTGTTAATTGTTGGTTAAATGTATATCTCTTATCCTCAATTTTTGAGGTATATTTAAATAACTTTTTTAAAATTTGGACATAACTATTTCCATCATGTACATGATGAGTTTATCAAAAGACGCAACACATCTATGGTTGTTGCAATTTTTATAACTATATATTCAATTATGACAACAGCCTTAATTACAGGAGCCACTAGCGGAATTGGAAAATCTACCGCTATCGAGTTTGCAAAACATCGTATCAATCTTATCATTTGCGGAAGAAGACAAGATCGATTAGGCGAATTACAAAAAGAACTCAGCAAATCAGTAGCTGTACATACATTATGTTTTGATGTAAGAGACAAACAAGAGGTGTCAAAAAGTATAGAAAGTATCCCAGCAAAGTTTGGCAAAATTGATATTTTAATCAATAATGCCGGAAATGCTCATGGGTTAGATCCTATTCAGACAGGAAGTCTTGAAGATTGGGATGCCATGATTGATATTAATGTAAAAGGATTGTTATACGTTTCGAAAGCGATAATCCCAAAAATGATTGCTCAAAAATCTGGTCACATTATTAATATAGGATCTATAGCGGGAAAAGAAGTGTATCCTAACGGCAATGTCTATTGCGCCAGTAAACATGCTGTAGATGCCATCAATAAAGGAATGCAAATGGACCTAAATCCATATGGCATTAAGGTTGGCGCAATTCACCCAGGACTGGTCGAAACAGAGTTTAGCAATGTGCGATTTAAAGGCGATGATAAAAGGGCCGATACTGTATATAATGGATTTGATCCTTTAACACCAGAAAACATTGCAGATATCATTGCCTTTGTAGTTACTAGACCTTATCATGTAAATATAGCAGACCTGATCGTTTTTCCTACGGCGCAAGCAAGTAGTACAATCGTTAAGAAAAGTTTATAATTTCTTTATTCTCATTGCATTGCAGACCCAATAAAAATGGCTAAGTTTATATTGGGAAAATTATAAACTGCTTTTTTGTAAAAGGAATGATTAATAAACGCCTCCTTATTAAGAACCTACTTGCCCATAATGACGAAAATAGTTTTTATGACAAGAAGCGTAAACTTAATATAGGCGAAAAAGAAGGTAAAGCCAAATTCCTGAAACATATTTGCGCATTGGCAAATTCTAATCCCCAAAACAACTCATACATTGTTATTGGAGTTGAAGATGAAGACAATCAAATTATTGGAGTTGATTTTTTTGATGATAGCAAAATCCAAAACCTGGTAAACGCATATTTAGCCAACCCTCCTTTGGTTGCCTATGAGAATATTCCCTTTCCTCATTTGCCTAGTGATAAGGTTGTTGGTTTGGTTTCTATTAGATCTCAATCTGATAAAATATGTTCTCTTCGTAAAAATATATGGAAATATTACGGGGGCACAGTCTTTCTTAGAGATGGTAGTATAAGTATGCCCAAGGTGTTTGATATTGAAATAAAAAACACCAATTCTGAAATTGTAAGTGCGATTGAAAGTCATGCACAAAACAACATCGAACTCACTCTAGACGGGGTATTTGATTTTATGAATTCGAGAAAAGATTATCACCCTTCATATAAAGTTTTTAAAGAGTACTTTGTGGTATGTTGGGCTGGTAAAGAAAAAAGACAAAATGGAGAAACGTATTATTCTAGAGTCGATATAGAATTAATAAATGAGCATGTAAAACTATTTTATTCAGAGTTGGATGAAGTGAGCATATCGCTAACAGATGATCAGTTCAAAATTGTCGAGTATGTTCAATTAGGATTGCATGATACGTATCAATATTATCCGCTAGAAGAAGTCGTCATTACTTTTAAAGACAATGCGGGTTATGATATTGAAAGTAAATTACTTTTTGATCCTCCGCAATTTGATCGAAAAACATTATATCATCTCTATAATAGTAATAATGCACTTATTGATAAATTAAAAAATAAGATAACATTGTCTAAAAATGAAGAAAAAGACTTAGTCAATCTTCCTGCGACCTATTTGATATGCTATTTTAATGATTTTAGTGAAGCAAAGGAAAAATTAGAAGATGCAAAGCCGTATTTAAAAGTATACAATGAATCTGTTTATTCACTTTATAAAGAAAGTATTCGAATACTTCGAAAAGTGAGATACAGCTAATATAAACGATTAACTACAATTTAAGAATGAGTAGAAGTTTGGTAATAGGTGACATGCACGGGGGATTAAAAGCCATAAAACAGTTATTTCAAAAAGCAAATGTAACTAGTGATGACACCTTAATTTTTCTAGGTGATTATGTAGATGGTTGGAGTGAAAGCGCCGAGCTAGTTTCCTTTTTGATTCAGTTACAAAAAACGCAAAAATGCATATGTATAAGAGGTAATCACGATGAACTATGCTATACATGGCTAACCCAAAACACGTATAACCCCGAATGGATAAAACATGGTGGTCAAGCTACTATGGACTCGTATGCCAAATTAGCAAGTCAAGAAAAGAAAACACATCTCGAATTTTTCGAAAATTTGATTAATTATTATATCGACGATCGTAATCGTTTATTTTTACATGCGGGTTTTTCTAATCTTCATGGTCCACATAGAGAATATTTTGACGAAACATTTTATTGGGATCGAACCTTATGGGAGACTGCACTGGCCACCGACCCTAATCTTAAAAAAAGCGATATAAAGTACCCCAAACGCCTATTGCTTTTTGATGAAATATATATTGGGCATACACCTGTTACCCGTATTGATCAAACCAAACCGGTAAATGCTACTTGCGTATGGAATGTAGATACCGGAGCTGCTTTTAAAGGACCACTTACCATGATGGATATCGATAACAAGCAATTTTGGCAAAGTGATCCTGTCTATTCTCTGTATCCAAATGAGAATGGTCGTAACTAAATTTCTAAATTATAAAAGGCATATGATTATATGCCTTTTATAATGTTGATATTGGATTATCTGCGTATAACAGTAGTTCCCGGACAACCATAAGAAGGACATTCTGTTGTATTTGCGCAATCATCAGGATTATAACTTCTTATTAAAATCGCTATGATACTAGTACCTCCTTTTATAGCATCCAAATTGTTCAGTTTTGCTATCTTGAGTTTTTTGAGTTCCAAATTCTTGTTTTTTGATTTTTTCATCTTCCTTACTTTATAAATGTTTTGTGTAATTTTTATCAAATTTAAAATAAGTAATTTAAAATCAGAGTGATATAAAAAACAAACTTCATGAATTTCATGAATTTCGAGAAATTAATCTACATTAAGAGCGGTTAGTTTTCTCATAAAATATGAAGGCTTAATGCCTGTACTTCGTTTAAAGGCTGACGAAAAAGATTCGGCACTATTAAAACCCATTTCTTCTGCTATACCCTGAATAGTATAGTTTTTTAGGGATGTGTTTTCTTTTAACTGTTCAACACTATATTGCACTCTAAGCTCATTTACATAATTCGTGAAACTCTTATGCTTATGATAATTAATTATTTTTGATAAGTATTTCGTGTTGGTATTGATTTCTTTTGCCAGAGACGAAATACTTATATTCTTTTTCAAATATTCATGTTTCTTCTCAAAAAGAGATAAACTTTCTAAAATATCATTAACTACCTCCTCGGCAATACCAATATCATCTATTGGTTTTTTAAGTGATAGGTTTTTGTTCTTACCTTTATTAATCAACTCATTAAACTTACGTTCATATTCTTTTCTGTTCATATATTGATAATACATAAACACTGTAGTTATTAGGGATAATAGAATCAGAAATCCAACCCAAAAACTAAGTGCACTTGTATTTTTTTTCAAATTCTGAATCAATAATTCTTTTTCTTTCAATAATAGCGGAGTGTCGAATTCTTTAAACAATTTTGTAGACACTGAAGCCCTTTGATCATTTATAATACTATCAAATCGAAGTATTTTATTAATATACACCAATTGTTTCTCTGTTTCTTCTCTAGATCTATACCATGATATCAAAAACTCATATCCTTTTCTGGTTTCAGAAAGAATTATATTTTGTTTTTGAACAATTGAATCCATTTTTAAAAATTCCCCTTCGGCAATTGTGGTATCTCCTTTCTGAAGGTGGAGTTGACCTAAATAAAAAGATCCTAGTACATCACTTTCAGGATCTTTTGAGTTATATGTTTTTTGTAAATCAATTCCTTTAACAATACTATCGTATGCATCAGTAAATTGCTTTTTGTAATACAGGTTGATCCCTTCATTTAAAATCAACTTACCATAAAATCTATTTTTTAGTTTTTCGGTTTTCATAGATTTTACAATTCCTTTATAATTATAAAAAGAGGCTGAGTCTAGTTGTTTATTGTATCGAAAAGATTCGGCCATTGGAATTAGCGACAGTAAATACGAAGCAACATCTAGTTCATCTCTATTTTTTTCATAAATGAGGTTTTCTTTAAAAAGTAACAGTGCTTCTTCGTGTTTATCAATTTTAGTTTTAATACAAGCGATATTATGATTTGTGTACTGTATATATTCTTTATTATTCACCTTTTCTGCAAGAGATAATGCTTGTATATAATTATCTAAGGCAAGTTGATAATCACCTTTCATAAAATAATAACCTCCCTTAAAAGAATATGCCTTTACAGGATACTTATCATGATTTTGGTCTTTACTTATATCTATCGCCAGATCCAGCAAAGTGATTTTTTGAGATTCTTCGGTTTCATAATACGATAAATGGCTATATGCAATAGCCATTTTTATACTGTCTTTATCACCAATAGCTTTGTCAAGATATGCAGATAAGTATAATTGGGATTTTATAGTATCACTGCTCACACTCTTGTAAGAAGCATAAAGATGATCATAGCCCAACTTTTTTAGTGAATCAGAAACAATATTTATATGTTCTTGTCCTGATACCATTTGTACCACAAGAAATAACCAAATCCATAGCCGCATAGAGCTAAGTGAATTAAAAAAGGAATTTATATTTTTTAGTATCAAAAGCACATTTACTTTATAAAGATTAAATATGTAACCATTACAAATATAATGTTTTGATCAAAAATCCTATTTGCTTAAAAGCCCCATAAAGCATTCAGAAAAACCTTACTTTTTTCTCAAAGAAAAAGCAATCGAATAGCTTACTAAGCTTTGAAAAAACACAATTAAAAAAATAAAGTCGGAATTCGTGGAATTTCGACTTTATTTTCATGAATTCCGATATAATCAATTTGTTTTCAGCAAGATATCAAATCTATATTTGTCCAATCACAAATTAAAATAATAGACGTATTAATCTTAAAAATTAAAACAAAATGAAAAAATTATTGAACTTAAAAATTAGCATAGCTACCACTATGTTATTCATATGTATTTCTTTCTTTTCGTGTAGTACAGAAGAAGACATCTCGCCTGAAAATGAGGTGACAATAGAAGAAAATTTATTGGTGCCCAAAACTTTAGCAACCATTAGACTACATGATGACATTGAAATAGTTTTTAGAACCGAAAAAGATGGTGTTGTTTTTGAAGCTATAGGCGATGTAGATCACTTTGATAAGCTGGGATCATTGGATAACAAAAGCATATTGAGTCAATTCTTGATGCTAACCCAAGAGAATATTCCAGTACCCGAAGATTTGATTAACATAGAGGAAAATCAAAAAATCAAAAACACAGCTTTAAAAAGAGGAACCATCCAACGACATGTAACAAAGCTAAATTCAAAACTAGTACTATCTGCAAATAAGGCTCCTGCCAATTCAAGTAGTTGCTCAGGAAATCCAGGATATTATAATACTGATGCCTATGGGCAACTTTATCGTACCTACAAAAACTACACAGCTGGAGGTTCAGGAACTACTACATATAGCTCTTGGAAAAACAATGGTAACAAATGTAAAACGGCAAAATTATGGCTTTCAAATTGTAGCAATTCTAAAACTTTAAAAGCCAGAACGTATTACAAAAACGTATTTGGAAATTACAAGCACCTTAATACCATCAATATCTCTCCAAATTCTGCAAGATTTTGGTCCAAAACATACGTCTTTCGCAGATATCGAAGAACGTCTGTAGGTGCAACTGGTTTACCGGGACATAAATTTGGAGGGTACTTACTTTTTACAGACTATTAAAAACAACATAATCATGAAAAGCAATATCAAATACAGTTTTATAATACCAAATTCCTTTTTACTTATGCTGGGTATAACCTTTCTTTTCTTATACTCATGTAATTCAGAAAAAGAAGCTATACCAGAATCCCAATCGGAAGATGTGAGTGAAGAAATTATTTTAACACCAAAAATGCTGGCTACCATTAAACTACCTAATAATGTTGATCTTATTTTCAGAAGTGAAACTGATGGTGTTGTTCTTGAAGCTAGCGGGAAATCAGAAAATTTTAGTGGCTTAGGAAGTCTAAAAAAATTAAGTACGCTAGAAATTTTTCTTGCGCTTACAAATAGTAATGTGGCTGTACCCAAAGATCTTATTTTGATTGAAGAAGATCAAAAAATTAAAACTAAAGCTAGTCACAGAAGTACTACAGAAAAGCATAATCAAATATTGAAAGCTGAAAAAATCAAAACATCACAAAAGTTTGAAGGTAGTTACTGTGTGGGCACTGCCAAGTATAACACATACGACCAATCTGGAAAATACTATCGCATATATAATAATTATAATGCCGGTGCATCTGGAACTACTTTTTATAGCTCTGGAAAACAAGGAGGAAACAAATGTAAACGACTAGAATTGGAAATAACAAATTGCAATGCCAATAGTTCGATTAAAGTAAGAACCTATTATAAAAACATTTTCGGAAATTATAAAATAAAGAAAACGGTTAATGTTTCGCCTCATACTTGTTCGATATATCGTAAAACATTTCCTTCAAGAAGATACAGACGTACTTCAATTTCTTCATCAGGTAATTTAAATAACCATCGTTTTGGAGGGTACTTGTTCTATACGAAATACTAAAAAAAATATCTAAGATTTTTAGAACTCTAATTTAATTATACAAATTGAATGCAGGAGCCTTCATTAGCTCCTGCATTTTATTAGATTTACTTCTTGAAGGTCTTTTTTAATAAAATTTAGATTTTCTAGCGCTCTTTTCCAAATACTTCTTCGCCATAGCTGTCTGCCGATTTTTCGGCTTCAGATGCTTTACTATGCTCAGCTTCTTCGGTCATGCTTTCGGCAGTTTCTTTCTGTTCATTAAGCGCCTCTTCTTCTTTAGCCAAGTCTTCCATTTGCCGTTGTAACTTGGCCTCTTGAATCTGTAATTCTGCTTTATTTGGAGGGTCTTGCTTAAGTTTTTCCTGAATTTTAATCAATTCCTGCCTAGAAGTTTCTTTTTCCTGAGCGGTTTGACTAATACTTGTTTCAGTAGCCGCAATTGATGCTTCAACTTCGCTTTCGTTATTTTGAATCAAAGCCACTTTGTGAGAAGAAACTTCGGCTATCAATTTTTCATTCAGGAACGAATCCATTGCAGGAGATGTAAACCGAGGAGCAATAACATCTAATGAAAATAATTGCTTAGCTGTTTTTAAAGCTGTTTCCATATCCGGATTCAGTTTCTTAATTAAATCTTGAAAATCAGGATCTGCCAAAAGTTGCTGTTCAATACCATCGACTAGAGAAGAAGCTACTCTGGATTTCAACATATCATCAAGCATTGAAGCGGCTATATGATCAGATGCATTGCCAGTAATTTCACGAGTTTCAAAAGTTTGTAACGTTTCTAAAGCGCTACTTTTAACCGAGTCTCCAGCCGTTTTTTGCATTGCATCCCAGTCAATTTTTTTACTTAATTTTTCTATGGCATCCTTATATTCTGTTCTTAGGCCATCGAACTCAGAAGGTATTGGAAAATCTGCCCAATTAGAGGATACAGTTGTTACGTCCTGAACCAAGCCACTTTCAAGTATACCAAGATCTGGAACCAAATCGGTTGGTTTAGGTTTTACAATACCTGTTTCTCCTAAATTCCCAAAAGCTATTGCTCGTTTTTCTCCCTGTTCTCCAACTTCATTGAAATCATCACATTTACTCGTTCTCATAAGCTCTTCAATGTTAACTTCACTAACTCTCGTATCAGTATAAAAATGAAGTGCATTTAAAAGACCTCCACCCGTAGCGTCTAATCCACTTAAAATCGCTGCGTCTACAATCATTCCAAAATCCTCGTGAGCAAGGATTTCTCTAAAGTTTTTTGCAACCTCACGATTCACAAGCAACTGTGATATAGCTTCTTCTCCAACTATTGAAGTAAGTTTTTCAAGGTTATTCTGAAACAAAACCGTTCTACGGAACACATTTTTAAACAATGACGGTGCAATTGAAGCATTAATTACATCACCTCCAGGAACTGGATTGGCTCCAAAATGCAATGAAGTACATACTATTCCTTCAAATTCTGGATGGGCATAAAACGTCCAAGGAACAACACCATGCTGCGAATGTATCTGAGTAGTCATATTTAGCGTGGATTGTACGACCCCTTTGTCATGTTCGAAAACCTTCTGACTAAGTGATTTAATAACAGAGTTCCAACCTAACAAATGTGTTCCAACTACACTTTCCCTATTTTTATATTTATCTTGATTATATTTTTTGATATAAGGCCAATGTTCTTGAATAACATTTACTGGCGTGCCATCAATAGTTCTTCCACCCGCAATCATATCAAGATATGTTTTTTCTGTAATTTCCATTGATCCAGCCGGAAAGATTCCTGTTGCCGTTCGTTGCAAATTTAAATCTCTAACAACCTCTTCTGGATTTGGGCTTGGTTCTAAGCTTACAACAACTGCCGCATGGGAGTCTGGGTCCGAAAAATTACTATTAAACACACGTCGTCTTGCTTCTAAAGGCCATTTTGAAGTGTCAAGGCCAAATTCCTTTTTTTGCTGTTGAATAGCTTGACGTGTAACCAAACTAACATATTCTGCAATTGCTCTATGATAAGCCTCAGGATCATCACCAAGCTTAGAAACCAAAAAACTTGCCATATTCTTTTTGGCCACATGCTCTGCCGCAAAACAACTTTGAATCTGGGCAAAACTAATATCCTGCAAAGGCGCGATTCTTGCGCTGCGTAACGCCAAGTCAAAAGCTCCTTCTACAAATGGGGCTCCGTTAAACAAATATCTTCTTAGTGTTGGAAATGCCATAGCTTATTTATTTGATTTGTTAATATTTCCTAGTAGTACCAAATCACGCGGAACTTGCAACCCAGCAGCCGTATCAACATCAAAAACATTACCTCCTGGAAACAGGATGTTAGTTGTTGCGAAATAATTTATCCCATTAAATGAAAGCGTAATTTTAGGAGCAAAATTCCCCAAAGCACCTTGTAAGGCATTATGTACTTCATTTGCAGCGTCTCCCGTCCAAAATTTATCCCAACAACTTTTACTAGCAGGTTTAGGACTAACAGAAGCGGTATACGTTTTTTCAGCAAATTTCAAATCTGGTGAAATATGAATATTATCACTGGCATCAAGAGTAATAAGCGAGGGACTGCTCGGATCTGAAGTTATACCAATTGTGATTTTATGACCTGTATCTGTAGACCAAGAGAGGTCATCACAATTATGTCCAAAAGCATAATAACTGCAAGTTTGAGAACCTGTAGCATAGTTAAAACCGGCATGATCGATGTTCCAGGCTAATGAGATTTTATTATTTAATATCTTCATAGTAATAGGATAATCGTTTGAGCTGATTACATCATCGTCTACTTTGACATAATAAGTGGTAGTACTAGATCCTCCTTGGTAGCCGACTGTTTGCGACCCTGTTTCTTTTTGAGGTATTTTTATCCCTACACTAACATCACTTGCATGAATATTAGCCTGAATACCCGAACTGAGATTGGTAAAAGTAACTGAACAATCGGTAAGACTTTTTTTCAATTGATTTGATAATAGAATGTTTTGTATAAAATTTTGAGAAAAAATCATACTCGCAGTGTTTCCTTTGGGTATAGGTGATGATCGTTTACCCTGAACAGTGAATATAGGATCTACCTGACCTTTCCCGTTGTTCTGAGTAGTTTCTATATACGTACTAAGTACACCTGTAGCATTTCCCGTGGATACCGTATTAAAAACAAAAGATTTTGGTGTAATCATTGTTTCTCCGGTTGTAGAAGGTTTTGGCGAAATAGAATTAAGTGCATAATCTATATCCTGAACCGAATTACTAAAGTAATTAGTAATACTATTCAATAACTTTGCTTCTTTATTGAAATTGCTTTCTAATTTAGGTGAAATTGAAAATGTAGCCGGATTTGCTGCTTTGTTGCTAAAATGAAGTACAATATGGGCTTCAGTATTCGGGCTATTTGATTTAAATACGACTACTGTTCCTTTATTGTAAATTTGATTATTTCCTAAAATCGCGGAAATAGGAATAGAACCAATAAGACTGTGGCTATCTGTAATAGAAGGCCCCGGAGAAGGTGATTTAACAGTTGTTATTTTATACCAATCATTCTCATACATTGCACAATTTCCTACAGCTGGCTTCGATTGATCTTTTATCTCTGTATATGTGCCGTCTTTAACCGAATACCAAGTTTCAGCTTTATATAGAGCCGGTCCAGTCACCGTACCAACTTTACTAACAACATATCCTTGAATAGATGAACTTATTTTGGTAATAGGCATGTTTAAAGTTGCACGCCCATCCAAATTAAAGTTTAGAATAGGTTCACTAAGTTCGAAGTTATAGGTGTCAATATTTAAACCATCAAAATCTAGGACCCATTGCCAAATGTTTACATTGGGTATCGATGCTACCAACTTTCCTTGCTTATATCTATCAGACAGCATTTGATTGAGTTTTGCAAGATCGTACGAACATGTAACGTCCCATCCGTTGGTCGTGTTCTCACCTGCCATTGCTGTTGACATCTCACTGAAATTGTCAAAAATCACAGTTCCTGAATCATTGTTTGTAGTACTCATAATATTTTTGTGTTTGATTAATATTAGATTTGTGTTTAATGCCGAGATTAATTCTTGTTAAGAAGAAATCGTATCATAAAATGTTCCCTCAAATTGTAGCGTTACTGATTTAATTTGATGTATGTCAAATCCCACATTTCTCTTAGGGTTTATTTGAACTCGCCAAGTGGCATAGGGACCTATATTAGCCAGTTGCAGGTCCTGATTATTGTTTGATATATTAGACACCAAAGTTGCTGGAGTAACTTTACCGGATTGAGTGTTAAACCCACACTCCACAACTACTGGGCTATGTACATAATCATACCATTCTAGATTCGTAGGGTTTTGAATTTTTTCTTTTCCTAACTGAACAATGTCAATAAAAACTTGCTCTCCTTTTGTCGGTTTGGTTGTTAACTCTAATACAACTCCTACTTGTGTTAATCGTACATCGGCACGACTATAAAATGCCCCATTAGTTGGAGGTTTAATAGTAAAAGTTGTCGAATTAGCAACTTTAAGCAACCCCAATTCAAATTCATTTAAAGTAATTTTTAAAGCCGTTTCACCCTTAAATGTTCCAGACGGGCTAGGAAAAAAGCCTGGAGATCCTTCAAATGCAGTTTCTAAACTTAAATTAATAGATTGAAGTAAATAACTGTTTACGTTTTCTGGGCTTAAACCATTTAAACTGTTTGCCAATTTATTTGATTTGGTAACGGACCAAAAATCAAAAGCTTTTGATGTTCGGTACAACTGTTCCAATAATTCTGATCTTGCATGATTGTAGATATATGTCATGTATCCAGATATCTCAGGTAGTGCAGGGTCAACATTATCAAATTTGTTTTGATTAATGTTTTGAACAAGCAACTTAGCTTTGTCCAAAGCAATAAGCTCTTTTTCTGCCATAATCAAAAGTTGGTTATAGTTTACCACTTCTGAATTGCGTTTTTGAACCAGATCAATATAGTTTTGGAAATCTTTCTTAACGTTGTCTATCTCTGAGGGAAATTTGGAATAAAATTGATCGAGTAACTTCATTAATTGATTTTCGTCGGCTATTATTTTGTTACCTCCCGGATCTTGTAATTGGATAATCCCGCTATTGAGTTGTTGAAAGCTTTCTGCTAACATTTGTCCTTTGATAGCACCACTAATTTGTTTGATTCCGTTTACCAAATAACTTTTCTTTACATCTATGCCTTGATCATTTTTAATATTCGTGATTCCAGAATATAATATCGACGCTGCTTGTGTTCCCCACATTAATGCACTTTCTGGCGCAAAGGCTATAGAGGTTAGAGATCCAAGAAATGCTTTTACATCAAAATCAAAAGAATTTTTAACCGATGCAACAATTTGAGTGATGTCATCACTAATTTTACCCACAAAAGGCTTTAATTGAGCAGTATAAGACTCTATCAAATCCATACTTCTAGAAATAGCGGCTATAAGAGCATTAATATTTTCTTTTGATCGAGACTGAATTGTATTCAATTGCGTCCTGCGATTTGTTAAATAGCTTATTTGAGCCTTTTGCTCGTTGAGTTCGTTAGAATATGTGAGGTAGGCTGTTTCAATTTCTATAAAAGAATCAATCATTTCGTTTAGAGCGCTCTTATACATTTGGTATGTTCCGCGAGGAGCATAATTATAATTGTGGCCATAAGCGTCTAATCCTTGAATTAGCTGATTAGAAAGCCGAGTTGCTTCGTTATATATTTGATTGAAAATTGTTATGCTATTTTGACAACCAATAAGGTGTTGGTTCTGTTCATAAAATTTGGTGATTTTTGCATCTTTATCAATTTTAGAAAAATACTTCGTTTTATACGTCAATCGATCTAATAAGTTCTTTGCTCCCTTTATATGCGCTATCCCCGAAGGAGTAGAAGGATCACTAAACAAAATTTGAAGACGAGCTTTTTCTAGCACCATCTGTAGTTGATTAGGATGCAAAAACATAAATGGCGGTAACAAATCGTAAAAAGAAGGCTCTAACAACCCTTCTACCAAATTGGGAGAAGACATGAAGCCTATTTCAATCACTTTGCCATCTGTTCCTACTACACCTAGAGGTCCATTTTTTGCGCCTCCATCGCCATGACCGCCAACTCCTTGTCCGCCTCCTGAAGCGTTTAATTGTTGTTTAAGGAATTGATTTTGAAATTCGTCATCCAAAATTTGTAGCATCGAACCAAAGTCAATAAGCAACGTTTTAATATCGTCCGGAAGATTGGTTGTTTTACTACCTCCAAATGTTTTTGAAAAGTTTTTAAGCTTTTTGATTCCACTACTCAACGTTAACGTATCCGAAATTTTAGTGCTTTCCTGAGCAGTTTTAGTAGGGTAAAGATCTGTCATGATTGAGCAAAAAGCATCAATAAATGCTACAAGGTTGGCAGGATTGTTATCCAAATTTTGTTGATTTTTAAAAATGCCCGCAATCTCTTTCAAATAGTTTTGAGCCAATAAATAACTATTACTAAAAATAATTACCACATTACCTCCATCACCTCCGGTTCCTCCAATACCCCCTACTTCATTTTGACTTATTTGCCCAGTGCCTCCTCTACCGCCTTTTGTTTTTATTCCTATTGGTTTTGACCCTATAGGAAATGTATTTACATATAAATAAATATAGCCGCCAGCCGTCCCGGGATTTCCTTGCTGTCCATTTGTGTCTACAGCAATTCCTGGAATTGGCGCTCCATCTTCACCCGAAGTGTCCAGTACGGCATTTTCTCCTAATACAATTACATCTGTAGATAATAAAAAATTTGCCGCCTTAAGTGTTTCTGATACTGTTGTTTGCTCTGCAAAAATGGCTATATCAAGTCCCACATATGCATTTGCATCCAAAACATGATTATTTTCGGCAGAAATGATAATATCTTGAGTTCCTATCTTTATTTTTCGAATGATTTGTTGATTTCCCGCTAGTTTAGAATACTTATTAATATCCTCTCGAGATAATTGGTTTGTTGTAGTTTTCATTATGACAAGTAGATTTATTAATTAGTTTTCTTTTCCAATTCTTACCAATCCTAGCTTTTAGGAGTAATAAATTGATTATTTCTGCGATAATGTTATACGAATATCTTATAATACCCTATATCATACCACAGTATAAATACCCGATTTCAGAAATTAGGTAGAATTAACTACTCATCACATTAGAGGTTAAAAAAGAAGCTACAACTTGAAGATTGTATCGAGCTTCAGGAAGCTTAAAGTCATAAGTATCACTTGATTTTTGAAGAATTTAAAAAAATCGAGGGCTAAAGATTTTGTATAAGTTAGAAGAGGTGTAGAAGATTAAAAAAAGTATGACCACCAATCTATTAAAAATTTGAACAGTATGTTCTATCAAACAAACCGTACAAACAAATAATCATAAAAGGTTTACAAAGCTTCCAAAAGCTCCTTGGCTTGGATGTACTTATAATTGTTTTGCGAAGAAGTAATTTCGAGTAATATCTCCTTAGTTTTTGCTATATCGTCCTGTTTTAAGAACAGCAAAGCCTTATACCATTTTCCTTTAGGCGCATCCATTAAATTACTTTTGATCAACCTTGTAAGTGTTTTTTCGGCTTCATTAAACTTACCCAATTCCATTTGCGAAATACCAATATACAAGTACATGGCTGCCTTGTTGTTTTGAATGGTATCTACACCTTTTGTCAAAGCCTCTAACACCTTATCATATTCTTTGGTTTCGAATGCTTTTTGCGCTTGTATAAATATTTTGTGATCTGTTTTTCCTCGTTCTACCAATGAAGGAAGTTCTGATAGATTGATATAATTAGCATACAACTCTTGAGAAGAAGTCTTAGACGAAAGAAATATACTTACTCCTATAATCAAAGCTATTGCAGCTACACTAGCATAAGATAACCACCACAACTTGTTTTTCTTATGTTTTGCTTGATAATCGGTATTTACCTCTTGCAAAGTGTTCTTTAGTTCTTGACTAGATTTGTCACGTAATAGTTTTTCATATACTTCAACCTCATCATGATTACTATTCTCACTTATACTCCACTCTTTTTCGTTTAGATTTAGTAAGAGTTGCTCTTCAAAGCGCACTTTATCACCAAAAACCACATCTTTTTCGATCCTAAGCAACACCTCATCTCTTTCCTTTTCTGAAAGTTTATTCTTTAGAAAATCCTGAATTAATATATCTTCTTCTAAACTCATAATTTTTTCAGTGAATTATATCGCTGATCTTCTTTTATTGCCTCAGATAATTTTGCTTTGCATTTAAAAATTCGTTGCCTGGCAACTGTTTCTGATGCGTATCCCATTGTTTTTACAATATCTTTATATGATGTATTATTAAAAAATAGAGTAAGCATTTTTTTACAGTTTTCTGAGACTAGATTTAATTTTTCGGTAAACAATTCCCATCGTTCTTGTTCCAAAATAGTTAATGCCATATCACGCTCTGCAGGAACTAGTTCTATAATTTCTGTATTTGTTACCCTGTTTTTTGCAATTTTCAATTCTTTACGCCACAAGTTTTTACATGTAGTAAACAAATAAGCTTCAAAGCTACTATGGATTTCGAACTTTTCTTTTCTGTATCGCACCGTAATTTGTAGTAATGCTTTCTGGAAAATATCTTCGGCATCTTGCTGTTTACCCCTATTTTGAAGTACAAATTTTCTAACTCTAGGAAAGACTATTTCGTAAATAACCATGATTCCTTTAGAATCGTTATTTAATAAACTGTCAAAGTGTTGTGTTTTTTCCGCCATCAAAAGGGTGTAATTCCGCACATGGAAATATTTTTTCTATCTTCGTCGGGGTAACAAAACTAGCATTTTGGTAACCAATAGCGTGAATTTAATTTAAATTATAAAAACTAGAGTGATGAAAATAGGTTTTTTTTTAAACAAAGTGTTGATGGTGTGTGCATTCTTGTGCGTAATTGGTTGTACTCAGGATACAGGTCTACCTGAGAATGATGTTATTAATGCAATTAAAACCAAAAAAGGGTTAAGGATAGATGAGACTATGGAAGTTTTGGTCGAGTTTGTCGAAGGCACTCCAGAAAGCAATAAAAGAAGAATACGTGATAATTATACAAGTATCGGTTTATTATTAGATTGGCAACTATGTAATATAAGAGGTACTACAGACGTTGAAGTATGGATAATAGATCTTGAAGTTTATATGGCTTATCGACCTGCACCACTTACTGAAACTGAAAACGAAGATATGGATAAAGTGACCTTGTATGCCAATTGTAAAGATTATACAGAGGATTAGTTTTGAAATTTTATCGATCTTTATGGATAGGTTTCTTTTGTTTCACTATACAAGGAAATGCTCAGGGTTTATATGACTATTACGAGTCTTTATGGGATCGTAGGGATGTTACTATTTCTAATATTGAAAAAGAGGTTGATAGTATTATCCTTCTATCCGAAAAAAGAGAGCAGTACTTACAAAGTATCAAAATTGCTCACGAATTTTCTAGAAAACTTTATAAAGCAAATTTATATGGTAAGGGAGCCGAATATGTAGAATATGAGCTAGCTATATATAGAAAATTAGATTTAAAAAACAATGCATATGCAAAAGCTTTATATAATTTAGGGCTTTTTTATTCTCTTATTCGAGATTATGAAAAATCTATACTAAGTTACCAAGAAGTAATTACTATTGATACAGATGAATATAGTACTGCTAAGGCTTTGTGCGAATTAGGGAAGTATTACTATAGAAAAGGAGATTTTTTTAGGTCCAATGATTATTACACTCAGGGAGTTACTGGGTTGGAAAAATTTGATAGAAAAAAACTTTTGATAAAAAAGTATATTGATTATTCTCATGTTTTATTTGAAATAGGAACCCAAACTAGTCTGGATAAAATGTTGGAGATTATGGATAAGGCCAATAGCCTTTTTGACTTAATTTCAAACTACTCGTTAAACGACTACAAAACATTGAATAATGATTATGTAAATTATTACACCACTCCAGAAAGGTTAGATTTCGGAAAAGCCAGATATTACTGTTCTCGAAATCTAAATAGAGCTGTACAAGACAATGATTCTACTTTCATATATGCATCCTACACCAATCTTGGGATTTTATATACAAACGCAAAAAATAAAGAAGAACAAGATAGTACTAAGTTCTTTTTTAATACCGCATTGAGATATGCTCGTAATAGTTATGAGAAGTCTATAGTGTTTCATAATTATAGCAACTATTATTTGACAAATAATGCATATCCAAATGCGTTAGAAACCATTCAAAAATCTCTAATCGAAAGTGCTTATCTGGATGAACAACTCAGTACATTACCTAAATTGAATGATTTAACCATTTCGGATAATAAATTCAATATTTTATTGGCATTAATTCAGAAAGCAACAATACTTATAAAAATAGGAATATTAGAGAATAATAGTCCATACATAAAACTTGCGCTTTCTAATTTGTTATCTGCAGATAAGTTAGTCGATATTTTATTAGATGTGAGTAAAGAAGAAGGGTCCCGTTTGCATTGGAGAAAAGAGGCTTCAGAGATTTATATGAAGGGAATAATGGTTTGTGAAATTCTAAATGACAAAAAAAGAGCTTTTTACTTCTCGGAAAAAAAGAAAGCCTTGCTTTTGACCGAAGATATTTTGAAAAACACAGATAAAACACGATTACCTAAGGAGGTGTATGTTAGAGAAAATGAGCTCAAGAAACAGATTCTTGATCTAGAAAATCGTATAGCCAATCAAAAAAATGATGATAGCCTTTCGCAATTAGAACATACTCGTTTTGAACTAAAACAGCAATATCAAAAGCAAGAAGACTCTTTGCAAATACTATTTCCTAAGTATTATAAAGAGAAAGAAACTACCAAAATTGTTGATTTACATAAGATTCAAGAGACTTTAGATAGTGATCGCGTTGTTATATCCTATGTTGCCAATCACGATAAAAATGATGATTCTTTTAATGTTTTGTATGCCGTTTTGATTTCTAACACCCAAACAGAAATCATTAAAATAGGCGAATTAAAAATCATAGAAGAACTTATTAAAACCTATAGAAATCAATTATCGAAACCCTTTGATACTCATGAAGATCGTCTATCGTATCAAAAAGTGGCTTATAAACTATATAATCTTTTGATCCCAAAGGATAGGGTCTCGATAGCTCTGGATAACAAACACATCATCATCATCCCTGATGGCACGCTACAGTATATCCCTTTTGAGTCTTTGATAACGGATAAAGATGCGTATCGATATCTTATTGAAGAGAATGAAATAAGTTATGCGTATTCTATGTCGTTTTTAGAACATAACGCTACGGTAACTCGGGCACCTTCGGAAGATGCGGTGACATTTGCACCTGTAAATTTTATACATAGCGATTTAGAAGATATTACTAATAGTAGTACTGAAATTAATGGTATTGACAATTATATATCCCTAAGTCATTATATACAAAAAGAGGCTTCTAAACAAAACTTTTTATCCAACATAAGTAATCATAAAATAATTCATCTAGCTACACATGCTAATTTTTCGGATAAGCTACAAATAGCATTTCATGATACTAACCTTGAATATCACGAGTTATACACCTCTCAAAATCAGGCAGAGTTAGTCGTACTAAGTGCCTGTAACACCTCTTTGGGAGAAATAGCCAAAGGCGAAGGTGTTTTGAGTTTAGCTCGAGGATTTTTCTATGCCGGCGCAAATACCTTAATCTCTACGTTTTGGAATGCAAATGATAAATCTACGGCTATCTTGATGGATAGTTTTTATAAGAATTTATCCGATGGGCAGACCAAATCAAAAGCATTGCATAATGCAAAAATTGAATACCTACAATCTAATTCATTATCGGATGCTTCACCTTATTATTGGGCAACATTTGTACTAATCGGGGATTCAGAAACCATATTATTTCCTACCAAAATCCTCTTTTATGGAGTCATTTTGCTACTTTTTTTACTACTGATTATCAGCCTCTTATTTTATTCTTTTAAAAAAAGATAATTTTCTTGGGTAACAGATTAATGATTATGGTCACAAGGCGGTAATCATTAATAAAAATCCTAATGGATAAACAAATCACACAATTTTCTTTAAATCGATTTTATATCATTACAAACAAGTTACTTGAGTGTAATAGGTTCATTACATCTTTAACATTTTCGAAGAGTATCTTCTTACTTTTCTTTTTGTTTTCGACAATACATATGTTTTGTCAATCACAAAACCAGAATTATGTTAAAACGATTGAGCTATTAGAACCTGTTGATATAACAACGTTTACTAATTTTTCAAATACTATTCAAAAAAAAGAAAGTGTTACCTATCTAGATGGCTTTGGTAAAGCAAAACAAACTATTGCAGTAGGACAAAGCCCAAATAAAAAAGACGTTGTTCAGCATATTGAATATGATGAGTTCGGCAGAACATCTAAACAATATTTGGCTTTACCCACTTCTCAAAATTCTGGGAATTATATTTCTAATGCTCAATCTCAAACAGCAACATATTACCAAAACAATTTTGCAGACCAACATCCTTTCTCAGAAATTAGTTACGACAATTCTCCACTGAATAGAACGGTCGAGTCTTCCGCTCCTGGTAATACATGGCAATTAATACATAACTCGGATACGGACCATACCACAAAATATGAATATGGAGTAAATGACTTTAATGAAGTTCTTCTATTTAAAATAATAGATGATGAGTCTAATAATCCCTTTCAGATATCTTATTATCAAAAAAAAGCGCTTCTAAAGAATATCATTAAAAATCAAAATTGGAACATAAATGATGGTCTACTCAATACCAAAGAAGTTTTTACAGATAAAAATGGTAGAAAAATAGCCGAATTTAATTATGAAGAAGATGGAAATGATGTTAAGAAGCTAAGCACTTATTATGTGCATGATAAAACAGGGAATTTACGCTATGTTTTGACCCCAAAAGCAATTGAAAACCTTTATACAGATAATAATTATACTCCTTTTGATCTCACCTTTAATTGGACTCAATTTGTTGATAACCCTTCAGGTGTTTCGAATGGTAGTGGTGATGTCCAAATAACTTCACAGTCTACCTCAAATAATCATCAGCTAACATTTGATTTTAATCTAAGTTTTCCATTTGTATTTGGAGGTAATGGAGGCGCTTATTTAAAGCAAGGAAATATAGTGGCACTCCCCACTAATGCCAATTTACCCAATAGATATCTTTTTAGTATTTATTCTGGTAAAAACCAATCTCCAGTGTTAGATGATATCGAGGACTTCGGCACCATTAGTGGCAACACCAATAAATCAAGATATGAGTACTCTATCAAGGATGGTTATATTTTTGTCGAGTTCTTCGTTGGAACAGATATAAACAGTCCCTCTACTCCTTTTAAGATTAGAGGAATAGATAGAACTTTTATTAGATATTTTTCTACCACTCAATTCAATGAGTCCATTATAGACAATTTGTGTTTTCAATATATATATGATCAGTTCAATCGCCAAATAGAGCAAAAAGTACCAGGAAAAGATTGGGAATATATGGTTTATGATCAATTAGACCGACCAATATTGACTCAAGATGCCAATTTAAAAACACAAAATAAATGGCTATTCAATAAATATGATGTATTTGGCCGTGTAGTATATAGTGGTACATATATTACTAATTCGTCAAGGGTCGCCTTACAAATACAAGTAGATGATTTTATTGATAATAGTTCGAATAAAGCAAATATTGTTTCGCGCACTACATCAGCATCAAACATTGGCGGTGTAGCAATTAATTATACAAATGATGCTTTTCCAAATAGTAATCTAGAAACCTTAACAGTTACTTATTTTGATGATTACAATTTTACTGATGCTAACCTGCCAACGATACCTTCAGATATTCTAGGTCAAGAAGTAACTCATAGAACCAAAGGGTTACTAACTGCAAATTGGGCAAAAACATTAGACAGCAATACCTGGTCCAAAAATTACACCTTCTATGATAAAAAAGGTCGTGTGATATATGTACTGGACAAAAATCATTTAGGCGGTTATACACAAAATAAGAGTAAGCTTGATTTTAGAGGAAAAATTGATCACTCGGTTACACAACATAAACGCGTTAATTCTAGCACAAATTTAACTATTGTAGATCGTTTTGAATACGATCATGTAGAGCGACCCAAAAAACACTATCAACGCATAAACAATCAAGCAGAAGAGCTTGTTGCCAATAATAATTATAATGAACTAGGGCAATTAGAATCCAAAAAAATAGGAGCTACATCTTCTGTATCATTATCTAGTGAGATAACAAATGAGCAGAACGTAGTAGAATCCAATAATACAATTTCTAAAACTTCTGGTTATGGCTGGAATGCTGGTTTTGCTTCTGAAAATAGAATAGAAAATGATGGTTACGTAGCGTATCAAATAAATCAAGGCCCAAATCATCGAATGATGATCGGATTATCTTATGAAGACGATCCAGGTAGTTGGCATTACAATACAATTGATTATGCGATCTATACAGGCTATGTCGATGGGCAACGTATTCGTGTATATGAAAATGGCACCCCTAAAACTAGTTTATTTCCCGCCACGTATTACGAATTAGGTGACTATCTTAGTGTAGAACGAATAGGAGATCAAATCCATTATAAAAAGAATGGTAATACTTTCTTTATTTCACTCATTTTATCAAACGGTGATAGTATGCTTGGTGATGCATCTTTACTAGATCCAAATGTTCAGGTAAGCAATTTTAAAGTACATAGTGATTACCAATACATTACTAGTTTAAATGTATCAACTGTTCTTAATGATGTAAAAGAAATAAAAAAGGAAACAGGTACTACAGGATGGAACGCTGGTTTAGAAACCACAAAATCCATTACTCACGATGGTTCTATAACTTATAAAATTGGGCAAACCAACAAACCTATAATGGTTGGATTATCTCAAACAAATCAAAGTACAGCATACCAATCTATTAATTATTCCATTTATCATAAATCTAATGGCACCATAGAAGTAAGAGAAAATGGTATCGCCAATTCGGTAGGTAATATACCATATACAATTAATGACGAATTCGAAATAGAGCGTAAAGTATCAACCATCTATTACAAGAAAAATGGTGAGGTTTTTAAAGAAACTCTTATCCCGTCTATAAATATATTAATTGGTGATCTTAGTATATACTCGGTAGGTGGAAGTGTTTTAGATTTCAAAATTCAGGAATCAGAATCTGGGTTACAAACCATAGATTATACTTATAATATTCGTGGTTGGTTAACTAATATTAATGATGTTAACAATTTAGGTTCAGATGTGTTTGCGTATAACCTTAAATACGATGAAGCTATTGAAGGATCTGCCTCTGCAAGCAATATGTATGACGGAAATATTAAACAAGTCGTATGGAGATCTGCTCAAAACAATCTCAAAAAATCTTATGTGTATGAGTATGATAAACTCAGTCGTTTTTCTCGATCTCATTATCGCGAAAATAACAATTTAAGTAATGGGGCAGGTAAGTTCGAAACTTATGGCATCAAATACGATCCAAATGGCAACCTTAAAGAAGTAAGAAGAAACACTCACTCTGGTAGTTTAATGGATAGGTTGGCGTATAGTTATGATGAAGGTAATAAGTTAGTTTCTATCGGCGATTTTGGGGGTACTACAGCTGGTTTTAAGGATGGTTCTAATAGTGGTCAAGATTACTACTACGATGCCAATGGTAACCTAATCAAAGATCTTAATAAAAACATTACAAGTATAGAATACAACCACTTAGACTTGGTACAACGGGTTACTTTTATCAATGGTCATAATATACAGTTCACTTATAACGCCAATGGTAGAAAACTACAGATGAAAACCACAAGTTCTACCGGAAATAGTACCATTATTGATTATTTAGGCGGTTTTCAATACACAAACTCTCAATTACAGTTTTTTCCAACACCAGAGGGTTATGTAGCAAACGACAATGGTATATTTAACTATGTTTATACCTATAAAGATCATCTCGGCAATAACCGTGTAAGTTTTGCTGATAGTAATAACGATGGTTTTATCAATTCTACGAATGAGATCTTGTCTAATACAGATCATTATGCAATGGGGCTCACCCATCATGGTGAGTTTATTTCTAGTATCAGCTCAAACTATAATTATAAACTCCAAGGCAAGGAGCAGTTAGCATTTGCAGGATATAATATGTACGACTTTGGTAGTCGTATGTATGATCCGGCTGTTGGTCGTTGGTTTAACACCGATCCTCAAAATCAGTTTAATAGTCCATATCTGGCGATGGGTAATAATCCCATAATGATCATTGATCCGGACGGAGAATTGGCTTGGTTCGTTCCTATAATAGCCGGAGCGGTAATTGGTGCTGCAACAACAGCTATTTCTAATCCTCGAGCCGATTTTGGAGATATATTATTAGGCGGAGCGGTTGGAGCAGTTTCTGGAGCGGTTACTGCTGGTATTGGTAGCGCGCTCTCTACAGGTTCTCAAGGTGTTATTCTAAGTGCAAGTTCTAAAGCACTTGTTTCGGCTGCTAGTCACGGATTTTTTCAAGGTACTATGGGATCTGTTGTTAGTGGAAACAACTTTTGGGAAGGAGCAGCAATAGGAGCTGGTTCATCATTAGTATCCTCTGCCACCGCTGGCGGCAGTATTGCAGGACAAATAACAACAGGTGCAGTAACAGGAGGTATCATTGCAGAAATAACAGATGGTAACTTTGTAGAAGGCTTTGCCACGGGTCTCGTCGTGTCCGGCTTAAACCATGCTTTACATAGGCTTACAGATCCTAAATTCTCATTTGATACTAAAGGTAAGGCAAAAGAGCTTGCTAAGAAACATGGAGGTAAATGGCAAGATTATTATAAATTCATTGAAAACAACCCTTTAGGAATATTTAAGGATGAAAATGGAGGAGCATATGTAGCTTTTAAATACAGAGCTGGACCTAGAGTGCCAATTGTAGATACCAATGGAGATTTATATGACACCAAAGGTCTTAAGATTGTATCTACAGGGACTAGCACAATTTTAGGCCAAATAATAAAAAGATTCATTTTTAGATATGGTAGTTCATTACTAAGTCCTGGTTCACTTGGCGCTGGCCAAGATGTAAAACAAATGAAACGAGACAGTTATAATTTTGCCGTGTCCACCGCTGTAAGTAAGCTCGAACATCTAATATTTACAAAAGTGCCTTACAATGTTAATGGCAAACATTACTTCCTTTCTTACTTTGATATTTATTATAACAAAAAATGAAGATAAAAGTTCGAAGTGCTTTATTAATAAATGTCTCAAATAAATTAAAAAAACAAAATTTTTAAACTAAAGGAAAAAGAGTATACATGAAAAATATAAAATCATTAAACATATTATTTCTCCAGACGATGTTAATATTCTTTGCAATTACTGCAAACGTATATTCGCAAAAAGAAAAAGCAATACGTATCGAGGAATCAAAATACAACCAACAATTGATAGATCATGAATCTAGGGGACAATCTTCTAATTCAGAGCAAAGTAAATCTTCCAATTCTGGAAGTCAATACGATGTTGGCGTACCATCAAGTTCTCCATTTCAATTATCAGGCGATATTTCGTCTACTATCCAAAATAGTATAAATCAAGTAACAGGTAAAGTGGGTTTTGGAGTACCATTAACAGATATTTCTGCGGGTAACACCTCGTACAATGTAAACTTAGGATACAATGGTAAAGTTGCCTTTAAAATGGCCCAGGAAGTTAATTATTTTTCTCCAACCTCAACTGTGGGTGTTGGATGGAATTTGTCGAATCCTAAAATTGTCGTAGACAACAAACAAACGGGCACACGAGATGATGATACTTTTTTTCTGCTGGATGGAAATACTAATAGTAAGCTTTTTTGTATAAAAAGAGGAACAAATTCAAATGGTAGTGTCTGGGAGTTTCAATTAGAAAAATACTCCCCCTGGATAATCAAATATTATTATCATAATACTATATATGATTATTGGGAAATCACAAATGAGAATGGAGTAACATACACTTATGGAAGTAATACATCTACAAATCCTAATAATTATATTAATACACTTGCCAATGGCAATTGGATTGGAGATTCAAAATTTAATTCATCTGCTTCTAGACAAACAGCGAGTTGGAATTTATCAAAAATTGAAGATCAATGGTCTAATTCAATTTCATTTCAATATACTAAACAAGAGAGTCATGGGCAAACGGAAGCATCTTACATTAGCAAAATAATATCTTCTAAAGGAGCTAATGTTCGTTTTACATATAATGAAAAAAGCAATAACGAATTCTTCGAACCTCATACAGAAATTAGTGAACCTGATGCTTACCAAGAGGTATATGAAAAAAAGTTTTTGCGTAAAGTTGATATATACAATAACAACAATATACTTCAAAATACTTATGAGCTAAATTATACGGTAGAAAACCCAAATAATCCAAAGCATAGTAAGCGCTATTTAACTAATTTAGTTCAAAAAAGTTATAAAAATGGGCAATCACATGTTTTACCAGCTCAAGAATTCGAATATCATACTTCTGGAGATTTTAATGGCGGACTTAAAAAGATAGTATACCCTTCAGGTGGTGTTGTAACTTACAACTATTCCAATAAAAATATCTTTTATAACGGTCAGAATCGATTTAAAACTTTTCCCAACTGGGAGACAAATGCTTATAGTCTATTTAAGGTTATTGCAAAAGACAACTATACCTTGGCTGTATTAATTACGAAAAACGCAGATTCTAATGGTAATCATGGCTTCCGATTTTATCGTTATTCATGGAATGGAGAAAAATGGGAAGAAGATTTGTACTATTTTCCTCATTGGTTACCAAGCAATCTTCATAATCTAAAGACTGTATTTGGTAAAGATTTTTACGGCTTTGCATATGATAAGGGAAGCCATGCGTATGTGTCACTATTTCATATAAACAAAGATGGTAAAACATGGAATAAAGCAGAATACAACAGTATATATATAGGGTCAGGTGATGCAAGTTTCATCTCCGGAGATGATTTCGTAGCACTAGGAGCCAAAGATGGATCTAGGCTAGATTTATTTAATTGGAATGGTTTGTCATGGTCGTCTAAATTAATACATCAAGGCGGTGGAGAATATTTTTATGGAGCAAGAAATAATTTTGTGATTTCAATAAATGAAAACGGTGGCGGAGATATGATTACAGGTAGTAATCATCAGGATAATTATTATATGCACTACTTGGATGCTGAAAAAAAATGGCAAACCAAATCATGGTCTGCTGCTGCCGACCCCTATGTTAACGACATATATATTAACAATAACAATCCAGGATCAGCAAACATATACCCATCGAATAATATAGCGGGACTAGTAATAAAAAATAATCCAGAACTATTTTTTAGATGGGATCGACATTACAATTTAATCAGTGTTGATAATGTAATAGGTGCCTATGACGATTCTAATCCATTACAACCAGTAGGTAATAGTGGTTTATTTAGTTTATATAATCATTTCAATAAAAAACCATATAAATCACCAAGATTTAATGGAGTAAACTGGAATGTTCATGCAAAGCCCAGCGGACATTTTGATTATTATGCAAAATTGAATTTTGGAGTAGATATGATGACATATCGACAATCCAATAACTATATTGGTTTAAGTTATTATAATCCAAACGAAAATAATTGGTCTGACATGGCACTGAATAATTCTGGATTGATAGCAAATGCTATTTCTAGTGGTATTAACAGAGAATTTATTATAGCTGGGAATAAACTATATAAAAAACCGACCAATATAACTGGACCATTAGTTTCTACCATTGGAAGTTTACAGTATTCTAATGGTTTTACTGCAACCGATGGTATTAGTCATGCTTTTATCTCAGAGCATAATGGTGGACAATTTAATAATGGACGATATTTTTTTATGAATAAAAAAACAGGAAATTTAGACGACATTAATACCGGTGCAAAAAATAATTTAGGAATCGGAACCCCCAGATTAGGAGGATATAAACCGTTCATGTCTACCAAGACAATATGGCTTAGACAGTTTCAACAAAACAGTAGTAGTTTCAATGTACATCTGTATAGAGTAATTGATGATAAGTTTAATAATTACATCAAAGACATTGTGGTTAATAGTGTAGAATTGGATGATAAGGAGAATACAAGAAAGATCTATTATACATACAATAACCCTTTACAAACACCAGATAATAACGCTACATTCTATGGGGAAGTAATTCTAGAGAATAAAGGTTTCGGCTCTAATTCAATCGGTAAAATAAAAACTAAATATCATAATGGTAATAATGACTTACAATTGTTAGGAGTTCTTTTAGAAGAAGAAATTTTTGATAAGAATAATATATTGAAACAAAAAAACAGTACTACTTGGGAGAAACATTTAACGTATACAAATAGTGGTTACAGTTATTCAAACAGAGTTATTAGTAAAACAAATGAAATGTATTTTGGTACAGATAAAATTACGACTACAGCAACGAATGATTACAATAGTAAAGGGCAATTGACAAAAATATCCACTGCTAATAGCAAAGGAGAAAATCAGATAAAAACAATAACGTATGCTCATGAAGAGTATAACTTTCTGGGTGATAAAAATTTTCTTACCCCCCCATACGAAACAAAATCATTTGATGGAAATACTCTTTATGAAATAGAAAAGTCAAAATGGATAAACGATAATGGGAAAGTATATATAAAACAGAGTCTATCAGGAACATTAAACGATAATTTGCGATTAAACATAGAAACATCAAAAATTAGTTCCAACGGAAGCACATTAGAAACGCACAATGGTAAAGGTTTATATACTTCGGTAGTATACGGGTATTCAAATTTATATGAGGTAGCTACTATTGTAAACGCGAAACATCAAGATATTATCAATGAGTTAGATATCACATATAATCAATTACAAAACTTAGATACACCAGAGTTAAAAATAGAGTTACTTAAGTTATATGAGCGTCTACCAGATGCTATGATTAGTTTAATCTTTTATGACAATAATGGACGAGTTGTAAATAGAGTAAACGAACGAAAAGAAGAATCTTATATATACTATGACCCATATGGAAGATTAGATTACATTACCGATGGTTACGGTAAAGTCATAGAGAAAAAAGAGTACAATTTTGGTGATTAAAACCCAGCAAGTTAGTATTTGATTGCTTTTTGATACTATTAGTTTTCTATTAAAGATGACCATATTGGTCAACAATCCAAGAAGAAAAAGAAAAACCAGCTACACAAATGTGGCTGGTTTTTTAATACGTAATCGAAACTTGAATGAAATAATATCCTTTCTACTCTTTTAGACAATTACAAATGAAATAAATTTTTCTTCAACCATTCTATTTTGTAGCTTTAGGACACAAATTAAAAAATCAGCTTATCCATGGGAATTTTTGACAAAATAAAAGAAAAACTTAGCCACGAGTTTATTGATATTGTAGAATGGTTAGATTATACAGATGATACCATTGTACATAGATTTGAACGCTATCAAAACGAAATAAAAAACGGAGCTCAGCTTATTGTTCGAGAAGGACAAACTGCCGTTTTTATAAATGAAGGACAACTAGCCGATGTATTTAAACCAGGCACATATACTTTAAACACTCAAAATTTACCCATTTTAGCCACATTAAAAGGTTGGAAATACGGATTTAACAGTCCTTTTAAGGCAGAAGTATATTTTGTAAATACACACTTGTTTACCGATGAGAAATGGGGAACCAAAAACCCTATTACGCTTAATGATGATCGTTTTGGGCTGGTAGAAATAAGAGCCTTTGGTACATATGCCTTTAGAATTAATGATGCCGGTAAATTTATTATTGATATTGTAGGTACCGATGCCAATTTTACCAATTTTGAAATTAATGAACACTTAAAAAGCTTAATCTCAACGCGCTTTACAGATACCATTGGTGAGGCTAATCTTCCTATAGAATTGTATGCTGCAAATACGACCGAGTTATCTGAAACTTGCCAGGAGGTAATGCAGCCTGAGTTTAACTCTGTAGGTATTTCTCTCGAAAAATTCTTTATCGAAAATGTATCGATGCCAGAAGAATTGAAGAAAGAAATTTTTGAATATAGTAGAATCGACAAGCTAGATCTCGACAAGCTTACCAAATTTAAAACTGCCAAAGCTATCGAAGCTGCTGCAGCTAATGAAGGTGGTACTGCAGGAGCCGGAATGGGAATGGGAATGGGGTTTGTACTCGCTCAACAAATGGGCGGAATGATGAATCCTATGGCAGGTCAACAACAAGCTCAAGTGCAACCAACATCACCAGTAGCTCCACCACCAATGCCAGTGCAAGTGCAATACTTTTATGCCAGCAATGGTCAACAAAATGGACCCGTATCATTTGATCAATTAAAAGCTTTGTTTGCTAATAGAACAGTAAATAAAGATTCTCTCGTTTGGAAACAAGGTATGGCAAGTTGGACAGCACTTAAAGATGTAGAAGAATTGAAATCATTCTTGGGCGGAAGTACTCCTCCACCTCTACCTGGAAACTAAGAAATTTTGATTCATTTTGAAGAGATTTCGGTATACATCCGAATGATAGTTTATGGAAGAAGAAAAAAAAGCGATTTCAGAACAAAAGAAATCATGTGTTAATTGTGGCGCAGAATTAAAATATAAACCAGGTACAACATCAATAACTTGTGAGTACTGCGGTCATGAAGAAACCATTGTTCAAAATCAAGATGGTTTTAAAGAATTAGAACTCAAACCCTATCTACAAGAAATGGGTTCGCAATCTCATTCTGAAGAAATTATGATGTTGCATTGCAAAAATTGTGGTGCAAATCAACACATTGAAGAAAATTATAAGTCCCTGCATTGTGTGTATTGTACTATGCCATTAATTATCGAAGATGCTTACAAAGAAGATTGGATTTTGCCCGGGGCTGTTCTTCCATTTCAATTAGATCAAAAAAAATCTCATCAAATCTTTTCAAAATGGGTCAAAAGCTTATGGTTTGCCCCAAACAATCTTAAAAAAGCGGCCTTAGATCCTCAAAACACAAAAGGGTTGTATTTGCCCTATTGGACATTTGATGCGCAACTCTATGCACGATATAGCGGTCAACGAGGTGATTATTATTATGTTACTGTGCCGTATACGACCAAAGTAAATGGAAAAACAGTACAACGAACACGACAAGAGCGTCGTACAAAATGGACTCCCGTATCAGGAGATATTAGTGGATTTGTTGATGATACACTTATCAAGGCATCCCATCAACGTAAAAAACCTATCCCATCAAAAATATCAAACTGGAAGTTAGAAGGTTTAGAAGCTTTTAATACAAATTTTTTATCCGGATTTGTAACCGAAAAATATACTATCCCTCTAAAAGATGGACATTTATCGTCTACAAAAGAAGCAGAACGAATTGCCACTTCATGGGCAAGACAAGATATTGGTGGAGATACGCAACGAGTTACAGGGATTGACATGAGTTTATCTCAAGAAACATTTAAACATATTTTACTACCCGTTTATATAAGTGCATATCGCTATAGTGGTAAAACCTACAACTTTTATATCAATGGACAAACCGGAACTATTTCGGGAAACAGGCCTTACTCCTTTTGGAAAATTTTCTTTTTCGTTTTGTTTATTCTTTTGGTCATTGGAGTTTTTGTAATGTTATCTAAATAGTATTTTCCTTTTTTCGAACTTAAATACATTCAAAAAACTTCTTTGAAACAATAGTGCATATGATAGGAACATCTGTCATATGGTTTTACCGTAATATAACCTTTCTTTGATGTTCAACTTAAGAATTAAAAATTGTTTTCAAAAAAGTTGAGTTTGTGAGAAATAGCCCCAAAAGGGTAGGCCTTGGGGCTATTTATACTATTCATTTACATTGTATATGTCAACATTAGATTAAGTTGTAATAGCTTTAAACAGAAATCAGTAGTATAAGAGCATATTAATCTATAGCCCGAAAATTTAAAATTTCATATAGTGTTTGGCCCATATCAGGACATAAACCTTCCATTACTTTAATCGAAAATTCTTGGTCTACTTTTACCTCTTTTTTTAAATTTTCAAAATCATTAGCCTTGGGAGAAATAAAACCTAATCTAACTTCTTGACCGACAGACAATGGATTTACAATCCCAGAACCTGTGTTTACAACTTGTTTTATTTTGAATATCGCAGAAGCTTTATAAGATTTTCCGCATATGTTCGAGTCTTTAAAAACTCCCTGTATAGCACCTGTAATTAGTATTGTACTTGGGTCAATACGTTGATTTTGTTCGTCTTGTTGATCTTGAACATCATCCAATTTCGGTTTTTCCACTTTAGGTTTTGTGTTCTTTTTAGGAGTTTTTTCCTGTGCCACTGTATTGGTTTTACAAGAAACCAATAGTACCATTATTAAAATATACCATATCTTATTCATACCCCTGAAAATAAAAAAAGGAGTTGATATAATCAACTCCTTTTCTATAAATACTTTATAAAATTTTATCGCTTGATCAATTTAAGCGTTGGACCATTAGAGATTCTTGCAAAATAGAATCCTGATCTAAGGCTAGATGCATCCCATGTAAACCTAGAATTTGTATCTACATTAGACTGCTGGTATACCATACCACCTCTTATATCATAAATATCAATAGACACCTTACCTTTTGAGTTCAAACTACTCAAGTTAAATGTAAACACATCTGTAGATGGATTTGGTAAAACCATAGCGTTAAACTCTGCTTCTAAAGTTGCCAAAGGTGTTGTTTCTGTTTCAGGAACACCTCCATCATCAGTGGCATTTACTGCACCATAAATTTGGAAGATTTGATCTCGAGGATCACCTCCAAATACGGCTGAAGCTCCTGTCCAGTCTATTGCTCCGGCACCAAACAGGTTATTTTGATCTCTAAGTTGAGCCTCTTGACCAATACCTCCATTTTGTGATGACCAGAACCACTGCGTTTGAGCAGGATTAAAAGCTAGGTTGGCATATACCGTTAACCAGTAATTTCCACTAGCCAACTCAACAGCTTCCGGCAATAAAACATTCAGATTGGTATCAGTAGGATCAGATATTGGTGCAAGCTCACCACTATTATATACTTCATCTCCTGGCACACCGTTATTATCTGCATAAATCACTACAGTAACATTATCTAATACCGGAGTATTATTTGCTCCTCCAGGAGTAAATACTCTTTCTACAGTCCAAGAATTTCCTTCTGGTACTGTAAAATCATCAGATGATTCTACCAAAGCTCCAAAATCTTCAAAGAATTGAGAAGGACGACTTCCAACGGCAGGATCAACCTGTTGGTAAATTGCAAATTCTACAACATTAATGGTAAACCCTTCGGCTACTTGTTCATCTCCTGATGTTGCAACTAGACCAAGAGTCGCTTGACCTAGTGCATCTGGCGCTATAGAAATTGTAATCACATCTCCTTCTAAATTTGCTGTAATCAATTCTGGATTAGAGTTTGTAAACTCGATATCGATAGGAGCTCCTGTAGAGCTAACAAATAGATCGGCTACATTTACTTGAAAATCCTCACTGTTTTCACCAATTCTAACATCTTCTAAAAGATATGCTACACTTAACGTAGATTCTGGTTGTTTATTAAAAACAGGGAATCTTGCACTAAATAATCCATTACCATGAGTCGCTAAGGCTATAAATCCATCATCACGAGTTACTACCTCATCTGCCACTGCATTACCAATAGCAAATGGTTCTTTAATCCAACGAGTACTTTCTCCATTTAATCTATTTGTGTAGTACAATCCAGTACTTGTAGCAGCAAATACTCTTTGTAGTCTTGCTCCAAAAAACCCTTGGCTACTACCTAAAAACGCAGTACTTCTTACAGATGGTCCGTTTCCGCTACCATCAGCATTTTCTTCTAAGTTTCCACTTATGTTTGTCCAAGTCTCTCCTGCATCTTCGGTAAGGAATACACTAATAACTCTATAGTTAGAAAAGGTTACGATAACTCTATCCGAATTAGATGGATCAACATTAATATCATTAACAAAACCTGTTGGCAATCCCTTGCCAGTAGAAAGATCTACAACCTCTTGGCTATCAAGATTTGCATTATCCATTCTAAATATTCCCCCATTGTTGGTACCATAATATAATCTATTTGCTACCGGGAATTTAGAAAGCGCTAGAGCACTAATAGTACTTCCTGCTGGTGTATCTGAGTTTGGTAAACCTACCCAGTTTACATCTGTAGGAGCATTAGAGAACAACGGAAGACCATCTAAATCATTGTTTCTCCAAATTCTATTACCAGCTGGCAAATACATGATGTTATCATTATTAGGATCTAAAATGAATTGAGTAACAAAAGGAAATCCAGTAGCTCCTGCCGGTGTTACTCTGGCAAATGATTCGAATTCGCCAGCTTCATCAAAATTAAATCTAAATATATTTCCTCTTTGAGAAGATACATATCTTGTACTTCCTCCATCTGCAATAGCAGTATAGGTTCCATCACCTCCAAAATCTTCTACCCAAGGAGCAGTACCATCGGTAGAGTTTGTAAACCATGTTCCATTGTCCTGAAAACCTGCAACTAAATCATCACTATTAGCCTCTGGGTCAAATGATACATGATACGGTTGTGTTGTAATATATCCATTATTTAAATCAATCCATTCTACAGGTTCTACACCATCAATAGCAGTTGTAATATCTTCGGTAACATATACTCCTCCATCATTACCCGAAAGTACCCTGTTTGGATTGGATGGGTAAAATACCAATGCATGTTGATCAGGATGTTGGTTTGTATATTGTGCAAACGTGTTTATAGCTGGTCGATATCCTGCTATCCAGGCATCTCTTCCTGTGGGTGTAGTAAATCCAGTAGTAGATCTGTATAAGTTCGTACCTGCTACAAAAATCAAGTTTGGATCTGCAGGACTAACTTTAACGAACATATTATATCCGCCTTGAAGATTAAACACCCCACCTCTTGCTTCAAAATTAGGAGGAAGATTAGCCGATAGGTCAGTCCAAATCTCTTCTTCTTCACCTGCTCCAGCATCATATTTTAATAGGAAAGCCGCTCCACCCGGACCAACATTTTGAGCATAAAAATATACCTCATCCTCATTAGAAGGATTTACACCCATTACTGTTCTTCCTATAGTTGCAGGAAGAAAATCTGGGGTTATACTTGTCCAAGTATCCCCGTCATCAGAAGTAAAAAATCCTGGGTTTGATTCTGCAGAACTACGTATTGTAGCATATAATTGTCCTGTAGAGGTAACTTCTACTTCTACAGTACCTAAAAATCCACTTTCTAATACTTCGGTAAACGTGCGTCCTCCATCTTGAGATCTATGTAAACCTTGTATAGTACCTATATACACATCTCCATTGGTAGGATCAACTACAATAGAGTTGATAACATCAAAAGGAGAAATTGCTCTAATATCATTGTCGTTAGTAGCTTCTAATAATCTCCATGTTCTACCACCATTAATAGACTTGTAAACTCCAGTCCCCGTATAGAATGCTCCTCCAGCTCCTGCAGAATTACCAAAACGTTCTCCGGTTGCATAGTACCACGTTCTGTGTTTTCCTGGTCTTGGATCTTGTACAATATCAGTAATACTAGGAGATTGTCTACGATTCGTAATTTTTCTCCAGGTTTCACCACCATTTGTAGAACGCCAAAGCCCACCAGATACACCACCTGCAAAGATGATATTCTCGTTAGTGCGATCAATAGCTAATGCCCTTGTACGACCACCTACATTAAATGGTCCACGGTTTTGCCAGTACGAAAAACGACCAAATTTTGAAGAAGATTTTGCTGCAACAGATTGTTTAAGTTCTGTACTTACAGGAATGTTCTCAGAGAAATTAATTTCTAAATCCCTAATACCTAAAGGCATCTTGCCGGTAGCAGGATCCTTAAATCTTTCAAAATCATAATTGTAACGATCTATGGCACGATCACCAACTTGCTTAGGAGCAAGTTCCTTAGCCCCATGCTTACTGTCGTAAATTTTAGATTGTTTGTAAAGTGAAGCCCTTTGCTGAGTTGAATTTGCTTCTGTTTGTAGTCCTGGAATTTTTTGAGCATTGACGGATGTCATCATCCCTACAAGGGATACCGCCCAAACAGAACGTTTGAGATAGAATAAAATTGTTTTCATTTTATTAAGCTGATTTGTGAGTAATTCGCAAATCTAAAGGAAATTCTTGGACTTTATTCTTAAAATTTAGGAAAAATTAACTAATTATTGATTTTTTCGTAAAATTATTTCAGCTTTTTCTGTAATTACATGACAAACATCTTCTTTTACTATAATTGGTTCGGCTATTGAATTATCATCGTAACCTACTTTACTAGCCGTAACTATATAGGTGCCAATTCGTTCAAAAGCTCCCACAAAGGTATTCGAGCCTTCAAAATTTTGTAATGTCTCTGTATATTCATTGTCTACAATCACAACAGTAACTCCTTCGGTTATGAAATTTCCATTAAGACCATCTCTGATAGTTACCTCTATACCTGCCCTTAATTCTTCTGTGCATAATATTGGATCGTCTGTATTATCATCTCCACTACAGGCTGTGAAAATTATAATACTCATTAATACGAATAGCTTTTTCATCGATATATACTTTTTGTTCATTTATGTTATGAAGATGCATATTAAAGAAGAAGGTTGCGTTTCAGGCCTTCAAGGCAGATATTCTTTATACACCGCTATAGGTATGAGGGCTGTCCAGCCGCAAAAATCATTCTTGGCAGGCATACCATAAGAAACTAGATCTGGAGAATAATTTTCCCAGAACGTATTGGTCATCTTAAACACCTCGGCAACAGAGAGGTATGTTTTTCGAGCAATTCTTTTTGCCATATCATGTTGCTTATATGCCGAAAGCCCTTTTAATACCATATACGAGGTTGGCGCCCATACGCCTCCTCGCCAGTAATCTCCCCAGCCTTTATAACCAGGTTCATCTGCAGAAAGTGCGGGTAAAGGAGTTCGCCTTCCAAATTCATTAGGATTCTCTAAGTGAGATAAAAAGCGATCCAATCGTTCTTCTGGCACTACTTTTCCTAAAAGTGCCCAATACATACCTATATGTTTACGCGAAATTTGTTTTCCAAATCCAAGATCATAATACATACCATCATTCTCATTCCAACATAAGTCATTGACTGCTTTTTTAATTGTACTATGAATTGTTGTATACGCTTCGATATCGTTAAATTCTTCAATATGGTTGGCTATCGTTTTAAGTTGATTAGCAAGCATTGCCATCTGGCATGAAAAATCCACGAGTCTACCTTGTTTATTCCATAATCCCTGTAATGTTAAAGGATATTCGGCAATAAAAGTATTCAGTCTTTCTTTACCTGTAACATTCATTTTTCCTAGTTTATCTGCAAGCTCATGATGTGTCATACCATCCCCATCATTGTTCCAATCTTTCGGGTATCGTTCTATATTATCCATTCCCATACCCAATGTATCAGCATAAAAAAGATCATCATCCATTTGATAAGTTCGCACCAAAAAATCAAAATTCTTTTTTAAACTAGGATACACTCGTTTTAACCGTTCTTTATCATTAGAAACCGAATACAATTCTAACTCTGCAAAAGCCAATAATGGTGGATTTATAGAAACAGGATGTTCTTTAGACCAAAGTGGAGTACCATCATGCCTATATTCTCTACAGATATAACCATCATCTTCAATTCGATCATAAAAATTATCCAGTGCCTGGTATACAGGAAGCTCGTCCAAATGATATTTTGCAAAACATACCATAAAACATGTATCCCAAAGAAAAATATTCTGGGAGAAAGCGGCATCGATAAAAGGTTTTTTGAAAAAAGCTTCTGTAGCACCTCCTCGAACTTTTGATTTGGTAATCTCTAATGCACGATCATACATTTTTTGAGATAGATCACTTGTAACATTAAAATTTTGTGGGCAATCGATTTCAATTTTGGATTCTGAAACATTTGCTTCATTAGTACACGAATATACTGCCGTTATGCCTAATGCGCCGGCAGTAAGACCTAATTTTTTAGTGAATTCTCTTCTTTTCATAAGCCCAATAGTTTTTTTAAAGTTACATAATCACGCGTATAAAAAAAACACCCCAATACATGGAGTGTTTTTAAACATTAATTTTATTTATACTTAAGACTTATAAATCAAATTTGATCCCTTGGGCTAATGGTAACTCTGTAGTATAATTTATCGTATTCGTTTGTCTGCGCATATATACTTTCCATGCATCAGATCCAGATTCACGACCACCACCTGTTTCTTTTTCTCCTCCAAATGCTCCACCAATTTCTGCTCCAGAAGTACCTATATTCACATTTGCAATTCCACAATCAGAACCAGCATGCGATAAAAATCTTTCGGCTTCTCTTAAATTATTAGTCATAATTGCAGAAGATAATCCCTGAGCTACTCCATTTTGTACATCAATTGCATTCTCAATTTCTCCACTATACTTTAAAAGATATAATACAGGAGCAAAAGTTTCGTGTTGTACTATTTTGAATGAATTACTAGCCTCGGCTATTGCAGGTTTTACATAACATCCGCTTTCATATCCTTCGCCCGAAAGTACGGCGCCTTCTACAACAATATTTCCACCCTCTTCTACTACTTTTTCTAATGCATTTTGATATCCTTTTACAGCATCAGTATCGATTAATGGACCTACATGATTATTTTCGTCTAATGGGTTACCAATTCTCAATTGCCCGTAGGCATCAACTACTGCATTTTTTACTTTATCATAAATTGATTCATGAATAATCAATCTTCGAGTAGATGTACATCGTTGACCTGCGGTACCTACTGCACCAAAAACAGCTCCTATCACTGTCATTTTTATATCTGCATCTGGCGTAACAATAATGGCATTATTACCTCCAAGTTCTAAAAGCGATTTACCCAATCGTTGTCCAACTGTAGCTGCAACTATTTTACCCATCCTGGTAGATCCTGTTGCAGATACCAAAGGAACACGACCATCGGTAGTCATCATTTCTCCTACCTTATAGTCGCCATTAATCAAACAAGAAATACCTTCTGGTAGATTATTTTCTTTCAATACTTTTGCAATAATATTCTGGCAAGCAATACCACAAAGTGGCGTTTTTTCACTAGGCTTCCAAACACAAACATCACCACATATCCAGGCTAAAGCTGTATTCCAAGCCCATACCGCCACGGGGAAATTAAACGCCGAAATGATTCCTACAATGCCAAGAGGATGATACTGTTCGTACATTCTATGTCCTGGTCTTTCTGAGTGCATTGTTAATCCATGTAACTGTCTAGACAATCCTACAGCAAAATCACAAATGTCAATCATCTCTTGTACTTCTCCTAAACCTTCTTGATAAGATTTACCCATTTCATAAGACACTAGTTTTCCTAATGGTTCTTTTACTTTTCTAAGCTCTTCACCAAATTGCCTAACTATTTCTCCTCTTTGAGGAGCAGGCATTACCCTCCAGGATTTGAATGCTTCTTGCGCGGTTTGAATGACTTTTTCATAATCCTCTTTGGTGGTAGTTTCTACTTTGCCGATCAATTCTCCATCTACTGGAGAATATGAAGAAATCTCTTGGTTTGAAGAAAACCAATTTGACCCTGTAGATGTCCCTTTATTTTGCTCAGAAACACCAAGTTGTTGTAGTGCTTCGCGAATTCCGAAATCTAATATTGCTGTTGCCATGTTATTTGTTCTTTTTTGAAAAGGTAAAGATACTGTGTTTTACAGATAAATTAAATTTTGATCCATTCTAAAGTTAATTTTGAGTGATTTTTTAAAAAATATGCCTCAAAAAAATCAATTCAGTAAATATTAGGAGATATTGAGATTAAATTGATTTGGTATTTGTACAAAAAAGAAATCGCCCAAACAAGATTTCTCTTGTAGAGCGATTTCCAACTAAATAACCAACCAAAAAGTTTATGTTGTTTAGCGCGATCCTTACTTTTATTTTAAAAGCTTTTTTAATTTGAGATCGGCCTTTTTAATTCTTTTAGTATCATTCTGAAGTTTTTTACCATTTTCAGAATTTTTGAAAAGTAGATGTCCTCTACCTTTGAATTGATACACCGTTCCCGAAGTTGGGTGAAACAATTCTATTTTACTGTCATTTATAACGGATAACTCAAAGTATTCATTGCCCAGATATTCGTAATCAAGTGTTAAAGTTTTCCTATAAAAATTATTTGCAATATCATTCACCTCATAATATCCCGCATAATCATAAAAGATATCATCGATTGGGATTCCGTTACGATCTCGCGAACTTTTAAAATTATCCCCTGCTCCGTAATACAAAAATTGTATATAATTTTCTTCATCAAATTCGTTCAACACTCCATATTCACTAGTAAATACTTTTTCCCATGTCTCGTATTCTTGTAGGAAATAATGAATATTATCATAAAATACGCGATCGTAATCAAATGTGCTTCTTTGGTGTCCTATCAAAAAATAACTCGTATTGGTAACTCTATCGTACAATTCTATTTCGTTACTAGAAAGTTGATTGACCGCGAGTTCATATAATCCATCTATATCATGATCTATATCAACCTCCATCCTAAACGTATCATAACTTCCAACATCCAAACCAAATCCTCCTCCATTGTCTCCTATCCCAACAAGATTATTATTGGCAAAAAAAGTGCCATTTCTAAAAGAAACTGTAAACGCTTTCTGCAAAAAAGGAATCTCTCCTGTGCCGTTGGTGCGTTCTATATCCACATACCAAATTTCATAGCTACTCAATAAAGTTCTTAAACTTATTGAAGGTTCTTCAATAAATACATCTTCCTCAATAACCACCTCTGCTACGCAAGAAGTAACCAGTATTGAACTTAAAGCAATAATCGAAAGTAATTTTAACGTCTTCATAAGCTGTGTGTTTTCAATTTCCTATAATGTTAAAACCAAAACATGTGCCAAACTCATAACATATTGATTATCAATTTTTTATTTTAAGTTCTATTTTACTTATTTTTGACCCAATACAATTTTTTATGGAAAAAAGTCCAAAATTTGCGGTACTAGGTGGTGGTAGTTGGGCAACTGCCCTTGTAAAAATGCTGACCGAGAATCTAAATGAGGTAGGTTGGTATATGCGAAGTGTATATGCCATTGAACATCTTAAGAGACAGCAGCACAATCCAAATTATTTAAGTTCGGTAGAGTTTAAACTAGAACAATTACAACTCACAAATGATATTAATGAAGCTGTGGAGTTTGCAGATTATTTGATTTTTGCCATTCCTTCGGCTTTTTTGCATAGTGAACTCGAAAAATTAACTGCTTCTTTAAAAGATAAAGTAATCTTTTCGGCTATTAAAGGTATTGTACCAGAAACGGGATTAATTGTAGGCGAACATTTTCATGACGAGTATCACATTCCGTTTAATAATATTGGTGTAATTACTGGTCCTTGTCACGCAGAGGAAGTAGCTTTAGAACGTTTATCATACCTCACTATAGCCTCTAATGATCAAGAAAAAGCTCAGGTAATGGCGGATCATTTAAGTAGTTACTATATCAAATGTAAAACAAGTGATGATATTATTGGGACCGAATATGCAGCGGTACTCAAAAATATATATTCGGTAGCAGCGGGTATTGCTCATGGGCTTGGATATGGTGATAATTTTCAGAGTGTGTTAATGAGTAATGCAATTCGAGAAATGAAACGTTTTATCAAAAAAGTGCATAAAATGAAACGAAATATCAATGATTCGGCATATCTGGGAGATTTGTTAGTAACCGGGTATTCAATTTTTTCGCGTAATCGAATGTTTGGCAACATGATCGGCAAGGGGTATACTGTAAAAAGCGCACAAATGGAAATGAATATGGTTGCCGAAGGGTATTATGCAGCAAAAACGGCTTATGAGCTAGATGCAACAGCAGCCGCAAGAACTCCGATTATTGATGCGGTACATGATGTATTGTATGAAAATAAGAATCCTAAAAAAGTATTTAAAAAATTGGCCGAAAAGCTAGACTAATTATGCTTATCTTCATAGCTCTTTTTTAGCACAAGTTCTATGAAGCAGCTTATCGAAAAATTTTACACCGCCTTAAATAATCGTGATGCCGAGACTATGGCATCTTGCTATCATGATGATATCGTTTTTGAAGATCCTGGTTTTGGAAAATTACACGGAGATCGTGCAAAAGGTATGTGGCGAATGCTTTGTAAAAACGCCAAGAATTTTAAAGTAGAGTTCTCAAATGTAGAAGCCAATGAGCATACTGGATCTGCACATTGGGAAGCCTGGTACACCTTTAGTCAAACCGGAAGATCTGTTCATAATAAAATTGATGCCAAATTTGAATTTAAAGATGGTAAGATTATAAAACATACAGATCATTTTAATCTTCATCGATGGGCGTCACAAGCAATCGGTTTTAAAGGTAAATTACTTGGGGGTACAGGGTTTTTTAAGAAAAAGCTTATTCAAAAAACAAACCGTTTGCTTGATAAATTTATGTCCTCGTGATTATTAAAACCGTATCATGAATTCACTAAAAATCACCTCTCCTCTAGTATCTGTTTCCTGGCTTGCGGCACATATTGATGATCCCGATCTTGTTATTTTGGATGCGACTATTAAAAAAGTCACTAGTGATACTTCAACCGATCTACAACAAAAAAGTATCAAAAACGCTCGCTTTTTTGATATCAAGAAAACTTTTTCAGACACCAATACAGATATCCCAAACATGCTTACATCAGAGCAGAATTTTGAAGAGTCGTGCAGAAAATTGGGCATCAGTAATCATCACAAAATAGTGGTTTACGACACACTAGGAATATACTCCAGTGCACGGGTATGGTGGATGTTCAAAACAATGGGGCATCCTAATATTGCTGTTCTTGATGGAGGGTTTCCCGAATGGCAAAAAGCGAATCTCCCATGCGAATCAAAAAATAGTATAATCAACTATCAGAAAGGAGATTTTAAAGCATCTTTCCTCTCAGAATTGGTTACAGATGCAAACACTATTCTTAACGAAATGAATATTAAAAACACGCTCATTCTGGATGCAAGGTCACCAGGTCGGTTTACAGGTAAAGAACCTGAACCTAGAGCAAGTTTGGCAGGTGGTCATATCCCAAACTCTATGAATCTTTATTACAATGATTTGTTATCTCATGGAAAAATGAAACCGACACAGGACTTAAAGGAGATGCTTGCAGATTTTAATATTGAAAATAAAAAACTGATATTTACCTGCGGATCAGGAATTACTGCTTGTATTATTATGTTGGCTGCGGAGTTGGCTGGATATAAAAACATGTCGGTTTATGATGGTTCCTGGAGTGAATGGGGACAACTAAGCGGGGTGCCCATCCATTGTTAACATAACACGAATTTACTTTACCCAGACATGAAATATATTGTACTTTTTGTTTTTCTATTCTCAGCACTTATTGGAGTTGCCCAAAATTCAACCTTTACTCTAGATGATTTTTATAGTAATAACCCATCCCTAAATCGCGCGGTAGATTCTATTTTTGACACCTTGTCTGATAAACAAAAAGTAGCGCAAATGATCATTAGTTGCACTGGTGAATTAGGAAAACCTGAAGCGACAGTAAAAAAACTAGCCGAAGAAGATATCATTGGTGGTGTAGTTTTTCTTAAAGGAAGTAAAAAGACGCATACCGAAACCATTGCCGAATTGAATGCCATTTCAGAAAAAAACAAAACGCTCCCTCTTATTTTTAGTATGGATGCCGAACCGAGTTTATTTGCTAGTAGAATTAAAGGCGCCGAAGATGTTGGTAAGACAATCGGGATTAAAACCCATGCAAAATCTGATTCTGTAGTACATATTATTAATAAAGAATTGAAAGAAATTGGGGTGCACCATAATTTTGCTCCTGTTCTAGATATAAGCCCCGGTAACGAAGCGATCAAATCACGTAGCTATGGAAATAATAAAGATTCTGTTATTAATCTGGCTAATCGATTTATAAAATGTACTCAAGAAGGAGGAATAATTGCTACCGCAAAACATTTTCCTGGTCATGGACTTGTAAAAGGAGACACACATAAACAAAGTGTTTATATTGATGGACCTCTACAAGAGGTAGATAATTATATTCCTATTATCGAAGATGGTGTATTATCCATTATGATTGCACATATTACCGTAATAAATAATGAGACTTTTGGAACCGATGGTTTACCGTCTAGTTGTTCGAAACGAATTATTACCGACCTGCTCAAAGATGGGATGTGTTTTGATGGTATTATCGTTTCTGACGCTCTAAACATTATGAAAGCAGTAACTATTTTGGACAATGCGCCGTTACTTGCTTCAAAAGCAGGTTGTGATATGATTTTAATGCCACAAGATGAGAAAAAAACGATGGATACTATTCTTGCCGAAATGAAAAGTGATCAAGATTACCAAAAGCAAGTTATTGAATCTGTAAAAAAAATCTTGCGATTAAAACTTTGTGCTGGGGTGATTTAATTTTGATGCACTCGAAACAATGAATTTACTTAATGAAATATTTATTTATAATAATACTTACACTATGTATCACTACAAGTTGTGATCATAAAAACAAAAAGTCAAACCCATTAGAATTCCTTTTTTTAAATTCGATTCCTAAGGACTCTCCCATTGCTTTTATGCCTGAACTAATGGCTAAAAATGACTTACTCATTCATCGAGGAGTATTTTCTAACGATTATTCTTCATACTACTATACGGTTTCGGATAAGAGTTTTAAGAAATTTGATGTAAAAGTAACTACATATATAAACGGAACTTGGTCAACACCAGAAGATGCTTTTTTTAATAGCAAATTTAGTGATCACGGAATGAGTTTTTCTCCAGATGGAAATACCTTATATTTTAGCTCAACAAGACCATTACCGTCAGATACGATTGCTGATACCTGGCACCTTTGGAAATCAGAAAAAGTAAAAGGCCAATGGGATATTCCTGAGTACGTTGACATTCCTAATTTGCGTGATAAATTGGTTTCGCATCCAAGCATAAGCAAAGATGGTACACTATATTTTCATACCAGTAACAAAGATTATAGTAATATGAGCATTTATTATGCTCAGGAGAAAAACGGGCAATTTCAAAATGCGAATAAGGTATCTTTGACTCCCAAAAATACAAATGGATACTGTACACCTTATATCTCTCCGAACAATGATTATTTAATTTATGCAGTTATAGGTCATCCCTTGCAATTGCACATTAGTTATAAAAATGAAGTTAATGAATGGTCTTTTGCCAAAGAATTACCACAACGTATTAATAAAAAAGGACAAGGAAATCCTTATATTACAGCTGATGGAAAATTTCTTTTTTATGCTCGAGAAAATGACAATCAAAGCAAAGGATGGAATATCTATTGGACCACAACCGAATCATTTATCAACAAATCAACAACACCATGAATAACTCTAAAGGATTAGCCTTATGGCATCAATTTGTACATCATCGTGATTTTTCGAAATTAGACCAACTCATTGCTGATGAAGCAGTACTTCATTCTCCTGTGGTTTGGACCCCCCAACAAGGAAAAAATATTGTTAGTATTTACCTCGTTGCCGCTGGCAATATTATTGCTAACGAACATTTTAAATACGTGCGTGAAGTAACCAATGAAGAGCACAGTATATTAGAGTTTACTACAAAAATTGATGGTGTAACGGTAGAAGGTGTGGATATGCTTACTTTTGATGAAGAAGGAAAATTAAAAGATATTAAAGTTATGATACGCCCATTAAAAGCAATACAAAAAGTACATCAAAAAATGGGTGAGTTTTTGGAAGGAATGAAAAAAAAGTAATCTATTTTTTTTAGATTATAATTTCTGCCAATTGTCCAAAATGGACAATTTAATTCTTCTATTTGATTTGTATCTTTATTCAAAGATCAAGTCATGCACAATGCAACGCAACTAGACAGGTATAAATCCTTATTAGAGTTTTTGGATCGTAGATTCAAAGAGGATATCACAATTCGAGATATTGAAGATGTTTCATTTTATTCTTATAGAAATATTAATCGAATTTTTCTTGCACTACATCATGAGACCATCGGCAAGTATATAAAAAGATTGAAATTGGAGAAAGCTGCTCAATTTCTTAAATATTCGGATACCAGTATTTCGGATATTGCTTTTGATGTAGGTTATGCCGATATAGCCTCTTTTAGCAAAGCTTTTAAAAATCAATTTAATTGTGCTCCTTCTCAATTTAGAGCAATACAAGAACTCAAACAACATATTTTACAAAAAACTATAGTACCAAAAGGCACAAATCCTGAACCTCCTTTGATTTTTGAAATTGAAGAATTACCAGTCTTAGATATTTTGTACTTAACCTATCATGGGTCTTTTGAAAATCTAAAAGGAATAAAACAAGTATGGCAACAACTCATGAAGTATGCTTTCAAAAATAAGTTGGTTGATGACAACACCATTTATCTTGCAGAAATACTAGACGATAACGAAATTACAGATCATGTACATTGCCGGTATAATGCCGGAATTGTTATAGAACCCTCATTAAAAATAGAGTTAGAAGGCTTGTTTAAAATCAAAACTATTGCCCCTCAAAAGTATGCCAAATTCTTACATAAAGGCAGTCACGAAAGTTCTTTAATAACCTACGATTATATCTACTCTCATTGGATGTCCAAAGTAAATTTAGAGTTAGAAGATAAACCCACTCTAGAGTTTTTTCTTAATGATGACGAAGATACTACCGAAAACGAACTTCTTACCGAAATTTATATTCCAATTAAATAAACAATTGTCCAAAATTGACAAACACTGCAACTAACATTGCTCTTATTTTTGTGACGTAAACCAAAAGTATGAACAATCCCAAAATTCATAAACATAAGTGTTTTGGGGTTACCAAATCTATTATGCTTCTTGTGGTTTTTATACTCTTTCGTTAACAAAAAACAAAAAAAATGCGTTTGGAAGAAATCATCAGACTTTTTGAAACCTCCGCAGTATTAACTTATGTGGGTTATTTTTTTATCATCAACATTTCATTTATCATCTTCGAGATTTTGCTTGACGTTTTTACATCCAAAGAAAGACGATGGAAGGATACCGGAGCCAATATCATTATTTTTTTTCTTAGTCAATTATTAGAGAAAACTATATTTGGTTCTATAGGCATTATTTGTCTATTACCTATTTACCATAGTATTCCCTTTGAGATACCCATGACAGCATGGACTTGGGTCTTGAGTTTAATTATAGCGGATTTCACGTATTATTGGATGCACCGTATCGAACATGAACATAGAATATTATGGGCAAATCACAGTGTGCATCATTCATCCGAAGATTATAACCTAACTATCTCTATGCGCCTTAGCCTGGTTGAAAATGCTATCGAATGGATCTTTCTTATTCCAATGATTTTAATGGGCTTTAATCCATTTCAGGCAATCATATCATTAGTTTTTGTAGCTCAATATCAAACCTGGATACATACAGAAAGGATAGTAAAGTTAGGATGGCTGGATGAAGTTTTTAACACTCCATCAGTACATAGAGTACACCATGGATCTAACGATAAATATCTTGATAAAAACTATGGTGGAATCCTCATGATTTGGGATAAATTGTTCAGAACGTTTCAAAGAGAAGAAGAAAAAGTAATTTATGGATTAACCAAAAATATAAATTCGAATAACCCCATTACCATTAATTTTATTGAATATAAAAATATTTGGAAGGATGTAAAAAGATGCCGAACCTGGAAAGACCGCTTTAAGATCATCTTTGGAAACCTTATTTGGAAGCCCTTATATTTTAAAAATGAAAAACATAACAAATGATAGAAATCAATGAAATAGCCAATAGGCTTGTCGAATTATTGCGGCAGAAGAAATTTTTGGATGCTCAAAAACAATTATTTGCTATGGATGCAATAAACTTGGAGCCAGAAATGTACAAACAAAGATCTGTATCGGGTTTAGAAGCCATGATCATAAAGGAAAAAAGATTTCTTTCCAACATAAAAAAATGGAATCATTTTACAATCTCGGAACCCCTGATAAGTGCAAATCACTTTACGATACATATGGTTACAGATGTAACACTAAAAAATGAAGAACAAGTATATATTGATGAAATTATAGTCTATGAAGTAGAGAATGGCAAAATTATAAAAGAGCAATTTTTTTATACCTAAATTCTCAAATCACTTCGAATAATTTACCTGGTAATGGTTTAATTACCCCTTTTAACTCCATATTAAGTAATACCGAGGCTACTTTAAAAGTTGGTATATCACATTGTAGCGCTATAACGTCTAGTAGTTCTTTTCCGTTTTTATTCAAAAAATCATAGATTTTCTTTTCCTCTTCTTCTAATTCTATAAATAATTGTTTCTGTATAACGGGTTGTTCTTTTTCTTCCAGTTCCCAATTAAGCATATAAATTAAATCCGCTGCACTAGTAAGCATATGTGCCCGCTGTGTTTTGATTAGCATATTACACCCTTTACTTAAAAGATCAGTAGCTCGACCCGGTACTGCAAATACATCTCGATTATAAGAATTAGCGATATCGGCAGTAACCAGTGACCCTCCTTTATCAGCACTTTCAATAACTACAGTAGCTTCACTAAGTCCTGCAATAATTCGATTACGGCCTAAGAAGTTTTTACGATCAAAAGTATCTGTACTCCAAAAATCTGTAAAAAACCCACCGTTTTCCTCAATTTGATCCACATATTTGGCATGTGCTTTAGGGTATATTTGATTAAGGCCATGCGCCAAACATCCTACGGTTTGTAAATTGTGTTTTACTGCAGCCCTGTGCGCAGTTATATCCACCCCATATGCCAAACCAGAAACAATTACTGGGTTTATTGGTGCTAGCGCTTCGATTAATTCTTCGCAAAACCTTACTCCATAACTAGTTACCTTTCTGGTACCTACTATACTAAGCACCTTCCTATGTTTTAAGTCGATATTTCCTCTACTAAAAAGTAATACGGGACCATCAATGCAATGCTTTAATTTATCTGGATAATTATCTTCATTATATGTGGTATAATTGATATTATTTTCCTGGATAAATTGCAATTCATTTTCTGCCATCTTTCGATGTACGGGGTGATGAAGTTCTTTAATTTTTACAGTTCCAATTCCATCAATTTTTAAAAGGTTATTCACTTTTTCGGTAAAAACAGCTTCGGCAGAACCTACTTCTCGAATGAGTTTTTTTATTGAACTATCACCAAGATTTGGTATTTTTTTAAGGGTAAGTAAAGCAATTAAATTTTCGATGGTCATGTAATAAATTGTATATCAACACAAGAAACAAAAAAAATCGAAACTGTTAATAAATTCGTGAGCTATAGTTTTTACGACTTTCATTTTTTTATACCTTTGAGTAAACAAACCACACACCATAACACTAGAATATTCCAGAAGGGGGCAATGAATAATACAACAAAGTACATAAGCGAATTACTATACAGATATGAATGTGTAATTGTACCTGGTTTTGGTGCGTTTTTGACCAGACGCCAATCGGCTACTATGCAAGAGTCTACAAATTCGTTTTTCCCTCCTAAAAAACTAATTTCTTTTAATAAGCAATTACAGAATAACGATGGGTTACTAGCAAATTATGTAGCAACTGCCGAAAACATTTCTTATACCGATGCTGTTGCTAAAATACAACGCTATGTATTATCATTAAATGATAAAATGGCCCAAGGTAAACGTTTGGAGTTAGAAGGTATTGGTTCTTTTTTCACTTCTGTAGAAAACACACTGCAATTTGAACCATCTCATGACGTAAATTATCTTACTGAAGCTTTTGGGTTAAACAGTTTTGCTTCTCCTGTTGTGCAGCGCGAAGTACAAGTACAACGCGAGGTGTACAAAGAAGAGGTTGAAGCTATCGAAGAAGTTGTTCCGCTTACTTTTACTCCTGAAAAGCGTGCAGAAAGACCTTATTTACAATATGCAGCAGCTGTGGCTATTGTATTGAGTGTTGGTGGTTTTTTTGGATTGAAACAAATTAGCGACAATACTATAACACATAATAGTAACGAGTGGAAAAAAGCGAATCTGGAAATCGAAAACACGATACAAGAAGCTACTTTTGAGATTGCAAATCCGTTGCCTGCTATCAATTTAAATATTTTAAAAGAAAGTGGTGATACGAATACTACATCTTCATCTACGAGTTCCCCGGGGAAATATCATATTGTAGCCGGTGCTTTTAGAATTGCTTCAAACGCCAATAAAAAAGTACAATCTTTACAAGCTGAAGGATTTGATGCACGACTTATTGGAGTTAACAAATATGGGCTTCACCAAGTGGTATATCAAAGTTTCGATAATAGATACGAAGCGATACAAACACTACGTAAAATTAAAAAAGAGCAAAGCCCAAAAGCTTGGTTATTGATTCAGGAGCTATAATTTTATAAAATTTTTCTTTCAAAGAAAACATCCAATTACTGCATTTTTTTTATCGGTTTCACTGGTTTAATCATTTCTTTTTCTTTTTTTGGTAAGACCATACATAAATTCGCAATGCTACATTTACACCTTAAAACACTTTTATTCAACTGTATAGTGTAAGTTATTTTTGCCTGATTATCTTTGCCAAAAATTAGCATACTATGGAAGCTCGATATCCTTCAGAATCGCGAACTATTCTCACCGACCTTGTATTACCTGGAGAAACAAACCCTTTAAATAATCTTTTTGGAGGAGAACTACTTGCGCGTATGGACCGTGCAGCAGGAATCGCAGCAGGAAGACATTCTAGAAGAATTGTGGTAACGGCTTCTGTAAACCATGTAGCTTTTAATAGAGCGATCCCACTAGGAAGTGTGGTTACTGTAGAGGCCAAAGTATCCAGAGCGTTTACATCGTCTATGGAGGTTATTATCGATGTTTGGGTAGAAGACCGCCAAAGTGGTGATAAAACCAAAGCCAATGAGGCTATATATACATTTGTAGCCGTAAACGAAACCGGAAACCCGGTGGCCGTGCCACCTATCAAACCAGAAACGGATCTAGACAGGGAAAGATTTGATGCTGCTTTACGTCGAAAACAACTCAGTTTGGTGCTTGCAGGTAAAATGAAACCAGATGATGCTACCGAATTAAAAGCATTATTTGTTTAGTATTACATTTACTTAAAACTTTCCTAAAATCAAGAAAACGAGACCCTTTTTACAGCTTTTTCTTTATATTCATCACGATAAATGTCTCATTTATATTGAAAACAAGAAAGAAAATTAACGTATCTGTTTTTATTACTCTCGTTGGATTATTACTGATGCTTGTACTATTTTTTCGACTTCGTTTATCAGAGGTTCAAGAATTCGCAAACCTCTTATTAGCATAACTACATCAACTATTTACATCCTATAAATCCAACTTTGCGGATTTAATTTCTTGGTGTTTTGATAGATCAAAAACTTCATCACTGCACGACCTGTAGTTGGATTGGTCCGTACTTCGCCAATAGACTGTTTGGTAGTTACTTTTTGCCCTTCTTTTACTGATATATTCTGTAAATTATAGTAAGTAGTAATATAATTACCATGCCTAACTTGAACCAAACGACCTGCTCCTTTTAATTTTTGAATTGCGATTACTTCTCCTTCAAAAATAGCCCGTGCACGTTCTCCTGCTCTTGTTTCGATTTCAACACCACTGGCATTTATCATTATATTAGGCAAGGTAGGATGTGGTTGTCTACCAAATTTTCGTGTTAAGCGCCCTGTGCCCACCGGCCATGGTAGTTTTCCTTTGTTTGCTGTAAAATTATCTGCTAATATTTTGGCTTCGGCAGTTAATGCAAATGTAGCAGCCGAACCTTTTTTAGACACTTTTTTGCCTGCTTTTTTATTGGCCTTGGCAATTGCTTCTCTAATCAACTTCTCGATAGCCTTATCGATCGCACTGGCTTGCTGTTCTTTTTGTTTAATCTGCTTGGTATAGGTTCCTTGTTTTTTTCGAATAGAAGCCATTAAAACTTTCTGTTCTTCTTTCTCTTCTTTTAACTTTTCTTGGGCTTCTCGATTTTCGGCAACCAAAGTTTCTTTATCCTCTTTTTGCGTAGATAAATTTCGGTTCAATTTCTGTAATTCTTGAGTGTTACCCTCTATCCTATCTGCTTGTTCTTTGCGGTGCTCATTATACTGTTTCATATATTGCAGGCGCTTATATGCTTGAGCAAAATTAGATGAGGATAATAAAAACATAATCCTGCTTTGATGAGACTTGCTTTTGTACGATTTTGAAACCATTTTGGCATAATCTTTCTTAATCGCCTCTAACTCTTTGCGATAAAGGTCAATTTTTTTGAGGTTACTATTGATCTCGCGAGTTAATAAATTAGCCTGTTGATTGGTAATTTTTATAAGATTTTGCCGCGTACTGATTTGAGAATTAATTGCTTCGACTTCGTCAAGGAGAGAACGTTCTTTGAGCTTGTTATCTGCTCGTAATTGCTTCATTTGCTCGATCTCTTGTCTAAGACGTTGTCGTTCTTCTTCAAGTTGTTGTTGCTTCGCACTTTGAGAAAACATAGGTGTGCTCAACAAAAACAATCCTATTAAATATGTAATCTGTAGTATTCTCATTTAATAACAACTTCCTTATAGCCCGATGGTATTTTAAACGGAAAACTTACTCTGGCATTGTAGTCGACCACCTTATATTCTAAATCAATGGCAGTTTTATCATCTGCCTGAAATGCTTCGATGCTAATTCTTTTAGGGAAATCTTGATTACCTACCTTCTGATAGCTCAAATATTTTATGTTTAGATTTCTATTTTCTAGAGGTTGTTTAAGTTGTTGCTCGACCATTTTAAAAGTATCGGGATGCACAAAAAACAATCGTTCAAACAATGCCAATTCGGTTTTAGGTTTGAGTTGATAACTCTGATCATTAATACTGGATTTATACTTATCGTCTCTAAGGTTAAACAACGCCTCTCCCAACAGCATTTGCTGTACCTTATCAAAGTCAAGCTCTGTACCTAACCACTCACTTAAGAGTTTAAAGTCTCCTTCGAAATAAGTATTATTAATTTTTTCATAATAGCTTACTTTATTAGGTGTTATTAGTGCTTTTGCCAGCGTAATGCCCAACATTTTAACACTTACCCAAATTGTTTTATCCTTTTCGAATCTTATCGTTGCATTTGGGCTGAAAGATTTTTTACCATCATCATATTTTACTTTGATCCTTGCATTAAGAGTTTCAAAATCGAATGCTGTAGTGTAGTGATTTGAAATAATTTTTTCGGCACTTAATTTTTTGATCCCAGATGTACTAACTGCTTTGGTTCCTTTACAGGAATACAAAAACATCATCGAAAAACACAATAGATAGAATACTTTCTTCATTAAATGGTTATGATTTTTTCTGAAGTTGGATTGCCTTTTGCAAATATTCTGAAGCTTTGGTGGTATCTCCTAATTGATGATACGCTTCACTAATTTGTTTATAAAAATCGGATTCCATCTTAGTGTCATCGATTACATAATCGATACCCGAAGTAAGGATTTCGATTGCTTCTTCAGACTTTTCCTGATTGATAAGGGATACACCATTTACCAAATAGAAAATAGGTTGCGCCGGATACATCTCTATAGCCAATTCGCTTCCTGTTTCTGATTTTTGATATCGCTTCAAATCCAATTGCAAGAGTAAAATTCTTTTTAACAATCCAAAATCATTGGCATTAGCCTTTATACCTCTTTCATAAAAATTAAGGGCTTGTTCTTTCTGGTCTTTTTTAAAATAATAATGACCCAGCTCTGTAAACACTCTGGCATTATCTTCTTTGCCCGAAAGCAGGTCCATTACTTCGGTAAGCTCAGATTCGTATTGCGGATTGGTATTAATGAATTGTAAGAAGTCATTAATCACTTTATACTTGGATTCTGTATCAATTTTATTGCTTTTTAAGGCAATTTTCATCGAACTTATTGCTTTTTTGATACTATTGTCTTCGAGATAAAACTTGTATAAAGCTAGGTGCACCAGTTCTGATTTTGGTTTTTCTCCTAGCAACGATTTGGCAATTTTAAAAGCCTTCTCTTGTTGATTACTCTGGCTATACAGGTAGATCAGGTTTAGGTAGTTGTGTTCAACTTTAGGGTTTTCCTTGATCTTTTGTTCTAGTATTGCTATTTGATTACTAGGATTTGTAATCTTTGCGGCGATCCTCTTTCGTAGTCGATTTCGATAAGCATCTACTCCATATTCTTCATTTAATTCATCTATCACCCGTAAAGCATCGTCGTATCGTTTTTCGAGAAAGTATAAGTTAGCCAGCTGTTCTTTAAACATCGAATTAAACACCACAAGTTTTTCTACAACTTCTACAGATTCCTGGTATTTACCATCCTTAAAATACACCTCATACAACAGCTCTAAAACATATCTATCATTAGGTTTTTCCTCCAGTACTTTTTTCAAGCTACTTTCGGCTCTATCGTATACTTTAAGTTCTAAATAATTTTTACCCAATTCTAGATACAAGTAATTAGGTTTAGGGTCGATTTCTATACATTTTTGTAAGGCCTCTATTGCTTTATCATAATTAGTAATTGCTTTTTGCTTTAAGGCTTCAAAAAAGTTTTCCTGAAATTCATCAGACACGTTTCCCAGGTCATCGATATTTACTTCTTGTTTTGGTTCTATATCTTGAGAAAAAGCAATAGTATTGGTCATCCCAAGGGATAAACATAAAAAGATGTATGTCCAATTTTTAATCATAAAACCCACTTAAAGTATTCTTATTGCATCACAAATTATTCCAAAACAGAATAGTCTCCAATACTCACCGTCTTGAAGTCCCCATCATAGATCGCATTGTTGCCAATCATAGCATTGTCTAAGGTAGCATTTTTTATAATAGATTTGGTCTGAACAAGACTATTTTTGATAGTTGTATTTTCGACAACGCATCCTTCGCCTAACGAAACATTAGGTCCTACCGTAGAGTTTTTGATGACTACATTTTCTCCTATATAACAGGGGTGTATTACTTGAGAGTTTTCTTGTGTAACCGCGTCGCTAACTAATTTTTCTGCGTCTTTATGTAAAAAACCTAGCATTCTAGAATTCGTTTCTACGGTAACATTTTTGTTTCCGCAGTCCATCCATTCGTCAACTTTTCCTGTTACAAAAACTCTCCCATTTGCCATCATTCTTTTAATACCGTCATTAATTTGGTATTCTCCTCCATTGATGATATTATGATCAAGCACATACTGAAGTTCGTTTTTTAACACGCTAACATCTTTAAAATAATAGATTCCTATTACGGCCAAATCCGAAACAAATTGTGCTGGTTTTTCTACTAATTCTGTGATTTGATTTTTTTCATTAAGCTTGACTACTCCATATGCTTCGGGTTGATCTACTTGTTTTACCCAAATCACCGAATCAGCATCTTTGTCAAGATTAAAATCTGCACGAATCAATGTATCTGCGTAGGCAATTACTGCCGGGCCAGACAATGATTCTTTTGCACACATAATGGCATGACCAGTACCCAAAGGTTGGTCTTGTCTGTAAATAGATGCCTTTGCTCCTAAGCCTTCTGCTAATTCTGTTAAACTAGATACTACATCATCTCCAAAAAAAGCTGGATCACCTAATACAAATGCGATTTCTTCAATCGGTTCTCCTAAAACTTTGGCTATATCCGATACTAGGCGATGTACAATTGGTTTTCCTGCCACGGGTATTAATGGCTTAGGAACTGTAAGTGTATGAGGTCTTAATCTAGAACCTCTTCCTGCCATAGGTACAATGATTTTCATGTGTTTCTTTGTTTTCTCTTGATTGATTTTATTTTTTCCCTTAAAAAGGGTTTATCGTATATTTTTACTTCACCCCTGTGCTTCCAAATCCTCCTTCACCTCTTGATGTTTCAGATAACTCTGTCACCTCAATCCATTCGGCACGTTCGTGTTTTGCTATCACTAACTGAGCTACTCTTTCTCCATTTTCAATAATGAAATCATCATTAGACAGGTTTACAAGTATTACCCCTATCTCACCGCGGTAATCTGCATCAATAGTTCCTGGTGCATTAAGCACGGTAATTCCTTTTTTTGCTGCCAGTCCACTACGTGGTCTTACTTGTGCTTCAAAACCAACGGGTAACTCAATAAAAAGTCCTGTTTTTATAATTGCGCGACCTAAAGGAGCCAACGTTATCGGTTCTTGGATATTGGCTCTAAGATCCATTCCGGCAGAGGCTATCGTTTCATAATGCGGCAGATCATGAGCAGATCTATTGATGATTCTTATTTGCATAAAATGTATAAGTACTTCCTCGTTTTACAGAGGGGTTTTTATTTTTTTAAAATTTGTTTCAATTCTTTTCTTTCAAAGGCATACAAAATTACTAAAAACACTAGTAACAATGGGATAGAAATCAAATAATTGCCATCAAAAATATAAAAGGATATAATCGAAAAACTAATAGACAATAAAAGATACATGCCTATCTTTTTTAGATTATACGGAATAGGGTAATATTTCTTTCCAAAATACCAGGATAATAGCATCATTGATCCGTAAGCAACCAGAGTAGCTATAGCCGATCCTAAGTAGCTATATATAGGTATTAATGCGAAGTTAAGCACTAGGGTGATACCTGCACCAATAACCGAAATATAGGCCCCAAATCTAGTTCGGTCTGTTATTTTATACCAAACTGATAAGTTGTGGTAGATACCCAAACAAAGATTTGCTAATAAAATAATAGGGACCACTACCATGGCACCCCAATATTGCGGGTTCGGAATCATATTTTCTTTTAAGAAATCTGCAAAAGTGACAACTACAATCAAGATAACCGATCCAAAAATCACAAAATATTGAGTAATTGCAGCATACGTTTTTGGAGCTTCTTTTTCTTTTGCATGACTAAAAAAGAAAGGCTCTATACCCATCCTAAAAGCTGTAGCAAATAGGGTCATAAAAAGTGCCAATTTATAACATGCGCCATAGGCACCCGAATCAAATAATCCTTGATCTCCACCTAGCATCCATTCTAATAATATCTTATCAAAATGTTCATTGATCGCAAATGCCAATCCCGAAATTAAAATAGGGGTACCATATATCATTAATTTTCTCCAAAGTTCTTTATCAAAACTATATGTGATCTTAACATAGAAAGGAGACATTAACAATAAGGTGACACCACTTGCTACCACAAGAGATATAAATATATATTGTACTTGAAAATTTTCTATATATATCGCTTGGAGCCAGTGTATCTCTTTTGAGAGGTTAGGTAAAAATATAAGGAAGAATACATTTAAAAATGCATAAACGATTACATTGATAATCTTAACAACCGAATAACGTATTGGGCGTTCCTGAGCTCTTAAATTAGCAAAAGGTATAATTACCAACGCATCCAAAACCAAAATAAGAATAACGTAAGTAAGAAATTCTCTTTCGATACCTATAAGAGCTGCTATGGTGTCTTGACCAATAAAAGAAATAACACCAAACAACAACGTAGAAACAAGTATCGATATTGCCGAGGTGCCAGTTACTTTATTTTTGTATTGATCTAGATTTAAGAACCTGAAAAAAGAGGTTTCCATACCATAGGCCAAAACCACATTGAATACAATGATCCATGAAAATAAAATGGTAACTCTACCGTAAGAAATAGGACCATCTAAATATTTGGTATGCACGATTACCAATAGGAAAGACAACATCCGCGGAAGAACGGTTGCCAGCCCATAAATAAAGGTCTGCTTAAATAATTTTTGAAATATACTCAATTGGTGATCCTAATTGTCGTTGTAAAAATACAATTTTTTATCACCATCACTAACTCTAAATAGTACTAGCTTTTTTTCTGTGGAATATTATTTATTTTAAAATGACTTTGTGCACCGTCTTTGGTATACTCTATGACGCACTCATTATCTTTTAGTCTAAAAGGAATTCTTTCGATGCCTGCGGGCACTTGGTTTCCAAATTCTTCTTTAGGATCACTACTCATCACCAAATCCTTACTGCCTTTAGGATAGGTATATTTGCCTATATAAACCGGTTGTCCTTCTTCTTTTATCAGCGCTATTTTTTTCATTCTAAAGTATGCGTGGTTCAGAGTTATGGTAGCGGTTTCTTCGACCGGGATATAGATAGTGAGACCATTTTCATCCTCAGAACTCCAGGTTTCAAAATATGGGTTTTCAATTTTTACTGGTGCTATATCTTCCATTTTTTTACTAGTCGCGCATTGTGTAAACGTTATTAAAACAAGTAATGCTACTGTATTGATAAGTATCGTTTTTATAATCATTGCTTTTGAGGTTTTATCTCTTCTTTCAATTAAAGGCAAAATTAATGCCAATATAATACAAAGATAGAAACAAAGTAATTATCAGAGATCTAATTACAAAAGAAAAAGCCTCATAAGAAAACTTATGAGGCTTATATATTTCAAGAAAAAATTCTTTAATTATTTAAAGCTTCGGCACCACCAACGATCTCAAGGATTTCATTGGTAATTGCAGCTTGTCTTGCTTTGTTATAAGATAATTTAAGTGCATCTCTTAGTTCTGTAGCATTATCTGTAGCCTTATGCATTGCGGTCATACGTGCACCATGCTCTGAAGCAAATGAATCACGTAATGCTTTATACAATTGTGTTTTTAGAGATTTTGGAATCAATTGTTCTACAATCTCTTCTTTAGAAGGTTCAAAAATATAATCTACATTAGAAGAAGAAGCTGCGTTTTCTATAGGTACAATTGGCAAAAATTGTTCTGTAGTAACCTCTTGCGTAGCTGCATTCTTAAATTTGTTATATACCACAACGATTTTATCATACGAACCGTTCGTAAAGACCTCCATTAACTCTTCGGCGATATCTGCAACATTAGCAAAGGTAAGATCATCAAATACTTCGCTTTTATTTGCAATAACAGTATGTGTTTTAGAAACTACATCATTAACTTTTTTACCAATAGTAACAAAGTCAACTTGTTTTCCGGCATAAACACCATCATACAAATTTCTTACACCTTTGATGATATTAGAATTAAAAGCACCAGCCAAACCACGATTAGAAGCAATCGCTACAACCAATACTTTATTTACTTCGCGTTGCTCTGCATAAACACTAGCGCTATCTCCTTCTAGAGAGGCACTCAAGCTCTGTAATAACTCAGTTAGTTTATCTGCATATGGACGCATTGCAGTAATTGCCATCTGCGCCTTATTCAACTTTGCAGCCGATACCATTTTCATGGCACTGGTAATTTGCATCGTTGAAGACACTGAGGTAATTCTACTACGTAACTCTTTTAAATTTGCCATTGTTTTTTAGTATTGAGTATTGAGTAGTTAACACCTAGGTCTTCTAAATCAATACTTTTATAAATTATACTTAATGAAGTACAGCGTAATGAAATCCATGATCTCATTACGCTATACTCAATACTAATTTTTATATTTAGCAGAGATCTCCTTACATGCTGACATCAATACATCAGTAACTTCATCAGTAAGTTTTCCTGCTTTCAAAGTGTCCAAAATATCTCTATGCTTTGCATTAAGATACTCTATATAATCACTTTCAAATTCTTTAATTTTATTTACTGGAACATCTCTTAACAAGTTTTTAGAACCCGCATAGATGATCGCAATTTGATCTTCTACAGTATATGGGTCATTTTGTGCTTGTTTAAGGATCTCTACGTTACGCTTTCCTTTTTCGATTACATTTAAAGTAGCCGCATCAAGATCAGAACCAAATTTGGCAAATGCCTCTAATTCACGGAACTGCGCTTGATCAAGTTTTAACGTACCTGCAACTTTTTTCATTGATTTAATCTGAGCCGATCCACCTACACGCGATACAGAGATACCTACGTTAATCGCCGGACGTACACCAGAGTTAAACAAATCTGAAGTTAAGAATATCTGACCATCAGTAATCGAGATTACGTTGGTTGGGATATATGCCGAAACATCACCTGCCTGTGTTTCGATAATAGGTAATGCAGTTAACGAACCTCCTCCTTTTACTTTATCTTTTAAAGAATCAGGAAGGTCATTCATATCTTTTGCAATACTATCATCAGCAATTACTTTTGCCGAACGCTCTAATAGTCTAGAGTGAAGATAGAATACATCACCAGGGTACGCCTCACGACCTGGTGGACGACGTAATAATAATGATACCTCACGGTAGGCAACTGCTTGCTTAGATAAATCATCATAAATGATTAAAGCAGGACGACCAGTATCACGGAAATACTCACCAATCGCTGCACCAGCAAATGGAGCATATACCTGCATTGGAGCAGGATCCGAAGCATTGGCAGCTACGATAGTAGTATATGCCATCGCACCTTTATCTTCTAATACTTTAGCGATCAGTGCTACTGTAGATGCTTTTTGCCCAATGGCTACATATATACAGTATACTGGCTCACCAGCATCATAAAATTCTTTTTGATTAAGGATCGTATCGATACAAACTGTTGTCTTACCAGTTTGACGGTCACCGATCACTAATTCACGTTGTCCTCGCCCGATTGGTACCATTGCATCAATAGACTTGATCCCTGTTTGAAGTGGTTCGTTTACCGGCTGACGGAAAACTACACCAGGAGCTTTACGCTCTAATGGCATTTCAAAAGTTTCACCTTCGATAGGTCCTTTACCATCGATTGGATTACCTAGAGTGTCCACAACACGACCTACGATTCCTTCTCCAACATTAATAGAGGCAATACGCTGTGTACGTTTTACAGTAGCACCTTCTTTAACTTCTGTAGAAGAACCTAAAAGTACTACCCCAACATTATCTTCTTCAAGGTTAAGTACGATACCTTCTAAACCAGATTCGAACTGTACTAATTCTCCGTATTGAGCATTAGACAATCCATATACACGTGCGATACCATCACCTACCTGTAATACTGTCCCTACCTCTTCTAATGAAGCCGATGCTTCAAATCCAGATAATTGTTGTTTTAATATTGCTGATACTTCAGCAGGATTCACTTCTGCCATTTTATAGTAATTTAGAAGAATGAGATATAATTCTCATTCCCTTATTATTAATTTATATTAATTACTTAATTCTCTTTTTAAATTAGTAAGCTTGTTAGCTATACTAGCATTATATTGCAAATCACCTACTCTAAGAATAAATCCACCGATAATACTCTCATCGATTACATTTTCTATAGTAGCCTCATTACCCGTAAGCTCTTTAACTTTTGCTAATACTTTTTCGCTTAATGCTTTATCCAATGGTACTGCAGTAGTCACTTTTGCTACTTGCGTATTATTTAATTGATCAAATAAAACGATATATTGCTTAGCTACATTAGCTAATAAATCCACTCTTTTGTTCTGCACCAAAGTCTCGAACAATTTTTGTGTGATCTCTTCTGTGCTCTTAAAAATCTCACGTAGAGAAGCTAGCTTCACTTCGCTTTTGATCAAAGGGCTATTTAATACCATTTTTAGCTCTGCGCTTTCCTCAACAGTAGCGATAATGCTTTGCATATCCTTCTGAATAGCTGAAGTGGCTTTTTTATCCTGAGCTAAACTCAAAACTGCCTTTGCATAACGTATTGCTGCTCTACTCATGTTATGATTAGTTTAAAGTAACATCTCCTAACATAGACTCCACCAATTCTAATTGCTTGTCTTTGCTAGATAATTCTTTTCTTACTACTTTTTCTGCGATCTCTACAGATAGTCCTGCCACCTGATTTTTTAGATCTGCAATTGCAGCTTTTTTCTCGCTTGCTATAGTAGCCTGAGCCTGAGCAACGATTTTATCGGCTTCTGCCTGCGCTTCGTTCTTAGCGTCAGCGATCATATTTTCTTTAAGCTGTCTTGCTTCTTTTAACATTCCATCACGCTCTGCCCTAGCTTCATTTAAAATACGCTCATTATCCGCCTGAAGGTTTTGCATTTCTTTTCTTGCCGCTTCTGCAGATTCTAATGCATTCTTAATTCCTTCTTCACGATTATTTACCGCCTCAAGAATAGGTTTCCAAGCAAATTTTCTTAGCAATAATAGCAATCCTACAAACAAAAGTATCTGCCAGAAAAACAGACCAAACGAAAAATCATTTATTAACTTATCCATTAGTAATTATATTATTCTTTTAGTGTCTAATTTTAAAATCTAGAACAACAGCTATAACCAACCGTTATAGCTGTTGTTTGTAAATTAAGCTGCAAATAAAGCAGCAAATCCAATACCTTCAATAAGTGCTGCTGCAATAAGCATAGCAGTTTGGATTTTTCCTGAAGCTTCTGGCTGACGAGCAATAGCTTCCATCGCCTGTCCACCGATTCTACCAATACCTAAACCAGCACCGATAACAATCAAACCAGCTCCTACATAATTTAAACCTTCCATAGTAAAGAATTAAAAAAAATTAAACAATTAACGTTTAGTGATGTGCCTCCTCATTGGCCGAACCAAAATAAAGTGCAGACAACATCGTAAATATATATGCTTGTAATGCAGCTACCAACAACTCTAATATTGATAGTGCAAATGATAAACCAAATGATAAAGGACTACCGATCCAACTTTTGAACAAGAACATCATACCAATGATACTCATGATCACTACGTGACCTGCAGTCATATTTGCGTACAAACGAATCATTAATGAAAATGGTTTAATAAACACCCCTAATAATTCTATAGGTGCTAAAACAATTTTCATAAATGTAGGCACACCTGGCATCCAAAATATGTGGCCCCAATAGTTTTTATTGGCAGTCAAATTTGTAATCAAAAATGTAAGCAATGCCAACCCAAATGTTACTGCAATATTACCTGTAACATTAACCGCAAGTGGGGTCATTCCTAAAAGGTTCAAAAACCATATAAAGAAAAAGGTAGTAAGCAAAAAGCTCATGTATTTTTTGTATTTCTTTTCGCCAATATTTGGAATAGCAATTTCATCTCTTACAAAAATCACAAGTGGCTCTAAGAAACGCCCCATACCTGTTGGGATACCGTTATTCTTTTTATAAGACTTAGCAAGACCTCTAAACATGAAAAACATCAACAAACCAATTAATAGCATACTTACTACATTTTTGGTTATCGAAAAATTTAATGGCTTGGCATTAGTAGCATGATGCTCTTCATCATAATTGATTGTTCCTTCGGCATCAGTCTTGTATATCTTACTGTGATAAAGCTTGTAATAGTTACCATCAACTTCGGCAACTGTTTCACCATGATGAAATTTAGAAGATGAAAAGACTTTTAACCCATTATCCCAAAGGATTACAGGTAAAGGAAATCCATAATGTTTTCCTGTTTCTTTATCAGAAAATAATGTAAAATCGTGAGAATCTTGAAGGTGATGGTCGATAAATTCCTTTATCTCCGTCTTTAAGTCTCCTTTTCCTTCTTTCTCAGTTTCTTTTGCGAATAGATTTGAAGTGGTAAAAACCAGTGTAAAAATCAATAAAATTTTAACTACAGTACGTTTTTGCATTTTTACGGAAAATTTCGGTTCCTAAATTTCGGTGCAAATGTACATAATTAAGTTAGATTCTTAAACTATTTTGGTTAAATAAGTTCGAGATTATTTAATGGATTTTAAATTGCTGTAAATCAGTACTTTGCAGAATTCAAAATTCGTGACACATAATAAACCTCTAGGATCAAACAAATTAGATAGGCCACAAAAAAATCAAGAAAGACATTTTTATCGATTTCCAAATTATTCAATTTTGTTATGGCAATGAAGACTCCAATTTTAAACAAACTGCCTGCCATAAAAATAAAACCAACCTGGTCCTTAAATTTTTTACTTACCAAAACAATTCCTGAAGTAAATAAGAGTGTAAATACCCCATTAAAAATATAAGAGAGATGTATTACTTTCATGTTACCGTCCCAAGAAAAGGTATTTAAAAGCCAGACATGAATACAATATCCGCCAATTATAATTATAGCGAAGATGAACAAAAAAAGAAATAAATCCTTAAGCATTAGTACTTTTTACTTGGTAACGTATGTGCTATAATCCCCTAATTAATTATCGGATTTATTGATACGGTTTAATTGTTTAATAACTACATATATAGAAGCGGTAACTCCAAAAAGTACAAACCCCATGGTAAACCACCGTTTTTCTAATTGGTAATACGAATCAAGTTTTTTTCCGATATAGGCACAAATAAAGATAGTAGCTCCCATTTGGAAAGCTATCCCAGAAAGAGCAGCATATTTTCTAAGCTGATTTCCCTTGCCCTTGTTGTGCTGGTTGTGTTGGTTTTGGCTCACTTCCTGTTGGTTTACTCAATGATTTTACACCGCCTTTCATTGAACAAGAAGCATTAAAGTTTGCTCCAGGTTCTACTGCTAACTTACCAACAGAAACCTCTCCTTCAATATGTGCTGTAGGTTTTAAAGAAAGTGTATTCGAAACCACAAGGTTTCCTGAAAATTTACCTTCAAAATCGGCATCAGAACATTCTAATGTGCCCTGTATAAAGCCAGATTTTCCAACAACTACTTTACCTGTAGTTTTAAATGTTCCTTCGATGGTGCCTTCGATTCTAAAACCTCCTTCAGAAACAATATCACCAACAATTTTGGTTCCTTCTGAGATTTTGTTTTGATTACGAGAGAAGTCGGTCATATTACCTTGGTCTCTTCCTTTTTTATTGTCTGAAAACATAATTAATGATTAAGGGGGAATTAAATTATTACTCTGTTTCTTCTTCTATAACATATTCTTTATCATAATCCTCCAGATTTTTATGAATCTGAATTATTCTGTAATTGGCGGATGCCACTGTAAAGTAGTCTCCATCAATTTTTCTATAATACTTCTTTCTTCTATTCCATTTTGTTAAGTCTACACCACGAGTATCCTCGGTTCTACCCAATGCTAATAACTCTGCTAATCCTTCTGCTTCTGATCGGCTTCTACGTGTATGTACAACTACAAATTGTTGATCTTTATTATATACATCCAAAGAAACTTTCATCTTATCATATTTAAGTTCTTTGATAATTTGTTCTAAATCTTCTTTTAATCCAACTGCCTGATTGTTCCCTAGTGTAGAAAACACATAAATAAGTTTGTGATTTTTACCATCATCTAAGTCATTTATAAATATATCATTTTCTATCTGCGGAATTGTAATACGATACATAATCTGAGCCTTTTTACCTTCTGGGCTCTGCGGATAATTAAGCGACACATAATTTAGTGCTTCTTTATAAGCTTCAAAACCTCTGTAACGACCTATTGCTTGTGCTTTGAGCAACTCGAACTTAGGTAAAAAATTATCATCTCCTCCAAACTTTGTAATCAATTCATCACTTTGCTTTATGACCTCAGCATATTTTTGATTTTGAAAATCTTTATATAGTTTATTATACATAGCCTCTGGGCTATTCTTATCACTCTCTAAAGCATCATCTGGGTTTTGAAGAATTTTGGCATACCTGGATTCTCCATGGTTATTAATAATATCTTGTTTTAGCGCATTAGATTTGGTGACATTGCCTTGAGTCAAATAGATTTTATACAAATTGTATTTTGAAGGAATGATCAAACGTTTTTCGGGATTATTTTGAAGTAGGTTTTCAAATTTATCTATCGCCAATTCATACTCCTGAAATTTTTCTTTATAAATTACCCCTAATTGATAATAGGCAAAATTGCGATCCGTTTTTAAGCTATCCAGTGTACTTTCTTCAGTTGGTAACTGAGCAATATAGGTTTGCGGATCAAATGTAGGGTCGGTATCAATAGAATATTCTTCTTTTTGCTCCGGTACTTCGCTAGAAACAGCTCCTGGGTTAGAGATGCTAGAAACTCTCCAGTTATCTTGCAGCTCTCTATTTCCAAAAGTTCTTTTAAAAGCTGTTTTTCCGTAAGCTACTGTGGTTTGGTTATAGAAATAAAATTTATCTCCGGCACTTGGGCCACTTATAGAGTTTGCTCCTAATCCAGTTGCCGGTTGCTGAAACCTTTGCTCTACTGGCAATTGACTTTTGATTCGTTCTACCTCGGCTAACTTCTCGGCAGCAACGGCTTCGGCCTTTATGCGTTCTGTATATTCTGAGTAATAGGCTATTCTTTCTGCTGGTGACATTGCTACAACATTTAGAATACTATCATTGGTTTTTGCTACACCTTCATATAAAATTACGTCATCAAGATTATCGCGTTTCTTTTTAAGAACTCTGTATCTTTTAGAGTCTACTATCATACGTTGCAAAGTACTATCGTAATATTTACCAGAAGTTGCATATTCTTTTCGATCAAAATTGACATCTCCCAAGGTATAATAATTAAGAGATTCTAAGTATTTGTCGGGAGAATTTGTACGCAATGATTTATTATAATATTGTACCGCCAAATCGATAGAATCCAGTGTTATAAAATATACTGCTTTTTGATTATATATTTTATCCAAGAAGGGTCGGTTTTCTCTATTTTCCTCAAGATCGGTAAGTAACTCCAAAAACTCTTCTCTATTTCCGGTTTCGTAATCAAAGTTTCTTGCTTTGGCCATATAAGCATTCATCAAATAACGCCTCGGTGTTCGACGATTAAGATCGATAACCTGATCAAAAGCATAGTTCGCACTATCTTTATAATTTAGTTGATTTAGTAATTGCCCTTTGATATAGAAGTAACGTCCTTTTTCTTCAAATTTTTTGGTATGAATTGCCGCCTTATTAATATATGATATTGCAGAGTCTTTTTGTTCAAGGTTTATATATGCCTGTGCAACCATCGACAATGCATCTGCATAATCTTGTGGTTTCATATACTCCTGCTCAATCATTCTATTTAAGTCCTCAATGGCTTTCTCATTATAATCCAATCTTAGATTAGTCTTGGCCCGCCATACTTTGGCATGATTGATTGTATTACTCGTTGGGTATTTATAAAGGATGTAATTAAAAGCCTCTAATGCCGGAATAAAACGTTGCTCAAAATATCTTGATTTACCAAGCAATAAAAACGCTTCATCGATTTTGGGGTTTCGCTCTTTTCCATCGATAAGCATACTATGTTTTTGGATAGCTTTTACTGCTTTTTCTTCGGCTTTATCAAAATTTTGATTAAGTACTTCGCTAGGCAGTCTTACATCCTCACTAACAATCATCCTTTCTACAGGAAGTACTTCCCAAAAGTTATCGTTATACGAATCTATAAGTTCTTGTTGACCCTTGTCATAGGCTACCCGACCATTATATAAAGTGTTGTTTTTTGTAGTAACATCATGCCAGTTACGATTCACAAATTTGTCCTTTTTACGAGAACATGCAAATCCAACCATTGCCAAAAGCAACACTAATGTAATCTGTGATATTTTTCGTCCCAAATTGAGATAATTTATAAGTGTGATAACTAAAAAAATTGCTTTTTAGTGTGTTTACCATACTCAAAAATAGTATGGCATTGGTAAAAATACATTTCTTTCGTTAAAAAACAGGTTGTTAACATATTTTTCTACGTCTAATTATTGTTTTTGTTGTGCTTTCTTAACTTATGAACATTTCTTTTTTGAGATCAGGTTTGGCGAATAAATAGCTTTTTAAAAACGAAATCAGGCAAGAGTATACTGTACTCTTGCCTGATTTAACAAACAAAAACTGAATTAGTGAAACGAACTTATAGGCTAAAATTAACTCTGGCGAACAAAAATCTACCCGAGTATCCAAATTGAGAAGTTCTTCTGGAGTATACAAACTGATCACCAGCGGTTCCTCCTGCTCTGTTTTCATCGGGGTAAACATCTAACAAATTATTGGCTCCTATGGTGATATTCAGGTTTTCTAACAATTCTGCAGAAAAAGAAAGATCTGTAACTACTTTTCCTCCATATACAGCATCTGCACTTACTACAGTACCCTCTACTCTTGGGTCGCCGTTAAAATCATCAGGGTCGGTAACCTCACCAAAGAATACATTACGCAGCAACACATCATATTTACCAAAAGACAAGGCATTGGTAAGGCTTATTTTTGTTCGTGGCTGCGCCAGGGTTAGAAAAGCTTCTTCTTGCCCATCAAAGAAGTTTCCACTTTGACCGGCATTTGCTATTCTTTCGGGAACCCGAATTTCTTCTACTTCGGTCTCAGCAAAAGTTGCCGAAAGATCATTTTTTAAAGTAGCTTTTTCTCCAAAATTCATTTTATGAGAAACGACAACATCGATACCTTGCGATTTGGTATCTATAGCATTAACGAAGAAACGTGCACTGGTTGCTCCAGCATCTTCAAATATCTGGGTTAACTCGGGATCGCCACCGTTTCCGAAACTACCACTATACACAATTCTATCATCAATATTAATCAAATACGCATCAGCAGTAACCGTAAAATTCTGAATTTTGGCAGTAAGTCCTAAACTAAAACTACTAGATGTTTCTTCTTTTAGTTGTGCAATACCGATTAAAGCCGCTGCTCTACTATTATTCGTAAAAGTTCCTTGCTCAAAGGGTTGATTATCTACAAAAACTGTACTGGTTCTGCTAAAAAATTGTTGATGTAATGATGGCGCTCTAAATCCTGTACTATTTGCTCCTCTTATCGAGAAGTTTTCGGTGATTTTATATCGTGTGGCTAATTTATAATTAAATGTATCTCCAAAATCTGAAAAGTTTTCATATCGCCCAGCCAGACTTACTAGCCATTGTTCGGTAAAATCGGCTTCGAGATCAATATATCCCGCAATACTATTCCTAAACTCATCTGTTTCATTATTGGGATCGTATCCACGAAATACTTGAGATCCTCCACCAAGTACAGCACCTGTAAAATTGTTACGCACCAAATCAGCATCTGGTGTAGTACCAGTAACGACATTGCCATTTACATCATAACTTGTATATGATGCTTCTTCTCCTGCAGTAATCGAATAGTTTTCTACTTTATACTCTGCTCCCATGGCTACATTTAATCCACTAAAAATATCTTCATAAAACCGACCAATATCCAAATTTGTAGTGTTTTGCATAAAGCTAAGTGAACCTGCATCAAATTCTCGTGGTGTAGCTACTCCCAGGGTTCCGTTACTAGAATTACCAACTGTAATATCAAAAATGTTGATCCCATAAGTGTTTGAAAAATCAACATTCCAGTCTTTTACTTTTCCTTTTATTCCGACTGCTATAGATTTATCTACAATATCCGTCCCGATATTGGGCAAAAAACCATTTGGAAAAGCCGGAGTATTGGCGCGACCATCTCCTTGGGCAGGTCTACGATAAAAACCAGATGCTAGTCCTTCTCGATAACTAATCCCACCAAAACTATAAAATTCTGCATCTTCGCCTAATGGAATTGCCATATTAGCAAAGAATTTTCCTTCACGAAGTTTTGCGGTACCTACTTTAAATCTAAAATCTGTTCTGGTCAAACCTCTGGCGGCTAGTTCATCTTCATCGGCATCAAAGTCTAATAAACCTCTAAACGTATCTATATCTGTAGGGTCTGTGACATCCAATGCAGCAATTTGATCTCTGGTTGCCTGATCCAGATATGTAATTCCTTGTGCCGCGGTTTGATAATCTGCCAATGTCATTTCGGCAACATTACCTCCGCCAGCTGCAAATACACGCTCGGCGCCATGAAAACCTCTAAAAATATCTCCCTGATAATCCCGGTTTCTTAACGCAGGCTCTCTTGTAGATAAAGAACCTGTAAAATTGATAAACCCGCCGTTATCCCCAATAGGCAATCCATAGTTTACATCTAATTTTACTTTTTCGCCATCGCTTCCTCCGTCAAATTGATTAGAGTTCTCGCTAAAATTAGCACCAGTGGTTAATATAACGTCTAGTTTATTCGTTCCTTTTTTCAATACAATATTTATGACCCCTGCAATGGCATCTGATCCATATTGCGCGGCTGCGCCATCTCTTAGTACTTCTATTCTTTGAATGGCCGCCGTTGGTATTGCATTCAGATCTGTACCTACACTACCAGCACCAACGGTTCCGTTAACATTTACTAATGCAGTATTATGTCTTCTTTTTCCATTGATAAGTACCAATACCTGATCTGGCCCTAACCCACGTAACGATGCGGGATCTATATGGTCTGTCCCATCTGAAACCGTTTGTGTTTGAGAGGTAAATGAAGGCGCTACATAATTAAGTATCTCATTTACAGATGTCTGAGGTCCTTGTGTAGCAATTTGAGTAATATCTATTACATCTATTGGAACGGTCGTTTCAGTTGCTGTACGGCTTGGATTTCTGGAACCTACAATGACCACATCATCTAGCTGCGCCGATGCATCCTTAAGTGTTACCGATATAAAATCCTTTCCGCTTACATCTATTTCGGCAGTTTCGAAACCAATGTAAGAAATGACTAAGATGTTATTCTCATCAGGTAAATTGATCGTAAAATTTCCTTCAAAATCGGTTTGTGCACCAATAGTGGTTCCTTTTACCACTACATTTGCACCAGGCAAAGGACTACCGTTCGCGTCTTTAACATTTCCATTGATCTCTCTTTGAAGTTCTTGTTTTTCTTCGATTAAAGGAGACTTTTTTAATACTACTTGTTTTCCTACAATAGCGTATGAGATATCCGTATTATCAAAAATCAAGGAAAGGACCTTGTTTATGGTTTCCTTTTTAACTTTAATAGACGTTTTTTGATCAAGATTTACCTCATCACTGATATAAAAGAACTTATACGAAGTTTGATTTTTAATTTCTTCTAAAACCTCGTTTATAGGTGTTTGTTTAAAATCAAGTTCAATTTTGCCCTGAGAAAACCCAGAAGTTGCCATCACCTGAAAGATGGAAAAACAAAATAAAACCAGTGTAAGCCTCATTTTTAATACAATTGATTTGTGCGCTAAATCTGAAAATAGCGTACGATTACCCTTTTTTTTCATAATTTTGAAAAGTTTGGTTGTTAGTACTCAGTTAAATAATAATCAAACCGTAAGGGGAAGTGTTGCAGCACTTCCTTTTTTTTATTTTACGGATTAATTCTAATCTTTTTATCTTTTATCGTGTATGTAAATTCTATAGTTTCTGAAAATACATTTAGGATCTGACTTACGTTTTCAATATCAAATTCTCCTGTAAAACGGGTGTTATTAAGTTTATCATTCATACTTTCAATCTCAACATCATAGGTGCGTTCGATTCTTTTACATACCTCGGTAAACGATTCGTTTTGTAAAATGATTTTTCGATACATCCAAGAGGTAAACAATGCTGTATTGACCTGTTTTTGTTTTAAAATTTTATTGCTTTTGGTATATATCGCTTGATGGTTTGGGGTTAACTCTAATTTTATGTTATCATTGTTAGCATCGTTTACAGCAACCGAACCTTCTACCAGCGTAGTTTTTACTGCAGCATCCTCGGGATACGAGGATACATTAAATTGTGTTCCTAATACTTGTACATCTATTGCTCCTGTTTTTACAATAAAAGGTTGTTTTTTGTTTGTGGTTACATCAAAAAATGCTTCTCCCTCAAGATATACTGTTCTATTTTTTTCTGAAGTTCTAAACTGCTGCGGAAATTTAAGTTTACTTGCAGCATTTAACCACACTTTGGTCCCGTCGGATAACGCAAGTTGAAATAATTTCCCTTTCGGAATAGAGATTTCAAGATATTCTGTTTTGTTCGTAGCAGTATTGGCCTGTACTATCAGTTGATTTTGCTCTTTTTTGACCACCAAATTTCCTTGAGGATCAACGATATCTTTCGTATCTTTAAAATCCATATACGTGACTGTACCATCTGCTTGTACAATTTTGATCTTATCTGATGGTTCCGAATTTACTTCAACTACAGCAGGGGTAGTTCTAAACAAAGATTGATCGTTTTTGGTAAAAAGATAAATCCCGAAAAGTATGCCAGTCACAACCGCTGCATAAGTAACTGTCTTTAACCAAGGTTTTAATAAAATGACCTTAGTTTCCTTTTTATCAATAGCATTTATAAAACGTTTGTATGCTATATTAGGTTCAACTTCTAGTCCAGGTTTTGCGGCATACCATCTTCTTATTTCTTCTTTAAAAACTATCTCGTTTTTGATATCCTTTGCCAACCATTGTTTCAGTTCAACCTTCTCTTCAGGTGAGATTTCTCCTTCGAGGTATTTTTTAATTATTGTTAAATAATTGCTCATTCTATTCATTTTCTACCTATATGATGCAAAAATCACATTAATCCCTTACTTTATTTTAATTTTTATAATTTAGCAAGTGATTTTTATCATGAAAAACAAATACCCTAACATAGAAAAATCACTTGTTAAAGGATTGGTTAACGGAAATGAAAAGAGTTATAAAATTCTTTTTGACCAGTACTACGATTGGTTGTGCAACTATGTGTATAAACTCTCTCATGATCGTACGTTATCTGAAGATTTGGTCCAAAACGTAATGCTGCGACTTTGGGAAAAAAAATCTTCTTTAAAGATTACAACTTCTTTAAAAAACTATCTTTTTCGCTCTTGCCATAATGAATTTTTGATGCATTTGCGTCTCCAAAAAAAGGAATATGATGCCTTAGATGAAATAAAATGGCAAACACTTTTTGAAATGCATGATCAAAAAGAAGATCAAACTGAAGCTGATTGGAACAGGCTAGAAAAAGCTATTGAACAACTTCCCAAGAAATGTAAAGAGGTTTTTAAATTAAGCAGAATAGAACAAAAGAAACATAAAGAAATTGCTGAGATATTAGGCATTTCGACAAAAACTGTAGAGGTGCATATCAGCAAAGCCCTTCGATTTTTAAAGGCCAATGTTTCGGGATTCTTCTTTTAATCCAATCTTATAGCTAAATCAATATAAAACTACTCTAGTATTATTTGTTGAAATGTTCTTCTAACTCTTTTAGTGTTTCTTGAGATGTTGCCAAATCTTTAACCACTTCTCCTTTGTCTAATACAACGATGCGCTCGCATACTTCTGTTACATGCATAAGATCATGACTAGATACCAAAACAGTCACCTCTGGATCTGCCGCCAACTCTTTAATAATTTTCTTTAATCTAATTTGCGTGGTAGGATCTAAATTAGCAAAAGGCTCGTCCAAAATTATAACTTCGGGTTTACCGATAAGTGCGGCAATGATGCCTACCTTTTTCTGATTACCTTTTGAGAGATCTCGAAGGTATTTTTTTTGGCCTAAAATTTCATCATGAAAAAAGTCTGAAAATTCGGCCAATAATCCATCGACATCAGCCTTGTTTTGACCTCTTAACTCTCCGATAAAGTAAAAATATTCTTCTGCCGTTAAATATCCAATCAAGAACGTTTCGTCAATAAAAGCGGATGTAGCGGCTTTCCAATCTTCGCTAAGGTTTACTTTAATCCCTTTATTCTCTATATGACCTGTTGTGGGCTGAATAAGATCAAGTAGTGCACTAAACAAAGTAGTTTTTCCGGCTCCGTTATTTCCAACCAAGCCAAAACTATTTCCTTTATGAATCTCTAAATGTTCAATATTTAAAACTGTATTTCCTGTATATGTTTTAGTAAGATTATGTACTGCTATCATTATTCTTAATTTTTTTGTTTATATGCCGCTATGGTCTTATACTTTTCTGTTCTATAAATCTTTTCAATCTTATTAAATACCGCATCTTTAAATGCAAAACCTGTAATTCCTGCTACGGTTACCAATGCGTATCCAGCATAAGGGCTATATGCATAATGCCCAATTGCATATAAAATCATTGGTAACGCCATTTTTGGTAGTGAGAGTAGTAATGTCTTTGTGTTAAAGGCTTGTTTGTCACCAAACGCTTTTTTGTTACTCGTAAGATCAATCGGGGTTTTGACATAAGCTCCTGCCCAAAGGACAACATGAGAGTTTACTCCAATATTATAAATTGAAGCTACAATTATTGCCAAATATACGTCCCAACCGAAATACAAATATCCAGATGCCAACACAGTAGAAATTAAGGTTGCAATAACCATCAACCACCATTTTGAAGATAGGTATTCTTTGTACTTAATATTCTGACTCATCATTAATGGGTAATAGGAGCTATCCCAACTAGGTACAAATTGCCCAAAGCTTAATAGAAAACCACCTGTAACAAAAATAGCTGCAAAAATTCTCCAAACCGGACCATCGTATACTTCTACAGCTCCTGTAAAAAATAATAATCCGTAAAAAAGGAATAAAAAGCTTACCAAAACTGTAGACTTCGCTCTTTTATTTCTTTTGATTAGTTTGATATCGTTTTTAAGAAATGTAGCTGTTTTCCCGAATCTGTTTAACCAATCCAGATTCTCTGTTTTGATATCTTTAGATTTTGAGGCTAGTCCTGCATCCAGATAAAGGTCAGACACAAAAGATCTAAAAGAAAGAACCAGCAATATTACAAGAGCGACTACTGGGATTAAAACAATAAACCACGAATCATATAACCCTTGAAAAAACGGAGCTGTATATACCGTGATGTCAAAATAACCAAAATACTGAAGTCCTATAAAAATAGCAACTATGCCGCCCACCAAAAAGATGAGGTTATCTTTTTTGTTAAGAAGTATATTTAGAAAATTACTTGCATAAATAATCGCTATAAGTCCAATATTCCAAAGTATGACATTACTTATAGGGTGATTGTCTTTGGCCACCAACAATATCGAAAAAGGAATGAAAAAAAATGCATGAATAATATTAAAAAACGAAAGTGCCGTTTTACCAAAAGCAAAAGAGACGATTTTCTTTTTCTTAAATGGTAAAAGTAACAACGGTTTAATATTTATAATTGGCATTTTTTGAAGAGCATACCTAAAAATTAGATCTGCAATCGCCCAATAAATCAAAAACTTATTTACTACCTGTAATGGATCAAGACATAGTTCTTTTTTGATAAAGAAAAAAGCTCCCGCTCCTCCAGTAGCCATCATTATGATAAGCCATACTGCCCAAAATCCCATGAAAAGCTTCATAAAAAGCCCTGAGCTTAGAGACGCTGATCTCCAAAAAGATTTCCATTGTAAGGTGATAAAATGTTTGAACATAGTAAAAGAATTTTAAAGAAGTAGATATCACTTCGTATACTATTTAGTAATGCAAACTTCAATTTTGTTACAAAATAGATTTAGATAATTTTATCTTAAAACGTATCTGCTCTTGATGCATTTGTTATTTTTGCGAAAAATTACAGTAATGCCAGATTTTCATAAACTATCAATACAACATATAAAAAGGGAAACCTCTCAAGCTGTTTCGATAACGTTTGATGTCCCTTCAGAACTAAAAGAAACGTACGCTTTTATTCCCGGACAATATATTACCATAAAAACTGAGGTTAAAGGAGAAGAAATTCGTCGTGCCTATTCTATATGTAGTTCTTCAAAAAGTGGAGAACTCAAAGTGGCGGTAAAAGAAATTAAAGATGGTACTTTTTCTGTTATTGCAAATAACCAATTACAGGTTGGTGATGTGCTAGAAGTACACCCTCCTGAGGGGCAATTTATTCTAAATACTAATGCAAATGTAGCTAATACATATGCAGCATTTGCGGCAGGTAGCGGAATCACACCAATAATGAGTATGATCAAATCTATTCTTGAAGAAGAATCTAATAGCAAATTTGTGTTGGTGTATGGAAATAAGACTCTAGACGAAACCATTTTTCGTTCAGAGCTTTTAGAACTACAAACCGCTTATCCGGATCGCTTATTTATCGAATTTGTATATAGTAGAAGTCAGGAAGATCAAGCGCATTTTGGTAGAATTGAGAAACCAACCGTAAATTATGTGCTTAAAAATAAATTTAAAGACACCAAGTTCAGCGCATTCTATTTGTGTGGTCCAGAAGCTATGATTAAAACCGTGTCTTCGATATTAGAAGAAAATGGTATTGACAAAAATCAAATTTATTTTGAACTATTTACAAGTAGTACCGAAGAAACTGAGATTGACGCCAACCTAGAAGGAAAAACCTCGGTTACTATTATAGTAGACGATGAGGAATTTAATTTTGTGATGGATCAGAAAAAAACACTGCTCGATGCTGCCTTAGGCGAAGATATTGATGCTCCGTATTCGTGTCAGGGTGGTGTATGTAGCTCATGCATTTGTAAAATTTCGGAAGGAGAAGCTGTTATGGAAAAAAACAGTATTCTTACCGATAGTGAAATAGCCGAAGGTTTGGTTTTGGCCTGCCAGGCACATCCTACTTCGGGGTCTATAAAAGTGGATTTTGATGATGTTTAGGAGTTTAATTAGGCACGACTTTAACAATACATGTTGTGCTTAATCGATTATACACTCTTTATCTTTTCGATTACTTTTTCTGGCGAAATAGTAGCCATCACTTTGTCATACCCTTCAGGGACTTTGTTTCCGTAAATTGATGTTGGAATTTGGTCATATCTAGCCAAATTAGGCAAAATAGCATATTCTTCGGGTTGTCCAAAAGGCATAAAACCTGCAAAAGGATGTGTTACTCCCCACAAAGTAATGGTCTTTACGCCATACATTGCGGCGAGATGTGCATTGCCGCTATCCATAGACAGCATAATATCTAGATTGCCTATAAGCTTTAATTCGTCTTCAAAAGGTAATTTGCCAACAACATTAATTACGTTATTATATTTTGAGGCTATATTATTTAAAATATCTGATTCTCGTTTTCCTCCTCCAAATAAGAAAATTTCGAACTGATCTTCTCTATCCAATGTTTCGATTAGCTCGATCATTAATTCTAATGGGTAGGTTTTGCTTTCGTATTGAGCAAAAGGTGCAATTCCTAACCATTTTTTGGTAGAATTTTGAGTTAACGAGACGATATTAGGGCTCAATGATTTCTTTTCAGGAAATTCGTGCTTACTAAGATCAATGGGGTAACCAAGTTTGTCAAAAACATCAGCATATCGTTGGTGCGTGGTCTTTAATTGTTTAAAGACCTTATTTTTTGATCTGGTTAATGCTTTTTTTTCTGCTCTACCCTTATCAATCTGTATCACTCTTGTGCCTTTTATTGAAAAAAGCGTTTTCAAGACATTAGATCTTAGCACATTGTGTAGGTCTGCCACTTCATTCACTCCTAATTGCCGAAGTTCTTTATATAACTTGGTTAGTCCAAAAAAACCTTTATGGCTTCCGGTAACATCGGCATCATAAATTTCAACATTTTCAATGTCTGAAAAAATAGGTTTAAAAAACTTTCGAGTAAGAATTGTAAGCTTCACATCTGGATATGTGGCTCTAAACGTTCGTAAAACCGGAACCGTCATAGCTACATCTCCCATAGCCGATAAACGAATAACTAGAATGTTCGTTTCAGATACTTTTGTGGTATTACCACTATTTTTCCCCACGTAAAACAGGATTTAGCTCATCATCATTATACATTTTCATCTGCTTATAAACCTTCATGTATTTATCTCCATTCTCGATATCATTAAGTAATGTATCAATAGCAGTTGATAAGTCAACACGTTGCTCTAAAAGAACATTTAATTTGGTTTGGCAAGCGCTTTTATGTGCATCAGAAGCACCTTCTCGAATAGTTTCTTCGTGCATATGATATACTTTAAGCGCCAAAATAGATAATCGATCTACTCCCCAAGCGGGGCTCTCTGTATTAATTGTAGCATCACTTTTTGCAGTAGTATCTTTATATTTTTCTAAAAAATAACTGTCTATGTACTCTACCATATCTGTGCGATCCTGGTTAGAAGCATCGATTTGTCTCTTCAGTTTTAATGCAGCTACAGGGTCAATTTCTGGATCTCGTATAATATCCTCATAATGCCATTGCACGGTATCGATCCAACATTTGCGATACAGTAAATGTTCTATAGCTTCTGACTTGCTATCATATGGGTTAGAAAATTCTTGATCAACCCTATCGATTATATGGTACTTATCAATTACTTCTTTAAAAATTTTGTTTGCTTTATTGGTAAACATACTGAATTATCGTTTTTTCTAAAATGTTTACAAAGGTATCATATTTTACCATAGGATCTAGCATCTTAAAACAACAACATCGTAAAAGGAATGAATACAAATACCCAGATATTAATTTCTTTGGCCAGCATATTATAATTGGTTTCCAGATATGTTGTGCCTATTATGGCTAGCGGTGCAGTAGTAAAAAACAGCTCTGATGTATTTTTTTCTGGCGCTACAACTCCAACTCCTATTGCAATTATCAAGTATACAATCATTAATCGCAGTATGGGCTTTATGTTTGCTGTTTTACGACTATACTTTATCAAGAATATTGAAAGAAAAAATGCGGTGCATAAAGACAATATGCCTATCGAAAATAATTTATCTTTATTTAGATAATTTTCGAACGAAAATGAAACCGGGTCTACATAATTTGTAAGTGTAAAAAAGGAATCATAAAAAAGTAATGTAAAACAGTTGGCAAACATATAAATCATCGTTAGTGCAATCAACGGGATAATCCAATTACGATAGTTTTTAGGTTCAAAATAAAACACTGCAAAAAACACTAAAAATATAAAACCAATACTCCAGAAGTATGCTAGTGAGGCTACCCCTATACAAAGTGATGCGTTAAAAATTTTAGCTTTCATATACTTTTCATCTCTTAATCGAAGTACATTTCTCAATCCTAAAATTACTAATCCTGAGGCTATTAATATTCTGATATCTGTTAGAGAATTAAGAAGTATACCTGTTAAAAAAGCGTATAGCAATATTGTGTAAGTTCCTTTATAGGTAAGATCGTTTTTTTGGACTATAAAATTGAGTAATAACATCGGCAAGATGTACATTGCTATTCCTCCTAGTATTAAAAAAATATACTCACTTTCGAATGCCACCCCTTTTTTATAATGAGCAATACTCAACAGTAAAAGCATATATAATGCTATTGCAATATAATTTATAGGTTTAGATTTACTAAAAAAGCTTGATAACACTACTATTTTTTATATTTTTGCCACGGACATCGTATTACGGTCCTAAATTATTGAAGAACTAATTTAGTGTATATTTTTATACCACACTCATAAATTGAATTATGAAAGAATTTTTTGAAGCTATCGAGTCTCTTTGCGTAAATGTATTATTTGCTCCTATGGATGCTTTAAGAGCGTTAGAATTGGAAAGCTGGGGAGTTGCCAATATTATAAACTGGTTGTTTATGTTAATTGGTTTTGCTGCTTTTTTCTATTGGATGAAAGAATTAAAATCGTTTAATGATAATAACGAAGAAAATAGAGACCCTAAGGCACATTCGTTCTTAGATTAATCTATTTCTTTATTTCAAAGTTAATATAGTATATAGTACTACTTTTAGTAAAGTATATATTAAAAAAAGCGCATATGTGATGAGTTCATATATGCGCTTTTAATATTATTATTGTTTTATAGGTTATAAATCAAACCCTATATCCTTTCGATAGTACATTTTTTCAAAATGTAATTTTTCTATATTTTGATATGATTTTTTCAAGGCTTGTCTAAAATCTTCATCAAAAGAGGTCACTGCAATTACTCTACCTCCATTAGTCACCACAGTACCATTGTCTATCTTGGTACCAGCATGAAAAACAATGGCATCCGAAATTTCTTCAATACCCGAAATTTGTTTTCCCTTTTCATAGGCTTCAGGATATCCGCCGGATACTGTCATCACTGTTGTCGCACTTCTTTCATCAATTTCTAGATCAACTGTATCCAAAGATTGGTCTCCTACGTGCTTAAAGAGCTTTACCAAATCTGTTTTAACTCTAGGTAGTACTGCTTCGGTTTCTGGATCTCCCATACGCACGTTATATTCGATTACTTTTGGGTCATCACCTACTTTTATCAATCCAATAAAAATAAAACCTTTATAATCTATGTTTTCTTTGGCCAATCCATTAACCGTAGGTTTAATGATTTGCTCTTCGATTTTATTCATTAGTGCCTTATCCGCAAAAGGAACTGGTGAGATAGCACCCATACCTCCTGTATTAAGCCCTGTATCTCCTTCTCCAATACGTTTATAATCTTTTGCGGTAGGTAGGGTTACATAGTTTTTACCATCGGTAAGCACAAATACACTAAGCTCAATACCATCCAGAAATTCTTCGATTACTACTTTCTCGCTAGCTGCTCCAAACTTTTTATTGGTCAACATGTTTTCGAGTTCACTTTTTGCTTCCTGGATATCCTGAAGTATCAATACTCCTTTTCCGGCTGCTAATCCATCTGCCTTTAATACATATGGAGGCTTAAGAGTTTCTAAAAACTGTTTACCATCGTCTACAGTTGTCGCAGTAAAGCTTTGATAGGCTGCCGTTGGGATATTATGTCTAAACAAAAATTCTTTGGCATATTCTTTACTGCCCTCAAGTTGTGCTCCTTCTTTTGATGGGCCGATAACCACTATCCCTTTTAACTCATTATCCTGGGCAAAAAAATCGCTAATCCCTTGCACTAAAGGATCTTCTGGCCCTACAACGACCATGTTTATATGTTCTTTTAACACAAGGGCTTTAATCGCAGGAAAATCTGTTACAGCAATTGCTACATTTCTTGCAATTGCATCTGTTCCTGCATTACCCGGAGCAACAAATAATTGATCACATAGTTCGCTTTGTGCGATTTTGTAGGCAAAAGTATGTTCTCTACCCCCAGATCCAAGTACTAAAATATTCATGATAAAGTATAGCTTTAATTTTACAGCGTCAAAAATAGTTTATTCAGGGTTGTGGTGCTAATAGTTTTTATGAAAACCTTTTGATCTAGCATAATATTTTTGAAGAATTACAACAATTATTTATTTTTCTGGTCTGGATTCATTTCGAATAATTCTACTGCTCAAAATGCTTCTCTTTTTTAACAATAATGGGATAATAATTGAGAAAAAGACCACGCCATTAAATCTAACTAGCATCGATTCAAAAAACAGTGATATAAAGAGTATCAGAAAAACTGAAAATTCATTTTTACTTCTATTCATCCTAAGCGCCAATAGAACAAAAATCCCTATTAAAATACTAAAGCCCAAAATCCCGGTTTGTAAAAATGTTTGTAGAAATTGATTGTGGGCATTGTACTTGTTATTATAATTATGAAAATAATTTAACTCTTTGTACTTCTCTATGAGAACGTCGTTGGTATCGCCAATTCCATATCCCAGCAAAGGTGCTTCTTTAATTAATTGTAAGCTCGCATTCCATGTTAATAATCTTGATTTTTCTACGGTTATACTATTCATTCCAAATGTATTCTTAAAACCGGCTACATTGGTATAAAAATCAAAAACTCTAGGGTTGTTTAAGAACACGATTATTCCTAAAACAAACAGGATAGACATGGTGTATTTTTTACTCTTATCTGAGATTTCATAAATCAACAACACGCACATGATCGTTAGAATCAAATAAGCCGCTATCGATGATAATAAAAACAGATAAAGAAATAGTACAGAAATAATGAATACCTGTATTTTTGACTCAAGCTTATTTTTTAAATAATAACTAAGTACTAATAATATATATAAGGAAACATAACTTGGGTTAACCAATTTTGAAAACTCTGCTCGCACAAAATAGCTCCATCCTTTTATTAAAGAGTTCATAAGATTAGAAATGCCTTCCCATGAAGTTTCAAAAACACCACCGCTTCTTTTTATATATTCGAACACATCATAAGCGCCAATCGAAAAATTGATAAAAAAGGATACTATGAGTCCCATAAGTAAGAAATCAAATAGTTTTCTTACCGTAGACGCGTCCTCTTTAACAAAAAGAAAAATTATTGGAAAAAACAGCAATGATAAAGAACGCTGAATAAGGTTGACCCCATCAGAAACATTATCTGTGTATAGCAAACTCAATAAAATGATTATAAAATAGAGAGGGAAAAGTAACAATGCCTTATTATCCAGGGCAAATTTTTTATTAGACTTAAAGACATTAATCATCCCAAGTACAATAGAGACTATAAAAAATGGAGTAGGGAGATTAATCCCAAGAGGTAATAAAAAAAAAGCAGTATACAGGCTATTCCAAAATATGGTAAGCACCAAATTGTTTTTATCCCTATAAAACATTTCGGTTAACCTAAATCTCATTGTCCTCGTGTTATATGATTAATTAGAAACGTATAACGCTTTGATATATTTCGTAATATAAAAATACTCCTACTTTACTTTCTTCACTTTCCTGAAATAACTAATCTTCTAATTTAAGAGAAATCCCTATGCTCACTTTTATAAAGCTCCTCTTGCGAAAGGCTTTTAAAATAATCTAATGTATTTTTCATCCCTTCTTTTCTTCCCATTTTGGGTTCCCAATCCAAAATTTCTTTAGCTCTAGATATATCAGGTTGTCTTTGCAACGGGTCATTAACAGGTAACGGCTTATAGATTACCTTTTGATCGGTCCCTGTTAAGTTAATTATCTCCTCTGCAAAATCTTTAATAGTAATTTCATCGGGGTTTCCAATATTTACAGGATATACATAGTCACTAAAAAGCAATCTATAGATTCCTTCAATGAGATCATCTACATAACAAAAGGAACGTGTTTGTAATCCTTCTCCAAAAACTGTAAGATCTTCACCTCGTAATGCCTGACCAATAAAGGCAGGAACCACACGGCCGTCATTTAAACGCATTCGAGGGCCATAGGTATTAAAAATTCGTGCTATTCTAGTTTCTAAATTGTGACAGGTATGATATGCCATTGTAATAGATTCCTGAAAGCGCTTAGCCTCGTCATAGACTCCTCTAGGCCCTATGGTATTTACATTCCCATAATAATCCTCATTTTGAGGATGAACCAAAGGATCTCCATATACTTCACTGGTAGATGCAATAAGAATTCTAGCTTTTTTTTCTTTAGCCAATCCTAATAAATTATGTGTTCCCAAAGAACCAACTTTCAAAGTACGGATAGGAATTTTTAAGTAATCTATTGGGCTTGCTGGAGAGGCAAAATGTAAAATATAATCTAAATTACCGGAAACATGTACAAATTTTGAAACATCGTGATGACAAAATTCAAAATTTTTATGCTTAAATAAATGTTCAATGTTTTTAAGATCACCAGTAATCAGGTTATCCATTGCAATTACATAAAAATTTTCTTTAATGAACCTGTCACACAAGTGCGATCCCAAAAATCCAGCTGCTCCAGTTATTAAAACTTTTTTCATTACACTATTATATCTTTTCTTCCTATCGAAAAATAAGAGATTTTCTCCTTTTCAATATCCAGAAGATCATACAAGTTTCTTCCATCAAAAATAACTTGCTCCTTTACATTATCCCTTATCTTATCAAAATTAGGAGTTCTAAAAATACTCCACTCTGTACTGATAATTAAGGCATCAGTACCTTCTAAAGTTTCATACATGGAGTTAGAAAATCCAATTTTATCTCCCAATTTAGCCTTAACGTTTTCCATAGCTTCAGGATCAAACGCTTTAATTTTCGCTCCCTTTTCTAACAAACTATTAATAATATCTAATGAAGGAGCTTCTCTAATATCATCAGTTTCTGGTTTAAAAGCTAATCCCCAAACGGCAAAAGTTTTTCCCTCTACATTATTATCAAAATATTTATTGATTTTAGGGATCAAAGCAACTTTTTGCTTCTTATTCACATTAATTACTGATTCTAAAATTTGGAAATCATAATTGTCATCTTTACCCGATTTATGTAACGCTTTTACATCCTTGGGAAAACATGAGCCTCCATATCCTATACCAGGAAACAGAAAACGTTTTCCAATTCTAGAGTCTGTACCCATACCAATTCTAACCTTATCTACATCAGCTCCGACTTTTTCGCAATAATTGGCAATCTCATTCATAAACGTAATCTTTGTTGCCAGAAAAGAGTTTGCTGCATACTTAGTAAGTTCTGCAGATTTTTCGTCCATTATTATAATTGGATTTCCAGATCTTACAAAGGGCTTATATAGTTTTTTCATGAGTTCTGTAGCTCTTTCTGAGTTAGAACCTACCACTATCCTTTCTGGTTTTAAAAAGTCGTCTACAGCAAAGCCTTCTCTAAGAAATTCTGGATTAGAAACAACATCAAAATCACATTTGGCGTTTTCGGCAATTGTTGCATACACTTTTTCGGCTGTACCTACTGGCACCGTACTTTTATCGACAATTACTTTGTAATCTTTTATAAGTTTTCCTATTTGATCTGCAACACCTAAAACATAAGATAAATCGGCAGAACCATCTTCATCTTCGGGAGTAGGAAGTGCCAGGAAAATAATTTGACCATGCTCAAGACCTTCTTCTAGAGAGGTTGTAAATTTAAGTCGTTGTGCATTTATATTTCTTTCGAAAAGCACATCAAGGTGAGGTTCATAAATTGGTACCTCGCCATTGCGCATTTTTTCAACTTTTTGTTTGTCTATATCCACACAAACAACTTCGTTACCGGTTTCTGCTAAACATGTTCCTGTAACTAACCCTACATATCCAGTTCCTATTACTGATATTTTCATTTATGTTTACTTTTTTTTTGAATTAATTTTTCTCCTCCCTTTTTAACTTCTTTCTTTAGATTATTCATTTTTTTTCTAAAAAGAATTTTCTTCTTAAGACTGGAAAAACTATAATTTAGTCTAAAAAAAAGATACGCTAATCCTATAATTATACTTATAAGGAGCAACAGGAGGTATCCATTTTTTGAGGTACTTCCTAGTGCAATAAAAAGAATAACAAAAATTATATTAAAAGAACCAATCATTAGACTAGCTTGTCTATGAGATAAAGATAAATAGTCAATTAAAATATGGTGTATATGATTTCTGTCTGGAGAAAAAGGACTTTTCTTGTTTGCCACTCTAATAGCAAATACTCTAGCGGTATCAAACAAAGGCACAATTAATATACTGATCGCAATTATAGGGCCGTTTTCTAGCAAAAACGGAAGATTACTATAATTGTCGGGAGTAAGTGTTAAGAATTTAAGTGTTAAGATACTTATTATAAAACCAACAATAAGTGAACCCGTATCTCCCATAAATATTTTACGCGTAGAAGATAAATTAAATGCTAAAAAAGCCATAAGACTTCCATTTAACGCTAAACAAAGTAGCATGTAAAAATAATCTTTTGTAAAATAAAATATGGTAGCATACATTATTAATATTACTATACCAACGATAGCAGCCAGGCCATCGATCCCATCTATTAAATTGTATGCATTTATTACGGTAAGAATCAAAAACCCTCCTACCAAATAATACAAATAAACAGGGATTTCGTATATGCCTATAAAACCATTTAATGAATGCACCACAAAATTATTGTTCATCAATACAAAACCTATAGCACATATTTGAGCTGCCAATTTAGTATAGGGTGATAACACTAATAGGTCGTCTTTTAAACCAATAATTAAAAGTATCGTTAAGCCAGGTATGATATACATCGCCTCACTATTAGAATCCCATTGTTTTAGAAAAAAAAGTGTGAAGATTATAGTGTAAAAAAAAGAAACCCCTCCTAATGTAGGAGTTCTTGTTTTATGAGAACTTCTATTATTTGGTTCGTCCATTAACCTTTTATTTTCTACTAATCCAATAATTTTAGGAATAGTAAAATATGTCAAGGCATAGGCTCCGAAAAAAAACAATATTGGATAGTATAAAGGCAAAAGAAAATATTTAATTACGCATTGTAATTGAAGACAAATATAGACAAATGAGTCTAATTAATAGGTTTTCAATTAAACGAATGAACCAATTTTTCAAAAACTTCTTTAAGTTCTATGGTTTTATCTGTTTGTTTTATTTCAGATCCAGTATCAATATAATACCCAATATGATGATGTTCTCCATTCTTAATTGCAACAAAGGCTACCTCGTTTTCAAAATTATGGATCAATTTATCGCCCTTAATATTAAAATCGACATCAATTTCATTAGGGTATGTAAGCTCAACAAAAAGACTGGTTTCTCTATTGTCTATTGTAAATATATTGATCTGGTCTTTCTCTGATTTATATTTTTCTAGAATACTCTGGGCGTTCAGCGCATCACTTGCTGAATCAAAATCCATTAAAAAATCCCTTGACATTCTTGGAGTAACTTTCTTGATGTTTTTAATTTCCAACGTATCCTGCAGAAACGAAACATGCTCTTTTAATCTCCAGTAAAAGGTATTATGTTTATGAGGCTTTTGATGTAGTCCGGTGCACAAAATCAATCTCACATCGAGTTTCATTAGTTTCCCAATAATCCTATCATACTCTTTAAAAATCATTAACAAAGGGTCCTGATCTTCAGAACAATACCAGTCTGGATTTTTAAGATCTCCATCATAGGCAGAAGAATTAAACATGTAATGATGTTGAAAATGTGCTCCAGTATTCAAAAAAAGATTAGAAAAATCAGGTTGATGTTTTTTCCATTGATGGATAAATGTATCTCCCAAAAGCTTATCCAAAACTACAGCTTTAATACCTACTTTAGATTTTATCGAAAGTAATAGTTTAAAGTACTGCATATAGGACGAAGGTTTTACCACCTTGAGCAGCGTCTTTAAAATAGCAAAAATTGACTCTTTGGAAACACTTTCCTTAGCATTATCATTTACAGCCTGAGAAACCGCTTTAGAAACATCTTGTATGAACTTTTCTCCTGAAGCTTCTGTTTGTGTCCAAGGATCTGGAACAAAAAACTTGGAATTTTTCAATCTATTATCCGCATTAAATGGACTAATAGCCCCAACGGTTAATCCTTTTTCCTCTGCTATTTCAAATACCTGTTTTAAATCCTTTCTATCAACAATATCTCCCAGCCTAAAAACCTTATGCTCTTCATACGTCTTACCAGTATGTATGGTCACCCATTGTATCCAAGGTTCTAAAAGCTTATACTCCTTTTCTGAAGAAGTCTCTACAATATCGTATTCATCAAATATTCTTTTGAAATTTGGAAGAATCCCTTGATTAACATAATGCTTAATAAAATCAAAATTAAGTTCGTTAAGCCCTAGTAAAATTAATTTTTGCTTCATGTTATTATTTTTTAAGTGATCTATACCAGGTTGCCATCTTTATAATTTCTTCTTCTGTTGAAAAATTTTGGACATATCCTCTTTCTCTAATTTTATCGGCTCGATAATCAGTTGAAGTCGCGAATTTTTTTATTCTGTTCCAATTTAATTTTAGGTCCTTGCCTGTGAGTTTTGAAAGTATTTCAAATGGTGTAGCTAAAACATAGGCAAACCAGACAGGAATATTTATTTTTGGCATTGCAAAGCTCTCCTGAGAAGCAACTATTTTCATTAATTCATTAAGGCTAATATATGGTTTGTCAATACAGTTAAATATCTCGACCTTTTTATCAAAACCTAAATTCATGGTAAATATGGTCATATCCACCATATTAGAGACAGCTACCATAGATTTAACATGACTACCATCACCTATCATTAATAAAGGGTTTCCGTACATCTTATCAATTAGATTATACATGTTGGCATAATTATTCACACCATAAATAACCGAGGGTCTCAGTATTATTGCGCGATTATTCTCATCCTTTTCTAACCAATCATTAATCACATATTCACCGGCTAATTTAGAATCCCCATAGATCGTATTTGAAAGCAACTCATCACTCTCATCACATATTTTATCTTGATGGCCATAAGCAGATACAGTACTAAAATAGATTACTTTATTAATATTTTGCTTTTCGGCATATTCAATAAGAACTTTGGTAGCTTCTTCATTGTCTCTAAAGTATTCTTTATCAGATATTCCAAAGTCATTTTTTGCCGCGGCACAATGTATTATTACATCAAATGTAGTGTTGAGAGATTCTATTTTAGAGATGTCAAAAATATCCCCAATAATGGTGTTTTTATGAATTTTGTATAAAGGAGCTTCATTTCTATCAATTCCTTTAACTTGATGTCCAAGTTCCTCCAATCGAGGCATAAGTGCAGATCCAACAAATCCATTTGCACCAGTTACTAGTATTTTCAAACTCATTTTAAATTTTATAAGACAAAATTAATCATTAATAAGTTAAGGGCAAAAATTAAGCATCTTCAAAATGGCCCAAGTCGGTTAAAAATAGTAAGAAGAAAAGTTTATATCTCTTCAAAAATTTCACCAAATGATTCGCTTATTTTGTCATAAGTGCAATGGTCAATTAAATATTTATATCCTCTTTCACCATATTGCAAACGTTCTTCTTCAGATAAGCTTTTAAAATAAAGAATTCTCTCCTTTAAAGATTCTTCATCTTCAGGAGGTACTACATATCCCGATTTAGAATAAGTCACGGGGTTCTCATTAGACCCTAATGCCTGAATAATAGGTTTTTTTGCATAGAAATAATCAAATGTCTTTAATTGTGATGTTCCGAACTTATAGATTTTGGTGTCTTTGGTTCCTTTTCCCATAAACAACACATCCATTTTAGATAAAAATAATTTTACATACTGTTTAGGCACTCTATCCAAAAAATGAACATTATCATAATTCTCAGACAACTTCAAAAGTCGTTCTTTTTCTGGTCCTCCACCAAGTATATATAGATTAATGTTTTGTTCTTTAAGTTTTGAAATAACATTAATTACTGTATCCAATGGATTAGCAATTACAATCGTTCCTGCGTATCCAACATTAAATGTGTCTTCAGTTATTTTTTCCTTGAAAATATCTTCTGTGAGAATTTCTTCTTTATCACTTGGTAATTCGTAACCATTGGTAACCCATTTAAAATCAAAATCTTGATGACCCAAGACTTGCTTGAAATGTTTATCTGCTCTTGGAAGAACAGAAATAAGTTTATCAGCTTTAGAATAACCTAAACGCTCTAGATAAGCCAAAAATCTAATAAAAACGTTTTTTTCAGAATAATTACCCAACTCGAGAGCAGATAATGGCCATAAATCTCTTACCTCGAAAACAAATTTTGCTTTTGGATAAAAAAGCTTCTTAAAAATAACAATATTTAAAACTGGTAATAGCGGAAGAGAAGACAACATAATAATATCTGGCTTGGGAACTTTCTTCCTTGAGATTAGAGGAACAATAAATAAATTCATAGAAAATATGAGCCAGCTCACTATTCTCCATTTACCATGAGATGTTTTGTATTTATTACCCTTTAAGATGAGGGTTTTAACCTCTTTATTCACATATTTATATAAACCCTTAAATTTATTATGTCTATATGGTGCATGACAAAAAGAAGAAGTGATTAATAGTATATTAAATTTCTCGTCTTTTTTTAAGTGTTTAGCAATATAAGAATGCCTATATCCATCGCCCTCAATATCCGGGCTTGATATGTGTTGATTAATAATCCAAATATTCTTCATTTATAATGATTGAAGTATTTTCTTAGTTATTTCTTTACCAATATTTAATGATGATGTTGCTGCAGGCGAAGGAGCATTTACAATGTGAACCGCTCTATCGGTTTTCTTAATTAAAAAATCATCTATAAGATTACCTTTTATATCACATAATTGTGCTCTTACTCCGGCCTCACCAATAATTAAATCCTCTTCTTTTATTTTTGGGATTAATTTTTGCAGTGATTTAACGAAAGCCTTTTTAGAAAATGATCTATACATTTCGAACGCTCCAACTTTCCAATATTTTAAAGCTACCTTGATAAATCCAAGGTATGAGATACTCTCAAGAAACTCCATTAAATCTATATCAGATTTGGTATATCCTTCTCTCTTAAATGCAAGCACTGCATTTGGTCCTGCATCTACTTTTCCGTTAATTCTTCTTGTAAAATGTACTCCAAGAAACGGAAAACTTGGATCGGGTACTGGGTAAATTAGATTGTTGACAAGCTTAGCTTTTTCTTCTTTTAACAGATAATACTCCCCTCTAAATGGTATAATTTTAGCATTCAGATTAAACCCATCCATTTTTGCAATTTTATCCGAGTATAGCCCGGCACAATTCACTAAGAACTTAGTGTTTATAGCTTTGACATTGGTGTTTATTATATAACCATCGTTTTGCTTTTCTATTGAAGTAACCTTTTTGTCAAAAAAAAAGCTCACCCCATTTTGTTTACCTATTTCAAAAAGTTTGCGAGATACTTTTTTATAATCTACAATTCCGGCTTGCGGAACAAAAATTCCTTTCGTTCCAAAAACATGAGGTTCTTTCTCTTTGAGTTCTTCTTGATTTAATATCTGCAAACCTTTTAACCCATTTTGGATACCTCTATCATAAATGTCTTGTAGTTTTTTTTCCTCATTGCTATTGGTTGCAACAATTATCTTACCACATATTTCATGATAAATTTGTTCTTCTTTACAGAACTCTAAAAGAAGGTCATATCCTTTTCTGCAGTTTATAGCCTTAGCGCTACCCGGTTTGTAATAAATACCCGAATGGATAACACCGCTATTATGTCCTGTTTGATGTGTAGCAATTGATTTTTCTTTTTCTAAAACGGCTATCTTAAGGTTGGGAGCTGCCTTAGAAAGGTTATATGCCGTAGCGAGACCTACAATACCGGCTCCAACAATTGTGACATCATAACTCATTTTGTTAAAAAAAGTTTTTTATCGCCTCGACTACTATTTTAACATCATCTAAAGTAAGATGTTCACCAATAGGTAGGCTTAACAGCAATGTATCTGTATTATTTGCATTGAAATCTGTTTCGGCTTGACCAACATAGTCATATGCTTTAAGCTTAGGTAGCGCTATAGGATAATGAATCCCTGTTTGAATATTTTGCTCCCCCAAATAAGCTTTTAACTCTTCTCTTCTATCTGTTCTTATAACAAATAGATGATATACTTGTCTTGCCCATTCTGATCTTTTAGGCAATACAATTTCTGAAACATCTTTTAGGTTTTCGAGATAAAAATCGGCTATTTTAATGCGTTGATTTGTCCAATCTTCTAGATGGCCCAATTTTACATTTAAAATAGCGGCTTGTAAATTATCTAATCTACTATTTCTTCCTTCAAAAACGTGGTTGTATTTCTCTATTCTTCCATGATTAGCAATCATTTTACATTTAATTGCCAACTCTTCATCATTGGTTACAATTGCGCCACCATCACCATATGCACCAAGGTTTTTTCCTGGATAAAAACTAAAAGTCCCTATATCTCCTATAGCACCTATTCTTTTCCCGTTATATTCGGCACCGTGAGCTTGTGCACAATCTTCTATAATTTTGAGATCATGTTCTTTAGCAATTTGTAAAAGCTCACCCATATCACAAGGATGACCATACAAATGAACCGCAATAATTGCCTTTGTCTTTTCTGTAATTACCTCTTTTAAGCTTTGTATTGAAATCGTGTAGTTATCAAGATTACAATCACAAAATACTACTTTGTGACCCGATCTTGTAACGGCTTCAGAACTTGCAATAAAACTATTGGCAGGAACGATAATTTCAGAATTAGGCGGGAGCTCCAACGCTTCAATAGCTATTTCTATAGCATCTGTACCATTAGCCACTCCTATACAATGTTTTGCATCTTGAAATGAGGCAAAATTCTTTTCAAGTTTCTTTAGTTCTTCTCCTCCAATGAAAGCAGAATTTGTAATAACATTTTCAATAGCGGCATCAATATCTTTTTTGATAGTCTTATACTGATATTGTAAATCAAGGAATTTAATCATCTTTTTTATCAAAATATATTTTTTTCGAATTAACTAAGCAATATGGAGGCTCGAAACCAGGAAAATAGGTTGCTCTAATATGTTTTTCTATCTTTTCCTGGGGCCACTTTAAATCAATTACTTTGATATCATTAATCTCTTTCCTATAGTGTAACGAAGTTCCTCGCTCTGCTATAAAATCCTTTTGAGGTTTAAGTTCAAAATTGCCATTTATTAAGTCTTCAAGGCTTTCTTCAAATAAAGAAACAGACGCAAGATGGGTATCATGGTGTAAATCTTTTACCCAACTACCTTCTTTAATTGGAAATCGTTTTTCAAAGATAATATCCCCAGAATCGATTCCTTCTTCTAGACGGTGTATAGTTGTTCCAAATTCTTTTTTATCTTCCAGAATTGCAAAAGAAAATTGATTACATCCTCTATACTCAGGCAAAGGAGCCATGTGCAAATTAACGGTGATTTCCTTGGCCTTTTGGATATGATCTTTTTTAAGGATTTGATGATACTGAACTGATATTGCGATATCAACAGTTTCTTTTAGATTAATATACTCATCCAAATCTTTAATAACCCGTATTTTATTTGACTCGGCATAATCTAAAATCTCTTTTCCCCTACTATTGGTTAAGATCCCAAGAATATTATAATTTAGTATTTTCGATTTTTCGAAAAGATGCTGAAGGCATTCTAAACCAATTTTCTTCGATCCTAAAAATACAACGTTCTTCATATCATTTAGATGGGCTTATTCCTATCACTAATTTTATTATAAATCTTGTCTATAATCTCAACAGTCTTAAGACCTTCAAATCCATTTGCAGAAATCACACCATCATTTGTTAATACTTCAACAACATTTTCATATACCTTATCATGATTAGACATAGATCCTTGATATTGACCATAATTGTTTGCAGTATTTCCTTCTGGTAAATTCTCTACTTTATACCCTTCTATATTTTGATATTCTAATTCATTAAGATATTGCCCTCCTATTTTCACAGTTCCTTTTTCACCAAAAATAGTTAAGGAACCTTCCATATTCTTCCCGTGGCTATTGACTGTATAATTAATACTTCCTAACGCACCATTATAAAACTCCAAAGCGATCACTCCATTGTCATCAAATTCGGTGATCCCTTGATGATGAAAATTTCCTCCAAAAGCTTCAACATTTTTTACATCTCCTACAATCCAGTACAATAGATCAATAAAATGACTAAACTGCGTATATAAAGTACCTCCATCTAATTCTTGTGTACCTTTCCAAGAGTTTTTATAGTAATCAGGATTTCTGTTCCAGAAACAATTTAATTGTGCAGAATAAATTTTACCCAATTTACCATCATCAATTATTTTTTTAACCGCTTCAACTGGTGGATTAAAACGATTTTGCTTTACAATCATTAATCTCTTGTTGGCTTTTTCTGCTTCTTTGATCATTTCTCCACAATCATAAACATTAATAGCCATAGGCTTTTCACAAAGCACGTGAAAACCGCTTTTCAAAGATTGGATTGTATGCTCGGCGTGCAGCCCGTTTGGAGAACAAATTGCAATCAAATCAACATCAGGTTCATTAGATAGCAATTCTTCTATCGAAGCATATGCTGTAGCATTATATTCTTTTGCTAAAGATTCAGCTTTTTCAAATTCAATATCACAAACCGCTTTTAACGTTCCATTATTGTTAATATGACCGGCATGTCTATTTCCTATTCTACCACAACCAACGATGGCAAAGTTTAATTCTTTCTTCATATAATTAAAAAACGCAAAGGTACTTTTATTTCCTTAAAGTTGTAAATATTATTCGGATTTAAAACATATTATTATTATTGTCGTATAGACTGTAAATATTATTTTTGTGAATAATGGATATTGAGTTACAATTTTTTAAAGCTTGCGCAGATGGGGATGTAAAAACAGTTGCATCTTCAATCCCTATGTTGAAGCATATTGATGTAAAAACTGATGAGGGTTGGACGGGTCTTGTAAAGGCGGTTTTTAATGAGCATTTTGAAGTTGCAAAATTATTAGTGGCCCATGGCGCAGATGTAAATGCGACCAATCATAAAGGCACTTCTATTTTTATGTATGCCAAAACTCCTGTTTTTACTTCTAAGAACACCGAGATTTTGGATTGGCTCATCGATCAAGGTGCTAATCTTAATGTAACCGAGCATCGTTCTTTAACGGTACTAGACTATGTGAAACAAGAAGGTGCAACATGGTTAGAAGAATGGCTTATAGAAAGAGGTGCTAAATATGCAAACGAACTTTAATTTCAATCCTTTAAAAATTTATACGTTTCATCTATATCCTTAGATTTTATTTTAATAAAGTATATCCCTTTCACCAAATTTTCTACAGCAACTCTATAAGTGCTGCCTGTTTTTTTTAATTTTTGCTTAACTATACTTATTTTTTTTCCTTGAATATCAAAAATAGTAATACTTATAGATTGATTTAATTTCTGTGTTGAAGTAACATATAAATGTTTACTATTACTTATAGGATTAGGGGAAATTTTAAAAACTTGGTAACCCTTACGGTTTTTAACTATTTCATTTTTTGGCTTTTCAACTGTGATTTGCTCATAATTTTTAGAAACAGGGGATGCAATTATTTTCCAGGTATAACCTAAAGAGCTATTTATATAAGCAAAATTATTACCCTTGGAATGCCAAGCATTTGTTCTTACAGAGTTATTGTCTTCATAATTGTAGAAAGCTACAATATCACTCTTACCATCTCCATTATAATCTCCGGATACTACTCTACCAGTTATTTTGTTTACATCATATCCCCCTTTTGTTTCCTGCCACCAGCCAGCGCTCCATTGGTACTTAAATTTATTGCCTTCTGACAACCAAACATGTAAATCCGTATTTCCATTGCCATTGTCATAAAATGAAGCAATATCATCTTTACCATCCCCATTATAATCTCCGGATACTACTCTATCTGTTATTTTGTTTACATCATATGAACCTTGTCTGTCCAACCACCAGCCAGCACTCCATTGGTACTTAAATTTATTACCCTCCGACAACCAAACATGTAAATCCATATCTCCATTACCATTGTCATAAAAAGCAGCTATGTCATCTTTACCATCCCCATT